>JAOAPY010000053.1 GCA_025463135.1 Acidobacteriota bacterium
AATGAGGTCAGTTCCACCTGCGGTTGCGGGTGGGTTGTCGTTGGAGCAGCAATACCGCCGAGAGGTTCTGGTTTGCCCTGCGTTCTTGTTCGGGAGCAGTCCCACCCGCTACCGCAGGTGGTTCTGACCTCATTGCCTCGCAGTAACTCGTCGTCCGGCCGTCCTTTCTTTCTCAGCAACACGCTAACGGAGCACTACTCGGAAACGCCTACACAAAACTCAGGGCATGGCGCATTCCCAGTTGGAGTCCAACTGGCCCCACCAATCAGTGCCGATCGGTTGGCCGTCGGGCGGATCGTTGGGCCGCGTGAGATTCATTTTCTTTGGGTCTGCCTGGAAACGCTTGATTTGCTCAGCGGCATAGTAGAGAAATGCCTTTTGATTCTCATCCTGCGCGAAGCGTCGTTGGGCAATCAGCCAGCTTTTCAATTCGTCAAGCTTTAGTTCTGAAACTGCGCGCACCTGATTCGAGGCACGTTCACCGGAAGCGAGCGACATCAAATCAAACAGCACCACCATATTCACCGTGTGTTGAATCTCACCGTGATAACCATTGCCGGCGGGCGCTTTCCAGGTTGCGGCGATGATCTTGTCGAGGACTTCAGCCAGGCCCGGATAACGCGCGTCTCTTGAATGAAATTCAACTAGCCGTGCTGCGCGTTCCTGATTGAGCAGAAAGTCGCATACATGATCGGCAACCGCTTCGGCCGGCGCGAGTGCGTCAAAGTTCGGCGCCGTGCGGATGCGAAAGTCTTCGCGCGTGCGCGCGTAACCGGGCGGGCGCGGTGGGATCAAACGAATCAAAGATTCAGGCAGTGCCAATGCTTCTGGTTTGAGAGTATCCAGCACCGCAGCGAGCGCCCGTCGCTGCTCTTCCGGCGCAACGATCTGCGGATTGCGATCCCCCTTGCCGCGCAAGCTAAACGTGTAATCCTGGCCGCCAATCAATTTCGAAACGGCTTCGACCTGATAGCGGTGGCCCATGTAAAGCGGCACTAGCACGTCTTCAAGCGTCGCCATCGGCGCGCCTTCGCGAATATTGTTTTCGCCAAATCGTTTCAACGCGGCAGCCCGCACTTTCATTAAATTGGCGAGACCGTCCAGCACATTGCTGCCGTTGTCCCACAGGTGCGCTACCGAGCTGGAGCTGCCGGCGGGCCGCGCATCCTGATCGGTGAGATACAACAAACCGCGCGCAAACGCCTGGCCCAGGATTCCATCGAGCGCCGCATTCTCATCTGTTCCCGCTGGAAAATCCTGATAGCCGTATGCGATAGCGACTTTATCCCACTCACCAATCCCGCGCGCGTAGGCTTCCGAAAGATCGGGTACGCCATCAGCGCCAAGTTTGGCGAAAGGCGCCGGATAATCCATCACCGAAGCGCGGTTGGTGATACTCGCCGCATAGTTGTGTTGCAGTCCGAGTGTGTGACCGACTTCATGAGCAGCCAGTTGTCGCAGGCGCGCTATGACGACCTGCTCCATGATCTTCGCAGTTTGTGCCTTGCCTTTTTCATAAGGCGCCAACCAGCCTTCGGCAATCAAAAAATCCTGACGGTCGCGCAGTGAACCGAGACTGACTCGGCCCTGAATGATTTCGCCGGTGCGAGGATCGTCAAGCGATGCGCCGTAAGACCAGCCGCGAGTTGAGCGGTGCACCCATTGTATGACGTTGTAGCGAACGTCCATCGGGTCTGCTTCTGCCGGCATCAGCTCGACACGAAAAGCGTCCCTGTAACCGATAGCCTCAAAGGCCTGGTTCCACCAGCGCGCCCCTTCCAACAATGCTGAGCGCACCGGTACCGGCGCGCCGCGATCGACGTAATAGACAATTGGCTTTACGGCCTCGCTCACCGCCGCGTTAGGATCCTTTTTCTGCAGGCGATGGTGGGAGATATAGCGCCTGTTGATTGGCTCGCTAATCGGCGTGGCAAAATCCAGGTAGCTGATACCGGAATAGCCGGCACGCGGATCGAAAGCCCTGGGTTTGAACCCTGGTGGCGGCAGCTCAACGAACGAATGGTGCTCGCGCACGGTAATGGACTGGGGTGCGGGTACGACTTGTCGCACATACGGTCCCGGCTCGTCGCCGGCAAAGGTCAGAGTTGTTTCGACTTCGGTGTTCCGCGGAAAATTTTTCGTGTTAGCGAGGTAGAACGCACAGCGTGTCGGGTCAAGTCGGAAAGTACCTTGTTGGGCACGCTGCAGGGTGCCGGGAACCTGATGAGCATCGCGCAGATAAAACGAAGTGGCATCGACCAGGGCCCGGCCTCCTTCTTCGGCGGCCACATCAAATCCCCAGAGGGTCGATTCGGCAAAGGCATCTTTGACGGCGCGCCGCTCGTCAACATTTTCTGTGTTCGCACGAAAGGCGTTGTTGGCCGCGATTAACAGAACGCGTGGTCCAATGCGCTCGAAACGCACTACGAAACTGCTGCCCAGCTGTCCGCGATCCAGACCGATGTCGTTCGAGCCGATGCCGGCGGGCAAAGATTCGACATAAAGAAACTCAGTATTCCATTTGTCGATCTCGAGCCAGATCTTTCCACCCTTCGCGTCCCAGTAGAAAGGGAAATAGCCGGGGAATTTCTGCATGCCGGTGATTTTTTCGGCGATAGTGGGCAGACCTTTGGCGGTGTCGGGAGTTGGTCGAACCTGCGCACTCACTGCAGTACTTATGAGTAACAAGAATAAGCATGATATGCCGACCCATTTTCCATTTCTCATTTGGCATTTCCCATCGTTCATTTCTGTTGGCACCTTGCCCTGCCGACGAGACCTTTATTGTTAAAGGCAACTTCTGTCCATCTGATCTCGAATCATTGGTCTTTCCATTCGGGAATCCGCCCGGGTGTCCAGGGTGCGCCCGCGGCTTCCATCTGCTTTTCGAGTCTCGCCAGATCGACTTCGATCAATTGCCGTAATTGCGACAGCGTCGCTTCAAACTCCTGCGCCGCTGCTGCGTACTGAGTCGTCTGCGTTTGCGTGGGACGGGCTGTCGACATTCGCTGCGAGCCGACAATATCGCCGACGCGCTCGCTAATCGAAGGCGGCAGGTTTATGTTGCGTGCGCGTAGGGCATTGTCGCCGCGCAGTGCACGCAGGATTTCGTTCGTGCGTTTGTCGAGTGCCGCCGCATCGTCCAATAACTTGTCGCCTGCCGAAGGCGTCTCGAGCAGCGCGCGCCTGATCAATACCAGCCGCGGCTTCAGCGAGTTGGCGGCTTCGAGCGAACCCTGCACGGCGCGTTGCAGGCGCGCGACCTTTTGCTGGAAATCTACCAGCGCGACGCGATCGGTAGCGGACATGCCGGCTTGTCCGTCGACGACGATCTGAAACTCCTGTGGCTGCGCCAGCGGTGTCATTACGCCATCGACTCGCTTCGCCACGCTAACTTTATAAGTGCCGGGCATGACCAACGGCCCTGCCGGACCATCATTGAACGGATCTTCATTTTCCGGATTCGGCGGTGGCGGCAAAGTGGTGGGCGGGTAACGCAAATCCCAGGAAACGCGTTGCATTCCGGCCGTTACCGCTCCGGTTAGGCGACGAACGACGCGGCCACTCGAGTCCGTGATGGTGAAGATGACGGCCGGGGCTTCCTCTTCTTCTTCAGCGCGCAAATCTGAAAAGGGAGGAAGGACAACGGCGGCATTCTTCTTCGCGGCCTCTTTCTCTGCTTCCTGGCGCCGCGCTTTTTTCGTCTTCAGCTCATCTTTCAGATAGTAGGTGAAGGTTGCGCCGAAAGGCGGATTGTCGGCGGTGTAAAATGATTCGCCCTGGAAACTCTTGCCGCGTCCGCCGAGTGGCTGCGCCTGGATGTACATCAAAGCGTCCTTGACCGGAAACAGCAGGCTATCCTGTTTAAGCATCTCAGGTTTCAGCAGCCGCAGCGGCGCATAGTTATCCAGGATGTAAATGCCGCGGCCAAATGTTCCCAGGACCAAATCGTTCTCGCGTCGCTGCACGGCAATGTCGCGCACCTGAATGGTCGGCAAACCGCCTTTCAACTGCACCCATTTCTTGCCGCCGTCGACCGTGAAGAAGAGACCATACTCAGTGCCTGCGAAAAGCAAATTCGGATTTACGTGATCTTCGGCGATGGCCCAAACCGGCCAGTTCTTAGGCAGATTGCTGCTAATGGATATCCACGTTCGGCCGGCGTCCGCGCTCTTCAGTAGATATGGTTTGAAATCCGCGTTCTGCCGATTTTCAAACGCAGCGTATACCGTGTTCGTATCATGATTGGAAGCCGTGATGCGGCTGACGTAAGACGTATCAGCCACGCCGGGAAACTTTTCGATCTTGCGCCAGCTCTTGCCGCCGTCTTCTGTAACCTGAATCAATCCGTCATCCGTGCCGACATAGATCAATCCGTCTTTCTTTGGCGATTCAGCCAGTGCCGAAGCGTTGCCGAAGAAAGCCGTCGAGGCGTTCTTGGCAACGGCATCCATACTCCAGACCTTGCCCATCACGGACAGCTTGTCACGATCAAGCCCGCGCGAAAGTTGTCCGCTGATCACCTGCCAGGTGTCCCCGCGATCATCGCTGCGGAAGAGTTTGTCGGCGGCAAAGTAGAGGCGCGTGTGCGAGTGCGGGCTGATGATGAACGGCGAGTCCCAGTTCCAACGCAAAGGTTCTTCACCGCGGCCCACCTGTGGCTGGATACCCATGCGCTCGCCCGTGCGTTTGTCAAAGCGGGCCAGGGTGCCGTTCTGTAGTTCCGCATAGATTGTGTTCGGATCTTCCGGATCAACCTGACTGCGGAAACCGTCGCCGCCGTTGGTGACAAACCAATCGCTGTTTGTGATGCCGGAAACATTGCGTGTGCGTGATGGACCACCAAAACTGAAATTGTCCTGCGCGCCGCCATAGACATTATAGAAAGGCGCGGCATTATCGGTGGTGATGTCGTAAAACTGAGTCACAGGCAGGTTGCTTTTGAAATTCCAATTCGCGCCGCGGTCATGACTTTCATAGACTCCGCCGTCACAGCCGACCAGGTAATGATCTGTGTTGACCGGATTGATCCAGATATCGTGATTGTCGACGTGCTTGGACTTTTCACCGAGCCGCCGCAAGCTCCGGCCGCCATCGTCTGAGACCATCAGAAAGACATTCATGATGTAAATGCGGTCGACGTCTTTCGGATCGGTGACGATGCGCGCGTAGTACATCCCGGTCGCTTCGAATTCATTGCGACGTTCCCAACTGCCGCCCCGGTCGTTCGAGCGAAAGATTCCACCTTTCCGGTCAGCGGCTTCCACGGTGGCGTAGATAACATTCGAATCAACCGGAGAGATTGCCAGCCCCACGCGTCCCAACTCCGTGGTGGGCAATCCAGCCTTCAACTTGTTCCAGGTCGCGCCGGCATCTGTCGATTTGTAGATCGCGCTTTCCGGTCCGCCATCGATCAGGGTCCACATGTGGCGCCGGCGTTGATAAGACGCCGCATAAAGTGTTTCCGGATTTTGAGGATCTATGACGATCTCCGTGACGCCTGTGTTTTCACTGACGTTCAGAATGTTTTTCCAGGTCTTGCCGCCGTCCGTCGTCTTGAAGAGTCCACGATCGCCGCCCGGGCCCCACAGTGGACCCTGTGCTGCCACGTAAACCGTATTCGAATCCCTGGGATCGATGGCAATGCGGCCGATATGTTCAGAGGTCTTGAGCCCGACATTTTTCCAGGTCTTCCCACCATCATCCGAGCGATAAAGTCCGCTGCCGTACGAGACACTGCGCTGGCTGTTATTCTCACCGGTGCCGACCCAAACGGTCAGAGGATTTTTCGGATCCAAAGCGATAGCGCCAATCGAATACGAGCCTTCCTTGTCGAACACCGGTGTCCAGGTCGCACCGTCGTTCACGGTTTTCCAGACACCGCCTGAGGCCGAAGCGACAAAGTAATGGGCCGGATTGTCCGGCTCGACCGCGAAACCGATTACGCGCCCGGAAGTAAACGCTGGACCAATGGAACGCAACTTCAAACCGTTGAAGGTCGCGGTCGACATCGGATCGGCAGGTTTTGCCTCGTCTGCCGGCTTCTCTTCATCGGGTTTCTTCGGCTCGTCCGGTTTTGGTGAAGCCTGCTCTTTGGCAGCAGCCTCCTGACGTGCTTTCTGTACCGCGGCTTTCTCGGCCGCCTTTTCCTCCTGCGCCAGGGCAACCGGTCGCGATGTTACGAGGAGTACGAGGGCGCACAGAGTAAGAAAGAAGGGAAGTGGTTTTGTAATCCCAGCGATACAGGAACGCATTAGAACGATCTCCTCTTTGGATAATAGGAAGTTGGCAACGCTGCCCGGAAAGAAAACCTGAAATCAAACGGCGAGTAAAACTAGCATTACTGAGATGCGCCGGTAAAGGAAGCCAAGGGCTTCTCACGATAACGTTGCTGTCCAACCTTTGCACCTTTGCGTCTTGGCGCCTTTGCGGGACAGGCTTGTAGCCATTCAGAAGTTTCTCGCTGAGGCGCAAAGGTGCAAAGGATAAACCTAAAGCTTGGCATTCCTGTGAACCAAAAAGTTTTCATTGTCACTCCTATCGATTATCCATCTTCATGCATCAAACTGCCTTGTTCGTTGCCCCACGAAATCATAAACGGCATAATTGCGAACCCCTTCTGGGTAGAAAGCCGCTGAGCAGAAGCCTCTGGGTATAAAAGTAAGACACGTTATGGGAGATTTGATGATAACTCACATCCGGACACGAAAGTTTCTCTTGATCTTAGGCATCCTGGCCGCTGTTTGCTTCGCTGGAGCGCGTCAGCAGGCGGCCGTGCAGTCGGCCATCATCGCCCCGCAGGCCGCCGCGCCCGCGCAGCAGATGCCCGTCGATCCGCAAATCACCATGGGCACATTCCCGAATGGCCTTCGCTACTACATTCGCGCCAACAAGCAGCCCGCTCGGCGCGCGGAACTGCGGCTCGTGGTCAAGGCCGGTTCGATTCTGGAAGACGACGACCAACAGGGCCTGGCCCACTTTGTCGAGCACATGGCGTTCAACGGTACCCAGCACTTTCCCAAACACGATCTCATTGAATTCATCGAATCGCTGGGGATGCGTTTTGGTGCGGACCTGAATGCCTATACCAGCTTTGATGAAACGGTCTACATGCTACAGGTCCCTACCGACAAGCCCGAGACAATGGATCGCGCGCTGCTCATCCTCGAAGACTGGGCCCACAACGTCACCTTTGCTCCCGAAGAGATTGAGAAAGAGCGCGGAGTCGTAATGGAGGAATGGCGACTTGGGCGCGGCGCCGGTTCGCGCACGCGCGACAAATTATTTCCCATCATGTTCAAGGGATCGCGTTATGCCGATCGCCTGCCCATTGGCAAACCGGAAATTATCCAGGGCGGCAAGCCCGAACGCTTGAAGAAGTTTTATGCGGACTGGTACCGCCCGGACTTGATGGCCGTGGTTGCTGTCGGCGATTTTGATAAGGCCGCGATTGAGAAGCTGGTAACCGCGCACTTCGCCTCGATTCCGGCGGCGACCACACCGCGGCCGCGACCTACTTACGATATTCCGGATCATGCCGGCACGGTCTATGCGATCACGACAGACAAGGAAACGACGAACACGACTGTTGAAGTCGATAACCTCATGCCCGCCCGCGTCCAGGGCTCCATCGCCGAGTACCGGCAAAAGACTGTTGACCGTCTCTTTTCCGGTATGCTTTCGGCCCGATTTTCAGAGCTGGCCCAGAAGCCGGATGCGCCCTTCGTTTTTGCGGGAGCGGGCCGCGGCAGTTTCCTGGCGCGCTCGAAAGAGAGTGCGTCGCTGTTCGCCATGGTCAGAGACGATGGGGTTGAGCGCGGGCTGGATGCGGTGCTGGGCGAAGCGGAACGGGTGGCGCGCTTCGGTTTCACGGCAACGGAACTGGAGCGACAGAAACAAAGTGTGCTGGTGGCCTATCAGCGCATGGTCGCGGAAAAGGAAAATCGTCTTTCGGGCAGCCGGGCTGACGAGTACATTCGAAACTTTCTCGAGAACGAAACGCTGCCGAGCGCCGACGATGAAAACGCTTTGCACCAGCGCTTCGTGCCTGAGATCACGCTCGATGAAATCAACAAAATTGCCAGGCAGTGGTTCCATGACGGGAACAGGCTAGTCGTTGTCACGGCGCCGCAGAAAAGCGGGCTGGTAATTCCAGATGAAACCCAGCTGGCCGCTGTCGTCAAGTCGGCGTCTGCGAAAGAGTTGAAGGCGTATGTGGATTCGGCCGGGGCCGGTGCGCTTCTCGACCCTCTCCCCGCACCGGGCGCGGTTGCTAAAACCGTCACGAAGGAAGCGCTCGGCATTACAGAATGGGAGCTTTCCAATGGCGTGAAGGTTGTGCTCAAGCCGACGAGGTATCGGGCCGATGAAATTGTTTTTCGCGCCACCAGTCCCGGCGGCACGTCGCTCGCTAGTGACAAAGAATACATTCCGGCTTCCACCGCGGCGCAGCTCATCGCAGCGGGCGGTATCGGTAAGTTCAATGCTATTGACCTGCGCAAATTCATGACCGCGAAAGTTGCGTCAGCTTCGCCTTATATCGGCGAGCTTGAGGAGGGAATGGTCGGCGGTAGTTCCCGAAAGGACCTGGAGACGATGTTCCAGCTGATCTATCTGGGATTCACACAGCCGCGCGCTGATGCCAATGCTTTCAACGTGCAGTCGAACCAGACCAGAACGCTGCTGGCGAACCAGACCGCGGTCCCGGAATTTTCATTCTATGATGCGCTCACGACAGCGAGATATCAGAACCACTTGAGGAGGCGATTGTCGACCCCGGCGATCATTGATGAGTGGAACCTCGACAAGTCACTGGCCTTCTACAAAGATCGTTTCGCGGACGCGAGTGACTTTACGTTCTTCTTTGTCGGCAGCTTTGACCTGGACACAATTAAACCCCTCGTGGAGCGCTATCTCGGGTCCCTGCCTTCGATTCATCGAAAAGAGACCTGGAAAGATGTTGGGGTGCGCGCCGCCACGGGCGTCATTGAGAAGAAAGTGGAGAAGGGCATCGAGCCCAAGAGCGAAGCCGTAATTGTCTTCAGCGGCCCCTTTGAGTACGACCCGGATCATCGCGCGGCCATTCGGGCCATGTCGGAGATTCTGCAAACCAGATTGCTGGTCACGATTCGCGAGGAGTTGGGCGGGACCTATAGTATCAGTGCGAATGCGGGTTATCAGAAGTTACCTAATCCGGAATATACCCTGACGATTCAGTTTGGATCTGCTCCTGACCGTACTGAGGCTTTGATCAAACGCGTTTTTGAAGAGATCGAAAAGTTCAAGACGAGCGGGCCCACTGAAAAGCAGCTTACTGACGAAAAGGAAGCGCTGGTAAGAGAGTTCGAGACAAGTATCAACCTGAATAATTACCTGCTGAGCCAGCTGACGTACAGATATCAGTTTGGCGAAGACCCGGCCGGAATATGGACGATCCCCGAGCGTTACAAGAAGCTCGATGCGGCAACAATTCAGGAGGCCGCGAAGACTTATCTGAATCCTAAAAATTATGTGAAGGTGACGCTGTTTCCGGAGAAGAAATAGCGATGCCACGGCCTTGTGCCGTGGAGAGTCACGGTCGCGGCTATAAAGAGTCCGCAGGACTTTCTTGATTTGGTTCTTTCACTCGGTTGAAACCAAGTGAGAGTAAGAGCAAGCAAGGATCGCTACGCCCGGCCGGCAACTTCGCCGGTCTGGGTGTTGACGCGGACAAGTTCGCCTTCCTTGATAAAAAGCGGGACCCGTACTTCGATGCCCGTCTCCAGGGTCGCTACTTTGGTTGCGCCTCCTGCGGCGGTGTCGCCGCGCAAACCCAGTTCCGTCGCGGTAACCGCAAGCTCCACATATTGCGGGAACTGCAGCGACACCGGAGCACCGTTGTATTTCAAAACCTGAAGTGAAACGCCTTCCTTCAAGTAGCCGCGATCGGTGTCGACCGCGTCGGCTGAAAAGGTGAACTGCTCGAAACTCTTTTCATCCATAAAGTGAAAGCCGTGCGCGTCGCTGTAAAGAAAGGACGCGGGCGCCAGTTCCACGTCGGGTTCGGCAAATTTCTCGCTCGAGCGAAAGCTCTTTTCCAGGACGGCGCCATTCAGAAGATGACGCAACCTGGTTCGCACCATCGTCGCGCCTCCTCTGGCCGTCGGCGAAGCGAAGAAGACGTCCAACACCAGGTAAGGCTGACCTTCAACCGCGATCAGCAATTTTCGTTTTAGCTCATTAGCCCCAATCAACGCCATTCAGTTCTAATCCTCCGAAAGGTCATCGCACTCCTTACAGAACCGGGAGCGGTAGCGACCGGACCCTGCTCTCAATCAAATTTTGACAGATTTCTCTGAGAGATTGGCTTGGTTGAATGTAGGTCCCCAGTCACATCCACCACCCCAGCCAAGCTGCCCGGCTCGGGACCCAGGTCCGCTCGCGATCCTTTAACTACTCTTCCCTGAAAGTCCCCAAACTGACCAGTACCCCAAAAGCCCAAGTCTAGCTGCGAGGATACGACATTCGGGTATACTTCCGCACTAACACAAAATAGCTTTACCATTCCTGAACCGCTGGATGCGCTTTGATCCGCCCTGGAGGTTGACCCTTTGCTTCGACTAATCGCTTTCCCCTTTATTGTTCTGGTAGTGCTCACATCGCCACTCGCGCAGGCCCAGCGGCCGACGCCAATGCCCGGCGCCGATCCGGTCTTCTTCAACAACCTTCGTTATCGCCTGGTTGGTCCATCGCGCGGCGGGCGGGTCACAACCGTGACAGGTGTCGCTTCGCAGCCCAGGACATTTTACATGGGTGTCGCCAGTGGCGGACTGTTTCGCACGACGGACAGCGGCGCGAGTTGGATTTCGATCACCGATGGCAAGGTGCCCCTGGGATCGACTGGATGTGTCGCCGTGGCTGAGTCGGATCCCAACGTCATCTATCTGGGCACCGGATCCGATGGCGTGCGCAGTAACGTCTCAACCGGACGCGGCATTTACAAAACCAGTGACGCCGGCCAGACGTGGAAGTTCGTTGGTCTCTATGACGCCGGCCAGATTGGCGCTGTGCGCATTCATCCCACGAACCCGGACATCGTCTGGGTATCAGTGATGGGAGATGCCTTTAAGCCGAATACCGAGCGCGGCGTCTTCAAGACAACCGATGGCGGACAAACATGGCGGAAAGTATTGTTTATCTCTGACAACGTGGGGGCGATGGATGTTGAAGTGCGGCCGGGAAATCCGCGTGTGGTTTATGCCTGGCTCTCTCATCTCGAACGCAAACCCTGGACGATCATCAGCGGCTCGCGCCTGGGAGGCTTTTACAAAAGCACCGACGGCGGCGAGCACTTTACGAAAATTACCAACGGTCTGCCCACTGAGCTGATCGGCAAAGCAAACCTCGCGGTCACGGCGGCAAATCCAGATCGTATTTATGCACTGGTCGAAGCTAAGCCAGGCAGCGGACTCTATGTCTCCAACGACGCCGGACAGACGTGGAAGCTGGTCAACACGCAGGCGTCACTGATACAGCGTCCCTTTTATTACACGACGCTGGGCGCCGATCCGACCAACGCCAATGTAGTCTATGCCGGAGCGGAGAGTTTTTTTAAGTCCACCGATGGCGGCCAGACCTTTGCGCTTCTGCGGACACCCCACGGAGACAATCACGATATCTGGATCAATCCGACTAATGGCCAAATCATGATTCAGTCGAACGACGGCGGCGCCAATGTCTCTACCGATGGCGGCCGCACCTGGTCCACACAGATGAACCAGCCAACCGCGGAGATCTATGGCGTTTGGTTGGACCATCAGTTCCCTTACAAGCTGTACGGCGCGCAACAGGACAACAGCACGATCATTATTTCGAGCCAGGCGGATCCTGGGGCCCGTGATGATTGGCGCACCGGCCCCGGTTGCGAGACCGGCCCCATCATGCCGCATCCGCGCAATCCCGACATTGTCTATGGCTCGTGCAAAGGGCAGTACGGCGTGATGAACCTCGAGACCGGACAGGAAAAGAGTTACTGGATTGGCGGGCAGTCGCTTTACGGAAACGCGGCGAGTGATTTGATCCTGCGTTTTCAGCGTGTTTCACCCATGGCCACATCGCCGCATGACCCAGACGTTCTTTACTATGGCTCACAGTACCTGCATCGCACCCGCGACAAGGGAGTGACCTGGGAAAAGATTTCACCTGATCTGACGGCTAAACCGGATTGTTGTCAGGGCGTAAGTGGCGAGCCGATTACACGCGACATCACCGGAGAAGAGTTTTACAGCACGCTTTATGCGATTGCGGAATCGCCTCTGGAGAAAGGCGTGATTTGGACCGGCGCCAATGATGGTCCCTTTCATGTCACTCGTAACAACGGCATGACCTGGACCGATGTTACGCCGAAAGATCTGCCCGCGGGAGGCCGCGTGCAATACATCGAGCCCTCGCCGCATCGCAAAGGGTCGGCTTATTTTGCCGTGTATCGTTGGCTGCTGGGTGATTACCAGCCCTACCTTTATCGCACCGACGATTATGGAAAAACCTGGACGCGACTAACCGACGGCAAGAATGGCATTCCGGCTGATTGGCCCACGCGCGTAGTGCGCGAAGATCCCAATCGCGCAGGCTTGCTCTATGCCGGGACGGAATTTGGCATCTTCATTTCGTTTGACAATGGTGGGCACTGGCAGTCGTTGCAGTTGAATCTGCCCAATGTACCGGTGGCCGATATCAAAGTGTACCGCGACGACTTGATAGTCGCGACACAAGGGCGGGCGTTTTGGATTCTGGATAATATCAGCTCGCTCCGTCAGCTTACCGCGCAGGTAAAGAGTTCGGACTTACAACTCTTCAAACCACGCGATGGCTATCGAACGCGAGTTAGTCCAAATATCCTGGCGCCTAACATCGAATACTATCTGCCGGCGGTCCCCAGTGGGGCCGTGGCCATCGAGATCCTCGATGCGCAAGGAACTTCGGTGAATACCTATAGCAGCGACGCGCCGGCCGGCGGAAGTAATCGCGGAGCGCGCGGTAGTGGAAGCACGACGGGAGCCGGCGGCCCGGAACCTCAGCAGGAAGATCCCGACGCGGCACCCGCCGGTGGACGACGCTCGACACCACCGCCGCGGCCAACCAGGGTTACCGGATTGAATCGCTTTGTGTGGGATGTGCGGCATAAAGAGGGACCGACCCTTCCCCCCGGAAGGTATCAGGCACGACTCAAGGTGGGCGAGTTGACGCTGACGGAGAGCTTCAACCTCCTTATCGATCCACGCGTCGCGGAAGATGGAGTTACGCTTGCCGACCTGCGGCAGCAGTTCGAACACAACCTGCGCCTGCGCCGGTTGCTGAGTGACGTTAACCAGCTTGTGACGCGCGTTCGCGAGGCCCAAACCAAACTGCGCGCCGCAGCAGATGCTGACAGTGCCAGGGCGAAGAGTGTGGCGGCGATCGCGGCCAGACTCTTGACTGAACCGGTGCGTTATGGCAAGCCCGGCCTGCAGGCACACATCACTTACCTTGCCGGGATGACCAGCAACGTCGATCAAAAGATCGGGCGCGATGCGATCGAAAGGTACGAAGTGCTGAAAAGGGAATTTGAAGCCCTGCGCACCGAGGTTAACCGCGTGCTGGGAAATTTGTAACGCAAACTTAGATCGTCAGCAACTCGCTGAGTGCTCCATTGACAGAGACCAGGGTGTTGTCTTGATTACGTTCTGGGGCAAGCCGCAAATTTCTTAGAGCGAGATGCTTCATTCCGTGCAACGGCACCGGATCGCGAAAGCCGTCGCAAAATCTTTCGTGCTATTATTCGCGGCCGTCGCAGAAATATGCTCGCCCGTTTCGTGGAATGTCAAAATTAGAGGAGTCTATCCGAATGTTCAAGAACTTTCGTGCGTCTTGCCTTCGTTTGATCGTGTTTTCTCTTGTGGTCGTTGTCCTCGCTGCCGGTTTCGTAAACGCTCAACGACGTCCCGCCGCCAGCGAGACCCCGTCGCCGGCAAAGGAATCCGATCCACTTAAGGCTCTGCAATGGCGCTCCATCGGACCATTTCGTGGTGGACGCTCGACAGCCGTGGCCGGCGTTGCTTCGCAACCAATGGTCTACTATTTCGGCGGCACCGGAGGCGGAGTCTGGAAGACAACCGATGGCGGTATTAATTGGGAACCAATCACTGATGGTTCGGTGTTTGGGACGGGCTCGGTAGGCGCGATTGGATTGTCGGATTCGGACCCAAACACTATCTATGTGGGCATGGGCGAGTCGGCGATTCGCGGCAATGTTTCGCACGGCGATGGCGTTTACAAATCAATCGATGCCGGCAAGACCTGGAAGCGCCTCGGACTCGAGGACACGCGCCAGATCTCGCGCATAAGAGTTCATCCAAAAAATCCGGACATCGTTTACGTAGCGGCGCAGGGGCACGTTTGGGGACCAAACGAACAGCGTGGTGTGTTTCGCTCGAAAGATGGCGGCAAGACCTGGGAGAAAGTCTTGTATCGCAGTGATAAAGCCGGTGCTTGCGATCTGATTATCGATCCCAGCAACTCCAACAATCTATACGCGGGTTTTTGGGAAGTTTACCGCAAGCCCTGGACGCTGGAGAGCGGCGGTGCAGGAAGCGGCATCTTCAAATCCAGCGACGGTGGAGACACCTGGACCGAGATCACGCGCAATCCAGGCTTACCAAAAGGCACGATCGGAATTGTCGGCATCACGGTCTCAGCGGCTAACTCTGATCGCTTGTGGGCCATCGTCGAGGCGGAAGATGGCGGTGTCTTTCGCTCCGAAAATGGCGGCAAGAATTGGACAAGGGTTAATGAGGAGAGGCGGCTAAGACAACGGGCCTGGTACTACTCGCGCATTTATGCCGACCCGAAGAGTGCCGACACCGTCTATGTTCTAAACACGGGTTTCTACAAATCGAACGATGGCGGCAAGACGTTCACTGGTATCGGCGTGCCGCATGGTGACAATCACGATCTTTGGATTGCCCCCGACGACTCGAATCGAATGATCAATAGCAACGACGGCGGCGCCAACGTTTCCTTCAATGGCGGTAAGAGTTGGAGCGAACAAGACCAGCCCACCGCGCAATTTTATCGCGTCGCGCTCGACAACGATTTTCCCTATCACATCTATGGCGCGCAGCAGGACAACTCGACGGTGCGTATTGCCAGCCGCACAACTGAAGGCGGCATCACTACCGGCGATTGGTACGACGTCGGCGGTGGAGAGTCCGGCTGGATCGCGCCGTTACCTCGCGATTCAGAAATCGTCTTTGCGGGTTCATATGGCGGACTGATTACTCGCTATGATCACCATACGGGCCAGCAGCGCGATATCAATCCTTACCCGAACAACCCGATGGGCGCCGGCGCCGATGTTTTGAAGTATCGCTTCCAATGGAATTTTCCGATCGTGTTCTCAACGCACGATAGCTCGCCATCCGGCACTCTTTATGCCGGAGCGAACGTACTATTCAAATCTCGGAACGAAGGTCAGAGCTGGGAAGTCATTAGCCCTGATCTGACACGTGACGACAAGTCCAAACAGGCATCGTCGGGTGGACCAATAACCAAAGACAACACCAGCATCGAGTACTACGACACGATTTTTACGGTGATGGAATCCCCGGTGCAGGCGGGCACAATCTGGTCCGGATCGGACGACGGCCTGGTTTACCTTACCCGCGATGCCGGCCAGAGTTGGACCAAAGTTACGCCGCCAAAGGAAATCATGCCGGAGTGGATTCAAATCAATTCGATCGAAGCTTCGCCTTTTGATGCGGCTACGGCCTATGTCGCAGCTACGATGTACAAGTCGGACGACAACAGACCTTATCTCTACAAGACCGCAGACTATGGCAAGACCTGGAAGAAGATTACGAACGGAATCCCGGATGGCGCGTTCACCCGCGTGATTCGCGAGGATCCAAACAAGCGGGGGCTGCTGTTTGCGGGAACCGAAACCGGTTTGTACGTTTCGTTTGACGACGGGGCAGAGTGGCAGCCGTTTCAGTCAAATCTTCCAATTGTACCCATCGCCGATCTGGCAATTCACAAACGAGAGCAGGAACTGGTAGCCGCAACCCAGGGCCGATCGTTTTGGATCTTTGACGATCTGCCTCTGCTCCATCAGTTGATGGACGCGGGACGTAACGGGCGCAAGGAAACCCGTCTCTTCAAACCAAAGGACAGTTTACGCATGCCGGGCGGCGGGGGTTTTCCCTTGCCGGCGACAGCGACTGTCGGCAAAAATCCGGCGGGCGGCGCAGTCGTCTACTATTACTTGAAAGCCAAACCAACCTCTGAAGTAGTGTTGGAGATCCTCGATGCGAACGGCAAGTCAATTCGCAAATACACTGCACCGGCGCCGCCGAAACCTGGCCCTGCCGCAGGTGCAGCGCCTGGGCCAACACCTGCGACGACACCGGCGCCGGCTGCGGAGGAAGGGGATTTCTTCGGAGGCGGCGCGGCCGCCAGGGTGCCGACGGAGGTTGGCTTGAATCGGTTTGTCTGGGACCTGCGTTATGCCGACGCGGTGCGTTTCCCGGGAATGATTCTTTGGGCCGGCGAAACCCGCGGACCACGGATCGTACCGGGCAATTACCAGGTGAAGCTGACAGTTGACGGTCAGACCATGACTGAAGGGTTCACGGTAAATCCTGATCCGCGTTTGCAGACTACGGCGGCTGATTACGCAAAGCAGCTCGAGTTGGGATTGAAGATTCGCAACAAGTTGACGGAAACGCACAATGCGATCATTGAGATTCGCGACGTGCGGAAGCAGGTTGACGATCTCATGAAGCGAGTCAAAGATCAGCCGGGCGCCAAAGTGATCAATGATGTCGGTACAACTTTGAATAAGAGTCTTACTACAATAGAAGAAGCGCTCTATCAAACAAAGAACCAGAGCAGCCAGGATCCACTGAACTTTCCCATACGACTGAACAATAAACTCGCGGCCCTGGGCGGCGTGGTTTACGCAGCTGAATATGCGCCCAGCGATCAGTCATACGTAGTTTATGATGAACTGGTGGCGCAGATTGACGCCCAACTGCTAAAGCTGGCGCGGCTCATGAAGACAGATGTTCCGTCATTCAATCAGCTGGTGCGGGATCAGAATATTCCGGCAGTGCTGGTCAAACCGCCGGCGGTGGAAAGCCATTCGCCTTAAAGTAAGTACTAACACTTTGGAGTGCGCTGACTTGTTAGCGCCTGTGTCCGGTCGCGACTCGTCGCGGCCACGTTTAGCCAGACTCTATTAAAGAGGTCGGCGGCAAGCCGCCTTAGACCAAAGCGCTGCCAACTCCGAGCACTCCAAAAGTTCGACCGATTTAATACGGTGAATTCCCTGGTTTCATAGGGCACCTCGAATTTCGGGAACGAACATGTAGTTGGTCGCGCCTGACGTCGAAGTCGATCGGGACGAGACGGCGACACCTAGTCCTTCTGCTTGTTCCCTAGAAACTTGCGATTCAGATATTCAGATGCTCTCAAGAACCCTGCAGCACTGACGATAAGGACAATTATCTGACTACCGGTTTTTACACTAGCCGAACTAAACCGCCATAGTTCAACGCCAACCACGCACCCTCCGACTAATAGAAATATTCGCGGAAACGACGGCCACCATAGATCATGTTTTTCGGCATTTGGCTTTTCCTCCTCTATATGCACCAAATTTCTGCCGTCTGTTGGCTGGATGCCCAAGTAATAAACCACAGACAAAGCAAACACCACTTTAAGTGCAGCGAGAAGCGTAAGGACTAGCGCGCTGTCCGTACTCTTGAGCTCTCCATACAATGCCTCATAGGCTGGTGGTTGCATGATAGCGTAAAGAAAACCAACGATAAGTACGTTCATAGTGCCATAGCGAACTTTGAAGCCCCATCCAATTACAAGGGATGCGAACATACCAATTGCCAAAGACCATCTTTCCTGCAATCTTTCCGCAACTGCAACCGTCGGTTGTGGAGATGAAACTTGCGAACATAAGTCTTTAAAGACATCGAACGCCCCCCTGGCAGCGCCGGCGGTTTGTTGAGTAGCTTGTGAACACGCCTCTCGAAGCGGTTGTATTAATAACACCTTTTCTTGTGAGGTTTGCCCCGGAAAAAAATGAATAAAAACGGCGGCAGTCACAACAAAAGCAAGCATCATTGCGGCGAATGCCCCGTACTCTTTTCCCTTGAAACGACTTCCTTGAATTAAGCCAACGCAAAACAAGAGCTGCAACATCGTGTTGACGTCACTCAACGCGAGTGAAAGCCAATGCCAATTTCCTGTTGGAACGCCTACTCTCCAGGTTATTGCCCAAAGACCGATCCAGACCACCCACGCGGCAGTCCAGCAGAGCGTGGCTCGAAACACAAAATCGTATACAGTTTTTCGGCATTGTGTAAGCCGCCACAAAGTTATTGCGCTTGCGAAAGCGACCACTACGCAAACAAGGAAGTTCAGTTCGCCCACCTTGCTGATTTGAACTTCAGCGCCTTGAACTATATTCATCTCGACTTCCTCATCGTGATGTAACGTGAAGCCATAATAGTTGATTTGCCAGCGGGGCGATCACCCTAGCCCTGAAGTTACGAAGGCGCTCCCCGCGCTTCATTCCAACGATATGTTGACCGCATTGACGAGAGTGAACGCTTGCTCGGAGTACTCGAGCACTTTGGTTTCGCGCTTCCTTGGGCCCTCCACGGATGAAAGGGTAGTAGGATCGTGAGCGCCTAGCCTTATACAATCAAGTGATGAGGAATACAAGGTTATCCAGGAGAGATTATCGCGGGCGGTCTATCGAAGGGCCACTGTCGCTAGCCTGGCTTCCCATAGCTGCTACTGCTGCTGGACCATATGTCGCAAATCGGGACTCGGCCTGCTAATAAATTCTCGGACTTTTCATTTGCTAACAACGCTCGGGCGCAAAAGGGTAATTCAAGAGGTACTGATCTAAATATCCTCACCGTTTTACTGCCGACGAACTTTCAGGCGCCGACGCGACCAAAGTCGATAAAACCGCGGGCCGGATCTGTCGACAATAATTTCACATGTATTTTTTCACCGATCCGCAGACCATGCTCACCATGCATAACGCGGCCATCCACCGGCGGGTTGATCAGCCGCGCAAATGTTCCTTTGGGAGTCACGCCGGTAACGATTGCCTCAAACTGTTCTCCCACTTTGTCGCGCAGCAATAACGCGGCGCCCACTTTGCGCATCTTGCGTTCGATCTTGCGCGCGGCGTCTTCGCGCTCCGTACAATGCGCGGCGATGGCCTCCAGCTCGGAATCCGTGTAAGGCATTGGCGCGTTTTTGAGCGCCGCCTTAACCAGCCGCTGCGTCACCAGATCCGCGTACCTGCGATTGGGAGCAGTCGAGTGTGTGTAGTCATGCACCGCTAAGCCGAAGTGCCCGGTTGCTTCGGGCGAGTTCTTTTCGCCGGGCCGTTGCACTGTGTATTCGCCCGGTCCCATGAGTTTTACGATAGCCAGCGAAAGATCGGGAAAATGCTCCGGGTCCGCGGTTTTCTGACGGCCCAGGAAATCGGCCAGGGCGCGCGAATCCGGTTGTGCAGGCAAGTCGTCTTTAAGATCGCGCGCTATTTCAACAATGCGCGGCCAATGTTCCGGCGTACGGACCACGCGACGTATAGAGGTTACGCCTCTGGCATTCAGAAACTCGGCCATTGCCACATTCGCTGAGACCATAAAATTCTCGATCAGTTCCCGCGCGCTGTTCCGTTCCGTCACCGACAATTCTGTGATCTGGCCTTCGTTATTCACGACCGGAGTGGCCTGGATCGTATCTAATTCCAGCGCTCCGTGCTCCTTGCGAAAATTGTGCAGTCTTTCGGCGGCCGTCAGCTGCAAATGAATCTGGGCTTCCATGCCCGGCACGTTGGCAACCTCGACAGGCGTCGATCCATGGTCGTCGATCCAGGCAGCCACGGCCTCGTACGAAAGTTTCGCGTAGTTGTGAAGCAACGCCGAATAGACATCGCTTGATTTCACTGTGCCATCGGCGGCCACAATTAATTCCGTCACAATGGCCGCTCGGTCCGCACCGCCGTTGAGCGATGTCTTGTCGGTCGATAGCTCTTCGGGCAACATCGGAAAGGTCCTGAATCCCGTGTAGAGCGAAGTAGTGTTTTCCGCGGCGTGGCTGTCAATGGCGGAACCTTGCTTTACCAGCCCGGCAACGTCGGCAATTCCTACCAGCACGCGAATGTCGCCGTTGGGTCGACTCTCCGCATACTCGACCTGGTCGAGATCGCGAGACTTGCGATCGTCAATAGACGACCACAAAAGAGAACGCAGATCTCGATCATCAGAGGGAGAAGTGGCTGCCGGCGATTCCGACCCCAACGTTCGCAGCTCTTCCTGCACCGCAGCCGGCAGATCAGGGTTAAAACCGGCATCAATTACCGCCTGGCGCGCGATTGCATTCAAGTCAAAAGAACCATGATGGTTTGTCATTGAATATTTGTTACGCCAAAGGCGAAGAAAAATCCAGCGGCGTTGAAGAGATTGTGGAGCTCCATAATAATTCCTGGATGCTTTTCCTCTCCGGTTTCAACCGGGTGATAGAGTTCTCACCTACTTTCCGGGTTAGAATCTCAAAGAGGTAACCAAATCACCCGGTTGAAACGGCATGATCAATTTACTTCTTGATAAAGCTCTTTGGGATCTAAGGTTGTCACGCACTCCAGACCGCCGCCCCTGAGCATGATGCGAACACCACATTCAGACTGTACACTCACCCAACGATGCCGCCCATAATTTCAGTCGAGGTGATCATTAATTACGGTTCGGGAGTATCCGATAAAGAAGAAGTACGCCGAAGTTTGCAACAGCTATTCGGTGAAAGCGGAGTGAATGCGCGAATCTCCATCGCTCACTCAGGCAGGGAAGTCGATGAGTTTGCCAAAGCCGCTGTGCGGAGCGACTGCCAGGTCATCGTTGCCGGAGGCGGCGATGGGACCATGAATGCGGTGGCCGCGGCTATTATTGAAAGCAGCAGCGACAAAATCCTGGGAGTGCTGCCGCTGGGAACGCTCAATCATTTCGCTCAGGACCTCAGGATTCCGCTGACAGTCGAAGATGCCGCGCGCGTGATCATCGCCGGTCGGGCCCGCAACATTGATGTTGGTCGGGTCAATGGTCATATCTTTCTCAACAATTCCAGTCTGGGTCTTTATCCGATCATCGTACGTGAGCGATTGAAGCAACAGCGTTTGGGCCATGGCAAATGGCCCGCCTTTGCTTGGGCGGCGCTCAGCGCATTTCGCCGCTATCCGTTTCTTGATGTCCGCCTGATTGTGGCTGGAGAAAAGATCAATTGCCGTACGCCATTTGTCTTTGTGGGCAACAATGAGTACGCAATGGAGGGATTTCAGATCGGCCGTCGCGGACGTTTGGACGAGGGCAAATTGAGTTTGTACATAACCAACGGCATCGGCCGCCTGGGATTAGTCAGGCTGGCCTTGCGGGCGCTCTTTAGACGGTTACGCAGCGAGAAGGACTTTGTGGCCATGTCCACCGAAGAGGTGAGGATAGAAACACGTCGCCGTCGCCTGCGCGTCGCGTTTGACGGCGAAATCGATGTCCTTGACACGCCACTTCACTATCAGGCACAGGCGTGTGTACTGCGAGTTATGGTGCCGGCACGGGAGCCTGAATAGGAATGCGCACTCTGGTCCATCTTTCAGATCTACACTTTGGCCGAGTCGATCAGGCGTTGATCGATCCTTTGACTAAGGCTATCGCAGCGATCGATCCCGACCTGGTTGCAGTGTCGGGCGATCTCACTCAACGGGCTCGCTCGCGCGAGTTTCGCGCCGCCCGCATGTTTCTCGATTCATTGCCGCAACCGCAAATTGTCGTGCCGGGCAATCACGATGTGCCCCTGCATAACGTGTTCACTCGCTTACTCCAGCCGTTGGAAAAATATCGTCGCTATATTACCGACAACCTGGAGCCGTTCTTTGCGGATGACGAGATCGCGGTTGTCGGCGTCAACACCGCGCGGTCGCTGGTAATAAAGGGCGGACGCATCAATAAGATTCAGGTGATGCGCATACGTGGACAGCTTTGTCCTTTCCGCGACGAAGTGGTGAAAGTCGTGGTCACGCATCACCCGTTCGATTTGCCGGAAGGCTATCACCAGCGCGACTTGGTGGGCCGAGCGCGGATGGCGATGGCTGGTTTGGCCGAGTGTGGCGCTGACATTTTCCTGGCGGGGCATTTGCACGTCAGCCATACGGGGCACACCGCGAAGCGCTACAAGATTCGCGGCCACTCGGCGCTGGTGGTGCAGGCGGGCACGGCATCCTCGACACGGGGACGTGGGGAAGTCAATTCTTTCAACGTGCTTAGAACGGACCATCCCGAAATTGCGGTCGAACGTTTTGAATGGCAGCCTGACAACCGCGTCTTTGCAGTGGCGAGCCGGGAAGAGTTCCGCCACTCAAGTGAAGGCTGGCTCCGGGTTTGATGTCCGACAAGCTTCAGCTTGTCGATGAGTAGGGATGAACGGGTTTTTAACGGAAACTGAGAACTAAAGGCGACAGAGTTTTTTAGGAGAGACAGCGACAAACTGAAGTTTGTCGGACTGGTGAGGTCCGACGAGCTTCAGCTTGTCGATGAATAGGGATGAACGAATTTCTATTGGAACTGAGAACTAAAGGCGCAAGAATTTTTTAGGAGAGACAACGACAAGTTTGTCGGACAGTTGAAGTCCGACGAGCTTCAGCTTGTCGATGAGTGGGGATGAACGAATTTCTATTGGAACTGAGAACTAAAGGCGCAAGAGTTTTTTAGGAGAGACAACGACAAACTGAAGTTTGTCGGACAGTTGAAGGTCCGACGAGCTTCAGCTTGTCGAAGAGTAGGGATGAACGGGTTTCTAATGGAACCTGAGAACTAAAGGCGCAAGAGTTTTTTAGGAGAGACAGCTTCAGCTTGTCGATGAGTAGGGATGAACGAATTTCTATTGGAACTGAGAACTAAAGGCGAAAGAGTTTTTTTAGGAGAGACAGCGACAAACTGAAGTTTGTCGGACATCAAGCAGCGGACTCTCTCTAGAGGTTATGGGATTACGTTCCGGATCGGACTTTCTTAACCAGTTCCTGCGCGCGCGTTTGTCGCGCGAGGGGTTTCTGGGGCTTCATCTGACGCTGGGGGTCCTTTTTCTGAGCGTGGCGACGTGGATCTTCGCGGACCTCGCGGAAGACGTCGCGACGGGCGATCCCTTGACGATTACCGACGCGCACTTTAGCAATTGGCTTCATGCGCACGCGACCCATCCATTGACGTCATTCTTGTTAGTGGTTACGAATCTGCATTCGACCTTGGGTGTGACGGTAATGACATTGGTCGTATGCGTTTACTTGTGGCGTCGGGGCCTGTGCCAATGGGTGTTTACTTTAGTAGTGACTGTTTACGGAGGGATGCTCTTGAACTTTTGGCTCAAAGGTGTATTCCAGCGAGCGCGCCCACACTTTGATGATCCAATACTGACGTTGACAAGTTATAGCTTTCCCAGTGGTCACACGATGATGGCGACAGTTCTGTACGGGGCTTTAAGTGCGGTCATCGTATCGCAGGTGCGGGATTGGCGTTGGCGCGTGCTGACCATCGTGGTGGCAATACTTCTAATTGCGCTGGTTGGCTTCAGCCGGATCTACCTCGGTGCACATTATCTGAGCGATGTGTTGGGAGCTATTGCCGAAGGCGCCGCATGGCTTGCGCTCTGTCTGACAGCGATGGATACGTGGCGGCGCGGGCGGGGAAGGAGGAAGGCAGGAGCAGGAGCAGGAGCAGGAGGCAGGAGCAGGAGCGGACTTTGACACACTGACGCACCGACGAGACCGAAAACTGATTCCCCGAGAACTAACAACTAACAACTAACAACTGACAACTGACAACTGACAACTGACAACTGACAACTGGCAACTGATTACTGACAACTGGCAACCGATTACTGATTACTGATCGCTGATAACTTTATGACCAAATCCACCTTAATTGATCTTTCCCATACGATCGAAGACGGCATGATCACTTATAAGGGACTGCCGCCTCCGGTTATAAGCGACTATCTCAGCCGCGCTGCTTCGCGTGGCCGTTACGAGGCCGGCACTGAGTTTCAAATTGGCAGGATTGAGATGGTAGCCAACACCGGAACTTACCTGGACAGTCCCTTTCATCGCTATCCCGACGGCCGCGATTTGGCGGCGCTCGAGTTAGAGTCGATTGCTAACCTCGAAGGTTTGGTTGTGCGACACGTGGGCGTTGCTGAACGCGAGCGGGAACTGGCGCAGTTCAAAGAGTCAGCGCTCTGGTCAATGGATTCGCCTGCGAGGAGTGAACGATCAATTACGCCGGATGACTTTGCACACGTGGATGTGAAAGGTAAGGCAGTACTCTTTCACACCGGCTGGGACATGCGCTGGCGAACTGAAGCCTACGCCGACGGCAGCCATCCATTTCTTACTGCCGCAGCGGCGGAATACCTGGCGAGCGCGGGGGTCGCACTTGTCGGTATCGATTCCTTCAACATCGACGACACCGCCGGCGGCGGTCGTCCGGTCCATTCGATCCTGCTGGCAAAGGGAATACCAATCGTCGAGCACTTATGTGGCTTGCGAGAGTTGCCGAACGAGGGCTTTCGTTTCTTTGCCGTCCCGCCCAGGATCAAGGAGTTTGGATCCTTCCCCGTGCGCGCCTTCGCACTGGTTTAGGGTGTGGAGGGTAGGGTGTAGGTTGAGCCAGACTAACTTTGTGCTCGCAATAGTGAGGTTGGGGTACTGGTGCAGTTTGATTTAGCTTGATGGCAACCTGAAGGTTTTTTTGAGGATCCGATAAAGTCAAACCGCATGAGCAGCGAAGTCGGTTAGTGTGCGGCCACGGCTCAAGTGATAAATGTGATCTTTCTGGCGATCACCTCGTCCGCGGATGACCTTTGTACACTTTGCTGTAATGAACGATGAACCTCTACACTCTGCCACCTTCGCCGTACCCCCCACACCCCAATTCCCCTTAAGCCAAATTCACAGGGCAGAGGCCGAAAAGTCTTAGTACAAAAAGGTTTTTCGTGACGGGCAGGTTGGCTGCGTGATAATATTGCGCGCATTATGCGATCGGATGTCATCATCATTCGGCTGGTTTTTACCGTCATTCTAATCGCCGCGGGTTTTATCCTCCGGCCTATCAAGGGTGACGCGTGGATGTCGGCTGGTGTCGGTGCCCTGGTGGCGGCTTGCATAATCCTCTTTGAGCTCAGAATTCGACGCGCCACATTGAAGACCCTGATAGGCGCCGCGGTGGGCTCGATTCTGGGTATCGTGGGCGCCTTTCTGATAGGCGAGCTGATCATGCGGCAGGAATCAATGGCCCATGAAGTCAGAACCTTCCTTACTCTCGCGCTCGTCTTCTTTATGGCCTACGTCGGTTTGATGGTAGGCGGGGCGAAAGGCGACTACATCGAGCTTTCGGCGCTGGGCGGAATTTTCTCCGACAAGGCCGCTAAGCGCGACCTGAAGATCCTGGACACGTCGGTGATTATCGATGGCCGGATCGCTGATGTGGCTGAGACCGGATTTCTGACTGGGACTCTGATTATTCCGCAATTTATTCTGCGCGAACTACAGCAGGTCGCCGACTCACCCGATTCGTCAAAGCGCCAGCGTGGCCGGCGCGGCCTGGACATGTTGCATCGGCTCCAGAACAACAGCTCGCTCGATATTCAAATTGTGGAGACGGATTTTCCCGCCGTTCGCGAGGTTGATCTAAAGTTGATCGAGCTCGGCAAGCAGCTTGATGCGGTGATCGTGACCAACGACTTTAATCTCAACAAAGTTTCTCAGTTGCGTGGTGTGAATGTTCTGAACATTAATGAACTCGCTAATGCGCTGAAGCCCGTCGTGCTGCCAGGCGAGGCAATGCGCGTGTTCATTTTGAAGGAAGGCAAGGAACACAATCAGGGTGTGGCCTATCTTGATGACGGTACGATGGTGGTTGTCGACAATGCGCGGCGCTTGATTGGACGCAACACGGATATCGCGGTCACCAGCGTGCTACAGACCACTGCCGGCAAGATGATTTTCGGTCGCCTGTGGGAAGAGGCAGAGAATGGCGGCGGCAACGGTGAGCATCGCACTAATGGCGCCACCAGGCGTCCGCCGCGTGAGATTCGAAGTTCAGTGACCCCCATCAGGATCACAGATCAAACCGATCCCATAATTGATTAAGGCTGTTGTTCGGCGGACTTCAGAAAGCTCTGAGTGATTCATAGGGCAAATTTGGAGTGCGCTAACCTGTTAGCACTTTGGCCGGTCGCGACTCGTCGCGGCCTGCGCTCGCGAGGGTTTACGCAAAAGATCGGCGTCAAGCCGCCTTAGATCAAAGCGCTGACAGGTCAGCGCACTCCAAGAGCGGTGCCGACTGATCCTTATGAACGTCGCCATTATCGTCGCCGCCGGACAGGGCACGCGGATGGGCGGCGAGCGCGCCAAACAGTTTCTGGAACTCGCGGGCATTCCCATCATCATTCATACGCTCAGAGCTTTTGAGCGGTGCGCAATCATTCAGGAAATCATCGTGGTGTTGGCGGCTGCGGAAGCGGCCGGCTTTCTGTCGCTCGCCGGCCAATACAGCTTGCAAAAACTGACAAAGGTCGTCCCGGGTGGCGCTACGCGGAGCGAGTCTGTCCTGCATGGATTGAAAGCGGTCCGCGCAGCGACCGCGGAGGTGATAGCCGTACACGATGGCGTGCGTCCCTTTGTCACCGCCGATGAGATCGCTCGTACTGTTGCAGCGGCTGCGATGCACGAAGCAGCTGTGCTGGTCGCGCCCGTAACAGACACCGTCAAAGAAGTAGTCGATGATCGAATTGTGCGAACCCCGGACCGCAGATCCCTGCGCCGAGCTCTGACACCGCAGTGCTTTAGCTATGCATTGTTGCGCCGCGCTTATGAAGAGGCCGATGTTTTGGATCCCGAACTGACTGACGACAGCGCGCTGGTCGAACGTCTGGGACATAGTGTGGCCATAGTCGAAGGCAATTCACGGAATATTAAGATCACTACGCCGCAAGACATTGTGATAGCGGAAGCAATGATTAAAGAGGGTCTTTGGTCTTAGGACTTTGGTCTTTGACCAAAGACCCGCAAATTTTATGTTCCGCATCGGCATCGGTCACGACACGCACCGTTTGGTTGAGGGGCGTCCGCTTGTTCTGGCTGGTGTAACCATTCCCGCGGAGCGCGGCGGTGAAGGCCATTCGGACGCCGACGCGCTGTCGCATGCGATTGCGGATGCCATTCTCGGCGCTTTGTGCGAAGGCGATCTGGGGTTGCATTTTCCCGATCAGGATCCCCAGTGGAAAGATTCCGAAAGCCTGCAGCTGCTTTCCCGGGTCGTTTGGCTGGCGGGCGAGCGAGGCTTCCACATTGTCAATGTCGACGCCACTGTGATGCTGGAGACGCCGAAGCTGCGGCCGCACGTCATAGCGATGCGAGAGAATATCGCTGAAGTCCTGGGGATCGAAGTAGGTCGCGTCAGCGTGAAAGCGAAGACAAACGAAGGCCTCGACGCCATCGGCAGAGGTGAAGCTGTGGCGGCGCAGGCCATTGTGCTGCTGCAGAATACTGGACCTTCAGAAGGCCGGGGTTAACCGTTCTCTGGACGATGGGAAAGCGGATGGGCTATAAGCTTATTCACTAAATGCGACCACAAGACATCATTCGCAAGAAGCGTGATGGCGAACATCTTACGCGTGAAGAGATCGAGTTCTTCATCGAGGGCGTCACACGCGAACGGATAGCTGACTATCAAATCAGTGCTTTGTTGATGGCCATTTATCTGAATGGGATGAATCAGGCAGAGCAACAGACGCTCACTGAAGCGATGTTGAATTCGGGCATCATCCTTGACTTCACCGACATTGCGAAACCCAAAGCGGACAAGCATTCCACCGGCGGAGTTGGCGATAAGACGTCTTTGATAATCGCGCCGCTGGTCGCGGCCTGCGGAGTTTGCGTGCCTATGATCTCGGGTCGTGGCCTGGGCCACACGGGTGGCACGCTCGACAAGCTGGAGTCGATCCCGGGCTATCGGGTGAATCTTTCGACCAGTGAGTTTCGCGATGTTCTGGAGCGCATTGGTTATGTGATGAATGGCCAGACCGGAGAAATCGCGCCCGCTGATAGAAAACTCTACGCCTTACGTGATGCGACCGCCACCGTCGAATCCATTCCCTTGATTGTAGCCTCGATAATTTCAAAGAAAGGCGCCGCGGGTTTGGACGCGATGGTGATTGACGTCAAGGTGGGCAACGGCGCCTTCATGCGCAACGAAGCGCGCGCCGAAAGCCTGGCCCATGCACTGGTTGGCACGGGCAACTCCTGCGGCATTCGCACGCGAGCGCTGTTGACGGATATGAACCAGCCGTTGGGCCGGGCCGTGGGCAATGCAAATGAAGTGCGCGAATGTTTGGAGTTACTTCGCGGTGAGGTCAATGACAAAGCGCGCCCCGTGCTCGATCTTTCGGTCGAGTTATCCGCTCACATGCTCGTACTTTCGGGTCTCGAGAATTCACTGGCGAGCGCGCACACCCGTTTGCAGCGGACCTTGGATTCCGGCGCCGCGCTCGAATGCTTTCAGCGCAATGTCGAAGCGCAAGGCGGCGAGCCACGCGTTTTTGATGATCCCGATCGCTTTCTTCCTTTGGCGCGAGAATCGGTTAAGGTAGAATCCCCGCGCCCCGGATTCATTACCAGAGTCAACACCACGGAAGTAGGCCACGCCATAGCAGCCATCGGGGGCGGTCGCGTGCGCATCGAAGATACGATCGATGCGTCGGTTGGTTTTATGGCGGAAGCCAGGATTGGTGACGCGGTTGGGCCCGCACAGATCATCGGTACAGTGTTGTGCAACGATCTCTTGAAAGGCCGTGAAGCCGCAGCGCGAATTCAGGCGGCGTACGAGGTTGGCGAGGAACCGCCCTCTGAAGTTCCAAGACTTATCAGGGAAGTAATAAACGAATGACGTCCAAATCAATACTTTCTTTGTTGGCGCTTGGTCTGCTGGCGCTTGCCGGCGCAGCCTGTCATAACCAGAGCTATGCCGCCGACGATAAATCCAAGATTCATGTGGGGATTGTCTTTGACATAGGTGGCAAGGACGATCGTTCGTTCAACGCCGCGGCCTGGGCTGGTGTGAAGTGCGCCGAATCAGGGAAGTGGCCCAATGGCGAACCTTGTGGGAAAGCGGCGTTGAACATCGTGCTGCGCGACATCGAACCAGGGAATCCGACTTCCATTGAGCCGGCGATGCGCGCGTTCGCGGAACGTGGTTACGATCTGATCATCGGCGTGGGTTTTGCCCAGGCGCCGATCATGGAAATGGTCGCCAAAGATTATCCAAACATTCATTTCGCCATTGTCGATGGCATTAGCGAGCTGCCGAATGTCGCCTCGCTGATCTTTAAGGAACACGAAGGTTCATATCTGGTTGGCATGTTGGCAGCGGAAACTTCGAAGAGCGGCACCATTGGTTTTCTCGGAGGCATGGATATTGGTTTGATCCATCGCTTCGAAAAAGGTTACGAGGAAGGCGCGAAGTCAGTCAATCCAAACATCAGGATTATCCAGAATTATGTCGGCGTAACCGACGGCGCCTGGAACAACCCGGGAAAGGGCAAGGAGCTCTCGCTGGCCCAGATTGGCAAAGGCGCTGATGTGATTTTCACCGCCGCTGGAAACTCCGGACTGGGCGCTTTTGACGCGGTCGAACAGGCCGGAAAAGTAAACGGCCGCGCCACACATTTCGTTATTGGCGTTGATTCCAATCAGAACATGGTCAAGCCCGGCTTTGTCCTGACAAGTATGGTCAAGCGCGTCGACAACGCCGTCTATTCAATAGTTGAAGACGTTGTAAACAAGAAATTTCAGGCAGGCTTTCACGTTTATGGGCTCGACAAGGATGGCGTCGGCTACTCAATGGACCAGTTCAATAAGGATCTGATCACACCCGAAATGATCAAGTCGGCTGAAGAAGCGAAAAGAAAGATTATTGCTGGGGAGATTAAGGTGACGGATGCGATGCTCAAATGATATTAGGTCTTGGGTTTTTGGCTTTTGGTCTTTGGAAGAAACACATTGCTCGGCTCGCGTTTGAATGCTGGGAGGCCAGTAAAAGAGGAGCCGAACCATGCCTAGAGCGAACTTTGAAAATCTCCGAATCTATAAGCTTTCAGAGAATCTGGCGGATAAAATCTGGAACGCTGTAGTTGGATGGGACGACTTCTCAAAAGATACTGTCGGTAAGCAGCTTGTCCGTGCGGCGGACAGCATCGGTGCGAATATCTCGGAAGGAAGCGGCAGAGGAAGTGCTCAGGACTACCGGAGATTCTTGCGAATATCCAGGGGATCTCTATACGAGACTCTGCACTGGTTGCGCCGCGCCTACGTGCGAAAGCTTTTGACTGCGAAAGAGACAAGGGAACTCAGGTCGATAATTGTCGAGCTTTCACCAACTCTCAATGCTTATTTAAGGTCCCTATCGAAATCCGTAATAAAGCAGAAGTCGGCAGTTGTCTAAAGCCGGACCAAATTGGGGTTTTCCAAAGACCAAAGTCCTAAGACCAAAGACCAAAGTAATGATTGAACTTCGGAACATAAGCAAACGCTTTGGCGCGGTATTGGCCAATGATCAAATCAACATCAAGGTTGAGACGGGGACTATTCATGCAATCGTGGGTGAGAACGGCGCGGGCAAGTCAACTGCGATGCGCATCGCCTACGGATTCTATACGCCGGACTCGGGCGAGATCCTCATCGACGGCCAGGTCCATCAGATTCGCACGCCGCATGACGCGATCGCCCTGGGGATCGGAATGGTCCATCAGCACTTCATGCTGGTCGACACCATGTCGGTCGCGGAGAATATCGTTCTGGGAGCTGAGCCGGGTTCCGCGCTCGCTTTGGATCTGGCAACAGCTTCGTCGCAGATTCGCAAGCTATCGGAAGAATTCAAACTCTCTGTCGATCCCGGCGCCTTAATTGAGAGCTTGTCGGTGGGCCAACAGCAGCGTGTCGAACTACTCAAAGCGCTTTATCGCAAAGCCCAACTCCTGATCCTGGATGAACCCACCGCGGTATTGACGCCGCAGGAAGTTGAAGAGTTCTTTGCCATCCTTCGCAGTATGCGCGAGCAGGGCAAAACCATTGTCATTATTACGCACAAATTGTCCGAGGTGCTGGCCATCTCTGACGATGTCACAGTCATGCGCGATGGCAAGGTGGTGGGCCGCGTAAAGACAAAGGAGACCAACGCTGCTGAATTGGCGCGGTTGATGGTGGGACGCGAAGTGCTCCTGCGCGTGGAAAAAACCGACGCGAAACCTGGTGTGCCGAGGCTCGAGGTCGTCGATCTATCGGTAAACGTGAAAGGCAGTACGCCTCGCGTGGATAAGGTCTCGTTCAAGGTGCGCGCCGGTGAGATTGTGGGTATTGCGGGTGTCGAGGGTAATGGCCAAACCGAATTGATTGAAGCGCTCGCCGGTCTGGTTGAATCTTCTCAGCTTTCGGGCAGCATCAACTTTGAAGGCCGGGACATAACCCGTCAGAGTGCGCGCGCGCGGCGCGAACAGGGCATTGCGCACATTCCGGAGGATCGACATCGACGCGGTTTATTATTGGAATTCAGTCTCGCAGAGAATTCAATTCTGGGTGTTCACTATCGGCCGCCGGTAACGGCTTATGCCGGCAATGTCTTCCTCGATAACGCAGCCATTCAACAGCGTGCCAATGAAATCATCCAGGGCTTTGATGTGCGTCCGGCCAATGCCGCGCTTCCCGCCCGCGCGCTTTCGGGAGGCAACCAGCAAAAGTTAATCATCGGTCGCGAGTTCAAGGTCGATCCTCGTTTGCTGCTCGTGTCGCAACCCACCAGAGGAGTGGATATCGGCGCCATCGAGTTCATTCATCGCAAGTTGGTTGCGTTGCGCGACGGCGGTTGTGCAATCTTGTTGGTATCGGCTGAACTAGAAGAAGTCACGTCGTTATCAGATCGTTTACTGATTATTCACAAGGGACGAATTGTTGGAGAGGTCGACCCAAAAGTTACGACGGTGGAAGAGATTGGGCTGTTGATGACGCGCGGGCATTAAGAAGGTCTTTGGTCTTTGGTTTTTGGCCTTTGAAATCTTTTCCGCTGATATTCATGAGTCATGCTCCGTTAATCAACCAAAGACCAAAACCAAAGCCCCAAGACCCAAATCATGAAACTCTTACGCGAACTAGTCTTCCCCTTGCTTGCCGTGCTGGCGGCCTTTGTCGTCGGTGGCATTTTGATTTTGCTGATTGGCGACAACCCGATTCAGGCTTACAAACTGCTTATCGGCAGTGCTCTTTCCTGGCCGGACGGTATCGGTTACACACTCTTCTACGCGACCCCTTTGATCTTCACGGGACTGGCGGTGCTGGTGGCCTTTCGCTGTGGCCTGCTGAACATCGGCGCTGAGGGTCAACTTTATGTGGCGGCGTTTGCCACGGCGTGGGTTGGTATTACCTTGGCGCAACGCTCGGCGTGGATCCTCATACCGCTCTGTTTCCTGGCGGCCGTCCTGGCGGGCGGCGTCTGGGGCGCCATTCCCGGTATCTTGAAAGCGCGGTTTGGATCGCATGAAGTAATCAACACGATCATGTTGAATTTCATCGGCATCGCGCTGGTCAGTTATTTCACGCAGTATCATTACAAGGTCCCTGGCGATCCGATCATGGAAAGTTCTGAGATTGGCCAGGGCGCTCATATTGCTCGGCTGGGACATTTCATTCATGGTTTGCCGGAGCGCATTCCTCTCAATCTGGCGTTTGTGCTGGCCCTCATCTGTTGTGTACTTGTCTACCTGTTTTTGTGGCGCACGAAGTGGGGTTATGAGTTGCGCGCTACGGGGGCAAGCCCTACCGCGGCCGAGTACGGCGGCATCTCGATTCGGAAACAGATCATCATCGCCATGACCATCTCGGGCTCATTGGCCGGCATGGTCGGGATCAATGAAGTGCTTGGGTATCGTCATCGTTACTACGATGGCTTTTCAGATAATTATGGCTTCACTGGAATCGCCGTGGCATTGTTGGGTCGCAATCATCCCTTCGGAGTGGTCATCGCCGCGCTGCTGTTTGGAGTGCTGCAACGCGGCGGCATTTATGTCGATGGCTTTTCCGAGCACGTGACCAAAGACATCGTTCAGGTACTACAGGGAGTGATCATTCTCTTTGTCGCCGCGGAAGCGTTCTTTCGTGGTCAATTCGGCAGCTTTGGTTTATTGAAACGCTCAAAGGTGTGAATCGAATGAAGGACCTTTTCACCATCGCGCTTTTCTGGTCAACCATACGCACCGCCACGCCTTTGCTGCTGGCAGCGATGGGCGGACTGTTTTCTGAGCGTTCCGGCGTCATCAATATCGCGCTCGAGGGAATGATGCTCGCGGGAGCTTTCACCGCGGCGGCGGTGACCTACGCGGCCGGTAATCCTTTTGCTGGTTTGGCTGCGGGTATGGCTGCCGGGCTCTTGATCGCAGCGATTCACGCGGTGGTCAGCATTCGCTACCGTGCTGATCAGGTTGTAACGGGAACCGCAATAAATATTTTGATGTTTGGCATGCCTGCGTTTCTGAGCGGCGCTTTTTTTCTCTCGTCCGGTTCGACACCGCAGATTCCCAGGGAGCACCTGGTCCCATGGCTTCCCATCGTGATTGCTTTCGGTTTAGTGCCAACGATCTGGTACGTACTTTACAAAACCCCCTTTGGCCTGCGCCTGAGATCGGTGGGAGAGAATCCGGAGGCGGCCGATGCCGCGGGCGTTCCCGTGGCGCGCATGCGATATGCGGGTGTGCTGTTGTCTGGTGTGCTGGCCGGACTGGGCGGCGCCTATCTTTCCATCGGCCAGTCTTCGTTGTTTACGCGCAATATGACTTCGGGCAGAGGTTTTATTGCGTTGGCGGCGCTAATTTTCGGGAAATGGCGTCCGGTACAGACGATGCTTGCGTGTTTGCTCTTTGGCTTTACCGAAGCCGTGTCTTATCAGATGCAGGGTGTGTTTAAGTTTTCAGGCGAAGACATTCCGGTTCAATTCATCCAGATGGTTCCGTATGTGTTGACCATCATCGTACTCGCGGGGTTCATTGGTCATTCCCGCCCACCACGCGCACTGGGTATGCCGTATCAGAAAGAACGGTAGGTTGAGATCGGCGTGCTCGGGGCGCCAATCTTCGCAGGCTTGGGGATGCTGGGGGGCAGAAGGACGTTGAAAACAGAGGGATGATATATGGCTGATCAAACTGAACCGGGAAGTCTTTACTCGCGCGCTGAACACGCGGCCCGGATCATCCGCGCGCGCACCAATCTTCGGCCGCGTATTGCCCTGGTGCTCGGGAGTGGTCTGGGCGACTTCGGTGATGAGTTTCAGGATGCGGTGGCGATTCCTTACGAGGAGATCCCCGGCTTTCCCGTCTCGACCGTTGAAGGGCACGCGGGACGTTTGGTGATCGGCAAAATCGAAAACGTGCCGGTCCTCGCAATGCAGGGCCGCGTACACTTCTATGAAGGCTATGCGCTCGAGGAAGTCACTTTTCCTATCAGGACGTTTAAGCTACTGGACATCAAGACGCTGGTGCTGACCAATGCCGCCGGCGGGGTCGACGTGCAACTCAGTCAGGGAGCGCTGATGTTGATTAGCGACCACTTGAACCTGATGGGAGTAAATCCATTGCGTGGACCAAACGATGGGCGTTTCGGACCACGCTTCCCGGACATGAGCGCGGTCTATTCGCAGGAACTTCAGCATCAGGCAATCGAAGAGGCGCGGGCCATGGGCCTTGAGTTGCGACGGGGAGTATATGCCGGCCTCTCCGGTCCCAGTTATGAAACGCCCGCTGAGATTCGTTTGCTCCGCGGTTTAGGCGCGGACGCAGTCGGTATGAGCACGGTGCCGGAAGCCATCGTCGCTCGGCACATGGGCCTCGAAGTCCTGGGTATTTCCTGCATTACCAACATGGCCGCCGGTCTCGGTAACGAACCGATCAATCATCAGGAAGTCGTGGAGACTGGTAAGCAGGTCCGCGAAACTTTTGCCGCATTGTTGCGGCGGCTGGTGGTGAGATTGGCTGTTTGAAAGACGGGCTGCCGGGTACGATTATTTTTTAGCGGGCAGCGTCTGAACCTAAAGGATTTTCTTTTTATGCTTTGCGTCTTCGCGGGAAGATCCTCAAAGGCGACAAAGAATTTCCCGCCAAGAAGCGTGCCCAGAAAGTTCGATTCAAAACCTGACTCATTTGCATCAAGTCTTGCGCTATCAGGATTCCAGAGCTCGGTAACTGCGAAAAACGCGAACTGGCTGGTTTCCACATTTCGCTCCTGCAGAGCTTGTGTTGTATGGTTAACCATAACCTATAAACATTCGGCTCCTGCGGAGCTGAGCAAACTATGAGTGACTCAGTGAACTTAGTCATCGGTATCTGCGGCGGCACGGGATCAGGCAAGACCACAGTAGCCAAGAGCATCCTGGATAAAGTCAGTGCCAAAGATGTTGTCTTCATCCAGCAGGATTCTTATTACCGTAACCTCAAGGACCTCCCGCGCGATTATCGCCAGCTCGCGAATTTCGATCATCCGGACGCGCTCGATAACGATCTGCTGGTCCACCATATCCGCAAGTTAAAGGCCGGCGAGGCGGTGGAGCTCCCCATCTACGACTTTAGAACGCATACGCGTTTGCACGATACGCTGAAAATCGAACCACAGCCGATTGTAATTGTCGAAGGCATCCTGATCTTCGCGGATCCACGCCTGCTGGAGCAGTTGGACATCAAAGTTTTCGTCGATACGCCTGACGACATTCGCTTTATTCGCCGGCTGCGCCGTGATATTGACGAGCGCGGTCGCACCATCGAGTCGGTAATCGAACAATACCTGGCCACAGTGCGGCCAATGCACATGCAATTTGTCGAATCATCAAAACGTTATGCAGATGTAATCATTCCTGAAGGCGGCCATAACCTCGTGAGCATCGATTTGATCAGTGGGAAAATACGCGAAAAATTGGCTGACACTTTAACAACCGTCGGAGGTCAAGCTTGAGCGAAGTGGAACAAGAGGAAGTAATAGCGGCGGCCCTGGCTGCGCGCGAGCAGTCCGTGGCTCCGTTTTCGAATTTTCTGGTAGGCGCCGCAGTGCGCACTGACACCGGCAAAATATTTACTGGTTGTAACATCGAGAGCGCCAGTTACGGTCTGACAGTTTGCGCTGAGCGAGTGGCGATTTGGAAGGCGCTTTCTGAAGGCGAGCGAAACTTTACTAATCTGGCGGTTGCCGCCGACACGCAAACACTGACTCCGCCCTGTGGCACCTGTCGCCAAATCATCTGGGAGTTTGCCAAGCATGCGGACATCGTGATGGTGAATCTGCACGGCGACCGCGAAGGCGTGCACATCGAGAACCTTTTGCCGCGCGCTTTTGACGCGAGGTTTTTGAAAGAATTTAACGCGCACAAGAAGTAAACAGTTGCGAGTCTCATTCTCACCCGACTTTTAACCGGGTGACTGGGTCCGACAAACTTCAGTTTGTCGTTTGAGGGGCTAAGAAAGTTTTGATGCGAGATAACGACAAACTGAAGTTTGTCGGACTAAGACCCACCCAATGCGCTCGAATATGCCAAAGCAATTTCTGTCGTTCATCCTTCTCGCGGTCATGGTTATTAACACGTCATCACCCAGCGTCGCGGCCCAATCGGGTAAGGCGAGGGCCGATCTGATCGTGCTTGGCGGCACCATCGTCACGATGGACCAGGCGCGCCGCATCATCGATGACGGGGCCATCGCAATCGCACACGGGCGAGTGGTAGCGGTGGGAGCGCGCGCCGATATTCAAAAGAGCTACTTTGCGCGGGAGACTATCGACGCCGGCGGCCGGATGATAATTCCGGGACTGGTCAACGGGCACACTCATATTCCCATGACCCTGTTCCGCGGCCTGGCTGACGATCTTGATCTGCAGGAGTGGCTGACCAAATACATCTTTCCGGCTGAGGCGAAAAATGTGACGGAGGACTTCGTGCGCGCGGGCACGCGGCTCGGCCTGGCGGAAATGATTCGCGGCGGGACCACTACCTACTGCGACATGTACTACTTCGAAGACGCCATCGCCGACGAAACCTCCAAAGCAGGTGTGCGCGCCGTGCTGGGCGAAACAGTGATCGATTTCCCGGTTGCCGACAACAAGACGAACGCCGAAGCAATGGCTTATGTGGAAAAGTTCGTCAAGCGCTGGCAGGGAGACGAGCTGATAACTCCCGCGATCGCGCCGCATGCGCCTTACACTGTTTCGGAAGAACATCTCAAAGCCGTGCGCGCTTTTTCTGATCGCACCGGAGCGCCGATAGTCACGCACATCTCGGAAACAAAGAGGGAAGTCGAAGACAGCCTCAAAGCGAAAAATGCTAGTCCAATCGACTATCTGGAACGTATCGGCTTTCTCAACGAGCGAGTGATTGCCGCTCACGTTGTCTGGCCCACAGCAACGGAAATCGAAGTGCTCAAGCGCCTGAAGGTCGGCGTGGTCCATAACCCACAGTCGAACATGAAGCTCGCGGCGGGTGTTGCGCCCGTGCCCAGGATGCTGAGTGAAGGTTTGCGTGTGGGACTGGGCACTGACGGCGCAGCGTCAAACAACGACCTGAACATGTGGGAAGAGATGGATACCGCCGCTAAGCTGCACAAGGTTTTCTCGGGCGACCCCAAGGTGATTACCGCGCAAGAGGCTTTTGAGATGGCAACGATTCGCGGCGCCCAGGCCCTGCACCTGGATCGCGAAATCGGCTCAATCGAAGTCGGCAAGCGGGCGGATCTCGTGATTATTGATCGCGACGATCTACACCAGATCCCTGTTTACGGCGTTTATTCCGACCTGGTCTATGCCACCAAAGCGTCTGACGTTCTCACCGTCTTGATTAATGGCCGCGTTGTAATGCGCGACCGGAAGCTCTTAACTCTGGACGAGACTGCTATCAAAAAAGGCGCCCGCCTGTATCGTGAGCGAGTGCTGAAGAGTTTGGCTCCGACCTCACCGAAATAACCGCCGTTGCAGCCGCGATTATTTTTGACGCCTTCGGCGTGACCGATTGGAACGAGGATAAACCGTTGAAACGGTTGGTGGGGAGATTCGACAGAAGGTGATCCCCCGGTTGAAACCGAGGGTGAATGAGACAAAACCTTCGATGATTCGCTTAACCTCATTTTCCAGGTCGCGGCGTTTCTACTTGCCAGATCACGTTGATATGTAGATAATAAAGTCCACCAATAACGGTACCAACCCTAAGCGAGCATTTATGCTCGCTTTTCTCTTTTTAATGGAGTTTTTATAGTGAAGAAAAAAGAGACGACTAGTCTGTTCCCCCATTCCGAAAAATTTATCCTCGCTTTCATCATTCAGGTATTAATCGCGGGCGCCGTCTGTGCGCAGTCCTTACCCGGCACTGCTACTCCGACTCCGGTGGTGGCGTCTTCTGCACCAGCGGTGGCTACGGCTGCAGTCGCAGAGGCGGACAACATATCTCGGCGGATGGAGCGTGCCCGAGCCCTGGCCGCAGCGCACCAGTTAGTGCCAGCCGCGACCGAGCTTGAATCGCTGCGCGCCTCAGTCAAAGACGAGGTGGTGCGTAATAACTCTTCGCTGATGTTGATGGGTATCTATCTCGAAGATGGCAATTATGCCCGCGCGGAAGCCTTGCTCGAAGAGACGTTTAAAGGGCGATCGTCAAAGAACGAGGCATCGGTGCGAACCTATTTTGCCTTGGCGGGGCAGGCTGTGAACGGAGCGCGCGCACACGTGGGGCGCTATCGTACTTTCGGCATTGACGTATCCAGTTCAAGCCTGCCGCCTGAGGCGGTCACGGATCTCGATCGCCTGCGCTCTCTGCTGGAGCGCATGAGCGCGCAGGGCAGAGAGCTCATTAAGGAGAATGCCAAGGCAAACGATGCCTTCGCCTTGTTGGAAGATATTTCCGGCATCCGCACGGCGTTAGCGCGCGATACCACTGATCGTGCCAAATGGGACACGGAACATAGTGCGGCTCGGGCCAGACTGGTGACAATGCCGACAGAAACCCAGTCGAGCAGTAACGTTCCCGCGGCGTCGGCGGAAACTTTGGATTCAGAGACCAGGAACGCGCATCCGACCGGTCCTGTCCCCGCCGCCGTCACCGATCAGCGTACCAGCGCCCAGACCGCTATGGTTTCCGCCGGGTCAACCGGCACCGCTACTACTGAGGCGCCAAAAACCGGTAGCGGAAACGCGCCGCTTGAAGCGGGTTCACTGACTGAAAAGGCGATCAGCAAGGTCATGCCTGTTTATCCACAGATGGCCAGGAATTCCGGCGTCTCCGGCCTGGTCAGAATTAAGATAGTCGTGGACGAAGGCGGCTCAGTCACTGGCATAGTTTGGGCTGAAGGACCGACGCTGTTAAGACAGGCCGCCCAGGACGCCTTGCGGCAGTGGAAGTTCCAACCGGTGTTGGTGGATGGAAAGCCGGTAAGGGCAACCGGTTACGTGGATTTTGGCTTTTCGCGATAACGCTTCATCCTAAATAGAAATTGTAGGGGCGGACCAGAGTGTCCGCCCTTTTTGTTAGTGGCGATGGTTCGGCGGACACACGGGTCCGCCCCTACAAGAACCTCGCTCTAATGTTGACTAAAAAGTAAGGTATCGGTAGAATCACGCCGTCGCTTGGATTTTTGGGGAAAATAGCACGACAACCTGAAGTTTGTCGGACTGGCTTTATGAAGATTTCCGCACAAGAAGAATATGGGCTCCGCTGCTTGTTGCAGTTAGCGCGCGCCGAGGTTGAGGGCGAGTCCCTGACGCTCTCGCAGATTGCGCGACGCGAAGGCATTTCCGCGGCGAATGCCGGCAAGCTGATGTGGATTTTGAATAAGGCCGGTCTGGTCCAGTCTCAGCGCGGCACCAAAGGCGGCTATCACTTGGCGCGTCCAGCGTCGGAGATTCACTTGAATGAAGTGATTCGAGTTTTGGACGAGCGGGTGGAATCGCATTGCCGCAGCTATACAGGTGTCCTGGACGCCTGTGTGCATACAGGTGACTGCGGCATCCGCCCGGTCATCGTGGAATTGCATCAGATCGTCGATAGCGCCATGGCGGGAATCACCCTGTCACAGCTGGTTGGCAGCGAGGCGAACGTCGATGCGACCCTGCATCGCATCCATGGTTTGAAACAACGTTCGGACGAGCCGCTTTTGCGAGCTTAAGAAAACATACGCGGGCGCCCTGGCTAAGGGCTGGAGAGGAAAAGATGAGCAGTGGTATCGAGATCCTGGCGAACCAGGAATATAAGTACGGTTTCGTAACTGACATCGAGTCGGACATGATCCCCCGTGGTTTGTCGGAAGACACGGTCCGATTAATTGTCGCCAAGAAAAACGAACCGGAGTGGATGTTGGAGTTTCGTCTCAAGGCCTACCGCAACTGGCTCAAGATGACGGAACCGCGGCATTGGCCCAACGTCACTTTTCCGCCCATCGATTATCAAGACATCATTTATTACAGCGCGCCTAAACAAAAGACCCTGAAGAAGAGTCTCGACGAAGTCGATCCGGAATTGCTTAAGACGTTTGAAAAACTGGGCATTCCGATTACCGAGCAGAAGCAACTCGCCAATGTTGCCGTCGATGCGGTGTTTGATTCGGTGTCAGTGGCGACCACTTACAAAGAAAAGCTGCGCAAGCACGGCGTGATTTTCTGCTCTTTTACGGAAGCCATTCGCGAGCATCCGGACCTCGTAAAGAAATATCTGGGCTCAGTCGTGCCGACCAACGACAATTTTTACGCCGCCTTGAACAGCGCGGTTTTCTCGGATGGAAGTTTCTGCTTCATACCCAAGGGCGTGAAGTGTCCAATGGAACTTTCGACCTACTTCCGCATCAACAACTCCGAATCGGGCCAATTCGAACGTACGCTCATCGTAGCCGAAGAAGGCGCCTCGGTTTCTTATCTTGAAGGATGTACGGCGCCCAAGTTCGATAAGAACCAGTTGCACGCCGCGGTGGTCGAACTGGTAGCGCTGGACGATGCGCAAATCAAATATTCTACAGTGCAAAACTGGTACGCCGGCGATGAACAGGGTGTCGGCGGTATCTATAATTTTGTGACCAAGCGCGGCAAGTGCGCCGGCCGCAACTCAAAAATTTCCTGGACGCAGGTCGAAACCGGCTCGGCCATCACCTGGAAATATCCATCCTGCATCCTGCAGGGCGATAACTCGATCGGCGAGTTTTATTCAGTCGCGCTGACTAATCACGCGCAGCAGGCGGACACCGGAACCAAGATGATTCATCTGGGCAAGAACACGAAGTCGACCATCATCTCCAAAGGGATTGCTGCCGGCCGTTCCAACAACAGCTATCGCGGGTTGGTGAAGGTAATGCCAAAGGCGGAGAACGCCCGTAACTATACGCAATGCGATTCGATGCTTATCGGATCCGAGTGTGGCGCCAACACTTTTCCCTATATCGAAGTGATGAACAACAGCTCGCGCGTGGAACATGAAGCATCTACTTCCAAGATTAGTGAAGAACAGTTGTTCTATCTACAACAGCGTGGTATTCCGCAGGAAGACGCAGTCTCTCTGATCATCAACGGCTTTTGTAAAGACGTCTTCCTGCACCTGCCGATGGAGTTTGCGGTGGAAGCACAGAAACTGCTCGGTATGAAGTTGGAAGGCAGCGTGGGTTAAGAACGGACGCGGCGAGCGGAGACGTGGCGACGTGGAGAAGTAAGCTCGCCGTCATCAACCTCTCTCCGCATTTCTTTTGTTGAGAGGATTTTGCTCAATGATTTGTTCGAAACGTTTTTTGTAAGGCATGCTGTCAGCTTACGCTGCGTTGAATGCCGTTCGACGATCGCAGACTGATAGTCTGCGTTACAAATCGAAACGAGGAGAAAGTAATTCGTGTTAGAGATTCGAAATTTACATGCCAGCGTTGCCGGCAATGAGATTCTGAGAGGCATCAACCTGGTCATCAACAAAGGCGAAATGCACGCCATCATGGGACCCAACGGCTCAGGCAAGTCCACCCTGGCCAAAGTTCTCGCCGGCCATCCGGCTTATGAGGTCACACAGGGCGAAGTGATTTATGAAGGCAAGAACCTGCTGGAAATGCCTACGGACGAACGTGCCAGGGCCGGCATCTTCATGGCTTTTCAATATCCAATCGAGGTGCCGGGCGTTTCAAATGCACAGTTTCTTCGTCTGGCTTACAACGAAAGGCAAAAGCACAGGGGCGAGGAAGAGTTGGATCCCCTGGAGTTCAAGGATCTGTTGAAAGAGCGCGCGAAATTGGTGCAGATGGATGCCAGTTTCATGTCGCGTTCGGTTAACGAAGGTTTCTCAGGCGGCGAGAAGAAACGCAACGAGATTCTGCAGATGGCGGTGCTGGAACCCAGGCTCGCAATTTTGGACGAGACGGATTCGGGCCTGGACATTGATGCGCTGCGCATAGTCGCCGATGGTGTGAACAAGCTGCACACCGCGGAAAACGCGACCATCGTGGTAACCCACTATCAACGCCTGCTCAACTACATCGTGCCTGACTTTGTGCACGTGCTCGCTGCCGGTCGCATTGCACGCGAAGGTGGCAAGGAGCTGGCGCTGGAGTTGGAGGAAAAGGGTTATGACTGGATTACCAAGGCCTCGACCGCTAACGCGTCGACCAATGGAACGAGCATAGCTGTCGGTTAAATCATGATGCCTCCCGTTTAGAGAGGCCACTGTGCCGGATTAATTCCGGCTCGTTTAGAAAAGGCACCTGTGCCCGTTGGCGGCGGACAAGTTCGCATTTCTAATCGGACGATCATAAGAGAAGAAACGAACAGATGATTTCAGAAGCGACTAAATCACAAGGCAGTTATCAGAATGCGTTTCAGACGCTGCAAGCGAACGGAGCCGGCCCGCAGAGAGTCCCGTGGATCGAGCGACTCCGCGAGAGCGCGATGGAGCGATTCGAGCAGCTTGGTTTTCCTGCCGTACAAGAGGAAGAGTGGAAGTATACGAATGTAGCGCAAATCGTGCGGGCGGGCTTTCTTCCTCTCACGGCGACCGGCGAGGTGAGTGCGGCTGTTGGCGAACAGCAGTTGGCCGCGTTTACTTATCCGGAGGCCAGGGCCAGTCAATTGGTTTTTGTCGATGGCCTGTTGCGTTCCGAGCTTTCCTCGTTGACCGGCTTGCCGGAAGGAATTAAGGCTGTCGATTTTGCCACAGCGCTCGCCAGTGACCCGTTTAGCGAGCTGTTGCGAGAATATTTAGGCCGGATCGTCGACTACGGCGACAATGGTTTTACCGCGCTGAATACAGCCTTTATTGGAAGCGGCGCCCTGGTGGTAATACCAAAAGGCCTCGCAGTCGAGACACCGCTGCAGCTGTTGTTCCTCTCCAGCTCCACAAAAGCCAACCTCGCGGCCTTCCCACGCGTGCTGGTAATCGCGGAAGAAAACAGCAGCGCAACGATCATCGAGAGCTATAACAGTGTCGGTGCCGACTCGTACTTCACCAATGCGGTGGTTGAGATTGTCTTGAAGGACGGAGCGCGGCTGGAACACTATCGCGTGCAGGATGAAAGCACCGAGAGTTTTCATATCGCAAACACCCGCGCCGACCTGGGCCGCAACAGCAGCTACGAAACGACCAGCATTAATCTCGGCGCCAAGCTGTCGCGTCACGACCTGAGCGTGGTGATGGACCATGAAGGCGCCGAATGCCGGGTTGATGGTTTGTACATCATCGGTGAGGGCCAGCACACGGACACGCATTCGGTCATTGACCACAAACAACCACACTGCACCAGTCATCAACTCTACAAGGGAATTCTTGACGGCAAATCACGCGCGGTTTTCAACGGCAAGGTATTCGTGCGCCACGGCGCGCTGGGTACGGATGCCAATCAAACGAACAAGAATCTGCTGCTGTCCAACGAAGCGCACGTCGATACCAAACCGCAGCTCGAGATTTTTGCCGACGACGTAAAGTGCGCGCACGGCGCGGCCATTGGGCAGTTGGATGAAGATGAACTGTTTTACCTGGAGAGCCGCGGCATTCATTCCGATCTGGCGCGCAACCTTTTGACTTATGGATTTGCCGAGGAAGTCATCGTCAGAATAAAAGTTGAATCGATTAAGACACAGCTTGATGAAGCAGTGCTTAACCGGCTGCACGCGCGCCTGGAAGCATGATTTACGACACGTTGTAACGGATCAAGTTATGGCTACCATCGCAAGATCACTTAAAGAAGAGCAGAAGTCGGGGAACACCTGGGATGTCGAGCGCATTCGCGCCGACTTTCCGGTGCTGCACCAAACCGTTAACGGCAAGCCGCTGGTCTATCTCGACAACGGCGCGTCTTCTCAGGTGCCGCAAATCGTTATTGACCGCGGCAGCGCTTATCTCGAACAGGAACATTCCAACATTCATCGGGGCGTTCACTACCTGAGCCAGCGGGCCACTACTGCCTATGAAGGCGCGCGCGAGAAGGTGAAGCGGTTTATCAATGCTCGCGATGTTAAGGAATGCATCTTCGTGCGTGGCGCCACCGAAGGGATTAATTTGGTGATGCACGGCTACGGCCGAAAGTTCATCGGCGCCGGCGATGAGATCGTCATCTCGGCCATGGAGCACCATGCGAACATCGTGCCCTGGCAAATGCTTTGTGAAGAGAAGGGAGCTCGTTTGCGCGTAATTCCCATGAACGACGCGGGCGAGTTGCTGTTGGACGATTATGACGCGCTGTTGAATGAACGTACGAAGTTCGTAGCGGTCACCCACGTCTCCAATGCCCTGGGAACTATTAATCCCATCAAGGAGATTACAGAGCGTGCTCATAAATATGGCGTGCCGGTATTGATTGATGGCGCGCAGAGCGCGCCGCACATGCCCATCGACGTGCAGGATCTGGACTGCGATTTCTTTACCTTCTCAGGTCACAAATTGTACGCACCCACCGGCAGCGGCATTGTCTACGGAAAAGCTGAACTGCTGGATCGGATGAATCCGTTTCAGGGTGGCGGCGACATGATCAAGAGCGTGACGTTTGAGAAGACCACCTATGCCGACCTTCCCAATAAGTTCGAAGCGGGAACGCCGGCCATCGCCTCGCAGATCGGACTGGGCGCCTCAATCGATTACTTGGATAGTATCGGTCGCGAGGAGGCAGCCGCGCACGAGCACGAACTGTTGCGCTATGCGACCGAGAAAATTACCGCCATCGAAGGGGTGCGGATAATCGGCACCGCTCGGGAAAAGGCGAGCGTGCTTTCGTTCGTGATCGACGAAATTCATCCGCACGACATCGGCACGATTCTGGATCAGGAAGGGATTGCCGTGCGTGCCGGCCATCACTGTGCCCAGCCGGTGATGCAGCGGTTCAATATTCCCGCGACGGCCCGCGCCTCTTTCGCTTTTTACAACACGAAAGAGGAAGTGGACGTTTTGGCCCACACGATCGAAAAAGTGATTGAGATTTTCAGCTGAAGCTTGGTAGCTCGGCGTTTGAAAGATTGGCGATTGGCAACTGGAAATTGACAATGACTTATGTCTGAATTAAGCGAACTTTACCAACAGGTCATTCTCGACCACAACAAGAAGCCCCGCAATTTTCACAAGATTGATTCGGCTAATCACAGCGCGGAAGGATTCAATCCACTCTGCGGCGATCAGCTGACGGTTTATGCGCAACTTGAGGACGGCCTGCTCAAAGACGTGAGCTTCGAGGGTTCAGGTTGTGCGATTTCCAAAGCGGCGGCGAGCATGATGACCGTGGCGGTGAAAGGCAAAACCAGACAAGACGCGGAAACGCTCTTTGAAGAATTTCATCGCATGGTTACCGGTGAACTTGATGAAGAGAACGAGCCCAACGATCTCGGTCGCTTGAAAATCTTTTCGGGCGTGCGCGAATTTCCCGTGCGCGTCAAGTGCGCCAGTCTCGCCTGGCATACGCTAAAGGCTGCGCTGAACGACGAATCGCTTGTCTCAACCGAATAACTCCGCAGCTAAAGCTGCCTCTCATTCACACCGGGTGTGAATGAGAAAAAAGATACCACCACGAGTCCTCGCCCCCGCAAGGTTGACTGCGGCTAAATACCCGGACTCGTATCCTTCGCCATCAATACTGCCGATCAAGCGGGTTCAGCAACCAAGTCAAAGTTGTTGTGGGAATTCGTAATCAGTCACACTCAAGCTCTATCCATCCGAATCGAGGTCCGGAGCCGCTGAACCCGTAATACTTAAGCGCACCATTATCATTTCGAATTATCGTTTTCTGCGTTACTGGCCCAACCCAAAAGCCGCCGAACCGCAATTATATGGCAATCCGCTGGCCGGCTTACCGCACCCTGATCTGCCAAGTCCCACAAACTTCAGTTTGTCGTTGAGTAACTTAGACAGGCAGCCTGTGGTACGCCGATCGACAAACTGAAGTTTGTCGGACATTTGCGGAGGATCGATGAAGAAACTCGCTGCCCTGATTCTGGTGGTTGCTCTCCTCTACCCTGGAGTGGCTCCTCCAACTGTCAAAGGCCGCGCCTCGTAATCCGGGCCACCTGCGGTAGCGGGTGGTTCTGCTCCCGAACAAGATCGCTGGGCAAACCACATCCTCTCGGCGTTATTGCTGCTCCAACGACAACCCACCCGCTACCGCAGGTGGTACTGACCTCATTGCCTCGCAGTAACTCTCGCCGCCTACGGAGAGGGGAATAAAACTCAAATACAGGCACTACATCGCTTAAGCTCGGCTGACAAAGTCGCGAGCGGCAGGGCATAATGCTCGCAGGCTTTATTCAGCCAAATTCCCCGGAGCTAATTGGTGATCATCTCTTCAATAGAACTGCGCGAAATCCGTCTACCGTTGATTCATTTTTTCGAAACCAGCTTTGGCCGCACCACGGAACGACGGATCGTGCTGGCCCGAGTAATTGATCGCGACGGGGTTGAAGGGTGGGGCGAGTGCACTGCCGGTGAAGGCCCTTTTTACAGCGACGAATGGACCGATGGAGCCTGGTCCACGCTCGAGAAATTTCTCGCGCCAATGGTTGTCGGCAAAAAGATTGAGGACGCTAGCGGCACTTGGTTAGCGATGAAACCGGTCCGTGGTCACCGCATGGCCAAGGCCACAATTGAGACCGCTTGCTGGGACTTGGCGGCAAAACGCGCTGGCGTGCCGCTCTGGCAATATCTTGGCGGTGTTCAGACAGAGATCCCCTGCGGCGTTTCAATTGGCATCCAGGATTCACCCGCGATACTAATAGAGAAGATCGAAAGAGAGTTGGCGGCCGGCTATCAGCGAATCAAGATCAAGATCAAGCCGGGCTGGGACCTGAGCATCATCGAACAGGTACGGCAACGATTTGGCAATATTCGTCTGATGGGTGACGCGAACTCGGCTTACAGTCTTGCCGATACGCCGCTGTTTCAGGAACTTGATCGGTTTGACTTGATGATGATCGAACAGCCGCTGGCGCATGACGATATTTTCGATCATGCGAAGTTGCAGCAGCAGATTAAGACGCCGGTATGTCTCGACGAATCGATTCACTCCGCGGAAGATGCGACGCATGCGATTGAGCTTGGTTCGGGCCGGATCATTAACGTCAAACTCGGTCGCGTGGGAGGCCACGCCGAAGCGCAACGCGTCGAGAAGGTCTGTCGTGAGAATGGCATTCCTGTCTGGTGTGGCGGCATGTTGGAATCCGGCGTCGGCCGGGCCCACAACATCGCCATGGCCACCCTGGCCGGGTTTACGTTGCCGGGAGATATATCGGCGAGTGCTCGTTACTGGGCGGAAGATATTATTGAACCCGCGGTGACCGTCACTCCGCGTGGCACTATCACCGCGCCGCAAAAGCCAGGCATTGGGTATGACGTCAATCTGGAACGGATCGAGGAGTTGACCGCGCGGAAAGAGATCATCGGCCGATCGCAGATTTGAGATTTCAAATCTGAGATCTGAAATCTGAAATCCAAAGACCAAAGCCCAAAGCCCAAAACCCAAGACCAAGCCCAAAGCCAAAGACATGCCACGCACCATCCCCAACACCGCCGCAACCATCTTTCACGACTATTTCGTGAAGCGCCAACGCGAGATGCTCGCGCTGACGCGCGCGTTGGTGGAAACCGAATCACCATCTGGTGACGAAGAAGGAAGCAAGGCCGTTGTATCAATGCTGGCGGCTGCGGCTCGAACCATAAATGCAATAACCACTATTGATCGAATTCCGACTGAGAACTATGGCGAAAACCTGCGCCTGCACGCGTTCGGCAACGGGCGAAACGGTGCCCGGACCATTCTGATTCTTGGCCACACGGACACAGTTCACCCGGTCGGATCTCTGCAAAAGCGCCCCTGGAGGGTCGAGGGAAATCGCGCTTACGGACCAGGCGTATTCGACATGAAAGCCAATTGCGCCCTGGCAGTTGAGGCGGTTCGCGCTTGTGCCACATTGAATATCACACCCCACAGTCCGCTCGTAGTGTTGCTCACCTGCGATGAAGAGACAGGGAGCTTTACCGGTCGCGGGTTGGTAGAAGCAGAGGCCAAGCGCGCCCGATCAGTTCTGGTGCTGGAACCGCCGGCCTCAGGCGGAAGAGTGAAGACAGGACGAAAGGGCACCGGCATGTTCACGATCGAGGCGCGCGGCAAAGCTGCCCACGCAGGTCTCGAGCCGGAAAAAGGCGCCAGCGCTATCCTGGAAATCGCTCGGCAGATCGAGTACTTGCACCGGATGAACAATCAGTCTAACGGCATCACTGTCAATGTCGGTGTCGTTCGCGGCGGAACAGTTTCTAACGTTGTGCCCGCCGAAGCCTTTGCCGAAGTCGATTTGCGCTTCGGCTCGAACGAAGATGGCGCGCGCGCTGAAGCCGCCATACTTGCACTTAGGTCATATGATTCACGAGTTGAACTGGTGGTGAGCGGCGGGATCAATCGGCCACCGCTCGAGCGCACCGACCAGGTGCTGGCCCTCTATGAGCAAGCGCGGCAGATCGCCGCCGGTATTGGCTATGAACTTGGTGAAGCGCAGGTTGGTGGTGCTTCTGACGGGAATTTTGCGGCGGCTGTCGGCGCCACGGTACTTGATGGGCTGGGGATTGATGGCGATGGCGCCCATGCGACGCATGAACACATTCTGGTCGATGACATCGCGCGCCGCGGTACAATGCTGGCGGGATTGATGGCCACGTTGTAAGGGCCACAGGTGTTTAGAGTACCGACTTCAGTCGGGTTCTTCTCGCCACCAACCGCCCGACTAAAGTCGATACTCTAAACGCCTCTGGCCAGCGCGGTCTTTCCGCCCCTACATAATGAAAATTGCCACCTGGAACGTTAACTCAATCCTCGCTCGGCTGCCGAATGTGACCCGTTGGCTCGACGAAAATCGTCCCGACGTACTTTGCATGCAGGAGATCAAATGCACCGACGATAAGTTTCCCGCAGATGTATTCCGCGAGCGTGGCTATTACTGCGTCACGTTTGGACAACAAACTTATAACGGTGTGGCTATTCTTACTCGGACAGAATGTTACCGGGAACAGCGTGGCTATCCGGATGATGTTGAGGGCGCGCACGCGCGGTTGGTCTCTACACAGTTTGGCGGCATTCACATCGTAAACGTCTACGTGCCCAACGGCCAGATGGTGGGCTCCGAAAAATATCAGTTTAAGTTGGAATGGTTGGCACGCCTGCGTGCGTTCTTCGACACCCATTATGATCCGCTTAAGCCGGTCTTGCTGTGTGGTGATTTTAACGTTGCTCCGGAAGAGCGCGATGTGCACGACGTTCGCCTCTGGCAGGGACGCATACTCTTCAGCGATCCCGAACGCGCAGCCATGCAAAAGGTCAAGGACTGGGGATTCACTGACGCCTTTCGACTTCATACAGAGGATGCCGGTCACTATTCATGGTGGGATTATCGGGCCGGTGCTTTCCGGCGTAACCAGGGCTTGCGCATTGACCATGTCTGGATCAGCAAACCGCTGGTTGCGAGAAATACGAATACCTGGATCGATATGAACCCCCGCACCTGGGAACGGCCTTCCGATCACGCCCCCGTGGTGGCCGAGTTTGAGTAGCGTGGCACGAGCATCCTGCTCGTGTGCGTGTGGCCAGAAGCATCATGGCGGTAGCGAATCACGGGCGGGACGCCCGTGCCACTTGATTTGAGAATGGAACAACCAACTTTTTGCCAAAGGCTAATTGATGCGGCCAATCAGCGGCCTGCTCAGATGGCTATGACGCTGCTGGGCGCAGGCGCTGCGGAGACGACGACTTTCGGGTCGATGCTCTCGCAGATTCGCAGCCTTGCCTATCGGCTTAGCCTTGAGCAAATTGACTTTGGCGATCGGGTTGCGATTATCGGCGAAAACCATCCGCACTGGGCCGTCGCCTACCTGGGAATCATCTATCGCGGCGCCGTCGTTGTACCGCTCGATCCTTCCGCCACAGTGGAAACCCTGGCGAGTTTCCTGAAAAACTCCGAAACGAAGCTGGCCTTTGTGTCTGAGTCATCGCTGGAGAAATTCCGCGCGGTTTCCGAAAAATTGGGTTATCCGATTCGCGTAATTTCTCTCCAGCCGGCAGCGGAAGGGAATGGCGCGGCCTCGTTCGGCAACTGGACGCAAACACCAAGGCCGGCAGATTTTGATGCGACTTCGCCGCCGGCTAAACCGGCTGATATGGCGGTTCTGATTTACACCTCGGGCACCACCGGCACTCCCAAGGCAGTGCCGTTGACGCACGGTAATATCTACGCCGAAGTTGACGGCGTTCAGGAAGTGATGCGGCTCACCGATCGTGAGGTGATCCTCAGCCTGTTGCCGCTGTTTCACGCCTACTCGCAAATCGTCAACCTTTGGCTGGCCACGGTTATTGGCGCGTGCGTGGTCTATATCAGCGAGGTGAACAGCGAAGAGATCGTGCGCGGTTTGAAAGAGGGCGGGGTGACGGCCATAACCGGAGTCCCTCGCCTGTGGTATCTATTTCACAAAAAGATCTTTGATGGCGTTCGCGCGCAGCCGCGCACGGTGCGCTGGCTTTTTCGATCGCTGTTGTCGTTCAACGGATGGCTGCGTGATTCTCTGGGGACAAACGCGGGCCGTCTTTTTTTCCGCAAGGTCCACAAAGGATTCGGAGGCAGGCTGCGCCTGGCCGTATCGGCCGGTTCCAGTTTCGATGCCAGTGTAGCCCGTGATTATCACCGCCTGGGATTCACTATTCTGCAGGGTTATGGCTTGACGGAGACCTCAGGTGCGGCCACGGTCACTCGCTTTGAAGATAACAAAGTGGGTTCGGTCGGAAAGCCGCTGAATCACGTACAGGTCAAGATTGACGGACCCAACCACGAAGGCATCGGCGAAGTGCTGATTCGCGGAGACATCGTGATGTCCGGTTACTATCGGAACCCGGAAGCTAACCGCGAAGCCTTCACCACCGACGGCTGGTTTCGCTCCGGAGATTTAGGACACTTTGATGCGCAGGGTCATCTCTATATCGTCGGTCGCAAGAAGGACGTCATCATCCTGCCTTCAGGAAAGAACGTCTATCCCGAGGACGTCGAAGCGCACTATGCCCGCTCACCACTGGTCGGTGAAATTTGCGTGCTCGGGGTGCCCGACGAAGCTCATGACTTTGCCCAGGCGGAAAAGCTTTGTTGTGTGATCGTCCCCGACTTTGAATATTTGAAGTTGCAGGGTATTGCCAATGCACGCGAAGCGCTTAGATTTGCGTTGGATAATCTGGGACGCGATTTGCCGGAGTATCAGCGAGTTAGAGACTATGTCGTCCGCTCTGAGGCCTTGCCGCGGACGGCGACTCGCAAGGTGCGTCGCTTTGAGTTGCTGAAGCAGATTGAGTCACTGGGGTTGGCTGGTGGTCAGCGGCGAGCGACTGACGAACTTATTTTCAGCAGCGACGACCGCCGGTTGATGGATTCAGCGGCGGGCCGTGCGCTCAGGGTCGCCATTCAGCATCACACTGTGGCCACGACACCGGAGATTCATCCAAAGATGAATCTCGAACTCGACCTCGGGCTTGATTCATTGGCTCGCGCGGAATGCATTAGCAGTGTCGAGGAAGCGTTGGGCATAGAAATGGACTCGACCGCATTGGCGACAGCCCTGACAGTTGGCGATGTGATCGGGTTGGTAAACGGGAATAATTCTCACGCTGCTTCTAAACCGCAGATTTCCGCGGAGAGAATTGCAAAGAGAACTGACTGGTCCCACATTCTTAACCGGGCGAACGAAGATGGTTCGGAGATCGAACAAATCCTGAAGCGGCGTCCGCTGGCCGCGTTGGTTGCGTATCTCTTGCTGCGGCCGGTCTATTTTGGTTCGCGTCTGTTCCTGCGAATGGAAGTACGCGGTCTGGAACATCTGAAAAATCTTGAGACGCCTTTCCTGATTTGCCCAAATCATCAGAGCTTTCTTGATCCCATCCTTGTTTGCTCAGTGTATCCACACGGTATTCTCAAAAACATTTTTCACGTCGGCGCCAGCGAGTACTGGCGGAACTTTTTCACCGCACAGATTGCGCGACTCCTTAACATCGTTCCCGTCGATCCGGATACGAACCTCATGAAGGCTATGCGCGCCGGCGCTGCCGGTTTGCAGGCCGGTAAGATTCTGAATATTTATCCGGAGGGCGAGCGCTCTTTTGACGGTTTGTTGCATCCGTTCAAGAAGGGGGCGGCGATCCTGGCGAGTGAACTGGATTTGCCGATCGTACCGGTTGCTTTGGATGGTGTTTACAAAGTCTGGCCGCGGAAGTCGCGTAGGATTCGCCTGGCGCGAGTGAAGATTCATTTTGGCGAACCTATCATGCCGGATGAACTGGCACGAACCAGCGTTCAGGATGACGGCTACCGAAAATTAACCGACCTGCTGACGTCGCGAATCCAGGCAATGTTGGATGAAATGCGCCGCCATTAGACAAGACTAGCTGGACTGCAAATATCCTAATTTAGGTGTAATTATGTACTCGACGCTCAAGCATATAATTACCCAAATCAAGTCCCCAAAGATTTGTATTGAGACTCGTTTAGATGGTTAAGTGCGCGGCCAAGCTTGCCAGAAATAGCAGCTTGAGCCGCGCACCGCGGTTTATTCCAACGTTCGCTTTTGCGACCCGCAGATCTTTCTACCGTCGTACTTAAGGAGTAGCAGTCGGCGTCATGCCCGGGTAGGCCATGCCGGCGCCGAACGCGAACTGCAGAACAAGCCTGACAATGATGAGAAGTGTCCAAACCATCATGATCGTCTTGATGTTAAGGCGAGTCGCATTCATCCAGCCCCAAATAAAGGTCCAAATTCCGCAGGTGATGATCCCGATAATCCCGTGCACAGCTCCGGCGTCCTGAAATTGCTTGATAAGCACGATGATCCAACATATCAGGCAACCGATACCTACTAAGATCCCGAGTATACCTATTGCACCTAAAGCAGCCATTTCGTTTCTCCTTCGTTAATTGTTTGGTTGACGAGCGAGCGCGTTAAGATTGAATGAGTCTCACGACTGAGACTGCTCACCGGGCAGCCCGCCGGCCAATAAAGAATAGGCCGATAGAGTCAGCTGGCAGTGGCAGCGCCTGTGTTACGAAAAACTACCGTTGCGATCGGGCAGAAGTGCCGTCCGATTTGGACCAAAGACTTTGCGTTGATTATCGCGCGCCATTCTATAGCAGGTTTCCCCATGTACCTAATAATTTTTGCCAGACTTTTCCATGATTATTTGGCTGCTGGTCAAATGTCGCTGAGGCGACAAGGTTTCACTCAGAGGAGTTGCGAAGATGTTGAGCCAATTCGCGCTTCAGAAGCTTTCCGGTAGGACCTTTGGGAATGTCGGCGACGAGCCGAATGGACTTGGGACACTTGTAATCGGCGAGTTTCTCACGACAAAAGTTGATCAAATCCGCCTCATCCACGCTCTGACCATTTTTTAGAACCACGAATGCTGCTACCTCTTCACCGTAGAGCGGATCGGGTACGCCAATCGTAGCAGCGGCCGCGACTCCGGGATGCTGGTAAAGAACTTCGTCAATTTCACGGGGATAGATATTTTCTCCGCCGCGAATGATCATGTCGCTCTTGCGATCGACGATGTAGTAGAAGCCTGACGCGTCTCGATAGCCAATATCGCCGGTGTGGAACCAGCCGTTGCGAAAGGCAACTTCATTAGCTGACGGGTTCTTGTAATAACCCTTCAGGATGTTTTCGCCGCGCAGAACTATCTCGCCAAGCGAACCATCGGGGACATCATTGTCGTCGTCGTCAACAACTTTCATTTCGTTACCAATGGGCATACCACATGAACCCGCGCGTCGCCGTTCGTCGGGAGGATTGAAGGTCGAGCGGCAGGTGGATTCCGAAAGTCCGTATCCTTCGATAACCAGGCAATGAAAGGTCTCTTCAAAACGCTTGAGCACTTCAGCAGGTACAGGTGCGGAACCACACATAGCAAAGCGCAGTTGCTCGGTCTTCAGTCCCGCAGGCACGCCATTTGGATAATTGCTGAGCAGCATCGAAAGCATCGTGGCGACCGAACCAAAGGACGTCACCTCATAGTGGGAAATAATTTTCCAAAAACGCGACACAGAGAATTTTGGACTGACCACCGACGAGCCTCCCGCATAAAGCGCGGACATGGTCGTAACCGATACGGCGTTCATGTGGAACAGAGGCATCACAGTCAGCAGTCGATCCGTTTCCGTGAAACCAAGCCACTCGCTTATCTGACGGGCATTCGCGATCAGGTTGCCGTGCGTCAGCAGGCAGCCCTTCGGCTTGCCGGTAGTGCCGGAGGTATAAATGATGATGGCTTCGTCGTCGGTGTCGAGACTGGGAAATGCGGGCGCTGTGGCATTGCTGAAGCCCCGGGTCGCCTCCGCTTGGTCGTCGAACTGGATTACTGCGCGCAGGTTGGAGAGTTCTGTCTGAATGCTATCCACGAGCGGTTGAAATTCAGAGTGTAAAATCAAGGCCCTGGCTTCTGAGTTCGAGATTACGTAGGAGATCTCCTGCGCTTTCAGAAGAGAATTTATCGGTCCCGCGAGTGCCCCTAACTTCCAACAGGCGAAGTAGGCGATGATGTACTCGGCGCCGTTGGGCATTAACAAGCTGACGACGTCGCCTTTCCCGATTCCTTGAGAGACGAGCAAGGCGGCTACGCGGTTGACGGCCTTATCAAACTCGGCATAAGTAAACTGGCGGCCATCCGCTTCCGAAAAAAGAAAGGGTGCATCCGCAGCGGCGGATGCCCTTTGCTCCAGGAGTTCGCGCAGGTTGATCGGGGCCTTTTTTTGGTCCGTGGTGGTCATGGTTTTCGTTGCTATAACTTTGAACTAATCTGGATTGCGGGGCAAGCGCCGCAACCGCTTTATGTCCGACAAACTTCAGTTTGTCGCCGCTTGCTCAAAAATCGCCTTCTGAGACAAAATTTTACCCAAACGATCACAGACTGACGTCTATGCTGCTTCAAATCGACAAACTGAAGTTTGTCGGACATTTTAGAACTGCAGCTTGCGTCCAGGCCTCCCGGGGCGCTCCAAAAAGGATTGTGATATATTGCTGGGCACAACGATTCCGGAACACTTTGACTGTACTGCCGAATAATTCTATGGATACCTATCGCAATTTCATAGGCGGGGAATGGGTCGAGTCGACTTCCTCCCGCATGGTCCAAAATCTTAACCCGGCGAATACTGATGACGTCATCGGCAGCGTGCGACAGGCCACCCGCGACGAGGCGAAACGCGCTGTCGATGCGGCCGCTGAAGCCTTTCGCGGTTGGCGTGCTACGCCTGCTCCAGCGCGCGGTAGAATCGTGGCGCGCGCTGCGCGTTTGCTGGAGGACCACAAGGAAGAACTCGCCCAAATCCTGACTCGCGAAGAAGGCAAGACCATTGCTGAGTCGCGCGGCGAACTCCAGCGCTCGATCAATGTCGCGGAATTTTGTGCCGGCGAATCGCGCCGCATGAATGGCGAGACGATTCAGTCCGAACTATCTTCGAACTTTGCGTATACGATCAAACAGCCGCTGGGAGTGGTTGCCTGTGTGACGCCATGGAATTTTCCGGTGGCCATCCCGGTATGGAAGGTCGCGCCGGCGCTGGTGGCCGGCAACACGGTCGTATTCAAACCGGCAACGCTGACTCCGGCAACGGGCGTACGCATAGTTGAACTCTTTCAAGAGGCGGGCATCCCGCCCGGCGTGCTCAACCTGATTATCGGATCCGGCTCAGAAGCGGGCGATGCGATTATCAACCATCCCGCAGTCAAGGCAGTTTCTTTTACCGGCTCGAACCAGGTCGGCATTCGCCTTTATGAGGAAGTGTCGAGGCGCGGCGCCAAGGTGCAGTGCGAGATGGGTGGCAAGAATCCGGTGCTGGTCATGGAGGACGCCGATATGGAGCTGGCGGTTGAATCCACGGCGCAGGGCGCGTTCGGTTCTTCAGGCCAACGCTGCACCGCCACCAGTCGGGTCGTCGTGGTTAACGACGTCGCCGATGAATTTGTTGAGCGCATTGCGAAACGCGCCGGTTCAATGCGTATCGGCGCGGGAAATGATCCAGCCACCGAGATGGGGCCAACTGTCGACGAGGACCAGTTCAAAACTGTCTTGAGTTATATCGACATCGGACGCGACGATGGCGCGACGTTGGTTTGCGGCGGCTCACGCGCGATGGGCGATGGCCTGGACAAGGGATACTTCGTCAACCCTACGGTGTTCGATCACGTGACCGCGGATATGCGTATTGCGCGCGAAGAGATCTTTGGTCCGGTGCTTTCAGTTTTGCGAGTCAAGGATTTCGACGAAGCGATGCAGGTAGCAAACGATTGCGAATATGGCTTGTCGTCCTCGATTTTTACGACCGACGCAGTGCGCGTCTTTCGCTTTGTCGATGAGATTGAGACGGGCATGACCCACATAAATTCGCCCACCACCGGCGGCGAAGCGCACATTCCGTTTGGCGGTATCAAAGGAACCGGCATTGGTGATCGTGAACAGGGCTCGACAGCGCTGGATTTCTACACAGACTTGAAGGTTGTGTACGTCGACTACACTGGTCGCAAGCGGGAAGGGAATCTGTACTAGGGCGATTGAACTTCAGGAGGGGAAAAGTGAGATCAATAAAGTACACATTTTGGCAAGACGGCGAATTCTTTCTGGGTTATCTAAATGAATACCCTGAGTACTGGACACAGGGATACTCGAAAGATGAGTTATTGGACAACCTTAAGGATCTACTGATTGATCTTGAGTCGGAAGGAATTCCCTTTGTCAGAAAAGTTGAAGAGATGGCGGTCGCCTGATGAAGAGACGCGACCTCGTGAAGACATTGGAGGATGGGGTGTGTGCTGGTGCGTCATGGCGGTAACCATGTGGTACACGAACCCATTGACCAAACAATCTCAGCCGGTTCCTCGCCATAACGAGATTAATGAGCCTCGCCAAGGGCATTATCAAGAAGCTAATAAAGGATGAACCTGCAAACTGATCGCTAACCCAGTGAGAGATCCATGTCAAGCAACATTCCCATCGCCAGCCAGATGTCTATTCGAGAAGCGGGATTCGATGAGTCGCCGCCCATGCATGACGACGCAGTTGCACTGCTTGACAGCGCTGGTGTCGGCTACATCAAAAAGCCCGAATCCTTCCGCATTACCATTGACAAGAAGATCATCGAGTCAAAGTCAGAGGTGTTCGACAAATTGGTTGAATTAGTGAAACGAGGTGTGGATGGAAGGGGTTAACAAAAGGTCGAGAGAACACGATGAGCACAGTCGAAGCCAAAACCACGCCATCAGAAATCATTCGCAAGCACAAAGAATTTCTTTTTCCGGCCGTGGCCATGTATTACCAGGAGCCCATTGCGCTGGTGCGAGGCGAAGGCCACCATGTCTGGGATGATCAGGACAACAAATATCTTGATTGCTTTGGCGGCGTGCTCACGGTCAGCGTGGGCCATGCACATCCAAAAGTCACGGAAGCGATTATCAATCAGGTCAAGACTCTGCAGCACACATCAACGCTTTACGCCAACAAACCGCAATCAGACCTGGCGGAAAAGCTTTATCAGATCACTCCCGGACCTCTCAAGAAATCATTCTTTACGAATAGCGGCACTGAGGCTGACGACACAGCTATTCATGCGGCCAAGTTGGCGACCGGCCGGCATGAGATCGTGGTGCTGCGACACAGTTACAGCGGACGCTCAGCCACCGCCTTATCGGCGATGGGCCATGCGCCCTGGCGTCCCCTGCTGCCACAGGTCGCCGGTTTTGTTCACGCGCGCGCGCCTTACTGCTATCGCTGCCCTTTCAAACTAACTTATCCGGAATGTGGTCTCGCCTGCGCCGACGACATGGAAGAGTTGATCATGACGACGACCACCGGTGAAATCGCTGCTTTTATGGCCGAGCCGATTCTCGGTGTGGGCGGTTTTATCGTGCCGCCTCCGGGTTATTTTGAGCGCGCCGTCGAAATAACACGCAAGCATGGCGGCCTCTTCATCGCCGATGAAGTGCAGACCGCGTGGGGGCGTACCGGCGATAAGTGGTTCGGCATCGAGCATTGGGACGTACAGCCCGACATCATCACTTCAGCCAAAGGACTGGGTAACGGTGTGCCCATCGGCATCACCGTGGCGACCGAGGATGTGGCGAACAAATATCCAGGCCTAACTTTCTCCACCTTCGGTGGGAATCCGGTTTCCATGACGGCGGCGCTGGCCGTCATCAAAGTCATTGAAGATGAGAACCTCAGACACAATGCGACCGAGGTTGGCGGTTACCTGCGCCAGCGGCTGGAAGAACTGAAAGAAAAATACGCCGCCATCGGGGACGTGCGCGGTATGGGCTTGATGCAGGGTCTCGAGTTGGTGAAAGATCGCGAGACGAAGGAACCAGCGCCGGAAACGGTGGCGAAGGTCTTTGAAGAAACCAGGCGCCGGCGAGTGCTGATTGGGAAAGGTGGACTGTACGGCAACGTCATTCGCACCGGTTTGATGCTGAATTCGACCAGGGACCACGTAGACGAATTGATTCAGGCGCTCGATGCAGGGTTCAGTTCCTTGAGTGCCAACTGAAGTCCAACCATTGTGTCGGCGTGAAAACCTGCTCACATGAATACCAATCAAAGGAGTCCACCTGTAGTCATGGCCATACTTTTCCTGTTTGTGTTTTCGTTGCTCTTCCAGACAACGATTTCGGCGCAAGACCCGCCGCAAAATGCTAACCCACGAGCGGTGCCGCTGGATGCTACCAGTGACGTTGGTGCTTATCGGAAGGGTGAAAAAATCTCGCATGACTTTCTGATTAAAAACGAGGGCAAGTCCCCGCTGCTGATCACGGAAGCACGACCATCATGCGGATGTACAGTGGCGGAGTTTGATAAGACGATCGGCCCCGGGGCAGTGGGCAAGGTTCGCGTTGTGGTTGATACGTCCGCACTTTTCGGTGCGATCGCTAAAGGGGTCACGGTCCTTACCAATGATCCGTTGCTTCCTCAATTCCAACTCATCCTGCGCGCCAACGTTGCCCCTCTCATAACCGTCAAGCCAGGCTATGCGCGGTTTCTGATTGTGCAAGACGACAGTGCACCAAGCGAAAGCATTCAGGTCTTATCCGCAGCCGACGGCACACCGTTCGACGTGCTGCGCGCGGAAACCGGCGTTGCGGGACTGAAGGTGACCTACCACGAGGCTACCGCGGCTGAGCGACTGCCGAACTTAGCGGGCAAACAGTGGGTGTTGCGCCTGGTGCTTGCGAGTGACGCGCCGGTGGGTTCGCTGTCTGATTATGTGCATGTCACCACGAACCATCCACAACAGAGACAGGTGGATATTCCCGTCTCCGGTTTTGTGCGGCCGTTATTCACGTCGACACCGTCCGAAGCACAGTTTGGATCGGCGAATGTTCCCATTGGGCAAATCCTTATCCTGCGCAATTTTTCCACCCAATCGATTGCGCTAACCAGCGTTGAGAGCGATACAAAGGGAATCGACGTTCTCCTGGAACCAGTTGAGCAGGGCCGGGAATACAACCTCAAGATCGCGCTCCAAACCAACGTCGCCAAAGGACCACTCAACGGCAAGATAACCATTCACACCGACAGCAAGAAGGTGCCCGTGCTGGTGATTCCGGTGAAGGGAACGATCCGGTGAGGAGATGCGAGCGCCTGATTGCGCGATTGAGGGGACCAGAAAATCTGAAAGGTTTGCGGCTCTGCCGCACGATGTGCGGAAAGGCTCTGCCTTTCCGTAAGTATTGTTTTTGAATCAAGAGGCTACGCCTCCAATGCCGACAATTTCCAAAGACACGCCCAGTCTTTATCTCACAGCCGTGGCAAAGGACCGTCTGCCCGTTTTTCGTACTGATGCAATAAAGATTGTTGCTTGCAATGCTCTTGCGGAGGCTCGTAAATCCTGCCGCTTCCAGCTCTACGCCTATGTCATCATGCCGGACCACTTGCACGCAATAACCGATAGCGTTCAGAAGCCTTCAAAGGTCTTGCGCTATATCAACGGGATCATCAGCCGACGCGTGATTGATCATCTGAAGGAGGGCGGCCATAATACTTCGCTCCAGAAACTAAGGCATGAAACCAGGGAACGAGGCTATCAGTATTCACTCTGGGAGCACCACAATAACGCGTTCCTGATTACGAGTGAGAGCATGTTTATGGAGAAGGTAAATTACATTCATCAGAATCCTGTAAAGGCCGGATTGGTTGAGCGACTTGAGGATTATCGCTGGTCAAGTATTCGATGGTGGAACGGCTGTCCGCTCGAGGATGAACCGCTGACGGTAGATATTGAAGAGATTTCATGGAGAAGAGGCGTAGCCTCGAAAAGACATTGAAGGCTGATCGGAAAGGCATAGCCTTTCCGCACATCGGGCGGCAAAGCCGCAAACTCGACCCAAATCGATGATGAGAAAGTCCGTGCGCACGAACTATTAATTCAACACTGAGCAAAACAAAATGAAAACACTAATCAAAAACGGTCGCGTTATCACGGCGGTTGACGACTACCGCGCCGACATTCTGATCGAAGACGAGGTTGTGACCGTGATCGGCGCGCACCTGGATATGGAGGTCGACAAAACGATCGACGCGGCCGGCAAGCTAGTGATTCCCGGTGGTATCGATCCACATACGCATATGGAGCTCCCGTTTGGTGGTACGCAGGCGTCGGATGACTTTCGCACCGGCACTATCGCGGCCGCGCACGGCGGCACCACCTGCATCATCGACTTCGCCGTGCAGAACAAAGGTCAGTCATTAATTGCAGGCCTGGATAACTGGCACCAGAAGGCGGAAGGGAAGTGCGCCATCGATTACGGCTTTCATCTGATCACCACCGACTTTGAAGACAACCAGATTGAAGAGATGCATACGCTGATGGATGAAGGCGTAACCAGCTTCAAAATGTTCATGGCTTATCCGGGCGTTTTTCTGGTGGACGATGCAACGATTTTTCGCGCCATGTCCGCCGCCGGCGAGCGCGGCGGCCTGATCTGCATGCACGCCGAAAACGGCATAGTCATCAACGAGATCATCAAACACGCTTTGGCGAAAGGCCATACCGCGCCCAAGTATCACGCGCTGACTCGGCCGACGGTGGCCGAGGCCGAAGGCGTCCATCGCGCCATCGCCATCGCGGAAATGGCCGAGACCCCGGTTTATATCGTCCATCTTTCCTGTGCTGATGCGCTCAATCAGGTGCGTCAGGCGCGCGACCGCGGTATAGCCGCCTTCGCCGAAACCTGCCCGCAGTATCTGTTTCTGTCTCTCGATGATTACGGTGATGACTTTGAAGGCGCGAAGTATGTGATGACCCCACCGCTGCGCGAAAAGGCGAACCAGGCCGAGCTTTGGAAAGGCCTGAAGATGGATGACCTGCAAGTAATCTCCACTGATCACTGTCCTTTCTGCATGAAGGAACAGAAGGAACTGGGTCGCAATGACTTCACAAAAATTCCCAACGGAGCGCCGGGAGTGGAGCATCGCGTGCCGCTGATCTATAACGGCGGCGTAGTTGAGAATCGCATCTCTCTGAACCGCTTTGTGGAACTAACCTCGACCGCCGCGGCGAAAATGTTTGGAATGTTTCCGAAGAAGGGGACCATAGCAGTGGGCTCAGACGCCGACATCGTGATCTTCGATGCCAATAAAGAACAGACGCTCGGCGTTGCGACTCACCATATGAATGTCGACTACAGCGCGTACGAAGGCCGTACTATTCGCGGCGTGGTGGAGACCGTCCTCTCGCGCGGCAAAGTCGTGATTGAAGAGGGCGAGTTCAAAGGCAAAGCGGGCGACGGCCAGTTTGTGAAGCGCGGCACCTGTGTGGCGATCTAGTGGAGTTCCAGACGCGGACCTCGCATGAATAGAAGCAAGTGTACCCAGTGCGGCCTGGTCAATCTTCCCAGCGATGAAAGTTGCCGTCGCTGCGGGGCATCGTTAGTGGAAGCGACTCAGACAACCAGTGAGCCGGTTCAGGCGTCTGCCGAACCAACCGAACCGCCGGCGCACAAGCGCAGAAATGCGCTGCGAATGGGCTGGATTTTGGGAACGACTTTGATCCTGCTGTTTGCCGCCTACATGTCGCTGCTGCTGACCTCGCAGGAGTTGGAATACGATCAGCGTCAGACAGTGAAGGCTGCGACTGCGATTTTGGAACAGAAGGGGTTTTCACGCCAGGCGTTCGTACTGAATCATCTGGTCCAATACCGAAACACGGATAACTGGTGGAATAATTACCTGGGCCACCATACGGCCTATGCCGCTACTAACTTTCCGTTTGAAGTCATGACGCTCTACCCGGAGTTTTTTGATACCACGGTCGACGATACTGAGAGGGCCGCTATTCTCCTGCACGAGTCGTATCATCTTTTCGGATCCGGAGAAGCAGCGGCGCTCGAGGGGGCCTGGCGTAACAAAGCGAAACTCGGCTGGACCGCTGACAAGTACGAGCATACTAAAGTGTGGATCAATACGCGCGACCTGACCTCCAGCAGTGTGCCCAAATTGTTCAGTTGTGGAACAGATGGGCATTCAGATTGTCTTCCCTAATGGGCCAGGCAATTCGGTTGCTGCGAATAATTTCGCGAACTGATAATATCCGCCACCATGGAGCAGAGAGACTGGTTAACCGACTTTAAGGATCAGTGCAGGCGTAGTATCCAACGCACCGTTGAGCAGCGCCTGCTCTATGGTTTCTGCTATGTCTACAAGCCGGTACTGGACGATGCACCCTGGCGATCTTTCAACTCCACGGCGGAGTACCGGCAATGGTGCCAGGAAAACTTGCCGGCGTATCTGGGTTACGGTCTGGTCTCCTGAATTCAGCCTAATACCAAACTGCATTAGTACCTATACCCTAACCTGCGAATGCCCTCCAGTACGTAGAGAAGTTCATTAGGATGCATCAGGTCCGAATGCAAGGCCCTAATCAGGATACATAAGGTGGAACCAAACATTGGCAGCAAAATTTTCGGCGGAAGCGATCCAACATGCGGATGGCCGGGTTGAATTAAAGCCCGAGGCGGCGCAAGAGATCAGCGCCAGCCCGCTTTACAACGAAGACCTGGCGCCGGTGCCGGTGGCGCGGCGCAATTGGACCACCTACAACTATGCGGCCCTCTGGATCAGCATGGCCCATTGCATTCCCACCTACATGCTTTCTTCGGGATTAATCAGGTTAGGCATGAATTGGTGGCAAGCTCTTATTACGATCTTGCTGGGCAACACGATCGTCTTGATTCCGATTCTGCTCAACTCGCACCCCGGAACTAAATACGGAATTCCTTTCCCGGTATTCGCGCGCGCGGCCTACGGGACTTACGGATCGAATTTGCCGGCATTGATGCGGGCGATCGTCGCGTGTGGCTGGTTCGGGATTCAAGCCTGGATAGGAGGCGAAGCTCTGAACACCTTTTTCGGTGCGCTGATTCCCGGATGGAACGGACTGCTGGGAGGACCGATCGGCGGCCATGCGCCGACTGAGTGGTTCTCGTTTCTGTTGTTCTGGGGGCTGAATATCTTCATCATTTTTCGCGGCATGGATCTGTTGCGCAAGGTCGAGAACTGGGCGGCGCCCTTTGTGCTAATCATGACGGCGCTGCTGTTGGGTTGGGCCATCTGGAGGGCGCATGGTCTTGGGTACCTCCTCACTCAGGAGGGCTTTCACAGCGTGAAAGAGTTTTGGCCGGTCTTTATTCCGTCGCTGACGGCGATGATCGGTTTTTGGGCTACGCTATCGCTTAACATGCCGGACTTTACGCGCTTCGGTCGCAGCCAACGCGAGCAGGCCATCGGTCAGATCGCCGCGCTGCCAACTACCATGACGGTGTTCGCGGCGATGGGCGTCATAATAACCTCGGCCGCCGTGGTCATCTATCCCCACATGAAGCCCGAGGAACTTTGGGATCCGATGAAACTGGTCGGGCAATTTCACCAGGTCGTCGTCGTCGCTATTTCAATGTTCACCGTCGTGGTGGCCACGCTCGCCGTGAATATCGCCGCCAATGTTGTCTCGCCCGCAAACGATTTTGCGAATGCCTTTCCGAAGCTCATATCTTTTCGCACCGGCGGTCTCATCACCGGCCTCGTGGGAATTCTGATGCAACCCTGGCGATTGCTCGCTGATCCCTCCGGCTATATCTTTAACTGGCTGGTGGGATATTCGGGAGGCTTGGGTTCGATTGCCGGTGTGCTCATTGCCGACTATTGGTTAGTACGTCACAAGCGTCTGGCACTCGGCGATTTGTACCGGAAGCAGGGTGTTTATACTTACAACGGTGGTTGGAACTGGCGCGCCGTGGTCGCGACGCTGGTTGGTTGTGCCCTGGCCTGGATTGGACTGGTGGTACCGTCGTTGCACAAGTTGTACGATTACGCCTGGTTTGTTGGCTTCGGCGCGGCCGCCGTCACACACCTCGTCCTGATGAAGATCGCGCCACCAAGCGCAGCACCAATGGAAGTGGACGCCGCCTAAGCTAGGCTGGTGTTGCGAATCAAGCGGGTACTCTAAACTCCATTGTTTGAGAAATGATACAATCTTCGCGCCATTCGTTTCTTTGCGGCCGCATGAAATTTTCTTGCCGCACCTAACAGTAGATTTCTAGAAATAGTCCGAAGGAGTCATATGCCACGCACAGTCAAATGCGGATTGATTCAATGTTCCAATGCGGGACCGACTGATCTTCCCATTGAGGAAATCAAGCGCCTGAATATCGAAAAGCACCTCAGCTTTATTCAGCAGGCCGGCGAGCAGGGTGTGCAAATGCTTTGCATGCAGGAAGTGTTTACGACTCCCTACTTTTGCGCCGAACAACAGACCCGCTGGTACGAAGCGGTGGAAAAAATACCCGATGGCCCGACCACTCAACTGATGCAGGAAGTCGCCAAAGAACACGGCATGGTGATCGTAGTGCCGATCTATGAGGAAGAGATCACAGGGGTCTATTACAACACGGCGGCTGTGATTGATGCCGACGGAAAATATCTGGGCAAGTATCGCAAGAACCACATTCCACATGTGAACCCGGGCTTCTGGGAAAAGTTTTATTTTCGACCGGGTAATCTTGGTTATCCGTGCTTCGACACGGCCTTTGCTCGTATCGGCGTCTACATTTGTTATGACCGCCACTTTCCCGAAGGCGCACGCGCTCTGGGCTTGAACGGAGCTGAGATTATTTTCAACCCTTCGGCAACAGTCGCGGGACTCTCTGAATATCTATGGCGGTTGGAGCAACCGGCCCACGCGGTGGCCAATGGATACTTTGTGGGGGCTATCAACCGAGTCGGACACGAGATGCCGTGGGATATCGGTGAGTTTTACGGGCAGAGTTACTTTTGCGACCCGCGCGGGCAGTTTCTGGCCGAAGCCCCGCGCGATAAGGATGCGCTCGTGGTGGCGGATCTGAACCTCGATATCATTCGCGAGGTGCGCAACACCTGGCAGTTCTTCCGCGATCGCCGGCCCGATACTTATCAATCGTTAGTCGCGGATTAAGATCATTGCCGATTGCCAATGCGGTTGCCCTTCGAACGAAGCGTCCAACTGTTTGGTGACACGTTCTAAATCGGCAATCGGTTGACAATCGGAAATGAGGAGCAATTCATGGACCTTTCAATTACCGTAAACGGAATCAAGTTTCCCAACCCCTTCCTGCTGGGCTCAGGCCCGCCGGGAACCAACGCGCGCGTAATCGCCAAATCATACGATGCCGGTTGGGGCGGGGCGGTCGCTAAGACTGTTTCACTGGACTCGGCGAAGGTCGTCAACGTCGTGCCGCGTTACGGTAAGCTGAGGTCCAGAACTTCCGGCGAGGTCATTGGCTTCGAAAACATCGAACTGATCTCGGACCGGCCCATTGATGTCTGGTTGGATGAGTTTCGCCAGATCAAGAAAAGTTATCCCAACCACATTCTTATTGCTTCAATAATGGAGGAGTACGAAAAAGAACGTTGGCAGGAATTAACCAGGCTAGTCCAGGACACCGGCGTGGATGCGTTTGAACTTAATTTTTCCTGTCCCCACGGCATGACTGAACGCAAGATGGGTTCGGAAATGGGCGAGCATCCCGATCTTACAGAGGAAGTAACTGGTTGGGTCACAGAGGTCTCGAAAATCCCGGTTTGGGCCAAGATGACGCCCAACATCACCAACATCAAGGAACCGGCGCTGGCCGCGGTGCGCGGAGGAGCCAACGGCATCTCGGCGATCAATACCATCCTTTCGGTGATTGGGGTTGATCTGGAGACTCTGCGCCCCATGCCCACCGTTGAGGGGCATACCGTGCCCGGCGGCTATTCTTCGCAGGCAGTGAAGCCCATCGCCTTGCGTATGGTGAGCCAGTTGGCGCTGGGCCTGCCGAAAGACGTCTCCATCAGCGGGATTGGCGGTATCGAAACCGCCCATGACGCTATTGAGTTTCTCCTGTTGGGGGCGTCAACGGTCCAGATCTGCACCGGCGTGATGCTGCATGGCGTGAAAATGATCGACGGGCTGCAGGAGGGACTGGCAAAGTTCATGACCGACAAGGGATTCAATTCGCTTCAGGAAATCGTCGGCCATAGCTTGCAGTATTTTTCAACCCACATGGATCTGGTCCAGAAAATGAAACAGGCCAAGCGCGTGAAAGCAGGAGAGGCCAGCCGCGACAACGAGTGGGCTCAAAAGGACATTACCGAGAAGACTACTGAGTTGACCTCGAACTAATCCACCCCGGGGGCCGCACGCATCCTGCGTGCTTGACGTACTCAGAAGACCTCAAAAAAAAGGAAGGGCAAGGTTCCGAACCTCGCCCTTCTTTCCTGTTTTGATGGTGCCACCACCTAAGCGCACGTGTGTGCGTGCTAAACGATGAGCGCAATTACGTTTCGATGCTCGGGTGCACGTGTTCGAATCCAACACCCGTATCCCGCGGAGTCCGCAAGCGATCAACTACCCACGCGCCAAACAACCAGAGGCCGCAGATCGCCACCATTCCGAAAGAAAACCATTTGCCGTACAAACCGTCCGGAGAAAACTTCTCAGTAGCCGTGTGGAGTATTTCACTATTGGGCAGCAGTCCAGCTTCGGCGAATTCGTGGAAGGTATATATGGCGACCTGCGCCATGAAGAGCAGCAGGAAGACTCCCGTAACCTGAAAAAATCTTCTTACGTTAATCAGATGACCGTAGCGAGCCCAGGCCATGGCCAACCCTACCGCCGCCACCAAACCCAAAAGGGCGCCATAGACCAGTTTGGAATCGTGTACCTGCAAGAGCATAAGAGCTGTCTCCATACCCTCGCGAGTGATCATCAGGAACGTGAAAAGGAACACTCCCGCGACTGCGGCCAGTCGGGATGTGCGTGATGAGACGGCGCCCAGGGTCCGCTGCATTTTCTCTCTCAAGTTGGCCCCGGTGCGCCACATGTGAATAACCAGTGATGCCACCATGACGATCGCTATCAAGCCCAGGATCGCTTCACGCAGAGACTCGTTACCCAGGAATTTCGAAGCATAGGAACCGATAGTTTGTCCGAATATGTGCTCAAGCGTCTCATCCTCAACGCCGGTATGCAGCACATAGCCGAGGCCGGCGCTGGCAGAGAGCCCCAGGACAATCGCGGCATAAACGGCCGAAGCCAGCCAACGCAGGCCTGCCTTGCGTAGATATGAGAGGATTACGGCGACCAGTAAAAACGATTCGAACCCCTCGCGCAAAATGATGATAAAGGAACTAAGCATGAAGACTGCCTCTGAGGCCGGGATATCCGACAGGATTTAGAAAACGCGCGGCGTCGCCAACCGCGCTGGTCGAGCCGGAAGCAGTGTAACCTAATTGAAAATAGATTTCAATTTCAGCTAGTCCACCATCCAAAGCCGCTCCAAAGCCATCGGAGCACTGAGAGTTAACCACGTCGGCAAGGTGAGGAAGCCGCGGCTTCGACCCATTGAGCTCGACAGCGCACAAAGATCACATTTCGGGTAGCACTGCGATGCGGCAATGCGCGGCAGGACTCAGAATGGTTACTGACGGGTTAGCGGGAGGATTACGAGATCCGCGTGTAGCTGGCCCAGTTCCGTCGTGGCCGTGAGCCGCAAAGGTAAACGTCGATCGTCATCGCTGATCCAGGCGCGCAAAGCATACTTGTCAGGTTGCTGATCGTCTGTGGTAAGCGATAGTTGGATGGCAGGAATTTTTTGTGTCCCAATCTGAATTGTCTCGCGACGCAGCGCCGTAATAACCAAAGTCTTCGCCCGTCCATTGACCAGAATCGAAACCGCATTGCGTTTCGGAGGCGCCAGGTTCATGGAACGCACCGCGTAGAAGATGGAAAGATAGTCATGCGTGCCCACCGGCATTTCTATCTTGCGACCCTGTTCGTTTGTCGCCGTACCGTAGTCCTGATTTATCGTCAGAGTGTCTTTGCTGCGCCGCTTTCCCTCGGCAAGTTGCACTTCAAACCGAAAGGGCAGGAGCGTTGCGGGATCGACATAAGACGACAGCGTGTCTTTGGCAAAGAACAACCTTTGCGCCGCATTGGTTGTTTCCGCGGTAACCGTAAACAACAGACCGTCATGATCAAAATAGCGGGAGCGCGGCCGTACTTGAAAGGCGATCGTTCCCACCGGCTGCTGCACCGTGGCTAAAAACGCCTGGTAGTTTAGCTGCTCACCAACTTTGAACGGCAGTCCGTTGAGTAGATTGTTAGCGATCGGTGTGCCTATGGGCCCCGGCGCCGGCGTGGGTTGGGGAACTTCGACAGGCTTGGTGGGAACTTTTGCCGGCAAGCCAGGGACGAGTTGCGATCCCGCCAACTCAGCACGAACGTCGCCCGCCCGGGTCTTTGCGGTTATCAGGACGGGAACATGACGTTCATCGTCGGTAAAATAAATTTGCACATGATAATTATTCGCGGCGGAATCGTTGGTTACACGAATCTGCGTTACCAGCGCATTGAAGGATCCCACATTCGTTCTGATTGCTTCGTGGCCTTTGACCTTTAACTCCACCTGAAATTCCTGCGACTCGCTGCGGACGGTCAAATAGTAGGTCGAGCCTTCGGCGAGCGGCAAGGCGCGCAAACGGTAAAGCGCGGAGAGAAAGTCGTACGTGCCGGGAAACTCACCCGTCCTTAACTTATCAGGAATCGCGGCCGTGCCAGCCGGTTGATTGAAGTCGCTCGACGTGTCGGAACTGCGAGCAGCTTCGCGCACTACCTGTTGCGCGCGAAAAGGCTGACCGTTAGCGGGATCGACGTAGCTTATGTAATCGTTGTTGAGCGCAAAGAGCGCGGCATAAACGACGCCGGTCGTCTCTACATGGGCGCGCAATTCGATCGCGTCACGACCATAAAAAGCGCCATGGGCGGCCACAAAAAGTTCGACATGCCCGGCGCTTACAAAGTTAGAGAAGGAAACATTGTAGGTTAGCCGCTCGCCAACAAAATAAGGAGTTTCGGAAAAGGGGAGTGCGGTTACCTCATTTTTGCGCTGGGCCAAGCCCGGCAGCACCAAAACGGTGAGGATGACAAATAAATTGGCCAGGGCCAAGAGACAGCGTTTCAAATCCGAGGTCACTCCTGCATGATAATCTTTAGGTCTGAGTAAGAGCAAATACACCTTGCCCCACAGATTCTACACGCTGCTCCGGCTGGTGAGTTCCTGATTACTTTGGCGCGCGGTCGATAGAAATCTTAGAGCGGGTTGATTTCCCACAGAGTTTCCCGGGCAGCAGCGACCGGATCAGGCGCGTCGATGATCGGCCGGCCGATGACCAGATAGTCCGAACCGGCGCGGATTGCGTCTGCAGGAGTCATCACCCGCTTTTGATCGTGTGGCGCGGCGCCCGCTGGTCTGACCCCGGGTGTGATGATCAAAAAATCATCCTGTTTGATGGCCACCCGAATCGCTGCGACTTCCAGTGGAGAAGCGACGACTCCATCCAAACCGCTGGTGGCGCTGAGCTGTGCCAGTGCGATGACCTGTTGCTGTGGACTGTTTACTACTCTGATTTCCTCGAGCACCTGGGCGTTGGCGCTGGTCAACAGAGTGACACCGATGACTTTTGGTCGCTTCAGCCCCTCACGCTCGGAAATGTCGGTTACTGCGTCCGCCGTCCGTCGCATCATCTCGCCGCCGCCGGATGCGTGTACGTTGAATATCGAAATGCCCAGTCGTGCTGCTTCAACCCCCGCCGCGGCAACCGTGTTGGGAATATCGTGATACTTCAGATCGAGAAAGACGCGCCCGCCGGCACTGACGATCTCGCGCACGATCGACGGTCCGGCCGCGGTGAACAGTTGCATGCCGATTTTGAACATGCCGGCTATGTCTCGCAGAGCGGCGAAGAGCTCTCGCGCTTTCTGAGCAGTGTCGACATCCAACGCGACAATTAATTTGTTGTTAGTAGAGGCGTCCATCTCAGTTTTGTTCCGTTGCGGCTTTGCGGCACTGTGCGGCGGCAGAGCCGCGCACGTTTATCCTGCACCTGCGAGCTCCTTTGCTCGACTGCCTATGGCCTCATCCAGCGATGCGAAACCGTCTCTCTTCACAATCGCCGCCAATCCATCATTGATGTCTCTCACAACTGCCGGGCCCTCGTAGATGAAACCGGTGTAGAGTTGGACCAGACCGGCGCCGGCGCAAATTTTCTCCCAGGCATCTTCAGCTGTAAAGATACCACCCACCCCAATGATATTCATTGAGCCGCCCGACAGCTGAAACAGGTTGGCGATTATCTGCGTCGATCGCGCCCGCAGCGGGGCCCCGCTCAAGCCACCGGCGCCGCAGGCTGCAACTCTTTCAGGTGCTGTTTGTAAGCCTTCGCGGTCAATAGTCGTATTGGTCGCGATTATTCCAGCGATGTGTGTGCGCTTCGCTACGTCGACTATCAATTCCAATTCTCGCGACTGCAGATCGGGCGCCAACTTTATCAGCAAGGGCATCAACTGTGGTCGGGCCGTCCGTTCCACCAACTCTTGATTTCGTTGTTGCAGCGCGCTTAGCAGCATCTCGAGTTGTTCGGCCTTTTGCAGGTCTCTTAACCCGGGTGTGTTGGGCGAACTCACATTCACCGCAATGTAATCCGCGACCGCATAGACAATCTCGAAGCATTTGAGATAGTCCGCCACCGCTTCGTCGTTTGTGGCCGCACGGCTTTTGCCGATGCTCACTCCCAGCACGCAATCAGGCCGATGCTTGCTTACGCGCGCGGCAAACGCTTCGGCGCCATCGTTGTTGAAGCCGGCGCGATTGATAAGAGCCTGGTCGCGTGGCAGCCGAAAGAGGCGTGGTCTCTGGTTTCCCGGCTGCGATTGATAGGTGACTGTGCCGGCCTCGATGTGGCCAAAACCGATCGTAGCCAAAGCTTCGAGAGCGATGCCGTTCTTATCGAAACCCGCAGCGAGTCCGACCGGATTCTTGAATGACAAGCCAAGGCGTTGGAGGTCGCCGAAGCAGGATCGTTGGCATCGACCACCGACGAAATCACGGGCCAGTCGAGTACCAAGAACCAGCGGAAGTGAATGCAACGCCAGTTCGTGGGCCGTCTCTGGCGGCAGACGAAACAGTATCGGACGAAGCAGTGTTCGATAGAGCATGGAAGGGGCTACGAATCGCGCTTACTATTCAAGTCCGTGAGACTAGCAGAGCAAAGGGCCAGGAGCCAAGGGGGTTGGGAAAAAGACTAAGAACAGGATCAAAGTACCAGGACCAAAGACCAAAGATCAAAAACCAACATCAACTTGTCACTGCAAGTACGTTCTTGTTAGTATCCCCGGCGATGGAATTCACTGAAAGAGCTCGCATCATGGACGGGGCGCGCATTAGCCGCGCGCTGGCTCGGCTGGCCTCTGAGATCGTCGAAGAAAATCACGGCACCAGCGATCTTTATCTGGTTGGGATAAGACGACGGGGTGTGCCATTGGCCGAGCGGATGGCCGACAAAATTGCTGATTTGGAGGGCGTGCGGCCGCCGGTCGGTATTGTCGACATCACACTCTATCGCGACGATTTGTCGACCGTTGGGGCCAAACCCATTGTGAACCGGACCGAACTCGACGATATCGAAAACCGCAACATCGTTTTGATTGACGACGTGCTTTACACGGGCCGGACCATCCGGGCCGCGCTCGATCAACTGATCGATTTCGGACGGCCACGGCGCGTGCAGTTGGCGGTGCTTATAGATCGCGGCAAAGAGCATCGCGAGCTGCCGATCCAGGCTGATTACGTCGGCAAACTCGTGCCGACAAAAAGAAGCGAGATCATCAAGGTGATGCTTAATGAGTTTGACGAGGAAGAGGGAGTGGTAATCGTCGAGCGCCCGGCGGCAGCGGCGGAAGCGGTTTGAAAGGCGGCCCCAGTGGCCGCTTTTTTTATGTCCGACAAACTTCAGTTTGTCGTTGACTTGCCAAAACGGATATTCATGTAGATATAGTCAGCGACAAACTAAAGTTTGTCGGACACTAATGCCAACAGTCTTTAATCACCGCCATCTTCTGGGGATCAGCGAGTTGTCTGCCGGAGAGATCACGCATCTGCTGGACACCGCCGAAACCTTTCGTGACGTGTCGCGCCGCGAGATTAAGAAAGTCCCGGCACTGCGGGGCCGCACGGTTATCAATCTCTTCTTTGAGCCATCGACGCGGACCCGGACTTCGTTTGAAATAGCGGCAAAGCGATTATCAGCGGACGCGATCAATATCAGCGTATCAACCTCGAGCGTCAGCAAAGGTGAAACGCTGCTTGACACCGCCCGCAATCTCGAAGCGATGTCGCCTGATTGTATTGTGCTGCGTCATTCCATGGCCGGTGCCCCCTATCATTTGGCCAGAATTTGTAACGCCTCGATTGTTAATGCCGGTGACGGCGCACATGAACATCCCACCCAGGCACTGCTGGACGCGTTGACGATACGTGAACGAAAAGGACGCATTGCCGGACTTAACGTGGCGATCATCGGCGATATGCTTCACTCGCGCGTCGCGCGTTCGAACATATACCTGCTGACAAAGCTGGGGGCCACTGTCCGCATTGCTGGTCCAGGGACAATGGTGCCTAAGGAGTTTGCCGAACTGGTAGACGTGGGTCTAAGAATAGCGCCCAGCGTTGCGGAAGCCGTCAGTGGCGCTGATGTGGTTATGATCCTGCGCATACAGCGAGAGCGCCAGGATGCGGCTTTTTTCCCGTCACTGCGAGAGTACGCTATCCATTACGGTCTGCACGCGGATCACCTTCAGCAGGCCGCGCCCGACGCAATTGTGATGCATCCTGGGCCAATTAATCGCGGCATTGAAATCGCTTCTGAGCTGGCGGACGGTAATCAATCGTTGATTCTGGACCAGGTCGCAAACGGGGTTGCGGTCCGCATGGCCGTGCTCTATTTGCTCGCCGGTGGCTCGCGCGATGGCTTTATTGAAGAGAGCAATGGACCGGCAAAACCCGAGCGGAAGGAACGGCAGGGAAACAAAGGATGAAACTGCTGATCATCAACGGCTATGTTATCGACCCGTCGCAGGGCGTGAACACCGGCAGAAATCTGTTGATTGAAGATGGGCGTTTGGCTGGATTGTTCGACGTTTCTGAGCCCGCGCCTGCGGACGCAGAAGTGCTCGATGCCACGGGCCTGATCGTGGCCCCCGGCTTCATCGACTTGCACGTGCACTTGCGCGAACCAGGACAGGAGTACAAAGAAACAATCGCGAGCGGGGCCGCAGCCGCTGTTGCCGGTGGTTGGACCAGTGTGTGCGCCATGCCTAACACCGATCCGATCAATGACAGCCCCGCGGTCACGCGTTTTATTATTGAACAAGGCCAGCGGGCCAACCTGGCTAATGTTTTTCCCATCGGCTCGATTACGAAAGGCGGCGAGGGCAGGGAACTGGCTGAAATGGGAGAAATGAAAAGAGCCGGTATCGTCGCTGTGTCTGACGACGGACGGCCCGTGCCGAGCGCCGGCATGATGCGACGCGCTATGGAATATGCGAGCGGTTTTGACCTGCCCGTCGTCGATCATTGTGAAGACCGCTCACTTGCCGCCGGCGGTGTGATGCATGAAGGTCGCTGGTCGCTGGTCCTTGGTCTGAAAGGAATGCCGGCAACCGCTGAAGAGGTTGATGCTATTCGTGATTGCGCTCTCGCGAAATTAACTGGCGCCCGAGTTCATCTGGCCCACGTCTCAACCCGCGGTGCACTTGACGCCGTGCGAAGAGCGAAGGAAATGGGCTTGCAGGTAACCTGTGAAGCGGCCCCGCATCACTGGACGCTGAGCGACGAAGCAGTCAAGACTTACGATACCAATAACAAGATGAGTCCGCCGCTGCGTAGTCAGGACCATATCGAGGCGCTGCTTGAAGGCTTAAGCGACGGGACGATCGATGCTATCGCCACCGACCACGCTCCTCATCACGCTGATGAAAAGGCGCTCGAATTCGATCAGGCGCCCTTTGGAATTACCGGGTTGGAGACAGCGATTGGTTTGGCCTTTGAATTGGTCCACCAGGGTGTGATCACGCTCGAGCGACTGGTCGAACTCTGTTCGACTAAGCCGGCGAAAATATTTGGATTGACCGAGCGCGGCACGCTTGCCAAGGGCGCGTGGGCTGACGTGACGTTACTTGACCCGCAATTTCAATGGACGTTTGATGTCTCTGCTTCCAAATCAAAAAGCCGGAACAGTCCGTTCACCGGTCGATCGATGACAGGCGCCGCCGTCGCCACGATCGTCGGCGGCCGCATCGTTTATCTGCATCCGGATTTCTCGCGTCTCACTCGCTTGCGAACGAATGCAGCGACACGGTAGCGTGGCCCTTATTAATATGTCTTCAGGCGGAATACCAACAGCGACAGCTGGGGGAAGTTTCAGATGCAGCCTACGGAACGCCCCTGGCCGCTAAAAACAAATAGGCCGGATCTGAAGTAACCCCCAGCTGCCGCAGGGGGCATTACAAGAAACATTCAATTGACCAAGCGGCAGTTGGGCGGATCAACTCGGTTCCTAATTCGTCACACGCGAAAGGTGTCGGCGCGCCAGTTTTTGATGGCTCGTTTGATCTCCACCGGTTTGGTGAGTGCGCCTGTTAACACGCCGCTGACCAGACCTTCCAATTCTTCATCCGGCGCAAAGCGCAGCGCCACTAACTGACCCGGTCTCAAGGCACTGCTTTGTTGAGCAAGCGCTGGAGAGAGCAGTCGCTGGCATCTGAGAGTTTCTTCAAGGCGGATCACGCGGTCCTGAACTTTCAGGGCATTCGTGCGCACGAACAAACCCAGCATCAGTAAGGCTAGCGACAGGACGGCCCAGCGGCCTGTGTTCCAGCCGGGTTGCATAAACAGGTCGACGACAGACCAGATGAAGTTAATCAGCAACACCGGCATGATGAAAAAGTGAAACGGTGGATGCCAGCGAGTGTGATTGGCAAAAGTTTGTGGGGTCATAATATCTCTCCTGGGACCGCACGCGTCCCGCGGGCGGCGGCGGCGTTAGTAGAATCGTTAAATCAATGACAGTCTCTGCCGAGAAACAGCACGCTAGAAGCGTGCGGTCCCAGGGGTACTGACGGTTAACGGCTTTTCCGGTTCAGGCGTAAAATCTTCTCCGGGATTGATGAATTGATTACGCTCGAACTTATACTGACGATCGTACAGTTGCTTATAGCGTCCACCGGCAGCAAGTAATTCTTCATGCGTGCCGCGCTCGACGATCTCGCCACCCTCCAGCACCAGGATTTGGTCCGCCGCGCGAATCGTTGACAGGCGGTGAGCGATTACAAACGTCGTCCGGCCCTGGCGCAAAGACTGCAAGCCATCCTGAATCAGCGCTTCGCTCTCGCTATCCAGGCTCGACGTGGCTTCGTCGAGAATCAGGATTTTTGGTTCAGCCAGGATCGCGCGCGCGATGGCTACTCGTTGGCGTTGGCCGCCCGATAGTTTCACGCCGCGCTCGCCGACGATCGTGTCATAGCCATCTTTGAATCCGTTGATGAACTCCTCACAGTGCGCGATGCGACTGGCTTCGACTATTTCCGCGCGCGTCGCATGCGGGTAGGCGAAGCTGATGTTCTCGGCAATCGTGCCATCAAAAAGGAAGTTGTCCTGCAGGACCACGCCCAGTTGAGTGCGGTAATCCTTCAAGCGAAGCAATTCCAGATCACGACCGTCGACAATGACCCGACCGTCGATGGGACGGTTAAAGGCCATCACCAAACTAATCAACGTGCTCTTTCCTGAGCCGCTGGAGCCAACCAGCGCTGTGGTCGAGCCTGCCGGGGCGCGAAAGGAAACGTGCTTCAGGACGGGAACGCTCTCGTCGTATTCAAAGCTAACATCGTCGAAGACGATCTCGCCCTGGATCTCGGCCAGCGGCTCGCGCTCGGACTCATTTTCATCCTCGGGAGTCGTCCGCATGATCTCGCGGATGCGATCCAAGCCGGCAAAGGCTTCCGAGATCTGAGTTCCGATCGCGGCGATCTCGATCAGCGGTGCGGCTACTATCAGCGTAACCATTATGTACATGAGGAAGTCGCCCGGCGTCATACGAGCGGAGAGAAGGGACTGCCCTCCCACCACAATCAGAATCATCCCGATGCCGCCGACTATGACTGTGGAAAACGCGGTGACGCCCGAGACTGCAGTCATCGATCGCGCGATGTTGCGAAACAGGCGATGGGCGCCCCGCGCAAATACGAGCGACTCGCGTTTTTCGGCTGCGTAGGCCTTGACGATGCGAATGCCGCCCAGTGTCTCTCCCAAGCGGCCGGTTAGTTCTGCGTTGATTTTTCCGCGCTCGCGAAACAGCGGTCGCAGCCGCGCAAAGGCGAGCGCCATACATCCGCCAAAAACCAGCAGGGCGAGGAGCGTTACCGAAGTCAAACGCCAGTTAATATAAAACAACCAGGTGAGTCCGATCACCGTCGTGACCAGACCTCCCACTAATTGCACTACGCCTGTGCCCACGAGATTCCTGATTCCCTCGGCATCCGTCATGATGCGCGAAATGAGCACGCCCGTTTGCGTCGAATCGAAATACCTCACGGGCAAATGAGCTACGTGCTCCTGCACCCGCATGCGCATCTCTGTAATAGCCCGTTGCGCTGCCACTCCGAGTATCTGGGAAAGGCCAAAGGAACTGATCGCCTGGACCACAGTTGCCGCACCAACGGCGAGTGCCAGAGGCAACAGTAGGTCGCTGCGCCCCTTCATAACCACTCCGTCAATGAGGAACTTGAAGCTCCAGGGCAGGACCATCCCAACGAGTCGGTTGACGACCATCATCAGCATTCCCAGCGACAAGCGAGCGCGATGCGCCCAGATCAGGTCCTTCGCATCACGCCACGCGGTGGAAAAGGAAACTCGTTTCTTCTGCTCAGCCATAGGGCGGATGGTAACGTTAAATTGGTTGCAGCGGAAATACGGTCTTGGGTCTTTGGGCTTTGGTCTTTGGGTTTTGTGCTATTCGTAAGACGTTCGCGCGAATTGTGCGTTCCACAGTTTCAAGAGCCAAAGAGCAACGACCAAAGTCCTTTCTCAGCACATCTGCGGCGAACTTGCTACAATCAAAGTATGACCAAAGGGAAACGCGGCTTTGCCGTTAAGCGGACGGCTACTGGACTCGGATTATTTACACTGCACCCGATACGCGAAGGAAAGCGGATCATAGAGTATACGGGACGGCTTATTCACGGAGCGGCGGACAACCTCAGCGGCAGGTACCTGTTTGCGCTTGGCGAAGGTCTGACGATTGACGGCAGTCCGCGCAGCAACCGAGCTCGATACATGAATCATTCGTGCAATCCCAACGCCGAAGCACTCTATGGCGGTCGCCGCCTCTGGGTATATGCAAAGCGAGATCTCGAGTCTGGGGAAGCCATCACCATCAACTACGGTCAGGAATACTTTGACGTCTTCATAAAACCGAAAGGATGCAGGTGCAACGAGTGCGTTGCCGCGTGAAAGTTGCGGCAGTCAGCTCCGTCATCCAACCGCTCTCCGGTCTTTCTACGTTATAATGCAACCATGAACAAACGGGCAAAAAAGCGAATAAAAGAAACGATTGAGAAAGAGAACCTGGAACGCGCCAAGCTCACCAAGGAGCAATTGCCGCCTGCCTCAAGGGGGTATCAGGATCCGCGTGGTTACACACCTAAGCCCGGCAAGAAGCGTGGCTAGACCCGCGCTTGCTCACTTTCAACAATCGTTTCGTGGCGTGATTGAGAAAGGACTGCCCGGCGAGTTACTGCGAGGCAATGAGGTCAGTACCGCCTGCGGTAGCGGGTGGGTTGTCGTTGGAGCAGCAATAACGCCGAGAGGATCTGGTTTGCCCAGCGATCTTGTTCGGGAGCAGACCCACCCGCTACCGCAGGTGGTACTGACTTCATTGCTTTCGACCGTCCCCTTATTTTAGCAACACCTTAATGGAGCACTACCGGATGTCGATGCGGATTTACACAGTATGAATCCTCTGTTATCCGTTACGCTGATATTAGTTCTCCTGGGGTTCGGCACGCCGCATTGGATTGTGCAAAGCAGTGGCGTGACCGGGCGGCTGCGCGGCGTCAGCGCCGTGAGCGAACGGGTTGCCTGGGCCAGCGGCGCCGGCAGCACGGTATTGCGGACCACTGACGGTGGGGAAACCTGGGAGCAGCTTACAGTCACATCCGACCAGCTCGACTTCCGCGACATCGATGCGATTGACGCACAGACCGCTTATGTCCTCAGCATCGGCAATGGTCCAGCCTCGCGTATTTACAAGACAACAGATGGCGGAGCAACCTGGAGACTTCAGTTCAAGAGTGACGATGCGAAGGCTTTTTTTGATGCAATGTCTTTCTGGGACGTCGATCACGGCATAGTTATTGGCGACTCCATTGACGGCAGGTTCTGCATCCTCACAACGGAAGACGGTGGACAGCTGTGGCAGCGCGTTCCTGCCAGTGTCCTACCGCCGGCACTGGAGAACGAAGGCGCCTTTGCGGCCAGCGGCACCAACATCGCTCTGAATGGAAAGAGCGAGGCGTGGATCGCTACTGGCGCCGGTTCACGGGCCCGCGTACTGCGCACCCAAGACCGCGGGCGCTCATGGAAAATCGCTGACACTCCACTTGGCGCTGGTCCATCCGCGGGGATCTTCTCCATAGCCTTTCGCGATGCAAGGCATGGCGTGATTGTCGGTGGTGATTACACTAGAGAGAAAGCCGCGGTCAGAAATGTCGCTATCACCAGCGATGGTGGTGTCACCTGGATTCCAGTGACAGGACTTTCCGGCTATCGCTCAGTCGTCGCCTTTCTCCCGGACTCTCAAAGAGTGATTGCCGTTGGTCCATCGGGTGCGGACTACTCTAACGACGACGGTCATACGTGGACGCCGTTAGAGGCGCCGGGCTTTGATACCTTGAACCTCGTGCGCGGCAAGGCGATGGGTTGGGCTGCCGGCGCCGAAGGGCGAGTGGCGAAGTTGGTTTTCGATGAAGTCCCGCGCTCCAAAGACTAGCTTCACGTGGCACGGGCGTCCCGCCTGTGAAGGTCACACATGATTGTTGGAAGAGTTCTGCTACTGGCTATCGTGCTCCTGCTTTCGATCGCGTCCACGAAAGCTCAAGTGGCCGCCACTTCTCCACCTGCGCCGGCAGCTGCGGACAAAGTCAGCACCGAGCAAAGAGCCTCCCCTGAAGCGATCACCGCGTATACCCTTCCACCTGACCGAGCCGGAAAAGCACACAACCTCCATCGTATTTATTTTTGGTTTTCGCTGATCAGTTTCTCTTACGTACTTGTAGTGCTTTGGCTGATTCTGCGAGGCAGATTCGCTGCCGGATATCGCACTTACGCTGAGCTGATTTCTTCGCGGCGCATTGTTCAGCTACTCATTTTCGCGCCCCTCTTCATTCTCACGCTGGATCTCCTTCAGTTACCCCTCGGTATCTATCGCCACTGGCTGGGCACTAGTTACGGGCTGACGATTTCGAGCTGGCCGACGTGGTTTTGGGATTGGACCAAGGCGGAGCTGGTGACGATTATTGGCGGAACAATCTTCATCTGGATTCTTTACGTCATCATTCGCCACAGTCCGCGGCGCTGGTGGATCTGGTTTTGGGCGGCGTCACTCCCGCTGGGCGCGCTGGTTGTTTTTCTAACGCCGCTCGTCCTGGATCCCTTGTTTCACAAATTCGAACCACTGGGGCAAAAGGATCCCGTGCTCACCGCCGAGCTTCAGAAACTCGCACGACGCGCCGGCGAGGATATCCCGCCTGAGCGGATGTTTTGGATGGGGGCCGGCGAGAAGACCACTACGCTCAATGCCTACGTCACGGGTCTGGGCCCTTCAAAGCGTATCGTGGTGTGGGATACCACGATCGCAAAGATGAGCACCGCGCAGATTTTTTTTGTGAGCGGCCACGAAATGGGCCATTACGTTCTGCGACATATTCCCAAGGGACTAGCGATCGGAGCGGTGTTGTTGCTCTTTGCGTATTATCTCGCCGCGCGCATGGTTGGCTTGTTTCTTTCCCGCTGGGGGTCGCGTTGGAGCATACGCGGTTTGGACGATTTGGCCTCGTTGCCTGTGCTGGTACTTCTCTTTACAATCCTAGCCTTTGTAGGTAATCCGGTGGCGAGCGCTATCAGTCGCCATTATGAGCACCAGGCGGACCAGTACGCACTCGAGGTCACGCATGGTCTTACGCCGAATCCGGCACAAGCATGCGCCCAGGCTTTTCAGGTTCTGGGGGATATCGATCTGTCCGATCCCAATCCGATGCCGGCAGACGTATTTTTGTTTTACGATCACCCGCCCATTCGGGATCGTGTTCAGTCTTGCCTGACCTATGATCCGTGGTCGCAGGGCCGGCAGGGTGAGTTTGTGAAGTAAGGAAGGCGTGTTCGAAACTTGAAATCGACCAGGCGGTGAACGTCCGTTGGAACGTCCGGCAGGAAAATCAGAAGGAGTGTGCGACTATGGATCCCGATCCGATGGAGTATGTGGAACAAGACGAGGGTGAAAAAAAAGGTGGTGCAAGCGATCGAGGCAGTGCCAGGAAGCTAAACACCCTGGTGGCTATTTCAGTTGCACTCCTCGCCACCTTCATGGGCATCTGCAAGGTCAAAGACGACAACATCGTTCAGGCTATGCAGCAGGCCCAGGCCGATAAGATCGATAACTATTCCTGGTACCAGGCCCGCAACATCCGGGAAGAAGTTGCCAAAGCGACCCTGGCTCAACTAACCGCCGAGGCAGCCGCGGCTCCCGCGCCGGCACAGAATGCTTTTCAGGAACAGATCAAAGCCTACAAAGCGATAGCCGACGACCAGGCTGAGAAAAAGAAAATTCAGCAGGCTGATGCCGACAAAGCTGACAAGACGTACAACGAACTCAATTATCACGACGACCAGTTTGATCTGTCCGATGCGATGCTGGCGTTGGCTATTTCTCTGTTGGCTCTGACGGCCCTAACACAAAAGCGTTGGCTTTTCGTGCTCGCGATGGTGCCGACATGCTTCGGGACTCTAATGGGGCTGGCAGGCCTTTTTGGTTGGGCGATTCATCCGGATTCGCTGACGCGCTTGTTATCCTGATGCGGAGCCGCGACTCTGGGAGTACCTGCTCAAGGATTTTGATTTCTTCAGCGGGTTCGGCACGGAAATGTTCTGACCAAATGACGACACCCGGAGTGACTGGACAAGATCACGCGCCAAAGGAAGGCTTCAACATGCTCACGACAAGACTATCCAAACTAATCGTTGCGCTCATCTGCGCCGCTTCATTTGCTTCCGCGGTTTTCGCTCAAGACGCGCCCAGTCGAGCGGCGACCGGGAGATTGGTTGAAATAAGAATCGCGGCTCCTGCCCTCAAGGCCAATTTGTTGGGTGACCCTGCTGAACAGAGTATCGCCATCTACTTGCCTCCGAGTTATGACACTTCAACAACAAAACGCTTTCCCACCCTCTACTTGCTGCATGGGTTTCTCGGCCATTACAGAGCATGGACCAGCAATGGATATCAGGGAATGAGTCTTCAACCTTTGATGGATGAACTGATCAAGAGCGGTAAGATTCGCGAGATGATTGTCGTCGCTCCGAATGGTGGGAATGCCTACAGCGGGGCCTTCTATACAAATTCCAGCGTAACCGGTAACTGGGAAGATTACATCTATCGCGAACTGGTCCAAAACGTCGATGCGCATTACCGCACCATCGCCCGGCCAGAGAGCCGTGGTATTGCCGGACACTCGATGGGCGGCTATGGCGCGGTTGTGCTCGCGATGAAACATCCAGATGTGTTCAGCGCCGTCTATGCGTTGAGCCCCTGCTGTCTGGGCCTGCAGGGGGACTTGAGTTCGGAAAATCCCGTCTGGCTGAAAGCGATACATCTAAAGTCCAGGGAAGAGTTGAAAACAAAGCCCGAAACGATTGATGATTTCTACACGCTTGTCTTCGTCGCTTTATCTGCCGCCTTCTCGCCGAATCCTCACAGCGCCCCTCTCTTTGTGGACTTCCCTTATGTCGAGCGCGATGGCCGACTCGAAGAGAATGCAAAAGCGATGGCCTCCTGGCGCTCAAAGATGCCGCTTTATATGGTGGAAGAAAACAAGAACAACCTGCTCAAGCTGCGCGGAATATTTATTGACTACGGACAGAAGGAAGAGTTTCCGGCCATTCGCAGTACCAGTCAGCTTTTTTCCAAGGCCCTTGCTGAGCGAAATATCCCGCACACTTTTGAGGTCTATGCGGACGGCGATCACAGCAGCAAGATCAGATCGAGGATGGAGACCCGCGTGTTTCAGTTTTTTTCGGACAAGCTGGATTTTTCAAATCCGCGCTGATCCTGGCCCATCACATTGCCGGGCACGAAATGCGGCAAATCAACGTTATCAAAGAGCGCAATTGTAGATATGACTTCCCGGCTGAAGACGATCCTGCTCGCCCTCGTTCTCATCTTTCAATCAGTCAAGCCGCTTCTCGCAAATTCCCACAGTGAACCCGTTACGATAACCGTTTGGTCCAGTCCAGGGCAGGCGGTTAACCGTTTCGTCCCTTCACATGCTTTCGGCGGCGCGATTGACGGACATGAGAAAGGTGAAGTAGATCGGATGCTCGCAGTCACGAATATTAAAGAGATGTTGACGGCGGGACTCGGGCCCATTAGTTATCGGCTAAGAACCGAACTGGCGGGGGAAGCCTGGCATTGGAATTCAAGAGGGAGCTGGAGCGAGCCTAATCAAAACCAAGGTTATTGGACATCGAGTGCTAAAGCCGGCGAGAAACTTTCCGAGAGTTATGGTTATCGTCTTCCGCGTCGCGGCAACACCACTGACCAGGCGAATGACGACGGTTACTCTCGTCTCGACGATGGTGACCTCAACAGTTTCTGGAAAAGCAATCCTTATCTGGATGAGTATTTCACCAAAGAACAGAATTCAAAGCGGCCGCAATGGGTACTGATCGATCTGGGAAAGGAAAAGGCTGTTGACGCCATTCGACTGCATTGGTCCGCACCGTTCGCTCGCGTCTACGACGTGGAGTACGGACGCTTTGCCGGGGTGGATGACATCAGCCAGGTACTTCCCGGGGTTTGGCATGCTTTCCCGCAGGGACGGATCCATGCCGGCCGGGGTGGCGAGGTCACCATTCGCCTGTCAGTGCGCCCGGTGAGTACGCGTTTCGTGCGCGTGCTGATGAAGGAGAGTTCCGGCACTGCGGAACGCCAAACAAGTGACGTACGCGATCGACTGGGCTATGCGATGCGAGAGATCTACGTGGGGTCGCTGGATCACAAAAACCGTTTTCACGATGCGATGCGTCATGCACAGGACAACGGAGATCAAACGCCGATTTACGTCTCGTCCACCGATCCGTGGCACCGTGAATCGGACAAAGATGAAATGATCGAACAGCCTGGCTTTGATCGATTAATAGAAAGCGGTCTGACAAACGCGTTGCCGATGCTTGTCTCCGTCCCCGTGCTTTACGATACTCCGGAAAATGCCGCGGCTGAGATTAGCTATCTAAAAATGAGGGGCTATCCGCTCCTGCGAGTCGAGCTTGGCGAGGAACCTGATGGCCAGTTTGTCGCACCTGAAGATTACGCCGCCCTCTACATCCAGTTTGCCCGCGCAATTCATGACGTGGCGCCGGAACTGAAGCTTGGAGGACCGAGCTTCCAGGATATTGAGCCGGGCGATAAAACAGACGCAGTCAATACGGGCAAGTCCGAGTGGCTTCGACGCTTTCTCGTCTATCTCAAGCAGAAAGGACAACTCGACGATTACGCCTTCTTCTCATTCGAGTGGTATCCCTTTGACAATTTGTGCCGGCCCGCGGCGCCGCAGTTGGCGCGGGCAAACAAGTTGCTCTCCGAGGGGTTGGCTGAGATGCAAAGGGGCGGACTCAGCAAAGGCATTCCCTGGATTATGACGGAGTATGGCTACTCGGCTTTTGGCGGGCGCGTAGAGATGGACCTCGAAGGTGCACTGCTTAACGCGGATGTGGTCGGCGCCTTTCTCACTCTCGGAGGCGATCAGGCATTCCTTTACGGCTACGAACCAAACGAAGTTATTCATGAGCAACCCTGCACGTCCGGTAATAACATGCTGTTCCTTTTGGGACCGGACGGGAATATCGGCTACCGCATGCCGAGCTTTTATGGAGCGCAGCTATTGACCCGGGAGTGGGCACGGCCTGGCAATGAAGTTCATGACCTGTATCGCGCAACTGTGAACAAAGCGCGTGGCCGGGAATCATTGGTTACGGCTTACGCGGTACATCGTCCGGACAATTTGTGGGCGCTGTTGCTGATCAACAAAGATCTGCGGAACAGTCGCAGCGCGAGAGTACGATTTCACAATGAAACCAAGGGAGCAGAGTCAGTCTTCGCGGGCGAAGTTGATCTATTTCAGTATTCGAAAAAACAATATGAGTTGAGTTCCGACCAGCGTGAGCCTTACCCCATCAGGGACCAACCGCCCGAACACCGGCGAGTGAAGGGATCTATGATAGGTTCCATTGAGCTGCCGCCTTCCTCCCTCACGGTAATTCGCGGCGTTATGGCACCGCACGCTTCCAGCGTGCTTGCCCCGAAGAAAAGACTTTAAGGGCCAGAGACAGACAGCGCCGGGGTTGCATGCGGGATGCGTGCGGTCCCGGGTCGGCCGGAGCTCAAGCATGAAGAGAAAGAATCCGAACACCGCAACTGAGAGTCGACCGCCGCCGCCGCATCGGCGACTTGCAAATCTCTTCGCCAAGACAAATCGCGGTCTGCTGCTTGATATTTTTATCTTCCTGGCGAATCTCTCCGTACTGCGATTGCTGACACGCGTGTTCATCAATATTTTTGGCGAGGTCTCACTCGAAAATCCATTCTCCAAGCTCGCTCTCGGATTTACTTTTTTATTGATGTGGGTCCTGCCGGCATTGGGCGCCGTCTTGAAGCGCCGGCATTTTCAGCAACGTCTAAAGAAGCAGGGAAAAACTTTTGATTCCGAATTTACTGTGCTATCGGGATGCCTGTTCAATCCACTGTTCTATTTTTGTTTGAACCTGGTGATTTCGTCGGCGATCATAGCGTTCCTGGGCGAATTTCTTTTTGGCAGGAACCTCTCAAACAGTGGCGCCGTCTTTGTGCCGTTGGTAATTCTGGGACTGGTGCTGACGGTTGTTCAAACATATCTAATTTATGACTATTTCTCGCCCCCAAAAAAACCACCACGCCTGAAATTCCTCTTGACGCCGCAAAGCGAAACGCTGGGCGACATCTGTCTTTTCCTGAACATGATTTTGTTTCAGGTGATGTGGAATATGCTGACCTTCGCACCGCTGGGGCGCCCGGCGAGTTTTCTCGAGTTTGCCGGCAGGCTCTTTTTTCTGTGCTTCATCGCCTTGCTGATTTATTTTCCGCCACGCATGTTTTACCTGGCGGAAGACATCAATCGCCCGCGCACCTGGCTGACGATGCTGCTGGCCAATTCACCGGTGATTGTCCGGGTTCTTGTCGGTACGATCTAGGAATAATGCGGACGGCCCCTTTCCTAATCGCCGCAATCTGTTAAGCTGAGAGTGGGTAAATTGGATTGAACATGGGGGCGGACCCTTTTTAAGAGCGACGGATTCACCAGGAGGTTCAGCGATGTCATGGGATGGAGATGCTTTGGCCGGTCAAATGGAAGAAGTTTTTGAACGGCAACAGGCAGCCGCGGACGCGCGGGCAAACAAGTACACGTCGACTGCGGAAGAACGGGCGCGCAGCGGCGAATTCGAATCGCTGCGGCTTTCGCGCTCGCGGCTAATGGATCAGTTGAGTCGTGCCACTAACCCGGCACACCGCACGATGCTCGAACGGGCACTGCAGTCTGTCAATGATGAGATGGGTGAAGCGTCGTAGCGCTTCGTCATCAGTCGGTGAAGTTTTTAAGCAGTCTGCCCCGCGGCGAAGCCTGAAGCCCAGGCCCACTGAAAGTTGTAGCCGCCGAGTTGACCCGTAACGTCTACGACTTCGCCAATAAAATAGAGTCCCGGCATTCGTCCGGCCTCCATCGTTTGCGAAGAGAGTTCGGAAGTCGCGACCCCACCCGCCGTCACTTCGGCCTTCTTAAAGCCTTCAGTCCCCGCCGGCGTGATCCTGAATTCATGAATCTTCCCGGCAATCTCCGCCAGTTCCTTAATGCTGAATTGTTTGAGCGGGCGGGACCGCGCGTACAGGTCGCACCAGGCTTGAGCAAATCGACGCGGAAGATGTTGCGAGAGCAGATTCGCCAGCTCAATCTCGGAACCTTGCTTGCTCTTTAGCAGGCTAAAGACATCCTCATCGGGCAGTAGATCAATTCGGATTGCTTGATCTTTCTGCCAGTACAACGATACCTGCAGAATAGCCGGGCCGCTCAGGCCGCGATGTGTAATCAGAATATTTTCGCGAAATTCTTTGTCATCTCCTTTCACTAAGGCGTCAAGCGAAATGCCGCTTATCGGCGCCAGCGCTTTTTGCACAGCCGCCGTCAGAGTGAAAGGGACGAGCGCCGGTTTTGCTTCTTCTATTCTGAGGCCGAACTGACGAGCAACCTGATAACCAAAGTCGCTCGCGCCCAGGGGCGCGATGGATAATCCGCCGGTCGCGATCACGAGTGAAGACGCAACGAAACTTCCCTGGTTTGTTTCAACCGTGAAGCCATTCGCGTGATGCACGCTGAGCACCCGGCAGCCGCAACGAATTTTGACACCCGCTTCTGCGCATTCGCGAAGCAGCAGATCAATAATTTGTTGCGAGCTGTCCCGGCAGAACAACTGGCCCAACTTTTTTTCGTAATACGCGACGTTGTGTTTCTCGACGAGCGTGACGAAATCCGCCGGCGTATAGCGGGCCAGTGCCGACTTGCAGAAGTGTGGATTGGCGGAAAGAAAGTTCTCCGGCGCGGTCAAGATATTGGTGAAGTTGCAGCGACCGCCGCCGGAGATGGCGATCTTTTTTCCGACGCGCTCCTGATGTTCGATCACCAGGACTGTGCGCCCGCGCTTACCTGCTTCGATGGCACAGAACAGCCCCGCCGCCCCGCCGCCGATAATCATGACATCGTGATGTTCTGTAGCCATGCCGGAAAGCGATCATCATAGCCTGTGAGCAAAGGAAACCGCAGCTTCGCCGCTTCGCGGGCCAAGGCCAATCTCAACTCCCTCATGAGTTGTTCAGAGTTTCCTATAGTTTATTGAACTTGTAAGGCTATGAGTCGCACTCAACGCATTCAAATCTTTCTGTGGGCTGAACTATTCCAAGACACTTCCCGGGATCGTATGTTGAAAATCCTATCTAAATAGAGGAAACCGCGCTGGCATGAGCATTGCCATTACCTTATCAACTGCTTTTAGCAAGTTTACGCTAAATTTCGATAGGGGGACTTTGAATATGTTGTGGACGATTCTTGTGATTCTGCTGGTCCTATGGCTGTTGGGTCTGATCGGGCACATCGGCGGTGGGCTCATTCATCTTCTTCTGGTCGTGGCTGCGATTGTCCTCGTGATCAATCTGGTCAGTGGCCGTAGAACGGTCTGAAAGCTCTCAGACTTTCGTTACACAAAAAATTGAGGGAGGGACGGAATGTCCCGACCTCTTAAGGGGCCCCGGTGGAAACACTGGAGCGTCCATAGCAGCCAACGTCTCTTCAGAAATGGAGAGGCGTTGCTGCGTTTGGGCTAAGCCATGGCCTGGCTGTCAGGCCGCGAGGTTGAACCAGCGGACAAGTTAATATTATTTCGCTTTCTTCCTAAGGATGCCGCGCAACTTCATACGTGCTTTGTGGAGTTGGGATTTTGAAGTACCCACGGCAACGCCCAGCATCCTGGCTATCTCTTCATGATCGTGTCCTTCGACATCATGCAAGATAAAAACTGAGCGATAGCCCGGGGGCAACTGTCCGATGGCGCTATCCAAACTGATCCGATCCAGCACCGGCATGCGATTAGGATCTTCCGTACCGCGCACAACCTGTACGGGGGTCTCACCTTCTTCCGTTGTGTGCTCCAGCTTCACACTGCGCTTCCGAAAGTGCATCAGAACCTGGTTTACGGTAAGCCGGTGCAACCAGGTGGTGAACGCCGAGTCACCACGGAAGGTGCTAATCTTGCGAAAGATTTGGATAAAGGCATCCTGAGTCAGGTCTTCAGCCTCGGACACATTTTTCGTCATGCGCAGGCACACCGAATAAACGCGCCGATTGTGGCGACGGTACAACTCTTCAAAGGCTTTCATGTCGCCTTCTGCAGCGGCGCGTGCCAGAGTTTGATCCGGAAGGGCAATTGGCTCGGCCTTAGCCGTGGGCTGAGGCTGCTGACTTTGCCAAAGGGGATAGACGTCAGTGTTTGTCATGATGGAATGATTTAGCAATCCGGGGGCCACGTGCGGGGCCTCGAATTGGCTGGCAAACTGATGCGGTTTGCCTTTGGCAGACAGAGTTTTCCACCAAAGCGGGTCTCTGTAGCCGAAAGCGGGTGGACCTGGGACCGCACGCATCCTGCGCGCATGAGCTGCGGAAGCGGATCCCTGCGATGCAGCAGGCTATTGACAAAACCAAGCACGCAGGATGCGTGCGGTCCCAGGCTGCCGAACGCAGGCTGCCTTGTTAGCTCGCCCTGGGCGCGTTAACCTTCCGAACCCATGCCTGAATTGCCGGACATCGTTGTCTACCTCAAAGCGCTGGAGCAGCGGCTCGAGGGAGAGACTCTCCAGCGCGTGCAGATCGCCTCGCCTTTTCTTTTGCGCACGGCGGTTCCACCAATCACCAGCGTGAAAGGCAAAAAGGTCGTCGAGTTACGACGCCTGGGTAAACGCATTTGTGTAGGCTTCGCAGACAATCTCTGGCTCGTATTGCATCTGATGATTGCAGGCCGCCTGCACTGGCATGAAGCGGGCTCGGCTTCCGGACACAAGGCTGTTCCCTTCAAACTTTCAAAGTCTCCGAAGAACCGCGGCCTCGCTGCCTTTCAATTTGGCAACGGAACGCTATCTCTAACAGAAGCCGGCACTCAGCGGCGCGCTTCTTTACATCTGGTGGAGGGCGATGCCGGCCTTGCACGGCTCGATCCCGGAGGGCTGGAAATTTTTGCAACTGATCTCGAGGGCTTCAAGACTGTACTCCAATCAGCTAACCATACGTTGAAACGTGCACTCACCGACCCACGCTTATTCAGCGGTATCGGAAATGCCTACTCGGACGAGATACTTTTCGCGGCACGATTGTCACCAGTGGCGTTAACGCAAAAACTTGATGCCGAGCAAATCGAACGTCTCTTCGACGCCGCTCGGACGACACTGACAAAGTGGGTTGATGTTCTGCGGCAGGAAGCCGCGGGAGGTTTTCCTGAAAAGGTTACGGCCTTTCGTCAGGAGATGGCGGTTCACGGTCGCTACCAACAGCCGTGCCCACGTTGTGGCGCGAAGATTCAACGCATTCGCTACGCGTCAAACGAAACTGATTATTGTCCAAGCTGCCAGACGGCGGGCAAGCTGCTCGCGGATCGCTCGCTTTCACGATTGCTAAAGAAGGATTGGCCCAAAACACCCGAGGAACTCGAAGGCCTGACTGCTGGTCCAAAGAAATGAAGGACATGGCTATTGAATTCCGGACCTCCGGGCCTAAGAGTTCCGGAAAGATAAGTGTCAGCCTTTGGGCATGACTTGTTCAAGTTTCTTTTACCAACCCCTTACTAGTGGCGATGGCCGCAATCGTCGCGCCGGTCGCTCGCAAATAATCCGCCGGTGAGATGAGAATCTGCAGTCCGCGAATTCCCGCGGAGATCGAAACGGTTTCAAACAGTTCGACGGTTTCGTCAACGTACACGACAAAATCTTTTTTGCCGGCCAGCGCCGTGACGCCGCCGCGGATATAGCCAGTTAGATCTTGCAATTCTCTCACCGGAACCAGCTGAATCTTGCGATTGCCGGAAGCAGCAGCCAGCGCTTTGAGATCCAGTTCGGTATCACCGGAAATCACAGCGAAGCAGACGCCATGGCGATCACCGCGCGCGACCAGGGTCTTGAAAACCTGTTCGACTGGTAAATCGATTTTGGCTGCAACCGCTGCGGCCGTCAGGTCGTCCGGATCGACTTCGTAAGCGCGCAGCTCATAGCTAACTCCCAGCTGATCCAATAAGCGAACTGCGTTGGTTTTCTGACTCATTTCATTCTCACCAGGCTTCAACCGGCAATAACATACTGGGGACATCACTTGATGTGTCATGTATATTGTTGCCGTTTCACCGAGTAATCACAGTCAACCTTAATTCGCTCTTACGAGTGCAATTTACCGCGCCATCACGCGGTGAAAACCGGGTGAGAATTAGAATTACCGGATTCGCCCAATCTACCGCGACTTGTATTGAAACGTAATCCTCGTTTCTTCGTCCAACACCAGCGGGCGTACGAAGCGATAAGACTTGCCGCTGCGCGGAACGTCTACGTGCACGGGAAGGATGCCGGCCACGCGGCGCTGCAGATTGAAAACATTCTGTGATGGCGCGTTGTTCTGGGCAGCCTGGTTCTTGCGCGCCTGGTCCGCCCTCCCCGAATTCAGGGTGAACAATTCAGCGGAATTTGATTGAACCGTCACTGTCTCACTTATGTTTCCCGGCTCGAGTGTAGTCCCCAGCCGAACAGGTTGCGTTAACGTTATAGCAAACTCCTGTTGCACTTTCTTGAATCCTTGCGAGTCAACCGTCACCCTGACTGGGCCCGGTGCAACTCCGGAAACAACCCACTTGCCCTCTGCATCCGATCGCGTAGTCAAGCTAACGTTTGATTGCGTATTGACAACTGTGACCAGTGCGTTAGGCACCATCGCTCCATTGACATCCGCCACAATTCCGCCAATCTGTCCTGCCTTCAAGCTCCCAATGTCAACGCCGCTTTGATTCGAGCTCGAGTCAACCGTCAAACACTATGAAGTCTTGCTCGATGAGCAGAAGCAGTGAGGCAGTAAATCAGTTGCTTGGCGGGAGTTGCACTCACTTTCTTTGCTCCTTTGCATCTTTGCGGGAAAGTCAGTATGCCTTAAAAAAGTTCCCGCTAAGATGCAGAGACGCAGAGTTTTTGCCCGCTGTCGCGAATGCTTACGACGCCATGGGCTACTATTACAATCGTCTGGGGCTGTTTGTTGAAGCGCTCCGAGTTCAATCCCAACAGCCCCGACGCCCACACGAACCTCGGCCTCGCCTACGTCGGTCTCGGCAACAAAGAAGCCGCCACGCAGGAATACAACATCGTCAAGTCCATGGACCCCATACTCGCGAAGCAATTGCTGAAGGCGATCGCGAGTTATTAGTGCAGGGGCCGCCGCTCAACCCTGCCGCCTACATTAGCTCACCGCAGTGTAAACCCAAAATAATGGTGATGCGCGACAAGATCGGAATCCGCCGCCGCTGTTAGCTGAGTTACGCAATGAATCTCGCGAGAGAGCTTCCGCCATTCAATCGAGCTCTTTTTCCTTGACTCCATCATGAGTACTACAATAGAGTCCCGGTGCCGCGGCAAAGTCTTACGTTGGCTGTAACCTCAACTTCGGGCACCTCTTTTCGCCCAATGTGCTGACCTGCCTTCCGTCAGCCCAACAAAAGCCTTTTCGAACTCATCTGAGGAGACTTCTCATGGTTACTAATCTTACTCACCCCCAGACTCCGGACGACAGTCTCAAGGGAGAGCGAACACGACAGCTCGGCTACCTCTTTCGGAACGCTATCGAGGTAGCAGCTCGTGGCAAACGGTTGGGCAGAACCGACCGCGCAGCTCTAGCTCAGTATCTGGACGGCGAGGACTGGTATAACAAACGGCCTTCGCGATTCTCGCAGGAAGCCAAAGCAGCCCGGGCACAAATCATGCTTTTGGGCCGAGATCTTCGGCGGGCTCTTGAGCGGGCATCAAACGACGGTCAACTGTCGAAACTAGAGCGGAAGGCATTAAACCAATGGCTGACGAGTGCCCGACAAATGACCATTCGCTATCAGTTGCTCCGCGGCCTTTATCTTGTCGGGTATTCAATGTTTCTCATCCTAATTGTTTTGTTCTTTAAGCCTGGGTTCGACAGCCTGAATGGGAATCCGCTTTGGATTCCTTTCATCGTCGCCGTTGCTATTCTATTGGTCGCATTGGCGAAAGATGTATTCTTTGAACGCAATGTAAGCATTACGTTAAGACAAATCACTTCGACAATTGAAAAGGGCGCGGAAGATCTCGAAGGGTTTCTTGAGGAAAACCTTGAGCCAAGGATTAGCTCTCTTGAGAGCAGAGAGCAGGTACGGCGGGCGGCAAGCAAGATGTTCGAGGATGTAATCAAAGATGATAAGGAAAGCCGGATAGTCATCTTCATGGGAGCAGCCTCTCTTGGTACTCCCAAGGATGAGGAGCCAAAAGATCTGGATGAAGACAAGATGTCGTCGATCGATGAGTACAATTCTAAGTTGACGCAAATGCAAAATGAGGGCGTCACGATTAAGAGATACATCGCCTTAATTAAGGAAACTGACTCGCCTCCCGAGAGGAGAAAGCAGACGGAAAAAGAGTATGTGAATTGGCTTACCAAACAAATTGAAATACTTAGCAAGAACCCCAAGTACACTTTGATCGATTGCCCCCGAGGTCAACCTTGGGGAGGGAGTCGAAGCAGCATAATCACTCGAAAGGCTTTCTTAGATATGGTGGGGGACGGAGATTCGGGATTCCTTATCAAGGGAGAACGCATTGCGGAAGTGCTTCAGCGCAGTTCATCAAAGTTATTAGACCTTGCCAATCAAATCATCTATCAGGGTGGCAGTGCTGATGACCTAAAGGCTCTAGCCGTTGTGAAGGAAAGAGTAAAGAAAAAATTCAAAAAAGACTAAGTGTATGATGCACCTGTTCCCTTGGCACCTGACATTCCTCTTGGCCGTGGCCTATGTGCTTTGGCATTTTGTTGCTAGGTATCCGCTTCGGTCAGAAGATCATAAAAAAGCAGATCTCGGCTATGTAAATTTTGGCATGGCGTTCACATTGAGCGTTCTGTGTTTTGCCTGCCTCGCTTACATTTATTACCCGTCTACCGAGAGGTTTCCCAAAGTTCTTCTGCAGGTAGCTTATGTAACTTGGACGTTCACAACATGTGCAATTCTCTGGCGCTCCACGTTCCCAACCTCGATCAAGATCATCGCATTTCCACTGCTTGTTGGAACTGCATTATTACATTACCTATATAAAGGTGAGCTGAAGGGCGTCACGGGCTTCATCGAAAAGCTCGACGAGTTCACGAAATTTGGTGGAGGTGAAAAAGGCAGTGGCCTGAAACTATCAATGCTTCTGAAATGGGCGTTCTTTTTTTTTAATGGCTTCATTGTGCTGAATTATTATGGGAAGATTTTCGAAATCATACATAGAGACAGGATAAAGGCTGGTATTCGAGAAGAGGGATTACAAGAAGAAGCCATAAGCCGAGCTATCCTTGTAATCTCCATGGCTTTAGCATTTTTCATCGGATTGATACTCGCCGGCGCTGAGATCGGAAAATTGAGTCTCTTCTCAGGTCTGGTTGCCGCTGGTGTCTCCATAGCGCTCAAGGATCTATTGGCAAACATGGCCGCGGGTATCCTGCTTCTTTGGGACAAGAGTATCAAGACGAACGATGTCATAGCCCTTGACAAGGAACGATTCGGGATTGTGAGAAGCATGACTATGCGTTACTTGGTACTTGAGGACCGAAACGACATACGATTCTTGGTACCCAATTCCGAGCTTATCAACAAGACTATTACAAATTGGACTCAGTATTCACGACGGATAAGGTTAAAACTCGACGTTGGCGTTTCTTACGATTGCAATGTCGGTCAGGTGAAAGACACTATGAAAGAAGTGACCGTACGAGTAGCAAGGGTCTTGCAGGAGCCACCGCCCAGAGTTCTCGTCCTAGGGTTTGGCGATTCAACTGTACACTTCCAACTCAGGTTTTTCATTGGAGATCCCGAAAACGGTATAAGAAACGTTATGAGCGAGATCTACGAACTCCTCCTGATTAGATTCCGCGAGGCGAATATCAAGATTCCATTCCCACAAAGAGAAATCCGTGTGTTGCCATACAGCTCTCTTGATATAGAAATGAGCCAAAAAACACCAACTTGGCTCGGTCGGATTACCGCCACGAAAAGAGTTGAGTAAAGTCTGCTTAAGGCGGGAGGTCTCTCTTATTCCGGTTATTTTTAGGCTTCAGGAACGACATCGCGTTGCAGTTGATCAAGCTCTCAAATCCCGCTGGCTTTAGAATCGTCGATGCCGGCCCTCGCGACCTTCTGATCCGGCACCCACGCATACTCGTCCTGCACTACCCCGGCTCACGTTAATCATCGACAAGAAAGTGCCGCTTCGGACCATCTAACCTTCTCATGGACAAGTCGCTTTCTAAACGGAAGAGAACGTACGCAAGCGGACGAGTCCGCTTCTTAAACGGAGGAGAATACAAGCGGACAAGTCCGCTCACTAATCGAAAGTGAATCGTCCTTGATTGTCTCCACTTGGTGTAGACCAGCAGACACATACGGTCGGCCCACCGGCGCCGGAATCTACAGACTTGGAATCCTTTTGCACTTCACTTCATGGTACGACAGTTGCCATCAGCACAGTTGCAGCACTCAAAGACAAAGCCCAACTCACTGCTAGGGCGGAACTCAAGCGACGCACCACAAGCGTAGAGCAAGCAAAGGTCTCAAGCTAACTTCCAGTTCATCGGAAGGCTTTGCCTCAATAGAAATTCCTGTTCTGCTGTTCCCCTGTTCCGCGACTCAAGCTCGGCACTAAGGCGACGCTCCGGATACGTCATTCGGTGCGCACTGCAAGGGATGAATTCACTCGAGGGGCACAGAGGGCAATGGAGCTTGGGTGACCGTTGGCTCGAGGATCACAACTGTCGGCATTGATGCAGGAGATTATTATGAATAGTTTAAGGCTAAAGCTAATCGTGGTCGGAATACTCCTTGGCGTTTGCGCCTGGCTCGTCTTTCATCCCCGGGCGAGCGAGGCCCAGGTAAAGGGTCAGAATCTTTTTGTGCGCGGTTTCGTAGCTGCCGTCGTCACGGGCGGGGAACAAAAAATCAAAGAGATTGCTCTGCCTAATGCCAAAGTGTTTCTTGTGCCTTTCAACGATCTGACTAAGGTGATCGCGTCTTCACCCACGGACTTGAGCGGCCGTTTTGCGATCAAGACTGATCAAACCGGGACCTTTACTCTATGCGTCGAAGCAGATGGCTTTCCGCGTTTTTGTTCAACGGATGAATTCAGACTCTTAAGAACCTCCAAATATTACGGCACGCTGCGCTTGCCCCTGCCGCGTTCAAAAACTGCCGCGGTCTATGGTGAGATTACCCTCGGTGACGGTAGCAATCCACGCGGTTTCGAGCCGTTCCTCGGAGTCAATTCATACGGTCGGGTGAAACTCACCGTCGCCGGCGGTACGACGCATGAGGCTTACATCAACAATTTTGGTGAGTACATCATGCCGGCAGTTCCGCTCGACAAAGATTTCAGTTTGAGCGCGGCTATCGATAGCGAGAAGCTGGATCGAGGTATCCGCAAATTACAGCTTCAATCCGGACGCGCCTATCCAATTGATTTTCAATTTCGCAACAACAAGCCGAGAATTCGTCTGATGTCCGCAATCAGCGGCGGCAAAGCGGTGCAACTGGCGGCCCCAGGCAGCACGATTAAGCTAAAGGCTGTAGCCGAAGATCCCGAAGGCGACAAGCTGGAATACCGTTGGATGTTGCCGGATGGGACCATCGTTGGACCAACTACCGACTCGGAAGTCTCCTGGACTGTGCCGACGCGTAGCGGCAGTTTCCCGATCACAGTGCTGGTAAGCGACAACCGCGGCGGCTACACGCGCAGTGCATTCGCCGTTACCGCTAAGTCGGGCGGTGTGCCGTTCAGCGGCACAGTGGTAGAGCCAGGCGGAATGGGAGTAGCGGGAGCATTGATTGAAGTCAACGGACGAATTACCAATGCCAACAGCAGTGGGCGATTCAATTTCGAAGTTCCCGTCGACGACAAGTATGTTATGACGATTCGCAGCAATCCCGGCGGTGCTCCGAACCCGGCTTACGGTACAATCTCGTTCGTCTATACCGGGTCAATCATAGGTGGACGTTGGATGCTGAGACCGGCCCAGGTTTTTACAATCGATCCCACCAAGCCGATCACCCTGCGTCAGAAGCGCACTCAGAAAGACTGTCTGGGCTCCGTAACAAGCAAAATTGACTGGAAGAGTTACCTCGGACAAGGTCTGTTTGAGTGGCAGGACGGCAGAGGCAACGTGCTTCCACTTGCGGAAGCAGGTCGTCGCCAGCCTAAAGCCATTCAGGGTGTCATGCGTTTGCTGTCGCGAACTGATTTGTCGCTGCCGCGGCATTTTGCTCAACTGACCAGCTATAGACCTGGTAAAGACGACAATTACGACACGAATGAAAACGTTCCCTGCTCAGACGGCATTCAAATCGAAATTCCGGCGAATGCCCTCGAGAATCCATCCACGAAACTCGCGCCCGCGGGCAATGTTGAGGTTGCTCTCTCAACGGTTGACCTCAGCGCCGGAGACCAGATGCCGGGGGACTATTCCGCGTTGGATGGAAACGGCAAGCCCCGCAGTATGGAGAGTTTCGGCGCCGGCAGTGTAGAGATTAGATCGGGAAATACACGTTTCAATCTCAAGTCCGGCATGCAGGCAAACATGACGATTCCTGTAGATGCGACGCAACTTGCCGGTCATGCGACGCCACCGCCGACCATTCCATTTCTTTTTTATGACGAACAAAAGGGTGTGTGGCGGCAGGACGGCGTAGCCACGCTTACAGGTTCCGGCGCGAGCGCGGCGTATGTGAAGAAGATCAAACATTTCTCCACCATGAATTCCGACATCTTGAAGACAGGTCAATCCTGTGTCGCCGTCGAAGTTGATCCGCTGGCAAACTTTACTTTGCCATTCAATGTTGAGGTCACGCTGCCTCCATCGGTGGTTAATCCCACCGTGATCCAGGTTCGCACACTGACGGTGGACTCTTCAAAGAGCAACGTGATTTACAATCTGCCGAACACCACCAATATCGTGCTCACTCCTATTATTTCCGGTGTCAGGGCTGATGGCTCGCCCGGCAACATACCTGCGGGTGTGTTCGTCGTGAACACCGGAGGACCCCAGGTTTCCTCCGGCCAGTTGCCGCCGGCGAACGCCGACGGCACTTACTATTCGGAAACTAATGGAGTACCAACCGGACCCTGCGGATCGCGCGTCACGCTTAGAGCGCTGAGTGTACCGCCGCTGTCCGGAGGTCGAGAGTTTCTCCAGGGCTTCTATCTTCAGTCGAGCAACATCACGGAACTGACCGCTACCAACCCGACCGTTGCCAACAGCGTAGTGCAGGGTGCAACCGACTACTATGCGCAATCCGATCCACGTACGCTGCGTGCCAACTTTAATTTGTTTAAGTCGAAGAACAGATTTGGGCAGCCCTTTAATCCCACCGAGGTTGAGTGGGACGCGCAATATGCCAATTCCGGAGATCTTGGTTTTGGCCGCGATATGCACTGCCGGCGTAATGTCGGAACCGATGGGGCGTTTGACGTGGCCTGTTATGTGACTAATTACGGTCAGCCGCCTGCTAATAACCCGGATCAAGTGGATGCAGACAATGCTCGGGACGGCGTAGGCGCCAACGCCACCGTGGCGATGGAATTCTCGCGGGTTGAGAATGCACCCGCCGATCCCAACGAGTTTCCTGACAACAACCGCGTGGTCAAGTTTTACGTGTATGTGGATGCAACTGGACCGACCGTCAAGCAGGCGGACCTCGATAACTTTGGCGCACGGCCGGTACCGCAATTATGCGTGATTTGCCATGGGGGGCAGGTAGCGAGCGTGCCCGCGGATCCTCTCGATCCCGGTGGACCACAGAAAGGCGCCTTTACCAGTCGCAACGATATCATGAGCATGACGTCAAACTTTCTGCCGTTTGATTTACACCTCTACAACTTCCCGGCCGGCAGGAGCAAGGTTGATCAGCAGACCAATTTCAAAAACCTCAACCGGGATATCGTCAGGACAGTAGCGATCGGAAACGGCGCTAACGGAGCGGCCATAGTCGAATTGATCGACACTATCAGTCCCGCGGCGCAGGCTACGCAGCAAGAGGATGCGGTCATCCCTAACTGGGACGGCAGCAATCCAGCCTCTGACAGTCATCGCTTCTATCGTGACGTTTTCGCGCGCGCGTGTCGCACTTGCCACGTGGCCCAACCGTTCAGCGCACCGCCCTACACGAGCAAGGTTGAGTTCCAGGCACAGATCGGGACGGTGCAGACCAGGGTGTGCTCGCAGAAGATCATGCCGCACGCCAAACGGACCAACGATATTTTCTGGACCAGTCTGAATCCAAGCATGCCCGGGTTCCTGCAGCTTTATGGTCAGACTTTTACGGGCTGGTCGGCGCTGGGAAGTTCACAATGCGGTCTCTTCTTCCAACCCGGTAGCACGCCTACGTCGTTATTTACAAACGAAATCTACCCTATACTTGTTAACAACTGCTCAGGTTGCCATTCCTCTGTAGGTAATGCGAATTTTTCAGTGGGAGGAAACGCGGCCGCTGTCTATACCAGCATCACGACGGCAATTGCGAGGGATGGTGTATCCAGATACATCGTGCCAAGCAATACCGGCTCCAGCCTCTTGTACCAACGGATCACCACGGGCGCGATTTGTAATAGCGCAGGTTGTCGTATGCCTAGAGGCGGACCCGACCTGACAGTCACAGATACGGATACGCCTGGTGATGGCATCAATGATGCGACGGAAATTTTGAATTGGATCAATTCGGGCGCGCCGCCTCCTTGATTGAAGGATTAAGGACCACCGCCGCTGACTTTGAGCTATCTTTAGCGCCGGCCAAGGCATCAACTCACAACGCAGAGAACACATTGAAGCGTAATGAATTTCGAAATGCGCATGCGGAAAGTATACGGGAAGAGGGGTGTTTGATCTTTGATCTTGAGATTTCTCAGTCAGGAATTGTCTGTCATTCCCGATACGGAGGTTGCGACAAGATTCCTTTGCGTGCTTTGCGTTTTTGCGGGAGGCTCTTCAAGGGCGACAAGGAATTTCCCGCCAAGACGCAAAGCACGCAAAGAAAGTGCGATTCAAAACTTTACTCATTTGCATCAAGTCTTGGGCTACGGGTATTCCAGATACAAACCGCCGCCGACCTCCACCGTCTTGACAGCAGTGGTAGAATTTTTCACGAGAACTCTCCCGACTTACAAATCAGAGATCAGCAGGAGGTACATCGTGAAACGATTGTTGGTTCTATTGATCTGCGTCGTATTGTTTGCGGGCTCAGCCTTGCCGGCAATGGCCTGCAAGCGTCATCGTCGATCGTACGTCGGGTATGGTCATCGACAGAATCGGCGGTACACAAGGACTGTGTATCGCAGTTATGCAACCAGGCGGCCGTATTACGCCTATAATAATCGGCGATCTTTCTGGCAACGTCATCGGGACGCGCTGTCGATGGCGATTGGCACTGGCGGCGGCGCTGCTGTCGGTGGTTTACTCGGCGGACGACGAGGTGCGGGTATCGGGTCGTTGGTGGGTTTGGGTAGCTCGGCCCTGTACACGTATAAGCTTCGCGATCGACGTCGACGTTATTAGTCTGTTAGTTTTGATTTTAGACGGGCCACAGTGGTGAAATCCATTGTGGCCCTTTTTTTGCGGCAAAGCGGGAAGGGCGAAGGGCGAAGGGCAAAGAGCGAAGACCAAAGACCAAAGACCCTCCCACTGTAAAACATTGCTGAATGATTCATTTAGTAATATTCTTACGCCAACGTTTTACAGTCACGCCTCGAAGGCCCGTAGCCGAACCTGTCGGAAGAGTGGCACCATGAAGGACAAAGGGCAGGGACAACGAACCATTCGCTATGACGCAGGTGCATGGCGCAACGTTGACAACACGCCTCCACAAAAAGGTTACCTGCTGCCACAGCTTAACCAGTTCGATCCCGCCACTCCGAGCGCGCGTGAACACGGTCGCCTCTTACACCTGCTGGGCCTGATCAATTACCGCATTCTGAAAGGGAACCGGGTCTATATCGAAGTCGGCGGCATCGTCTACAAGACCCTCTGCGGGCTTTACTGGCGCAGTGTCTTCACCGGTGTCGAGCACTATCTGCTGCGGTGCGAAGAGGTTTCCTGGATTGACGGCAGCAATTCCATCGAGATGATTGACTTGCCCATCGTTCACACAAAAGACGGATGGAGCGCCCAGGGTAATTCACTCATGTTCATGCTGAACCCCGAATAATCTCTCCTGTTTTTCACACCCTCAACTTCTTCCTGAGTCTCGTTCTTACTTTGCGCTTGTGCGGCAAAGTTTTACCCCTACAAGATTCTTTTTACTACACGAATGGGTAGCGACTGGAATCAAGTTATAGGGTATTAAGTCTGCCGTCTTGAGCCCCGTGAAATTTCATGTCGTCCTCGAGGAACCTCTATGACTCTTGAAGGAGAGCAAACAAAACACATGGCAGCTAAATCGAGATTTATTCCGGCTTCACTTGCGTTGATAATCTTCACAGCAATATTCGCCGGCGCGCAGACGAGTCGTGTCTTTGTCGCGGCCAGCGGCAACGATGCCAATCTGTGCACGCAAAGCGCGCAGTGCAGAACCGTCACAAAAGCACTCACCGTGGTAGACACTGGCGGTGAAGTCGTAATCACGGAGAGTGGCGATTATGACAAATTCCAAATCACAAAGTCCGTTACCGTCGCCGCCGCGCCCGGCGTCAATGCCGGCATAGCCTCGACTCTGGGCGATGCCATCTTCATCAACGGCGCGGCCCAGACTGATGCGTACACACTGCGCAATCTGACGTTGAAGGGAAACCTGTCGCCACAATCGATCGGCATCAACGAGTTCAAGGGCGGCAACCTCTCCATTGACGGCTGTACGATCAGTGGATTCGACAATGCCATCAACGTCAGCGTTACGGTCGGACAGATCTTCGTACACGATTCGACCATCCGCGACAGCACGTTCGGCATTGGTCTGATTGGTCCGCAGAGCGAAGGCATGCTGAAAGCGACGATCGATAACTGCACCATCGAACGCAATGAAATCGGCATCGCAATAGGTTCAAAAGTCTCGGCCGATATTCGCAACACGGTTATCGCCAACAGTAACAGCCGCGCCGTGCAGGTCCGATCCACAGTGAGCGGTCAAAGCGCCGAAGCCCTGATTGATAATTGCCAGTTCAATCACAACACGGTGGGCATTCAAGCAAGTGCCACGAACGGCTTTTCAACCACGCGCCTGACGCGATCGACAATTAACGGCAATGTAGTTGGTGTTTCGGTGGGAGCAAATGCCGCCGTCTTTTCCCTGCAGAACAATCTCATCTCGGGCAATACGACGGACGTCAGCGGCAGTTTGAGTTGGCTCGGTCCGAAGTAAAGAAAACAAAGGCTGAAGGCTGAAGGCTGAAGTGAATCCTTTGGCCTTTTTTTTGGCATGAGGTTGTGGCTTGGCGACGTACGCAAACTAAGTTTGCCTTACACTACTTGCGGTCCTTTTGATAGCTCGATCGATCTGCCCTACACTCTCTTCTATGCCGTCTTGCTTCTCGCGCGAATCGGATAGGAGAGACTTTTAGTGGACGTTACCGCAAGACGGTCCGGTAGAATCAAGGCCCGCGCGCGCAACATGCGAACGCGGGTTCGCCAGGGCCGCCGGCAGTTAGTGCGCATCTCGCGCACCGCCACTCTGGGCGGTCTCTTCTTATCATTCCTCAAAATAGGCACCGTCGGTTTTGGCGGCGGCCTGGCCGTGATCGCGCAAATCAGAACCTTAACTGTATTCAAGCGAGGCTGGCTCACCGATTCCGAGTTCGCCGAAGCCTTTGCTTTGGCGCAGAGTCTTCCCGGGACCAGCGCCGGCAACGCCGCGACCTATATTGGACTGAAGTTAAGAGGCTGGCGTGGTGCATCAGCGGCCATGGCGGGCTTTATTCTGCCTTCGATGTTAATGATGATAGTCCTGGCGATTTTGTATCGCCACCTGAGGTATCTTCCCGATACCGATCGGCTCTTTCATGGACTGAACGCTGCGGTGGTGGCCCTCATTGTCATCACCGCGTGGCGCATTGGACGGAATACGCTGAACAAGTCCTGGCAGTGGGTTATCGCGGGCCTGTCCTTCCTGATTGTGGCGTTATTTGGCGCGACCGTAATTGAGGTCGTGCTGGCCGCCGGAGTCGTAGGCATCTTCATCGACTCGTTCGCGGAAAAGCAACTACAGAAGCTACGTCTCTATCGCGGGCTTACATCTCGCAGACGCAGGCGTATTGCCTCGCGTCTAATTCGGGCCCGGCGCCAACGGACGGAACCCAGGAATTTTGTGGGCGGCTATCTGATGCGGGCACTCGCGGACGAGCGTGTGGAACGGGCCGCTATGGCCGCCAGAAAAGCTGACGAAGAAGAAAACGGCAAACCTGATCATGACAGTTCTGATGCTGTTCCGCCGAGGAAGACACCGGGATCGCTTGCTGTCCTGGGATTGCCCACCGCTTTGCTGACAAAGTTGGGTTTGCTTTTGATCCTTTCAACGATTTTTCTGCGCATCGGGGCCATCACCTTTGGTGGTGGCTTTGTCATGATTCCATTGATCGAAGCGGAGGTGGTCAATACGAATCATTGGGTCACCCATCAGGAGTTTGCCGACGCTACGGCCCTGGGTCAGATTACGCCCGGACCGGTGTTGATTTCGGCCACCTTTATCGGTTACCGCGTGGCCGGAACTGTGGGTGCACTGGTGGCCACGATCAGTATTTTTCTTCCCTCTTTCCTTATGACGATCGCGGCAGGGTCGTCGCTGCGCCGCTTTCGCCACAACGAAATCGTGCAGTCGTTTTTGCGTGGTGTTGCGCCGGCGGTGGTTGGCTTGCTGGTGGCCGCGGCTTTGAGTCTTGGCCGCTCAGGCATTCATACGTGGGTGGGATTAATCATCGCGATTGGGGCTGTCATCGTGCTGATACGCTTTCGGCCTAATGCGTTGTGGGTGATTTTGGGCGCCGGAGTCGCGCGCTTTCTCATAGGCCTGGTAGTGAATTGAATTAGCGGATTCTCAACGCAAAAAGGAAATGGTAGTGTCAAAAGCGGAAGCGGTCGCAATCGATGCCGTATTTTTTGACTTTGTATCCCAGGATACGTTCGGTCGTGTCGAGCATTTGTGCTGCTCGCTTGCGATTACCGCGCGTCGTCTTCAACGCATCCTGAATCAGATCGCTTTCATAGGCGCCGACTGCGCGATCAAGCGAGAGCCGCGTAATCGTGCCCGACTTTTCCGCGGTCTGCAGCGTTGGCGGGAGATGATGTCCGTGAATTACTCCCGTCTCGCAAACCAACACTGCCCGCTCGATAATATTTTGCAGCTCACGAACATTGCCGGGCCAGTGATAGCTTGCCAACATGTCGATCGCCGTCGTTGAGATTCGTTTGATTTGCTTCCCGTGTTCCCGCGCGAACTTTTCCAGAAAATGATCGGCGAGCAACAGCACGTCCGACTTGCGCTCGCGCAGCGGCGGCATAAAGATGCTAAAGACATTCAGACGGTAATAGAGATCCTCACGAAATTGTCCTTCAGCGATCGCTTTCCCCAGGTCTTTGTTGGTGGCGGCTACCAGACGCACATTAATCTTGATGGTGTCGGTGCCTCCCAGCCGTTCGAATTCCCGCTCTTGCAGCACGCGCAGTAGTTTGATCTGCGTCGAGATGTTGAGGTCGCCGATCTCATCCAGAAAAAGCGTCCCGCCTTCGGCCAGTTCGAACCTCCCTTTTTTGCGCGTCTGCGCGCCGGTAAAGGCACCCTTCTCGTAACCGAACAATTCCGATTCGATCAGCGTTTCAGGCAGCGCGGCGCAACTCACCTTGATGAAAGGTTTGTTCGCTCGCAGAGAGTTGTAGTGAATGGCGTGCGCAATTAACTCTTTACCGGTTCCGGATTCGCCGCGCAGCAGGACTGTCGTGTTCGTTCGCGCTACCTGGGTGACCTGCTCGTAAACCTGACGCAGGGGATTGGAGTTTCCGATGATATGACTGAAATCGTAACGCTCTCGCAACTCCTGCTTCAGATGCGTGTTCTCATCCAGCAGGCGCTGTTTGTCGTTTTCAATCAGGTGGTCCACCTTGATTGCCTGGGCGATCATCGAAGCAATAATTGAGAGGAATTTTGTTGCTCGTTCGTAGTCGCGATCGGCTTTATAGCGCAGGTCGACGCCGAGCGCGCCGACTGGCTTGCGATTAACCAGGATGGGAACGCAAATGAAGGTCAGCTCCTGGCGGCTGGTCCCAGTTTTTCTCAGTCCCAGCCGGTCGAGAAACATCGGTTCACGGCTAACCTGAGGCACGACGACCGGCTTGCCGGTCTCGACGACTCGACCCGTTATCCCTTCACCAATGCGGTACTTGATCTGCCGCACGCCGCGCTCATCCAGGCCATGAGATGCGGTGATGCGCAGCTCATCAGTTTCAGAATCGAGTAACATCACGACTCCACGCATCATCCCGTGATGACGTTCCAGTGTTTCCAGGACCCGTGATATTGCGCTTTTGAGAGTGAAGGTTCCCGCGAGGGTCTGACCGGTCTCGAGAAAAGTGGCGAGCTTTCGCGCTTCCGCCTGTTCTGGTTTCATGTCAGTGGAAGTAATCAGAGGTGAATAGCCCGTCGTTGATGCAAAGCCCGTCTGACTCACGCTGGAAAATATGATGTCTTCGTGCACGGTAGATATCAACCCGTCAGCGCCGGAATTTTCAGAACTCGATTAGCGGGCCTGTTAACGATCGATGACCAACTCAAGAAGGATGTGATCGTAGGGATCGAGTTGATTAAAGTCAAAACAAGAGTTTTTATGAAGGGATTAATCCGGCTAATGTTAATTGGGAGAAGAAGGAAAGAATTCGAGCCCATGGAGTGGCGACAGAGTTTGTAAGATTCAGAACTTCGTTCACAAGTTTCCCTGTCGCCCACTTCGCGGGCTCAAAGATTAATTTGCGTCGCGGGTCCTGGGGTTCCGCTGCGCGACACCCCAGGCTTTATGCTCTCGCCCACTTCGCGGGCTGGGGAAACTCAACCCAGGCCGACTTGTCAGAGGTTGCGGTACTCTGGGCACCTGACTGTGCCAACACTTTCGTAGTTTCGGCCCAATCTAACGACAAAAGTGTCGCCCCAAAGAGCTCAAGGTGAGTAGCTACACAACCGGGAGTGGTACCGCTCCCGGTTCTGTAACCAACGCCTCTCTTTGAGAGAGGCGGTCGAACTCGGAGTAGAAGCAAACTGTGCGACCGCGGCTGCTTTCGTGGTGCTTCGTCATGCGCGAATTCTTTTAATGCTGATGGCGCGGATGGCATAGGAGTTGTCACGGAAAAGCAGATTTTAGCTCTGTCGAGATTAAAGATGCTGAAGGAGAGATCAACTTTGAAATCCCTGCAGAAAATCTTATGCGGAGTGGCGGTCCCGCTCTGCACGGTTTTTAGTTCCGTAGTTGTTGTTGCCCAGACGCCGAGTCCGTCCTTGGAGGATCGGCTTTCAAGGATTGAGACTGCTACGCGCAGCGCTCAATCAGCAGGTGACAACGCGTGGATACTTGTTTGCGCCGCACTGGTGCTGCTAATGACCGGACCAGGCCTGGCATTGTTTTACGGCGGACTGGTGCGCAAGAAGAATGTACTGGGAACTATGATGCAGAGCTTTATCCTCATGGCGGTCGTCAGTGTAATTTGGGCGGTTTATGGTTACAGCCTGGCGTTTTCTGAAGGTAACTCGTTCATTGGCGGGTTTGGCTATCTGTTGTTGCGCGGTGTCGGCGGCGAACCCAATGCCGATTACGCTGCGACCATCCCGCAGCAGAGCTTCATGCTCTTTCAACTGATGTTCGCCATCATCACTCCAGCGCTGATTACCGGAGCCTTTGCTGAGCGCATGAAGTTCAGCGCCATGCTGGCGTTCACGGTGTTGTGGTCGACCTTTATTTATTTTCCCCTGGCCCACATGGTATGGGGCAAGGGCGGTTACCTCAATGCGACGTTGGGCGGCCACGTTCCGGCGCTGGACTTTGCCGGCGGCACAGTCGTTCATGTTGCCTCGGGTGTCTCAGCCCTGGTCTGCGCAATTTACCTCGGCAAGCGCCTGGGTTATCCAAAGACAATGACGGCGCCGCACAGTCTGGTCCTGAGCTTCATCGGCGCCTGCCTGTTGTGGGTGGGATGGTTCGGCTTCAATGCGGGCAGCGCGCTGGCGGCGGGTCAACTGGCGACCAGCGCTTTTGCCGCAACACATTTCGCAGCGGCGGCCGCCACGCTCGGCTGGTTGATGATCGAATGGCTTCGGCAGGGTAAGCCGACCGTGCTGGGCGGAATTTCGGGAGCGGTCTGTGGCCTGGTAGCAATCACTCCCGCTTCCGGATTCGTTACTCCCATGTCCAGCCTGATCATTGGTTTCATTGCCGGTATCGCCTGCTTCTTGATGGTAACCGAAGTGAAAAAGCGACTGGGTTACGATGACTCGCTGGATGTCTTTGGCGTCCATGGAACCGGCGGCACCCTGGGAGCAATTCTTACGGGAGTGTTTGCGACGAAGCTGATTAACCCCGTATTCAAAGACGCGTCGGGTAATCCGCTGCCTGTTGGGTTGGTCGATGGCCACGCCGGACAGATCGTCAATCAATTGATCGCGGTCGGCATCACCATAGCTCTTGCCGTAATCGGCACCATCGTGCTGCTCAAATTGGTGGACTTGATCATTGGCGTTCGCGTCAACGAAGAGGAAGAAATCCAGGGCCTCGATCTAAGCCAGCACGGTGAAGAAGGCTACAATCTCGATCTCGATGTGACGTCGTTTGGCGCTGCCCGCATGGTTGAGGGGAGGCCGATGCACGTAGCTGAGGAATTGCTGAGCGAGCTGTCCTAACAGGAGTCAGAAATTAGCCGCGGATTAACGCGGATAGTCGCGGATAGCAAAGACGTCTAAAGCGGTTTGATGGTTTATCTTCTGATTCGTGTTTATCTGTGTCCACCTGTGGCTAATTCCTATCTGCCCAGCCCTAACTCTTAATCCGCGACTATCCGCGCAATCCGCGGCTAAAGCGCAACTTCACCGCGCTCGCCGGTGCGAATGCGAATGACATCATCGATAGGGATGACAAAGACTTTGCCATC
>JAOAPY010000010.1 GCA_025463135.1 Acidobacteriota bacterium
CCCAGCACAATTCCCGTTACTGTCGGCCCTACCACTGGTCAGGGCATTGGCGCTTATGCGTTCGACATCAGCTTCAACCAGGCGGTGCTGACGCCGCAGGCCACGCCCTTCGACACGACCGGCACACTCAGCAGCGGCTGGTTGGTCACTCCCAATACGTCGACTCCCGGTCACCTGATACTCAATGCGTTCAATACCAGCGACCTTTCGGGTCAGGGCACATTGATTAATTTGAAATTCAACGTGGTAGGTGGCGCCGGATCGACCTCGCCCTTGACCTGGGTAAGCTTTACCTTTAACGAAGGTACTCCCGGGGACACTGACATCAATGGCTCGTTCACGGCAATAGGGCCGAGTGCAGCCGCGGCGAGCATCAGTGGTCAGATAGTTGACGCCGTAGGCCAGCCGGTAGCCGGTACGACCGTTGCGGTTCAGGATGGCAGCAATACTATCCGAGCCATTACGAACAGCAGCGGGTTTTACAGAGTGGATAATCTGGAAGTGGGCAGGTTTCTCACTGTAACACCATCGCGAGCGAACTACGTGTTCGCGCCCGCGAACCGTTCGTTCTCGCTGGTTGGTGATAAGACCGATGCGGTGTTTACGGGCATGCCGATCAGTCCGAACGCGAATCCTTTGGAGAGTCCGGAGTTTTTTGTTCGACAACAATATCTGGATTTCCTGGGTCGTGAACCGGAGCAAGGCGGTCTGGGTTACTGGAGCGGACAACTGCGCGCGTGCGGTAACGATGGAGACTGCGTCAAGACTCTACGCACCAGCATCGCGAGTGCGTTCTACATCGCGCAGGAGTTTCAGGATTCTGGATTGTACATCTATGACGTATACGAAGGCGCATTGGGGCGGCGGCCTGATCATGCGGAGTACGCCGTCGATAGAAGGGCGGTGGTAGGCGGACCGCATCTGGAAACAGACAAGGCAGCCTTTGCGGCGAGCTTCGTTGCTCGAACCGAGTTCACTACTCGATATCCGCTGACCCTGAATGCGGAGACATTTGTGGATACGCTGCTGCGGACTGCGCAACAATCTTCGGGCATTGATTTCAGTACCCGGCGCGCCGAGCTCATCGCGCTCTATAACAGCGCTGCGAACGCAAGCGGAAGCGCAACCGAGAGCCGCAGTCTGGTGTTACGAAGTCTCGTAGAAGGCAGCGAGTTCAAGCAGACGCAATACAACTCGGCGTTTGTGTTGATGGAATACTACGGCTATCTGGGACGCAATCCTGATGCTGCGGGCTATGACTTCTGGCTAAACGTCTTGAATGACGGCGCTGGAAATAACTATCGCGGGATGGTGTGCTCGTTCATCACCTCGGCGGAATACCAGCGCCGCTTCAGTGCGGTTGTGACGCGCAATAACAGCGAGTGCGGAAGCCAGTAGGCAGACGGCAGCAGTCGGCAGTCAAGACAAGAACTAGCCGCGGATTGACGTGGATGAGCGCGGATCAGAATGGGACAGTTCAGATCCGTGTCATCCGCGTTTATCCGCGGCTAATGTCTTTTCGTTCCAAGTTGAACCCGGGGATAGGTTCAAGCACGCAAGATGAGTGCGGTCCCAGGAAGCCCAATCCGGGGCTTATGTTGACAGCAACAGAATCCCGGGTGTAGGTTCTCTCACACAAACGCGCGGAAGGTCGCTCTGGAACTGCCAATCCTTTTAGTTTGCCCGGGCAGTGGGGCCACTTAGCAGCTTTCCTCTTCTTCTTTAACCCGGTTCTCCCAGCAGTCATTGCTCTGACTGCCCGTAACGCACCAGCAACATATGCGTATTCGCGCCGATCTGAACTCCCACACTTTGAGGTCAATCTAAATGATTCGAGTATTTCCCCCTGCAGTGATCTCGCGGCTCACAGGCTTGCGCAATTTTGTCCGCCGATCCCCCGGCGAAACGTTTGCATCGCAGACTTCAAGGACGGCTGTTAAGCCTACGCTCATTAGGTCATTGCGTCGCCGAGTGGCTTTACTGTTTTGCCTGGTATTGGCTGCCGCGGTCCTGGTGGAGATTGCACAGAGCCAAATGGTCCATGCTCGTTTGGCCAAGAGCGGTGGTAAGCAGGCTGCCACTCATAACTTTAGTTTTGAGCCGCAGACAGACAAAACGGCCTCGCACACAGCAGCGCAACAGGCGAGTCAGGAAACGTCCGGACCTCTTGGGGCAATTAACTTTTCAAATACTTATACCGGTCCGGTGTTTCCGCAAAATATGCCCTTTGGCGCGACCTTTGTGACTGGCGATCCCACCAACATAGGAAAGATTGGACGAGCGGGAGGAAACACCTGGTACTTTTCCAACGTTACCCTGCCTTCTCATTGCTCGAATCCAAATACTTTTTGGGGACCGGCAAACAATCTTGTGAGGCTGTCTTTTGTTAGCAACACGTTCACGAATACACCCGGCGAAGTTCTGACCTTCCAACCGGGACAATCAAATCTCCCCGGCGGGATCGCGGTATGGACAGGATTCACTTTCAATCCCAGCTCAGGTCAACAGGTTTTCACGAAATTCACGATGACCGCGAATCTCCACTCGGGGGCGGCTCCTGGTGGAGCGGTCGGCTCTCCCCTCCTCCTGCTGCCTCCCACCAATTTCGGACTGCAGTTCAGCCAGGGCGGTATGGTTCAGATAACCCCCAGCATCGATTATCAGATCAACATGCGCTTCGACGCCTCGTTCACCAATGGCAGCGGCTATTCGCCGGCGCTGGATTTTTACGATGCGAATTCGACAGCTGGCGGCACCTGCTTTGAATCTTTTACGGCGGGATTTTATTACCGCAATTTTCTTCCCGTAATCAGTGACAACGGCGACAAGTCGACTTTGATTAATACACCCAGCGGTCCGCACGACGTCTATGTTTTTGACTGCGAAACAGCCGCCGCGTCTTTAGCGCTTTCGGGAAGCTCGAGTAACACTACTCTGTTACCCAATGCAAACATTACCTTCGGAGGTTCAGGTAACAATCGGACTGTGTTGCTCACTCCGGCCTCGAATCAGTTCGGTACAACTACAGTAACGCTCTCGGTGTTCGATGGGATCGACACAATCAGCGACACCTTCAATTTCGTTGTCGATGCACCGCCATCGTGGGTCACCAGCGGCGGCACTGTGGGTGAGCCAACCGGGAACGAATCCGATCCTGTCCAGCGCTCGCTGAATCAAAGTCTTGGCGATCAGGACAGCGGCCAAACGTTGACGTTCTCGTTGGCCGGCGGAACAGGCAACTGCGGAGCTTCGAGCACACACCCGTTCACCGGTCTCTCTTTCAGTCCTCCCACTACACCAACAACCGGCGGCAACACTTCGACGAATCTGCTTTTCAATGTCGGTGCGAATGATGGCGCCAGTTCTCCTTACTGCGTCAGGGTTAACGCTAACGACGGTTATACAGACGTTACCCGGGACATGGTGATAAACGTGACGCAGCAGAACTCTGATCCGTTGTGGATTACTTCTGCAGGTACAGTCGACGAACCAACCGGAAGTGAGGCCAATCCGATTGCCCGCACGATTTCCCTGAGTCTCAACGATGCAGATCCAGGTCAGACGCTGAGTTTTGCATTAGCCGGCGGCACCGGAAACTGTGGGGCCTCGAGCACACATCCTTTTACCGCGCTGAGTTTTGATCCTGCTGCGGAGCCCACGGTTAGCGGCAATGAAAGTACGCTGCTGCATTTGAGCGTCGGCGCCAATGATGCCGCCGGCTCACCCTACTGCGTGCGAGTCACGGCGAGTGACGGCACTGCTACAGCTACGAAGGATCTGTCGGTAACGGTGACTCCGCACAATTCGAATCCAACCATCAGCGACGTCACTAATCAGTTGACGCAAAGGAACCAGGCGACGGCAGCTATTCCTTTCACGATTGGCGATATCGATGGTGATGATCCTGCCACCGCATTGATCATGAGCGGAGGGTCGGGAAACACAACCCTGATTCCCAATGGCAACATCGTTTTTGGCGGCAGTGGGGCAAGTCGATATGTCACCATTACGCCCGCGAATAACCAGACGGGAACTTCGACGATTACCCTGACCGTAACCGACACACACGGCGCTACGGCGAGCGACACATTCGATTTGAGAGTTAACGCCCCACCGGTCTTTGACACCAACGCCGGGTTGGCCTTGAACCAGGGCGCGACGGCTACGATTACCAACTCCATGCTGAACGTGACCGATGCCGATAACACCGCGGCGCAATTGAAGTACACGGTCGCCCCGGGGGGTAACGGTGGGCCGTCGCATGAGGGCACTCTTAAACTCAACAACGTTGCTTTGACTTCCGGCAGTTTCTTTACGCAGGACGACGTGAACAACAATCGGGTGACCTATACGAACAATGGCAGCAACCAGACTTCGGACACCTTTCAGTTCAACATCACTGACGGAGATGGAGCGACGCTGCCGAATGATGGAGTGCATCTAACTTTCACCTTCGGCATCACCATTACGCTGATTAATCACGCGCCCGTTGCAGTTGACGGCAACGGCTCGACCGGCATTGGGGCGCCGTTCAACGGAACCTTTGCCGCGACCGATCCTGACACGTTCGCGCAAACCTTAATGCGACGAATCGTGACGAACGGCAGCAAAGGCACGGCAGTGCTAAACGACGCGACCACGGGAGCGTTCACCTACACACCGAATCCACAGCAGACCGGTCAGGACACAATCGTCTTCCAGGTCAACGACGGTTCGTTGGATTCAGTCAACCCGGGCACCTTCACCATTGACATCCAAAATGCGGCGCCCACGGCACAGAATGCGTCGGGCAATGCAACCGAGGGAGTTGCGCTCAACGGCATACTCACAGGGTCAGATCCGGATCAGCCCCCACAACCCTTTACGTTTGCGATTGCCGGCAATCCGAGCAAGGGCAATGTAAACATCACCAATCCTTCGACGGGCGCTTTCACTTACACACCGAACGCGAATGCTTTCGGAGCGGACTCGTTTACTTTCACGGTAAGCGATGGGCTGCTGACTTCCGCGCCGGGAACATTCTCGATAACCATCAAGCCTAATCTTGATGCGGGTGACGTCTTTGTCACCAACACCAGTACAACTGGTCCGCAGGCGGGCGTGGTTGTTCAGATTGATCCAAACAACGGCTCGCAGTTCGTTGTCAGTAGTGGAGGAAGTCTGACAAATCCGAGCGCGATCATTATTGAGCACGATGGGAAACTGGTGGTTCTCGACCGCAATAACAATGTCTTCAAACTGGTTCGCGTAGATCCGTCGAGCGGAGCGCAAAGCGTTATCCCCAACGGGCCGGTCTTTCAAAACCCGGTTGGTCTGGGTATTGGGCCGGGCGCCGATCTCTTTGTCGCCGATCCTTTTGCCGGCAGTGTTTTTGAAGTCAATCCAACCACCGGGGCGCTGGTCCATACCTTCTCCGGCGGCAATCTCGGTGGGCCCGTAGGCATTGCGTTTGACGCGGACGGCAACCTGCTGGTTTCCGATGCCGCGGGCCTCTTTGGAGGATCAAGCAAGATCGTTCGTATCAACACGGCAACTGATGCCCAGACAGTAGTCACTTCGGGTGGCGGTCTGTTATTGCCGGCGGACATCGCTCTCGACAGCAATGGCGACATTATCGTCTCCGACGCGCCGAACCTGTTTGGGCCAGGGACTGGTAGTTTGCTTCGAGTGAATGCAATTTCCGGAGTTCAAACAGTAATTACCGGCGCTGGACTTGGGAAGCCTTCGGGCGTTGCGGTTGAGTACAGCAATAACAATTCCTTTACTCCAGACAACGGCGCCGCCAGCGTTTTGATGACCACTCCAGCGGGCACGACCACTACGGCGGCCAGTGGAGAGTTTCTGTCGCAGCCTTATGGAATCGCGATGATTCAAAATGCCGCGCCAATAGCCAGCGATTCCTCTGTCAATACCGGGATCGCGCCAATCGTGATCACTCCTGTTGCGCGTGACGTCGAGACTCCTTCGGCTAATCTCAAGTTTACCGCAGCGGCGGCGCTTCACGGCCAGGTCTCTCCGACGTCGCCGTGTGCGGTGTTCCCCTGCGCGACAATAACTTACACACCTGATCCGAATTACTCTGGGAGTGACAGCTTTACTTTTACGGCAGTTGACGAAGGCTACGGGTTTGCGCCGCCGCGGACCAGTAACACAGCCACGGTTTCGATCAATGTCCAAGCGGCCAGTATCAGCGGCCACTTGAATTACCTCGATAGTACGACTGGGGCCAGGAATGTGACCCTGACACTGACCGGTTTGGGCGGCTTTACCACTCGAATTACCACCACCGATACAAACGGCGACTATACATTTGCTGACGTGCCGACAGGCAATAACTATACGGTCACGCCTTCGCGGGTGGCTGCGGCGCACGATCCCAGCATCACGGCTTTTGACGCTTCGAAGGCAGCGCGTTTTGAAGTGAACCCGGGCGCTTTCCCTCTCACTGCAAATCAACAAACAGCCGGCGACTCAAGTAATAACGGTTCAGTCACAGCGTTTGATGCTTCGCAGATCGCTCGGTATGAATTGACGATACCTTCGGCGGGCATTGCCGGCAGCTGGAAGTTCAAGCCCGCGAATTTGAGCATTAACAATCTCAGCGCTACTCAGACTGGCCAGAACCTGACCGCGATTTTGGTGGGTGACATCACCGGTAACTGGATACCATCGGGGCCGAGCGAGCTTGCCACTTCGGCGCCGACGGCGACCATCATCGTCTCGCTGCCCATCAAGCAGGATCCACCCGGTGGGCCGAGCACCATTCCCATCACGGTGGGTGATACGACGGGACAGGGCATTGGCGCTTATGCCTTCGACATCAGTTTTGACCCGACTGTGCTGCAGCCACAAGCTACGCCGTATGACTCGACCGGCACGCTCAGCAGCGGCTGGTTGATTACGCCGAATACATCAACGTCCGGTCATTTGATATTGAATGCTTTCAACACCAGCGATATGACCGGACAGGGAGTGTTGCTGAACCTGAAGTTCAACGTAATCGGCGCCCCAGCATCGACATCACCATTGACCTGGGTAAACTTCACCTTCAACGAAGGCACACCTGCCGACAGTGACATCAATGGCTCGTTCACGGCGACGGGGCCGAGTGCAGCAGTCGCGGGCATCAGCGGCCAGATAGTTGATGCCGCTGGTCAACCGGTAGCCGGCACTACGGTGACGGTAGTCGGCGGCTCGAGCACTATCCGAGCGATCACGGACAGCAATGGTTTCTATCGGGTTGAAGGTCTGGAAGCCGGTGGTTTCTACACGGTGACACCATCGAGAGCGAACTATGTGTTTGCACCGGCGAATCGTTCGTTCTCGCTGGTTGGGAGCAGGACTGATGCCATGTTCACGGGCACAGTGACAGCGCCTGATGGTAATCCTTTGGAGAGTCCGGAGTTCTTTGTGCGACAGCAGTATCTGGACTTTTTGGGAAGAGAGCCGGAGCAGAGTGGATTGGCTTACTGGGGCGGACAACTGCGCGCCTGCGGTAACGATGGAGACTGCATAAAGACGCTGCGCACCAGCATCGCGAGTGCGTTCTACATCGCGCAGGAGTTTCAGGATTCTGGATTGTACATCTATGACGTATACGAAGGCGCATTGGGCCGGCGGCCGGTTCATGCGGAGTACGCAGTCGATAGAAGGACGGTGGTAGGCGGACCGCATCTGGAAACGAACAAGACGGCGTTTGCGCGGAGCTTTGTGGAGAGAGCAGAGTTCACTACGCAGTATCCGCTGACGATGAGCGATGAAGTGTTCGTGGATGCTTTGCTGCGGACTGCGCAACAGAGTTCCGGGCTGGATCTCAGCCGCTCACGAGCCGCACTGATCGCGCTCTACAACAGCGGCGCGAATCCCAGCGGAAGTACCACCGAAAGCCGCAGTCTGGTGTTGCGCAGTGTCGCGGAAGACAGCCGGTTCAAGCAGACGCAATACAACGCGGCGTTTGTGTTGATGGAATACTACGGCTACCTGGGACGCAATCCTGATGCTGCGGGCTATGACTTCTGGCTAAACGTCTTGAATGACGGCGCTGGAAATAACTATCGCGGCATGGTGTGCTCGTTCATCACCTCGGCGGAATACCAGCGGCGGTTCAGTGTGGTTGTGACGCGCAATAACAGCGAGTGCGGAAGCCAGTAGGCAGTCGGCAGCAGCAGTCGGCAGTCAAGACAAGAACCAGCCGCGGATTAACGCAGATAAGCGGATCAGAAGTGAGATGGGGAAGAGAATCCCTTATTCAACTCCGTATTATCCGCGTTAATCCGCGGCTAATATTTCGTTCGTTTCTTGTCGCGACTCCCAATTTTCGTTGACCAACATCCGAAGCTTTAATATTCTTCGCCTTGTAAAACTCAGAACCCATACTCTTTGCATCAATACTGTTTCGCCCAGTTGCAATCAGAGCCCTCCGAGGGGGGAAATTCCGATCCCAATGTACTTTCCGCTCATCTGAATTGGAATTCTAAATATTAGTTGGCTAACACGCGGCGACGCGCCGACTGGTCGTTTACATCGAATCAGCTGTCTCGAAGAAAGTGAATAAGCCATGACACACACTCCCACCACACGTCGAGATGGACTAATCGTCCGCGAGTTGGAAGACGAGACGCTCGTCTACGATCTTCAGCGCGATGAGGTGCACTGCCTGAATCGAACCGCCGCGCTAGTTTGGAAGCACTGCGACGGACGGTTGACTGTTGCAGAGATTACGAAGCGCGTCGAGGACGAGCTGCAGGTAACACTTGATGAGCAAGTTGTCTGGTTGGCGTTAGCTCAACTGCGGGGGAAACGGCTGCTGGCGGAACGGATTCCTCGCGCCCGATCAGCGCCACGCATATCCAGGCGCGAGATGGCGCACAGACTTGCTCAAGCCATGGTCATAGCATTGCCGCTCATCACGACTATCGTTGCACCTACACCCTCGTACGCGGGGTCGCTGAACTGCTCAACCTGCGGCATAGGACCAACGGCCGAATGTTGCATGACCGGATGCCCCTGCCAAGTCCCGGCCCCCTGTTGTAGCGGCATTTGCTCTTCTGGTTCCTGTACATAGGTCTGCAGGATCGTTCACGTTCGAACTCAACGCAACTCGATGGTTTCGAGTACCTGGCTCCGGAATATTGATGACTTTATTTCCGCGATCAGTTTCCCCGTCATGGCCATGGCGATAGCGTTAATAACCACTTCGACTGTGCCCTGATTTGTGCCCTCACCGTGGGGTAGCCATGGGTTTATTGGTAGAACTAATTCCTTATCACCCACACGAGCTACGACCTCAATCAAGAAGTGCTCCAATCTATGTTGGATCACAACCCTTCCACACGAAACCTGGAAAATTCTCTGGAGAATCGTGGTTTCTAGTGAATCGTTGACTCTCCAGGCCCGCTTGTTGTATTTTCCCCGCGACCTTACAAGTTCTTTTTCTCATTAAAGTCTATTGGCTGACTCTCACGTGTTGTCCTCTGAACCACCAGCCGACTCAGCCAGGTTTCTTTAATCAATCGTCAATGTACTGGGATGCCGTTTTGTCAGTACCACCTGTGGTCCCTGACGCGGCAGCAGCGTTGGGGTGGTGGAGCGGGTGGATTCACCGGGAGTGGTGGGTCATGAAGCGCGACGCGCCCTTCGCCATTGAAAAAGGAGAAGCGAAAATGATGAGTAACAATCAACCAGATAGTTCAGAGTCCGTAACGGAACAACGACAGACCGCCGGTAACTATATAAAGGTTACCGCCGGCAAGCTGGTTCTTGGCGTCGCGATTACGGCCACAACGTTCGGCGCAGCGGTTGGCAATTTATTCGACCGGATTATGCCACCTCGTCCCCAGCAAACAATCGAGCGTGTATACCAGCCGTCCGGCCCCAAACTGTCGGACGAGATCGTGGACATGGAAAAAGATATCAGGGCAGCTGTTAAGCGGGCCGTGAAGAATAAGACGTCACCAACAGAGCTCACCGAAGAGATAGTTGAGATTCTGCAGAGAAAGGTTTTCCTCAATGAGGAACGTCTGGAAGGGGTACGAGAACTTGTAAAAGAGTTCTTCACCAAAGTCTCTGAAGTTGCGCTCGAGGAATTGCTAACCGCGCTTAAGAAGATTGTCCGAGAGTCTGTTTTTGGAGAATCGAACCAGGGAACCAGAAGCTCACCCTCTCCATCTCCGACGGTTTCGCTTCCCATTCAGACGGCGACGCCGCAACGCTGAGGGAAGCAAGCGAGCCGGTCTGCGTCAACTGCGATCTGGTCCTCGATTGAGTGGCTGGAGGGTTTGAATGATTAGCGGGGAAAAATATCGCGCGACGCGCGAGCCAGGTCGCGCGACGCCATCGCTCCGTAGCACGACGGAAGTCCGATGCCGCACGATCGCGTCCCGCTGAATCGATCATCACCGGAACAATGAAATGACAGATCACTTACCTACACTTGCCATTAGGCATGAGCAGATGTCTCTGCCCAATCAACCTTTCTCCCTTTGGCTGCGAGGTCAAAGCACGCTGTTTGTTGGTCAGATAGCTGCAATCCTAGCCTTTGTTTACTCGCTTGCGTCCTTAATTTATTACGTCTCCAATGCGACGGAAGAAAGCCGATCCTTCTTCGATCCCTTCCACATAAGGCTGTTTGTAGACTATGCGCACATAGGGTTCATCGCGATCATTATTCTCGCTTTGATTCAGGTTCTCGATGACAACGATCGTGGCTCTTACCACGTAAAACTCGTCTATGAGCGAGTCTTCAACGACACTTTAGATAACGAAAAACACAAGCAGCTTCTGAAAGGAAGCAAAGAGCAATTGCAACGTTTTAAGCGTCGTTTTCTGTGGTTCTGGATTGTCATGCTCCTTTTGTACGTCACTTTTGCATGCCATCACAGCTATCAACTTGCAAGTTCTCACCTGCTGCACAGATCAGCTACCGTCGTTGATGGCTCCGCCACGACTGGACATAGGGACCTGTCACCGGAGCATTCCCGTTCGGGCGAGAACAACGAACCACCACCTCCATCCCCAAGCGATACGGAAAAGCTGAAGGTGTTTGAGGTGTTCGAGACGATGGGTGTTCCGTTTCTTCTCTTCGCTCTAAACAATATTAGCCTGCTATGTGTCTTCTGGTGTTTCCTCATCATGTACTTGCCGCCGGAAGATCGGGAAGCAAAGGACCCAAAGTTCCGCCGTTATTCCGGTTTGGTAATGGTCGGCTTTACGCTGTTGTTCCCGCTGTTTGTTTATATTAACCGGCAGAACTTCACCCCTGTCAGTCGCGACGCTTATATTGCGGTTTTTGATGCATTGAGTGGGACGCTAAATGCAATCGTGTTGGCTTTGTTGATTGCCAGACTAGACAGCAAGCTCATCGGGCTACGATCCTGGCTCATATGCGTGCTGTATTCTTATGCCGCGGTCCAGCCTTTGTTTGTCATGTTCGATCAGCGCCGGCCCGTTGCGGACGCGATAACAACGGCGGTCCTAGTTTTCGTTTTCGCCTCTAAGATTTACTTCTTCCTAATCATCATCTATGCCCTACAAACAGGAAGAATGCTTAATTATCTGAGTTGTTTTCCGGTGCTTCGGAAACAAGTCAATGAAAGCAAATTCCTGGGTTCCCCAGCTGCGCCTGAACACCAGAGCAAGAAATCTGACAATAAGATCATGGATTATCTTGACTCGCGGAGCGACCGCCTATACGCGTGGGCCGCGGGCGATACCAAGCTGCGCCTTGAGGAATTCCGGGAGTCTTTGTCGGCATGGATGAGGAGTCCACGCCCACGAGAAGTAAGTTGGCTACTAGGGATAGTTGCCACCAGCACCTTCTTTATTTTTTTGATCGGGTATGCGCTGACTTTGGGGACCGCAACCGAGCTCACCAGTTACCTGACGGACAGCATCGCGCAAGGAATTAGTATAGGCGTTGACATCGCTCATCTGATCGCAGTTGGCGGAATCATTGCCGCACTGTTTCTGCTTCGGAAAGACAATGGTTGTCATGTCGATCGCGTCATGGGAATAGCGGAGAAAGTCTTTTGCGTGCGCCGCGACTCATGCCCCGGAATGATTGAGACGCTCGACAAGTCCAGGTACTCCCCGGATAAAGCGGAGGAACAATTACAAAAGTTCAAAGAGTATTTTCTATGGTTCTGGCTCGTGCTCTTTGTTCTCTACGTCGTCTCGCTCAGCAAGCACCTGAGCATGAATGCCGACTCCCAAGACCTGCACTATATTGCAGCTAGTCGGACGAGTTTCGAAATATTGATTTATCCCTTTCTTCAGTTCGCGTTGAGTACCATAAATTCGCTGTTCGTGTTTTGGTGTTTTGTAGTTTTACAATCGCCGGCTTACGAGCCACGGTCGGGAGTGAGACAGAGATTACTCATCAACTATTCTGGTTTCGTGGTCGTCCTCCTCATCGCTGCTTTCCCACTGTTGCTATTCTTTGTTGCCGGTAGCACGTTTACCGAAGGGAAATTGCTCGCTTATGCCACCGTTTTTGAAGGTCTCACTGGTACGCTGAGCGGAGTCGTGTTAGCGCTATTAATCGCGAGGCTGGATAGTAAGTTCATCAGCCTCTCATCGTCGCTAATATGCATACTTTTTGCCTATGCTGGGATACAAGCTCTATCCGTGGTCTTCAATCTGCCCGAACCCGTGTTCAAGACAATGGCAACATTCGTCTTGATTGCGGCGCTCGGCCTCAAGATCTGTTTCTTCTTAATAATTGCCCACACATTGCAAAGTGGAAGGATGCTCAACTACCTGGTCTGCTTTCCGTTTCTTCGAGAGCGGGTCGACTCGATTTTTGAGAACCAATTTGAGATCAGGACCTCCAGATTGGGGGCCAACGCATTCACTTTCTCGATCTTCAAGAAGAATCAATTGCATTATTCAACGGAAAGCACGTTCGAAAATAAGCGAGAGTGTGATGTAGCGGTTCACGACCTCCGCGAGGGAATGAAAAAGGGCGCGGCATACGTGCGGCCTCCGAACGAATCAGGAACATATTGGGTCGAGGTGAAAGTTAAAACTTCCAAAGAGGATCTCGTCTTCGAGAGCGCTCCCCTTAGATCGGAAGACGACGCGAGTCGACTAATCGAGGAATCTATCGACAAGATTCCTTATTGCAAGTACAACCGTGCATAAAGTCGGCGCTTACTTCGTTAAGTTAACTTAGGGTGACTAGAAGCATTTCTTAGAGACCTTCGTAAATCGGCGGATACCTACGAGCGTCCTGCCGAAGCTTGAGGAGTCAGGCCTCAAGCGCTAACCAGAACTCACTCAGGCGGAGCGCGTCAATGAAGGACCGACGCAAGGAAAACATATGGACAACGAGAAAAACTCATTAACTTAAGGTTACTTACCAAGCGCGGATTCAACTTGGAAGTGCAAGGGATCGTTGTTTGAAAAATACTTCATTCGGAGTTCGATAGCCCAGCGTTTTGCGGGGGCGATGGTTTAGTCGGTCTTCGACGCGTTGCAAGTCGGCGTCAGTGAACCTGGCGAAGTTTCCCGAGCCTACACGAACTTCCAGAGGCGGCATCTTCGTCGGGAGAAAGAGCTATTTGATTTGATTCGCTTGCAATGCGAAACGCTGCGGCTGATTCCTCTTTCTTCCTACTTGAAACTACATCAGGCCAGGCACGCAGGATGCGTGCGGTCCCAGGGGTGAATCACTTCAGGCCTTTGATGGTGGCTGGCTTGGTGAACAGAGAATCAGGAACGGGTTTGTTGTATTCGATGGTTTCATAGTTGATGCGACTGGTCTGCTTACCCGAGATGAAGTGATCGATCACCCAGGGAGCAGTAACGCCGTCAATCGTAATCGGTTTCTGCAATCGATCCTCTTCGAGAGTTTCTTCCACTTCGCCGCTGTCCATATTCTTGTGTTTGCGCATGTAAATGATCTTCGCAGGCAAGCCTTCCTTCGCGGCAAATTCATACTCCAACCAAAAGCCATCCGGATAAGTTAGACGAACGGTCTCGTTGCGTTTTGCCAGACCGGCCTCGCGCCGCCCCACATAACTGAGTTTCACCCCTTCTTTGCGCCACTCGCCGCGCAAGATCGTCTCGATACTCGCTCGGAAGCTGAATTTGAAGTCCGCAATCTGCTCCGGTTTCTGATCGTTCAAGGTTTTGACTGCGCCATCAAATATCCAACCCTGCTCACCAAAGTTCACTTGAATTGTGCGCACGCCGTTCTGTGTAAATTCAGTGCGCTCCTTGTCGGGGTACACGATGTAGTCAACGAATTTCAGAGGCACCTGGGAAACGCCGTCATGAAAAGGAGTGAAGAAACCGTGCCCGATGACGGTGCGAACATTCAAGTAACCGGCGCCGCCCAGCACCTCGATGGCCCGCTTGACGATCTCTTCAGACTTTTGATCAGAGTTAGGCGGCGCCGTATCCTTGCTCGCAGTCTGAGCGCGCACTGTAAGGCACAAAAGGAAAAGCAAGGGAGCGATTGCTACTGTTGTTAGGAATCTGAATCTATTCATTTCGCAAAAAAATTTATCACGCAGCGCCTGACAGTGCACGAGCCGGTATTATTGAGAGTGCTGTCGGCTTTTGCGCATCACCTGGCAAAGTTAAAGAGGGAGACGGCGGGAAAAGAAAAGTTAGCCGCGAATTAACGCAGATAAGCGCGGATCCGAACTTAAACCAATCTGATCCGCGCTCTCCGCGTTAATCCGCGGCTACTTCTCGTTCTTGTCTTTGTTCAAAGCCGGTAATTTAATTCAACTCGATATTTGTGCCGGCGTCGGGCGTTACCTGAATTTCATCGCCCTCGACATGGACCAGGAATTTCGCTCCGCCCTTCCACATTGCGGTGATCGGTAGTTTTACCTTTTCATCGATGTGACGTTTCAGGAAGCGCGCGCCATATTTCGAACTGAACCCTTTTTCGGTCAAGAGATTGATCGCGTCGTTGGTGACTTGAAGCCCTTTGCCCTGGCGCTCCATCTGGCGCGTCAGCCTTTCGACATAAAGCACAGCAATCTGCCGTACTTCGTCCATCGTCAAGGGCGCAAAGACCACAATCTCGTCGATGCGGTTGCGAAACTCCGGTGAGAACCTTTGTTCCGCGCTCTTCATTACTTCATTCTTGACCACCCGAAATTCGGCAGCCGTCTTGGTACCAAATCCGAGTGGCTTCTCGAATTTCTTGAAGCTTTCGGATCCCAGGTTCGAGGTCATGATTACTATCGCATCTGAAAGATAAACTTTCTTGCCGCGACCGTCAGTTAACCAGCCTTCGTCAAACGCCTGCAGGAACAGATTCATCAGGTAAGGCGAAGCCTTTTCCACTTCATCGAGCAGCAGGACTGTATAGGGATTCTCGCGCAATTGTTCAGTCAGGATACCGCCGCGTTCCGAGCCGACGATGCCGCGCGGCATGCCGATCAGTTTTTCGATACCGACTGTACCGTCGCTGTATTCGGACATATCGATGCGCACCATCTTGCGCTCGTCACCGAACATAAACTCAGCCACAGCCTTGGCGAGTTCTGTCTTGCCGACACCCGTCGGTCCCAGAAAAAGCAAGACACCGTCGGGTTTGTAATGCGATTCTTTCAGTGGTCCTTTATTGAGGCGCAGGCGTTGAGCCACCGCCTTAATCGCCTCCTTCTGGCCGATGACGCGACGACCCAACATTGCTTCAGTCATCAGGAACCGTTCGCTGGTGTCACGGAAGATCATGTCGGGCGGAATACGTGATTCCTGCGAAATGACTTCAATCACGTGCTCAGCTTTCACAATCATCGTTTGCGGTTCGCTGATCTCGACTTTCACGGCCGCAGTATCCAGCCAGCCGATAGCCTTATCGGGCAGATGAAGATTGCGTATGTACTTGGGAGCCATTTCCAAAGCCGTGTTGATTGCTTCATCCGAAATTTGCACCGAGTAGTTTTTCTCCAGGCGGGGACGAAGACCAAGCAGGATCTCTCGAGTCTCGCTGATTGAAGGTTCCTGGACTTTCACGATACGAAACCGGCGCGCCAGCGCCTCGTCCTCGCCAATGTATTCTTTGTATTCGGAGATAGTGGTGGCGCCGATGATGCGCAGATCGCCGCGGGCCAGGGCACCCTTGAACATGTTGGCGGCGTCGGACGATGTACCAAGCGCCGCTCCCGCCCCGATAATTGTGTGAGCCTCATCAATGAAGAGGATAAGATTGTCGCGCTCTTTAACTTCGTCAATGATTCCTTTGATGCGCTCTTCGAACATGCCCCGGAGCATGGTACCGGCCACCAGGCCGCCCATTTGCAACTGAACGATGTGCGAGCCGCGCAGACGCGCCGGCACCTTCTCAGGCTCAAGCTCAATCAACCGGGCCAATCCCTCGACCACCGCGGTTTTACCCACGCCAGGCTCGCCCACGAGCATAGGCGAGTTCGCCCGCTCGCGATGACAAAGGATCTCGATGATCTGTTGAATCTCCATTTCGCGGCCGATGGTAGGAGGAATCTTGTCCTGCCGCGCCAGGCGATTCAGCGACACGCCAAAGTGCTTAAGATAGGGCGGCATCTCATATTTTTTCTTGTATCGTTCCTCTTCCTGCTCGCGTTTCTCAACCTGGACGCGAACGTTCTCGGCAACTGATTCCGCGTTCGCGCCCAAATTTCGCATTACTTCCACAAACAGACTGTCGTATTTGGCAAGAGCTTCAAAAATGTCCGTCGCCTCAATTACCTTGCGTCCCTGGGCCCGCGCTCGTTCCATCGCCCGTTTGAAAAGATCCGTCGTGTCGGGGGCAATGCGAAATCCTTTGCCTACATGTTGCTGACGGGTGCTTTCCAGGCGTTTGTCGATCGCCATTTTCACCAATACGGGATCCAGAGACAGCTCCCGAACGGTGGAATTAAACATGTCCGGCTCTTCGTGAATAAGGGCCTCGAGAATGTGCTCAACCGAAACGTAGTTTTGATCGCGGCGGCGCGATTCAGTCAATGCGTGTTCAAGTATCCGTTGTCCGCTGTCACCGAACTTATCTTTATATGCGCCGAGATCAACCATGATTTTTGATACCCTGAAAAAAGAAGCAACTAGTCGAGGCGACAGTTGCTTACAACGACCATTCAATCAACAAGTGGAGGGCTACGCTGGCTAGAAACTCCGGCGACCCCGGAGTTTGGATGAACTCAGCATAGGCACCGTTGCGTTTTAATGCAATAAATAAAACGCGTCTCTTCAAGAAGCAAATTTGCGGCCAGCGAGTACGCCTGTCAGCCTAATTGCAACGCTAATAATCGTAATCCTCGCCGCCCTGGGGCATCGGCGCGGCCTTCTTTTTCTCAGGCGCGTCCGTGATCGCGGCTTCAGTTGTCAGCAATAAACCGGCGATTGACGCGGCATTTTGCACTGCGCTACGCACTACTTTCGTAGGATCGATAATGCCCGCGGCAAGCAAGTCCTCGTATTCGCCCGTGTTGGCGTTGAACCCCTTTGAACCTTTCGATTCTTCGATTTTGCCGGCAACTATTGCCCCATCAATACCGGCATTCTCCGCGATGCGCCGTACTGGTTCCTCCAGGGCTCGCCTTACAATTCTGATCCCCGTTTGTACGTCAGTATCGTTGTCGGTCAACTTGTCGAGGGCTTTGGCGGCGCGCATCAGGGCCACCCCGCCACCGATCACGATGCCTTCCTGGGCTGCGGCCCGGGTGGCATTGAGCGCATCTTCGACTCGGGCCTTGATCTCCTTCATCGCTAATTCCGTAGGCGCGCCCACCTTGACGACCGCCACTCCGCCGGCCAGCTTCGCCAGGCGCTCTTGCAGCTTTTCGCGATCGTAGTCGGAAGAAGACTCTTCAATCTGGCGGCGAATAGTCGCCACCCGGCCCTGGATCGAGTTCGGGTCCCCGGCACCTTCGACAATCGTGGTGCCGTCTTTGTCGATAATCACTCGTTTCGCCGAACCAAGATCAGAAAGTTCAACGTTCTCGAGCTTGACTCCCAGATCCTCGGTAATCACTCGACCGCCCGTCAGGACCGCAATGTCCTGCAGGATTTCCTTGCGGCGATCGCCGAACGCCGGGGCCTTGACTGCGCAAACCTTGATCGTTCCGCGCAGTTTGTTGACCACCAAAGTGGCGAGTGCGTCGCCTTCAATATCTTCCGCGATAATCAGCAGGGGCCGGCCGCCGCCCGCGCTTTGTTCCAGGATAGGGAGCAACTCTCGCATGGCGGCGATCTTTTTCTCGTTAATCAGGATCAGCGGCTCGTCCAGCACGCACTCCATGCGGTCCTGCTGAGTAATGAAATAGGGCGAAAGGTAGCCACGATCGAATTGCATGCCTTCGACAAATTCGAGTTCGGTTTGGAGCGTTCGTGACTCTTCGACGGTCACGACGCCGTCCTTGCCGACTCTTTCCATCGCCTCTGAAATCAAACTGCCGATTTGTTTGTCGTTGTTCGCAGAGACGGTGGCGACATTGGCCAGGTCTTCTTTGCTCTTAATCTTTTTGGACATCTGCTGAAGTTCAGATACCACCGCGTCGGCGGCGATCTGGATCCCGCGTTGTAGCGACATGGGATTCGCCCCCGCGGCAACGTTCTTGATACCTTCGCGAAAAATCGCCTGCGCCAGGACAGTGGCAGTAGTGGTGCCGTCGCCGGCAATATCGTTGGTCTTCACTGCGACTTCGCGCACCATCTGCGCGCCCATGTTTTCGTATTTATCCTTTAGCTCGATCTCCTTGGCGACGGTCACACCGTCTTTGGTGATGACCGGAGAGCCGTATTTCTTTCCGAGGATGACGTTTCTGCCCTTGGGTCCGAGCGTTACACGGACGACATCGGCGAGTGTATTCACGCCGTTGAGCATAGCGTTTCGTGCTTCTTCACTGAACTTCAATTCTTTCGCTGCCACTTGGTTTTCTCCTTCGCAACATACTTATCGATAAACTGAAAATCTGAGATCTCAAATTTGAAATCTGAAATTATCTGAAATGTCAGATCTGAGATCTCAAGAATGTGTGACCGGCGATCTGAAATCCGAGATCTGAAATCTCACTGCGCTCTGCCAACCTGGACGCGGGCCGGGCGCAGAAGCCGGTCGCCAATCTTAAAGCCGGTCGTATATTCACCGGTCACAATCCCGTCCTTGCCGGCGTCGACCGGCAGGGTATCAACCGCATCATGTAATTCAGGATTGAACTGTTCGCCGACCGAGGGAATGGGCTCGGCGCCGGTTGCCATCAAGGCTGCATTAAAGCTGGCCAGCGTGCCCTTAAGACCGTCAACCACCGCTTCGCGCGGGCTGCCTTCCGCCGCCGCCGCAATCGCCCTTTGCAGATTGTCCATCACGGGCAAAAGGGCCGCGATGAACTCCACCTTCTGGCGTTCAGCCCGTTCATCGGCGGCGCGATTCAAACGCTGCCGCGTTTCATCGGTCTCGCGCTGCAGTTGTGATCGCAACTGTTCGAAACGCGACTGCACTTCGAGCATTTTCTGCTCGGCTCCCCTGGCGCGAGCTTCGAGTTCCTCGACATAAGCAGGTTGGAGATTGGGTTCCTCTGCCGGCGCCGCCGCGGTCCCGTCAGCGTCATCGTCCAGCCGAATGCGCCGGCGATCGGTAACCCGCAACTCTTCTTCCTTTCCCTCATGCTGGCGATAGCGATCTGTTCCTCGAGTCTTATTCATACTTACCTTGTCCCCTGATTTCGAAGGCACATTATGACACCTTGATCTTCACGGCCTGCGTAGAGCGTTCTTTGCGCTTTGGCAGGCGCACATACAGCACTCCATCTTTATACTCTGCTTCAATCTGTTCAGGGTCAACCGCGACCGGCAGGCCGAAGGTGCGATTGAAACGCCCTCGCGGACGTTCGCTGCGATGGGTTTCCTGGTCGCCATTCTCTGAAGAGCGAGTGCCCTTAATTATCAGTTTTTCGTTTTCTAAATCTATTTCCAGGGCGGCGCGATCAACTCCGGGAAGATCCATCGCCACCACAAACTCTGCTGCCCGTTCATAGACATCGGCAACCGGAATCCAATCCGCCTGGGCGATTTCACTGCCGGACTCCGAACGTTCACGAGCCCTGCGGTCCGTGGCATTCTCGAAGAGTTCATTCATGCGATCCTGCAGGAGCATCAAATCTCGTATCGGGTCCCAATTTCGCGGCATTTATCTCCTCCAAAAACTGTCCGACAAACTTCAGTTTGTCGTTGACTTAATAAATTTCATCATCGATATCCAATTACAAAAACGACAAACTGAAGTTTGTCGTACTTATTCAGGCTATCGCGCTCGCGGCGTCCATTTTAAAGACCATCTCGTCACCCTGTGCCGTCACCCGGATAGTTTGCCCGGCAGCGATCTCACCTCGCAACAGACGCACAGCCAGCGGATTCTGTAGCAGTGTTTGAATCGCCCGTTTCAAGGGACGCGCACCATAGTTAGGATCGTAACCTTCGCGCGCCAGCAGTTCTCTGGCTGTTTGATCGAGGACGAGCGTGACGTGGCGTTCGGCGAGCATTGCGCGCAGCCGTTCAAGTTGAACGTCGATAATCTGCTCGATCTGCTCACGCGATAGTTGATGAAAGATGACAATGTCATCAATGCGATTCAGGAACTCAGGCTTGAAATTCGAGCGCAACTCCTCCAGGACGGCTTCCCGCACCTGCTTTTCATCACCCTGGGCCGCCTGTATCTCGCGCGAGCCAAGATTTGAAGTCATGATCAAGACTGTGTTCTTGAAATCTACCGTGCGCCCCTTGGCATCAGTCAACCGCCCGTCATCAAGGATCTGCAATAACACATTGAACACATCGGGATGCGCTTTTTCTATCTCGTCAAACAGAACCACCGAGTAGGGTCGACGGCGCACGGCTTCAGTCAGCTGGCCGCCTTCCTCGTAACCAACATATCCCGGTGGCGCGCCAATCATGCGCGCGACCGCATGCTTTTCCATGTACTCGGACATGTCAAGGCGGATCATGGCGCGCTCATCGTCGAAAAGAAACTCTGCGAGGGCCCGCGCGGTTTCGGTCTTCCCGACTCCGGTAGGACCAAGGAAAATAAAAGATCCGACGGGACGATTTGGATCCTGCAGACCGGCGCGCGCGCGGCGCACCGCATTAGACACCGCGGCCAGGGCTTCCTCCTGGCCGATTACGCGCTGGCCCAGACGCTCTTCCATCGTTACCAACTTCTGCATCTCGCCTTCGAGCATCTTGGAAACCGGTACGCCGGTCCACTTGGCCACTACCTCGGCAACGTCTTCTTCGTCGACCTCTTCTTTGAGCATGACGCCGTCTTTTTGAAATTCGGCCAGCTTTGCGCCTTCCTCCGCCAGCTTCGCTTCGAGTTCCGGAATGCGGCCGTATTGCAGCTCAGAGGCCCGGGCCAGGTCGCCGGCATTCCGTGCCTGGTCCAGCTGCAGCTTCAACTGTTCCACTTCGGCCTTGGCGGTGCGCATTTTTTCAATTGCTTCTTTTTCGGATTGCCACTTGGCTTTCATTCCTGAAGATTTCTCTTTGAGGTCACCGATACGCTTCTCGATCTCTCGCAAACGATCTTTGGATCGCTGGTCTTCTTCGCGTTGCAGCGCCTGACGTTCGATCTCGAGTTGGATGATCTCACGCTCCAGCTGATCGATTTCCTGCGGCAATGAATCGATCTCAATGCGCAGGCGGGAAGCCGCTTCGTCAATCAGATCGATGGCCTTGTCGGGAAGAAAGCGATCGGAGATGTAGCGATTGGAAAGCGTCGCCGCGGCCACGATGGCAGAATCCTTGATCCGCACACCGTGATGCACTTCGTATTTCTCTTTGAGACCGCGCAGAATGGCGATGGTGTCTTCGACACTTGGTTCGCCCACGTAGATTTGTTGAAAACGTCGCTCAAGCGCCGCGTCCTTCTCTATATATTTCTTATATTCATTGAGCGTGGTGGCGCCCACACAACGCAATTCGCCGCGGGCCAGCGCCGGTTTCAACATGTTCGAAGCATCGATCGCCCCTTCAGCCGCACCGGCGCCCACCAGGGTGTGCAGTTCGTCGATAAAGAGCACGATGTGCCCCTGCGCATTTTCAATTTCTTTCAAAACAGCTTTCAGTCGATCTTCGAATTCTCCGCGGTATTTTGCGCCCGCCAGCATTGAACCGAGATCGAGTCCTACCAGGCGCTTGTTGCGCAACGTCTCAGGAACGTCGCCGGAAACGATCCGCTGGGCCAGGCCCTCGACTATCGCGGTCTTGCCCACGCCGGGCTCTCCAATTAATACCGGATTGTTTTTTGTGCGCCGGGAAAGGACTTGAATCGTGCGACGGATTTCGTCATCACGACCGATGACCGGATCCAGTTTGCCTTTGCGGGCGAGATCAGTCAGGTCGCGCGCATATTTCGAAAGTGCCTGGTAGTTGGCTTCGGCGTTTTGATCGGTGATCCGCGAGCCTCCGCGCATCTGCTCAATGACTTTCAACAGGTCGTCACGCTTGAGGCCGTGTTGGCGAACAATCTTGCCCGATTCACCATCCTTCTCTTCACTGATAGCCATCAGCAGGTGTTCGGTCGAGACAAAATCATCCTGCATCGACTCAGCCTGCTTTTGCGCCACATTAAAGATTTGCGTCAGCCGTGGACTGAAATATTGCTGACCACCCTGGACTCGTGGAAAGCGCGCGATCGCAGCCTGAATGTCATTGGCCACGACAGTAACGTTCACAGACAACTTTCCCAGTATGGGGCGCACTATTCCTTCAGGTTGCTCGAGCATAACGGCCAGCAGATGCTCCGGCTCAACCTGTTGGTTCTGATTCTTTTCGGCAGTCTCAATGGCAGTTTGAATTGCTTCCTGCGCCCTGAGAGTAAATCGATCTAATCGCATTTTGTAATCTGACCTTTATAAAAAGATTGATTCAATGTGCTGAGAGCGGGACGCTCCAATTAAAGGAGCAGCCCGCTCTGTTCATAAAGCGCCAAGTGGATTAGAGTCCGCCGGCGGTCTCTTTAGATTTGGTGTTCTGTGTATTCGCGCCTTCAGTTTTTGCTTCAATGGTCCTGGCTTTGCCTTCGCGATCACCCGTGATCTCAATGCGGCGCGCCTTGGTCTCTTCGCGCTTGGGCAAGGTCACACGCAACACGCCGTTGCGATACTCGGCCGTCGCCCCATCTCCGGAAACGGTCTGCGGCAAAGTAAAGGAACGGGTAAAGGAACCATAGGCGCGCTCAACCCGGTGATAATTATCCGCGTCGTCTTTCTTTTCGAAACGCCGCTCACCGCGCAGAGTGATCACGCTGTTCTCGATTGTCAGGTCAAAGTCTTCGCGTTTCATGCCCGGCAGTTCCGCCTCGAGAACAATCTGGTCCTTATTCTCATAAATGTCCACATTGGGGTTCCAAGCCCCGCGACCGATACCTTCATCACCAAAGGACGGGGTTAGATTATTGGAGAACAGGCGATTTACCTCTTCCTGCAGAGTGCGCAAGTCACGGAATGGGTCGTAGCGAACGATACTCATCTTGAAAATCTCCTTACTCAAAAATCTGCTCAAGTGGGCCACAGATGATTGAAACTCCCGGCCCTATTTAACTGAGCGTGCGAAGATAATAAAGGTTGAGTCCCTCTCTGTCAAGTCATGGGAAAGCAGGGCAAATCCCAGCAATTCCGTCAGGTCTTTGCTCAGTCTGGAGAGTGAGATTCCCCTGATTCCGGTTAGTTAGAGGCGAAAAAATCGTTTTATGGAAGCGAGGATTCCATCACTTTCGTCTGCCACGTCAGGGCCTTCAGCATGATCAGCCAGTCCCTTGCGCCGTTCTGAGATGATGTGACTAAGAGATTCGACCAGGTCGGGATTGGTATCGAACAGTTTTTTCATGGCCTCATGGCCGATTTCGAGGACCTCGGTTTCTTCAACCGCAACCACATTGGCAGTTCGTGGCTCACCGGTAAGCAACGCCATCTCACCAAAAAAGTCACCGTCGTTGAGCACGGCCACAGCCCTCGACTGGCCATTTTCGGTAAGCTGAACCTGGACGCGGCCGTGATGCACGACAAACATTGACGAGCCGGCATCGCCAGCGCGAATGACCGTCTCGCTGGGAGCAAAAACATGGCGGACCGACGCCTGGGCGAGCGTGGCGGTCTCTTCGCCGGAGAGAGGGGCAAAGATATCGACCGCTGACAGACGTTCAATGAGGGCGCCCTGATCAGATTCCATAACGGAATGCCTGGACTTGCGTTCCAACTCCACCGTTCGAGTCGGGAAATTGAAAGTCAGCCTGGCACGACGGAACGCATACCAGATTCGTTGGCGGACCAGGGCGTCAGTGTCGTTATAGCGAGCGTAGTCGTCGAGCCAGTACTTGACTTCGTATTCGATGCCGCTTTCACCAAGATTTCTAATGCGCACGATGGGAGTGATTTTGTCAGAGACGTTTTCAGCCTCGCGAACCGATTCGCGCACAATATGAATGGCCTTGGCCGGCGAGTCGGAATACAACGTGTTGAAATAGACGAGGCGTGCATTCAAATTATTACGCGGGCAGACCTCGATGGCCTCTTTGGCCGCACTGCTGTTGCTGATCAGAACGATGTGATTCTGGAAGGTCCTGATCTTGATCGCCCGCCAGGAAATACTTTCAACTACTCCCGTGTGCTTTTGCGCTCCCACCGCTATCACGTCTCCCACCTGAAACGGTCGGTCAGCGTGCAGCGAAATGCCGGCAAAAAAGTTTCCCAGCGTATCCTGCAGGGCCAATCCCAGAATGACGCCAAAAATGGCTGACGTGGTGAACAGTGCGCCCAGGTTAACGCCGGGGTAGAGTCTGTTAAAGATGACGACAAAAAGAATCGTAAAAGCGACGATCGAAAAAATATTCTTAACGAGCGTGGGTGCCTCATACCCCCGCCTCAGGCGAAATACCAATTCGAACAAAAGTACGCGCACAGCTCTAACTGCCAGGTACGCAACCACGGCCCAAAGGATCAATTGGATCAGCAGGAAGGTGTTGTCCTGAGTGTTGCCGGCCATTCGACCTGCAAGCAGTGAACGCACAGTCTCCTTAAATGTGTGGAGACCATAGAGCGCCAAAAATACCGTCACAGTCGCGAAGGCAAATAGGACAAATCGGCTCTTGAAAGTGGATCGAGACACAGCGGTTACCGGATTACGTTTGGGCCGTATTAGTGATGGTTGGCAGAACGCCTATCCTTTTATCATTGTTCGCGCTTGTTGGCGAGAAAGAACCGCTCCGCCCAGTCTTAAAACCTAAGCAGACCGGGAAACAGCACCGACAATATGTAAAGGATCGATAGCAGGGTGACGATAATGGTCGTCAGCCACGCAGCCACGTTGTAGATTCGCCCGTTGACGTGATTGCCCATGAGTTCACGATTATTTACCAGGCGCAGTACCGCGATCAGGATCACCGGCAGCAACAGACCGTTAATCACTTGCGTGACCAAGAGCACCCGAATAAGAGGTAGATCAGGAATGACTGCGATGGCGGCCCCCACCGCGATTAGAAAAGTAAAGACGCCGATGAAGACGGGCGCTTCACGAAAGCTCATCGAAACACCCTTTTCAAAACCCAGCGCTTCGCTTATCGAGTAAGCGGTCGCCAGAGGTAATACGCCGGCTGCCAGCATCGAAGCCCCAAACAGTCCGATGGCAAATAACTTTTCAGCGTAGATGCCGGCCAGAGGCTCGAGAGCACGTGCGGCGCTGGATGCGCTGTCAACCCGCAGCCCATGTTTATGCAGCGTCGCGGCCGTAGAAATCACGATGAAGAGGGCAATGGAGATCGCGAAAACCGTTCCCACCCACACATCGGCTCGGGTGGTGGAATAGTTCTCAGCGGTGATGCCTTTTTCAACAACGGAGGATTGCACGAACACCTGCATGTAAGGCGAAATGGTGGTGCCCACGATTGCCATGAATGTAAAAAGAAACGCAGGCTCAAAACTAAAACTCGGCCGCACCAGCGAGACGCCAACTGCTGACCAGTCGGGACGGGCCAGGAACGCGGAAACGATGTAACCGAGAAAGACGAGCGACATCAGCAGAAAGACACGTTCTACTCTTTTATATGAGCCCTTGACTACCAACCACCAGATCGCAATTGCCCCGATGGGAACCGACACCAGGCGAGTCACGCCGAATAACTCGGTAGCGGCGGCAATGCCCACGAACTCCGACACAGTAACGCCGGCGTTGGCGATCAAAAGCGCGAGCATCACCAGGGCGGTCCAGCGCACTCCAAAGCGCTCGCGGATGAGATCGGCCAGACCTTTCCCAGTGATTGCGCCCATGCGCGCGCACATCTCTTGCACAATTCCCAGACTGATGGTTATCGGAATGAGGACCCACAGCAGGCGATAGCCGTGTTCAGCGCCCACCGAGGAGTAGGTTGCAATGCCGCCCGCGTCATTGCCGGCGTTGGCAGTAATCATGCCTGGTCCAAGAATGGCGAGATAGGCAAGCAGGCGCTTGCGTCGCGCGACGGTGTGTCGCACACCACGCGAGCCGCGCTGCAACAGCCGGCGCCCTGCGGCCCTTACCGCTTCTCGTGACTCTGCCACTTGGAGGTTCTCCGTCGGTCATTTTTTGTTTTGCAGATCTCAAATCGCAAATCTGAAATCTCAGATCTGAGATAGTTTTAGATCAAGAATCCGAAATCTAAAATCAAATCAGCCAAACAATCTCGGCAACCTTTGCCGCCAGTCTTTCGGCAACAGCAGTTCCATTGCATCATCTACCGTAATGATGCCGAGAATATCACCGGTTTCATCGACCACCGGCAACGCTAACAAATTATATTCCGCAATTTGATGGGCCACGTCATTAGCTGCGTCGTCGGGATGGGCTTTTTGATATTCCGAACGCATGACTTTGTTAAGCGGAGCAGTGGGGTTTGCGAGAATCAAGCTCCGCAATGCGATGACGCCGACCAGTTGCCACGAACCCTCGCCCTCTACGACGTACAGGTAATAGATCATGTTCGGCGTCTCAGCCATCTCTCGCAGACGAGCCAGCGCCTCACCGGCTGTCAGGTCGCGTGGCAAAGTGACGAACTCCGTCGTCATCAAGCCACCCGCCGTATCGTCTTCGTAGGGCAGCAATTCTGCGACGTCCGCCTGCTCATCACCCTCCATCAGGCCCAGAAGTTCTTCGGCCTTGGCCTCAGGTAGATCGCCGAGCACGTCGGCCGCCTCGTCGGGCGACATCCATTCGAGAATGTCCGCGGCGCGTTCTTCGTTCATGTCGCCGAGAATTCGCGCCTGCCGCTCAGCGGGCATTTCCTCGAGGGCTTCCGCAGCAGTCTCGTCGTTGAGTGCTTGCACGATCTCGGTGCCGTGATGATAAGAGAGCGCTTCGGCCAGCCTGGCGATCTCCACCGGATGCAGGCGCCCGAGCTTGTCGCTCGAAGATTTCAACTGCACCGTTGCGGCATCGGTCGCGAGATAGCCAACGTCCGCCCAGTCGATGACCTCAACCGGGCGTCTGGTGCCGGCGAATCCCGCTGGAGCCAGCCGCCTCCAGAATCCCTGCAGACTCACGTCCGCGCCGGTGACCCGCCACTCGTTCGCCGCCTCGATAATCTGCACATCATTTACGCGCACCACGCGCTTACCATCGACATCCACCAACTGTTTGTCGAGTACATCGCGCGCCAGCAATACCTCGCCTTCTCGTCTGACGAAAGGTCGCAAATCCAGAATGTCGGAATTCAGGCGCACCCCCTGCTCGCCAAAATCGGCTGTGCGCCAGCGTCCGAGAAAAAAATCGCGGCGCCGATAGCGCGCTACGAATCCGGTCACCGGCGGATGGTCGTCCTCGCCGAGACGAATGACGACGTCTTTGATCGTCGCCACGCGCTCGCCTTCGAGGTCGCGGATCGGCCGGCCCAATACCTGAGAGAGATACAGCATTCGAGATTCACAGTCTTTTTAACTTAGTACTCGCGAGGGATCGCGGGCATCATAGCACGATGAATTCGGCGCGGTACCAAAGAGTTGGAAAGGGATAGATCAGAGCGAGACTCAAGGGTGTGGGTGACTCTTGATTCTGGTGAACGCCGACTGCAAAGGCCGGTCGCGGCCCGCATAAATGTCGCGCCGCGTCGCACTAATGACTTCATCCGGCGTGATTCCGGCGCCTTCCAAACGAACTCCGAGTGCGGTGTGATAATCAAGCTCACTAACTTCCAACTCTCCCCCGTCCGGTAGCGCATGACGCGTACGCACGGCCAGGACACAACCGCAGGTTTGGCCTCCGAGTATTGTGGCGTGTGCTGTCTGTTTCAGGGCGGCTAAAAATATCTCAGCGGCGCTTGAGGTGCGTTCATTTGCCAGGACGACAATCGGGACCTGAACAGAAGGGTTCCGCGGGTGATCTAAAAGTGGGGTCACCCCCGTCTCGATTTTCAAAGCCACGTTGCCATGTCGATCTGTGAATTGTCCCAAACGGGTTGCCAGGGGAAGAAAGGCAGTGGCAATCTCGGCCATTGCCTGGGCATCCCCACCGCCATTATTCCTGAGATCGATAACGATGCCATGTACTCTGGCAATCTTACCAGTCGTCTGCCGCGCAAATTCAGCCGCCAGTGTGCGCGTGAAAGCATCAATCGCAATGACGGCAACGCCGTTATGCCGCGTGACATGCACGCCCAGCGTGCGCTGCTGCCAGTGACGTTGCAGGTTGGCCTGGCGCAACCTGTTATCGTGACCAAGCCACTGGATGGACACCGCTGTTTCCGGCGGTCCTGCCGCTAATGAAGACAACGCCAAGAGTCGTGCTGCCTGTGGTGTAGATGAGCCGGATTGCTCGCCAAGCTTTCTTTCCAGAGCCGCGAGCGCGTCTCCACCGTTGATGGTTTTCAACAAGTCTCCGGCGCGAATACCTTTTTGGGCAGCTTCCGATCCACGTTCAACTGCGGCTACTGTTATCTGACCTTCTATTTCGCGTAACGAAAGACCGACGGTAACAAAGCGAGGATGCTCCCAGTCGAATTTCTGTTCCGGTGCGTAGACGCGCGTGTGAGCGTCGCGCAGCGAGTTCACCAATCGGCGCAGTACTGCATAAAGTTCGTCGGGATCGCGGGCGTCGGCAGCCTGGGAGCGGAACTGCGCGCGCTGGGCCCACCAATTAACGCCATGAAAGTTTTCGTCGTAGTAACGGTCGTTTACTGTCTGCCAAACGTCATCAAATACCGCGAGGCGACCCTCGGTGTTCGCAGTTGAAACCGCCGAGTCAATACCGGCAGCGTAAGTTCGTGGGAAGGCGCGAAGATGGGGAAAGGGAACGGAGGAAACAAAGAACAAGGATATGATCGCAGCAATTGAAACCTGCCAGATGCTGTCAGATTGGCGTCGTCGCTCTCTACGTTTCTCCACTCTACCCATTACCTTGACTCCTCCACTTATCTTACCGGCCGGCGGAAGTTGTATCTGAGCAGAACGCGGATCGGAATCGCAATCCCGTCACGAGTCGCCGGAAAGAAATGCAGTTGTCGCACTGTATCGAGAGCAGCATCGTCCAATCCGAAGCCGGCCCAGCGAGCCACATCCACCCGGCCAATCTCGCCGGTTTGATCAATATCCACCAGCACGTCGACCGTCCCTTCGGCATCGGCGCGCGCGGCGAGATCAGGGTAGGCAGGTTTTAAACGGCGGTATGGTCGCGGCGATCGGAAGGACTCGCTCGTTTTCCCTTCGTCGTCCCCTTCTTCAATTACGGGTGTGGAACGTTCGAATGCGATCTCGCGTTGGTGCCGTTCGCTTTCTCGTGCCTGTTGCAGTTCACTCAGGTAGTGGTGTTGCGTGTCTGCTTTCGTTAGCTGATCCAGCAGCAGGCGTTCGGCTGCTTCGGGCTTGGACCCTTGAAAACTCGGCCGTTCCCAGGAAATCAATCTTCCCGTCCGCGAGCTCACGAGAAAGATGGACGCATAGGATTCGAAATATGCCGGACCTGTCGATGGTGAGCGCCGCACTGTTTGCGCGTCGCCAATAAAGTAGAAATCACAACCAATCGCCGCCCCGAGATCGCGCGCCTCGGACAAAGACATATTTAGTGACCATGCGTAACCGGCACCCCGCGCAGCTGCGTGTCCCAGATCTCGATCCACGATTGACAGCGAAGTTGTCGATGCCAGGTTGGCCGCGAATCGATCCGCTGCAAGCTTGCCCATGCCGGCCCGTGCAAAATCAAGAACCGCAATAGTGATTGGTCGAGGAACGATCTGAGATTGTGCCGGGGCTACCAAAAAAAATATTCCCAAACACATCCGGGAAAGCAGTCGCCATTGAAGATTAGTGTGATTGGAAAGCAAGGGAATTCTTTAGCTGAACAGTGTCCGTTGCCCGGCCTGGCATTTCTCAGTTCGAGGCGGGCACACCGGCAATCGAGTGCACGCGCGGTGCCACGCTATGATAGAGGGAGTACACTTCATCCTTGACTTCCGGCGGAAAACAGACGCGGTGCAACTCGTATCCTTGTTGCAGTCCCCGGACTACCTTACTCACCTCGCTGATCTCGCGAATCTGCGTGCGAGAGTATCCGTCTTCCACATAGATGCGGCTCTTTGGTTCGCTGCCGTCTGCAGTGTAGTAGTTGTAGTAGGGAACATCACTCGCGCGATCTTCGATGAAGTAATAGTCTGGATCAAAACCGGCGCGAGCCACGCACTCTCGGGCTGACCTGAGGAATTCGGCACGTTCAGCCTCAGGCATATCCATGTCGATGGCTTTGAACAGGCGGCGTCCGACGAAGCGGCGGCTTAGATCTCCGAGTATCGCATCGGCTGAGCGTTGCCATTGCTTCACGTGGAAGATCACATCCGAATCATCCATCTCCAGATGATCAGCCAGAGAGAGGGTGTTTCGGCGCAGTACCTTTTCAAACGCCGTGTCGGGTGCGTACCAAACGGTCTCACCCGCTTCGAGCAATTTGAGAGCACGCCGAAGAATGGAACGCAATACTGCTTCCGCCGAACGCAGGGTGCGATGAAAATAGACCTGACGAAACATGTAGTACCGCGCCTGCAAGTATTCTTCGACCGCATAGAGACCGCGCGCGGCTACAAAGATGCGATCGGCCTCTTCATCGATCGCCAGCGCGTTGATGATCCACTCGAGATCGTAAATGCCATACTTCGCGCCTGTCATCAGCGAGTCGCGCAATAAATAATCCATTCGATCCACGTCGAGCTGCGAGGACACCAGTTGGCCCAACGCAGCCGGTTGGAATTTGCCTTCAATGATCGCGGCCACATCTCGGGGCAAGTCCGGCGAGTAATGCGACAAGAGTTTTCCAATCTCATTGTCTTCGCTGAGCACGACCTTTACCGTCCATGACTCATGGTGAAAGCCAAGCACCTTCTCCATCACATGAGAGAAAGATCCGTGACCGACATCATGAAGTAAGGCTGCGGCCCGCGCTGCTGTATGGGCCTCTGGAGCGATTGTGTGGCGTTCCGAAAGACGATCCAGTACTCGAGTCATCAAATGAAAGGCGCCCAGGGAGTGGGTGAAGCGCGAGTGTTCAGCACCCTGATAGGTGTACAGGCCGAGACCGAGTTGTTTGATACGACGCAGACGTTGAAATTCAGGCGTATCGATCAAGCGCATCATCAACTGCCCTTCGTCAGTGTTGGTGCGGAGGCGAATTATGTTGTGGACCGGGTCCCTGTAAATGCGCTCACTCAAATTGGTCGACCTTTTCGATCATGATTCCAAAGCCTGGGAAGTTTATCACGCTCAATCCCATACGCTGGCTCGGACGTTCGGATAAGTCTAGGGGCGGACCTTGTGCCCGCCCCAGGGCACACAGATGGGTGCGACCCGACAACAATTCGTCCGACCGGTCCTGGCCGCTCTCACCGCTTACGGGCTATTGCCTGAAAGCTCAATCGAACTCCGGGAGCCGCAAAACTTTTCTGATTTATGGATTGTTCCCATTTTTTTGGATTTCTGACAAGGTTTTGGAATTGCGACAGTGGTGCTAAGTGTTGAGAGACTTGGAATTATTCGACTTTCCCGGTTGTGGGCATGGTAGTTGCGAAAAGGCGGCTACGAGCTTTTGTCTCCGCTACTTCAGTAATGGAATTTTTTTGATGCCGCTTTCAGAACAAGGCTTGGGTAAGAGACGAGACGAGGCGGCATTTGTTACGAGCTTCTAGAGAGGATATGAAAATGAAAAATCTTTTGCGATTGCTTCTGGTTCTGAGCTTTGCATTTGCGACCACAGCAGTGTTTGCTCAGGATATCCAGACAAAGGGGTCTATCGGTGGCGTTGTTCATGACGCCAACGGAGCTGCCCTGCCCGGCGCCAAGATTACGGTGACCGGCGGTCAGGCGACCCGCGAAACCACATCAGCTGATGATGGTACGTTTGCAGTGGAAAATTTGACCCCGGGCTTGTATGACATCGTTGTCGAACAAGCTGGATTCAAGAAAGCGTCTGCTACCAAGGTTGAGGTCAACGTCGGCAAACAGTCGACCTTGAACCTGAAACTTGAGGCGGGCGATGTCAGTGCTACCGTTGACGTATCGACCTCGGTCGCGTCAATTGACTCATCCAGCACTGCAGTTGGTAAGAACTTGAGCGATCAGCTGTTCCAGAATATTCCGGTTCAGCGCGGCGTCGCCGGCCTTTTCTATCTCGCCCCGGCGGTGAACGATAGTCTCGGTGGCGGTGTTGCCAATCCTTCGATTTCCGGCGGCTCTGCCCTGGACAATCTGTACATCGCGGACGGCGTGAACATTACCGACTCGGCCTTCGGCGGTCTCGGCACGTTCTCACGTTCATATGGTTCACTCGGAACCGGCATCAACACTTCGTTCATTAAAGAAGTGCAGGTGAAGACCGGTGGTTTCGAACCACAATACGGACAGTCGACTGGTGGTATCGTCAACATCATCACGCAGTCGGGAACCAATGAGTACCACGGTGCTCTTTACGGTTATGCCCGTCCCAAATCGTTTGAAGCTACGCGCAAGCAGCCGGACGATTTCCGCACTAACCTTGGTGGAAAACTGCTGCACCAGGAGAACTACGACGCCGGTGTTGACTTCGGCGGCCCCATAGTTAAGAACAAGTTGTTCTTCTTCACTTCTTTTAATCCGACGGTTGGCCGCGCCATCGTTCGGGGCGCGACTGGTTCCGGTCTCTTGACGCTTTTGGGACCAGAGTACGCTCGCCGGACTCGGACCTGGAACTACGCCGAGAAGCTCGACTGGAATATCACTTCGAACCACACTCTGGCGTTCTCGCTGTTTGGTGATCCTTCGAAGACAAACAAGTCGCCGTTCTCGTCACTGAACATTCAAAACGCAACAGCAATGAGCGTTCTGGATTTCGGTACGCGCAACGCGGCGCTTCGTTACAACGGCTCTTTGACTCCGAGTTGGACATTGAGCGCTTCGTTGAGCCAGAACAAGAATCACTTCAGTGAGCTTGGGTTTGATAATCTCAACAACATCAGTGACTCGACTCGTGCCCAGGCAGGGTCGGGTGGCACGTTCACTGCCGTCGGTCGTGGCTTTATCGAGCCGACCACTGGCAAAACATGGCGTGCTGAAGTTTCAACACTGAAGACTGTTAACTTCTGGGGCCAGCACAATCTTGGTGTCGGGTATCAGTTCCAGAAGTCATTCTACGCCGGCACGCGTGACCGTAGTGGTCCGCACTTTACCGTTCCGACAAACAATGCCACAGGAAACAACCCCCTGCCGGCTACTTTGCCCGGTGGTCAGGCCTTCGCAGGCCAGGACCTGAACGCGCAGTTCTCATTGCGCATTGCATCAAATACAGACCCCACGGTCTGCCCGCTTTGCCCGATTAAGAACGTCGCGGGTGCTTCAGACATCGGTCTCGGAGCCGGCAATCGCAGGGTCTACCTGCTTGCTACTCGCGGTGAGTTCGGCGCGGTTGGCAAAAACGGTGTGTTCGATACCTTCTCGAACTATCATGCAGCTTATGCCCAGGACACCTGGCGCTTTAACAAGCATGTCACTGCGATCGTTGGTATCCGTACCGAGCAGGAACGGATAGTTGGTAACCCCGGCGTTACCGGCAAGCGTGTGGCTTACAGCTTCACCGACCAGTGGTCGCCGCGTCTCGGCTTCACGGTTGATCCCAAGGGCAACGGCAAAATGAAGGTGTTTTACAACTTCGGCCGTTACTTTGAGTATCTTCCGCTTGACCTGGCCGAGCGTTCGTTGTCGACCGAACAGGACTTCTATAACGGTCGCTACGCTCCCGTATTCAATACCTGCGTGGGCGCGAACGCCGGTGATCGGTGCGCATCCATTAACCAGTACGGCACGGTTACACCGATTATTGATAACGCCCACTTCCTGAATCGCGCCACGGGCGGCACCGGCACCGGTACCACCATCTCGGCGCAGGATCCCTCGAGCCCCATTCTTCCGGGCACGAAACTCGGTTTCGCGCAGGAGCATGTTATCGGTTTCGAACAACAGCTTCCGCACGACTTCGTGATTTCGTTCCGTTACCTTGATCGTCGCTTGAAGAGAATCGTTGAAGACGCCGCCGTGGTTTCACCGGAAGGCGCTTTCACCGACCTCAATCAGGTTTACTTCATCGGCAATGTCAATGCGAAGGTCGATGCAGCTACCAACCCGATTCCGTTCAAGTACGCACCCGGTACCGCGGACGCTCTGAAGCCCGCTGGATGCAGGACCAATCCCGCGTTGCCGTTCAATGCGGTGAGCAATCCGATCCTGTATGACAACTCGAACGTCACCGATAGCAATGGCGCGACTGTTGGCGCTATCTGCTTCGCCAAGTTAGGCAAGAACGGACAGGAAGCCGGTTCTTCCTTCCCAGACGGTGTGCCTGATGGCTTCCCTGATCCGATTCACATTTATAAGGCGTTCACCATCGAAGTGAACAAGCGCTTCTCAAACAATTGGCAGTTGCTCTCCAACTGGAACATTGCAACCTTGCGCGGTAACTTCGAAGGTCACTTCCGCAATGACAATGGCCAGACGGACCCCGGCATCAGTTCATTGTTTGACTTTACTGGTGGCGAATTCAACCTGCTCGGCGATCAGTTTGCAGCCGGCCCGTTGAACTCAGATCGTCGCCATGTAGTTAATGTCTATGGCAGCTATAACTTTGGCCACGACGGCTGGGGCAAGACCTTGCATGGTCTGACCCTCAGTCCAGCTGTTCACCTGGAAAGCGGTGTACCGATCAATAAGCTTTATGCTCATCCGGTCTACGCGAATGCAGGTGAGATTCCAGTTGGCGGCCGCGGTAGTTTGGGACGCACTCCCACCTACACTCGTTTCGATTTCCACGCCGATTATCCGTGGAAGATTTCGGAACGAACTTCGCTGAAGTTCATTGCTGACTTCTTCAATATTTTCAACAGCACCAAGTTGCGTCTGCCGGATCAAAACTTCCAGACGACTGTTGGCGTGACAAACGTGGACTTCCTGAAGCCCGCGTCGTTCTACACACCGTTCAACATGCGACTCGGTCTGCGATTTGAATTCTAATCGACTGCGGACCCTCTGTGGTTCGTTTACCAGGGAGGGAACGAAAGTTCCCTCCCTGTTTTTTTTCGTGATTGGGTAGAATCGCTACTTCCCTGTCTTGCAACACTTGTACTAATCTGGCCGAGGACCTGCCATGCGACACTCAACTCTCAGGACAATCATCATTGGCTTCATCTTTCTGCTGGCTGCTGGTTCGGTCTTCGGTCAGTTGCGTTCATCAACTGAGCCCGTCGAGATTCGTGGGCAGGTGCGTTATGCCCGCGGCGGCGCCCCTGCTGCGAATGTTGTAGTACGCCTTGAGAGTCTTAGTGGTGGATACGTCGGTGAGGAGCAAACCGATAATCTGGGTAAGTTTCGCTTTCCCGGTTTGCTTCCAATTCAGTACTTCGTGAACATTCGCCACTTTGGTTTCATGGAAATCCAACAGGAAGTAAATCTGGTGATGATTCCGAGCGCTTACATACAATTGGCCTTGCTTCCCGACGACTCGAAGTCCGCCGATACCTCCCCCCATACTACAAAGCTGGTTAATGCGAGCGTGCCGCTGGAAGCACGTAAAGAGTTCGAGAAGGGTGAGCTGGCCCTGCTCAGGGATAAGAAGATAGACGAGGGCATCATCCACCTTGAGAAAGCTATTCGAATATATCCAAAGTTCATCGAAGCTCAACTTCGGTTGGGCACTGCTTACATGGACAAGCATGATTGGGACAAAGCTGAACAGGCTCTCAAGCGTGCCCTCGACATTGATCCAAAGGCAGTGAATGCACACTTTGCCCTTGGGGCCATGTATCTTCAGCAAAAAAGATTCGATGAGGCAGCGAGAATACTTCTGCAGGGATTGGAAATCGAGAACCGCTCCTGGCAGGGCCACTTTACGCTGGGACGGGTCTATTGGACTCGCAATGCAGCCGGAGACCTCTTTAGAGCGTCACGGCAGGTAGCAGTGACCATGCAACTTAATCCGGATTTGGCTGAGGCCCATCTGTTAGCCGGAAATATCTGGATGCGTGTCAATAAGCGTGACGAAGCTTTGATGGAATTCGAAGAGTATATGCGGCTTGCGCCCAAAGGTGAGTTTGCCGTGCAAACCCGCGAGACTATGCAGAAGATCAAGATGTCTCGCGGCCAAAAATAATTTTGTGATCTTCCAACCGGATGAGCTTCCGAATCATCAATATCAGGTCATTGGAAATGTTTTCACGTCGAGTCATGACGCTTCCCCTGACCCTCAACTTAATCCCAATTCGTCCGGCAGATTTGACGCAGGTTGCATTGCCTTCAAGGCGGAAGTTACTGTGTGCTAACCTGCAAAAAGGGAATGACTAACCATTATTAAGGAGTTAACTATGCCTCGTGTCTTAATTCGCCTATCTCTATTCGCAGCTGTTCTGATATGTGCCGCCAGCCCTGCGCTGGCGCAGCAGATTCAGGGCGATGTACGTTACGCTGCAAACAACCAGCCCGCTGCGCGCGTAACCGTTGCTTGCGATGGTACTGGTGGCAACAGCATCCAAATGACGGATGCCAGCGGCAAATTCTATTTTAGAGTCTCTCCGGGTCAATACACCTGTTATGTTCGCATTCCCGGATACAAACCCGCCGAGCTCTCGGCTACGCTCACGGACACCTATTCAAACGAGTACTTTCCTTTTAAGCTCATTTCCGACGGAACCGCGGCACCGGGAACTGCCTCGACAATCGACGCCAGCGTACCGGAAGGAGCACGCAAGGAGTTTGAAAAAGGTGAAGCGGCACTGGCTGGAGGTAAGAAGGATCAACTTCTGGAAGCGTCCCTGCATTATGAAAAGGCCTTGACGATCTATCCCAAGTTTTTACAGGCGCAGCTGAAACTGGGCACTACTTACATGGATCTGCAGCAATGGGACAAAGCAGAAGCGGCGCTGCGTCATGCAATTGAGCTGGATCCCAAAGCCGCCAATGCTTACCTGGCGTTGGGCGAGTTGTACTGGCAGCAGAAAAAGGGACCAGAAGCTGAGAAGGCCTTGCTCGAAGGCGTAGCCATTGAAGACCGCTCATGGCAGGGTCATTTGACTCTGGCGCGGATCTACGTCGATATGGCGGCAAAAATAAAGGACGATACGCAAAACAGGCCGCTTCGCGTCAAAGCATTCGAACAGGTAAACGAGGCCTTGAAATACAATCCCGATCTCGCTCCGGCGCACTTCATAAAAGGCAACCTGCTGGTCAGCGTGGGACGTGATTTGGATGCGCAACATGAGTTTGAAGAGTATGTTCGTTTGGCTCCGAAAGGCCCGTTTGCGGACAAAGCCAAGACCCTTATTGAAAGAATAAAGAAGGCCGTGGCAGAGAAGAAGCCCTAAACTTAGTTCGAATGAACAAACCAAGAGGTCGCAGCCACCCGGCCCGCGACCTCTCATGGTCTCTGGAGATAATCTCGATCAACCAGTACTGAAGTCCAGCAGGTGACCCATTTTTTCTTTCTTCGTCCGCAGGTACCTTGCGGCGGACTCTTGCGAATCGACCTGAATAGACACGCGTTCGACGATCTTCAATCCAGCCTCTTCCAGGGCCTTGATCTTCAAAGGATTATTTGAAATCACGCGCACGTGGCAAAGACCGAGGTCATAAAGTATCTCGGCGCACTGCCGGTATTCACGCGAGTCCACGGCCAATCCCAAAAGTTCGTTGGCTTCCACCGTGTCGGCTCCTTCGTCCTGCAAGGCGTAGGCGCGAATCTTGTTTAGAATGCCGATGCCCCGACCTTCCTGCTGTTGGTAAACAATTGCCCCTCGGCCCTCTTCCTGAATCATTTCCATCGTGCGGTGGAGTTGCCGGCCACAATCGCATTTCGTCGATCCGAAAACATCTCCCGTCAGACACTGTGAATGAATGCGCACGAGAGTTGGGACCTCGGGCGCCATCTCTCCTTTATACAAAGCCACGAATTCCTCGGGGCTATTCAATGATCGGTAGCCCGCGATCTTGAAATCACCGAATTCAGTCGGTAAATCCGCGACCGCCACTGGTTGAATTGATAAGCCCTCACGCGCCCATGTGCAAGTAGCTGCTGTATCTTCCATCAAGACGACACTCCCCGGACCGTAACGCCAGATTCTGAAATTAAGAGGCTCAATAGAATTTGTTTAATAGTCTCTTGGCCAAACATTATAGAAGTATGGTGCGGACGCGACAAGCAAGCATCAAGAGACCGCCCGCCACACAACTGCATAATTGATATTGCTCGCTCATACCTTGCGCGTTAAGATACGCCAGCCGCAGAAGACGCAATCCTGCGAAAGAATTATCCCCGGTTTGGTTATTTGTAGGTACACCCCAAAATAATGCCCCACGATTCCGACTCCGGCAGGACACAGATCAACGAGGCCTCGAGTGATGCCCGACAGGTGCAACGTGAACGCCGGCCGGCACTCGTTTTTCTGCGCGGCGAGCTAATGGCCGTGCCGATTCCACTTGAGCGGGATGAAGTCGTTCTGGGTCGGGCAGTGGAGGCGGATGTGCGCGTCAATGACTTTCGCGCCTCGCGCCAACATGCGCGCATCAGTATCGACCGCGACCCGATTACCCAAATCACTCGCTATAAAATAAAGGACCTTGCTTCTACAAACGGTACGTTGCTCAACGGTCAGCCCATCACGGAAGCTTTTCTGGATGAAGGCGATAAGATAAGCATCGGTGATTATCTCTTTCGCTTCGAAATGTTCGACGAGATCGATCGAGAGTTTCAGCAGCAAATACATCGCCTGCTTGCACACGACGAGCTGACGGGATTACTGACCAGCAAGTCATTCTTTTCTGAACTAAGACGCGAAGCTGCGCATGCCGAAGAGGACGCGCGTCCCTTTTGCGTGCTGATGATGGACATTGATTATTTCAAACTCGTGAACGACTCTTACGGGCACCTGGTAGGCAGCCAGACGATCGAGGAGGTGGGCGGCGTACTGAAGGGAGCGTTGCGAGCTGGTGATGTGGCCGCCCGTTTTGGAGGCGAAGAGTTTGCGGCCTTTCTGCTTGATGCCGACTATGCGCAGGGACTGGTTGCCGCGGAACGTGTGCGCTCCGCGATTGAAAAGCATGAGTTCTCAGCTGTGAGAGAAGGATCCGGCAGTGAACCCCGGACTCATCGCATCACTATCAGCCTCGGCATAGCCGCCTTCCCAGATGATGCACGCGATCCGATTGAACTGGTTGAGTTGGCCGATTCCGCGCTTTATCGGGCCAAGCGCAACGGTCGCAACAGGCTTTGTGCCTATCGCCCCTCACTGGCCGCCACAGAAAAACCGCTGCCACCGCGGCGGTCATAGTTTCCTCGAATGATCGCAAATCACCACCCGATTGAACGCCTTGAAGGAATCATTGCTTCAGTCTTTGTGAAACCGGCCTGGTTTCAGAGCGTTTAATTCTCAGCCAGAAGATTTCCTGGCGACGGTCAAGAGCACCTCGGTTGCGCCTCTTTGGCGGGCGCGTGTATGCTTGCTATGCATCAGGTCTGAGGTCGTTCCCTTTGGCATCGGCTCTCCGCGAAGGACAGAATTTAGACGTGCCCAAAAGACTTAACGTAGCAACAAAGCCCTTTACCAATCGCGCCTTACCGTGGGCCGTTACAGTGGTATTGGCTGTTTTTTCCTTTGCCACGATGGTCTTTGTCTTCCGCGCCACCAGTGAAGCAAGCGCGAAAGCCGAGCTCGTGCAGCGGGAAATCAGCGGCTTGAAGCAACAAGAGCAAGAGATCCGAAAACAGGCTGAGCAGGTCAAACAGGCGATGACGCCGGAGCAGCTTCAGTCCCTGAAGTCCGCTCATGACCTCGTAAATCGCAAACGATTTTCCTGGTCGCGCTTGTTCGCCGATCTCGAGGCCGTCTTGCCAGGGGACGTTCGCGTGTCGCGTATTGCGGTGCGCCAGGTCCGAACTCAAGGCGGACGCACGGTTGCGGATTTGGAGCTGGCGGTGGTCGCGAAATCCTACAGCACGGTTACCGACATGATTGCGACTATGGACCAGCAGGGAATCTTCCAGGCCGAATTGCAAACCCAGAACCTTCAGAAAGGCAAAGGGGAAGGCGGCTCTGAGTACGAACTGAGAGTTCAGTACACTCCCCGCATCGGTTACGCTTCGCAGCCCGTGCAGCCCGCCAGAGCCGCTATGGAGTCTCCGGCTCTGGATGCCAGAGGAGGTCTGCGATGAGCCAGGCTTCAGAAAAGGTGTCACCCGGCCGGGAACGAATCCGCGCGCGCTTTACTCGAATTCATCGCTCGCGTCGCCGAGGTGTACTGGGTATCGCTGAGATGATCGGGCTGAGTGTTGCCGGCTTGATGCTACTGGTGGTGCTGGTTGCATACTTTTACTTTCTCGTCCCGGCCCAGTCCCGTCTCGCATCGCAAATGCTCGAACGCGATCGCCTCCAACAACAGTTGCGCGTCTCGCAGGAGGATTTCCATCGCGGCCAGGGTACAAAAGCCACGGTCGAAAAAATCACGGGCAGTTTGCAGGACTTCGAAACTGTTCGCCTTGTAGCGCGGGGCGGTGGTCGCATGTTGTTGTACGAGGAACTCAATCAGTTGATGCACAAGAATGGGTTACGTAATACCTCCGGTCCGACTTACACAGCGTTGGAGTCCCTCGGATCGCGAAGCGCCGAACAGGCTGCTGCCGTCGCTGCCAACTCCGCAGCTACCAAATGGCAGAGTGTTTATCCGGGCATCGCCGTTAATGTGACAGTCGAGGGGCAGTACCAAAACATACGGCACTTTGTTCGAGACATCGAAAGCAGTAAGGAGTTCGTCATTATCAATGCGGTTGAATTGGAGCGAGCGACGGAATCAAATAATCAACCATCAGAGGCCGGCATAGCAAAGCCCGCTTCGGGAAATAATCTGGTGAGCTTGCGGTTGGATCTGGCGACTTATTTCCAGCGGGCGGGCTCCAATGAGCGGACGGCCGACAAATCCGCGCCGGCGAACTGAGTGAGGTAATACCTTCATGGCAACGGTTGCAGTTAAAGAGCCTGGTGATCAAAGAAAGATAATTATTGCCGTGGCCCTGGGTGTGTTGGCAATCATCGCCCTTTGGTGGACCTTCTTTGGATTTGGCAGCAGCGCAAAGCCTCAGCAGAAGAACTCAAACCGTCCGTTGGCCGCGGGACCTCAAGCACCGGGAAAAGTTTCGGATCAGGCGCCGCCGCAGCAGGAAGAACCCGACACCACCGCCTATATCCGTGAGATTGTCTACCCGTCAAATCCTCCAGCAGTGGCCGAGGCCCGGCGTAATATTTTTGCTTTCTATGAGCCGCCACCGCCACCCCCACCCAGGCCGTCGATTACCTTGCCGTCACCGACGCCAACACCGCCGTTACTGCTGGCCGCGCTCTCGCCTGCAAACGTTTACGCGCGAACAGATGATTTCACACTTGAGGCAACCGGTGACAAATTTACGCCGGCGGTGCGGATTGTTATTGATGGCCGCGAGTTGCCCACGCGTTATGTGAGTGCGCAACAATTGTCCGCTACCGTGCCGGCGACGGTCATTGCCAACGCCGGCCAACGACAGGTGAGCGTCAAGAGTAGTGATGGAACTCTCTATTCACTTGCGGTGTCTCTAAATGTGACTGCGCCTCCAGTTCCCAATTACAACTATGTCGGCCTCCTGGGTAAGGCTCGCCACATCGGTGACACGGCAATGCTGCAGGACAAGTCTAATAAGGAAGTCGTAAGCGTGCAGCGTGGGGATATTCTGGGCGGCAGATTTCGTGTCACCAGTATTGCCGATCGCGAAGTTGTCCTGGTTGATACGAATTTGAAAATCAAACACCTGCTCACACTGACCAGCGATGGTGAGAAGGGATCATTTCCGCAGGGACGTCCTACACCAAAAGTGGCCACTGAAGATGATGAGCCATAGAAAAGAGCACCACAAGATATTAGGTATGGTTGAAACTCAACCTTCAGCATCCGTGCACTCGCGCGAAGCCTCACATCGCTCCGATGAGGGCGGCTATGTGCTCGTGGCGCTGATTGCGTTGATGACGCTGATGGCGTTATTTGCGATGGCGGCGGCTCCCAGTATCGTGCAGCAATCGCAACGTGAGCGCGAGCAGGAAGCTATCTTTCGTGGTGAAGAAGTCGCCGAAGCTATTCGTCTCTACTACAAGGCGCAAGTGACCAATGGAAGACCTCAAGGCGACACAGCATTGCCTACTGACATGGATCAATTAGCCGAAGGCGTGACCATAGCTGGCCGCACAAAGAAGCTCCAGATATTGCGCGCTTCAGCGGCACACGATCCACTCTCGAGCAAGGGTGAGTGGCGTTTGGTGAAACCACACTCTCCGGAGATGATTGATTTTGTTCGTGACTTAATGGTCTATTCTGAAAATGTCAGACCAAACACGACTGACCCGCAACTCAATGCGGTAGCAATACTTATGGCCCCGCCAGTACTCGGCATCGGCGGTCTTTCGACGAGCAGTGGATCAAGCGGAAGCGGTCTCTCTGGTTCTTCGACTGGTCCATTCATCGGTGTCTCCAGTAGCAGCAGTCGTGATGCTGTACTTACTTACTATGGAATTGATCATCACGATCACTGGGTCTTCACTCCGCTCTTCAGATAGGCGCGCACGCACATCTCACTTTCCGGAAAGCATCATCAAGCGATGAAGATCACGATCACTCATGTTGTCTTCATGATTGGTTCGAATATGTGATCGGGATTAACCGCCGTGTCTTCCTTCCACTACTGATCTCTTACCTCCACCGCTCAGCAAAAGTCTGATGATGTCCTAGTGCGCATAAAGTTTTTGCTGCAAAAAGTTTTTGTAAATTAGTAATAAGTTATTGACATCTGATGCAAATACCTTTATATAGCAAGATGTTGTGCGCCGTTTACTCTAGCCCACAAGAGACAAGTAACTACAGTATCTTGTGGTCGTACACGGAAAACAAAAAACTGGAAGAAAGGAGCAACTAACAATATGGCAACTAAGAAAGGCGCAAAGAAAGCAGCAAAGAAAGCTGGTGGAGCCAAGAAGGGCGGAGCCAAAAAGGGCGGAGCCAAAAAGGCGTCCAAGAAGAGATAGTTCGAACCAGAGGGTACAGCAACCTTTCACTGGCGCACATACCAGTCCCAAGGTCTACGAGACCTTTCAAAAGGAACGACGAATACTTCAAGCGAAGTTCGTCGTTCCTTTAGTTTTTGTTTTCGACTTCTTGCGCTGGCATCGTTCGCGGAGTTTGTTTCTCTATCATCGCTAAGTCCGGGGCATTCATTCTTATGCTTAGTGTTGCTCTCGTCGAACCAGAAATACCACCCAACACGGGGAACATCGCTCGCCTATGCGCGGCGACCAATGTGCCGTTGCATATCGTCGGCGCCACAGGATTTCGTCTCGATGATCGCGCAGTGCGTCGCGCCGGTTTGGACTACTGGCCCGAAGTCTCACTCCAGCGGCATCAGGATCTGGCCTCGCTTTATTCTCAACTGCCCACGGCCAGGTTCGTGTATCTATCGACAAAGGCCGAGCGCGTGTACACGGATTGGGGCTTTGAAAGTGATGATTGTCTCGTTTTTGGCCGGGAAACGCGCGGTTTGCCGGAGGATTTACTGCGGCTGAACTGGGACCGCTGCCTGACTATTCCCATGCTCAACCAAAAAATTCGCAGTCTGAACCTGGCCACCTCAGTAGGCATTGTGCTCTATGAAGCACTGCGCCAACTCGGATCGTTCAAGAGGTAAGTGCTGTCTATCAGTAAGCTCGCCTGCCTTTCTGCCTTCGCGCCCTGCGCTTCTTCGACTCGCTCGGCGGGCGTTATCTCCCCTCAAGTGTTACTATCAAAAGTTTATGAGGGAGGACGCGAATTTCAGCCGGCGCCCCTGTGTGGAGTAATCATGAATAAAGTACGACAAGACATACGCAACATCGCCATCATTGCTCACGTTGACCACGGAAAAACCACCCTGGTCGATGCCATGCTCCGACAATCAGGCACCTTTCGCGACAACGAACAGGTGCGTGAACGAGTTATGGATTCCATGGATCTGGAACGCGAGCGCGGTATTACCATTATGGCGAAGAATACGGCGGTCCATTATGGCGGTGTGAAAATTAATATCCTCGATACGCCGGGCCACGCGGATTTCGGCGGCGAGGTGGAACGCGTGCTGACCATGGTGGATGGAGTCATGCTGTTGGTTGATGCCGCCGAAGGTTGTCTGCCCCAGACGCGGTTTGTCTTGCGCAAAGCACTCGAGGCCCGCTTGCCGGCCATCGCGGTCGTCAACAAGATCGATCGACACGATGCGCGACCTGCGGAAGTGGTTGACGAGATCTACGAATTGTTTCTCGATCTCGACGCGACCAATGAACAGATAGAGTTCCCGATCCTTTATGCCGTATCGCGCGAGGGCATTGCCAAAAAACATTTGACTGACGAGTCAGGAGATCTTCGACCGCTATTCGATCAAATCCTGGAAACGATTCCGGCGCCAAGGGCTTTAAGAGATGACAGCTTGCAGTTGCTGGTCGCCAATCTTGATTACAGTGAGTACGTCGGGCGACTCGCCATCGGACGAATCTTCTCAGGCGAGATTGCAGTTAACGATCAAATCACCATTGCCAAGGCTGACGGGTCCGTTAAAAAAACCCGCGTGTCCAAGCTTTATGCTTTCGAAGGACTGAAGCGTGACGCAATTGATCGCGCGGCGTTTGGTGAGATCGTGGCCCTGGCCGGAATCGACGAAATCGAAATCGGCGAGACGATAACCAGCGTGGAGAATCCCCAACCCTTGCCGGTAATTGCCATCGATGAGCCAACAATCTCCATGATCTTCCTCGTGAACAATTCTCCGTTTGCCGGAAAGGAAGGGCGCTTTGTGACTTCGCGGCAGTTAAAGGAGAGGCTGGATAAGGAAGTTCTCGGCAATGTGGCGATCAGGCTTGATCCTACCGAAACACCGGAACAATTCAAGGTCTCCGGCCGTGGGGAATTACAGCTCGCGATTCTAATTGAGATGATGCGCCGCGAAGGCTATGAACTTCAGGTTTCCAAACCGGAGGTAATAACGCGACAAATCAGCGGCACTCTGCATGAACCGATCGAAATGGTCGTGATTGATTGTCCGGAAGAATTCATTGGCGTCGTGACTGAGGCCATGGGTCGCCGCAAAGGCCAAATGCATAAGATGGTAAATCACGGCACCGGCCGCGTTCGCCTCGAATTTGAAATTCCTTCGCGTGGCTTGATCGGATTTCGCAGCGAGTTCCTGACAGAAACGAAGGGAACCGGCTTACTCAATACGTCATTCCTGCGCTGGGGCGAGTGGCAGGGAGCGATGCGCGGTCGCTCGACTGGTTCGCTGGTAGCTGATCGCACCGGCGAGACCACGACCTACGCGCTTTATAACCTGCAGGAGCGCGGCTCTCTATTTGTACGTCCGGGGATCAAAGTCTATGAAGGAATGATCATCGGTGAGAATGCGCGCGCGGTCGATCTGGATGTCAACGCTATCAAAGAAAAGAAGCTGACGAACATGCGCGCTGCCAGCGCCGACGAAGCCATGCGCCTTGTACCGGTTAAGGATTTGTCACTGGAGCAGGCATTGGAATTCATCGCCGACGATGAATTAGTGGAGGTCACACCTCAGAACATAAGGTTGCGCAAAAGAGTATTGCGCGCCAACGAACGTCCCAAACGCAAGGAGTCCTGAGGGCCGGGCGCCCTACGGGCTATGTATTTGCCGAACACGCTTTCGCAAATGTTCTCATTTTCTTCCAGGCTCTACGCTATAACCGACACTCGAATTTCAGGCCTTTCTCAGGCGCAGCAGGTGGCGCACTTATGCGAGGGTGGCGCGCGATTAATTCAGTTGCGTGAAAAGCAACTCGCGCCTCGTTCGTTCTACAACGAGGCTGAAGCGGCTGTGGCCGAGGCGCATAAAAATGGGGCGCGCCTGATTATCAATGATCGCCCTGATATCGCGCTGGCAGTTGGCGCTGACGGCGTTCACCTGGGCCAGGACGACCTTCCTCCCGAGGCTGCCCGACGCCTGCTGGGCTCTGATGCGATTATTGGGCTTTCTACTCATACCTTATTGCAAGCACGAGCGGCTTCCGAACTCCCACTTAGTTACCTCGCCATCGGCCCGATCTTCGCTACGACAACCAAAGCGAACCCTGAATCGGTCGTAGGGTTGGATGGACTGCGACGAGTTCGGCAGGCAACCGGCGCAATTCCGTTGGTGGCTATTGGCGGAATCACAGCAGACAATGCCATCCATGTCATCGGTGCCGGCGCCGACGCGGTCGCTGTAGTTAGCGCCCTTCTAGCAGAAGAAGCCCAGATTTCCGACAATACTCGCCGGTTTTTGCGACTCCTCCAAGTCAATTAGCGCGCGTACAACAAATTTTACTTGCGTTTATCCACACGATAAGCCAAAATCAGTCGTCTTTTACGGACGCGCAAAGTCCGCAGACTGATTCGCTATCCCGCCCGCTTCTTGCCTAACCTTCCAGTGGAGTCGCACCCAGCATGAGCTTCTTTGATCTTCCGCCCATTATCGAGCGCATGTTGCTCGTGTCTGACAAAATCAGCGACTTGAATTTTTCGGTTGGACAATTACCGCAAATCGAAATCAATGGCAAACTGACCTCGGTTCAGCCTTTCGGCCTGCAAAAACTGACTCCCTACCAAACTGAAATCATCGCGATGACTCTGTTGGAAGGGAACGCCGATGCGGCTGAGCGACTAGCCAGTAACGGCACCGCGGACCTCAGTTATTCGCTCCCTTCCAGAGCGCGCTTTCGCGTCAACATCTTTCAGCAGCGCGGCGTCTACTCAATCGTGATGCGCGTTATCCCAACCGACATTCCTACCCTGCAATCATTGGGACTGCCGGGGCAACTCGCGGACATTGCCGAACTTCGCAATGGTCTGGTGTTGGTGACGGGACCTACCGGTTCAGGCAAGAGTTCTACCCAGGCCGCGATTATCAACATCATTAATGAAAAGAAGCATTACCACATCGTTACGATCGAGGATCCGATCGAGTACTTGCACCAGCACAAGAATTCGACTATCAATCAACGCGAAGTCGGGCACGACACCAGGGATTTTCCTTCGGCACTGCGGGCTGCGTTGCGACAAGCTCCGAAAGTAATTCTGATTGGCGAGATGCGTGACTATGAGACAACTGAGATTGCGCTCGAGGCTGCCGAGACTGGACACCTCGTACTCTCAACTCTGCACACGATCGATGCCTCCAAGACCGTGGACCGCATAATCGGTCTCTATCCCAAGAGTGAAGAGCCGGTCATTAGGACGCGATTGGCGCAGACCTTCCGCTACATCATTTCGCAGCGATTGATTCCTCGGGCCGAGGGCAGGGGCCGCATTGCCGCGGTTGAAATTCTCAGATCCAGTCCGCGCACGCGCGAATATGTTGAAGCCGGCGAAGCCCAGGGCAAGTCTTTGCTGGATGCGATGCGGGACGGAAAGCTCGATGGTATGCAGGACTTTGACACGGTGATTCAGGACTTGATTCGACGCCGCATAATCACACTCGAAGATGGGCTGCCCTTTTGTACCAATCAGAACAACATGCTGCTGTCGCTCAAGGGGCTCGCTTCCTCTGAAGACTTTATCCGTTCGGAGATCGATGGGATCAACTCCGCGTCGTTTTCGGAATCCGGATCGATGCTCAGCCTGATCGAACACGACTAGTTTAGTTAGGAGTTCCTGAGACCGAAATGATTATCACCTGTCAAAACTGCACTTGCCGCTTTCGTATTGATGAAGCAAAGGTACCTGCGGGATCTTTTACGGTTGCGTGCCCCAAGTGCCAGACGACCGTGAGCTCGACGGCGACTTCGGACGCCAATGAAAGCAGCGCGTTGGGCATGGGGAGATCTCCATCAACCTCGCACCCAAGATTCCAACGGTCTCTCCCCGCTCCCCTATTCAGAATTGGTCCGGTGACTGGTGACGAAGAGCCTTCGACGGAACCGGCAAAACTTGCCTCTCCAGGAGCCAACGAACTGGCACTGAGTTTGATCAGTTTGCTCAAACCGGAGAAGAGCGATCGAGTCTCGCAGGTCAGACCTGTCTGGGATCGCAGACGGGTGCTGGTCTGCACGGTGCTTGAGCATCGCGAACCCATTGCCATCAGCCTCACCGAAGGCGGCTGTGAAGTGTTTGTGGCAGCGGATACTCAACAAGCGGTAGAACGAATGCGTGAGAGCCGGGTTGACGTTGTTATTCTGGATCAATCATTTGATCCGATTGATCAGGGAGCTGCCTTCGTAGCGCGCGAGGTAAGTGTTTTGCGGCCCGCGCAACGCCGGCGTATCTTTTTTGTTTTGTTATCATCTTCCAAACGAACCATGGATGCACACGCGGCTTTTCTGCAGAATGTAAATGCAGTCGTAAACTTTAACGAGTTGAGTGACCTGCCCGGCATTCTCGATCGCTCCATAAGGGAATACAACGAGCTATACAAGGATTTCAATGTCGCATGCGGCGTAGCTTCGCTGTAGTTCAGGCTGGGTCGTACATTCCTGATTGTAGAAAGTCGTGAGCCGGCCGCAGGGGTAGTGGGTCAGTTTGATGTCCGATGAGCTTTAGCTTGTCGTAACGCCGCGACAAACTAAAGTTTGTCGGACATTTGCTGCGAAACTGACCCACTGCCGGCCGCAGGGCCCTGGCTCGCGGCCCTTTCTGTTTTGGAGCAAAGAGATTTATTGAGACGCGAATGGAGGCGGCCCTGATGGTGTGCTCTTCGGCGTAACTCAAGAATTTCTCAAGTGTTTGTTGCATAATCTCAAGGTAGGCAATTCTTTGCTCAAAGGCGTCGCGGCTTTGGGACTCTCAGTTGGCCAGCGGAATAAGAGGTGAACAAATGCGTCTTGAAAAACTGTTGTTGGGCTGTCTCCTTCTAGTTGGTGCGGGTTGTTCCAAATCTGCGCCACCGACGGCCGGTACGGTTCCACCGTCGACTACACCGGGGGCCAGCGCCGCTCCCGCCGCTTCCGCTCCTTCGGCAAACACAACTTCAACAGGCGGAACCGCCCCTGGTGTCGGAGGGAGCAGGAACATAGTGGATGCTTGTGCTTTACTGACCAGTAAAGATCTTCAGGCAGTTCAAGGTGAAGCTCTAAAGGAGACTAAACCCAGTAGTCGTGCTGACGGCGGGTTTATGATTTCGCAGTGCTTCTACACACTGCCGACTTTCACCAATTCAATTAGTCTCCTCGTCGCACAAAGAGGAGAGTCGGCGGGCGCGCGCGATCCGAAGGAGTTTTGGCAGGAAACATTTCATCGCAGCGATGAAGCGGACTCGGAGAAAGAGCGCGCCAAAGAAAAAGAAAAGGGCAAAGCGAAGGACCAGGACAACGATAAAGATAAAGCGGGCCGTGGCGAGGAAGAAGAACGAGCCGTTCCGCCACAAAAAATTGCCGATGTGGGTGACGAAGCTTTCTGGACGGGCAACCGAGTCGGGGGCGCGTTGTACGCTTTGAAAGGCAATACATATATTAGAGTCAGCATAGGAGGACCGGGCGATCAGGCCGCGAAGATTAAAAAAGCAAAAGCGCTGGCCCAAATCATTCTCAAGCGTCTCTGAAAGTCAGGGCGCCGGCCAATCCAGGGTAGTGCCTAATTTGCTTTTGTGACGCCAACCGTTAGTTTGCGTGGATTGAACGGCTTTCACCGCGACCGCAAACTAACAGTTGCGTTACAACTTAGGCGCTGCCAAATCCAGCTATCATCCTGTCCCTCATATTTGTTAATCTGACGCCGGATTTTCTTACTTCAGTTCTGAAATGGGAATTTACCGATGGCAGCTGAGAAGCCCGTTGAGAAAGGGCCCTGGTCGCCGGCGACCATCGCCGTCCATGGCGGCGAGCGACCAGAGGAACACCCTTTCGGCGCCGTAGTAGCTCCTGTCTTTCACTCCACTACCTTCAGCTTCAGGGATTTTGCGGAAATGCGGCGGTATGCTCGCGGTGAGTTACCCGATGAGTTCTTCTATTCGCGCTATGCCAATCCCACCGTCGCCGAAGTAGAGCGCAAGATTGCGGAACTTGAAGGCGCGGAAAGTTGCGTCGTAACCGCGTCAGGATCCGCGGCGACATTCGCCACCCTGGTCTCCTTGTGCGAAGCCGGTGATGAAGTGATCGCTTGCGATTCGATTTATGGCGGGACTGTAAAAGTCCTGACGAAGATCCTCAGTCGCTTTGGCGTAGGTACGCGGTTTATCCCGCTCGACAAAATTCATGACTTGCCGGCGTTGGCCGGCGAACGAACGCGCGTTTTCTGGTTTGAGACGCCGGCAAATCCAATCAATCGAATTGTAGATTTGAATCTGACCGCGCAAGCTGCCCGCGAGGCGAAAGTCTTCTCCGTCGTCGACAACACATTTGCTACGCCGATCCTGCAAAGGCCGTTGGCCTCAGGCATTGACGCGGTCATGCACAGTGCTACCAAATATTTGGGTGGGCATGCCGATCTCACCGCCGGAGCCATTGCCGGCTCGCGGGACTTTATAGATCGAGTGCGCCAGGTTGCCGTGGCATTGGGAGCGACACTCGATCCGGCGGCCGCATATCTTCTGACACGGGGAATCAAAACGCTGGATCTGCGTGTCCGCACCGCTTGTGATAACGCCATGCGCCTGGCAGAGGCATTGCGTAGTCACAAAAAAATCGCTCGCGTTTACTATCCCGGACTTGAAGATGATCCGGGACATGAACTCGCCAAGCGTCAGATGAAAGCATTCGGCGGTGTCGTCGCGGCGGATCTGGCAGGAGGCGAACGCGAAGTCGAAAAATTTTACGATGCTTTGCGATTGGCGCGTCCCGCCCCGTCTCTTGGCGGCGTGGAAACCCTGGTCAGTTATCCATTGTATTCGTCGCACGCTGGTTTCTCAGATAACGAACTGCGCGCGGCCGGTGTCTCCGCGGCAACCGTGCGCTTTGCCGTCGGTATTGAGGCCGCTGAAGATATTATTGCTGACGTCATGCAGGCTCTGGCCGTTATCTAACTGTCTTTCTTTCAATCCGAGGGCAAGCGACTGCTCTCCAATTCGGAATCGCATTGGAAATAAATCTCCTGCTAGCTCTTGATCGTCGTGAACAAGCGGCACTGCAAGCCGCGCTGCTGACTCGTGGTGCGCCTGATAGTCTGGTAACCATGGCTTTGACCGGCGCTTGTAAAATCTCATCGCTGGACGAAGCGCGACAGCTCAGGCGTTGGCTGGCTGAGGCGCGTACCGGCGGTGACGCAGACTTTGCTTCGCTTAATACCATAGAGCGCGCTTTGGAGAAGTTTGGTATCTAGCGCCCCAACGAATCCGCGAATCCCGTCTCCCTGCAACAGACCAACGGTCTGCCCGGCTAATGTCTGAGATCAAACTAGGCTACGGCCATCACTCGGTGCGCTTTCTCTTTGAAGAAGAGCGCTATCGTGTTCTCGATCCGAGTGCAGCCGGCGAGCACCCTCTTTCTGATTTTGAAATTGGCGCCACGTTTGAAACGCCGATCGGATCTCCGTCCCTCGAAGAAATTGTTTCTCCCGGGGAGTCTGTTCTGATCGTTGTTTCTGACGCTACACGAGCCACCGCAAGTGCCCAGGTTGTGAACCTGTTGGTCCGCCGCCTGATTCAAAATGGGATTGCGCCTGGCGACATGGCGGTCATTTTCGCCACCGGCATTCACCGGCCCGTTACTCCCAAAGAAAAGCTCGAGCTCTTGACGCCATTTATCGTTCAGCGTATCAGAACAATCGATCACGACGCGCACGATCCGAACACACTTGGATTGGGAACGATGCCTGACGGGACGTCCATCGAGGTTAATCCAGCGCTCAGAGACTTCTCGCACGTTATCATCACCGGCGGCATTGGATTTCATTATTTCGCCGGGTACACCGGCGGGCGCAAATCAATTTGCCCGGGCCTGGCGTCCGCGAAAACGATCGAGGCCACGCACATGCTCGCTCTAGATTTTGAAAAAGGTGGCCGGCGTTCAGGAGTCGGGAGCGGATTACTCGACGGTAACGCTGTACACGAGGCGTGCGAGCGTATTGCCGAGATGATCAACCCCTCCTTCAACATCAGTACTGTGGTGGACCAGCAGGGACGAGCCGTGCGCATCCACGCTGGTCAGTGGCGCGTCTCTCATCGACAAGCTTGTGACGAGTATTTCAACCACCATACCATCAAGCTCGAAGCAAAACGCGATGTGGTGCTGGCCAGTGCCGGCGGTTTCCCCTGGGACATCAACCTGATCCAGGCGCACAAGTCGCTGGAGATGGCTGCTCAGGCTTGTAACGAAGGCGGCACGATCATACTGCTGGCTCAATGCAGAGAGGGGTTGGGCCGATCCGACTTTTTGAAATGGTTTGCGGCCGGGGACTCAGGCGCGCTCGCATCGTTACTCCGCGAATCTTATGAAGTGAATGGCCAAACTGCCTGGTCCTTAAGAACTAAAGTTGAAAAATATCGCATCCACCTGGTATCAGAGTTGGCCGATGATGATGTCAGAAGGATGGGAATGATCCCGGCAAGTACATTAGACGATGCTCTCAAGGACGTTGATAGGGCATCCGCCGGTTACATTCTCCCGCGGGCGTCTACGGTACTACCCGTTATGTAGTGGCCTAAGTTTTTTTGTACGCAAGCTGTAAGACCAGCACAGCGGTACTGCCCCGCTGGGGACCCGGGCTCGCGGGCGCGTTGAATGCCATTCGATCATCGCAAACTAATAGTGCGTTACAAATTAGCCACTACTTCCTGTTATGGAAGTTTGATTGTGAGAGGTTCTGGACATAGAATGCGGTTACCGAGCAAAACCAGGCAAGGATCTTGATACGTGTTAGCCACTGAAAAGAGTGCAAGGAGAGCAACGTGAGAATCAGAAATATTCCATTGTGCGCGGCCCTTGTGGCGCTGAGCGTGGCCATTGTCTCAGCGCAGGAAGAAAGCAAGCGCGCAGCTGAGCAACGCGCGCCCTTAACACAAATGGCGGTTGCCTTTGATTCTTCGAGTAAGCCGGCGCTCGAAGCGACCTTACGAACTACCAGCCTTAACGGCGCACCCGACGCGCCTGTGATGAATATTCGCGTCGTCGTAAAGAATGTGAGCTCGTCATTCTTAACTTATGTTTCGGGCCTGGTCACTTTTTATGATTCCGCGGGCGTGCGCTGTGGTGAGGGGCTGTTCAAAGTGGATGCCCTGGCTCAGAATGAATCTGCTGAAACGGACGCACCGGGCTTGCGCATTACTTGCGCACCGGCAAGCTGGCGCATTGTCGCGACGAATCTTCTCCCGCGAGCCGCGGAACAAACTGTGCTTCCGCCGGCAGAGTCACCGTCAAGTTCCCCTGGCGCAAACTTTGTCATCAGTATCGACGGCGAGGAGCACCCTATTCAATTGGGGAAACCAATGGTGCTCAATGTCGGAGAAAAGCAGAAAACCATTACCGTGCGCGCCGCACCGTGAATGAATTAGTTGTCCAGCGTATTGTTAGGTTCGAGCATCAAAAGATTTGAGATTCAACCGAGCCATGGCGATAGAGAAAAGGGGGTAGTTTCATGTCAGAAGACAAAACAACTTGTGCTCATCCGGCCTGCGATTGTGCGCCTGAGGAAGGCAGTAAGTATTGCGGGGAATACTGCGAAGAGGCCGAGAAAGCAAAGGTGCTTGAAATTGGTTGCGGGTGCCAGCACGACGGCTGTTGATGAGAGGATGTATCGTCCCCGACTTTAGTGACAGTTAGTTAGCGTCATTTGCGACTGTCGTTCAGGTAATACTCTGCGAACCAATCGCAAGCAAATCGCAATCTCTTGCTTTTTGCTTTGAATGCGTTGTCTTGTGTGTTCGAATGCGCCTGGGAGAGTCGCAGGAAATTTCGCTTCGGCCAAAGACAATCTAAGCGGCGACAAGTTCTTAAGACTGGTCGCCGCTTTTGTTTCAGTTCGCGCCGCCTACGTCAGTGAGCTCGTAATAAGAACGGCTCATATTAGGTCGTGGTGGCTGCTGCTGATATAAATTGATCTGACGAGGACGCGATACAGATACCGCCGATGCTATCGATACTAATTGAACTGCAACGCCTGAAGAACCTTGATCGCACCGGTTGGTCGTTGCGCGGCCTGGCGCCGCGTACTGAATCGGTGGCTGCGCATTCGTTTGGTGTCGCCGTCACGGCCATGGCCCTCGCCGATGAGTTAATTGGCCGTGGAGTCCAGCTCGATGTTGCGAAAGTGCTGCGAATGGCCTTGCTTCATGACTGGGCTGAGGCGCGCATCGGTGATATGCCTCGGACTGCGACACAATATTTCGGTTCAGAGACACGCCAGAGAGCCGAGCTTGCCGCCTTCAAGGATATCGTTAGCAGTTCTGTTCCCGCCGAAGAGACCTATCGAAGTCTTTATGAAGAATACGAACAGAGATCAAGTCCGGAAGCGCGCCTGGTAAAGGCTGCTGACGTTGTCGACCTGCTGGTGCAGGTCCTTGCTCTCGAAAGGGCGGGAGCCAGGGGCCTCGATGAATTTTGGGATGTGGCGCATTATGGCGACTTTCAACTCGAAGGCAGTGCGCGCGACATTGTCACGAAGTTGGTAAATGAACTAGTGAGCGCACGCGCAATGGTCAGCAGGCAATCCGAATAGGTGGGCTTCAAGCAAGTACGATCTTTGCATAGCTAATTCAAGAAATGTATCACTTGCCGCCAGCGATATTGGGACTAGTCAACGCCAGGGACGTGATACTGGCAGCGGTAATCTTTGTCGTGACATTTACTGCCAGCCTTGGTGTTATCTCGTTTATCCTCGTCAAACTTCCAGCAACTTATTTTCAGGAATCACATTCGCGAACGTTCTGGATTGATCGACACCCTTCAGTAAGGTGGGCGGGACTAATCGGTAAGAATGCTCTGGGAGTTGTGCTGGTGCTGCTGGGTATTCTGATGTCTTTGCCTGGCATACCTGGTCAGGGAATCCTGACGATCTTGCTGGGGATCATGCTGCTCGACTTGCCCGGTAAACGACGGCTGGAATCGAGGATTCTTAAGCAACCTCGGGTCCTGGAAAAAATAAATAGCTTGCGGCATAAATTTAGCAAGCCGCCGTTGGTGCTGGATTGACTCAGCCAATGACGAGCAAAACGAGTTCTTCGGAAACCTTACGAGGCAGCAAAATGATGACTTTTGGTGAAGCTAAATTGCTGTGGGTGGAACCCGGTCTATCGAAAAGCCGTTCGTTGACAACAAAAATTCTCTTTGTTAGCTTGAATTCTGTTTTGGCAAATTCCTGTTTGATGGCGTTTCGTTGTGCGCGTAAAACTGTTTGATGATGCTCAATTCCCTTTGGAACCTGAAGTCGCGGACGCGGCCGGTGCTTTTTGCGCTCTTCTTAATCGGCATACTATCCCTGAGCGCGTGCAGTGGCATTATCGGTAAACTCGCGCGCAAGCAGGTTGGCGTACCACAGCTTTTAACGCCGCTGGTCGATGCAAATACTTCTCAGCTCATTGCCGAAGTAAATAGGCTGGCGGCCGTTAAGTCGATTCACGGCAAGCTGGACATTCAATTTCAGGACACATCTTTCGCGTCATCCGGCATAGCAGAGAAGTATCGTTCGGCGGATGCGAATATTACTGTCCAACGTCCGGGTAAGGTCTATCTCGTAATTCAGTTCGCGCTGGTTGATATCGCGCAGATGACTTCCGACGGCGAACATTTTCGCGTCGCCCTATTAAAAGGAGATGAGAAGTACCGTCGCTTTGTGAAAGGGACCAATAACGCTACTTACGGCGAGATCAAAACCGGACAGCCAACGCGAAAAATCGACAAGGGAAAAATGGTTCCCGGGGAAGCTGTAAGCACACTGTCGAATCTCCGTCCGCAACATTTGACTGACGCACTGTTGGTGTGGCCGATACCGCCACCTGCCGAATCGGGCCTCTTGTATGCTCAGTCCGAGTTTTATGAAGAGGAGCCAGACAGTCGACCTCAGGCAAAGAAGGGTGCGCGAGTTGTGCGCAGCTATTATTTGCTCGAAGAACTCGCCCCGACGCATGCGGGCGAAACCCGTTTGAAACGCCGTATCTGGTTCGATCGGGTGGGCACGATTCGATTGGCACGGCTACAGACTTTCGATGAACGTGGCTTGTTGGATACGGACGTTTCCTATAGCGCAGAGAAAGCAATTGGCGGCGACACTACAGCGAGCTTACCAACCAAAATCGAATTGACCAGACCAAAGGATCAATACAAAGTAAGTCTGACTTATCAAGCGCCGGAATCGGTGAGTATAGATAAGGAGTACACCCCACAAGTGTTCGTGCTGGAAAACAAGTGGCAATTACCTGAAGTCGATCTGGATGCGAAGAAGGACACCAAACCGACGCCGTAGTCCGTAGCGCGCCGGCGAAAAGCTGCCGCTTGATTGGTAACTGATGAGAACGATTCTAAACGCTGAGAAGTTAGTGAAGACCTTTCGAGTTGGCAAAGTCGACGTGCCGGCTTTGCGCGGTATTTCCCTCGAGGTTCAGGAAGGTGAGTTCCTTGCCATTATGGGGCCTTCCGGTTGTGGCAAATCGACCATGCTGCATCTTCTTGGGGGTCTGTTGACTCCCACCAGCGGAACCATCACCGTGGATGGAGAAGACCTGACCGCAGCCTCCGATGCGCGGCGGACCGACATTCGCCGGCGGAAGATTGGATTTGTTTTTCAGCGCTTTAATCTTTTTCCTACTTTGACCGCGGAAGGAAATCTACGTCTGGCGGAAAAAATCCACGGCAACGGAGCTGATGATCCCACGCGTCGCCGTGAAGTCTTAAAAATGCTGCGCTTGGAAGACAAGATGCATCACAAGCCGCTCGAGCTGTCAGGTGGCGAACAACAGCGCGTGGCCCTGGCCCGGGCGGTTGTGACCAGACCGGCCATCGTGTTGGCCGACGAACCAACCGGAAACCTTGATTCTGAAAACTCTGAGATTGTCCTGAACATGTTTCAGGAACTCAATTATCGTTTCAATCAAACCATAGTCATGATTACCCACAATCCGGAAGCCGCAGCAATGTGCCGACGAATAGTGCAAATGCGCGACGGCCACATTGTCGAGCCTGCCTTGAGCGTCCAGATGTAAAGCGTCGGTTTACTTGCCGTTTCGTCCTGATTAGAATCCAAAGCTGGTAAAAAATCGTCTACGGTGTGAGAATTGCTCGCTTCTAGCTGGCGGGAACGATGAAGTCCATTCTGAACATTATGAAAAAGGCCTTCTTGTGGTCTTACCCGAGGAACACATGGCAATGGGACGTGCTTTGTGTGCTCTTTCTGATTTTCATCTTCCTGACACCCAAAGGCTGGTTTGCCAACAGGAAACCGCATCAATCAACAGGGCATCAAAGTGAGGCCTTTTCAACTGTCCTGGTTGCGGCTGAACTTGTTGATAACGATAGAGATAAGGGTCAGTTAGAGCAACGTGTGCGCGTCCTGACGGGGCGGGCTAATGCGCAGGTCATGGCGGTCAGACCGAGGCTGGACAGTGAGGGTAAGACGGTTGCATATGAAGTTGACATACGCTAGCTTTCACCTATAATTGACCGGTTTTCCGCGCAAGCGGAGAACAGTTTTATTTTGCAGAGGAGTTTTTATGAAGAGATTAATGGGCCTCGGGCTAAGCATGGTAGTTTTGACCGTGTTGGCAGTGGGTTCACCACAAGAGGCCAGCGGTCAGAGTGCTGGGTTGGTTAGCTCCGTTCTGAATAAGCTGGAGCAGAATCGTCAATCGTTGAAAAGTCTGCGGGCCGGCATCAGCATGGAGAAATACAATTCGCAACTGCGCGACAAAGAGACTTCTCACGGAGTCATCTTGTACACCCCGGCAACTGGCCGCAATGCGAATGTGCGGATCGAATGGAATGCACCCCAGCACGAAATCATTACCGTATCAAAAGGTCAATACTGGTTTTATAGGCCGCGTCTCGGCATTGTCTATACCGGCAGCTCGAGTTCGGCTAAAAATCCCAAGGCCAGCGGCATAGTGGAATTGATGAACATGTCCCGCCAGCAACTGCAGGCGCGGTACGAACCGTTCCAGGACGTGCGTGAAGAAACTCTGTGGGGTGGGGTGAGCACCATACATCTCAAATTAGTCCCCAAGGGTTCGGCCACTTTCAAGTATGCGGAAGTTTGGGTTGACTCCAGCGGTATGCCGGTCCAGACCAAGGTGGTAGAAAAGAACGACGACGCCACCACCGTGCGGCTCAATAATGTTGAGCGGAATGTGAAACTCTCGGACGAGGTATTCAGCGTCAAGCTCGATTCAAATGTAAAGGTTATTAAGGGTTAAGTCGGGCGATCAATTCAAGAATAAGGTGCTCGTAGGGCCCTGGCGCAAAACCAGGGCTCTAATTGTTTAGGATGCATGTCTTGCGTTTCGTCGCTTGTCTGGCTATTCTTCGCAGGCATCTTTAGAGATTCTTTTCGCCCAGTCTTTCAAACGCAAACATGAGACGAAGCAAGTTTCTAAAACTGAAGGTTCGCGAGGCCAGCTTTATCACCCGGGCCCTGCTTTCCCCGAACCACCCGGTGCTGGCGCATATCATCCCCATGCGTCGCTGCAATCTCGCCTGTGGCTACTGCAACGAATACGATCACAACTCGACACCCGTGCCGCTGGACGTGATGAAACGGCGTCTGGATAAACTGGCGGACCTGGGTACTTCGATCGTTACGATCTCGGGCGGCGAGCCCATGATGCATCCGCAGTTGGACGACATTATTCACCACATACGTTCGCGGGGAATGATCGCCGGGCTAATCTCGAACGGTTATTACTTTACTCCCGAACGAATCAAACGCCTGAACAAGGCCGGGCTCGAGTATCTGCAGATCAGTATCGACAATGTAGATCCGGATGAGGTATCGCGGAAAAGCCTGCGGGTGCTTGATAAGAAGCTGCGCTACCTTGCTGAACACTCGGACTTTCATGTGAACATCAACTCGGTGCTGGGCGGCGGTATCAAAAATCCTGAGGACGCGCTGACCGTGGCGCGCCGCGCGGTTGAGTTGGGCTTCTCGAGCACCGTCGGTGTGATTCATGACAACGACGGCACGCTGAAACCGATTTCCGAGCGCGAACGGAATATCTTTCAGCAGGTGAAGAAACTCGGGAACAAAGACCTGGCGCGTCTGAACTGGTTTCAGGACAGTATTGCCGAGGGCAAGGCCTACAATTGGCGCTGCCGGGCCGGCGCGCGCTATCTGTACATTTGTGAGGAAGGGCTGGTGCACTGGTGCTCGCAGCAGCGAGGCTATCCGGGCACGCCACTCGAAGAGTACACGATGAAAGACTTCGAGCGTGAATACAACACCGAAAAATGGTGCGCACCGACCTGTACGCTGCAATGCGTGCATCAGGTCGCTATCCTCGACAACTGGCGCGACCCGCAACACGCGCCTGTTACCACCGCGCCGAGTTCGTTGCAGGATACCATCGGCGAAGTATTGCGCGCCGAGTGATCTACGCTTATTAAGCTTCACAAATCCTGTTCAGCGCTGGTCGGTGAGATTAGGGAATTCAGGTCTACGGGCGATCTCTCGTCTCTCCAGTCGGAAGTACGAGCCTGCCAGTGAGCCTCACGCAAAATCATCTCTGTTTTATGGATGGTGCTCGATCGCGAGCAGTATCGCAGCGCGCATCGGGTGGTGTTGCAGAGCAGGCGCTGCTATTGAGATATTTCCTGAACGCGGCTTGGGCTGAGTCACTTTGTCCGGTGACTTCCAACGCAAGCGCAATTCGAAACGGCAATGATTCGTCGGGCTCGCCTCCGCTTTCGGCCGCGCGAAACTCACGCAGAGCCTCATCCCAATTCCTGGCGTCAGCCAACTCAATCCCTAATAATTTGTGCGTGTGTGGATTGTCTTCCAGTTTGAGGGCTGCGCGATATTCCTGAATTGCCTTTGCACTATTGTTCGTCACCTTCGCCTGTGCGGCGCGGGCCAGATGAGCGTCGATCGTGTGGTAATCGCGATAGAAGTAAAACCCAATGATCAGCAACAGAAGCAATGCATAACTTAAGGGCAGGATCAATCTGAAGCGCAGGCGCGATGACGCGTCAACCGCCATGCTATCCGCAGGGGGTTCCGTCCTAACGCTGTGCTTAGTCCAGCTACGTGCGATCAGATAAATTGGAAGAACGATGAAAGGAAAGAAGAACGTTCCGAGAGCCCAGGCGAATGCGGTTGTAAACCGGTAGCCCCACCGGCGCGCGCCGGCAAGCACCCAAGTTGAAAGCAGGGCAGCGATGACCAGCGCCAGGGGACGCAAAAGCTCAAAAAACTCGCCGGCCGAGATTTGCCAATGAGACTTCACGTTTGTGTGGGTCGAGAGTCGCCGCCAATCGTGTAAATGCTCACAGTGGTCGAGAGCCCCAAGCCTGACAGTCGCCCGGCCATTACCACGATTATTTCCCCTTTGACAACCACGCCTGCTTCTAAGAGAGTTTTTTCTCCAGCTTTGAGCATTTCTTCAGTGGTGGTGGCCGGTCCCGTGATCAGCGGGCTCACGCCCCAAATTAATGCGAGCTGGCTGAGGACGATGGGAGAATTGGTAAGCGCAATGATGCGTTGCGAGGGACGCAGCGCGGAAAGTCTGCGGGCCATCAGTCCGGACTGCGTGAAAACAGCAGTTGTTTGCGTGCTCATCTCGTCGGCGGCGAAAACGGCGGCTTCCGAAAGTGCGCGGCTAACACGTCCCGTTTGACGACCCACCCATTTTTCAGTGCCGCCGGTCTTCCGGCCCGCTTCGGCCGATTCAATAATGCGAGCCATCGTAGCAACCGCCGCCACCGGATAACTGCCGGTCGCGGTTTCGCCCGACAGCATCAGGGCATCTGTGCCGTCCCAAACGGCGTTCGCCACGTCCGAAGCTTCTGCGCGCGTCGGGCGCGGGCTCGAGATCATTGACTGCAGCATCTGCGTCGCGGTGATTACCATCTTCCCGGCCAGGACTGCTTTTTCGATGATTTGCTTTTGATAAACCGGCACCAGTTCTACACTGGTTTCCACGCCCAAATCGCCACGGGCTACCATCACCGCATCGGCGGCGGCAATAATCTCGTCAAGATGATCTATCGCTTCGGACTTTTCGATCTTTGCGACCAATGGCGCCTGGCCACCCGCTTCCAGAATTAGATTCTTGGCGTCGACACAATCTTCGGCACGCCGCACAAACGAGAGAGCGATGTAGTCTGCATTTTGGCCTACTGCCCAGCGCAAATCATTGCGGTCCTTCTCGGTCATCGAAGCGATGGGCAAGGGAACGCCCGGCAGATTGATTCCCTTGCGTTCGCCCAGGATCCCGCCGTTGATAACGCGGCAAATTACATCTGTTTTATTGGTCTCCTCAACTCTGAGTTCGATGGCGCCATCATCCAGCAGCAGACGGGCGCCGGGTTGAACCACGCGCGCCAGGTCAGGATAGTTTGTTGAGACTTCCGAGCCATCTCCTCGGACGTCCCTGGTAGTGATAGTGAAGAGACCGCCATCGTCGAGCCTTACGGGCTCAGCATCTTTCAACACTCCCGTACGGATCTTTGGTCCGGACAAATCAACAAGGACGGCAAGTGGGCAATTCAGCTGGGCGGCAGCAGCGCGGACTGCCTGAATATCGGCTTCCTTTTCGGCCAGAGAGCCATGCGACATGTTAATGCGTACGCCATTAATGCCTGCTGCCATTAGAGCTTCAATAACACCTGGGCCGCGTGTCGCAGGGCCGAGCGTGGCTAGAATTTTCGCTTTTCTCAACTATATATCCTTGTCCGACAAACTTCAGTTTGTCGTCTCTTTGTTCATATTCAATGTTGCTTCCTAATGTTCAATCGACAAAGTGAAGTTTGTCGTGCAGATGGCTTAATCACTAATCTGCGGTTCGGCTGCAGTCACCACTTCCTCGAGCCGTCGGCGACTCTTGCCCATGATCATTCCGTGGATAGTCAGCACGACCCCGACCAACATATATGACGGTCCCGACAGGGGCGCATATCGACCACCAAACAGCACCAGGGAAATCGAAACCAGGCCGATGCTGACATTGAGGGCGCTTTCCTGAATACTGTTGCGGGTATCGAAAAGCTCCAGCTCGTTCAAGGCCAGCACAAAGCGTTTGCGATAAGCATGCAAGTGAAGCAGGATGAAAACTCCAAAGACGGCAACATAACCGAGACCGAAAATCAACATCAGCGTTGCCATCTGATTCCCCTCGACCATTGCTTCCACGTTGCCGTTGGCAAGCCTGACTTCACCGTGACCGCCACTCAAGACGTTTACCAGATAGGAGAAGAGGAATTTAAGCGGATAGACATAGAACAACACCACAAATAAGAGGATTCCATTAAGGCAAACCGTAATAGTGTCCTGAAGTCCATAGCGGCGAAAGAACTTGAACTGGATGAACCAGATCATAAACAGCAGCGCGAAACTAATTGCAAAGGCGCCAAACCCGCGCATCGTTGCCGCCAGTTCTGAGAAGGTCTTTGGCACTTCCAATGACACCACCAGCAGGGTGACGGCGAAAGCAAAGACTCCGTCGCTCAGACCTTCGATACGGGAAATCTCATGACTGCGCCAACGGAAATCTTTCTGCGAACCAAATTCCTTTTCAATCAGCTTCTTACGAATCATTCTCGGGTCCCTTCGAAGTAGCTCAGACCTCAGTCTGAGGCACCAATCGATCATCCAATGTTGATTGTACTGCTCCTAACGCAGACTGAAGGCTGCGCTACCTCGCTCCGAGTGCTGATTGGATTGCACTCTCCAGTTCCTCTCCCGCTGAGTCGTCGTAACCGATGAATCGTTTAATAAACACACCGTTCCGATCAAGAATGAGCGTCTGAGGAATCGCGGAATCGTCGCCCATGTAAAGATTTTCCAGCTCACGATCGGGAATGCCCAACTGATAAGAGATCTTGAATTCTCTGGCAAAACTCGGGACCTTCTCATAGTCTTCGGGTCCACCCACGTTGAGCCCGACTATCTGCAATCCCTTCTCACCATAAAGCTTTTGTAACTCAACCAGGTGGGGAATGCTTTCGCGGCAAGGCTCGCACCAGGTGGCATAAAAGTCCAGGACCACAACTTTCTGCCTGAGATCCGACAACTTCACGTGTTGGGTATTGGCGATCATCCAACCCATCTCAGAATTGGCGGTCTTAGCCGGAGGTATGGGATAAGTAGTCTGCGGCGGTTGCGAGAGAACAGGAGTTGGGGACGTGTCTGATGGTTTCCGACGACAACTCGACGCAGTGACGGCAACGGCACTCAGCGCGATAAGGATCGCCAGCCCTCTGTTTTTGACGAATATTGAGCGCACCAGTCGACCATTCTACACGACTCCCCGGGACCGCACGCATCCTGCGTGCAGAACGGTAGCGCCTTAGCACTTTCCGGCTTGCCGTTCCGGCTGATCTTCAGGCTCGTCCGGAATAGTCACCTTTTCGCCGGGCACGGCGTACTCTTCATTCACCCAGGCGCCGAGATCAATCAACTTACAACGCTCGGAGCAAAACGGTCGATAGGGATTATCTTGCCATTGGGCGGGTTTATCGCAGGTGGGACACTTCATCGAAAAAGAACTGACCTCAGTATGGGTAAGCGCCCGCGGAATTTCACGATGCAGCAAGCCCCGTCGGGCGCTTGACCAGGATTTTTCTATTGACAAAGTCGATGGTACCTTCCCGGCGCATCGCATTCAACCGCACGGTGACGCTCTCGCGCGTGGAGCCGACAATCGAGGCAATTTCGCGATGGGGCAGGGGTATATCAATTAGCACGCCGCGATCTTCCGCGACGCCGTAACGTTGGGAAAATTCCTCCAGCATGCGTTCCAACCGCTGCGGGATGGCATTGAGGGCAAAATCCGCCAGGCGCCGTTCGGCATTTTCAAGTCGTTGACCGATCAAACGGAACGTGTAATTATGAAGTAGCTGATCCTCAGCCATACTTTCTTGAAAGGCCCCCGCAGGAATTTTCAATAATAACGTTTGCTCGTAGGCGATGGCGCTATTCTCACGCAGACCGGCAGTTGAATAAAGTGCGGATTCGCCAAAAAGAGAGCCCCGGGACAAGATGTCAATTACCGCTTCGCGATCGCTATCAGCCTCTATACGGCAGAGCTTCACGCGGCCCTGGACGATGGCCAACAGCGAATCGGCAGGGTCTCCGGCTCGATAGATGAATCGGCGACGCCGGAAATCAAGCGCGTCGGAACTGTGGGTCAGACGGTCAAGCGAGGCGTCGCTCAAGTTCTTGCCCCAGTCCAGTTGCTTGAGAAGTTCACCGCGATCTTCAATAGTTAGATCGCGAGCGCGTTTGGAATGCGCCAATTTCTGGTGCGTTTGCATCATGGGAGTTTTTAGGTCGGGATAATTTGAGTTGAACTACGGATGAATGCGACCCAAGTCAAATGTGGCACGGATCGCTAACAAATTGTAACCTTTGTAAGGAAAACCTTGATGCCTGTAAACCGGGGTTTCGGAATCGATCCAACTATTTTGACGGATTCTGCCAACGTGGCGAGGTAAAAATGAAAACGGACAACTATCGAATGGGCGCACTTTAGCACGAAGCCTATGGCTGCGCAAGACCGAGACTCTGCATCAAAATTAAAACCTATGCTCGGCAAATTTCAAGTACTCGTGGTCGATGACAACTCGGATAAGCGGAACCTGCTCGAGGTAGCCTTGAGTATGGCAGGTTATGACGTGCGGGCCACGTCTAACGGCATTGAAGCGCTGGCGGCCGTCGAATCCTACCCACCGGATTTGATCGTGACCGATGTCATGATGCCCGAAATGGACGGCTATGAACTGGCCCGTCGTATTCGTCAGAACCCGCAAACCAGATTCATTCCCTTGATTCTGCAAACCGCCGGGCGTCACGACGCCGACGATGTGCGCATGGGCGCCGAGGTGGGGGCGCTGGGTTTCATTACGGACCCCACGGACCTCGATCTATTGTTGGCCCGTGCGCGAACCCTGCTGGAGTTCAAGGCTTATCTCGATACCTGGCAGGAAGCCGCGTTCACGGATCACCTTAGCGGTCTGGCAAATCGCCGCCGTCTGGAACGCCAGTTGGAGCGCGAGATCGCACGCACTGAGCGCTTCGGCCATCCCTTTAGCCTGGTGATGCTGGACATTGATGAGTTTAAGAAGGTCAACGACACCTTCGGTCATGAAATGGGGGATGAGGTAATCAAGTCCTTGGCCAAGACTCTGCAAGAAGGTATTCGCGGAATAGATCTGGCGGCGCGTATCGGCGGCGAAGAGTTTGCGGTGATTCTGACTGAGACCCCACTTGAAAGAGCCACTGAAGTGGCGGAACGTTTACGACTGGCCATCAAGGACGTCGAGCTTCCCGATGTTGGCTCTGTAACCGTGAGCCTCGGAGTTGCTGAGGCGCCTTTCTGTGCGCACACGGGGCGTGAGTTGTTAGCCTGCGCTGACACCGCGCTGTACGCTGCTAAAGATCTGGGACGTGATCGCGTCGTGCGGGCTGACCGAGCTAAAGAGAACTCAGTGAGGACCGCTGACGTACAGTAAAAAAGCGGGCTTTGATCTTTGGCTTTTGGTCTTTGGTTTTTGAGCTTTGTACTTTGTTCTTTGCTTTCCTTTCGAAGCTTGATGCGGAGTAGCGACAGACCTCGGCACCAAGAGAACAAAGTACAAAGCTCAAAGAACAAAAGAGTGAAGACCAAGGTACGTTGGTTTGGGGGTAAGGATGGCTGATTACAAAGAAAAATTTGATGAACTGCATCGGGCGGCACGGCGCAAGGCTCAGGATCTGGACGAGAAGTTTGCCATCAAGGATCTGGTCGGAGAAGGGGCTCGAATAGCCAGCGAAGCAGCTCGACGCGGAGCGGAAACTGTCGCCAGCGGCGCCGAGCGTCTGCGGACCGAGGCCGAACGGATGGGCGAGGATGGCCAGGTCCGTGACGCGACTGATCGGGCCGCGAAAGAAGCGCGCAAAGCCGGCGAAGCTCTGCGCAGCGCCGCGGGCAGTGCCGGGAAAAAGGCCGGCGAGGTATACGAGGACGCGAAAACCTACTATGAACGGGCTTCAAAGGTGTATGACACAAGTGCCCGCTTGACTCGAGCTTCGACTGCGGCGACCGCCGGTGTCTTAAAAGCCAAAGACTGGATCAAAGAAAATCCCGGCAAGGCGACAGTGGTCGGTTTTTCGCTGGTGCTGGGTGTGCGGCTGGGCTCGTCGCTGCCGGGCCTTGATGCAATTTTGCTGGGCTCGCATCCGCACTGGCTAACACACTCAGCCTTGCCCGTCCTGGGATTGAAAATGGCGAGTGACAAATTCGATAGCTATCTGCGCAAGCAGGAAGAGCTAATCGCCGCGGGTCAACTGACCGAGGCCGAACGTGAACGCGTTCAGTTTCAACGCAAGATAGCTAAGTACGTGGGCGCACCATTGTTGGGAGCTTTTAGTTGCGCCGCCGGCGCGGCAATGTTCGCGCAGATCGTTCAACCCGGCGCCATCACCGGCGCGCCGATCAGTTGGTTGCTGGGCGGCAATCCATTTCTCGACGGCGTCTGGCTGTTCGCGAATGGAGTTATCTGCTTTCACCAGGGTTACAAATTTTTTATGATCGCACTTGCGGATCAGGACGAAGTGAACCGCGTGGTGCGCGAGATCAAGGGACTGTTGCCCGCTGCGGTTTGATATTGGTTCGTTGCATCTCATTCATAACCTGACTTTCTGACTGCTTGTAATCCCATCTCATTCTCACCCGGTTTCAACCGGGTGATTGAGTTAGCTCGTGATCTCCGTAACCGTTTCAACGGTTTCTGATTTCCGGAGACAGGTAGACCATTGAAACGTTTTGGGAGATTTAGACAGCTGCTGATCACCCAGTTGAAACCGGCTGAGAATGAGATGAAGAACTTTTCAGGAGCGAGCGCTGATTTTGCCACCAGGATTTTAGCCCCTCAATCTTATCCACTGAGCTAAGCCTGAAGACTTACATCTTTCTCAAGTAATCGTGATCGGAAACGGCCAGAAGGAAAGTGCGAAGACAATCAGTGTGAGGATCGCGATCCAGATGCGCGTGGCGCCCAGGGGTTCCATAACACGCGGCTGTGGATGCCGTACCCATAACATCACAGCCAACAGGACGGTGTACAAAAATCCGCTGGGGCTGCCATGCCAAAACCAGCCAAGAATGGCGAGCGCAGCCATACTCACAAACGCCAGCCGTCCAATCCACTGATGCGCCCGCCCGCCAAACAGCGCGAACGTTCCATGCCCGCCATCAAGTTGGCCCACCGGCATAAGATTGAGACTCGTCACCAACAGTCCGATCCACGCTGCCATGTAACAGGGATTGGTCGGTGAATACGGATCGAGCCGCACGCTCAGCACACGAGCTAACAACCGCAACAACAATGGGTCGTTAAAAAAGATCTCATGGCCCGAAGGCCGCAAGGGCGTTCCCATGCTCAAGATTCCGATGAACGCAATCGGCAATAACGCAACGAAGCCGGCCAGAGGCCCGGCCAGACCGATATCAAACAGCGCCCGTCGCGTGGGGATGGGCGCCTTGATCTTGATGAACGCGCCAAACGTTCCCGCCAAAAAAAGCGGTGGTGCGGGAATGAAAAACGGCAGGGTGGCGTCAACTCCATAAAGGCGGCAGGCGACGTAGTGGCCCATCTCGTGCGCGAACAGAATCGTCAGCAAAGCTCCGGAGAAAATTATTCCCTGGCCGAGGATGTGGGGATTTAACAGTGCGAAGTTGATCAGTAAGGCAATCGTTTGCAGGTAGTACTGAGGTACAAACAGTATCCAGCCAACCACCGAAGAAGGTTGAGCCAGATCGGGCTCGACATTGGGTGATGCTAAAACGATCCCCGCGATGACGGTGGTGATTACGGTCAGCAGAAGCAGCAGCGAATGGCGCACCCATTCCCTGGTGGTCGGCCGCAAGGCCATGCTTCGTTGCCGCAGTGACTGCGTTTCCGCGAAGGGTGGTATTACTCGAACAGATTCTGCCATGACGCTTAGAGACTCAAAGGCTAGAGTCTGGATGCCTGTTGCACTCAGCCTCTAGCCCTGGGTGACCAAATACGATTTCTCTTTCGGTGCTTTTACTCAGCGGCAGCCGGAGCAGCATCTTTCCCTGCCTCGTCGCCATCGTCATGGCCCTGAAGTTCTTTACCGGGTTTGAAGCGAATCGTCTTGCCGGAAGGAATAGCTACCTCTTCACCAGTGCGCGGGTTTCGACCCACGCCGCGCTTGCGGGGTTTGACCACAAAGACTCCAAAGCCGCGCAACTCGATACGCTCGCCGCGCGTCAGGGCCTCTTTCATTGAATGAAAGAGGGCGTCAACCGCCTGTTCAGCTTTCATTTTGGGTACGCCGGTGCGGTCGGCGACGCGGTTGATGATGTCCAATTTGATCACAGCTTTTCAGCCTCCGGGATTTTTATCGCGTACGACGCCACGATTTAACTCACTTCTTATCGTCGCGCCGATGATAGAGAGGCGCACCAAAAGCTGTCAAGGAAGTTAGTAAGAAGTTGTCAGTGGTCAGTGGTCAGTAGTCAGTGGTCGGTTTGTCGTACTGGGTACTTGGTCTTTGTCTTGGTCCTTTTGCGCGGGTACGTGGATCTCATCAAACACCAAAGCATTGTGAAACGAAACAAAGAACCAAGAACAAAGAACCAAGTACGATCAACTGACAACTGACAACTGATCACTGACAGATCACTGACCCCGATGTTTGACAACTGCGCAGGTGAAAGCTAACCTCAAAACGGTCGATTTTGCAGCACCGAAGTAGCGTTTGATACTCCATTATGTTTGGAATTAAGAGTCGTCACACACTGCCCTTTGGCGACATCCACGTCGACGACGACCAGGATATTCAGATTCACCGGCCACAGGAGGCGGCCCGGGGCAACCTCTGGGCTGAGGGTCGATTGCTTTTGCGCGACCTGGTGTTTGCCCTGATGCTCGCTGCCTTGATGGTGGTATTTGTGGTGCAACCCGTAAAGGTCGAAGGCACTTCCATGCTGCCGCGACTGCACGATGGCGAACGTATCTTCGTCAATAAACTGGTTTACTATGACGAGTACCGCTGGGCCCCCAAGATCGACCGCGGCGACATCGTTGTATTCTGGTTTCCTGACGACCCTTCAAAGAGTTATATCAAACGTGTAATCGGTCTCCCCGGCGACACAGTCGAGGTTCATGATGGCCTGGTCAGGGTAAACGGCAAGGACCTGCAGGAGACTTATCTGGATCCTCGGCTTAACGTGTCACATCGTACGCAGCCGCCGGTTTTCGTAAAGCCCAGCTACTATTTCGTGATGGGCGACAACCGTGACAATTCCAGCGACTCTCGAATCTGGGGTCTGGTTCCCAAAAAGTACGTGTACGGAAAAGCATTGCTGCGCTATTGGCCATTGAATAATGCCAGCGTGATTCACCATGAAAGTGTTTCCCCCAGCGTGCCGCCACCCCCATCAGGTTATAACCCTGAATTTCGCGATGCGCCGGGCAGCGACTTCGATCGCTAGCAGAGATTTCAAAGACAGGAATTTGAAATCCTGGATCGGCGAACCCTAACGCCCTGGAAAGTTTGACGGTTACGATGCTTGATTGGTTACGGCTGCTGTCAATGATCTTTTACGCGCCGTTACGTGGTATGCGCGCAGTGCGTGATCGTGCGTCGCTCGCCCCCGCGGTCTTTACCGCCATCCTTTCTCAGTTCCTCTACGTAATCCTTACCCAGCTACTCGCCGGCAACAGAGGCATCGTGGCCAATGTCGGCGTCGTTGCTCTGGTGCTTTTCCAATCAGGTCTGGTGCTGGTGCCCGTGGCGCTGTTCCTTGTACCGCTGCTTACTCTGGTGGTCAACCTTTTCGATCGCCGAGGCAGTTTCGGTGTAGTTCTCACGCAGGAATATGCGCCGGCCGCTTCTGTAGTTTTCTACGTGCTGACCGCCGTGAATTTGGGTGTGATCCTGATTGCAGTATTTTTTCACTTCTCAGGTATCCAGGCAGCGCACGTGGCGAACACAATTCAGACTGCTCCCCAGGTCCGGGCTATGTTCTCGTTTGGTCCCGAGGCGGACGCACAGTTGGCACAACAACTGAGTGATCCTCGGGTCATCGCCGAAAATCTTTTTCGCATGGTCAAGCTGGGATTGCTGGGCATCGGCCTGGTGCTGGGAACGCGAGAAGTGTTCCGCGTCTCCGCGGTGCGGGCTTTGGCCATTACCGTGATCTCAGCCATCGGGATGTTTCCGATTCTGCTTGTCTGGGGACTGCTTTTTTCCAGAGTCCTCGGCTCGCCGTTCCTGCTGCTGATGTTGTTTCTTTTTCTGCGCGGTTACGTTACCGATATTCTCAAGACGCAAAGGTCCAAGGCATCTTTCAGACGCAACCTCGAGGCCGCCACGCTGAATCCGGCGGACGCCTCGGCGCATTACAACATTGGCTTGATTCATCAACAGCGTGGTGAGTTGGATGCGGCGCGCGAACGTTTCGAGCGGGCGATACAGATCGATGAGGAAGAGGTTGATTCCTATTATCAACTGGGGCGCATCGCGCGCCAGCAAAAACGCTGGGCTGATGCCATCAAGAATTTCGAACAGGTGGTGGCGCGTGATCCGGCACATTCACAGCATGAGATCTGGCGCGAAGTGGGAGCCACCTATATCGCTGCCGAACAATTTGAAGATGCGCGCGGCGTGCTGGAACGCTTTCTCGAGCGACGTGAATCTGATCCGGAAGGGCTGTATTTGATGGGTCGCGCAGAAGCGGGTCTCGGGCATAAACGCGAAGCCACCAGCATGATGGAAGCATGCATCAACGCCGTCAAAACTTCGCCTGCGTATAAGTATCGCCTGGAAAAACGCTGGCTTAATGAAGCGCAGCAGTTCTTGCGATCGCAGGTCTAAGAATTACAGTTTCCGGTTCAAGGTTTCAAGAATAGAAGTCTCAGGTTCCAGGGTTCAGCTTTCAATTCGGCGATAGTGGATCTGAAACCTGAAATTTTGAAACCTGAAACACCCAGAAGAAATGTCCTTCAGAAACTCAAAGCCCGCCATACTGGCCCTCGAAGACGGCCGAACTTTTCGTGGCCGTTCGTGGGCTGCTGAAACCGAAGCCTGCGGCGAGATGGTTTTCAATACTTCCATGACCGGCTATCAGGAAGTCCTTACCGATCCTTCCTACGCGGGCCAAATTGTTTGTATGACCTATCCGCTAATCGGGAACTATGGTGTGAACAGTGCGGATGCGGAATCAGCGCGTCCCTGGGTGGAAGGGTTTGTGGTGCGCGAGTCGAGCCGCGTGGCGTCAAACTGGCGTTCTGAAGAAACGTTGGCTGCGTATCTGACTCGCTGGAACATCCCCGCAATCGAAAACATCGATACCCGTGCGCTGGTTCGGCACATTCGTGATAAGGGAGCAATGCGCGCGTGTATCTCGACCATCGACACTGACGAAAACAGCGTGATTGAAAAAGCTCGACACTCGCCGTCAATGCAGAACCGCGAACTGGCGAGTGTTGTGAGCACCAAAGAACAGTACGAGATTGCCGCTGAAATTCACGAGCGCTTTCATGTCGTCTGCTACGACTTTGGCGTCAAACGCAATTCACTGCGAGCGCTGGCGCGGGCCGGCTGTCGTGTCACCGTGGTGCCCTCCGCGACCAGTGCCGCTGAAGTGTTGGCGCTCAAGCCCGATGGGGTCTATCTCTCAAATGGTCCGGGCGATCCCGCTTCCATGACAAGCGAAGTTGAACAAGTGCGCCGGATAGCTGAGTCAGGTACGCCGACTTTTGGTATCTGCTTCGGCCATCAGTTGCTGGGACGCGCGTTCGGGGGCGAGACTTTCAAACTCGTCTTTGGCCACCGCGGTGGCAATCAACCGGTGCAGGACCTGGCCTCCGGCAGCGTCGAAATCACTTCACACAATCATGGCTTTGCCGTAGTGGCGGACAGTCTTCCCGAGGCAGTCGAAGTGACCCACATTAATCTCAACGACGCCTGCGTCGAAGGCATGCGCCACAAGACCCTGCCGATTATTTCCGTGCAATACCATCCCGAAGCCGCTCCCGGTCCGCATGATGCGGCGCATCACTTTCAACGTTTCATTAAGCTGATGGAAAGTGCGGGCAGCACCGAGCAGTGAGTCCGTAACCTCTCATTCTCACTCGTTCTTGACCACACGCGAGTTACTTCTAATTTAAGAATCTAGTTACCACCGGGCAGTCAGGAAGGGGACCTTGTCTCCGCTCAAGTTGGCAGATGTTCATCAAGATCTAAACCTTCCACGCTGGTCAGAATTAGCAAGCTGCTTGATCGATCTGTAAGTTGAGCGGGGACAAGGTCCCCTTCCTGACCTGTCCGGTGCTCACTTGACTCTTTACTTTGGGAGTTGGGGATTCGAAGACTATGCAAACTTAGGAGCGCGACGATGTCCGTCTCGGTCTTACTCGTCGCGTTCGACGACGGGTGGTCCGCGGCCTGGTCGTGGTTGTGTTTTCAACACTCGCGGCGTTTGGTCCTTTGTTACTCGCACCCGCATCATTAGGCCGCGCACTCTGTTGATAGGCGGCAGCGTCGGCCTCAGCGATCGCGGTTTCCAAACGACGCTGGCTAACTGCCAATTGGTCGAGTTGCGCGGTCACACCGGCTCTTTCACTCTCGAGTTGTTTCCTGCGCATTTCACGCAACTCTTCAGGATGCGTGCTGCCAACCCCTGCAAGACTATTGGCAATATTCTCCGGCTTCAATGCTTCTTCAAGCTGGGCGAGGCGCATTTGTTTGTCGGCCTGCTGAGTCTGCACTTCAGCCAATTGAGCGCGTAGGGCCGCAGCACGATCCTGAGCACTCGACTGCGCTTGCGCGCCCGCTACGAGCCCAACAACCAAAAGAACGGCTGAGAAAATCTTTGTTAAATATTGCATGCCGCTATTCTATAACGAACTCGAACGAACCAGACGGACGGCAACGAAAACTCAACAGAAACGAATCAATTGAAACGACATTGAATTCACGGGGCAATGCAGCCGCAAGATCCGGGCGCGGATGCTCGCCAAATTTAGAGTTTGCTTCTTTCTATTCTTCGGCGGGCAGGGTTAGCTCGCCCGTCGTGAGATCCGGACGGTCGCGGGCCATTTCTGCTGGGGTCGTGTTGGAAGTCGGATGGTGATGAATCGCTGCCGGCGGAGTTTCCGGAACAATTACTTGAAGAGCTGGCTGATTACTCTCCGGTACAAGCGGAACGGTGATTATTGCCGGATATGCCGCGACCGAATCTTCTGGCATTGCCGGTTCCAGTTCCAATAGATCGGCCAGTCCTTCGCTGCCGCGATGTTCCATCCAGTGTCGATAGCTGACGGTAACCACCGCGACGATTGGTATCGCGAGAAAGACTCCAGCGACACCCGCCAACTTTTCTCCGCAAAGGATCGCCAGGATGATCGCCAGCGGATGCAGGTGAATGCCATGACCGATGAGTCGCGGATAGACAATGTAATCCTGAACAATGCGCAACACGCCGAGAAACAGGATCACGATCAATGCCGAACTTAGTCCCGAGTGAAAGACTGCGATCAATACCGCGATGATCGCTATCAGCACCGGCCCAATCATCGGTACAAACTCAAACAACCCCGCGATCATTCCCAGCACCAGCGGGCTGGGCAGCCCAAGGACGGCGAACCCTCCCGCGCACAGGGCGCCGATGAAAAGCGAAGCAGTCAATTGCGCGCGAATGTAGGCAGCGAGCGTGCTGTTGACGTCCTGAAAAAATTCGTCACCGCGCCAACGCCACCGCCCGCGGGGCAGCATTTGCAGAGCAGACCGGCGAAAACTGTCGGCATCCTTGAGCAGAAAAAAACTGAGAATGGGAATGAGCACCAGCCAGGGGATAAAAACCACCCAGCCGGCGATACTGGTCAAGACAAAGGTGGCGCTGGCGCCAATGCTCTCGAGAACGAAGGGCACCGCTTTGTTGATGGCATCGACAATGGCGCCGGGCATGCGCCGTTGGGTTAGATACTCATTAAATTGCTGGGTCTTGCTACTAATCAGTTTGCCGTAGCTTTGTGCCTGTTCGGAAAACTGTGGGAACTGGTTGACCAGTTGGGGCACTACAAAATAGATGATGAGAAGTATCCCCGCAAAGATCAGAAAATAGGCAATCGCAATCGCGGCTGCGCGCGGCATCACGATGCGGCGTTGGCCAAGGCTGAGTGGGCGGCGCAATACCTCAACCAGCGGTGAGACCAGATAGGCAAAGAATATCGAAAGAACGATCAGCAGAATTACTGTCGTAAGTTTTAGCAGGATCCAAAGAGTGGCAACGACGGCGAGGGTAATGAAGATCACTCGCAGGATGGCCCGGACCGGCGGCCACGAAGCTTCTATAAGGGTCGGCTGCGGGATGACGACTGCCTCTTTGGGTTCTTCAGTTTGTTTGCCCACTAAGTGCCTGTGTAACGATGCAAGCGATCGATTACGCCGCCGACCGCCACCCGCTCAGATGGGCTCAAGTCTTGAAACTCTACCCCGAACGTGTCGGGAGTAGCGTGGTGCACAACTTCTCCCAATAGCGAAAATGCGTCTTCGCGATCGACCAGTAATAGATTCAGGCGATCGCCGACTCTCACATTCGGACAAGCGGGCAGGTTCCGAACTCGAACTCCGCCTACGCTGATGTCGTCCGGCTCGCCCAAACCAATTGATTCCTGCAGACTGGCATCATCAATAGCGAGGGTTAGACCGGAACCGACGAAGTAACGAGGATACTTGCGTCTTTCTTGCCAGGACGCGCTGTTTTCAACATGAGAAATGGACATTCGCAGTACCTCTGATCGGGGGTTTGGGATTGCTACTCATCATCCTCGTCCTCTTCGCCTTCTTCACCCTCCAGGGGTGGTGGAGCGCTAACGCGCGGGGCGGCTGGTTCCCAGATTAACCCCTTCCATTCATCTGACTGATCGAGCAGTTGCAGTGCCGCCAAAGGGTATCCGGGATTGCGTTCGATACGCAGTACCTCCGTCACAACCATCAATGCTTTGCCATCGGGATCATGGACCTCGAGACTGACTCTACCACCGACCTGTGGTAAGCGGCGCGGCAGGTGGACCAGAGTGCCTTCAGGGCCAATGTTCTCCGTGGTGCCTTCAGTGACGATATGGGTGCCGTCAGTTTCATCCCATTCGGCGCGTACTTCCAATGCGGCCAGATAGCGCGGCCCGGAACGATAATCAACTTCGACTTGGCTGGCCATAGATGTCAACTCCTTGTCTTACCCCATTTACCGCGGTCGCGACTCTGAGTCTTAGCCTACTGAAGGGAACTGCTAAAACAGCGGAGCAGTTTATAACTTTTTAGGCAAAGAGGGCAGCAAATTCTGGGGGGATAGTAACAGAGGAAAGATAATCCGCAGATTGCGCAGATTTCGCAGACGAGAGGTAGAACCATGCTCGGCCTCGCAGAAGATCGGCGTAATCTGGACTCTGCGGATAACTTCACTCCTCTTCTGTTCTTAGTTTTTCGAGGACGGAAAAGTCTTCCAGAGTCGTGACGTCGCCGGCGACGCCGCCGCTGGTGGCAATCTCTCGCAGCAGGCGGCGCATGATCTTTCCCGATCTGGTTTTGGGTAAGGCGTCTGAAAAGCGAATCTCGTCAGGCCGGGCCAGCGCGCCAATCTCTTTGGTAACGTGCGCGCGCAACTCATCCTTCAACTGATCTGAACCTTTATGCGATCCTTCGAGCGTTACAAAGGCGATGATCGCCGAGCCCTTCAGTTCATCAGGCCGCGCCACCACGGCCGCTTCGGCAACTGCTTCGTGCGAAACCAGGGCGCTTTCAACTTCCGCGGTACCCAAACGGTGGCCGCTGACGTTAATCACGTCATCAATCCGGCCCATGATCCAGAAATAGCCGTCCTGATCGCGTCGCGCTCCGTCACCCGCAAAGTACACGCCTTCGATTTGCGACCAGTACTGTTCGCGATACCGCGCGTCATCTCCCCAAATAGTTCTGAGCATCGAAGGCCAGGGGCGAGTGATGACCAGATAGCCCCCTTCATTCGCACCCACCGGCTTACCGTCACGAGTCATGACATCCGCCTCGATCCCGGGAAAGGGTTTGGTAGCGGAACCTGGTTTCGTTGCGGTGGCGCCCGGCAGAGGCGTAATCATGATCGCGCCGGTTTCGGTTTGCCACCACGTATCGACAATGGGACAACGGCCCTTGCCGATAATCTCGCGATACCACATCCACGCTTCGGGATTGATCGGCTCGCCGACAGTACCCAACAAACGCAGACTCGAAAGATCGTGCTTGAGCGGCCAATGCTCGCCCCACTTTATGAATGCCCGAATGGCGGTCGGCGCCGTGTAGAGAATGTTGACGCGATGACGCTCGATGATGCTCCAGAAACGATCAGGCTCGGGATGATTCGGCGCGCCCTCGTACATCAACACGGTCGCTCCGTTTGAGAGCGGACCATAGACGACGTAGCTGTGGCCGGTCACCCAGCCGATGTCCGCGGTGCACCAGTAGAGGTCTTCGTCCTTCAGATCGAAAACCCATTTCGTCGTCAGATGCGCCTGCAAAAGATAGCCGGCCGTTGTGTGCAATATGCCTTTCGGTTTTCCCGTGGTGCCCGAGGTGTAAAGAATGTAGAGCGGGTGTTCGCTTTCCAGCGCTTCCGCGGGACAGTCGGCGTTAACCGTTTCGATTAGCTCGTGCCACCAATAGTCACGGCCCGCCTGCATATGAATCGGCACCGCCGTGCGCCTAACCACGATACAGGTTTCAACGGATGGTGTTTCCCGCAAGGCTTCGTCAACCGCGCCTTTCAGTTTTACTTCTTTGCCGCGGCGCCAGCCGCCATCGGCGGTGACCACGAGTTTGCAACTCGCGTCGTTGATGCGGTCGATTAATGCGGTGCTGGAAAAGCCGCCGAAGATTACTGAGTGCGTGGCGCCGATCCGGGCGCAGGCGAGCATTGAAATCGCCAGCTCAGGAATCAGCGGCAAATAGAGGGCTACGCGATCTCCCTTGCCGACTCCGGCGCGCTTCAGGACATTCGCAAACTTGCAGACTTCGGTATGCAGTTGTTGATAAGTGAGTGTCCGCTGATCGCCGGGCTCGCCTTCCCAGATCAGCGCGGCTTTGTTGCGGCGCCAGGTCGACAAGTGACGGTCGAGGCAGTTGTCGGAAATATTCAACTCTCCGCCAACAAACCACTGCGCGTGTGGCGGTTCCCACTGCAACACCTTGTCCCATTTCTTGAACCAATGAAGTTCCTCAGCCATGCGGGCCCAAAACTTTTCGGGATCGGCGGTAGCTTCCGCGCGCAGCCCTTCCAGTTCTTCGGCTGATGTCACGTGCGCCTGAGCAGCAAAAGATGCGGGGGGCGGAAAGATACGTTCTTCATGTTGAAGGGATTCGATGTTGGTTGTACCTGTGGACATAACCCTTGATTGTCTCCGCGATGACTGGTCTGGCTGCACTTATCGACTCTGGGACCGCATGCATCCTGCGTGTTGCAGTTTCGTTAATAGCTCTTGCACGGCAGAGGGAATCTGAAGCAACTTCAGCACGCTGGATGCGCGGTCCCAGGAGTCGAATTTAGGTGCGTATCATACATCAATCGAAGCCTGGCAACCGGACAGACCAACGACGTCTAATCGCGAACGATCGGTTCCTCTCTTCCACACTCGAAGGCGTTTCACGCAAGCCTGAGATGCTATCTGGGCAATAACTGATTAGTTCTTCATCTCATTCTCACCCGGTTTCAACCGGGTGACCAGCTCTTATCCCATTTCTCAAAACCGTTTCAACGGTTTACCTTCACTTCGCCCCCGAGAAATGTTGAAACGGTTCGAATTCCAATAAGTGCCTTAATCACCCGGTTGAAACCGGGGTGAGAATGAGATGAAGCCTGCTTTAAGAACCACTTGCGCCTGCCCCGTTCGTCGGCGTATTTTCATTACCAGGATTCTGAAGCTGTTTTCTAATAGTTTGAATCCGCAAGAACAACATGAAGGAGTATTACGTCCTGCTTGAGTTGGAGAATTGGTGCCTCGATAGAGGAGGTCAAATCTGCGCGCAGGGAGTTGCTGCAAGTCTGGCACCCGGATCGCTTTAAGCATAAACCTGACTTGACGCAAAGAGCAGAAACGAAGTCAAAGCGCAGTAATGATGGCGCCGATAGACTGATGGAGTAAATGAGTTCGGGCCAACAAGACCGGACCCAGTCCAGTAGCCAAATGAAAGAACGACCCGCGACCCCAGTCCCCAGCGAAGAAACTCGCTCAGGAACTTCGACGTCCCAATCATCTGCAGCAGGATCTACCGCTCCCAGTGGAAGACTGAAAGTTGTGCTCGCCGCCCTGATCATCGCGGCGCTTTTTGGTTTGGGTTCCGTCGTGCGATCGGTTATTAAGAACCGGCCCACCATCAAAGCCGGTGCGCCGGTCAGCAGGACACTCATGTATCCCGGTTCCCATGTGGTTATCGACCTCACCAACGAAAGCGGCGGTAGTATTCTGCAACTGACGACCTCGGATCCGCTCGACAAAGTTCAGAACTGGTATATCTCGAATCTTCAGCCCACAAAAATTCTTCAGGTCACCCTGGGTACGGTGATATTGAAGAAGGATAATGTGACCGCTACTATTGTCGCTGAAAACACAACGACGAATATCGTCATCAAACAGTCCGTGCCGTAGCGGTAATGCCGAGACTTGCTTGCGGCGCCAGTTGCGCGGAAAATCAACTCAGAGGTAAAGCATGAGTCAAACTTTCGAGGCTATCATCGACGAACATGGCGCGGTTCGGTTGCTCGAACCGATCCAGCTCGAGCAACCACGCCGGGCGCTGGTGACGATTCTCGACGACAAGCAACCGTGGGACGAGGGCAGTCTCGATGCTGGCTACCGTCAGATGGCGGCGGACGAGGCGCGGGAAGCTGAGGGCCTGGAGCTGGTTGAATCCACGATCGGAGATTTGAGCGATGAAACGTGGTGAAATCTGGTGGGTGAACTTCGATCCGTCTCGTGGTGGCGAGATCAAAAAAACCCGCCCGGCGGTCCTTGTCAGCAACGATGCCTCAAACAAACATCTCAATCGCGTTCAAGTTGTGCCGCTATCAAGCAACGTCGACCGCCTCTACCCCAGTGAGGCGTACGTGACCGTCAGCGGAAAAAAGAGCAAGGCCATGGCCGATCAGCTAATGACCGTCAGTAAGCTGCGCTTGATCAATTTACACGGGCGACTCTCGGATGTTGATCTTAGAGCAGTGGAAGCCGCGGTCAGGACACAGCCTGGTCTCTGACGAGCCTTCGATGGTCAAACTGCAAACCTCAACGACAAATACGTGTGAACTGATTAACGGTTGAGGAAATATCATGAATCTTCAAGTCGGCACCAGCGGGTTTAGTTATAAAGAATGGAAGGGTAGTTTTTACCCTGAGGACCTGCCCGCCAAAGGGATGCTCTCGTATTACGCGTCGCGACTGCCGGCGGTCGAGATTAACAACACGTTCTACCGTCTGCCGCAGAAGAGTATGCTCGAAACCTGGAAAGAACAGGTGCCTGCAAATTTTCGCTTTTCGCTCAAAGCCTCTCAGCGCATCACGCATTTCAAAAGGTTGAAGGAAGTCGAGAACGAGACAAAATACCTGCTCGAGACCGCGGGCGCCCTTGCAGATCGCCTGGGTGTTATCCTGTTTCAGCTGCCGCCGAACATGAAAAAGGATCTGCCCCGGCTGGAAACATTTCTGGAGTGTTTGCCCGCTACGACCCGCGCGGCTTTTGAATTTCGGCATCAGACGTGGCTGGACGATGACGTGCTCCAGTTGCTGGCCAGTAAGAATCATGCGTTGTGTATTTCCGACACTGACGACTTGCCGGTTACCCACATCGACCGCACGGCTGAGTGGGGCTATCTGCGTTTGCGGCGGGTCCAGTACTCAGATGCGAATCTACAAGAGTGGCTGGACCGAGTGCGTCAACAGAACTGGGCAGAGGCTTTTGTCTTTTTCAAGCACGAAGACGAAGGGACCGGCCCAAAACTCGCAGCTCAGTTTCTGAATCTTGCGTCCGACAACGCCTGAGAGCCAACGTTCGGAGTAGTCACAGGCGTTTAGTTTGCCGCCTTTCAGGCGGGCTTTACGTTGGGCGAAAACCCGACTGAAGTCGGTACCCTGAACGTCTGTCACCAGGCCAGGGGCACTACCTGACTTCTCCTTCAAGTCACTAATTTCCAATGACCACCAAACCCTGAAAAGGTTCCTCGCATCAAACCGCCGTTCTTGAATCCAATTCTTCGGGAGATACTTCCGGTCATGAAACTGACCTTCGCATGTATTCTGTTGGCAATCGCAACCATGGCCGGGATTGCGTTTCAATCTTCGCAAACGGCAAGTGCGCAGGAGCCGGCGGACAATATCAAAAAATCCGGGCCCGTTGATGTCGACCACATTGTTCAGGCTTTTTCCGCGAAGGAAACCGAGTTTCGCCAGGCGCTGAACAACTACTCCTTCAAGCGGGATGCTGCGGTGCAGCAAATCGGGATGGGCGGCTCAGTCACGGGAGAGTACCATCGCGTCTCGCAGTTTGTGTTTGACGATCGCGCGAATCGCTTTGAGAAGATCACTTACTTTCCGGCAAGCACCTTGACGGAATTGGTGATCACTCCGGAAGACATTGAGGACCTGGGTGGCATTCAACCGTTTGCTTTGGAAGCTTCAAAGATCAATCTGTACAACTTCAATTACCTGGGCACCGAGCATATAGACGAGCTCGATACCTACGTTTTCGATGTGCAGCCGAAGGTCCTGCCGAAAAAAATCAGCGAGCGCTTTTTCCAGGGACGAATCTGGGTCGACAACCGCGACTTGCAGATTGTCAAAGTGCGTGGCAAAGGCGTCCCGGAAGGCAAGCAGCGTTTTCCGCTCTTCGAAACTTATCGACAACAGATCGATGGACACTATTGGTTCCCGGTCTATACTTACGCGGACGACACTTTGATTTTTCCCGAGGTGGCGATTCACGTGCGCATGTTGGTCCGTTACACCGACTTTCAACGCTTCCGTAGTCGCGTAACGATCACTGAGGCGGACGAGCCCACACCCAGCCCCACGCCGCTGCCCAAGAAGCCATAACCATCCTGAGATAATTCCGGGACGCTTTCCTGGACCGCACGCATCCTGCGTGCTGAGGTCTGGAAGATTAATCTTTTGGGTAAGCCCGAGAGTTGCCAACAGTCAGCACGCAGGATGCATGCGGTCCCAAAAAAAGAGAGAGGCGCCGCAACGCCTCTTTCTCTTTTCTTAATGACGATTTGAGTAGTGGTTAAAAGTTGCCGGCGCACTCGTCGTGGCCGCAGTCGCAATCCAGTTCTATGGTGTCTCCGGTACCTTCGCACGAGGCACTGCAGTACTTGCCGTCTGGCTGCGGCGGGCAGCTGCACACCGGATTCTTACACTTCTCTTCTGCCATGTTTCTCTCCTTGTCTGATGCTGAAAGTTTGGGTGCCTAGAGTAGCATACCCAGCCTCTGTCTAACATCACCGCCACGACGGTTGTACTGCAGGCTGCCAGCCTGCAGTGATACCCAAGATTCTCTGTCGGAATTAAGGGGCCTCTAATCGTCGTGCGCAGCAGGCTGGCAGCCTGCTGTACACTGAGAGCTTTATTCCTGTGCGCCGCGGGATTTCAGAAGCTCAATCACCGCCGTCTTCTCGTTCTTTACAGCCAGACTCAGCGCGGTTTCCTGCTCTTGATTGCGGGACGAGAGGTCCGCGCCGGCATTGAGCAAGAACCTTAGGGATTCCAAATTGCCCACAGCCGCGGCGTTAATGAGCGCTGTGTAGCCACGATTATCTTTGGCATTTACTTCAGCACCCGCATCAATCAATCCCCTGACGGTTGTCTCTGGTCCACCGCCGGCCGCCAATATTAAGGCCGTTTCACCATCATCGTTCCGAGCATTGACGTCCGCCCCGAGGGCAATCAGGAACTTCGCAACCTGCGGATCTTCGTTACTGACCGCAAACATAAGGACGGTCCTGCCCTCATTACTTTTCTCCTCGATCCTGGCGCCGTTTTCGGTAAGGATGCGGACGACCGCAAGGTTGCTCTCGCTCACGGTTTTCATCAACACCGATTCGCCGTCTTCGTCACGCTCATTGACTCGAGCTCCGGCCGTAAGCAACTCACGAACGAGCTCCGGCGTGGCGTTCTCGCCCAGATACATCAAAGGCGTATGGTTCCTGTTGCCCTTGAGTCTGACGTCGGCACCCGCGGCCAGCAGCGTGCGAGTAATCTCGAGGTTGCTGTTTTCCACTGCGTGTTCCAGCGCCGTCAGACCGGTGTGCTCATCCCTTACATTGATGTTGGGACTGGAATAGGCGAGTTGTTTGATGGCCTCCAGATCATTTTCGGCCGCCGCTTTGACCAACGGTTCCTTCGCTGAGACAAATATTGCCCCACCCGAAACTGAAGTTGTTGAATCCTCAGGCGCCAGTATGTCGACCTCGGCCATAATCAAAGGCAAGTCGAGGTTTAGGTCAAGCGCGAGGGAATCCCGCGCCGAAAGGTTCAAATTCTGCATCTCTTTTTGCGCCAGTCCTCCTCCCGAGGCAGTAAGGGCATAAGCACCTGGACTAAGAAAGGCGAAGAAATATGCGCCCGTCTCACTGGTGGTCGTCGTGAACGAGGTATGCTCCGCGCTGTTTACCAGCTTCACAGTGGCTCCCTGGACCAACGCACCAGCCGGATCCTTCACCGTTCCGGACACGGTGGCAGTGGCTTCGCCGGCAGGTGACCTTTCCATTTTGGGTTGCGTGATTGACGTTAGAGTAGAGGCCTCTGGAACCGAGCGGCTCTGTGCCGCGGCGCTCGCCAGGCTAAGAGTTGCGGTGAACGCGCCAGCCGCCAAACGAGACACCCGCGGGCTGATACGATAAAGGTTTTTCGGCGGACGCGTGTTTGCGATACCACCATCAGGTCGGGTTACGTACCGCACACAGATGCGACCATTCGAGCGCGCAAGCAAACGCTGAGCTTTGGAGCGCGTCATCTCTGATAGATTATTGACTTCCAGGTTGCAGTGTTCGCAAAAGCGCACTGTGTCGCTGCCGATCATCTGGTCCCAATCGGCGTCACAGGAAGATTCAACTCTAAGGCGATCGAGAGAACGAAACTGATTGGACATAGCTGGCTCCTTTCAAGTAAACGCACTTGAGAATCCAGGGGAGAATGCCTGGCGTGGTCTTAGACACTACTGCCTTTAACAAGTTCCGCTGCTTTACAACAAACTCTTTCGGCACAACTACGGCGCGCGTGATCACGAAATACACTACGGCCAAAAAGAAACCCGGGGCTTCAGCGTTACTGGCTGATCAATTCTTATCGTGACCGCGAGACTGGGAAGGATCTCGCTAACTAACGTTTGAGTTGGGGCGCAGCCTGGGGAGGAGCTTGTCTTTTCTCGTATTGCGCGGGTGAGATGCGGTGGGGTTGCCGCCGGGTTGTTGGCAGGTCAAGAAATATTTGGAAAGAAGTTCGGAATTTCGGATCGGGATTAAAGGAACTCTCTTCTAAGCGTCCGCGGCCTTACTCACGGCCATCGCGATCTCCGCCGCCACGCGCGCGTTGTTCTCGAGCAGCGCGATATTGGCTTTGAGAGTAGCGCCGTCGCTTTGCCGCGCCATGCGCGAAAGCAGGAAGGGAGTTAACTCGCGTCCGCCGATGTGTTCCCGTTCGGCAGCCCTCAGCGAGTCGTCGAGAATCTTTTCCAGAACATCAAGCGGCAGTTCTGCCGCGGCGGGCACCGGCACCGTAACGAGCAACGCGCTCTGAATTCCCAGATAGAGTTGTGCCTTGAACAGTTGCGCTACCTCGTCTCCTGAATCCACCCGGGCATCAAGGGGCAGGCCGCTTTGACGCGAATAAAACGCGGGCATCTCGTCACACTGAAAGCCCAGCACAGTGATGCCGTGCGTCTCGAGCCATTCTCGGGTGGCGGGCAAATCCAAAACGATCTTTGCGCCTGAACAAACGACAATCAGCGGCGTGCGCGCCAACTCCGGCAAGTCTGCCGAGACATCGGATAGTGCGCCGCGATGAACTCCGCCGATGCCGCCAGTCGCGAAAACCTGAATGCCGGCGCGCTGGGCAATCCAACTAGTGGTGGCGACGGTGGTGGCGCCGTCGATTCGCCGGGCGACTGCCACGGCCAGGTCGCGCGTGCTGATTTTTTTGATGTCGTCGCCGTCGGCAATATGCCGGATCTGATCTTCGTTCAAGCCGGCACAGAGCCGGCCGTTAAGAATTGCGATCGTAGCCGGCGTGGCTCCCGCTTCGCTGACAATCTGCTCCAGGCGACGTGCGGTTTCCAGATTCTGCGGACGTGGCAAGCCGTGCGCGATCACGGTTGACTCGAGCGCAACCACCGGCCCGCGCGCCTCAAGCGCCGCGCGCACCGCCGGACTAAAATTTAGGTGTTCACGAATCATGATTATTTTGGCTACAGGCGCGACTTTAGTCGGGCACTTGTTATCGCTTAAAGCCCGACTGAAAGAAAAAACACCCGACTGAGGTCGGAACTCTATACGCCTGTAGCTGCCGGTCGCTCGTTCTTTGTCAAAGTAAAAATGGTGCCACCTGCCGCGCGTTTATTCCAAGTTACTTCGGCTTCGATCAAGCTGGCGCGGGCATGAATATTTGCCAGGCCCCGACCTTGCGCGGGCAGGTCAACCGGGGCAAAGAATTCGCCGTCATCGGCGATTGTCAAAATGAGATTATTCCCGGCGGACGTCTTAAGCTCAAGGCGCACATGGCGCGCCTGCGAGTGCCGGCAGATGTTGTTAATAATCTCTTGCGCGATGCGATAGATCTGTATGCGCTCGCCGGGCTCGAGCTTGATACGTTCTTCGATCTCTTCAGCGGCAATCACCTCATACTCAAACTTTTTCTCGGATGGCAGGTGGGCCACCGCACTGGCCAGGGCCCATTCGAGTGCCGCCGCCAGCCCTACATTATCAAGCACCGAAGGACTCAGGTCTTCACAGATACGCCGGATCTCATTCGAAACCGACTCAATCTCTTTGCGGAAAGCCGCGGGCTCGAAGCTCGAATTATCACCGTTGCCGTCATGGCCCGAGTTCCGCTCGTTAACGCTCGCGGCATTAGAGTGTGCCGCGCCGCCGGGCATGTTATCCGTTATGAGCAGCAAGCGGCGCAGATCAGCGAGTGTCTGATCGTGCAGGTCGCGCGCGATGCGCCGGCGCTCGCGTTCTGCTTCATTGGCCAGGTCGAGACGCGCACCTGCCAGCTCGCGATTGGCACTGACCAATGCAGCGCTGGTGCGCACGATGCGGCGATGCTCCAACACGGCCCACATCAACGCCAGCAAGGCGAGAATTAAAAGCACAGCCAGCGCGGTCGAGGTCCACGGAAAAGGCGCGCCAGCCACATTTAGTTCGAACGAAAGAGGGCTTGAGGCGATCAGATCTTTCGTAAACGCGCGCACCGTCGCCTTGTATTTTCCTGGCTTAAGACCTTCCATTGTGAACTGGGAATCGCGCGAAAGCTTTTGCTTGATCACCTTACCTTTGCTGTCTGCCAGCAAAAACGCGTATTGAAACTGCTCGGGAAACGTGCGGCTGCTCGTGGCCGTCACGTCGAGCAGCAAACTATTCTGCGGGTACTCGAGATTCAAACCCGTGCGCAATTCTTCCGGTTGATGAACCCGCTTACTGATGATGCGGGTCGCCGAAAGCGAAGGCTGCATGCGACCCGGCCGGTAACGCACCACGCCACGGTTGGTTCCGATCAGCAGGAACGCATTGCCTTCGCCGTCACGCTCCGGCAGGACAGCGAAAACATTTTGCGAAGGCAGTCCCTGTTCGACATCCAACTGCGAGACGATTGGTCCATGCGTTTCGTCAAACAGAATCTTTATCAAACCACCGCCGGCGGTTGCACACCAGGCTTCGCGAATTCCGCCATCATGAATAGCCACAATACTGCGGGCATCAAAGCCAGGCGCGGCGCCAAGGCAATTGCCGCCGGCCGCGCAGAGAAAGACGCCCCGGCTGGTAGCGAACCAGATTGCGCCGTCCGCCGTCCGGTCGATCGATCTGACCACAGCGTCTTTGAAAATCTCAAAGGCGGGTTCAGGTTTGGTGGACTGTCCGTCAAAAATCACCACGCCGCTGGTGGTGCCGATCAGCAAGCGGCGATCACCATCTGAAAACAAGCTGATTACTTCCGGCGAGTCAGCTAACCCGTTGGGCCAGACTCTTCTGGCTCGTCCTTCATCGATGCGTTCAACGCCACGTCCGAAACTGGCGATGTAGACGCCGCCCTGAAACTGGGCAATCGCCCGCACGCTGCCCGGCGCATCGACCGCGCCCGAAGCGGATCCAATCCGCGCGAACGATTGATCCGCATCGCTTACCGCGTGCCCCGATTTAGGGCCGATATAGAATCCGCTTGCTGCTCCCACCAGCAAACGACCGCTCTGATCTTCACTCAACGCATAGATAATGCTGCGCGCGAGATTGTTCACCGGCTTCCACGCCGCGGCTTTTTTGTCATAGATAAAGAGACCGCGATTCGTGCCGCAGTAGACGCTGCCTTCCACAGTCTGATAGAGCGCCCGCACAAAATTGCTTTCCGGATTATCGCTTACCAGCTCCACCCGGGGTGCATTAGGATCGTAACGACTGACGCCGCGATCGGTGCCGAACCAGACCACCTCTTCGCGATCCACGAAGATGGCGTAAACGTGGTCCGACCGCAGGCCGCCCAGAGTGCCATCAAAAGTGAAACGGACGACATTTTTCGGATTCGTGAAATGAAAAACGCCGCGCCCGTCTGAACCTACCCACATGTCGTCGTGGCCACCCGGACGCAAAGCGGTGACGGGACCAGTGGGTGCATCGACTCTGGCAATGCGGCTCGCGTCTTCGCCTTCATAGAAACCGCTTTCTTCTTTTTTGCTCTTGCTACCCACCCACAGCGTACCTTTCGGATCAGTTTCAAGAGCGCGAATAAAGTAAGCCTGCGGCCGCATTTCGAGCGGGCGAGCTGAAGCGTTCTCGATCGCCAGCACTCCGCGACTGGATGATCCCGCGAGCAACTTGCCCTGAGCAAGGGTAAGGCTGGTCAACGGTAACAGACCCGGATGATCAGCGTCGGCGCTCTGCAAGGGCGTGGCCAGCAATTGTTTTGTTTTGATGCCGGGGTCAGAAGGCGGCCGGCGAATTACGCCCTCAACCTCCGATGCGGATGAAATAGGATCGATGTGGCAGTCATAAACCATCCCCTGCTCCGCTGCCATGATCGCGTGGCTGTGTTCAGGCGCGATGATCGCGTTGATTGTTTTGCCGTCGAGTTCCTTAATCTGCTCAAACTTGCCATTGGCAAAACGCGCGGCGCCGCTGTCGGTCCCAATCCATAGTGAGCCGTCCTGATCGGATTGCAAGGCCAATACACGTCCTCCGGGCAATTCGGGATCGGTGACTGCCTGGGTCCGGCGCCCGTCGAACTTTGCCAGCCCGGCTTCGGTACCGAACCACATCGTGCCGTCCCCATCCTGCGCGATTGCGTGCACGCGGTCCGAAGGCAAACCATGAAAAAGCGTCACAGCGCCCCATTGATGCAAGCCGGTTACGGGCGTGGGAGATGGGGAGGGCGAAGGAGAAGGGGAGACAGTCGGCGAAGGTTGCGCCGGTTCGTTTTGTGCGAAAGAAGAAAAAAAGGAAGGCAGTAGGCAGAAGGCAGAAAGCAGCAAGCCGGAAAGAACTAGGCGGAGACGCGGGGACGCGGGGACATGGAGATACCGATCAACATGACCAGCCGATTTCGTGATCCTGACTACTGCGGCAAAGCCGCAAAGACTTGTCCCGCACCTTCGGCGCTCCAGGTTTTGCTTTAATACTGCTAACCACGCCCTTACGGACGTGGCTATTGATTGCCGGCCCTGCGGGCCTTCGCGCATTTCATCCCTCACGTTTGCCTAGCGTCGCGTTTTTCCCGTCTCGCGCTTCTGCTCTTCGATGAACTTTTTCCGGTCGCGTTCGAGCCACACGTCCAACTCGCCCGAAGCTTTCTCCAGCTCGTCATTGTTCAGCAACCCGCGCCGCAGTGCTTCGAAAAACGCGCGCGTGCGGATGTTGTAAGCAAGCTTGTCATAGGCTTCGTGCTCGGTCCCTTCGGCCATCGAGACGAAAAGTTTTTCATACAGTGTCGCCAAACGGCTTTCCACACCGCGGAGTGAAAGGCTGCACTTGCGCGCGATGGCCCAGTTGGAAAGACCGAGTGCGAGATAGTAAAGCGCCTCGGCTTCAAACTCAGTCAACAGCGGCCGCTTGAACGAATCCTTGAACGCCGGATCGATCATGTCGGCGCCGTCTTCAAGGACCGCGGCGACAAAACGCAGGAAACGCGATTCAGGATTGTTCTTGTGAATGAAACCGTAGGCGGGCGGCGGATCGACTGATTTGACGATCTTGCGAATCTCGTTGATGTAAATCTCGTGTGGGAACTGGGTCCAGAAAATGATGCGCGCTGAAGGAAAGTCGCGCCAGATAGCGCGCGCGGCTTTCACTCCCGACAGTTTTGGCATTTGTATATCGAGAATGCTGACCGCCGGCTGGTGTTCCAGCGCCAGTTTTACCGTCTCTTCGCCGTCGGCGGCTTCGATCACCGGCGCGTGCGAGGGAAATTCCTTCTCGAGGATTTCGCGCAGGTAATGGCGCTGGGCCACGTTGTCTTCGGCGATTAGAATGGACATGGACATGATTCTAGCTCAATCCCGCTTTTGAATCGTCATCTCCAGCGCCTGATCGTTGATTTGTCAGTACCACTTGCGTAAGCGGGTGGGTAATTCAATGCCGATCTGAGATTTCGGATTGTTCGTTTCTTCAGACCTAATCCGAAATCCCCCGTCGTAATTCAGAAATCGGATGATCCAGCCGCTTACGCAGATGGTACTGACGGTATCTGCACCGCCTCATCATGAGTGCAACGTCGACACTAATCGCTCGTGACAATCGATCGGAATCTTCCGTTTTCGTAGATGTATGAACTCCCTGCTTTCTCAAATATTCCGGTGAAGATGGCGTCGTGCGGGTAAGTGAAATACCGTTGCGCTTCGAAGTCATAGTCCCACGCGCCGCGCTTCATTGAAACAAGATAGTCTCCTTCTGGATCCAGGACGTGCATCTTGAACCCGGTTACCGTTCTTAGAAATATCACCAGAGACACAGGCGACTCGTCAGGGCTTCCAGTCTTTCCACTGCTGTTTTTATGCTCGATGAGCGCCGCGTAATCCCTGTCGCCGTTGCCGTCAAAATCGCCGCTAATGAGATTAGGCCGGGCGTATGGTGAAACGTTTTCGCGCAGGAACGAACTTATCTCGTCGTCAACTGTCAGATAGCGCCAGCCTGGAAATTTACGATCGAGGTCGAATTTTAGGGAAGCAGGGAGCGAGACTTCGGCGGATTGCCAGGCTTTCCGGTTCTTGTAGAGGAATTGATAAACGGGATCGGCCCGGAGATCAGTCTCCACTCTCATTCGGATTTCTTCTTTGTCAGAAGCCCTGTAGCTTTTGTCATAGAATGCCCACCCTTCGTCTTTCTTGCCTGCGTAGATTAATGGCAGCGTAACATTGAGAATATTTGTCAGCTGATCATTGGCCGTGGGATTCACATCCAGCATTGCCTTGTCGATGTCTCTCAGCGAATAATCCTTATGCAGAGTGTTCGCAGGCAGGTACTTCTTCGCTCTTGCGTCGTACTTGAAAATCACTTCGGGTAGAGGAACCCGCGTTGTGTGAACCTTGTCCTGGAGATCATAGAAAGCGGTGCTCTCGTCAACTATCTCGTCTACACCATCGTTATCAATATCCAGAGCCTGAATGCTTTCTCCCCTCCCGACGCCCCAATCACCGCTGCAATATACCGTGAGTGCCGCTGGAGTTAAGCTGACGATCCAATATTGTCCACCTCTCCAGATCGTTTGCGAGACTACTAACTGTTTGGTATCGGTCCCGAGCAGGGACGCCAAGCCGAAGTTTGTCGCGTTGCCTAGCGGGTGATAGAAGACATCATCAAACGTTGCCAGGACCTTTCCGTTGCGAGCGAGGCGCGCGAAGGAAACCTGAATGTCCACGGGATTCATCCGCCCCGGTTCTTCTGGAACACCTTCAATCCTTGCGGTCTTGTAAAAACGCTTCACCAGGTAACCCTCATAAGCGAGCGTTTCAGTGTTCACAAACTCCAGGTCAATGGTGCGCGGCTCAGGCCAGACTCTGCCCCGAAGAGCAGGGTTAGACGGGATTACCTTGATGTCTTGGGGAGCAGTCACCTTTGGCACCACGCGCTGATTAACAACCGTGTAGAGACGCATGGTGGCAAGGCCACTTAAGAATGTTAGAAGTGCCAGCGCAATTCTAAGAAGGTAGGTTCTCATACGAGTCTGTTATGCGCTGTCGAGATCGTGGTGACAATGTGGCTTGCCACAGCTGCGCTGGTGGGTGTTGTGGTTCGCGAACGCAGACAAGCACAGCTCGCTTGCAACCTTTTCCAAATCCAGATTGCCGGCGGAACACAGACTGAAGTCTGTGCTACCATAAAGGCCTTCGTTTAATCCTGCAAAAAACCGAAAGGCTTCTGATGCACTTTTCAAAAATTTCGCACTCAACTGCACTCGCGTCCATCTTGTTTTCATTCGTCACGCCGTTGCTGGCGACCGCGCGAACTCCTAAAAAAGTTCCTATGGCGGCTACGCCCGCGACGGAGCCGCGCGATGAAAAGCTCTGGAAGCGCGCGCTCGAGATACACAGGAAAGCCATCGTCATCGACACGCATAACGATGTCACTACGCCGATGACCAATGACGATTACGATCTGAGTGGCGTACCGCCCGTGCCGTACCGAACCAGTATCGAACGAATGAAGCAGGGCGGGATGACGGCCGAATTCTTTTCGCTTTACGTCAAACCTCATTACGCCACCAGTGGAGGCGCGGCCCGGCGGACGCTCGAGATGATCGACTCAGTCTATCGGGCAGTTGAACGGCACCCCAATGATCTTATGTTCGCGACCAGCGCCGCGGACATTCGCCGGGCCAAGAAGCAAGGGAAGATAGCGGCCTTGATGGGTATCGAAGGCGGACACGCGATCGAGAATTCGCTGCCGACGCTGCGCGAGTTTTATCGGTTGGGTGTGCGTTACATGACCTTGACCTGGAATAACACCAATGACTGGGCCGACGCAGGTCGCGGCGAGAAAAAACACAACGGTTTAAGCGATTTCGGAAAAGACGTCGTGCGCGAGATGAACCGTTTGGGAATGCTGGTCGATGTGTCGCACGTGTCGGACAAGACGATGAGCGACGCGCTCGATGTTTCCAAAGCGCCGATTATCGCTTCGCACTCCTCGGCCCGCGCCCTCAGCAATGTACCGCGAAATATTCCCGACGATTTGTTGCGTCGCATCGCGAAAAACGGCGGCGTGGTGCAGGTGAATTTTTACAGCCTGTTTGTGGACGCGGCCACGGTTTCGCCGCAAAGCGCGGAACGCGACCACCGCCTGAAAGCGCAGCAGGACGCCCTTAACGAAAAGTACAAGGGCGATCCGGAACGTTTGGCTGAAGAGAGCGACAAGCTCGAAGCTGCGAGTCCGCTGCCGCCTCTGCCCATAGGCAAGCTTATCGATCACATCGATCACATCGCGAAAGTCGCCGGCATCGATCACGTCGGCCTCGGCGCTGACTTTGACGGCGCCAACGATATGCCCGAAGGAGCTCAGGACGTGTCGATGCTGCCGAATATCACATATGAATTATTGAAACGGGGTTACAGCGAGAAGGACATTCGCAAAATTCTCGGTGAGAATTTCCTGCGCGTCTTTGCTGAGGCGGAAAGGGTCGCCCGCAGTCAAAGCAAGAACATCAGCGGCGACGGCAGTACGCGCCGCATCAAGTAGCACAGACTTCAGTCCGTGTTCCGTTGCACTTAAGATCGAGTCGCGTCAACACCGCGATCGTTCGGTAGGGCGTAAACGATCACAGCCTGAAAGTCTGTGCCACTAACAAAAAAGCGCGGTGAGATCTTTAGATCATCACCGCGCAAAGCTTCCGGAAAGTCTGTTGTGGGATCAGTCCCCCTGATTCTGATGGCCACCCTGAGTGCCTCTTGACTCTTCGGGGTTGCGTTGCGACCCGCCGACTCCGCCGGCGTCCTGGCCTTTATCCTGCGGATTGCGTCCGGCTTGTTCTCCCTGTTGATATTGGCCTCCGGTTGTCGCGCCGGCGCCCGCGCCCATCCCTTTTTCGTTTTCTTTGTTCTTCAGATTGTCGTCTGCCATTTCTGACTCCTCCCATGTTCGTTCTGTTATTGATTCGTGCTGACGAGACCGGGTGAAGTTCAAGAAGTTTCATCCCGGCACTGCACAAGGTACCTATCAACTCGCATGCCAGTAGCCGCTGCAAAAAAAAGTCAAGAAATCTCTTTTCGGAGGGCGGCCGCGGCGGATTCAAAGTTAGAGAAATAATACAGTCCGACGAAAAGAAAGCGTACACGGCTTTTTGCTGTCGCTGGAACCGAACGGCGAGTGCGAATAGCCCCGGGGACAGCCTGGCCATATCTCATAATCGCGCGTGCTATACTTTTCGTGAATCATGAATCCCGGCATCTATATCCATATCCCCTTCTGTCGCTCACGTTGCTCTTACTGCGACTTCGCGACCGGAATGTTTGAGCCGGCCGCCGCGGACAGATATGTGCGCGCGTTGAGCAACGAAATTCGCGATTGGAAACAAGTTGCACCAGCTGCGGACGTTGATACGATTTACCTTGGCGGAGGCACGCCGTCGTTGCTCACATCAGAACAGATCGAGCACATCCTGCGTGCCGTGCACGAGCGGTTTGAGGTGGCTGCCGGCGCTGAAGTGACCATCGAAATGAACCCCGGCGACGGCGAAGCGCAGCAGGCATTGCGAGCGTGGCGCGAGCTGGGCATCACTCGTGTCAGCTTTGGCGCGCAGACTTTCGACGATGAGGGTCTAAAGCAGTTGGGCCGGACGCATACCGCTGCTGATATTCGTCGCACGTTCCAGGATTTGCGCGCGGCCGGCTTTACGAACATCAACTTTGATTTGATTGCCGGGCTATCAGGGCAAACACTTTCCCGTTGGGAACAGAATCTTGACGAAGCAATTGCGCTGGGTCCGGAACACCTCTCGCTGTACCTGCTGGACGTACACGAGGGCACGCCGTTGGCTGATCAGATCCGGCGCGGCATGCGCGCCCAGCCCGATGACGATCTGACGGCCGAGATGTACCGGTTTATGATCGACCGCGTCTGCGCCGCCGGTTATGAGCACTACGAGATCTCAAACTTTTGTTTACCCGGACACGAAGCGCGACATAACACCAAGTACTGGATCGGCGCGCCGTACTACGGCTTTGGCTGTTCGGCGCATTCCTATGACGGTGTGTTTCAGCGTTGGTCGAACGAGCGCGATTCGGCGCGCTACACCAGCTTGCTTGAAGATGGTCGAAGCCCGATTGTGGAAACGTTGGCGCTGAGCGAACGAGACGTGCGCGCGGAATCAATGTTCCTGGGTTTGCGGATGATGCGCGGGCTAAGTTTGCGGGAGTTGAAGGCACGCTTCGGCGCGGATCCCTTTGCACCCTATCAGAGTGATTTAGAACGTTTTGGCGCGGCGGGGTTGATCGAAATTGAGGGTGATTTGATTAAATTGACGCGCCACGGTGCCCTGCTTTCGAACGAAGTGTTTGCGGCATTTGTGTAGCGGCGCACCCGCGCGTGCGCCTACCCTGCAAGGCTATTTTGTTCAACGAGGGCGAACACACAGGTCCGCCCCTACAAAAAAATGATCATCGCCATTGATGGGCCATCGGGCGCTGGTAAATCGACACTCGGTCGCATGCTTGCGCGCGAGCTTGGCTTGCTGTACATCGACACGGGGTGGATGTATCGGGCGGTAGCATTCGCCGTTATCGAGGCCAACGTAAATGCGAGTGATGATCTGGCGGTCGGCTCACTGGCCCGCCGCATCGATATTGACCTTCATGGTGATCCGGATACATTGCGCGTTACGCTTGACAGGCGAGATGTGACGGAAGCGATTCGCAGCGAAGACGTGACGCACATGTCTTCGGTGATTTCTGCCATTCCGGACGTACGCCGCGCCATGGTCGAGCGTCAGCGCGAGATGGGCCGACGCGGCGCTGTCTTGAATGGCCGCGATATCGGCACGGTGGTTTTTCCCGACGCCGATGTGAAATTCTTTCTGACGGCGGTGGCTGAGGAGCGCGCCAAACGAAGATTTGCGGAAGAATTCGAACAGAACAAAACGGTTGATTTCGGCGAAACGCTGGCCGACATGACCGAACGGGATCGGCGGGATTCAACCCGCGCGGATTCGCCACTCAGAGTGGCTGATGATGCGATATTGATCGATTCAACCGGCCAGTCGATCGAAGAGGTTTTTGCGGGCATGATGGCCATCGTGAATCAGAAGTCAGAGATCGTGAATCAGAAGTCAGAGATCAGAAATCAGAAGTCAGTGATCTGACAACTGAGATCTGAAGCCGGCATCAGGACCAAACAAAAACCAAACAAAGACCAAAGACCAAAAACCAAAGACCCAAGACCCAAGTCCAAACACCAACGACCAAGACCAAAAACAATGTTCACCGGCATCATCGAAGAACTCGGCCTCGTCCGCAGCATTGAGCGGCGGGGCGAAGGCGTGCGCATCGTCATCGCCGCCAACACTGTCAGCGCCAGTTCCAGCGAAGGCGACTCGATCTCCGTCAACGGCGTATGTTTGACGGCGCTGGATGTGCGCCGCGATTCATTCTCCGCCGACGGCTCGCGCGAAACCCTGGATCGTTCGACGTTGGGTCGTCTGCGCCCCGGCTCGCGAGTGAACCTCGAGCGCGCGGTAACGCCGACCACGAGACTGGGCGGCCACATTGTGCAGGGCCACGTTGACGCGCGCGGAGCGTTCGTGGGCGCCACTGATCACGTCGGCTCCTGGACGGTCCGCATCGCCTATCCGCCGGAGGTCTCGCGTTATCTGGTGTTCAAAGGCTCAATCGCCGTCGAAGGTATTAGTCTGACGATCGCCGATCTCACTGATGAGTATTTCGACATCGCTGTGATCCCGAAGACATGGGAAGTGACAAACCTCTCTCAGCTGCACGCGGGCGACGATGTGAACCTGGAAGTCGACGTCATCGCCAAGTATGTCGAGCGAATCATGAGCCGTACACTGCCCGATGATTGGGGCGACACGCTGACAATTGAGAAGCTTGCTGAACTGGGCTTTGAATAGTTCGTGCGACACGAACGAACTGACTGCGGAAAGGATTGGAGTAATGAACCGTAAAGCATTCAGGTTCGTGGCGGCGCCGGCGATCATCCTGCTGTGTTGCCTCGCCGCGTCGCAGGCCCAGGAAGCCGCCGCAACACCCAAGCCAGAGGCGCCCAAACAAGAGGTCTCCGCGACAAAACGCACCTTGATTAAACAGATCCTTGACCTGACCAATGCGGCGCGCATCTCCGAGGGAATGTTCGACGCTCAGTTCGATGAGATGAAGAAGGAATTGCCCGCCATGCAATTGCGAGTGATTTCTTCGCTGGATGAATTCAAGAGGCTTTCGCCAACCCAGCAGGAAGAGGTAAGGACGAGAGTCAAGGAAAGCTCGGATCGTATTAGCAAGCGGCTCAAAGAAGTCTTTCTGCAGCGCATTGACTTGAAGCAACTGGTCGAGGAAATTTCCTACTCGATTTACGACAAGCATTTTAGTGAAGGTGAGTTGACTGATCTGGTAACGTTCTATAAATCCACTACCGGGCAAAAAGTGATTGCGGAGATGCCTTCATTGTTCGCGGAGTCCATCGAGAAGTCTTCAGAAATCGTAATACCAAAGGTCAAGGAAGTCGTCGCCGACATGCAGAAGGAACAGACCAGCCAGCTGACCAAAGAGATAGATGCGGTGCTCAAATCCTCGCCCAAGTCTCCCAAAAAGACCACCTCCACGCGTCGGCGACACTAATACTCTTTAGCCGCTGGTCGCGCGGTCTTCGTCCCTGCGGGACTGCAGCGCGAGTGACCCGAGTTCACAGATCCCTGATTACAAGGACTTTCGAAATCGCTCCCGGCTCAATGATGTCCCTGACAGCAGAGCGGGACGCGGCGCCACTTTTTGGGGTAACATAGGCGGGAAATTTGAATTTGAAATCTGCAGAGTCTGGGGCCCGGAAACAGGAAATGTCGTTCGCCAGCATCGAAGAGGCCGTCGCGGAAATACGCGAAGGCCGCATGGTCATTATCATTGACGATGAGGATCGCGAGAACGAGGGCGATCTGGTGTGCGCGGCTGAGAAGGTAACGCCGGAGATCATCAACTTCATGGCCCGGCATGCGCGCGGTTTGATCTGTTTGCCCTTGACCGAAGACCGCTGTGACGAACTTCACCTGACGACCCAGGTCGCTGACAACACTTCTAATCACGGCACCGCCTTTACCGTATCCATTGACGCTCGCAAAGGAGTGACCACCGGCATTTCGGCTGCCGATCGGGCGACAACGATTCTGGTGGCGGTGGATCCCCAAACGCGCCCACAGGACCTGGCGCGGCCCGGCCACATCTTTCCCTTGCGCGCAAAAAAAGGCGGCGTTCTGGTGCGACCGGGTCAAACGGAAGCCAGCGTCGATTTATCTCGCATCGCCGGTCTGTATCCCGCCGGGGTAATCTGCGAGATCATGAACGAAGATGGCACGATGGCCCGGCTGCGCGAGCTAAAGGAATTTGCGACCCTTCATGGATTGAAAATGGTGCGCGTGGCCGACCTGGTGCGATATCGCATCAGTAAGGAAATGCTGGTGCGCCGCGTCGTGGAAACCGAGCTGCCTACCGTTTATGGAAAGTTTCGCGCCGTAGCTTATGAGAACGTCATCAACGGTGATGTCCATCTGGCCATGGTGATGGGCAACGTCGAGACAACTGATCCGGTGCTGGTCAGGGTCCATACCGAAAACGTCACCTGCGACATGTTTGGATCATTGATCGACGACACCGGGTTTCAGTTACATACGGCCCTGGAAAAGATCGCCGCCGCCGGACAGGGAGTCGTGCTCTATCTGCGCCAGCGCGAGCACAGTTTGGACCTGGTCCATCAACTGCGCACCTATGCGCTGATGCAGGAGCGCGGCTTGCGTAAACGCGAGGCCAGCGTGGAAACCGGCTATGGCTTGAATCGCGACTATGGAATTGGCGCGCAGATTCTTCATGATCTGGGATTGCGGCGCATTGTCCTGTTGACTAATCACCCCCCTAAAGTTGCCGCCCTCGAGGGCTTTGAGCTCGAAGTTACGGGCAACGTTTATTTGGGCCAGCCCGCGCATTTGAGCGAGCAAAAATTGGCGGAAGAGGGTGTTAATGGATTGAGCACGGAACAACGATCCTGACGGTTGGTTGCATCTTTCACTGGCCGGGATTTTGGCTGCGGGCCCTGCTCACGAAGATCCTCTTGATTTTCGCAAGGCCCGCCTTTAGCATTCGGGTTTCTCCCTCTTTAAATCTAATTATCCGGTAGTCGCTTTTTGGGGCAGGACCCACCGGCTACCCGCAGATAGTTCCGACAAGTACGCACGTTATGCCTGTGAACGATCACGACGACCGCGCGCCGCAATCACCATCAGAAGGCGATAAGCAGTCGACCAGCGACGCACTGCAGTCGAAGACTGACCAGCCGTTGCCGCCCAAAGCGGAAGCGATTGCTGAGCGCGACGCGAATCGGCCCGAGCCAGTGACACCTCAGGGCAAACGCCGCCGCTATTTGACGCGCCGCAATGCTTTTATCACCGCGCTTGGTTTTGGAGTGGCCATCGTCGCCCTGGTGTTGATTGCGGTGGTTCTCTATCGGCTCGGTTTCGTGGATCGCTATGTGGTGGGCCAAATCAAAAGTGATTTTGCCAAATATGGCATTCGCGCCGAGATCAAGACTTTTCATGCCAACGTCCCGCCCAGTACTGTTGAAATTGACGGCATCGAGCTTTACGACGCGCTCAGCGGCGAAAAGCTGGGCAAGATTGATCGGATGGTTGCGTCTATTCGGGTTCAGGATCTTTACGCGTTCAACATGCAACGTCATGTCGATCTTAAGGACCTGAAAATCGAAGGGCTCGAGGTTTGGGTAAATTTTGATAACCAGGGTCGATCAAATTTCCGGAATCTGCATCTGCAACCGCGCGAGGAGAACAAGCGAATTCTTTTCGCATACTCAACGGCGCACGTCGAAATCAAAAACTCGCTGATTCATTACGGCGATGCGCTGCATTCGCTCTCAGGCGAAGCCCGCAATCTTAACATAATTATCGATCCCGATAATCCCAGTGCTCCGGTTGAAAGCGCGATGAACCGCATCACGCTGGGCTTGACCAACTCCACGTTTGTTTATGACGGACGACCAGTCAACAACATCGATGTCGAGCTTAAGGGTCGCGCCAATCAAACAAGAGCAGAGATTCAGGAACTGGTGCTGCGATCGCCGGTGGCAGAGGCCCATCTCGAGGGCACGATGGATGATTGGCGCGCGCTGCGGTATCAGATGAAGGTCACTTCGAGCGTGGACCTGACGCAGCTTTCAGACCTGTTGCAAGCGGGCGCCACCCTGCGCGGCGCCGGTAATTTCATCGGTACCGTTTCCGGTGAGGGTGACAACTACAAAGTCCAGGGCAATATCAAATCCGACGCCCTGGCTGCCGACAATGTGCGCTTGCAGGGGTTGAATGTAACCGCTTCCGGATCGGGTCACGGAAAAAGCTATGACGTTAACGGCAATGCGGTAGTGGCGTTACTGGCGGCTGGAGAATTTCAACTCAACAGCGTGCAGCTGACCGGCAACGTAATGGGGACTGGCTCGGACTTTCGCTGGGTGGGGGAACTGCGCGCCGCGGCTGAGCGCAGTTATGGCACGACCATTACCGGCTTGATTCTTCACGATGCGCGCGCGGAGATGAATAACGGAGCTATCACCGGATCATCCAGCCGCTTTACAGCTAATGGAGTCGTTTCCTCAGGCGCGAAAGTCAATGGCATCTCTGCTTCCGATTTGCGTTTTCGCAAAGCCGGCGCCGAGACAACCGGTTCAGTCGCCGGCGTCAAGACCGGGGAGATAGTTTCAAAAGACGCGCGGATAAAAGACGTAACCGCAAACTCGGTGGTCTTCGCAGGACAGAACGGGGCCACGACAGTCAACATAAAAGAGATCCTGGTGGGGGGCATCAATGCGCAGGGCGCTGAAATTGCCAGCTTCAACATTGCCGGGGTGCGTTTGTCGGTGCGTGGGGGCCGAGTCGAAGGGTCAACCGCGGACATCACTCCCGGGACTGTCAAGCTGGCCGACGGACAACTGGAAAATCTAAAGCTGGCAAAGCCGGTGTTCGTAGTTGAGCCGTCGGGACGTTATCGCGCCAGCGCCGACCTGAGTATCGGAGGCGGCGTGTTGGGCCAGATGAAGATGGGCCAGGCAAAGGCTGCGGTGGTCGCGACCAGCGGCCAGATTCAGCTTAATGATTTCACTGCCGACTTGTTTTCCGGCGGAGTGCGCGGCAACGCCACGATTGGCCTGACGCCTTCAGCCGCTTCGCGAGTAGTAGCTAGCTTTGAAGGTCTGGACGTGGCAGCGCCGATAACCTTACTGGCCGGCACGGCCATGCCGTTAGCGGGAAAGGCTGCGGGTAAAGTTGACCTTTCTTTTCCCGGCACCAATTTCAAAAAAGCTTCGGGCAGCATCAATACCCAATTCACAGCCGAGACCGTCACCGCACAAGATGACCGGACCCCGATTTCCGGCGAAGTTGCGCTGCACGCCAACAGTGGCTTGTTTCAGATTGAGCGCGTCGATTTGCAAACCGCTGCCAGTCACCTGAAAGCGAGCGGCCAGTTCTCCTTCGACGGCAACTCTGATCTGCAAATCGACCTTAACTCCACCGATGCCGCTGAACTGCAGCACGTTGTAATTTCCTCGGGCGCTTTGCCCGATCTTGAAGACCAGATCAATCAATACGGACTGGAGTTGAAAGGGCCATTCGCTTTTAACGGAAACGTCCGCGGGAAACTAAGCTCGCCGGACTTTGACGGCAAAGTGTCGTTGGGATCGCTCGTGGTCAGCGGCAACGATTTGGGCTCGTTGAGTGCGTCACTGCTTGCGACCCAGACGGAACTTCGCATTGCCGATGGCAAACTCACTGAGCCCGACGGCGGGAGCATACAGTTCAGTCTCAATGCGCCGCGCACTGGTGAAAACAATATTTCAGTGGACGCGACGCTGGATCGGGCCAACGCCGCCGTCCTGTTGGCAGTATTGCCGCTGAACAAAGATACAAAAGAAAAATTAAAAAACACGCAATCAGATATTTCCGGCCATGTTGCCGTTACCGGTTTGCCCAAGGCCATGAACGGATCGGCGGAATTGAATTTCGGCGCGGGGCGTCTGGCCGGCGAACCTTTTGACAGTATTGTCGCGCGCGCAACTTTCAGCGGCTCCAAAGTAAATCTTGAAAGCGTCGATGGCCATTTCGCCGCGGGCCATATCACTGCCAGCGGCAGTTTTGACGACACAACGAAGCTGGTAGATCTACAGGCAAATGCGCAAGCCATTCAACTGAGTCGACTGGCCACGCTGTCCGGCAAACCCGCGCTGCAAAACTTGAGCGGCACCGCCGACGTCACTGCCCACATCATCGGCAATTACACCGAAAAAGATTTCTCGTCGTACCAGATTACTTTTGACGCCCAGGGCAAGGACGTCAGTGTCAACAACAGACCGTTGGGTACTCTGTCGCTGGTGGGACGAACAGAGAACAAGAAACTCAATGTTACGTTCACTACGGGTGTCTTCGGTCAGGCGCAAACTGTCAACGCCCGAGTAGATCTGTCGAACGAACAACTGCCGGCCACGATTGATGCCACTTTCAATGGGGCGGATCTGACGAAGGTGCTCGCCCTGGCGTTGCCCAATGCCAACGTAAAATTGAGCGGGCGCGCGACCGGGACGATTAAGGCCAGCGGCAATCTGCTGGATGAGGATGGTTACCCTACCCTCGAAGGCTTGCGTGGGACGGCTGAGTTTTCTGAACTTAGTTTCCGCGTGGAAGACATAGCCCTGTCGGCGGTTGCGCCCTTCGTTGTGCGCCTGACCGCCAGCGAACTGGTCTTTGATCGCGCCCAACTTACCGGCACGGGCACCAACATCACTCTGGATGGCGCCCTGGCAGTGGCCGAAGGCGGGAAGGAAACTCTGAGTGTTGATGGTCGCTTGAATCTGCGCGTGCTCAATGGCCTGTCTCCGGATGTTTTCTTGTCGGGAGCAGCGGACATCGCGGTGCGTGTTTCCGGCTCCTACAACCAACCACGGGTCAACGGCACGGCGTCATTAAATGGCGCATCGGTCGCGGCCCTGGTGGGTAACGATCGCTGGCAAGTCTCGAACATCAAATCCGTGCTCAGATTCACCGCCGATCAGGCGCAGATAGAATCGTTCAACGGCACGTTGGGCGGAGGACGCGTTAGCGCCTCAGGTGGTGCCTTGCTCGACGGCATTACTGTCAATCGTTTCCTGTTGAATGTGCATGCGGATAACGTGACCGCGCCCTTTCCCCAGGATTTCAGTTCAACGTTGGATGCGGATGTGGAAATCAAGGGCGACGGGAATGAACAACTTATTAGCGGCGTCGTTAACTTGATCCGGGCGGAGTACACCAAGGACATAGAGCTGGCCGATCTTGTTAATCGTCGTCAGGAGTCGATCGAAGAAGGCGGTGAGATTTCTCTGGTAAGAACGGCGCGGTTCGCGGACTTGCGTGTCGAAGGCCGCAATGCGCTGGTGGTGCGCAACAATCTGGCGGATCTCATCGGCTCGGTCTCGCTGCAAATCAATGGACAAATCAAAGATCCGATCATCTCCGGCAGGATAACCGCGAGTAACGGCACGCTTACCTTCCGTAATGATCGCTATGAGATCAAGCGCGCATTCATGGACCTGCCCCCGCGCCGCAGCGCTGATCCACTGCTCAACATCGAAGCCGAGTCGGAAATTCGCGGCTACCGCGTCATCATCGATCTCACCGGGCCACTATCGCAGCCACAAGCCGCCGTGCGGTCGGAGCCGGCTCTGCCCCAGGCCGACGTCGTGTCGCTGATAACAACGGGAACACTTTCATCCGGTGACACCAGCACTTCGGCGCTGGCCTCGTCGGGACTGGGCACGGCCACCAGTCTTTTGACCGACGCTTTAATCAATGCGCCGGCGCAGCGTGCGACCAGTAAACTTTTTGGCTTGAGCCGTTTCGAAATAAATCCGGTAATCGGCGGAAGCGCGGGAGCTAATCCGGGAGCGCGTTTGACTGTGGGCAAACGAATCAGCAAGGAGCTGTCAGTTACATATTCGACGAATGTTACCTCCGATCCCAATCAGATTCTGGCGGTTGAATATCGCGTCTCGGATCGCTTGTCGTTTGTCGCACAGTACGAACAGGCTTCAACGCAGCAACTCAGCGCACGCAATAACAGCTTCAGTTTTGAAATCAGATTCAGGAAAAGATTTTGAGCGAGGGCGCGATCAGGAACAAGGTGAAAGTACACCGGCGGCAGGAAATGGAGCTGGCGGACGCAAAGGCTGGATGCCACTTTCCGGGCCGTCGATTTGTGCTCTGTTGTGTTGCTGTTTCCCTGATGCTCGCCGTTCTGGCAGCGCCGCCCATCAAGGCTGGCCCAGCCACTCTCGCCAATGCCTGTGTGTCTGGAGCCACCAACGCTCCTTCGGCTGAGCCAGCCGGGCTCCACTCGCTCGCGCTCCCCAGGATTTCTTCGTTTAGTTCGTCGTTTAGAGAGGGTACCTGGGCCCCGGCCGCGGGCCGAAGAGTCCACTTTCTAAACGGAGAGTCTGTTGGAATTTTGAACTTTGCCGACAATGGCGATTATGACGGACGGACCATCGCCGCTGTTGAAATAGTTTTTGAAGGCTCACCCGCTGATGAAGCCGTCCAGGCGGAGTTCATGGTTATGTTGAGAGTCGCGCCGAACAGCGAGTATTCGGCGGTGCGCATTCGCGACTCGTTACAGGCGCTGTTTGATTCGGGCCGCGTGGCGTCGGCGCGTGTGGAAGTCACCGAAGTCAGCGGCAGGAAAGGCCCGTTGCGGGTCCGTTTCATTATTCAGCGCCAGGTAATCGTCGCCGACATCCGCCTGGAGATTGGACTGGCAACGGGCGCCCCCATCGCCACGGATGAAATACGCGCGCGGCTTAATTTGATCAAGCCAGGCGCGCGTGCCTCGAAACAGTCTGTGTTGCGCAACGTGGATGAGATCCAGGGGTATCTTAGAGATCGAGGTTACTTTAACGCGATGGTGGACTCGTCGCAGGAGGTTGATGCCGGCGGCACGCGCGCCACAGTCTTTTATCGCATTACGCCGGGTGAAGCCGCGCGCGTGGCTGCGTTCAATCTGGACATCAAGGGTTTTGATCCCGCTACGGTCCGTCCAACTCTCACCCTCCAGCCCGGCGCGTGGTTCACTCGCCAGGCGTTGGGGGAAGACGTCACTCGCCTTCGCCAGGCGATTATCGCTCGCGGTTACCTTGCTCCGCAGATTGCCGACCCACGCGTGGAACGCGAAATCGAAAAGAACCAGATGACCATAACTCTGACCGGTGCAGTGGGCCCAAAGGTCAACGTCGCGGTCGAGAATTATAAGATCAGCGACAAGCTTTCGCGCGATCTGCTGCCGGTCAAGCGCGAGGGCAACATCGATCAGTCGGCCATCGTCGAAGGCGCGCGACGCTTGCGCAACAAGCTGCAAGAGGATGGATACTTTTTTGCTGAGGTGACACCTGTCTGCAAAGTTACTCCGCCGCTACCTGACTTACTCGCCAACGGCACGCGCGAAACTTGTGAGACCCTCAATCCCGACGCGTTGGGAGATCACACCGTCGATATTACCTATCAGGTAGAGCAGGGCCGTCGCTTTACGCTGAAGGACATCCGCATCACCGGCACGAACAAAGTTACCTACGACGATGTTGCCGCGGAACTGAAATCACAGAAGGCGAATGCCCTTGGGTTCATTCCGTATCTGGGATACGGCCGGGGTTACACCAGCCTCGCGCTGCTGGAACAGGACAAGCGCACCGTGGCCGCGCACATGCGCGAGTTTGGCTATCGTCGCTCTGTGGTCCAGGTGATCCAGGGTGTGGCCATCAACGGTGAAGATCTAATCATCACTTTCAAAGTCACTGAGGGCCCACTGACGCGCGTCGCCGGTGTGGAAATACGAGGCAACAAGATCTACACCGAAGAGCGTCTGCGACGAGAGCTGAGAACGATTGTGGGCGCTCCTATTTCGCGCGCCATAGCCAGGGTCGACGTCGACAGCCTGCACAACCTGTACGCGCACGACGGCTACATTGACGCCGAGATCGCTCCTTCCCTCGTTGAACTGCCAAAGAAAGGCGAAGACGAGCAGGTCAGGATTATCTACACCATCAGAAACGAAGGCGACAAAGTTTTCATCAACCGCATTATCGTCAATGGTGTAACGGGCGACGCGGGAACGCAGCAAACAAAACGGAACGCAATCGCCCGCGCCAGCGCCCTGGCGCCGGGCGAACTGCTGCGCTCCGATCGTCTTAACGAAGCTGAGCGCACTCTTTATACGACTGATGCTTACAGCCAGGTCACCATCCACACCGAGCCGGCCGGCGAAACCAGCGCGGGCTATAAGAAGAGGGATGTGATCATCGATGTCGAAGAGAAGAAACCGCGAGTGGTCGACTACGGTGGCGGTTATTCCACCGATACCGGACCGTTGGGACTGTTCGAACTCAGCAACGTGAACCTGATGAATAAACTGCGGCAGGGCGCCGTTCGCCTGCGAGTCAGCAGTCGCCAGCAATCGCTGAGGCTGGAATATTTTGATCCGCGCTTTGCGCGCTATGGCACTAACCAGTTCGCGCCGTTATCGCTTTCCCTGCAATACCGCCGCGATTCAACCATCACGCGTTTCTTCCGTTCGGCGATCGATCGCGGCACGATGGGCATAGTGCAGCGATTGGACAAGAAGGGAAATCCCATTGACCAGTTTGGGATTAAGACCGGACAACCAACCATCAACCGGTTTACGTTCAGTATCGAGACGCAGCGCGGTCTGAATCAGAAGACGCGGTCGATTGTTTTTGCGCGCTACATGTACGAAGACGTGCGCCTGTTGAATCTGCAGAGCCTGGTGATCAAGGACATTCTCTTGCCCGACCGTGTGGTCCGACTTTCCCGTTTTGGGCTGTCTTTTGCCCGCGACACACGTGAAAGGTGCGAGGCTGGTATTCCCGGATCGGCTGAAGAAGCGTCGTCCCACGGTGGCGAAGTCTGTCGTTACAATCAGCTTGATCCAACCCAGGGAGACTTCTTAACGGCCGATTATTCGATCGCGGTCCGGCAGCTGGGCGGCAATATTTCGTTCAGCAAGTTTCAGAGCTCCTACCGTCGCTATTATCGCCTGCGTGGTTTTCGCAAAACCGTGCTGGCCGGAAACATGTCTCTCGGTCTGGCAAATGTGTTCAATCCACGCGATCGCGACGGCAACGGTAGAATCGACGAGATCGATCGCACGCTGCCGATTAGCGAGCGGTTTTACTCGGGCGGTGCGACTACGTTGCGCGGTTTTAACTATGAAGAAGCCGGACCGCGGCAGGCCGTCGTAACTGAAGGAAGTTTTCTGACGCAGAACAAGAAGGTCGTCTTTCTTAATCCCTTTACGGTGCCCGTGGGCGGCAACGCCCTGGCTGTGCTTAATCTCGAGGCGCGTGTGCCGACGACGAAAGAGCTTCAGATAGTTCCATTCTACGACGGCGGCAACGTGTTCCGTCGCGTTGGCGATCTATTTGGCAGACACGAGAAGCCCGATACGACCAGTACTTTGACATTGATCAATTCCTTGAACCTGCGCACGCATTGGACCCATACCGTGGGCCTCGGCTTTCGCATTCAGACACCGCTGGGCGGCGCGCTGGCGGTTGACTACGGTTACCTGTTGAACCCGCCTTCGTTCCTGGTTCCGCAGCGCGGGCCAAGCGGAGCAAGCGGAGACTTTGACGGAACGCCGGCGGTCTTTCGCCTGAATCGTGGTCAGGTGCAGTTCCGATTTACGCAAACGTTTTAGTTGTCAGTTGTCAGTTTGTAGGGAAGGGGCTCAAAGTGATGTCGAACGTATTACATTTCAGAAAGAACACATCCGGATCCGTATCGAGTCCGCGATCAATGACAAATGAGAAATGTCCAACGACAAATGGAAAATGGAACGCTTTCTCCATCGTCACGAATGTTTTTCCCGCCAAGAGTCTGCCGTACTGCTTTCTGCCTACTGCCTTCTGTCTACTGTTCTGCCTACTACCTTCCGCCGCGCGCGGTCAGGAGGTCGTCGACAAAACCGTGGCCACCGTTAACGGCGGTGTACGCACGGACTTGATTACTTACTCCGACCTGCTTTGGCAATTGGCGTTGCAACCAAACACCGTGCTGGCCCAGCCAACCTCGGAAGCATTGAATGGCGCGCTGCGCCTGGTGGAAGATCAGCGCCTGATTTTGCAGGAAGCGGTGAAGCTACCGACGATTTCCCCGACCGAACAGGAGATTGCCGAGGCCCGCGACGCTCTGGCCAAGCAATTTGCCTCGCGAGACGAGCTTGAGCAACGAATGATTCGCGTGGGGCTGACGAGCGAAAAACTCAACGAGATTCTCGAGCAGCGAGTACAGATCGAAAAGTACCTCGAGTTTCGCTTTCGTAGTTTCATTGTGATTGGGCAAAAGGACGTCGCCGATTATTACCGTGCTACCTGGGTGACTCGTTTCAGAGGTCGATCTCCAGGAGGTATTGTGCCTACGCTGGAAGAGGCGCGACCGGAAATCGAAAGGACGCTGACCGAGACCAAAGTCGAATCTGATATTGACAGTTTCCTGGATAATGCCCGCGACCGCGCCGAGATCGTGATCTTAAATCCCGTCTGAGGTAGCGCAGACTTTAAATTTTTGGGCAAGCGGTTTCTTTGCGTGCTTTGCGCCCTGGCGGGAAATTCTTTGTCGCCATTGAAGCGCCTCCCGCAAAGCACGCAAAGGAATCCTGTCGGTCTGAGGCGGAGCCTCGCTAGTCTTCAGGCGTCGCTACGCGACGCTACGCATCGAAGATCTTGTCGACCCAACTCAACAACCAAATACCGAGAATCGGCCTCGCCCTTTCGGGCGGTGCGGCCAGGGGCATCGCCCATATCGGCGTGCTGCAGGCTTTAGGCGATCATGAGATCAAGATCGATTGCGTCGCCGGTAGTTCGGCAGGCGCGCTGGTTGGCGGCGCCTTCGCTTCGGGCCTGCCACTTTCGGAAATCGAAGCTATCGGCAAAAGCATGCGCTGGCGGGACGTCGGTCGGGTAACGGTCTCGCGCCTCGGGATTCAATCGAATGCGCGAATGGAGGACTATCTACGCGCGCATCTGCCGGTAACTCGTTTCGAGGATCTGCCGATTCCTTTTGCGGCAGTAGCCACGAACCTGGAGTCCGGGGAGGCCGTGGTGATGCGCGACCAGGGCGATGTGCCGTTCGCCATTCGCGCCAGCTGCGCCATTCCCGGCTGGTACATTCCGGCGATTGATCCACAGGGCCGGCAGTTGCTCGACGGCGGTTTGGTCTCGATGATTCCTTCAGCGGCGGCGCGCGCGCTCGGATCCGATATTGTTATCGCCGTGGACGTGAACGCCGAAGGAGCGACATTCTTAGGCCCGCCGCAATCGGTAATCGGCATCATCCTGCAATCGATGCTGATCGTACAAAAGACTGTTTCCCAGCACCAGTTGCAGGAGGCAGACTTTGTCGTCAGGCCGCGCACCGGCCATATTCGTTGGGACGAGCTGGGCCGGGCTGAAGAATTAATAGCGGCCGGTTATGAAGCAGGATTGGCAAGTGTTGAAGGGATCCGGAAGCTGATCGCAGAGCATGAAGTAACGAAGGATTTATTGGCCACAGATGAACACGGATAATTCGGATTTGAAGTGGATGGCTTTGAGGTTGTAGAGATTCTTCATCTCATTCTTACCCCACTTCAGCTTTTCTGATCTGTACCCATCCGTGTCAATCTGTGGCTAATTTTCTTGACTGAAGAATAGAATCCTTCCCCCATTCGCTCTTTATAACGAATACACAGAATTCGTATTAGGGAGAGCACTGAGGGGGGCAGGCGGCGGGCGGGCCTTTCTCGAGGGGGACCGCCAGGATGACCATTGAGGTTACATCCGTTTTTAGCCGACGATCATTTCCGAAAATGATGCGCCGGTTTTTTCGTTTTGCCTTCTGGCTCGAACGATACAAGCGCTATCGGATCGTACTCAACGTCGTGGCCCTTCTACTGCTTATTACTTTCGGCACGGCCACCCTCACGCTGGTACGGTCCTATCGTTTTTATTCCAGCCTGATCGAGGCGCGTCTCAAGAGCGGATACCTGACCAGCCGGCCGGGAATTTATGCGGCGCCGCGCAACATTGCCCTCGGGCAAAAGGTGACGCGCGATGATTTGATCAGAGTATTGCGTCGCGCTGGTTACACCGAAACAAAAATAAGTGACGTGTGGAGCGGCACCTTCAAGACGGAAGGAAACTCTGTCGAGATTTATCCGAACCGCGTGCAGGAACCGGGCCCGGCGGTGGTGCGATTTATTATCAATGCGCAGGGACGCGTCGCCGATCTCGCCGGCGACGGTCGAGCGCTCGATCACTTTACGCTCGAACCCGAAGTATTATCCACCGATCTGTCGACGAAGAACGGGCAACACACCCAGTTAACTTTCCACGAACTGCCGCCTGTGCTGGTCCATGCGATCCTTTCAATCGAAGACCGCCGTTTCTTCGCGCATCGCGGCTTGGATCTTTTCGGAGTCGCGCGCGCCCTCTTACGAAATGTCGGGGACGATCGCATTGGTCAGGGTGGTTCGACCATCACGCAACAGTTGGTCAAGAATACCTATCTCTCGCCGGAGCGCACCTACAAACGAAAATTTGCCGAGGCTATGCTCGCCTTTGCTCTTGAACGCCGCCTTTCAAAGGAAGACATCTTTGCCCTCTACTGCAATGAAGTGTTTCTCGGTCAGCGCGGCGCTGTTGCGGTGCGCGGAGTCGAGCAGGCCGCGCGCACTTACTTCGGCAAGGACGTCAAAGACCTTTCAACGTCCGAAGCAGCCGCCATCGCCGGCATGATTCAGGGTCCTACCCGTTACTCACCGATTCGTCATCCGGAAGTCGCGCAGGCTCGGCGCAACACCGTGCTGAGCACGATGACGCGCGATGGCTGGCTTACCCTGGAGCAGGAAAGCGAAGCGGCGAAAGAGCCCGTTGCGGTGACTTCGTTCAAGACTGATTCAGAAGCGTTGGCGCCTTATTTTATCGATTACGTTAACCGCAGCGTGGACTCTGAGGAGGTCACTGGACCACAGGGACAGCGCATTTACACCACCATCGATCTGGACCTGCAGCGTTTGGCAGAGGCGGCCCTCAAGAAACAGTTGGCGCGTTTGGACCAGACCTATAAGAACCGCGACGCAAAACCACAAGCAGCGTTGGTAGCGATGGATCCACGCACCGGTGAAGTGTTGGCGATGGTCGGCGGTCGCGACTATGCCGAGTCCCAGTTGAACCGCGCGACGGATGCGCGCCGGCAACCCGGATCAACCTTTAAGCCCTTTGTTTATGCCGCCGCTCTTGAAAGTGGCATCTCGCCGGTGCGGATGTTCGCGGACGCACCGCGAGAGTTTATCTATGACGGGAATAGAACTTACCGGCCGGCAAATTTCGGCGGCGGGTTTTCGATGCGCGATGTGACCATGCGGACCGGGTTGGTGAAATCACTGAACGTCGTGACCGTGGATGTGGCTATGCAGACGGGTCTGGCCCGCATCGCTAATCTCACAGAACAGTTTGGTCTGCCCAAGCCGGAACGCTATCCGGCACTGGCCCTGGGCACAACCGAAGTTACCCCTTTGCAACTCGCTACCGCTTACGCTGCGTTTGTGCGTGGCGGCCAAACCATATCGCAGCAGGCCATCACCAGCATCGGGACGCCCGCAACGCATGCGCGCGACATTCAGTCTCGGCAAGTGATCAAGCCGACCACCGCATACATGATCACGAACATGCTGGCGGCGGTAATCGATCACGGAACCGCGCGCGCGGCGCGGGGCGCGGTCAGGGGAACTGCGATAGCAGGAAAGACGGGAACGTCGCGCGATGGTTGGTTTGTCGGCTATACGCCGAACCTGGTCTGTGTCGTTTGGATCGGCTTTGACGACAACCAACAGCTTGGTTTGACCGGAGCTGAAGCCGCCTTGCCGGCCTGGACCGAGTTCGTTAACGGCGCGGTCCAGTTGAGGCCGGAACTTGGCGGCAAGAACTTTGAATGTCCTGAAGGAATTAAGTTCGTGGAGATCGATACAGAGGATGGTCTGATCTCAACTCTCTCTTGCCCTTCACGAGAGTTGATTGCAGTTACCGACGAGCTGGCCCCCAACGCCGAGTGCTTCAAACACTCGAATGTTCCAAAAGGTATCGAGCAGGAACCTGAGCAGCGGATAGCAGCGAGAGAACCATCTGCTTCAGTCGCGACCCGCAAGCCGGCGACGGAGCTTGGCCCAATGATTCGCGAGATTAACCCCTGGACCACGCGAGTCGAAGTAGACGTACGGGGCCGCAAGACGCTCGTCAATGCAATGCGCTAACTGGGTTCGTGGGTCAGTTTCACTGCAAATGTCCGACAAACTTTTTTAGTTTGTCGCGGCGTTACGACAAGCGACAAGCTAAAAAAGCTTATCGGACATCGGGTGGGTTGAGATCGCCGTTCTGAGAGTTCGTTAGCAAGCGGACTTGTCCGCCCGCATCGGGGCACAGAGGCCTTCGGGAACGCCCCGTAGAACGCGGCTGAGGCAGCACTCCAAATCCTCAAGCCTTCTCAAGCACGACTTGTGCGATCGCGTGTTCGCTGGTATGCGACAGCGAAAGATGCGCGGTCGTCGCCCCGGACTCTTCAATTAACTTTCGCACCTGCCCGTGAAAAATTAAATACGGTGCGCCGCTCTCGAGTGACGCAACTTCGACATCCTGCCAGGCAATCCCACCTCGCCAGCCAGTTTGCAGGGCCTTTAGGACCGCTTCTTTTGCAGCAAAGCGAGCGGCATAATGTTGCGCTGCCACGGCGCCACGGCTGTCGCAATAGCTTCTTTCCGCGACGGTAAACACACGTTCTACAAAACGCGGCGTGCGCGTGAGCACTTCGCGAATGCGAACGACTTCGATAATGTCTATGCCAATGGAGATGATCACGGAAGATACGGCACTAACCGGCTCAGGCTTTTACTGGCGCGAACTTGACGGCGTGCGGGCCCTGGTGTGCGCGCCATTGGAACAGGACGGATTCATCAACGGATTCTCAACGCGCGACGGCGGTATCAGTCCGATGCCCAGGGGCGCGCTTAACCTCGCCGGCTTTAACGAAGACTCGGCCGAGAACATTTTGGAGAATCGGCGCCGCTTTCTCAAGCTATTTCCAGGCGAATGGTCGCTGGCGGGCTGCTGGCAAGTGCACGGCGTGGATATTCGCCTCGTAAAAGAAGCCTCGCAAGCTCAGCCGCGGCCGTATGCGACCGGCGACGATGATCGCTGCGACGCTTTGGTCACCAGTCTCCCGCACACGCTGTTGGGAGTTAAGACCGCTGACTGTGTGCCGATCCTGATCGGCGATGCGCGCACGGGCGCGTGTGCGGCGGTGCATGCCGGTTGGCGCGGCACTGTCGCGTCGATCGTTACTCACACGCTGGAACGAATGATTCAGGAGTACGGCACGCGACCGGCAGAGGTGCGCGTAGCGATTGGACCAGCGGCAGGCGCCTGCTGTTACGAAGTCGGCAGCGAAGTGATCGATGCTTTCAAAACACATTTTCCCGGCAGCGAAGATTTGTTCACAGTCACACGCGAAGGCCACGCGCGCGTCGATCTCTTCAAAGCAAATCGGGATCAACTAACGAAGCTGGGCGTGGCGCGTGACCGCATTCATAGCAGCACGCTTTGTACGATGTGTCGTACGGATCTCTTCTTTTCTTATCGCCGGGAAAAGAGTGTGCATGGGAAAGTTGGGCGCCTGATGGCCGTGATTGGCAGGAAATTGTCCGACGAACTTTAGTTTGTCGTCGGCGTCATCGGAGGCCTCTTAACAAACAACGACAAACTGAAGTTTGTCGAACTCACCGGCCGCGGCCAAAATACTCGCTGTTGATTCTTTTCACTGATTCAGTCGCGCCGACGATCGGCAGATTGAGTTTCACTTCGCGCGTCTGCGGTGGGAAACAGAGCGCATTGCTGCAGCTCTGATAACGCAACTTCGCTTTCAATTCCAGCGAGCCGGAATTGAAGTTCGCGGGCACGGTCACGTTGAAGCGCAGGATTGCACGCCCCTCATAAACCGACAGCTTATCCTTGGAAAACTCGAAATTCTGCAGCCGCGCCCGCGGGTAAGCGACTGGTCCAACGCGAATTTCTTTTGGACCGTCGATTGACAGTTGCGTTGCCACCAGAAACTTTTCCAGCGGCCGATTAGAGTTGACGTGATACCCGCCCGGAATATCCATCACTATAGCTGCCTGGATGATATGTCCACGCTGTGCTTTATCAGCGGATAGGTACCCGTTGACGCCGATGTTGGGAGCTGATTGCGGAGCCGGCGTGGCGTAAAAGTTAACGGGAAGGATCATCAGGGCGATCAAGAAAAAGGATCGTAGAGATTGTCGTCTCAAACTATTCAGTTTCATCAAATATTTCCTGCCGGGCTCTTGATTTATCAAGCGAGCTATTTTAGCAAGGGAATGCTCAGAGGCCGAAATGACAAATCCTGCTCTCGCCGCCAATCCAGGTTGCCGACCGGCGTTCAGAGTACCGACTTCAGTCGGGTTTTTCGCCCAGTCCAAAAGCCCGCTTAAAAGGCGGTACTCTGAACGTCTGTCGCCGAATCAGGGTTCTCGTGACGCGCCGCCAGTTGGCCACAGGCGGCAAAGATGTCGCGCCCACGCGGCTGCCGCACGAATGCATGAATTCCTTTAGCTTCGAGGATCGCTTTGAATACCTCGACCCTTTCCGGTGGCGAGGGATGGTAAGGCAGCGGGTCTGCGGGATTGTGCGGAATCAAATTAACTTTCGCGCGGAGCCCATGACGATTCAGCAGGTTTGCCAGTTGACGCGCCTGTTCGTCCGCATCGTTGACGCCGTCGAGCATGACATATTCGAATGTAAATCGCTCGCTTGGTTTTAAGGACTTCTCAAACTCCTCACAGGCCGCCAATAGCTCTGCCAATGGCCAGCGTTTATTGATCGGCATCAGCTGATCGCGCAGTTCATCGGTCGGCGCCGCCAGTGAAATTGCCAGATGCGGTCGTTTGGGAATCGTGGCCAGCTCGCGTATGCGTGGCACAATGCCCGCGGTCGATATGGTCACACGATTCGGCACGATAAAGAGTCCCTTTGGATCGGCCATGATGTTGAGGGCCTTCAGCAGTTCATCGAAGTTGAGGAAGGGCTCGCCCGCGCCCATGCCGACCAGATTGACACCGCGCGGAGTTTTTACGCCGACGCCGTACGCATCGTTAAGGGCATAGATGATCTGTTCGACAATCTCGCCCGCCGTTAATGAGCGCAGCAAGCCAAGCTGTGCGGTCAAACAAAAAGTGCACTGCAGTGGACAGCCCGATTGCGAAGAAAAGCAAATCGTGTCGCGATGCTCTTCAGGTATGAAAACAGTTTCAACCGGATAATTGTCCCGGGTTTTAGTGAGGTAGCGTCGCGTTCCGTCCGTTGAAAGATAACGCGACTCAAGAGTGAGCGTGGCAGCGGCGGCGCTTTCATTCAGCTTCGCACGCAGTTCCTTTGGCAAATCAGTCATTGCGTCGAAAGACTGCAGACGCCGCGCGTGCAGTGCCGCGAAGACTTGCTTTGCGCGATACGCCGGCTCGCCGAGTGCTTCAACGAAAGTCGTGAGCTCAGACTGGGTTAGGCCCGTAAGATGTGTAATCGTGCCCATCGCCAATCATCTTAACATTGCTTGCGTTTCATCTCATTCACACTCGGTTTCAACCGGGTGAATGGGCACTTGTTGGGGTATTGGGTGTTGTCCATTCTCACCCGGTTGAAACCGGATGAGAATGAGATGTGGAGGATTTTGTTTATCGCGGTGGGTAGGTCTTAGCTCAGGTAACTCAAGGGACTACGGTAAAGTTCGTCGACGGCGAAAGCGTCTGGCCGCTGACATGGTCGCGGATGCGAATTTGTATCTCGTACTCGCCGGCGGCCAAATTGCTCGAATCCAGCAGCCGTCCCAACGTCAGTCGCGTGCCGGCTTCGCTCATGCCGACCCAGTCTTCCGTCTGCCTGGCAATTTCCTTACCGTCCTTGAGCACGAAGTAATCGACATCAACCGATGGTCGCAGAGTTGTTTGGTCGACGCCGGAGTTGTAGACCTGCAGGTAGACCCCGACCGGATCACCACGACGGTAAATTCCTGCGATGTTGGGGACGACCTTGTTGCGGCCAATGGTGAACTGATGTCCACCGATTTGATCCTTCAGGCTTTCCAGTTTCGCGGCCAGCACAATCGATGAAATCTGCAATTGTGTCGCATCGGGTTTGGGCACAGTGAAGGCGAACTGTCGGAAGCCAGCCGCCCCTGAACCGATATCGCGGACCAACACATCGAGCCGGTACTTTCCGGGCGGCAGAATAACGGCCCTTTGGTAAACCGATTTCCGATCCTTCGCCTCAGCTAATTCTTCCTTGGTCGCGGTCGTTACCACGGTGTCTTCAAAAGCCCCAAGCTTGCGAGCGTCGACCGTCAGCACTTTGCCAAAGATATTCATCCTCGCTGTTTGCAAACCACCGCTGTCCTGAAAGACGAGATCGCGGTTGTTGGTCTGAATCGTGAACGCTGCGATCACATTTCCTTCCGCTTGAAAAAAGTAATAAGGCTTGATTTCGAAATCGAGCGGGTTGTCATCTATAACGACGGACCGCGCGTCAATGGAGTTAGAGTTGGCGGCGACCGGCGGCGCTGCCTCCATTCTGTTCTGTAAATCCATTACTTCAAAAGGCGAGTCCTGGTGTCTGGTGGAGTTGGGATTGCCAAATCCATTGATACCTTCGCGAGTGTTGCTGTACGGGCCGGCTTCTTTTTCAAATGGATTTCGAGCGATGCGATATTCACCACTGCCGGTGGGATCAACGAATTCGATCTCTATACCACTGCCGACACCCGCCAGATAACGATAGAACCATCGTTCGAAAGGATAGGTGCTGGTCGAGTCACTTCCTTCATACGACATGCGTTGGTACTGGCCGCCCGCTGGGTGCGATTCGATACTGTCCGGCTTTCCCCACTTGACGTACATGCGACCGCGGTCAGTCAACCAGCCGGGCTTGCCCGAGGCGAAGTGCTCATTCGCATAGGCCACGCGTTCGTAGTACTCATCCTTGTATTCGTTCTCTTCCGTGTCGGGCGTGGGATCGCGACGGCGCCAGAAAGCGTCGATGAAATGCTCGCGCTCTTCATTTGTTTTGAGCTGGTCAAAGGCAGCCTGTTCCTCGGGCGTGATTATCAGGCGAACATCTCTCTTGGACCACTCTCGCATCGTGCGGTTCTCTTCGCGTCGAACCTTGCGATCCTTATTCTCCGGCACTTGTGGTTGTTGTTTTTGAGCGCGAGCACTCGAGGATGCTGCGAACAGCGATAGGGCAATCGCAGCGATAATAAAAGTCAGTCCGCGACGAGACATACGAACACTCCTTTGGCTTGAGCTGCGAATTGGTTCGCAGGCGATCCAGGACGGAGACCGAGGATGGAGACCGAGGAAGTCTGAAACCAAAAGAGGTTGCCGCTTTTTCTTCGGCAACCTCTTTGTTTAATTATTGCGTGATGGAAAACTTTCCTGTGGGAGAGAGTTGCTGGTTCGTTACGTGATCACGAATGCGAACCTGAAGCTCGTAATCACCGTTGGCCAGGCCACGCGTATCTATCAAACGGGACAGAGTCAAGCGTTGACCGGCATTGCCCATGCCGCGCCAGTCTTCGGCCTGCTTCCCGATTTCCTTGCCGTTCTTTAGCAGCGCGTACTCGACGTCAACCGATGGTCGCAAAGTGGTTTGATCGATGCCGGCATTATAGATTTGCAGGTAGACGCCGACTGCTTCGCCGCGACGATAAACTCCGGAAACATTCGGAATCACTTTTACCTGGCCGATAACAAACTGGCCGACGGCCGGCTGATCGCCCACGCTCTCGAGTTTGGAAGCCAACACGAGGGTCGAGGTTGAAAGCTTCTGCGGATCGTACCTCGGTACCGTGAATCCCTGGTGACGGATTCCCGTTGCACCCGAGGTCACGTCGCGAACGATCACGTCCACCTTATAAGTTCCCGGCGCCAGGGGCATCGCCTTTTGATAAGCAGACTTGCGATCCTTTGCCTCCGAGAGTTCCTCGGCAGTCGCGTTAGTCACGACCGGATCTTCGAACACACCCACGCGCCGCCCGGCGACTGAGGTGATCTTGGCAAAGATATTCATGCGTGCCTGCTGCAATCCACCGCTGTCCTGAAACACCAGATCCTTGTTGTCGGTTTGAATGGTGAACGCAGTGATGACGCGATCATCCGACTGCCGGAAGAAATCGACGCGCAAATCAAAATTGAGCGGGTTATCTTCGATTACCGCCGTGCTGGTTAGGCCGGCCAGATCGTTGAACTTCACCTGGGGGGGACGATTGAGATCAGCGAGCAACGTCAGGCGAGAGAATGGGCTGTCCTGCTCGCGTGTGTAGTTTGCATTGCCGATGCCTCCCATATTTCCTACGCGGCTCGACTTATCGGACAATCCCAACTGCTCGGAAAGCGTCAGGCCGGCGCCGGGAACATGCAACATGGCATCTTTCTCATCCGGATTGCGGGCGATACGATATTCGCCGGAGCCCGTGGGATCGACAAACTCAATCTCTACACCTGACCCTACGCCCGCCAGATAACGATAAAACCAGGTCTCAAAAGGATAGGTGCTGGTCGAGCCGCCGCCTTCATTCGAGGGTCGTTCGTAATTGCCGCCCATCGGATGCGTCTCACGCTCGTCGGGCTTGCCGTACATGATCCAGATGCGGCCGCGATCCGACTTCCAGCCAGGGATACCGGAAGCAAAGTGCTCGTTAGCATAAGCGACGCGTTCGTAGTATTCCTCTTTGAATTCGTTCTCGTCCGTATCCGGATCGGGATCACGGCGGCGCCAGAACTCTTCAATAAAGCGCTCGCGCTCTTCGTCGGTTTGGAGTTTCTTGAAAGCCTTCCGCTCTTCGTCAGTGATGATGTAAACGACGTCCTTCTCGAGCCAGTCCTTGTAGGCTTTTTTGAGCTCGGGCTTTACATTGCGCGGTTTATCCGCGGGATCCTGAGACGCGCCTTTTGGTTTTGGTTGCGCCGAGGCAATGCCAGCCGAGACCAGGGCAAACACAATGATTCCCAGACGAAGAGAGAATTTCCGGTAAGACATTAAAAACTCCTGTTCCGATCGCTAATAAGTTTGCCCATCAGTCTGACGGGCCATGATTCTTCCAGGGTAACTCCAAATTAAGACCCAAAGCGGGCTGACGGGTATTGACCGAGGCGTTTACACCTTAACACTTAGGCGCTGATTCTAAGGGTTGGCCGAGAACACAGTCAAGATGCCGCAACCTCCCGCATTCGTTGCCTTTTCCGGACCCCCTGGCCCGGGATAAAGTCTGTGTTACTCAGGAAAAATCGAGGAATTTTTCCGGACCGGCTAGGACTCAGTCCTTGGCTTGCCGAAAATCCACGCCACAAAAATCGAAATGACGTACAGACCGAGCATGGGCGCGGCAAAAAGCATCATGTTGGGAATATCGTTGGTGGGTGACACTATGGCCGCCACTATCAGAATTACGATTACCGACGTCTTCCAAATACGTACCATGTACCCGGCTGTAACGAGCCCGATGCGTGCCAGAACATAGGTGATGGCAGGCATCTGAAAAATCAAACCCATTCCCAGCATGATAATGATTATGAAGTCAAAGTAATCGTCGGCTTTCAACAGCAAACGAAACTCGTGGCCCAGTCCCAGCAGATATCTTGCCGCCGGGGGAAAGATAATTTTGTAAGCGAAAGCCCCTCCGATAATAAAAGAGACGGACGAAAGACCGATGAAGGGAAAGACGTAACTTCGTTCGTGAGGGTAGAGCCCCGGCGCAACGAAGGCCCATATTTGCCACAGCAGGAAGGGAACAGACAAACATACCGCCGCATAAAGCGAGACCTTGACGTAAAGCGAAAAAGGTTCGATGGCTGTGTTTACGATCAGTTTGTCATTGAATCCGGCCTTCTTCGTACTGTTGAAATCAATCAGCACGCGCACACCTTTTGGCACAATCTCATTACCGACGTAGAGAGGTTCTTCGGTAAAGAGTCCCAACTGACGGTTGGCGTCGCGGGCATAACGTACGGTAACGGTCGTTCCAGCGGGTATTACGGCGGTCCCGAGCGTAGTCTCCTGAGCGAACACATAGCGGCCGACATCATTCTCGTGCAGGTAGTTCAATGGCAGGATGGTTTCTGAGCCGCTCAGTCCGGCTATGGGAACATCACTGCGTTGCGCTTCCGCGAGCGCCCGCTCAATAGGAATAGCGAGAAAGTTATAGATGCGCCCCGAAGCAAACCAACACCCCATTGCTGAGACGACTACAAATAAGATGGACCACATCAAGCGACGCCGCAGTTCGTCCAGATGCTCCAAAAAAGACATCTGGCCGCCGAGATCTTCAACCGGCTCTTTCGCCGAACGGGTTCTAAAGAAGGTTGCCATCGTAGGAAGGAAAGGGGACTACAACCAATCTCGCTTTGACGCCGGCTCAGGGTGCGCCGGCTCATGGGCAGGACCAACATTTTCAATTTCATTCTGCGCCTGGACTGGTTCCGATATCCCGTCGTTGTTAACAACGGACGTCTGTTCAGGCGGGGGATTGTATGCCTGTCCGCGCCCGACGGTCGCATCGAGGTAGGAATTGTCCGGCGGTAGGATCGGCTGCTTGGGATCCGGTTCGGTATGCGTGGTCTCGAGTGCGACTTCGCGTTCCCAGGTGCGCTTGAAATCTTCCGAAGCTCTTTTGAATTCCGCCAGGCTCTTGCCAATTTGCCGACTCAATTGTGGCAGCTTGCGCGGACCAAAGAAAATCAACGCGACCACCAGTATGAGCAATAGCTCACTGGTGCCGAGAGAATCCAGAATAAGCAATGGTGCGGGCACGGATTTTAGTTACCTCTCTTGGTCAAACGCGTGTTCTTCAGCCGATGCGAACCCTCGGCTCATTTGCGACAGTATATTACTTCCGCCGTTACCACGGCTCGTTCCGGGGAACGGACGGGCGGCAAACCGTGCAGATCGAGTCTGAGGTTTCTACGTTCGGTAGTCAACTCAGAAGCTGCCCTGGGGATCAACTTTCAAGTATCTTGCGTCCATGGCTCGCCGTAAGCTTCTTCGTAAACAATCTGGTCCAGGGCAAAACGTCCCGGATAAGCTTTGTCGGGCGCCACTCCACGACCGATGGCTACCAGCGCAACTACTTCGGCTTCATCAGGGACACCGAACTCCGTCTTGACACCGGCCGGATCGAATCCTTCCATGGGCGCGGTGTCATAGCCGTAAGCCTCAGCGATCAGCATCAGGCTGGTAACAGCAATCATCGTGTGACGTGTTACCCAAACCGACATCGGTAGTGCTTTAGTGATAAAGCCAATGGCGCCATCGCGCGTCTGTTGCCAGGCGTCCGTTTGGCCGGCGCCCCGCTCCGCGCCTTCCTTGAAAACTTCAGTCGCGCGCTCTTTCCATTCCTCTTTCATACCGAGGCAAATGATCACGACCGGTGCTTCAACTACTTTTGGTTGCTTGAAGGCCACCGCCTGCAGGCGTCGCTTGTTCTCTTCCTTGCGCACGACAATGAAGCGCCACGGCTGCAAGTTGTAGCCCGACGGCGCCTGGGCTGCAAGTGAAAGAATCGCGTTCAGGTATTCTTCAGGTACTGGATCGGGAGCAAAGTGCATTGTCGCTCGCCGCTCGAGCATCACGTCGATGATCGATTTAAGTGCGGCGCCATCGGGTTGCGTCCTCGGAAGATTACTCGGCTTATCCTGCATGTTAGTTCCCCCGGTTTCGTCTTTGCGTTTCGAAAGCTATGATTGTAGCGCCGCTGCAAACAGATAAAAAGCGGCGCTGGTTCTGAATAGAATTAAATATGACAAACGCTTCCCACGACAACAGCGAGTCAACTGATCTCTTGCTCGAAGTGGGCTCACTGGCTCGCCTGGCGCACACCGCCGAGGCTGTAGCAGCTACAACAAAGAAGCTCGAGAAGGCCGCTTTGCTGGGTGATTATTTCAAAGCCCTAAGCGATGCGGACCTCACCAGGGCGGCCCGATATTTCGCCGGCCATCAATTTGCACTCAACGATTCCCGGACTACTAATGTTGGTGGCAGCATCATCAGCGACGCGCTGGCCCAGGCCACTGGTTTTAGCATGGAAGATCTGCTGCCCCGCTACGTGCGCCTGGGAGACGCCGGCGAGGCAGCTTATGAATTGGTCCTGGATGCCGGGCGCAATTATCAGCCTCCCACAATCACTCTCGCGGAAACCGAATCTCTCATAACGAGGTTGAGTGAGACTCGGGGCACAAAAAATAAAACCGGGTTGTTGACTACCTTGTTGCGACAGGCCACGCCACTCGAAGCCAAATATCTTGTGAAGCTGCTGGTTAGCGATCTGCGCATCGGCTTGAAAGAGGGACTTGTCGAAGATGCCATCGCGCGCGCTTTTAGTCAGCCCCTTGCCGCGATTTCTCATGCGAACATGTTGCTCGGTGATATCGGCGAGACCGCCGTTCGCGCGCGCGCCAACGACCTGGAAGACATCAGCATGCGGCTGTTTCATCCGCTCAAGTTCATGCTGGCCACGCCGGCTGCCGACCTCGCCGACATTACGCGAACGATGCCTGACGAATTCTTTGTGGAAGACAAGTTTGATGGAATTCGCGCTCAGGCGCACGTAAGCGGGGAACGGGTAGCCATTTATTCGCGCACCATGGACGAGATCACTCACCGCTTCCCGGAGTTGACCGGCCCGCTGCGAGACCTGCCCGTTGACGCGATCATCGACGGTGAGATTGTTCCGGCCCTTGGCGACGTCATCCTGCCTTTCAGTGAGTTACAGAAGCGACTGGGCCGCAAGACTGTTAGCCAGGATCTCCTGGCTGAAGTTCCGGTGATCCTGGTTGCCTACGATCTCCTTTACGCCAATGGCCGAGTCTTAATCAATGAACCTCTCGATGCCCGCAGGCGGATGCTGGAAGATTTGATTGTTAAGGACGAAACACTCAAGTTGTCAAAAGCAACGCGTTTTCAGGAAGCGGCGGCGCTGGATGAAGAATTCGCGGCAGCACGGGCTCGCGGAAATGAGGGATTGATGATCAAGAGTCCGGCTTCGCACTATAAGCCGGGTAGACGAGGCCGAGAGTGGTTGAAACTAAAACGCGCGATTGCCACTCTCGATGTGGTGGTGACGGCCGTTGAGGTTGGTCATGGAAAGCGGCGCAACCTGCTTTCCGATTACACCTTCGCGGTCCGGCGCTCAGAAGATGACGGCGAACTCCTGAATATCGGCAAAGCTTACTCTGGTTTGACGGACGCCGAATTAGCTGAAATGACTGAATGGTTCAAGGCGCATACACTCCAGCAATTTGCTCACGGACGCGTCCGCATCGTTGAGCCAACGATCGTCATCGAAGTAACGTGTGATCGAATTCAAGAATCAAAGCGACACAAGAGTGGCTATGCCATGCGCTTTCCCCGGATTTTGCGACTGCGAGTAGATAAAAACGCCGCGGAAATTGATACCTTGGCCACAGTTCGCAAGCTGGCAGCAAAAGTCTAGTGCGTAAAGCTACACCTCTCCATCCTCAGCCGAGATGGTTGAAACCTTGCTGGGGCATCGGAACTGCCTTTTTTGTTGCTTTACGCGGGCGGAAGAGGGTACGATGCACGCCTGTTGAGGCGCCCCTCATTGTTGTTAACCGCTCATTCCCGGCGAGTGCTGGGCACTAATGACGCCGTAGAGATGAATCAACGACCGCCGAAACTGAAATAATGGACTAGTAACGTGTTTAGTATATCGACAGCATGCTGACCAGCACTTCGATTGTGGCCATTGCAGCATCAATAGCGGCAGGGGTCCAAGCGGTTCCGCTACAAGTAGAATTGGCTAACGTTCCGCCTGAAGTCGTTACGGCACATTGGGTTGACGTTGGAGTTGAAGGCGGGGTGGGAGCCGGGGGAGAATTCATCTCACCGGCCCACACGGGTACTCCGAGTACCAGAGCCAGAACGATTGGGGCGAGCAACTTGCGAAAGTTTTCCATGGTGGTCTCCTAAGAAGGATGTCTTTGATCAATTACAGGTGGACAGGCACGTCCAACCGAAATGCCGGGCGAGCGCATAATACCCGCCTAACGAACGTCTTGCAAGAACCATTACACACGCTTACAAAGGATTCATATTCATGAACTTACACGACTTAATTTCAACAAAAGAGATTTCTGCGAACCTAAGTGGGGCGGCTCTCAGCCGTGATGAGGAAGTTCTAAACCGTTGCCTTAGGGCAAAACGGTACGAAGAGGCCGGTGACTATGAGGGTGCGCGCCAGGCCCTGGGGGATTGGTGGGAGCGTGTTGGTGAAACACCCAAGCTCGAGGGCTTAGGCGATCCGGCTCAGGCAGAGTTGTTGTTACGTGCTGGTTCCCTGTCGGGCAGGATCGGTAGTGCCAATCAGATCGAAGGGGCGCAAGAGATTGCAAAAGATCTGATCTCCCACAGCCACAGGATATTTGAAAAGCTGGAATTGGTCGAGAAGGTTGCGGAGACGCAGATTGACCTCGCGATCTGTTATTGGCGGGCCGGGGGTTTGGATGAAGCTCGCATAACTCTGCAAGAGACGCTCGACAAAATGAGCGATGGCGAAAGTGAGCAACGATTACGCGCTCTGGTGAGTATGGCGATCTTTGAGATCTCGGCGGCACGATACCGGGATGCGTTGCGCATTCAGATAGAATCCGCGCCCCTGTTCGAGCGCAGCAAGAATCATACGCTTAGAGGCATATTCCATAATGAGTATGCACTGGCATTGCGGAACATTGGAGAAGCAGAATCAAGACCGGACTACAACGATCGTGCTTTGATCGAGTACACGGCTGCCGGTTACCACTTTGAACAGGCTGGTCACACTCGTTACCTGGCTTTGGTGGAAAACAATCTGGGATTTCTCTTTCTTAGATCGGGCAAGTTGATTGAGGCACATCAACACCTCAATCGCGCGCGCGCCCTGTTCGTGAAGCTCAAGGACAAAGGCAGCATTGCGCAAGTTGATGAAACTCGCGCGAGGGCCTTCCTGGCGCAGGGATCATATTCTCAAGCTGAAACGACGGTGAGCGGATCGGTGCGCACCCTGGAACAGGGTGATGAAAGCTCGCTTCTGGCGGAAGCCTTAACCACGCACGGACGGGCCCTGGCAAACTTGGAGCGCTTCGAGCGATCGCTCGGACAACTTAAGCGCGCGATTGCCGTAGCAGAGAAAGCCAGTGATCCGGAAAAGGCGGGTTTGGCGGCCCTGGCGATTGTGGAAGCACTGCCGGCCTATTTACCGCCGGTGGGGCTACGCGAATTCTACGGACAGGCGGAATCGCTTCTGGCTCAGTCACAAGCTCCCGGCGCCGAAGATCGTTTAGGTCGTTGCGCGCGGGCGATACTTGCGCTCGGTGAGTCCCGCGGCGCTGGCTTAGGAAAAGCGGACGTGGCGGCCCTGGAAGACGGTGACGCGGGCGAAGCGCTGGAAGTGGTGGCTGCGAATCAGAAGTGGACCGGCTGTTCACTGGAGAATGAAGTGCTCCGCTATGAGGGTGAACTAATTCAACGAGCTCTCGAGACGGCGTCCGGAAGCGTAACCCGCGCGGCTCGAATGTTGGGAATTACACACCAGGGTCTCGCTTTTATCTTGAATGGACGGCATCGAACTCTATTGACTGTAAGAACGCCAGTCCGAAGGCGACGAAAAAGCATTTTCCGACCACAGTAATTTGCCTTGTCCCTGACCGGTTGGTCATAAGCATCCTTTCTGCCTGACTGCATTCGCCCGGCCTTTGCCTTTAACACGGGGCAACGGCCGGGCCTGCGTTTGTCCTCTAAAGGCGGCATCAAATATCATGCGCCATGCAGTTTATCTAAATTCCCCAAGCTAAGAGGAATGAGTTTCATGAAGTATTTGACCTTAGTTATGACAGTCGTTTTGCTATTGGTATCCACCGGCAGCGTGACGGCGCAGACGGCGCGCAAGAGAACGACGGCGAGACCTCAGCCCGTAACCAAAGCGGTTGTCACGCAACCGGCCGTTGAATTGGAAGCACAGCCCACCGCGGCGGTAACGCCCACCATCGTACCTTTGGACACGACCATCCCAGCGTCGCTCGCGATCTTGAATGGTCAGACCGTCACAGTTTCTGATCTCAACCCTCAGGTTGCAGAGGGGATTGGCAAGCTGGGAGAAAAGGTCGGCCAGGCGCGCAGTCAGATTCTTGAACTTCAAATCAACACGATGTTGCTTGATATTGAAGCAAAGAAACGAAAGCTGACATCCCAACAGGTCTATGAGTCGGAAGTAGCAAAACGCATCACCGATCCGACTGAGGCTGAGATCGCAAAGTTGCTTGACGCCAATCGCGCCAATCTTGCTGATAGCGATCCCAAAACGCTTCACGCCGATGCGATTGCCTACATAAAAAGCCAACAGGAGCAAAAGCTTTCGGAGGATCTGATTCGGCGAGCGAAGATTGGTAACCCGGTAGTCATGGGAGTCGACATCAACAGCCCGGATCTAAAGGCGACCGCGGTTCTGGCGACCGTCGGTGGACAACCAATCACGGCAGCTAGCCTGACAGAGAGACTGAAACCGATCATTTACCGCTTGCGGCTAAACGCCTACCAGGTTACCAGTCAGGCGCTGCAGCAAACGATTAACGATCTGCTCTTGCTGGCTGAAGCAAAGCGCCTCAACATGCCGCCTGAGAATTTTATTCGGACTGAAGTAACTGACAAAGTTCACACGCCAACCGATGCCGAAGTTGAGAAGTTCTACAACGAAAATAAAGCTCGCATTCCCGGGGATTTGGCGAGCGTTAAAAATTCGATCGCCGCATTTTTGAGAGAAAAGCAGGGACAGGTTTTGGAGCAGGCACTGTCAGAGCGATTGCGCAAAGGGGCCGACCTGCGCATTCTGCTAACTGAGCCTGAACCGCCGGTACAGGTAATCAACATTGCGGGTGAACCTGCTCGCGGTGACGTTAATGCGCCGGTGACAGTGGTCGAGTACACCGACTTTCAATGTCCGGCGTGCGCCGCGATGCACCCCATCGTTGAAGAAGTGCTTCCGAAATATGGCGCGAAAGTGCGTTTGGTAGTTAGAAACTATCCGCTCGCGCGCCACGCGAACGCGCGCAAGGCAGCGGAGGCCGCCGATGCTGCCCATGCGCAGGGAAAGTTTTTCGAATACACGGCATTGTTATTCAAGCGACAGGACGCGCTGGACACTGCTTCGTTGAAAAAGTATGCGACTGAAGTCGGTATGGATCGGGCCCGTTTCGACGCCGAGTTGGATCGTGGCATCTACGCCGCCGATGTAAGGCACGACATGGAAGATGGGCAGATAAACGGGGTCGAATCCACGCCGACGCTGTTCGTCAACGGAGTAATGCTGTTGGAGCTTACCCCGGAAGGGCTGAGCGCGGCGATTGACAAGGCGCTCGCCAAGGCGGGGCGATAGAAGAAAGGTCTTCGGTCTTAGGTCTTTGATTGTTGACTTCGTGACAGGTCGATTCGAAATCCAAACCGGCGGAAGTGACAAAGACCAAAGACCCTCTTTTCAGTTTGCCGCCTTCTTATGCGTTAGTACATTGCATGCTTCGGCGGCACTGCCCGGATCAATCGCTTCGTTTCCTTCGTCGATGTGGCGAATGATGCCTTCTTTGTCTATTACGAAAGTGGCGCGATTGCCAAAGCCCTGCTCTTCATTGAAGATTCCGTAATCCCTAACGACAGTGCGTTTGAAATCGCTGAGTAGCGGAAAGGTGACGCCTATCTGCTTGGCAAACTCGCGGTTGGCGGGAACGCTGTCCACACTAAGTCCAAAAATCTGAGTATCAGTTGCTTCGAATTTGGCGATATCAGCCTGATACGCCTTCATTTCCTTCGTTCAACCACCGGTGAATGCCAGCACATAAACCGCCAGCACCACATTCTTTTTACCTTTGAAGTCGCTGAGTTTATAGGTCTTGCCGTCGGTAGCGCGCAAAGTGAATTCAGGCGCCTTGTCCCCAACCTTCAAACTGGTCCTGGGCGGTGCCGGCTGTTGTGCGAACGCGCCTGAGACAAGTATCACAAGCAGCCCGGCCGAAATCATGAGTCTCTTTATCATTGTGTTTCGCTCCTTTTGAGTTGCCAACCATCTGCAGTGCCGCGCTTTCCAGCCGAAACGTCAAGGCCGAAATCACGCAATGCCCTAATCTGCTTTTGTCACGCAAACTGTTAGTTTGCGGCCGCGTTCAATGCCATTCAATCTTCGCAAACTAACAGTTTGCGTTACAACGTAGGGCACTACCGAAATAAAGGCCAATTGCTGCGCCTGGCGATTGTTCCTGGAAACGTTCGGCAGCATAGTGCGTTACCAATCTTCTCGCAAGGAATTTGCCGAGGGGTTGTGATCTCGTTCGGCAACAAGCGTTCAGAGTACCAACTTCAAATCCTCCTCTTGTCCTGTCTGTGATTGTCCGTGTTTAAAAACTCAAGAATTTCTCAAGGGGGTTGCAATAAAACTCCAGACGTGACTCGCAGTCATCCGGTTACCAGTTTTCCTGCTCAACCGGCAGCTATTTTGAAGGAACCACCGACAAAGCATGCTCATAATTGAAAACTTCACGAACCCGGGACCGGGCGCCATGCAGCTAATCCTTGAGAAGATAACCATACCACCAAGAACCATTCATATTTCGAGGCCGCGGCTTTTGAACCTTTTGTACGAGAGTATGGGCTCTTGTGCTTCGACCATCATTAATGGGCGGGCCGGTTCCGGTAAAACGATTTTGGCGGCCGATTTTGCCAAAGCTTCCGGACGAGCGATCGCCTGGTACAAGGTCGACGGCCCCGATGGCGATCTCCAGATTTTTTTCAAGTACTTGATTGCCAGTATCGAGCAACAACGACCGGGCTTTGGAAGAGAGAACCTGCAACCGATCTTGAGGACAGCCGGTATCGAGCAAGTCGGACTACTGGCCGAAGCGTTTGTTTATGAACTACTAGATGGCGGGCACGAGCCTTTACTAATCGTTATCGAAGATCTGCACCAGGTGTACGACGCGGAATTGGTAGTTCCGTTCTTCCGCCGGTTGCTGCCGCTGTTGCCCGGGGATGTTCATATTCTCATCACCAGCAGAACCATGCCGCCGGCGCCGCTTTGGCGGCTGCGTTCCAAGCAACGCCTGTTTGTGATCGAAGAGCCTGAACTGGCGTTTTCCCGACAGGAGGCGAGTGACCTCTTTGAACATTACGGCCTTTCACGCGAGCAGGCCACTATTGCTCTCGATCACACCCATGGCCGGGCCTCAGCGCTAAACAGCTGTGCGGAATCACTGGCTTTGGAACACATAGACTCAAGCAGTCAGGTACCAGCAATGACGGGAAATCAGATCTCGGGATCCAACTAGCCCAATACAGCAAAGACCTATGGCCGCCAGCACGGCGATATTAGAAGGTACTCTACCTGCGGCGCCAAATTCTTTGGTCCGCACCCTGGATCGTGGCCTGAAGCCATTTCCTTGTGCTACTCTCCGGCCAAATCGTACAACCCCGAGGCACAAGTTAATGGCACCAAGGAACCGGGCCGGAAAGCCTGCGCAAAAGGTTTTAATCCCCGTAGTTGCCAATGCACCAGGGTCGCTGCCCAGTTTCTTCCTGCGGACGAAACTGATGCCGCCCCGTCCCTCTCCGGAATTACTGTCTCGACCACGCCTGACGGAAAGGCTATTAGCAAACCTGGCGCATTCAGTCACGCTGGTGACGGCGAACGCTGGTTCCGGTAAGACAACTCTCGTCGCGGACTTCCTGAGGACGCAGAACCGGCCATTTGTCTGGTACCAGTTAGATCACACTGACGCCGACCCATTCGTATTTCTCGGCTACATTACGCATGGCATTCAACAGGTCGTGCCTGACTTTGGCATGGCTATGTTCTCCTACTTGCAGGAAGCTGCCGGTGAGTTGGCCCAACATCCTGAACGCGCAGTCGATGTACTTCTGAACGAGGTTCTTGAGCGAGTTGACCAGCAACTGATTCTGGTCCTCGATGACTATCATCACCTCGGCGCCGATACCGCCGTTCATGCTGTTCTCGATCGGCTACTGGCCTATCTGCCGGATGTTATGCACGTCATTATCATCTCGCGCGAGCTGCCACCGATCTCGCTTTCGCGTTTGCGCGCCCAGGCGCCGCTTTCAACCATCGACCGTCCGGACTTGCTCTTCACCGATCAGGAGACGCAGGAACTCTTTCGCAAAGTTTTCGATCTGGAACTGACTCCCGTGCAGTTGGCCGAATATCGCCAACGGACGCACGGTTGGATTACGGCGTTGCAATTGGTGAGGCAAGTTGCGCAACGAACCCCTGCGAGCAGGGAGAACGGTGGTAAGGCTGAGCCAGGTGATCTGGTCGAGGTATTAACCCGATCTGAGCGTGACATCTTCGATTACTTTGCCGAGGAAGTTTTCGCGGACGAGGTAAGCGAAACACAACATCTCTTGTTACGACTCTCCCTGCTCGACAGCATCGACCTGGATACCTGTGCCGTGCTCTACAAGGGAATGAATTGCGCGCGGCTCCTGCCGAATCTCGTCCGGCGCAATGTGTTCCTCACCGTCGCCAGCGATGGACAGGGTGAAGAGTATCGACTGCACCCACTCTTTCAAAGCTTCCTGCGGCGGCGCTTTCGCAGCGAGGTTGGGCGGAGCGGAGTCGCCGTCGAACACGCGCGATACGCAGATTATTTCGCCGCCCGAAAAGCCTGGGAACCAGCCGTCCGCCATTTGCTGGCGGCAGAAGATTTCGATCGCGCTGCGGCCATTATTGCCGAACGCGGGCGTGAGTGGATTGCCTCGGGCGCTATTGGTTCGCTCGCTTCACTTGCCGGGGCATTGCCGCAAGCTGAACTGGAAAAACATCCACGGGCACTGGCGCATCAGGGAGAAGTGGCACGACTCCGTGGTGAATACGATGTCGCCCAGACATTTTTCCGGCGATCGGTGATGCTGTTGCGACAGCAGAACGATAAGGAAGGTGAGGCGGAAGCGCTGCACTCGCTGGCGACTCTGGCCCGTCGCCAGGGTGAATACGAAACGGCTTTTGCTTACCTTGACCGGGCAATTGAGCTGGCGGGTGAGAATTCAGCGGTCCATACGAAATGTGGCAACACCCGCGGATTGTGTCTGGTCGCGATGGGCCAGTGGACCGCCGCCGAACGTGAGTTTCGCGCGGCCCTGCAATCAGCCGAAGAACGCAATGACGAGTACTACACGCGACTCATCGCGCATAACCTGGGTACACCGGCCGGTATTCGCGGCGATTTCGGCGAGGCGTTGCGTTGGCTGGGTCGGATGCTTCGCGCGGACCTGCAGGGTGCTCCCATGCCTCAGGAAGCAATTGCCCACCTGAACATGGCCCGCTGTCATCTCTATCGTGGGGCATTTGACGCCTGCGAGAAGCACCTTGAGAACGCGCTGGATCGTTGCCAGATGTTCAACCTGGTAGCCTCAAGAGGCGAGATCTTTGAGGCCTATGGAAATCTTTATCGCGAGCGTCACGAGGTTGAGCGTGCTACTGAATTCTACGAACGTGCCGCGCGCGCATACGACGACGCCGGCATTGCCCTGAGTCGCGTCGAGTTGCTTGAAGAGCTGGCCCTGCTGAGTCTGCAAGTGGGTAACGTTGGCACGGCCCGCGCGCACATCGAACGGCTGATCAGCTCGCGGCCAATTGAAAAGGGCGAGATAAATTTTTACACGGCCTCTCTGACGCGCGGTCGGGTGATGCTGGCGCAGGGTGAATATGGGGCAGCTCGCACTGAACTAGCCAATACGCTGAAATACTTTCACGGCAACGGGCTGTATTACTATGAAGCCCAGGCGTCAATGGCGCTGGCGGCGTGCGAACTTAAGTTGGGCCAGGAACCCGACCTGCTTGTTCACCTGGGGCGGGCGCTGGAGCTGGCCGCGCGTTTCGATTACGAGTACTGGCTGCAACGCGAAGTAGCCCACCACCCGGAACTTTTTGCCGCAGAGGAAGCCGCGGAACTGCTGCCCAGCGAAGTTAGAGATCAACTGCCTTCGCTACGCGCGCAGACTACCTCCAAAGTTCAAAGCGTTCAGGTTGAGATCGAGACCAGGACCTTGACGGACCTGAGCATAAACATGCTGGGTCCAATCGAGATATTTCGCGATCCGACGCGGCCCCTGGGGGCTGATGCCTGGACCACCCGCCGCGCGCGGGACATCTTGTGCTTTATCGCTTCACGACGTCACCGTCGTGCTTCCAAGGATGCGATCATTGATGCTTTCTGGGGTGAGACGGACCTTGAAGTCGTCGAAAAGAACTTTCACCCCACGGTCTCGCACATACGGAAAGCCCTGAACAGTAATCAGCCGCTAAAGCAAAACTTTCTGCTTTATCGCGAAGGTGACTATCAATTCAATCAGGAGTTCTCTTATCGCATCGATATTGAGGATTTTGACCGGCTACTGACTGAAGGCGAGAACGCTCGCCGGGCGCGGCAATTCGAAGAATGTATCAAGGCTTACGAGTCTGCCATCGCTCTGTGTCGTGGGGAGTTCATGCAGGGTAGTTACGATTTGTGGGTCGAAGAGCAGCGCACCTATTACGGTAAACAATACTTGCGGCTGCTTGAGTCGCTGGCGGCTGTGGCTGAGAAAATGCAGGACTGGGGCCGCTCGATGCAGCTCGGCCAGCGCATCCTGCAGGACGATCCTTTTCGGGAGGATGTCCATTGCATGTTGATGCGGGCCCATGCGGCGACCGGAAACCGCGGCGCGGTCAAGGACCAGTTCGAGGAGTTGCGCCGGTTACTGGCAAAAGAGTTGGGGGTCGAGCCCGGTAGCGAGGCGCGCAGGACATATCAGGAATTGCTCAAGTAGGGCTTTGGGTCTTTGGTCTTTGGTTTTTGGCCTTTGAATTAGGGAATTTCATATCGGATTGTTCGCAGGTCTCCATATCGGCAATAGACAAAAACCAAAAACCAAAGACCAAAGGCCAAGACCAGACCAGCTTTCATTAGAAAATTGCAAGGCAGGTGCAACAACTCTGTTCAGACTGCGATTTAGAATCTTCCTCAATCTCTTAAGAATGCCCTGCTCCGCAGGCTTTATGGAACCAGGCAGGCGGCGCTTAATGGCTCGGAAGAACCGGAAAACGGGGACAACCAGGGCCGGCAGGCAACGGGCAGACAAAATCGCTAAGAGAAGTTAGCAAGACTGCGCCGATAAACCCGACTGAGGTGATAGTTTGCTGAGAATGCCGAATACCCTTCCAAAAGCTCTGTTCAATAGTTCAAGACGAATAATCGCAAGTACGCTAGCGGTTTTGCTGGTGGCCATGCCGGTGCTTGCAGGCATGACTATCAGCTCGTCCAACGGCATTGTGATGACGGGTGCGGATGGCATTGTCATGACCGGCGCAGATGGGATCGTTATGACCGGCGCCGATGGAGTCCTCACGTGTGGACCAAACGGCATCGTGATGACGGGCGCCGATGGCATTGTCATGACGGGCGCGGACAACTTTTCTTCTCCGAACAGCGTGCGCATGATTGGTGCCGATGGCATCGTCATGACCGGCGCTGATGGAATTGTTATGACCGGCGCCGACGGCATCGTCATGACGGGTGCGGACGGATCCACGAATCGGGCAAACTCCGTAACAATTACCCAAGCTGACGGTATTGTGATGACGGGCGCGGATGGAATCGTGATGACCGGCGCCGACGGCGTGCAAAAAACCGGCGCTGATGGAATTGTTATGACCGGCGCTGACGGGATTGTCATGACCGGCGCTGACGGGATCGTGATGACTGGCGCTGATTCAGTACGTGCTACCGGCGCCGATGGCACGGTTTATTCATTAGCTCCGAACAGCGTCCGTTTCAGCGGGGTGACGGGTATCGTCATGACGGGAGCGGATGGCATTGTCATCACCGGGGCCGATGGCATCGTCATGACGGGTGCGGATGGACTGCCGATGGTTCCCGGCGCACCTGCTGAGACCGGTCTAAAAGGCATCGATCCGGAGCTTGCGGTGAAACTGAGTCGACTAACCGACGACAGCAATGTAAACGTGGTGCTCGTTTACCACCACTTGCCCACGGATACGGATCTCGCGAACTTGCAGGGAATAGGAATCCTTGCCGGTACGCGCTATCGAGCGCTGCCGATGATCACAGCGACAGCCACACGTCGCCAGCTCGTTGCCGTCTCACATTTTCAGGCGGTACGCTCAATTTACGGCTCGCGGACGCTGACAGCGACGCTTGAGCCCGAAGTTCGTTCCGAGACAGGCGTTGATCGCGCCTGGAACGATCGTTCGGTGGCGCAGCAAAACCGGGGACTATCAGTGAGCGGGCGTGGCGTTGGCGTTGCGGTGATCGATACCGGGCTCGACGGAACTCATGGAGATCTGGCGGGGCGCGTAGTGCAAAACGTGAAGCTGGCTGACATGCAAAGTGCCGGCCCGGGCTTTAACTATCCGGTCAACGTAGAAAACCTTGGCGATACCGATCAAGTCTATGGTCATGGGACCTTTGTAGCCGGCGTAATCGCCGGCAATGGCAGTCTTTCAGGTGGAAAGTATAGCGGCGTGGCTCCGGGAGCCAGCGTGGTGGGTTTGAGTGCCGGCGATCTAAGCCTGGTATATGTTCTCGAAGGATTCGACTACCTCCTAACTCATCCTGAATTGGGCGTGCGGGTTCTCAACTGTAGTTTCTCCGCGGAAACCGTCTATGACACTAACGACCCCGTCAACGTCGCCACCAGAATGCTTACGGATCGCGGGGTCAGTGTAGTTGTCTCGGCGGGAAACACCGGTGCGGGGATGCATACATTGAACCCCTATGCGGTTGCTCCCTGGGTCATAAGCGTGGGCGCAACGGATTCGCAGGCAAGACTCGCGAGTTTCTCGTCGCGTGGCGATTTTGCCAGCCCCTTATTTCACCCGACTCTGGTGGCGCCGGGAGTCAGTGTCGTCAGTCTGCGTGGGTCAGGAGTTACTAATGTGACGGGGGCCGAGGGTGTCGCTGCCGGAGCCGATACGCAGCGGCTGAGCGCTTCAGAAATTCCTAACTACACGACGGCAAGCGGCACCAGTTTTTCAGCTCCCCAGGTGGCCGGCGCCATAGCCCTGATGCTCGAAGCCAATCCGCGTCTAACTCCAGCGCAGATCAAGGACATACTTCAGCAGACTGCGACGCCCCTACCGCCTTACTATAGCCATGAGGTGGGAGCGGGCATGTTGAACGTCCATGCCGCGGTGCTGCAAGCGTCTTTTCCATCTCTTAAGCTCGGTGTCTGGCGCGGACTCGCGAATGGGGGTCAGGTGGCATTCGTCAAGGATCCAGTACAACAGTTTGCCGGGACAGCGCAGCCTGGTACTCCCGCAGATATGTCATTGACGATTCCCAACGGCACTCTGATCGCTTCGCTTCAGGTGGCCTGGGGGCCGATGTGGAGCACGAACGATTTAGGACTTTATGCGTACGGACCCGACGGCAACTTAAGTGCGCAGTCCAACTCGATCAACGTCCCCGCGCTGACCGGGAATCGTGAACGCGTAGCTTTGAGCAATCCGGCCGCGGGTAGTTGGCGTGCTACCGTCAAGAACACAATCGGCGCGGCTGTAACCAGTCAGCCATTCGTCGGCACTCTGGAGGTCGGTCGCGCCGTCTACTCGCCGCTGAACGATGTTGCGGGACAGAGCGCCTCGGTGCGCAGCGACATTTATCAAAGTATTCGCTCACTGGTGATGGCTCCCACCGGCAGGAACTTCCGGTCGAACGCCGCCGCCTCGCGTGCAGAACTGGCGATGGCTCTGGTTTCCGGAGCGCGCGTACCGCAGTATCTGCGGGGTCAACAGAGCTTTCAGGATGTCGGTGATGCGTTTACAAGGATGTTCGTCGACAGTGTCCAGGCGTCGCCCAACGGTCCACTATTTTACGATGCGGTGGGAGTGAATAGATTCCGGCCCAACGATGCTGTTACGCGCCTGACAGCTGCAGTGGCGTTGGTTCGCGCCGCCGGTCTGAGTTCAGAGGCCGACACGAAAAAGAATGCGCCGCTGGCTTTTCTTGATGCCTGGAATATTCCCGCGGAGTTACGTGGCTATGTAGCAGTCGCGGCAGCTCGGGGGTTCATCTCTCCCGACACGTCATTCCGTCCGCAGGTTTCGCTTACTCGCGCTGAACTCGCGCATGCGATGGTTGTCGTGCAGTCGCTGGCGACTCAGTGAAGTGCTCAGCAGCTGAGCAATCCCGAGCTGGTCTTCCGGTAGTCAGGTCTGGCTGAGGAGCACCTGTTCGAGTGAGCGTATCTCTTCCTCTGTCGGCAGCGAAAAAACCACTCCAAATCCAATTCCCGGCTGGCTGGACGTAACTTCGCCGCGCAGTTGTAACCATTCGCCTGTGGGCAGCTTAATCTCAATGGTGATGGCCTCGCCCGGCGCAAGCTGTCCCCGCGCATTCACGAAACAGCCACCCATACTGATGTCTTCAATTCGGGCCTCGTGCGCTCCGGACAGACCGTCGTAGCGCGCCGGGAGATTGAGGGGAATGCGCTGGTTCGTTCTTCGTTCTTTATTCATGGGTTGAATCCGCGCCGAGGCTTTCTGCCATAGACTCGCGGCTAAGTTCCAGATGAAACTCGCCCGGGAATTTTGCGTAGAAATTCTTCAGGAATTCAAACGCTTCTTCGTCACCCAAAGAATAGACTGCTTCCATGTCAAAGTTAAGACTAAACTTTTCTTTGCGGTCGGGACGGTCAAAATAGCCCCGAGCGTAAGCCGTCTTTGCATCCAGGCCTCGCCCTCTCGCTAACTCACCGGGAGCCAGGAACGCGTTATTGTATTCCAATTCCAGAATGACATACCCGAATTCCTCGCAAAGATCCGCAAGCATCGAGATCGAATAGCCAAAAAAATGGTGACGAAGTTGAAAGTTAGGATTGTACTTAACCACAAACCTAAAAGGCGGAGGAATCTTCTCGTTAATCTCGGTGACGATCAAGCGCGGCCGGAACTCTGACAGAATTGCGCGCAGGACCCAATAATCGTTGCCATCGATGTCTAAACTCAACACGCTGAAATTCTTATCGATTTCGTAGGACTTGAACAAAGGGACGATATTGTCAGGCGTAGCCCGGTTGCGACAGGCGAAAACCTTGTCAAAGTATTTGTAAGCGTGAGCCAGGCTAACGAATTTGCGGCTGTCGAATTCAATTCCGACTCCTTGCCAGCCGTTGAGAAAGAGGGCGTAGGTGTTGGACCAACGCCTACCATCGCCGGCCCCGATATCGACCGCGGTGCGATCATGATCCGGTGGCAGCAGTTCGGCAATGTAGCTCGCCAGAATCTGGTCTTCGTTCTCATTGGAAAACCCGTTGCGTCGCCAAGACAACCGGGCCCGGTTTAGCTTGAAATCAAGCTCGCGATAGCGTTGCTGGGCTGCTTTGGTGAATTTCATGAACAGGTTTCGAAGGGACTCAACTCAAGTTGTTCAGCTGGCCGTAGTAAACCTTTGTATCGTACTCGATAGTCACTTTACCGTCTTTTGCGTAAGTTCTAAAAATAGTCCGCAAGGATTCCAGCATCAATTCAAACCTGGGATGCCCCGGTTCGGGACAATATGATGCCGAACAGATACGACCTTCCAAGCCGCGAAAGTCCAGATGTTGCAGATTTTCGAACGTCGCGGTGTTGAGGGCGTTGGCCCCAAAGAACGCGGCAATATCTTCGTAAACATTTTCATGGCGTACCTGCTCGTAATCCGTACCGAAACTGACGAGAAGGGCTTCGAGTGCTCGCAGAAACTCGCTTGAATCCAAACGTCGCTCATTCCAAATAAGCGCCACCCAGCCATCGCGCCGCAAAATCCGCCGGAATTCCTGTCGCGCCTTTGCCTGATCGAACCAATGGAAGGCTTGCCCGGCGGTAACTAAATCAACGCTGTGATCCGCTAGCGTAGTTCTCTCGGCCGCCCCAACAATGCTGTTGAAGACAGGGTAGTCTTGCAGCAGGCGCTCTGCTGCCTCGCGCATCGCTTGATTGGGCTCGACACCGTAGACCCTGTTTCCGTTTTGCAAAAGCAATTCCGAAAATATGCCGGTTCCGGAGCCAACGTCGGCAACGACAGCGGTTCGTGTCAGACCGCACTCGGCAGCCAGCAGCTTGATGACTTCACGGGGATAGCCGGGGCGATATTTGACATAGTTATCAACTCGGCTTGAGAACCGCCTGGTTGGATCCGACATGGCTGCCTCTGCTAAATCTTTGGGATGGGAGCCGTTTGCCTGGCCTTCAGACTGAGAAAGAAAGCGACAAAAAAAATGATCAGCGGCACGATCAGGGAGAGAGTTTCGCTCATGGTGAGAATCCTGTAGACCAGCAACATACTGGCATTTAAAAAACGACTCACCACCAACGCCTGCTGAATGATCGACAGCAACAGACTCAGTAAAAGACCGAGAATCGCGAGCAGCGTAGCGATTTTAAGGAACATGGGGACACCTCACACAGGTTGGTGTTGCGAAAGCAGGCAATTCTACGCTTGTCGCAGTCGATGAACCAAAGCAGACTGACCCTCTATTATCTTCACCCGGTATCAGATGTTGTGAAGAATCAAATCAGGGATCAAGAATCTACCTGGAATTGACAATCAGGAAGGGGACCCTGTCCCCGCCTCAACTTGCGCGACAGGGAAGCAACAAAAAGAGTTTCAATCATTATTTACGGTTACGGGTTCAGCCCGGCAAGACTAAGCTGCAACTTGAAGCGGGACCGGGTCCCCTTCCCGACTTGTCCAGTCCTCACTTGACTTGTCGCAGCCATGGATTGGCTCTTACACACGACATGCGCCCACCAATCCGCTACCTCGGTGGAAAGAGTGACGCGCCTGGTTGTGGTGTGGTTGGTGAGTATTTGAGCAACAGGCGATAGCCCAGCAGGAGCGCCAGAATAAATGCAAACGTTAAGGGCAGACGCGTATCCGACTTTACCAGCATCCAGAAATGAAGTACCCCGCCGGCGCCCGCGACGTAGACCAACTTGTGCAAACGGTTCCAGCGCTTACCGCCGAGTCGTTTGACCATCTTGTTTGTCGAAGTAATCGCCAGCGGCACCATCAAAAAGAATGCTGCCATGCCGATAGTGATAAATGGCCGCTTGATTACATCTCCAGGAATCGTCGTCAGGTGGAACAGGCGATCGAACGCCACATAAGTCAGCAGATGAAGAGAGCCGTAAAAGAATGCGAAGAGTCCAATCATGCGGCGAAACTTTATGAGCCAGTTGGCTCCGGTGACCTTGCGCAACGGCGTTACTGTCAATGAGAGTAACAGGAAGACGAGCGTCAACATGCCGGTCGTCCTGGTCACAAACTCGAGGGGGTTCGCTCCCACTCGTTTGCGGTAAACATCCCACAGCAGCAGCACCAGCGGGACGAGGCTGTTGAGGAAAAGGACGAGTTTTGTGAAGCGCGGATCTTTCATTGATTAGTCAGTTGTCAGTTGTCAGTTGTCAGTAGTCAGTAGTCAATGGTCAGTTGCTTTCTTGTTCTTGGTGCTTTGTACTTGATACTCTGCACTTAATATCCCCGAGAACCTCCATTCGAGAAGTTCAGCAAGAACAACGCACCAGACACAAAGAACCAAACAGAAAGTACAAAGTACAAAGTACAAAGCACAAAGAACAAAGCTCCAATCAAAAATACTTCCGCAAATCCAACCCCTGGTACAAATTCGCTACCTGTTCGCCGTAGCCATTGAACATCAACGTCTTACGACGACCGTATTCTCCAATTCGCCTCTCGGTCGCCTGGCTCCAGCGTGGATGATCCACCTCAGGATTCACATTCGAATAAAAGCCATACTCGCCTGGCGCCTGGATGTTCCAGGTAGTGGGTGGTTGCTCAGCAACCAGACTAATCTTTACTATCGACTTGATGCTTTTGAACCCATACTTCCAAGGCACCACCAACCGAACCGGAGCGCCATCCTGCGGGGGCAGAGTCTCGCCGTAAAGACCCGTAGCCAGAATTGTCAGGGGATGCATGGCCTCGTCCAGGCGCAGACCTTCGACATAAGGCCAATCCAGAACACTCGTGCTCTGGTTGGGCATCCGCCGCGGGTCAAAGAGCGTTTCAAAGGCTACATATTTCGCTTGCGATGTTGGCTCAACTTTTTCCAAAAGTTTCGACAAAGAAAACCCAACCCACGGAATCACCATCGACCAGCCTTCAACGCAACGGAGTCGATACACACGCTCTTCTTGTTGAAACTTCAACAACTCATCCAGATCGAACGTTTTCGGTTTGTTGACGAGGCCTGTAACCGCGACGCTCCAGGGTCGCGTGATAAAGCCTTTGGCCGCGGAGGCGACCGAACCTTTGGACGTGGAAAACTCATAGAAATTGTTGTAATTTGTGATGTCTTCCAGCGAAGTCCGTTTCTCGTTAACAATGAAGCCCGAGTTCGCAGTCTCGCTCGGGGCGCCATTCGTAATCGCAATCTTTTCACCCTTTGGCAATGCGGGCGGAGGCGGATTGAGGCTCCGATATAGCAAGCCGGTTGCGGTGGCAGTGCCCGCCAGGACTGCTCCTTTCATGAACAAACGGCGATTCAGATAAACGTGCTTATCGGTGATTTCGCTGGATTTGATGTCGTTCTTTATGGCCACTTTATTAATGCCTCAATACCAATCTGTAGATAATACGCGCCGCATCGGCCAAAGGGTTTTCCCGGAGTCGTGATTTGTAACGCAAACTCTTATTTGCAATCGTAGAATGCCATTCATTGCGCACGCAAGCTAACAGGCTTGCGTTACAAAAATCTCGTCCGTCTGATTAATTGCTGTAGAATCCCCCAACTTTACCGAAATCAGATGGACATAGGACCACCAATCGAACAAGTTCCTGAGGGTCATCGAGCCGCTTTGTTCGCGGGCTTTCTCGGTTGGACGCTTGATGCTTTTGATTTTTTTCTGGTGGTCTTTTCGCTGACGGCCATTGCGGAGGAATTCCACCGGCCGGATAAGGACATTGCCCTCTCGATCGCTGTCACGCTTGCCTTTCGTCCGGTAGGCGCATTCATCTTTGGTCTGCTGGCAGATCGTTATGGCCGCCGTCTGCCGCTGATAATGGATCTCATTTTCTTTTCCATCGTCGAGGTGCTTTCCGGGCTCGCGCCGAATTACGCTACTTTCCTGGTGTTGCGGGCACTCTTTGGAATTGGGATGGGCGGCGAATGGGGTGTGGGTGCATCGCTGGCAATGGAGAAAGTTCCGCCGCGATTGCGCGGCGTGCTGTCGGGCCTGCTTCAGGAGGGATACGCCGCCGGTTATCTGCTCGCGGCCGGCTGCTACTTTTTTGTTTTTCCGCATTGGGGCTGGCGTCCGATGTTCTTTATTGGCGGTTTACCGGCCCTGCTGGCCATCTATGTTCGCCTGCAAGTGAAAGAGTCAGAGGTTTGGAAAAAAACGCGTCATGAGAACTGGGGACAGCTGGGTCGCGGCATCGCTTCGCATTGGAAATTATTTATTTATCTGGTGCTGTTGATGATGATGATGAACTTCGTTTCACATGGAACGCAGGACATGTACCCCACGCTGCTGAAACGACAGTGGGGATTTAGTCCCCAGAAAGTAGCCGCGGTGACGGCGCTTTCAATGGTTGGAGCCATCGCCGGCGGTGTTGTCTTTGGTCTGGCGTCAGATCGCTTTGGGCGCCGCCGTTCGATGATTGCGGCTCTGATATGCGCTTTGGCAGTTATTCCGCTTTGGGCATTTTCGCCCTCGCTGGGACTGCTGGTGGCAGGCGGGTTCCTGATGCAGTTCATGGTCCAGGGGGCGTGGGGTGTCATTCCAGCGCACCTTACCGAGCTCTCGCCGGATTCCGTGCGCGGCTTCCTGCCGGGCTTTGCCTATCAATGCGGCGTATTGCTGGCAGGTTCAGTCGCTTACGTCGAAGCACTATTCGCGCAACGGATGAGTTATGCAACGGCCATGGCTTTAACCGCCATCACCGTGTTCGTAGGCGCAATCATCATTACCGCCCTCGGGCGAGAGCGTCACGGTATACAGTTCGGCGGTTGAGCTCGGATCAGGAATGCAAATCGCGAATACTCGAGAGGTCCAGCGCCTCGAGACCGAAATTGTCGAGCGAATATCTTCGCTGGCAAGTCCCACCACCGATAAGGTGCGCGCAGTCCGTCGCCAGTACTCCAAACAAATCGCCAGGTCTTCCGCGGAATTAGTCATCAATCTGGCAGCCAGGTTGATCGATCGTTCGGGTTTCATGTTTCGTTTTGTTGGTTATGAACTGATCCTGTTTCACAAGCCGGCTCTTACGACCCTTGATGGAACGATTCTGGAACGTTTAGGGCGGGGAATGGACAATTGGGCGGCGGTTGACACCTTCGCGTCGTATCTTGCGGGCCCTGCCTGGCGGGAACGCCAGGTTCCGGACCAGTTGATTCATAAGTGGGCTCGTTCGCGCGACCGTTGGTGGCGTCGCGCCGCGTTGGTCAGCACTGTGCCGCTCAATAATAAGGCAAGAGGCGGCACCGGCGATGCTGCTCGCACACTGGCGATTTGTGAAATACTCGCGAGCGACCACGACGACATGATAGTGAAAGCGATGTCCTGGGCGCTCAGAGAGTTGGCAAAGCGTGATGCTTCTGCGGTGCGGGGCTTCGTGCATGACCATCAGAAAGCCCTGGCCGCGAGAGTAATTCGTGAGGTTAACAATAAACTTCAAACAGGCTTAAAGAATCCCAAGTCGGGCGAGGGTTGAATAGTCTTACTCAATCGACAAACTGAAGAGCCACTTGCAAAAGTCACCAAGAGGAAACAGCTGTTTGAGAAATAAGAAAAGACACAGCGAGGGATCTGGTCTGTAGAATGACGTTGCTGAGACGATCACGCAGACGGAGAAACATCACTATGT
>JAOAPY010000038.1 GCA_025463135.1 Acidobacteriota bacterium
CTTTGAAGCGCGCAGTCCTCCACTATGAAGCGCACTTCATCAAACTGGCGCTGGATGCCGCCGGCGGCGTAGTGACGCGCGCCGCACGCCTGCTGGGATTCAATCATCACCAGAGCCTGCTGGCCTTGCTAAACGCCCGCCACAAAAACCTGCGCGAGAGAGGCTCGCCGCTCATTCCGCGCCGGCGCAGTATTATTCAAAATCGCGAACGTCCGCGTAAACAAAAAGGAAATTCAGATAGGCATTGACGCAGAACAGGGTGGCGAGTGGGGGCTGTACAATCCGACAGGGCACGCCAACCCCAGATCGCTCGCCGGCTATTCCCGTTCCGACATTTCTTCGGCCCGCTTCCCACTGACACGTTGAGCACAACAAGCGCGCGCCGGCGCGACGTTGGTTTTCACCAGAAGAGATCGGCTGTCCAATTATCGCATGGGCAACTTATGATTGAGATGTTTATTGCCTCAGCCAGTCACCTCTTCCCCGTTGCTCTCCTTCGCCGCTGCATTTGCTCGCAGTGCGTGCAGAGCGACGCATCAGCAGGCACCACGGTCACAACAGGTAACCGCGCTGCCTGGTCTGGCGGGGGAACATCAAGTCTTTGGGCCCTCATACCGCAAAGGGTGAAATTGCTCGACTCGAAGAGCAGATGGTAAATCTTACCGGGAATACTTAGTGCGTACACGAATCAAATTCCGCTTGTCGTTTAGAAGGTGAGGAAAATCAGTCAGCGATGTCCCAATAGGGCACGCCACAGGGCACGCAACCCTCACGACCCAGCACCGTTAGTTCACCGCGATGGATGTCAGCTCTTCTTCAGATCGTTCGTTTAGAAGCGGGGCCGCTAATGCACTCGGGTGAACAGGCGGAATCATTACCGCAGCGCTGCGGTTCTGCTTGTGTTCCGACTTCACCCGGTACATCGCCTGGTCGGCGACTATCAACAACTGATCCAGCGTCTCTCCGTCGATGCCAAAGGTGGCTGTGCCCACGCTAATACCCACGCGCGCATGCTTGTCGCCGCGCACGTGCATAGAAAATCCCGCCACCGCGTCGTCAATACGAAAGCGCAGATCGTCCACCTGCGAATCGGCTACCTCCTGCACAATCGCGACGAATTCATCACCGGCATAGCGGGCCAGGAAATCGTATTCGCGCAATTGCTCATGTATCAGGTGCGCCACTTCGCGCAGCATCTTGTCGCCGACCTTATGGCCATAGTTGTCGTTCACCGGCTTGAAGTCATCAAGATCCAGCATCACCACCTGGAAGGGGCGGCCGGTACGGCGCGCGCGCGCGGCTTCCTGCTCAAACCTGAGCGCCATGTAGCGCGGATTGGGCAAACCAGTCAGCGGATCCGTCAGCGCATTTGATTCAGCTTCGGCGTGATGCATCGCATTGGTCAAAGCGTCGGACGCCAGACGCGTAACCGTCTCGAGCATGCGCATGTGGTCGTCTGTGTACTGGTCCAACTCAACGGAATAAACGGACAGCGCGCCGATCAGCACGTCATCCTTGAACAGAGGCAACGCAGCCATGGAACGAAAGACGCTGCCCGGTAGTGGAAAGTCGACAAAATCCAGATTCGGATTTAGCTGATTAACGGGACTGCGATTCGCGAGCGCAAAGCCCGTCACTCCCTCGCCCGGAGATATGGTCCTGGTCTTAATCAGATCGGCGTATTGGCCCACGACGTGGGCCGCGGTCGCATAGCCCTTCGGCTCGTCGTACAAATAGACCGCGCAGGTATCCCAGGGAACCAGATGGCCCACCTTGTCCACCAGCACCGCCAGCGTTTCTTTCAGTTCCAGCGAAGAACCAAACGTGCGGGCAATCTCATAGAGTGCATAACCCTCGCGGTCAGCGTCCTTGATCTGGTTATAAGCCATGTAGCAACCACGCTCGCGCGTCTGCGCAATGTCAACATTTGCCATCTTGAGTGGTTCACGCCAATCGTTGCCGCGGCTGTGCGACTGTAAATCCTGCGCAGTAATCTTGGCTTCAAAGCGCGGCAGGTGTTCGATAAAGCGCTCGACAACGTCCGGGTCAAAGTGCGTGCCTGAACCGCGGCGCAATAAGGCGATCGCTTCGTCCCTGGTCATACCCGGGCGAAAGGGACGGTCTTCACGAACGGAGTCAAAACAATCGACCACGGAAAAGATGCGCGCGGAGATGGGGATTTGAACACCAGCCAGTCCGTCGGGGTACCCCAAGCCATCCCACTGCTCGTGATGGTGGCGGACAATCGGGACCACGGGATACGGAAAGTCGACGCGGCTAAGAATCTGTGCGCCCACTGTCGTATGGATCTTCATCTTTTCAAACTCGGCGGGAGTGAGCCGGCCGGGTTTGTTCAGTATGTGCGCGGGAACCGCCAGCTTGCCGATATCGTGCAGCAAGGCGCCACTTCTGAGCGCAGCGATTTCCGCGGCTGAGAGTTTAAAAGCTTCGCCCATTCCCTGGGCGTAGAGCTGCACTCGTCGCACATGACAATGGGTTGTTTGATCCTTCGCATCGATTGCGGTGGCCAGCGCCTCGGCAATAGATAGGTGCAGACGACTCATGGCCTCTGCTTCATTGGCATGGATGCTCAGCCGGTCAAGAAAAACTCTACGTGCCCCATAAGAGATACCAACCGCCAGCAACAGGGGGATCAAAGACCGAACCCACTGGGTGCCGGTTAAGCTCGGCGACTCGTACGCGGTCCAGACACCAACGCCTATCAGGCTGGCAAGCAGAACAGCCCAGTAAAGCCGCAAAGCTCGGTGGTAACCAATGGCGTCGGGCGTATGCATGTATGCTCCTTCGTCGATCCTGCGATATCGAAACTGGCTGCGCTCTCTTCTTTGTCGGCTTTACGCCCTCGTTTCGATCGCCAATGTCCCGGGCAAAAGCGACTGCTGGGAGCTAATTCAGCAATCGCTTCTGCCAGGAAGCGGGCAAGAGCGACCGGTTCAATCTGCGTTACTGCCTCACGACAGAAACATTGTTGACGACCTGACACTTTCATAACTTTGCGGCTGCGGGCTTCGTGCGGAGAACCCGTTGAAGCCCAAAAGCTTCCCAGCCGCGCTATCTCTTTCTCAATTGATGTGCCGCAGCCTCGAGAGCCGCAAGGTGACGAAAAGTGCTGACTTTGCTATCGATTTCGTTACTTTCACGAAGTGCTTAGAGCTGGGGGTCATGCAGTGCGCGCAAATTGAATGGTCAGATTGAACCTTCGGTCAGGTTGGTGACCTCCAGTTTGACAACCCTGACCGAAGGAAGGCACCCTTCACTTCGAAGATCACACAGGACCGGCAAGGCATGGTCCGCCGTGGTTAGTTAAGGACGTCTATTGGCTAAATCGATCAATAATCCAGGAGGGCACGCCCCGGTTGGCTATCTCGAATTGCTGCGGCGCAACCGCGGGTTTAGAAATCTCTGGTTGGGCCAGGTCGTCAGCCAGATGGGCGACTGGTTTGACACGATCGCCCTGTACACCATCATTTTGAATCTCACGGGCTCAGGCCGAAATGTCGGTCTGCTGATGGTCGCGCGATTTGTGCCCAGCTTTATTTTTGGACCAATCTCGGGCGTGCTGGCGGATCGCTTCAGCCGGCGCACGATCATGATCCTTTCGGACTTGCTGCGCGCTGTCGTCGTACTTGGTTTTTTGTTTGTGCGGCGCGCCGATCAGTTATGGATGGTCTACGTGCTCACCGTCCTGCAACTGATATTCTCGACCTTCTTTGAGCCGGCCCGCACTGCCGCACTGCCTTCAATTGTTTCTGATCGCGAGCTATTGCCGGCCAATGCGATTTCCTCTGTGACGTGGTCGGCGATGTTGACGATCGGGGCCGCGATTGGCGGGGTGGTCGCCGGGGTCTTTGGGACGAACGCCGCGTTCGTGCTCGATTCGCTGTCTTACGTTCTATCCGCCGTCTTCATCGCCAGTATTCGTTTTCCCAAACGCCCGGCGCGCGAGAAATCAAAACTCTCAGTCGGCAAGGCCCTGGGAATCACACAGACGGTTGAAGGCATGCGGTACGTGAAGCGCAGGCCGCGCGTGCTGGCGTTGCTCCTGGTCAAACCTGCCTGGGGTTTGGGCGGCGGCATACTCACCCTGCTGGCAGTCTTTGGAGAAAAAATCTTTCCCGTGGGCCGCAGTACTGCCACCGGGATCGGCGTTTTGTTTGCGGCGCGCGGTATCGGCACGGCGGTGGGACCGATTGTCGCGCGACGGATCGCCGGCGAAAGCCGCATCCGCATGCAGGTGTCCATCGGCATCTCGTTCCTAATCGGCGGTGTGTTCTACATAGCTTTTGGCAGCTCCGGCAATTTCCTATTCGCGCTGTTGGTCCTGGGATTGGCCCATACCGGTGGCAGCATTCTCTGGGTTTTTTCCACCGTGCTGCTACAACGCGGGGTCGAAGACAATTTCCGTGGCCGGGTATTCGCGGCTGAACTCGCACTGCTGACGCTGACGATGGCCGCATCCAACTATCTCACCGGCGAGATGTTGGATCGCTTTGGCTGGTCGCCTCGGCTGGTGACGATTGGTATCGGAATTTTCTTCCTCGTTCCGGGAATTCTGTGGTTCGTCACCAGGCGTATGTGGGACCAGGGTAAGGAGGAACATCTCGAACGAGTGATGCCGGCAGAGCCAAAGCTGGAGACTGAAAGCGCGTGAACTTTGGTCTTTGGTCTTTGGACTTTGGTCTTTGGGCCTTTATCATGAGACAGCTTAGAATGACCGCCGCCGCGCGCACTATCAGGGGTCAAAGCCCAAAGACCGAAGGCCAAAGACCAAAGACCTAATTTTACAATGAAGATTAAAGTCGGAGTCATGGGTTCATCGAGTGAAGCGGAGGGCGACGCAGGAGAGTTCCTGCGCGACAAAGCTGAATCGTTGGCGCGAGCAATTGCCGCCCGGGATGTTATTCTGCTTAGCGGCGCCACTACCGGCGTAGTCTACGCAGTGGGCCAGAAGGCGCAGGCAGGCGGGGCGTTTCATGTCGGCATTTCACCCGCGGGCAATGAAAAGGAGCATGTCGAAAACTATAAATTGCCGACGGACGCCTGCGACGCTTTGATCTATACAGGATTTGGTCTAAAGGGACGCAACGTGGTCCTGGTACGCTCGTGCGACATCGTGCTCTTTATCGCCGGGGCGATGGGATCTCTGAACGAGTTCACGATCGCTCACGACGAAGGCAAGGTAATCGGTTGCTTGACCAATACCGGCGGAGTCGCTGATGAAGTCGAATACCTGCTCGAGAAGTTTTCCAAACCAACCGGCGCCCAGGTGTTTCTTAATAGCGAGCCGGACCAGTTGCTGGCCGCGTGTCTTGACTCACTTCATCAGTGACAGAAAGGTGAACGACGAAACGATTTCTTGTTTGCTGCTTCCTTCGCGGGTTTGCGGGAAAATGGTCTGTACGCTTACTCTAAACACAGCTCCCGCAGAGGCGCAAAGCGCGCAACAAAAGCGGGAACGAGTCCAACCAGTAGATTCCTGATTGCATTTGAGCAATGAACTCAAACGACACCATCGACGCACACTACAGCTCGCACGATTTGTCCGCTAATCAGTTCGACAGCGCGGAGTGGGCCAAGGCACATCCGGTTAAGATCGATCACTACTGGTCGGGCAAAGCTGCCACGCCCGAGCGCAGTGCCGAGGCAAGAATACTGTGGTCCAATGACGCCATCTACGTCCGCTATGTGTGCCACCAGGCTGAACCCCTGGTAGTCAATCCCAAACCGCAAACAGAAAAGAAAACGCTCGGATTGTGGGACCGCGACGTTTGCGAGATCTTTCTCGCGCCTGACCTACAGGTGCCGGAACGATATTTCGAGTTTGAGGCGGCGCCGACCGGAGAATGGATTGACCTGGCGATTCATACCATGCCTGACAAGCGTGATACGGACTGGGAATTTCACTCGGGGATGACGGCGGCAGCACGCGTAGAGAAAGAGCGCGTGACAATAGCGATGCGCATTCCCTGGGACCATTGGATCCACAAGCCTCAGCAGGGCGAACGCTGGCGCGCGAACCTTTTTCGGTGCGTCGGGAGCGGACCAACGCGCGGCTATCTTGCCTGGAGACCGACGCACGCCCCCGAACCTGCTTTTCATGTACCGGCCGCATTTGGCTGGCTACGGTTCGGGTGAAGAGTCGTACAACAGCCTGTCCGCCTGTTGATGGTGGTGGACACTGTTTATCGAGGAACCCGCAGGCTGGCAGCCTGCATACAGTGCTCGTCACCTGCTCGGAAGACCGCTTAAATATTCATCGTAGCTCGCTCGATCAGGATCACTCATCGCGGTGATATTTACGCCGATCAGATATCCCTTCTCTGACTCAACCTCATCCAAACGCTCGTACCGCACCGCAGTCGCCTGAATTACGATAGGGCCCAACGGCAATGCAAGCTCGATACGCAGGCCGCGCCCTTCGCCGGCCAGGTAGTGATCGCCAATGCGAATCGCCGGCACCAGCAAAGCCAATCCCGTGGCGCTGATATCCAGCGTGTGGCCGTCGAGTGCGTACCTTTGGCTCGCATTACCGTCAGGTCGCTTATCCCACAACGAAACGGCAAATGGCAGCTGCACGTTGAGCCGTTCTGCGCGGCGGCGGTCGCCGAAGTACTTGCGCAAACGAGCGGCGATACTGCGGGCCAACTCCGGCATTCGATCTACACCTCACGGTCGAGAACGATAGCGTTCACTATAGAATCAAATTGGAAGGGCAAGCATAGGGGATAATAATCGGGAACCCATTCTAGAGTTTGAGGAGTGGGCGTGCAATGATTAAGTTAGCGGTCGTGTCTTAATTTGGAGTGCGACGGCCGGTCACCGCTTTGGCCCAAGGCGGCTTGCGGCCGCGCTTTTGTGAATGAGGCCTCTGCGGAGGGGTGGCTGCGAGGTGGCACTTCAATTGGCCCTCGATCAGGCTTGTCGGGTGAGGAGTCGCGCGCAGGAGCGTGCGGTCCCAGGTTCTAATTGGGCTCGCCTTTGACATTCAGGGGTTTGCCACCGTTATCACCGCTGCGAACTCCGGTGTGGTCCATAAAGAATGACAGGCGGCCGGTACGACCGTATTGGGCCGGCTCAGCAGCGACTGTATATGTTTTCGCATCTTTGCCGACAGTGAGTCGAAAGTGATAACCAGTCGATTCGGTTCCTTCAACATCCTTCGGTATCAAACCCGCGGCGATTAGCGCCGGTAGATCGCCGAACACGCCATTGTGCTGTTGAGAGTAGATAAGCTCGGCCACACTAAGCCGCGCCATCATCGAGGTAACCTCACCATGATGGGTATCGATGCGCGCCTTAAAAAAGAAATTATTGCAGGCCTTCTTGACGACCTCCTGATCCTCCTTCGTGCCGATAATCCACACTCCATCAACCCGGATTAGCGTCACCGGCTCAGGCTTGGCGGCGGGATCTTCCAGGCTGGCCACTTTGACAAAGACGGTTGCAATGTCGCCACTGATCTGTTCGCCATTGATTTCCACCTTGTCAGGAATCACCGCGGCCATGTTGTCAAAGTCGGGGCGCAGATCTTCGAACTCCTGGGGTGAAAGTCCCCGATAGGTTGGGCGAAGAGCGTCGAACTCTTTGTCTTTCAGATTCTTGAATTGAGGTCTTAAGGACTGAAACTCCTGATCCGACAATCCTTCGATCGCAGGTTTGTAGATCGACAAGGCGAACGCCTCGCGAAATCTTTTTTCGCGCATGGCTTTGTAGAACTCGCGCACCGTGTCGGAGGGCGAGAGTTGCGGCTTTTGCGCGAAGCCGGTCGATGAGAAACCGATCAGAGCAAGCACCAAAACAGCCGCGATCAAACTAAGTGTCCGCGGGAAACTTCTGAAATAAGACATCTATTTATTCTTCCTTCGTTTACGAAAAATCCGAGGCGCGCTTGTGAATTATCGCAAACGCGCCTCGCCACTTCACGGATTTTTTTCAGTACCGCTTGCGATCGTCAGGAACTGTTGCCATGGCCGTTCGATCTGAGAAGAACCTCACGTCCGACCAGATACAGCAAGAGCATCAGGATCAAAAACGGAATCATCGATAACAGATCGCCGTTCGCTCCTCCGAACAGTGGATTATTCTTTGTCGCCCAGTCTTCGACGGACTTGTTAAAGTCTGCCAAGCCCTGTCGCGGTACTCCCTGCAAGATGGCGATCACAATGGCGGCCAGCGCGCCACCCGCGATATATCCCGAAGCCATCAACACGCCGGGACTCTTATCAGTTTCAGCGACCAGTTGGTCCTCGGTGAGTTTCTTGTGCTTCAGTTTGCTGCGCAGGTAACGATCGACGCCCCAACGAATCAGGCCGCCAATGAAAATCGGACTGGAGGACGACAGCGGCAGATACACACCTACCGCAAACGCCAGCGAGGGTATTCCGCTCATTTCCAGAACGATGGCTATCATCACGCCCAACAAGACCAGGCCCCAGGGCAATTGCCGGTTCAAGATGCCCTTGATGATGTACGACATCAACGTGGCTTTGGGCGCATCGTATTTCGTTACCGCCGATCCATCCGGTCTCACTTTGTGGATACCGTTGATGCCGGGATCGGCGAGGTAAATCGGGACGCCCTGATCATTCAGCATGTAACGTCCGGCTGGACCACCAATGGTGTCAGTCTTGTGCCACGGCCGGTACATTCCACTGTCACTGTTAGCCTGTGGGCCTTTTAGTTTTTCAGGCGCGCCCGCGTTGCCGGGCTCGGTCTTCAAGGTGGCGGGAAAATTTTCCTCGACTTTATAAACGACTTTGCCGCCTCCATCGACCAGGTACTGGCCCGGGTCTAAACCGGCAACCGCCGAGGCGCCTGCTTCATTCTTCAGGACGCGATAGTTGCCCGGTGTGGACGGCTTGATTTGATCCGCAAAAGCAGGCAGCGAACTCGCTTTGGCCGGATCCAACATCACGTTCCTGGTAGCCGCTTCAAAACTAAGACGCGGCACATAGACGGTCGCTGAATCGTTTAGGAGCAATAAAATCGGCCCCAGGATCAACGCCGAAGCAAAGGCGCCGACCAGGATGGCAATCTGCTGTAGCCTTGGTGTTGAGCCAATCAGGAATCCCGTCTTTAGATCCTGTGAGGTTGTGCCGCCATTTGATGAAGCGATGCAAACAATGCCGCCGATGGAAAGGGCCGTAATGTAATACGATGGTCCAGTCCAACCGATCAACAAGAAAATCAAGCACGTTAACAGCAGCGTCGCTACTGTCATGCCGGAAATCGGATTTGAAGATGAACCGATCTCTCCAGTAAGGCGCGAGGAAACCGTGACAAACAGAAAGCCAAAGGCAACGATCAGAATTGCGCCCAGGATGTTCCAGCGCAGATTCAACTGCGGAAAGATCATAATCAGGCCCAGCAGCGCGATGATCCCGCCGATCACAAACTTCATGGAAAGATCCTGATCTGTTCGCGGCGCATTGTCCGTGGCCGCCTGGCCTCCCCGAAGATCGGCAAGACCACCCTTTAATCCGCTCCAGATTGTCGGCAGCGAGCGAAACAGGCTGATGATGCCACCGGCTGCGACGGCGCCTGCTCCAATGTAAAGCACGTAAGCGCCGCGAATCTGACCGGGACTCATTTCACTAATGGGAACAGTTCCCGGTGGCAGGATGGCGGTCGCTCCTTCGCCAAAGAATTTTATTGCAGGGATCAGGACCAGATAAGCCAGCACACCACCGGCACACATGATCGAGGCGATCCTAGGACCGATGATGTACCCGACCCCCAAAAGTGCTGGAGAGATTTCCGCCGAGATCGAGCCGGCTTTGAACGGCGCGCCAAAGACTTTCTCTGGCGTGTCTTTCCACCCCTTAAAGCCCGTCATCAGAACCTGGTAAAGAAAACCGACACCGAGTCCCGCAAAGATCGTCTTGGCTCCGGTTGATTCGCCTTCATCCACTATGCCTTCATGGCCCTCGGCGCCTTTGGCGGCCGCGGCTCGCGACTCGGCTGAGGCGCCGGCTTTCAAAACTTCCGCGCAAGCTGTGCCTTCGGGGTATTTCAAATAACCATGTTGGGCCACAATCAGCGCTCGCCGCAGTGGAATCATCATCAGGATCCCAAGCAGTCCACCCAGCATCGCCACCAACATCACGCGTGTGAATTCCAGATCCAGTCCCAGAATCATGATCGCGGGCATCGTCACACCTACGCCGAAGGCAATCGATTCACCTGCAGAGCCTGCCGTCTGCACGATGTTGTTCTCGAGAATGGTCGCGTCGCGCAAACCAAACTTCGAGAACAATCGAAAGATTGTGATCGAGATCACGGCCACCGGTATTGAGGCACTGACAGTCAGACCCACCTTCAGTACTAAATAGAGCGAGGAGGCGCCGAACACCATGCCCAACAGGGTTCCAATAAGGAGCGGCAACGGAGTCAGTTCCGGCAGTGTCACGCCGGCGGGTATGTACGGCCTAAACGTTGCCAGGTATGGATTCGACGACTCCAGGTTCGAACGCTCGTTGGCGCCGATGCTTTCAGAAGACATCTATTGACCTCCAACAAATTTGGTACAGGGAGAGCGCGGGGTTTGCTTAAGTCCTCGCTACTTTACACGCGCGAGCCGAAACAGGGCAAGCGGATTGTATGATGAGCATTGGTCCATAGTGGTTGGCAAGGGCCGCGGTGGCACAGACTTCAGTCTATGCGACTTACGTCGGCTCTCTAAGCACTTGTAATTATTGTTGATTGCTCATCGTCGCCGTGATATCAGTGGCTTCGTATAATTTGCCCGCGGAGATTGAATGCAACCAAACAAAATACGAACCTTGATCGCCGCCTTCTGCTCGGTCTTCATTGTTAGCATTGGTGCCGGCTTCGGCAGCGAAGTTCCGGCCACAGGAACCATCGCAACCGCGGCGTCTTCTCAAATTCCCGCGCCGGAAGATGTGCTGAGCTTTCACCCCGGTGACGACCGTAAGCTGGCGAGCTGGCAAAAAGTTCTCGAGTATTTTCAAAGACTCGACGCCGCGAGTGATCGAGTTCAGTTTGCTGAGCTGGGCAAGACGACAATGGGAGCGCCCTTTGTAATGGCAACCATCAGCGCGCCTGAGAACCTGGCGCGACTCGATGAGTGTCGAAGCATTCAGGAACAGCTCGCCGACCCGCGCAAGCTTGGTCGCAACCCTGATGCGAAAGCGGCGGAACTGATCAAAAGAGGCAAGACGATCGTCTTGATCACTTGTGGCATACACTCCACCGAAGTCGGTTCATACCTCTCGAGCATGCTCATCGCGCATCGTCTGGCTTCGTCGAATGATCCGGAGATAAAGGAGATCCTCGACAACACGATCATCCTGCTGGTGCCCTCGCTGAATCCGGACGGCGTGGACATCGTGAAAAAGTGGTACGACAAAACTCTCGGCACGCCCTATGAAGGCACGGACCCGCCGGAGCTTTATCACAAGTACACGGGCCATGATGACAATCGCGACTGGTATGCGTTTACCCAGGTTGAGACTCAGATTACGGTAGATAAAATTCACAACGTCTGGCATCCGCAGATCGTCCACGACATTCATCAACAGGGCGAGTTTGGTTCGCGTCTGTTTCTGCCGCCGTACATGAAACCTGTGGAGCCAAACGTCCCGAAACAAATTGTCGAGGGCTATACCGAACTCGGAAACTACATGGCGCGGGAAATGCGCGCCGCCGGATTCAAAGGGATAACGACGGATTCGACCTATGACGCCTGGTCACCGTCACGCGCGTACTCGCATTATCACGGCGGCGTGCGCATCCTGTCGGAGACTGCGTCGTGCCGACTTGCTACGCCAATCAACGTCAAGTTCGATCAATTGCGTCCCGGCGAAGGTTACGATCCGCGCAAAGTGGCCGCGAATTTCGGTCCCGTGTGGCAAGGCGGCGAGTGGCACATTCGCGACATCACCAATCACATGACCTCGGCAGCTCTCTTTTTGCTAAAGCACGCCGCGCAGAACCGCGAGCAGTGGCTCCAGAGATTTTATGAGATTGGAATAGAGGCAGTGCGTAATCGCAGGAGGGGTGAACTGACCGCTTTGCTTGTTCTGCCTTCAGCAAGCGAACAAAGATTTACTAATTTATTGGGAGCAAAAAGCTCGGACCATCTTCTGGGAATCCTGGAGACCGGCGCCGTGGAAACTGAGGCAACCCGTCGCTTCGTCCTGCAAGGAAGAGTCTACCCGGCCGGCACCGAAGTCATCTCCATGAATCAACCTTATTCGGCATTTGCCAGGGCCCTGCTCCAGGTGCAGCGCTATCCTGATTTACGAGACGCTTTGGGCAAACCGATCGCGCCTTACGATGTTACAGCGCATACGCTTTCGTTACTGATGGGGGTCGAAGTCAAGCCTGTGTTTGGGCCTATCCATTATGCGAAGTTGCAGACAGAACCGCAGGGCAGGAATGGCGGCTGTGGGGATGGAGCGCTGCGCGGAGTTTACCGATCGCATGTTCCGTCAATGGATGAAGGGTGGACCCGTTGGGTGCTTGATAAGCAGGGATGCACGAATTACGTTGCGCTGGAAGATCGCGAGGTACGAGCCGGGAATCTACGGCAGAAGTTCGAATCGATCGTAATTCCTGATCAATTGCCGGCCTCGATTCTCACCGGATATAAATCCGGAACGATGCCATCGGAATATGTTGGAGGCCTCGGTGAAAAGGGGGTCAAGGCTTTGCGCGAGTTTGTGGAGCAAGGCGGCACGGTTGTTTGTTTGAATCGTGCTTCCGACTTTGCGATCGATCAATTCAAACTGCCGCTGCGTGATGTGGTGGCGGGTTTACCGCACACAGAATTCTATGTTCCCGGATCAATCCTGCGCCTTGCGCTCGACACTTCAAATCCCATTGCCGCCGGCATGTCCAAAGAATCAGTTGCCTGGGCCGAAGATTCGCCCGTGTTCGAAGTGTTGAGTGTCACGCGAGCGTTAAGTGGCACCGGCGTCTCGCCCGTGGGCGTTCGCGACAAGCACGCCAACATCGGCGAGACGCCGATGCCACAAGTACACGTCATCGGCTGGTACCCGAAGGACAAAGATCCTTTGCTTTCCGGCTGGCTGTTAGGCGGTGAACGTATCAAGGGCAAAGCCGCGCTTGTCGAAGTCACTCTGGGCGAAGGCAGCATCATTCTCTTCGGCTTTCGGCCCCAATACCGTGGTCAATCCATCGCGACTTATCCGCTATTCTTCAAAGCGATTCGTTAGTACAACGCGCTGCCAGCCTGTTGTATTCGTTTCGTCTAGAAAGCGCACTTGTGCGCCCGCGTGCGAAAGGTTCAAATGGAAGTGGAGGGTTACGCGCGTCGGGACCACCCGTGCGCTTTCTAAACTATCGGGACAATCGCCAATCGCGCAGGGGCAGAACCTTTCTGTTGACCCTAACGTATGATAAATCGCCCGGCGCGGCAAAATTTTGAATAACAGCGCCCAGGCCTGAATGGTCACTTTTCTTTTCACTTCCATCGTTCTGCTCGCTTTCCTGGTTGTCGCCTTGTATTTCTGGCAGAAACCTGCAACCAGGAAGATCGAAACCTTCGAGAATTCTCCCGCCTATCTTCCACCTCCAGCGGCCAGCCGCCTTTTTGGCGAGACCGTGAATTCAGATCCAGAGGGCAACACAGACGATTTGGCAACTCAACGCGAGCTGTTGCTTGCACGGGCTCTCGCCGGCGACAACACAGCCGCGGAAGAGGCGCACCGAACCTTTGACCCGCAGACTTATGGTGAGATACTGACAGCGCTGGTAAAGCAAGCCGATTCCGATGCCAAGCTGCTTTCAGTGCTTTCCTACATCATAGGCAACGAATTGCCGGTCAATAGCGAATTGGCGCAGGCAACGATCAAGTCATGGTCAAGCGCGCCCGACCGCTGCTCGACACCCAGGACGCTGCACATTACGGCCCTCGCGGATGATGCCCGGCTTTATCAAGGCACCGTCGCCGCCGCTTTGAATTTCTGGAGACAGGGATTGTTGGCCGATGTTTCAGCCGCGGAGTTGCGCGCTCTCTTTGACGGAGAGTATTGGGTCCTTTCTACGCAAACGAGAAGTTCCGGCGCCGGCTTCGTTTTGAAGCGGGCCCTCGCAAAAGCACGTCGCGAACTGGAAAGCGCGATGCGCGTTACTAAATGAACTCCATTTTCTCCCAACCTCTGAAGGGTGAGGTCTAAAAATTATGAACTTCGATATCTTTACACTGCTCCCTGTCCTCGTGATCGGTTTTGTCCTTTTGATCGTGTTGCTGATCATTCTGAATCGCATCCTGGTAAATGTCGGGGCAAGAGAGATCGCCATTAAAGAACGGCGCTATTTCGGTTCGAAGATGCCCCCGGGTCGGGTGGTCGCGACCGAAGGCGAAGTCGGCATTCAGGCAGACGTGCTCAAACCCGGCCTGCACCTGATCCGTTTTCCGTTTGAGAAGGTAGTCCGCAAAGTTCCTCTGATTGAAATTGGCGCCGACGAGTTGGGAATTGTCGAAGCGATCGACGGCGAGCCGATGGCCCCTGGCCGCATCTTCGCACCCGATCGTGCTCAGAATGCGCACAATAATTTTCAGGATCCGATCGCGTTCATCAAGCAAGGCGGAGTGAAAGGCATTCAACTGCGGACACTCCCGCCGGGCTTGTGGCCCATCCATCCTTACCTGTTCAGAGTTTCAGTTGCCAAGACGACGGTTATTCCCCAGGGCAAAGTCGGAATCATCATGGCCGCCGACGGCGCGCCGCTCGACGCGGGCCGCTTGCTCGCGAAAGCCATCGCCGGGCACCTCAGCTTTCAGAATGCCGAACTGTTCTCTTCGTCGGGCGGCCAACGCGGTCCGCAGGTCGACATCCTGACGCCGGGGACGTATCGCATCCTGACGCAGTCGGTGCCGTTGGAAGGCGGCACGGACGTAAAGCCCGGACTGTTTACGATCAGGCTTTACGATGCCACCGTGATTAATGAGAACCAGATTGGTCTCGTTGAAGCGTTGGATGGTTCGCCTTTGAATCCCGGCGACTATGTTGCCGAATCGGTTGCAGGCCACGACAACTTCCAGGATGGACATGAATTCATCGACGGTAAGGGACAGCGCGGTCCGCAGAAGGACATCCTGCTGCCCGGCACCTATTACATCAACCCGTTGCTTTTCAAGGTCATTCTCGAATCGGCAAAAGAGGTGAAGCCGGGCGAGGTTGCCGTGATCGTCTCGAACACCGGCAAAGACCCATCCGACGATATTCGTCGCCAGATGGCCGCGAAAGTTCGCGAGCGCATGGAGCGCGAAGAAAAAGAACAGGCCGCGCAATCCGCCGTCCATCTCGATAAGGCCGACGCGGAAGAAATAAAGAGCGAATTGCTGAACGGTGACCCGGCGGATCGGCGCCTTGATGAAGGCGCGCACGAAGCCTATGTCGTACCCGAGGGCTATCGCGGCATTCAGGAAACGGTAGTCGGTCCCGGCCGCTACTACGTCAACACACTGGCCATTACGCCCATCATCATTCCCACGACCAACCAGACGGTGGAGTGGACTTCGGGCGAAGTCGTTAACACCTTCAACCCGTTTGAAGTGATCTCGAAAGACGGCTTTACGATGCAGTTGGAAGTGCGCGTTGTGTTTCGCGTCAAGCCGGAAGATGCTCCCTTCATGGTCGCGAAGATCGGCGGCATCGAACGCTTGATTCAAAACGTGATGCATCCGCTGATTGACTCGATCTTCCGCAACCAGGCTTCGGAATCATCGGCGATGGCTTACCTGCAAAACCGACATGAAGAACAGGAACGCGCCGAAGCCCGCGTGCGCGCGCACCTGTTGAAGTATCACGTCGATGTCGTCAACGTCCTCATCTGCCACATTCACCTGCCCGAAGAGCTGATGAAAACACAGACCGAAAAAATTCTCGCGGAACAGCGCCAGAGCATGTACAACGCGCAACGCGAGGCTGAGGACAAGCGCATCCAACTGGAACGCACGAAGTCGCAAGCCGATAACCAGAAAGACCTGATGCAGGCCACGGTGGGTGTCGAAATATCCGGCAAGCGCGCCGAACAGCGCCGGGCCGAGGGCGAAGGCGAAGCTCACTACATTCTGCAAACCGGCAAAGCCGAAGCCGAGAAGGTGCGGCTGATGGGTGAAGCACAGGGCGTTGCCTATCGCGAGCAAGTCAACGCGCTCGGCGCCCAGGGAGTGGCTTTGGTCGAAGTGCTGAAAGTGATTGGCGAGAAAGGTGTGCGTATCACTCCGGACATCATGGCTTCCGGTGGAGGAAACGAAGGCAGCGGCGGCGGCATTGGCACGCTGTTGCTGTTGAATCTCTTCCGCAACCAGATGAATCTGCCGGCCACCAACGGCGAGAAGGCCGAGCGGTAAGGTTAGTTCCTCACATTTGTCTTCAGCCTGCGAAGCAGGCGACAGCATAAAGCCTGGGGCGCAAGCCCCAGGCGATCAATCAAACAAACGGCAGCGAAAACAATTCTTAGACAGGAGAAAGAGTCATGGCCAGAGAGAAACTAGCGAGTGAAGCCTTTGATGCCATTCATGATGAAGCTCTCAAACTTCTTCAAATTGAGGATTTGCCGCATAACGCTAAAGAGGGCTTAAGGCGAATAGTCGCCCTCGCTCGTTATCAATTTGACATAAGAAGTGAAAGAGAGAAGTAGGAGGTCGCGGGAGGGCTCTTCTAACCGACAGAAACAAGGGCGTTCCCCCGGCAGCTTGTTCAGGCCCCAATTGTTTCTACGTCAACTCGCAACTCCTTTGGAACAGTTGCAACCGAAAAATTCAGCTTTTCAAATCCGATAACGTGTCCCTGCCGATCCTTCATTAGGATTACCTCGTCGCCGGTTTCTTCGCAGACATATTCATCTTCAGGTGCACCAAACCAGACTGTAAGAGTGTTCCCTGTGCGATCGTAAAATACTTTCAGTTGCTCCATATGAGTTTACCTTCCTTTATCGCATCGGTCGGAAACATCGTAATCAGGAAACCGTCGCCATTCAACCTCTTAACAACAGCGCAAATCCAGCGTTTTGGACGTTCGAGCTTATAGAACAAATAAACGGTCGGATCATTACGACTTTGCCGAATTTCGTCTGGCTGTTTCAGTGTGTTCTGAACGTCAGTTTCGCGTCCGAGCATCACAGGATGCTTGATCGTGACGATCAAAGTCCAGTAGTTACCTGAGACTCGCACCATGAAACCGAGGGGCGTTGGTACTTCAAAAAGTATCTCGTCTGCCACTCAGCCTCCAGCCTCAAATCCACTTGACACTTACCTTTCCAAATACATCCTGGCGGCCATCTTGGTGAGCTTCCAGACCTTGGCCCATTCGATCTTGCCGTTATTGTTCTCGCGTCCGGTCAGCTTGTTGAAAATAAGTTCGCGGAAAACTTTTCCTTCCCTGCGCAGCATGAACTCTTTCGCGAATGGTTTCGCCGTCTCAAAGAAGCTAAACCCCGGATCGGTCACAATCCCAATGCCTTCCAGCGTCATCAGCGCGCGCATCACGTAAGTAAAGTTGGCCGGCAAGCGGAAGGGATATTCATAAACCACTTCCGCCAAGTCGTAGGTCAGTTCCTTGAAATTCACCTCGCCCAGTTTCAGATTCAGATAGTGCTGAAACAGTCCTTCGACGACCGGCCGCACCATCTCGGCATCGACGCCCGGTTTTAGGAAGTTCAAATTGATTATGTCCTGGCCCAGGCCGTGAACGTCTTTCCCGACCACGTGAAAGAAGGCATCGATCATCTGCGACTGCAGCTTCGGCGTGATGCGTCCCACCATGCCGAAATCAAAGAACGCCAGATGTCCGCTGTCCATCACCAGCAAATTCCCCGGATGCGGATCGGCGTGGAAGAACCCATCCTCCAACAACTGTTTCAAGTAGGCCTTGACCAGCAGGCGATTGACTTTGACTGGCGAGATGCGGCGCGCGCGCAACGCTTCGATATCGACCACCTTCGTGCCGCGAATGAATTCCAGCGTCAGCACACGCGAACTGGTATGCGTCCAGTAGATCGTGGGTACGCGAATGACTTTCCAGTCGCGAAAATTCCGGCGAAAGCGATCGGCGTTGCGTCCTTCTTTTACATAGTCGATCTCTTCGAAGATCGTCACATAGAACTCGCGCAGCATTCCTTCCCAGTCGGCGTTCTCATTTGCTTTGGGAAAGAATCGATTGGCAGCCTGCACCATTCGTGAGAGGACCGCGATATCGAAACTCAGAATTGCTTCCAGATTGGGTCGCTGCACCTTGACCGCCACTTCTTTACCGGAATGAAGGCGGGCGCGATAGACCTGGCCCAGGGAAGCAGCGGCAATTGGTTCGGCGTCGATTTCGGCGTAAGCCTGCTGCAGCGTCTGTCCCAGCTCCGACTCGATGCGCGCGTATGCTTCAGTCGTGGGAAATGCCGGCACCTGATCCTGAAGGCGAGCTAATTCTTTGACGTAGGCTAACGGCAAAAGATCGGCGCGGGTGCCAAGTGCTTGTCCGATCTTGATGAAGGTTGGTCCCAGGTCAATCAGGCTTTCGCGCAGCCACGCGGCCTGCTTCGCCAAACGTCCTTCTTTTTTGGACGAGCCGTCGGCGCCGCGGAAAACAAGAAAACGCAGAGCGCGGATCGAGCCGTCAACGAACCGGCGATCCAGCTCGCGGGTCCATTCCTGAAACTGGGCCCGCTGTCCGCGCACCTTCGCTTCTTCGCGTTTGCGATCGGCGGAGCGCCGCGTAAAGTTGGCGCGCACGTCATAGGTGTCGAGAAAAAGATAAAGTGAGAGGAGTCCCAGGACCCGGCCGATATTCGCAGCGCGCAGCCAGCCGCGCAGGCCGCGGCCCTTCAGGATTGCATTCACAAGTTCGTCGCTCAGGGGTGCTACAGGTTTGGCTTCCGTCTGTACCCTGGCATCCTTTATCGCCGGCGTGAGCGCCATCCGCTGCCCGTGTGTTCCAGCGGGCCTCGTTGGTTGGGGTGTTGTCGGCACAAGTGCCTGTTCAGTGCTGATCATCGCTACTTAGCACCACCTCCGTGGGCGCGTGGTGCTCCTGATTCTTTAAACGATTTCCAATGTGTTCCGTGCTCCCGACCGTTCGAAATAGTTATTCGCGCAACCAATATCGTTTTCAATCTGGGCGCTCAATTCCGAGATCGAGCTGAATTTCTTTTCGTCTCTCAAGCGGTGCAAAAACCGTACGCGCACCACATCCCCGTACAGATCACCGTCCCAATCCATTACGAACGTCTCGACCGAAGGTTCCGCATCGCTGGTAAATGTCGGCCGCAGGCCCACGTTTGTTACGCTCCGACGCCATTGTCCTTCAATTAGCGTTCCGGTGACGTAAACGCCGTTCCGGGGTATGACGCGGTTGCGTGGATGCAGGTTGGCTGTAGGAAAACCGAGGGTGCGACCCCGCTCTGCGCCATGCTCCACGCGAGCCTCAACACCGTAAGGCCGGCCCAGCATGCGCCGCGCCAGATTTACCTTACCCTCGGCCAGAAGTCCGCGAATCCGGCTCGAACTAACCCGCTGATTGCGCAGTTGCACTTCGGGAACTTCGTCGGCAAAGAAACCAAGTTCCTTGCTCGTCTTACGCAACAAGTCGATGTGACCTTCACGATCATGTCCGAAGGCAAAGCCGCTGCCCAGATAAACTTCCCTGGCCTGCAACCGTTCCTTGACGACGTCTCGCAAAAAATCCTCAGCGCGAATCAGCGAGAATTCTTTCGTGAAGTTAATGACGATCGCCTGCTCGATTCCCAGCACACCAAAGCCTTCCACTTTTTGATCGAGCGTTTGTAGCAAGGGTGGCGCTGATTCGGGATGCAGGACTGCCCGCGGATGTGGATCGAAGGTAATGACTGTGGGGACCGCACCGGTCACCCGGGCACGTTCACTGACAGTGCGCATGACTAATTGATGGCCCAGGTGCAAGCCATCAAACACGCCCAGGGTCAGCACCGTGGGGCGCTGGATTTCTGCGTTGTCAGTGCCGTGAAAAAGACGCATGAAGTAGGGGGCAGACCTGCGTGTCCGCCCTGCGGGTCGAGGTCCCTTTTGCCATCAACGGGCGGACACATGGGTCCGCCCCTACGCTTCTACTACCAGGCCATCGTAGGCCCATTCAACGCCCGCCGGCAGTTTAGCTGAATCGCGTTCATGCATGACGTCGTGGGCCATGTGCGTGAAGAACGCCCGGCGGGGTTTCAATTCGGCAATGTACGCCAGCGCCTTATCAAGCCACAGGTGGGTCGGGTGCTCGTTGAAACGCAAACAGTCGAGTACGAAAACATCAAGCCCTCGCAGCGCCTCCATTGTGGCCGGAGGAATTTCGCTCAAGTCGGTGGCATAGGCAAAGTCATTGAAGCGATACGACATGACCGGCAACCGTCCGTGAATAACTTCGAGCGGTGTAACCTCCAGATCTTTCCCCAGGCAAAACGGCGCGCCGGCCACGACCGTGTGAGGAATTACCTGCGGTAAACCCCCGCCGAAATATGTGGGTTGGAAAATGTATTTGAAGATGCGCCGGATATCAGGCCAGGCGCGCTCGTTAGCGTACACACCGAGCGCGCCATAACGGAAATTCAGCGGGCGTATGTCATCCAAACCAAAAATGTGATCGGCATGACAATGCGTAATAAGCACAGCATCCACTCGCTTCAATCCAAAACGCAGTGCTTGTTGACGAAAGTCCGAAGAGGTGTCGACGAGAATGGTTTGACCGTTGTGCTCGATGATGATCGAAACCCGCAGCCGCTTGTCACGCGGATCATCGGAAAGGCACGTTTCGCACTCGCAGCCAATCGAGGGAACTCCTGTTGAAGTGCCGGTACCAAGGAAGGTGAGCTTCATAAGATCGGAGGAGCTTTGTACCTGGTTCTTTGTACTTTGTTCTCGCGTTGTCTTTGAAACGGACCCGCCTGCAGCGAAGCACAAAGGACTAAGATCAAGGAACAAAGTTCCGGTTCTATTTCCCGCCGATGATGTCGCGGCCGGTATAGGCGGTCTTCGCGGCCCCGGGACCACTCAGGGAAACATATTGCATACGCAGATCAGCCAGCCAGCTTTCGAGAATCTGAGCTTCGGGAGGTGAAAGATTTCCCGCGGTCTTTTTTTGCAACATCCCCAGCACATCGATCCAGTGCTTGCCCAGTTCGAGGTCGACCTCTCGCTTGTGCGTTACCGGATGTTCCATCATGCCGAGGGCCGAGGCCGCATTTGAAGCAATCGACATCGCAAAGTTCACAAAGCCCGCCGGATCGTGAGCGTCAGGAATATCGGCTTCGGTAAACTCTTCTTCGCCTGCGATTACGCCCTCATCAGTGACGGCTCGAGGAATGGGGGCAGGTTCCGCGGCAACCGGCTGCGAAGGGGGTTCGGTCGCCGGCTCAGCTTGCGTATTGCCCGGAGGGTCAATGGGCTCCGGCCTGGCGGCCGTTTCGGTCTTCTCTTCGGGGCTCAGATCCCGCGGTGATCCATCGGCGTTAAATAGCCGGCGATCGGTTACCTTAAATGTTGCTTGCTCTTCGTCCATTTTCTTAAACGCCCTGCCCAATAAGGCAACGCGTAAACCATCCTTTTTGTGGGCTCGTTGATTTGCGTGAGATCCTAACATTCTAACTTCAACGCCCGCAACACAGGCGGATTTGTACTGCAGGCTGCCAGCCTGCAGATGTTGGTCAATCGTTCCCCGGCCAGCAACAGGCTGGCAGCCTGTTGTACACTGGCGAGCCTTATGACGAAAACCTTCGCGGATCTTGTCGCCTTGATGGACCGCTTGCGCTCGCCCGAGGGCTGCCCCTGGGACCGGGAACAGACCTACGCGACTCTTGCCCCAATGTTATTGGAAGAAGCTTACGAAACCTTCGAAGCCGTTGAAGAAGCAACTGAGGGGCGCGCCGGCAACCTGCGAGACGAGCTCGGGGATCTTTTATTTCAGATCGTGTTTTATGCGCAGGTCGCCAAAGAGCGCGGGGACTTTTCGATCGACGATGTTATCGCGACCGTTCATGCAAAGATGGTGCGGCGACATCCTCACGTTTTTGGCGACGCCAGGGCAGATACAACCACCGAGGTGTTGCGCTCGTGGGAAGCCATCAAGGCTGAAGAGAAACGCCAGGCGGGTAAAGACGATGCGAAAGTGGCGTCGTTGCTTGACGGCATATCCAGCAAGGCTCCCGCATTAATGGAAGCGCACCAACTCTCAACCAAAGCCGCGCGCGTGGGATTTGATTGGCAGCATATTGAAGACATCTTTGCCAAGATTCAGGAAGAGGTGGAGGAACTGCGGGCGGCGGTCGTTGCGCATGAGGAATCGCACACTGAAGGCGATCATGCTCACGTGCGGGAAGAAGTGGGTGACTTGTTGTTTGCCGTGACGAACATCGCGCGGCGTTTAAAGGTTGAACCTGAAGCCGCGATGAAGCTTACTAATCGCAAGTTTCGTCGCCGCTTCAATCATATCGAAGAAACACTGCGCGCGCGCGGACAGGAATTCGCAGCCACCACGCTCGATGAACTGGAAGCACTCTGGCAGAAAGCAAAGCTGAAGACTTAACTTGGCGCCGGCGTCACGTGGCGCGGGCGTCCCGCCCGTGAATCTTCCCAAGAGGCTTGACGCCACGGAATCACTGGCGGAGACGCCCGTGCCACATTGACGCCGCACATTTCCTTAATCGTTAATCTGCACGGAATTCATGATGCGATCAAACGTCGCTTGAAAATCAGCCGCGTCAGTCTGCGGCACCACCGTAGAAATGAAAAGCGTGTTGCCATTGCTTAACTGCGTGGCGAACAGTGCAACTGTTTCGTTCTGTCCGGTGGCTTCATTCCTGTTTCGGAAACGAGTCGACAGCCAGTAACGTCTACCAGAGTTGCTCCCCTGCGCCCTGCCGATTTGGCGCATATTGGAATTGCCCTGCAACCAATTATTGATCATCTGATTCATCGTCGCCTGCAAACCTCCCTGCGACGGAACGACGGTGAAGTTAATACCATGAGTGAACACAGCCTGGCCCCGCACCTGTCCATAGCCGCCTTCAGGTACGAACCACACCGAGTTATTGCCGTCATTGAGTTCGCGCCAATTGTCAGGCACGCTCACCCGCAGCACACCAAGCGGCGCGTAATTCCGCGAGCGTGACGACGGGACTGAGACGCGTCCTACCGGCTGATTAGTCGGATAACGACTATCGTTGTTGCGTGGATCACCATTCTCCGGATAGCGGTCATCATTCTCAACCGGATACTGTTGTCCGCCGCGCGCGACCTGTTCGGTTGTCAAAGCTTTGGGCATGCCGCGCAGCCGCGCCTGAATACGTTCAAAATCTCTCGAGGTCTTGATCGGGTTCGACACCCGCAGATACTGCGCTTCCTGATTGATGCGCGCGTAGCGATTCTGTGGACTCGGGTGATCGCTTGAGAAGCCGCCTCCACCGCCGCCGCTTACTCGTTCAATGGTCCGAAACATGTTGGCCAAATCCTGTGGATCATAGTTAGCTCGCGCCATGATCTGGGCGCCGAGGACGTCAGCTTCGGTTTCATATTCGCGACTGAACTTAAGAAAATAAACACCCACACCCTGAGCGCCCAGTTGAGCCGCTGCTCCCAGCGGTCCCCCCAGGACTTGTCCGCCGATTCCCAGGATCCCAGCCAGCAAGCCGTACTTCTGTCCCTTCGTTGCCTGCGCGGTTCCGTGACGCAGGGCCACATGGCTCAGCTCGTGCGCCATTACACCCGCCATCTCACCTTCGTTGCGCGCGGCTTCAATCATGCCGCGGTTCAAGTACATTGGCCCACCGGGAAGCGCAAAGGCATTGATATCGCTGATGTTGAGAATCTTGAAATAGTATTGGAATTCCGGATGCTGAAACTCCGGCGGAATCGCCGCCACTAGTCGCTGACCCACGGTCGACACATAATCAGTTGCTTCACGGTCCCGCAAAACCGGCATCTGTTTTTCAGCTTCCTGCGCCGCTTGCCGCCCCAGCTTGAAATCGTCCTCCGGTTTGAACTTATTGCTGTGATAACTGATTTTTGTCTGAGAAAAAACCGAAAGCGGCAGGAGAAAAATCGCTGCCAGAGCGAGACCGGCCATGAATCGTTGAGTTCCCAAATACTTCGTCCTAAACATGCTGACCTCCAAAGGGCGCTGTCTCTATTAATTTGCACCAAATCGCAACGTCGATGCACGGTACGAGGACTGTTCCTGAGCGACAACCCTGTAAGTGGCTGACTTTTCGAGCCAGCCCAATCAGCGAGGCAATGGGGGTGCCAGAGAAGTTGGCGTCGCCGTCTACTTGCGAGGCTCGATGTGCTTGTTCAGCCAGTCTGCCGGGTCAGTTAAGGGTGCAATGCGGTGGGTGGCGCCTTGGCCGACGCGAATCAACGAGATGATTAGAAAGACAAACGCGGCAAACCTGAAGATCGATCCCCCCGCGGAACTGCCGGTTATCGCCCCGAGAACGCCAAACATCATCCCAATTGCCACAATGGCAATGTGCAATGCCAGCGCCTGTGAGGCGTGACCGCGCACTCTAACTTCGTTGCGCGGCACCAAAATCAATTCCAGGATCGAGGCCACGACACCGATGTACGGCGCGTACGGCAGCATCACTGCCCATTTTTCCGGAAGGCCCAAGCCGGTGACGTTACGTGATGCCGGCGATTGAACGATCGGCTGGGGATAGGGACTTTGCGGCGGCTTATAGACCTCAGCCGGCGGGGCATACGTAGGCGGCACAAACACCGAAGGGTAAGAAGAATCACTCGCAGGCGGAGCATCAAACGTGCGCGTGGGAGCTTCCGAATAAACATCACCGCGCCCGTTCTGGTTCGCGCGTGGACCAACCGGCGTGGTAGCGCCTTTGACCGCACCGGTCGTGGGGACATCCTCGCCTTCGCCCCAGACCTGTTCAGTCTTTCTCGCCACGTCCGGATCGAGTGGATTGGTATCGTATTTGGTCCGCTTTGGTTCCATCATGCCATGGGGATTACGCTCGCTAAAGACCCGTAGTTTCACATCTTACTCGTCCCTAATCTCATACTCAACCTCGTCCCAGCGCTGTTCTTTTTCCGAAATACGAAAGGCCCGCAAGACCGGTTCGTGACCTGCCAGCCCCACGATCAAATAAAACGTATCGGGATAATAAGCGAGTCGCACATCGGTGTCTGAAGGTAAGGGCTCAACCGACCGCGGATGAGAGTGATAAATCGCCACCAACTGCTCGCCTCGCTCGCGCATTAGCTTTTGAGCGGAGAAGAGCTCTTCGGGGGCTGCTTCGTAGGTAATGAGCGGAGTGGCAGCGACGTTTTGTAGAGGATAAATATTTATTGCTCGGCCGTCGCTCGAGCCACCGACCAACCCACAGCATTCAGCGGGATCGCTCTCGCATGCATGCGAAATGATTTGCCTGGACTGGCCGATAGTCAGGATCAGCATTCAGTTAGAATTTTGCGCGGCCCTGCCGCCGCACAGCGCGTTAAGGCTCCGCCTTGCCGATGGACGATCATTGAACTGAGGCTGCTCAATTGATCGCCCCCGCAGGCGCAGCCTCCATGAAAAATCAAAGCCGCTTTCGCTTAGTGAATTTTCAACGACTTCGGAAAGGGACCCTAAACCACTCTCAAATGAAGTTCCCCTAATTGCCTTTGATCAACTTCACCCGGCGCGTCGATCATCAGATCAGCAGCCGAAGCAGTTTTCGGGAAGGCCATGACGTCGCGAATGTTGTCCGTGGGAACCAGGACCATCATCAGCCGTTCAATGCCTGACGCTATGCCGCCATGCGGTGGAGTGCCAAAAGCCAACGCATCGAGAAAGAAACCAAAGCGTTCGCGCGCATTCTCTTCGCTCATGCCAAGAGCTTTGAAAACGACGTTCTGAATATCACGTCGATGAATACGGATCGATCCGCCGGCGACTTCCACTCCATTGATTACGGCGTCGTACGCCCGCGCCCGAATTCGTCCAAACAAATGCTCCTGCCCCTCTTCCACCGCCTGGACCAGCAAAGGCAAGTCCTCGTCAATGGGCGAGGTAAAGGGATGGTGCATCGAGTAATAGCGTCCGTCTTCTTCATGATGTTCAAACATCGGGAATTCAGTCACCCACAACGGCGCAAAAGCTCCCTCAGGAACCAGGTTTTCTCTGCGCGCGATCTCGTTGCGCAAAGCACCGAGACTGGCCGTCACCACTTTTGCCTTCCCGGCCACAATCAAAATCGCGTCACCTTTTTGCGCTTTCGCCGTGGTCGCCAACTGTTTCACTGTGTCCTCGCCCAGCGCTTTCAGCAGGGATGAACTGAGTTCATCGCCGAGCTTGATCCAGGCCAGCGCGCCGGCTCCATAGCGCTTGGCGAACTCCTGCAGATCGTCGAGCACTTTTCGCGACGTGCCTGCGCCACCGCTGACGACGACGCCCCTGATATCACCACCTGCTGACAGCACTGCTTCGTAAGGTGCAAAACCGGTTCCTTGAAGTGGCCCCGAAAGATCCTGCAGCTCCATGCCCTCGATACGCAGATCCGGTTTGTCCGAACCCCAGCGCTGCATCACTTCGGCATAGCTATGCCGCGGGAAGGGCGTTTTTATTTCCACGCCAATCAGACGAAACACGTTTACAAATAGTTCTTCAATCAGGCGATAGATTTGTTCGGTGTTGGCAAAACTCAACTCCACGTCGAGTTGTGAAAACTCCGGCTGCCTGTCCGCACGCAAATCTTCATCACGAAAACAGCGCGCGATTTGAAAGTACTTATCCAGGCCCGCGATCATGCAGATCTGTTTGAACAGCTGCGGGGATTGCGGCAGCGCGAAGAATTTTCCGGGTTGAATGCGCGAAGGAACGATGTAGTCGCGAGCGCCTTCGGGAGTCGACTTGATCAGAATCGGCGTTTCGATTTCGGTGAACCCCTTCGCATCCATAAACCGCCGAATCTCGGTGACAACGCGATGACGCAACCGGAGGTTCGCCTGCAACTGCGGCCGGCGCAAATCGAGATAGCGATATTTCAAGCGCAGGTCTTCGCTGGCGAGGCCCTCAGAGCCCGCGGTCTCAAGTTGAAAAGGCAGCGTACGCGCGTCGTTCAAAATGTAAAGCTCACTCGCGCGTACTTCGACATCGCCCGTTGAGAGCTTTGGGTTGCGCGAACTATCATCGCGCAGCACCACCCTGCCGGTAACGGCGATGACGAATTCGCCGCGCACATCTTTGGCTTTGGCGTGGGCTTCGCCGGTATCTTCGCCATTAAAGACGACCTGGGTTATGCCTTCGCGGTCGCGCAAATCAAAAAAGGTAAGCACACCAAAATCGCGACGCCGCGCGACCCAGCCCATCAAAGTCACGGACTTGCCGACGTCTTCTTTTCGCAGAGCGCCACACGAATGTGTGCGCTCGAGGTTTCCGAGGTTATCAAGCATAGATTTGATTCTACCGAATGTTACTGGAAAAGCTCAAAAATACGATTTCCCGCAAAGGCGCAAAGTCGCCAGGAAAAGTGCAGAACAATCGATGACCGTGCGTGAGTGGATGCCTTCACGGTCCGTTGACTCCTGGTCCTTTTCTTGGCGACTTTGCGCCTCTGCGGGAAACTCTCTGCGGATCTCAATCCATCTACCCTGAGATCCTGCGTTTTTAAGAGTCGCGAACTAACCTGCGAAGCACTGCTCCGCAGTCGGTTGATTCAGCCCTCCCAATTTCGAAGGACAGAGGCGACATCTTCGCGCTTCACACTGCGTTGTTTGCCGGACTTCATGTCCTTAATAGAAACTTCGCCTCGCTCGCGCTCGTCATCGCCAAGCACTGCGACAAAAGGAATTCCGCGCGCCGATGCATATTTGAACTGCTTGCCGACCTTGTCTGCTTCCGGATAAAGATCTACTCGCAGACCTGCGGCGCGCAATTCGCTCGCCAGCGCGATCGAATTCAAAACAGATTCTTCGTTCCAAACGGTCACCATCACCTCGGCAGGCGATGTTACCAGGCCCGCCGGAAACATCTCTCGCTCAGTCATCACCACGATGATTCGTTCCAGCCCGAGTGAGAATCCGCACGCCGGAACGTCCTGGCCCAGAAACATGCCGACGAGATTGTCATACCGACCACCCCCACCAATGCTTCCTCGAAAGTCTCCAATATTCAAGCCAACTTCGAGAATCGCTCCCGTGTAATACGACAATCCCCGAGCAAGGCTGGGATGAAAACGGATTCGACCGCGTGCGGGTGAGTTTTGAGATAGATCTAAGATCTGCCTCACGGCTTTGATACCCAACTTGCCCCCTTCATGCTGGTCGAGTGAACTGCTCAATTTGTCGAGCCATGAGGAATTCATTTCTTCTTGCTGTTGTTTCTCGAACTCCCTCGTTCGACTCTCCGGTATGTCAAAAGCAGGGCCGACATGAGTCTCGGCTAGGCGACCAAAGCGCTCAAAGAAGTCATCCACTGACTCTTCGGAAAAGACACCCCTCTCAACCAGTTCACGACGCAGACCGTCTTTGCCGATCTTCTCAGACTTGTCGATTACGATTAGGGCGTCCGCCTGTTTTTCTTCCGTAACACCAGAGACCTCCAATATTCCTCGCAGTATTTCTCGGTGATTTAGAACAATCACAAAATCATCGAAACCCAAGCGCTCTAGAACGTCACTTACCGCAGCGCAAATCTCTGCCTCCACAACCATCGACTTCGATCCCAGCACGTCCACATCGCACTGATAGAACTCGCGGAACCTTCCGCGCGCGGGACGATCGGCGCGCCACACAGGCTGAATTTGATAGCGCTTGAAAAACTTTGGCAGCTTGTCTCTGTATTCAGCGACGACCCGGGCGAGCGGCACAGTCAGGTCATAGCGCAGTGCGAGGTCGGCTTCACCGGTGCTTTCATGCACGCCGCGCTTCAGGATTTTGAAGATGAGTTGGTTCCCTTCCTCGCCGTACTTGCCCATCAATGTTTCGATGTTCTCGACCGCCGGCGTTTCCAAAGGTTCAAAGCCGTAGCGTTCGTAGACTTCCCTGATGACGCCGATGACGTATTCGCGCCGCCGCACGTCTGCCGGCAGAAAATCGCGCATGCCGCGCGCTGGTTGTGTTTTGTTTGAAGGCATCGAGTGCGTACTTACTTTATTCTTACCTGAATTTGGGACTTGTCATCATAACCTGAAATTCTCGTCCCCTGGAAAGATGGCCGCGCGAGGGTAGTGGGTCAGTCTCGCGGCAAATGTTCGACAAACTTTATTAGTTTGTCGCGGCGTTACGACAAGCTTTTTAGAGCTTATCGGAGATCAAACTGACCCACTACCCGCGCGAGGTGTTAGAGGTCCCGGAGGAACCAAGTGTTTACAGAAGAAACGTTCGCAAGAGCAAATTAAGGCCACGGTTGCCTATGAACATTTGGTCCCTCTGGACCTTTCTCGCACCGTAGCTTGCTTGCTCAAACCGTAACTTGAAATTGAAGATTGAGAACTCAATATTACATAGAACGGACTTACGAGCCTCATGTTATTTCGTGAGTGCCTCGCTGCTACCAGGGTTCCCGCTGGTAGACCTTCAACAGTTCGACGTAATTCTTCCAAAACACATCGAGGCCCGCGACTTCTTCATCGGATAAGGTTCGCTTGATGCGGGCAGGCATGCCCATCACCAGCGAACGAGGCGGAATAATTGTGCCCGGTGAGACGAGCGCTCCGGCGGCGACGATCGAATGCTCACCAATATGCACGTCGTCGAGCAGGATCGAGCCGATACCGATCAGAGAACCGCGTTCGACGTGGCAACCGTGTAAGGTGACACTATGTCCGACGGTGACTTCGTCTTCCAGAATCGTCGGACACTCACCATTGCGTACGTGAATGACTGAATTGTCCTGCACGTTGGTGCGACTGCCGATGCGTATGAAGTGTACGTCGCCGCGCACGACGGTGTTGAACCACACCGACGACTGTTCGCCGATGTGCACGTCACCTATCACCTGGGCGCTGTCTTCAACAAACGCGGTCGAGTGGATCTGAGGCGCGATGCCTTGAAATGGTCTGATCATTTTAGAAAGTTAGCCCAGATTCACAGCGGCCCGTGCTCTTCGCACTTTGCTCTTCGCTCTTACACACCGAACATGCGCAGGCGGAACTCGTCATTGAACGCGACGACCTCAGCTTTCCTTCCGGAAAACTGGCGCGCATTGCGCAGCAACACGGGCAAGCCACCGTTGCCGAGCTGCAACCCATAGGCTGCATTCTTGAAGATGGCATGCAACTGCGGATTCAATTGCTGGGGCACGCCGTAACGAATCGCCTTTTGCGCCACGGGAGAAAAGCCCAGCGAGCGACGCGGATTTATCAGCTCCAGCGTCCGGTCAAATATCTGCAGGCGCGTTGCTTGATCTCGCAGCGCCAGATCACGATGGACCAGCATGTTCGCCACCGCTTCGACGAGCGCCCCGCGTTGATAGTTTGCCCGCGCCGCCACCGGACTGTCAGCAGATTCGGTTCCAGCGAAGCTGCGCGGTCGCGCGTCCCACAGATCGCAATAGCGAGCAATGAAGCGCTGCGTGGATTCAAAAAGCGTGAACAGGTTGCCCGTCAGTTGTACTCGCTCAATCACCGGAGCCTGGATCGAGTCCCCGGCGAACCTCGTCGCCACCACATTGGCTCGCGGCAGAAGTTCTGCTACTCGCTCGTCACGACCAAACAACAGCAATCCCGCTACGGTCGGCACCGGCTCGCCGGCAACACCGGCGGTCAGCAACAGGTCCCGTTCCAGCACCAGTTTTGTGGGATAGCCATTGGTGCTCGCTTCGTCAAAGGCGTCGCCCTCGAATTCGCGCACGAAGCTCCACAGCAAAGCCTCGTCAATGTCCTCCATGGTTGCACCCAACGCCGACACATTCTCGTAGCGAAGGGGACGCGACTCGTCGAGTAAGGCAGACAACTCTTCCCTGGTAGCTTCGCGTTTTTCAGATCCGATGCGCACATAGAAGCGTCCCTCGCGCGTGCGATACGGTCGTCGCTTGCCGTCAATATCAAGTGCTACGACTCGGCGCCCACTATCAAAAGCGATGCGATCGATGAAGGGAATAAGGCTCGGTTGAATATCATCGCGGCAGATACGGACCAGTTCGTCCTGAACACTTTCAGGGTCGTCAACACCCTCAATGCGCAGCTGGTCGCTAACGCCGAAAACGATGACGCCGCCGCCGGTATTAGCCAAGGCAACTATTTCCTGAGCGATCTTTTCTGAATTCGAAAGTTTTACCTTGAGTTCGAGAAAGGTGTCCTCACCGCCGCGCACAAGCCGCAGGAGTTCAGTTCTCGATGTCTGTGGGGCCGGCGTTGAAAGGACGTATTCCTGGAAGGAACGTTCGGTGTTGGGTTCGTGCCGCTGGTTGCTGCGAAATCTTCTGCGAGCCATTTTTGTATTGACGGGGCTCTCTTACCCGCCCGGATGCCGCGGAATAATTAACGCCGGCCTCACTGGAATAATGTCAAAATCCACATTCGCTTCCTGGCTGCGAACACCGTGAGTGTAACATAGACTGGAAATCTGTTCTTTGTACTTTGTACTTGGTTCTTTGTTCGTTGTTCTTCTTAGTTTCCGTTGAATGGCTCAACTATGATAACTAATGCAAAGATCAAAAGAACCAGGTACAAAGATCCAAATACAACGATCAGAATGTCAGCATCCCCTTTACCAAGTGATTATGTCTACGTCGGTCTCGGCTCAAACCTTGGCGACCGCGCCGGCAATCTGTTGCTGGCTATTCGCAGTCTGTTGGCGGCTGGTCTGGACATCGCGCGTTTGTCGTCCATTTATGAAACAGAGCCGGTCGAGACCTTCGCGCAACCTGCTTTTCTTAACATGGTGGCCGAGCTGCGCGGCGACAGATTGCCATCGCCAGATCACTTGATGGAAACTCTGTTGGCAATTGAGCGGCAGCTGGGGCGCATTCGGGAAGTGCCACTTGGACCACGCCTGATCGATCTGGATTTCCTGCTCTACGGAGAGAGGTTGCAGGCAACGCCCATTTTGTCTCTGCCACATCCACGAATGCATCAGCGTCGTTTCGTGCTTGAACCACTCGCTGAACTTTGTCCCCACCTGGTCCATCCCGCTCTGAAACAAACGATTGCACAGTTGCTCGCCACAACAAAGGATAATTCTGAGGTGCGACTCTGGCAGCCGCAGCAAAGTTCAAATCTTGCCGAGGAGCCTTGAATCCCATGAAACGGTTAACCGCAACGACGGTTTTGCTGGGTCTGATGGTGCTGGCATTTGCGATTCCGGTAGCCCTCTTATTCATGGGCGCCGTGGTCTTCATTCTTACTCGCCACACAAATGGAATTACAGCTCGAGCGGGTGGCTTTAATTTCAGCCTCAGGCCAGGTTCAGCAGGCTCTGTGATAATCATCCTGATGCTGGCGGCTTTTATTTCCTGGCTCACCCAAAAAATATTGAAGCGGCGGAACTCGCGTCGGTAACCATTTGTTTATCTGCGCGTCTTAAATAGGGTCGCTTCCAAGGCTGTGCAACCCTCTCATTCTCACCCGGCTTAACCGGGTGATATACGAGGCCTTTGGACAGGAACCGTTTCGACGGTTTCTGATGTGCCCGGCTGAAGGTAAACCGTTGAAACGGTTGCGCAAACAGAAAGCCGCCGAGCACCCGGTGGAAAACGGGTGAGAATGAAATGAAGAGAGCCCGGCGGACGTTCCGGAGTTTTGACTCACCTCTTCGCAATGGACTCTTCGCTGCTCTGTTACTTTCCCCTTTTCCGAACTTTCCCGTTATAATAGTCGCCCTTGTTAAGCCAGGCCTTGTACATCACCATGCTTTCCAGTTCGGCGGCATCTCCGCCCAAGCCCTACGACCAGGGAGCAAAGCCATGCCATATCTGAAACCTGAACGCCCCGAAAAAGTGTCCGCCCCGTCTTTGCGCGCCAGCAAGGAACGCGGCGAGCGGCTCGTCTGTCTTACGGCTTACGATTACCCGACCGCGCGCCTCGTGGATGAGGCGGGCATCGATATAATTCTGGTCGGCGATAGTTTGGGTAACGTAGTTTTGGGCTATGGCAATACGGTTCCAGTCACGCTCGAGGAAATGCTCACGCATGTGAAGGCGGTGCGTCGCGCTGTGCAACGCGCCTTGTTGGTTGCCGACATGCCTTACGGTTCATTTCATACAGGCGCTGATGAAGCAGTTAAGAACGCCTTGCGGCTGGTCAAGGAAGGCGGCGCCGAAGCAGTGAAATTGGAAGGCGGCCATAAACGAGTGCACCTGGTAAAAAGGCTGGTGGACGAAGAGATCGCGGTCATGGGCCATATCGGATTGACGCCCCAATCAATTAATAAACTGGGTGCTTATCGGGTGCAGGGCAAGACGGCCGCGGCCGCGCGCCAGTTGCTCGACGATGCGCGTGCAATGGAAGACGCCGGCGCCTTCGCCCTCGTGCTGGAAGTGGTGCCCCGCGAGATCGCGCAACTGATTACAGAGAGCATTAGTATTCCCACAATCGGCATCGGCGCCGGCGTACATTGTGATATCCAGGTCCTGGTGTTACACGACATGCTCGGACTTTCTTTCGGCAAGCAGGCTCGCTTTGTGCGTCCTTATGCGAACCTGCACGATACGATTACGGATGCCGTCAGCCGCTTTGCCGATGACGTTCGCAATGGAACCTATCCTTCGGAGGAAGAGTCGTACGGACTGCCTGCCGAAGCTGCGGATGAGCTGCACATCACCGCTACCCAGAAATCCAAATCCGAAAAATCCTGAGTCTTCCCCCAAGAACCTATGGAGATTATTAATCGCCGCCAGCGCATGAGCTCCGTCGCGCGCAAAATTCGCCGCGAACAGGACAAGAGCATTGGGTTAGTGCCAACCATGGGTGCGCTGCACGACGGTCATCTAAGCCTCGTCAAAGAAGCGCGCCAGATGTGCGACATCGTCGTGGTTTCAGTCTTTGTGAACCCGGCACAATTCGGACCCAAAGAAGACTACGAACATTACCCACGCGATCTGACCAGAGACACTGCGCTTTTGACCGACTACAACGTCGACTACATTTTTGCACCGCCTTCTGAAGAGATGTATCCCAGGGGATATGCAACCTATGTGAACGTCGAAGGCCTGTCGGACCAGCTCGAGGGCATCTCGCGTCCCGGACACTTTCGCGGTGTAGCGACGGTCGTGACGGTGCTGCTCAATACCATCCGCCCGGATTTTGCTTTCTTTGGCCAGAAGGACTTCCAACAGGCGCTGGTCATTAAACGCCTGGTTCGCGATCTGGCCCTCGATACTGAGATAGTGGTGCTGCCGACGATACGTGAAGATTCAGGACTGGCGATGTCTTCGCGAAACACGTACCTCAGCAGCGAGGAGCGCGAGGCGGCAACGGTGATACACCGCGCGTTGCTGAAGGCACGTGAAGCCTACAAGGCGGGCGAGCGCAGTGCGGGCAAACTGGTTGAGGCAGCGCGCAAGACGGTCGAGTCGGAACCGCGCGCGCGTCTGGAATATGTCAACGTATCCAACAGCGAAAATCTCGAGAAGCTGGACAAGCTCGATGACTTACCCATCCTGATCACCATCGCCGTTTTCATCGGCAAGACGCGACTGATTGATAACATCGTGCTGAACAGCAGCGGGAAAAAGAAGGACAGTGCGAAGGCCGGCAGTTAACTGCAAGCAGCCCATGTGGTATTCTGCCCTTCAATTATTCAGGGGAATGAGATGAGTACGAATAAAGAAGAGGCCTTGCAGTTGATTTCGCTCCTGCCCGATGAGGCGACGTGGGAAGATATCATGTATCGCCTCTACGTAAAGCGGAAAATTGAGACCGGCCTCAAGGCTGCGGACGAGGACCGTGTTATTGCCCATGCTGAAGTGAAAGAGCAATTCGCACGCGAATGAAGATAGTTTGGACCGAACCTGCCATCGATGACCTCCACGAATTGCATCACTAGATAGCCAGGGACTCCGAGCTTTACGCAAGCCGGTTCGTGGAGAGAATCATTGCGGCTGCCGAGAGTCTTGTAGATCATCCAAGACTTGGGCGCGTTGTGCCCGAAGCCAATGAAGAGAACATTCGTGAGCTTCTTTATTACAACTACCGCATCATCTACCGCGTGGCCAGTGATCGGATCGAACTGCTATCGGTAGTCCATGGCGCCAGGAATCTCCTTGCAGGTGGGCCAGCGCCGTGGGAGGTCCTTTGACAGCTTTGAGGTGGTGAAATAACCAAACAGAAAACGCACATCAAGTTCACGCTCAATGGCGAGGAGACCGAAGTCGCTTTCGCGCCGCATAAAACCCTGCTCGAAGTCCTGCGCGAAGATCTCAATCTCACGGGCACTAAACACGGTTGCGAACTTGGCGAATGCGGAACCTGCACAGTGCTGGTCGACGGACGTTCGATACTCTCATGTTTGATGCTTGGCCTCGATGCCGAAGATCGCGACGTTACGAGTATCGAGGGCATGGCCGACGGAGCAAGGCTTCATCCGCTGCAGGATACTTTTGCGGACTTGGGAGCGGCACAGTGCGGGTACTGCTCACCCGGCTTTCTGCTCACCGCCAAAGAGTTATTGGACAAGAAACCCGATCCCTCGCGTGAAGAGATCAAGGAAGCATTGTCCGGCAATCTCTGTCGCTGCACCGGCTACATCAAAATCTATGAGGCAGTAGAGCTGGCGGCTGCCCGTATGCGCGGTGAAGCTTTCGAACTCCCACGGGAAAGCTTGTATGGCTTGGAGTAGTGTGATTATTAATTAGCTCTACGGCTAAGAGATTACTTGATAAATAGTTTGCAAACATGCTAAGTTACATTCCTCGGATTTCAATCTCTGGAGGAACACCATGGCAGACGCAGGCAATCCCGTCTTGACGCACGTGACCTATCGCCCAAAGAAGGGCAAAGAAGAAGAACTTTTCGCGCTGGTGAAAAAGCATTGGCCGATCCTTAAGCAGATCGGTCTTTCCACTAATGAACCGGCCCAGGTTTATCGGGCCACGGACAAGCGTTCCGGCGCGGTCTATTTCATTGAGATTTTTTCCTGGCGAGACGGGAAAGCCTCGGACCTCGCCCACCAGACACCCGAAGTGATGGCCGTCTGGGAAACCATGGGGCCGGTCCTGGAAGGGTTGGAGCTCGCCGCGCTCGAGCCGTTTAGTGCCGAAGCTTAACGCAGAAGAACGTCTGGCCGCCCTTGACGCGGTCTGCAACGCGCTGGCGCATCCGGCGCGGCGTCAGATACTGTTAACCATGAAATTTCGCGGTGGCAGTATGACTGCGGGAGAAATCACCGGCCGCTTTGGCCACGCCTGGCCAACTACTACTCGGCATCTGCGCGTGTTGGAAGCTGCCGGTTTGGTTTCCTTTAAGAAACGAGGCCGTACGCGCATGTACCGGCTCGAGCGTAAGCGGCTCGAAGTGATCAACGAATGGCTGCGTTGGTTCGAGCATGTGAGTTCCTGAATAAGAACCGAGGGAACTTGCTGAACACGTTTTTCCTCCTTATCTTTTTATCGTATAGACTTTTTGCCGTTCAGAAAGGCACTTGTGCCCGACCGCGGCAGGCGGACAAGTCAACTTCCTAAACGTATGGCTGAAAAAGCGTGAGCAACGAGCAGAATTCCAAGCATCTAAATGTAGTTGGCAAGCCTTTTCGTAAGGTCGATGCGCGCGCGAAGTGCACCGGGCAAACGAAATTCGCCGACGACATAGTTCTGCCGCGCATGCTTTTCTGCAAAATCCTGCGCAGCCATTTGCCCCATGCGCTCATCAAGAGCATCGACACTTCCAAAGCCGCAGCCCTGCCTGGAGTTGTGGCGATCATTACCGGACAAGATTTGCCCATCTCGTACGGCATTCTTCCCGTCAGTCAGGATGAACACGCGCTGTGTATCGACAAGGTCCGCTTTATCGGTGATCCGGTCGCCGCCGTGGCCGCGATTGATGAAGACGTCGCCTTTGATGCGATGAACCTGATCGAAGTCGAATACGAATCGTTGCCCACTATCGCTTCAATTGACGAAGCCATACTGATCGATGAGCCGCGCATTCACGAATACGGCGAGGGCGGCAACATTCACAAGAAAGTCTCGCTGGAGTTCGGCGACGTGGACGAAGGCTTTGCGGAAGCCGATCTGGTTCGCGAAGACACGTTCTTCTACGAAGGCAATACGCACCTGCCGCTGGAGCAGCACGCTGCGCTCGCGCACTTTGATACGGACGAAAAGCTCACGCTTTGGAGTTCGACCCAAACTCCGCACTACGTGCATCGCGCCTTAACCAAGGTACTGGGAATCGCGGCCAGTCACATTCGCGTGATTGCGACGCCCAATGGCGGCGGGTTTGGCGGCAAGAGCGATCCTTTCAATCATGAAGTGGTCGTTTGTAAGCTGGCGATGATCACGGGCCGGCCGGTGAAGAACACTTTGACGCGCGAAGAAGTTTTTTACTGCCATCGCGGTCGCCATCCCGTGCTGATGCATGTGAAGACGGGCGTAAAGAAAGACGGCGCCATCACGGCCATGCACTTTCAGTCGCTGCTTGATGGCGGCGCTTATGGCAGTTATGGCGTGGCAAGTACGTTCTATACCGGAGCTCTGCAAACCGTGACGTATGACGTGCCGCGCTACAAGTTCCAGGGGCTGCGCGCCTTTACAAACAAACCGCCCTGTGGACCAAAGCGCGGCCACGGGACCCCGCAGCCACGCTATGCCCTCGAAGTGCAGCTCGATAAGATCGCTGAAGAGTTGAAGCTCGATCCCGCCGCGATGCGCCGGCAACATCTGGTCAAACCTTATTCAGTGACGGCGAACTATTTACGGGTCGGCAGCATGGGTTTGGGAAAGTGCATCGATAAGGTTGTTAAGGGTTCGGATTGGCAGAACAAATTTTCCGGCTGGGACCGAGGCAATCGGAAACTTCCTTTCGGCAAAGGAATCGGCATCGCGTGTAGCTCGTATATCTGCGGGGCGGGTCTGCCGATCTATTGGAATAATATGCCGCAGTCGGGCGTGCAACTGCGGCTGGATCGGCAGGGCGGTGTCTGTGTGATGTGTGGCTCGACCGACATCGGCCAGGGCTCGGATTCGATTCTGGCTTATATCGTCGCTGAAATTTTAGGAATCGATCCTTTTGATATTCGCGTGGTTACCGCCGACACGGATCTGACGCCGGTGGATCTTGGGAGTTATTCCAGTCGCGTGACATTGATGACCGGTAACGCTGCCGTGCAAGCCGCGGAGCGGGCGCGCGAATTACTGGTGCTCGCGGTAGCGGAAAAACTCGGTGTGCCGGTTGAAAATGTCTCGCTGGCTGAGCGCCGCGTTTTCGATGTTGAGAATCCCGACGTAGGCGTCTCTTTTGCCGAGGCAGTCGTGCTGGCGGAATCGAAGTTCGGCACGATTGGCACCGTGGGGTCGTACTCACCACCGAGCTCGCCGGGTAAGTACAAAGGCGCGGGCGTTGGACCATCTCCCGCTTACAGCTATTCCGCCGCGATTGCCGAAGTGGATGTGGACCCCGCAACCGGTATCATCACTGTCGAACGGATCTGGATCGGGCATGACATCGGCCAATCGATTAATCCGGTGCTCGTCATGGGCCAGGTCGAAGGCGGCGTCTACATGGGGCTGGGCGAGATTTTGATGGAAGAGATGGTTTATCGCGCGAATCGCAACGTGGTGCACAAGTTTCCGTCGATGCTCGAATACAAGAGCCCAACGACGATGGAAATGTGCGACGTCAAGACTTACCTGATCGAAGATCCCGATCCCAATGGCCCATTCGGCGCCAAGGAAGTTGGCCAGGGACCGCTGCTGCCCGTTCCACCCGCAGTCGCCAATGCAGTCTATGACGCCGTCGGCGTGCGCATCGACGAAGTGCCGATCACTCCGGAAAAAGTGTTGAAAGCCCTGCGCGAAAAAAACAATGGCCGCGAAGGACGCTTTGGTCCAACCTCAGTTCCTGCTGTCGATTGGCCCGAGCCGCAGCGCATCCTGACTCCCGCCGAAGGCGGCGATGGCCGCGAGATGCCGCGCGTCGCAGTGCATTCGTGACCTGTGATTTAGAGTGAGCGAATGGAATTCGAATGGGATCCAAAAAAAGCAAGGACGAACCTTCGCAAGCACGGTGTCTCGTTCGAAGAAGCCTCCACGGTTTTCAAGGATGTGCTTGCGGTGATCTACGAAGATCCCGATCATTCGGTAAGGGAAAGACACTACCTGACGATTGGCACTTCGACCAAGGGACGCTTGCTACATATCGCCTTCGCAGATCGAGGCGGGCGAATTAGAATAATCAACGCACGAAAAGTGACGACGAAGGAAAAACAGCTCTATGAAAAAGAAGAGAGATGAAGATTTGGATGAGATGAGACCTGAATACGATCTCAGCAAACTCAAGTTTGTCGGTCGCGGAGTCTATTCCGAGCGCTATCGCTCCGGGACGAACCTCGTGCTTTTGGATCGTGACGTAAGGGAAGCTTTTCCTGACGATGAGTCCGTGAACGAGGCCTTGCGGGTCATCGCGAAGGCGGCGAAACGGCAAGCAGCCCAGGCTCGAAAGCCTCAGGCGCGAAAACAAACGTCCCGGTCGCGACGGGTAGCCTAGAATCCGTGAGCGAACCATCAACCCATAGACCGTTTGTCTTCACTGTGATGGAAGACGATGGCGTCAACGTAGCTATCGAAGTTTCGGAAAAGGACTACCAATCCGATCTGGCAGCCTGAATCGCTGAAGAGGACACGATGAAACCCGGGCGATATAAGATGAAGCGCGGCGGCTTCCTCGCATGCCATCCCGAGTTGAAGCTCAACGAGAAGAAAAGAGCCTGACAGCGCCATGGATCAAATCAAAGTGCTGGATGTAGTAGCCTTAATGGAAGAGGTGCCGGACCATGGGCTTCGTCGCGGCGAAGTTGGAACAGTGGTTGATCAGTGGAAGGACGGAGCATACGAAGTAGAGTTCAGCGACGACTCCGGCGAAGCTTATGCGTTTGCGGCGCTGCGCGCAGATCAATTGATGAAGCTGCACTTTCGAAAAGATGAAGCGGCATAGTGATTTCTAGAACCAACGCCTATGATGCGTCTTCCCAAATTTGATTACCGCGTGCCGCGTACGATCGCGGAGGCGGTGAAGATTGTCGGCGACGTGGGGCCGACTGCGCAGTTTGTCGCGGGCGGGACGGATCTGTATCCGAACATGAAGCGCAGGCAGCAGACGCCGCGGACTGTGATCTCGGTGATGCGGCTGGCGGAGCTTAACCAGATTACGGGCGAGGGAAAGACGGGAGTGAGAATTGGCGCGTCGGTGACGCTCACCGACATCATCGAGCACCCAATCATCAATCGCGACTACCCTGTTCTTGCGCGAGCAGCGCGTACGATCTCGACGCCGATACTGCGCAACATGGGGACCATCGGCGGCAATCTGTTACTGGACACCCGCTGCAACTACTACGATCAGAACTACGAATGGCGCAAAGGCATTAACTTCTGTTTGAAGAAAGACGGCGATGTTTGCTGGGTCGCGCCGGGAAGCTCAAAGTGCTGGGCGGTGCAATCATCGGATTTGGTGCCGGTGATGGTCGCCATTGGCGCGAAGTTTCGGTTGGCTTCGACGCTTGGCGAGCGAGTCATTGATGCCGCCGGTTTCTACAACGACGACGGCATTGATTATTTGCAGAAGCGGCCGGATGAACTGCTGGTGGACATCGAACTGCCGCCCACCAACGGCTGGCGCGCGTCTTATCAGAAGTTGCGCCGTCGAGGCGCGTTCGACTTTCCCGTGCTCGGCGTTGCCGCCTGGGTCCGATACGGAACCGGGAGCGGTACCGACCGGTCGACCGTTGAAGAAGCTCGAATCGTCCTCGGCGGTATTGCTCCCGCGCCCATCGACGTCACCGAGGCCGCAACGGCCTTGATAGGAAAGCCATTCGATGACGAACACATCCAGGCCGCTGCTGAAGCTTGTTACGTTAAAGCCCGCCCACTCGACAACACTGATTTTGTTATGAACTGGCGCAAGCAGATGGCGCGGCAGTACACGATTCGCGCCCTTCAACAACTGCGTGGCTGAGCGCACATGTCCGACAAACTTCAGTTTGTCGCCAACCCTCCTAACAGGCTTGCTGGGCAGCCAAACGACAAACTGAAGTTGGTCGGACACCAGAGATGAACAATGCTGTTGCCGCCATAGTCCTCGCCGCCGGGCAATCCAAACGCATGGGTGCGTTCAAGCCGCTGCTTCCATTTGGCAACCACACGGTTATCGAAAGCTGTATTAACTATCTAGTTGGCGGCGGCGTGCAAACCATTGTCGTCGTGCTCGGGCACCAAGCTGAAGAAATAAAGGCGCGACTAAGAGATCTTCCTATTCTGTTCGCGCTCAACTCGAATCCTGATAGCGAAATGAGCGAATCAATAGCTTGCGGCGTGCATGCACTTCCACTCGACACCCCGGCCACGTTCATCGCGCCGGTGGACTACCCGGCAATTCCGCCCGATGTCGTGGTAGATCTGATCGGTCAATACCAGGCGGGACCGGCAAAACTGCTCCTGCCTGAGTACCTGGGTCGCGGGGGCCATCCGGTTCTGATCGATCTGTGCTTCCGCGCTCAACTCCTGACTTTGGATTCGCGCCGCGGTCTGCGCGCTCTGTTTGACAGCCACCGCGAACAGGTTGGCCGGATCCCGGTCAACTCGCCTTTTGTTGCGCGCGACATCGACACGTGGGATGATTACCGCGCATTGTACCGAGAGGTTATTGGCGGCGAACCTCCCGACCTTTTGACAACTTAGGCAACAAAAGCTCCAGGGCAAAAAAAGCCGGAACGCAAAGGCCCCGAGCATCATCTAATGTGGCGCGGTCGTTCTTTGACGACGCCGGAATGGGCCCTGCGGGGGCCAAAGGGCGGAACGGTCAGGGATGACAAAGGAGCTCAAATGTTAAGACTCAAACGAAAGATAAGAGCGGGTCTGGCGCTGACGTTATTGCTCGGCCTTACTGCCAGCGGGCTGGCCCAGAAAGGGGCGTCCGGACCGGCAGAATTTTCGCTGCGCTCGATCGACGGTCAAACGATCTCTTCCGACAGTCTTCGTGGCGAGGTAGTGGTGTTAGCGTTTGGCGCTTCATGGCTGCCTTTGTCTCGCACTCAGTTACAGGGCGTCAAAAAACTCGCTGACGAATACAGCAACCGGGGCGTGGTCGTTTACTGGGTGAGCACTGAATCCGAAAACCCCAAGTCAAAGAATTACGCGTCTGATGATCAACTGCGCGGGTTCGTAAAAAAGTTCGGCCTGGCCGTAACCGTCTTGCGCGATCCGGATGGCGCTGTTTCGAAGAAACTGGGAGCCGACGAACTCCCTTCAGTTGTAATTTTAGACAAGCAGGGAAATCTCGTCGGCGAGCCAGTCAAAGGCATCGATCCCGACGGCAATCTGGCCGGACAACTGGCCAAGCAGCTGGATAAGATTCTCTGACACGCGAATCGCATTGCGAATGAAAAGGCCGCCTCTTTCACAAGGCGGCCTTTTCTGCATTCACACCTTCAACGCGAGCTCATACGCAAGTCTGACAGGCAGGCCCACGATATTAAAATAGTCGCCCTGAATCTCTTTGATGAAGAGCGCCGCGCCTCCCTGCACTGCATAGGCGCCGGCCTTGCCGGTTGGTTCTCCGGTACCTACGTACCATTCAATCTCTTCTGCGGACAGAGCGCCGAACCGCACACGCGAGGTTTCGTGGTCCACGATGGAACAGCCGCTCAGCCCAGCTCGCACCAGGGCGACTCCGGTCAGTACCTCATGCCACTTACCGCTCAATAGACCCAACATACGCCTGGCATCATCGCTGTCACGGGGTTGGCCGAGAATCTCTCCTTCAATTACGACTACCGTATCGGCGCCCAACACCAATGCTTCCGTTTTTTGGGCCGCAACCGCCGCGGCTTTCATGCGCGCGAGGCGTTTAACATAAGGTATCGGCTCCTCGTCCGCGCCGCGGGTTTCGTCGACGTTGGGCGCGCACATCTCAAAGGGCCAGCCCACGGCGCGCAGTATCTCTGCCCGGCGTGGACTGGTCGACGCCAAAATCAACGGCTCTCTGAAAACGTTACGCATTTCAATCTTAATCACTCTGCTTGTCGCTCCTCTCGCTTGTCCGCTAGACTGACAGACATTCTATTTGCGGTTTTACGATTTCGCGATTGTAGATTGAAGACTGCGGATCACAAATTGGAAAGTCGGTGAGAAGGACCGAATGGATCAATTCATTAACGCACTGCCTGCCCTGTTGGGCGCCGCCGGGGGCGCACAAGAAGTTATCGAGGCCGCTGCTCTCGCCGTTTGGAATCACGTCGCGGGTGAGGGACTGCGACAACAGACCAGGGCCACCTGTCTTGATAAGCAAAGGCTGATAGTGGCGGTTTCCGATTCGGTGTGGCAACACCAGCTCGAACTGATGAGTTCTCAATTCCTGTTTCGCTTGAATGCGCTGCTTGGTCAGGGCACCGTCAGGTTCATCGAATTTCGTGTCGATCCTAAAACGGTTGAGATTGGTCGGGAGCGAAATCCGCAACAGCAAAAGATTGCGCGAAACAAGCAAGCGCTTCCGCAGCCGATATCTCTGGAATTGGTTTCCGCGGCTGCTTTAATTCATGATCCGGATCTGCGCCGTTCTTTTCTTGGCGCAGCCCACAGCTGCGTCCGTCGCCGCGAATCAAATCATGACGATCGGGTGCGGCCACGCGATAACGGGTCAGGGAACGGATAATAACTAATGCCAATCAACGAGTCCGATATTGAAAAAATCGCGCAGCTTGCGCATCTCGAGATTAGCCGCGAAGAAGTAAAAGTCTTCGCGCCGCAGATTGCCGAAATCGTGACCTATGTTGAGCAGCTCAATGAAGTTGACACGCGTAGCATCGAGCCTGCACTAGGCGGTCTGACACCGGAGGGTGAACTCACCGCATCGACCCGCGACGATGTAGTTGCACCTTCGCTCGGGCAAAGGCTCGCACTTGAAGAGGCCCCGGACGCGGCAGCGGGCCATTTTCGCGTACCAAAGATTCTGTAGGTTGTTAATTCAATTCCTGCCCCAGGCCGTCAATAATGATTACATCCGAGACCATCACACAAACGCGAGACCGCATCGTCACCGGTGAAACAAACGCGCGCTCGGTCGCAGAGTCGGCCGTAGGCGCTGCCGAAAAGCTTAACGGATCGTTAAATGCGTTTCTCGAAATTGATCGGCAGGGTGCAGTGACACGCGCCTCTGAAGTTGATGCACAATTGAAGAACGATGCGGCCCCGGTGTTGGCAGGGGTTCCCATAGCTATTAAAGACAACATCTGCGTTCGCGGTTTGCAGACCTCGTGCGGCTCAAAGATTCTCGGCGACTATCATCCACCCTACAACGCCACCGTCATTGATCGATTGCTGGCGGCCGGCGCGGTTATCATCGGCAAAACGAACTGCGACGAATTCGCGATGGGTTCCTCCAATGAAAACTCCGCTTTCGGAACGGTGAAAAATCCCTGGGACACGGCGCGAGTGCCGGGAGGTTCATCCGGCGGTTCGGCAGCAGCGGTGGCAGCGGGAATTGTTCCGGTGGCGCTGGGATCTGATACGGGCGGTTCGGTGCGCCAGCCGGCCTCTTTATGCGGCGTCGTTGGATTGAAGCCGACTTATGGACGCAATTCTCGCTACGGCCTCGTCGCCTTCGCCTCTTCACTGGATCAAATAGGAATATTCGCGCGCAACGTAAGCGATGTGGCGACAGTCCTGGGCGTGATCGCCGGGCGTGACCCACATGACGCGACCACTGCCGATGTACCGGTCCCTGACTACGTCGCAGCTTTGAACGGAGAGATCAAAGGTTCAAGGATCGGATTTCCACGCGCCTTATTCGGCCGGGGATTGGACGCCGACGTCCGCGCCTCGGTGGAAGGAGCGGTGCAAACTTACCGCGACCTGGGCGCTGAGATTGTCGAAGTCGATCTGCCACACGCCAAATACGCTATCGCGGTTTACTATATCATCGCCACCGCTGAGGCTTCGTCTAACCTCGCTCGTTTCGACGGGGTACGCTATGGCTTTCGCGCCGAAGAAGCGCCCGAACTGCGCTCAATGTACCGGCGCACTCGGGAAGAAGGATTTGGGCCCGAAGTAAAGCGACGAATCATGCTTGGCACTTATGTCCTGTCGGCAGGCTATTACGAAGCGTACTATCACAAGGCCCAGCAGGTACGCACGCTGTTGAAAGATGATTTTCGCCGCGCCTTCGCAGTTTGTGATGCCATCATCACTCCGACCTCGCCGACAACCGCTTTCATGATAGGGGAAAAAGTTAACGACCCGCTGGCGATGTACTTGAACGACATCTACACGGTGACCGCCAATCTCGCCGGCATACCGGGGCTGAGTGTCCCGTGCGGCTTGTCATCAGCGGGGTTGCCGGTGGGGTTTCAATTGCTTGGACCATACTGGTCGGAACCTGCCTTGCTGCGGCTGGGAGATGTGTACCAGCAGGCGCGGCCCTCGTCCCTGGCACGTCCGCCAGTCTACGCTTGAAAAAGCCATTGATCTTTCGTAGACCGTTCGGACAAGATTCCTTTGCGTCTTTGCGGGAGTCTCTTCACGGGCCACAAAGAATTTCGCGCAAAGACGCAAAGACGCAAAAGGCGCCAATGATGCACGCCACCGCTTCCTATTCCTGTTGATGTATTCTCGAAATGGTCAGTAAGCAATTCGCAAATGGGCTGGCCGTCGTGTTCGACTACCCAGACAAAACCTGTCGTCGCGTTTTCCCGCAGGGAAATCTGGAGCTCGCCGCCCTTTGGGCAAGTCCAATTCGCTACCATCGGCACTCTCGTCGACTTCAATCAATTATCCGTCCTCATTACTGTTCGTTAATCTTCGCGCGGGTTCAGGAGTTACTTTCGGTAACGTCTTCTTATCGGGAATAAGATCACCCGTAAAGATCTCGACGACATTCTTGGTGGCGCCCACTATGGGGATCACGTCCAGTCCCACATGGACCATGCCGGGTATCAGTCCCTTCTTTTTTATTTCATAACCCGCCAGGCCGACGGCGAAAACTGAACCGGCGATGGGAACCAGTTTCATCGCACGCTTTACCACCTGCCAACTGCCGGCTCGTAGCATTCTTCGTTTCAAAGTAGTGGGCATGCCATCATTGTACGCTCCAAACATCGGCGCGCAAATTCGCCTGGGCGCTGAGGTGCGATTCGAGATGTGCTAGCATTAAGACGCTCTACAATACTGCTGAGTTCTTCAATTGACCTGAATGCATTTACCAAGGAAAGAACGGCACGCCGGAGACTCGCGGTCCCAGGCCGGCGCGGGCACGCTCCTGCTGGCCACACTGCTCATAACGCTGTTGCTGGTTGCTTGTAGTTCCGGAAAGCAGTCTGCCACTCACCACCTGTTGATCTACACGCCGCACGGGCCGGACTTGTTGGTCCACTTCGTTGCCCGTTACAAAGCGGCACATCCGGAAACCGAGGTGCAGGTTTTGGATATTGGCTCGCGCCAAATCCTCGAGCGCATCCGGGCCGAACGCAATCGCCCACAGGGTGATCTTTGGTGGGGCGCGGCGCACACCACCTTTCAAACCGCTGCTGATGATAATCTCCTGGCTACCTATCGCCCGACCTGGGCAGACAAGGTACCCGCCTCCGCCCGCGATTCACAGGATCGCTGGTACGGCACCTATGAAACGCCCGAAGTGATTGTCTATAACAGCGATGGAGTCACGGCCGCCGAAGCGCCACGCGATTGGGATGACGTGCTCGATCCCAAATGGCGCGATAAGATTTTGATTCGCAATCCGATTCCCTCCGATACGATGCGCGTCATCTTTGGCGCGATTATCTGGCGTTCTATTAAGGATACTGGTTCACCAGAGAAGGGTTATGACTGGCTCCGTCGACTGGATACTAACGTGCATGAATACACCGCCGACGGCACCTTCATGATGCAAAAACTCGCCCGTCGCGAAGGACTGATCAGTCTGTGGGACATGCCGGACGCGCGTCTGTTCAAAGAGCAGAAGGGCCTGCCGGTCGCCTACAATATTCCCACCAGCGGCACGCCGGTGGTTACGGAGGGCATCGCAATTGTTCGTGGCGCTCCGCATGAAGATGAGGCGCGGCGCTTTTATGAGTTCGTCACCACGACGGAGAGCCTGGTCCAGGCGGCCCAAAAGTTTTATCGCATGCCGGTACGCACGGATATTGATCGAAAGCAGTTGCCGCCCTGGATGAATGAACCGTTCACACGGCTGCCGCTGGATTGGGACGTGCTCCGCCAACAAGGCGATGACTGGCTGCGTTACTGGGACACGGAAATTCGCGGACGCGGCAGCAGGCACTGAAGGCTGTGGATCTCATGAGCCAAGGGCCTTTATCTCATTCACACCCGGTTTCAACCGGGTCACTGGGGAGCATCTTCTGATTTTCCAACCGTTTCAAGGGTTCCTGATTTTCTAAGGAGTGAGTAAACCGTTGAAACGGTTAAGCGGGATTTCCGTTCCGCTGATCACCCGGTTGAAACCGGGTGAGAATGAGAGAGAGGCCCTTATTTCGATGATCGAGTTGCCACCTGGTACTTCGTGAACACCGATGCCCCTACTAGTTCTGCATAACCTCTCGAAGCGCTACGATCTGACGCCGGCCGTCAAAGATGTCTCAGTTGAAGTCGAGCGCGGCGAATTCTTTGGCTTGCTTGGACCATCGGGCTGCGGCAAGACAACGACGCTGCGGATGATTGCGGGACTAGAAAAACCAGACTCGGGCTTAATCAACTTCGAAGGTCGCGACATCACCTCGTTGGTACCCGAGGCGCGCGGCTTTGGCATGGTCTTTCAAAACTACGCGCTGTTTCCCCACCTGAATGTCTTTGAAAATGTAGCCTTTGGTCTGCGGGCCCGCCACAAACCGAAATCTGAAATTGCTGAACGTGTGGCGCTGGCGCTCGATCTGGTGCAACTGCCTGGGTATGAAAAACGGAATGTCGGGGAGTTGTCAGGCGGGCAACAACAACGCATCGCCATCGCCCGCGCTATCGCAATCGAGCCCGCTCTGTTGTTGTTTGATGAGCCCCTTTCAAACCTTGACGTTACTCTCCGCGAAGAGACACGTGGCGAATTGCGTGAGCTGGTGGGCCGGCTGGGGCTGACGGCCGTTTACGTTACACACGATCAGGAAGAGGCGTTTGCACTTTGCGATCGCATCAGTGTCATGTCCACGGGAAGTATCCTGCAGACCGGCAGCCCGCGGGAGTTGTACGTGCATCCGGCGCAGGTTTCAGTGGCGCGCTTTCTGGGTCGAAATAATCTGATTCGAGCAATGCGTCTTAGCGCTATGAAGTCCGAGCTTGGCGAATTCAAAACGCTTGCCGGGGGACACATTCTGCGACTGCCGGTGCGGACCGCGGAGTTGCCGCCGCTGAATCAGCCTTGTGTACTGGCGATCAGGCCCGAACAAGTTTTGATCTCGAAAGAAAAGGTCGAAGGCGAAAACGCTTTTGCCGCTACGGTGCAGGAGATTCAATTTGCGGGGGCGACATCAAGACTGAGGCTCGATGCCAATGGTTTGATAATTGAAGCGTTTGTGATTGGTCTGGCTCCTGGGGTCGTTGGTGATTCTTGTACCGTCACATTGCCGCCGGAGCGAATCGTCCTGTTGAAAGAGTGAGTGGCCCTGTGCACTTGCTATCGACCTTATCGGGTCCGCTCGCGGCTTTGCCGCATGAAGTAATTCAGAGGAGCACGCGTTTCAACCCAGGCTATTCATGCCATCTCTTCGGCCATCGCCGCGCTGGATTCTTCTGCTGATCACACTAGTGGTCCTGCTCTACGGTGTCGTCTATCCAAACGTCGACACGATAGCCACGTCACTGCATCACGACGGTCACTGGTCGCCGGCGAATTATCTCGCGCTGCTCTCCCAGAGACTTGCACTTGAAGCGGTCTTTACCAGCATTGGCGTGTCGGTGGCCACGGTGATCTTATGCGCGCTGGTGGGCATTCCACTCGCATTTCTTTTTGAGCGTTATTCGTTTCCCGGGCGCAATGTGTTTGCCACACTTGCGGCGCTGCCGTTGGTTTTGCCACCGCTGGTAGGAACAGTAGCTTTCATCTTCCTGTGCGGAGAATCGGGTATCCTGGCGCGCGTGGTCCAACGCGCTTTGCACCTGCAAGAGCCACCGTGGTCGTTGCGAGGCTGGGGCGCGCTGCTGCTCTTTCATACCTACACGATGTATCCGTTCTTTTACGTGCTCGCCGGCGCCGGACTGCGCCGCATCGATGCCGGTCTTGCCGAAGCGGGACGCAGCCTGGGCGCCAGGCCGCTGCGTCTGCTGTTTAAGATTGTGTTGCCTCAGCTTACTCCCTCATTGATCGCCGCCGGCTTGTTGACATTCATGACTTCGATGGCGAGTTTCAGCGCGCCACTGCTGTTCGGAGGTAACGTGCGGGTGCTGACGCTGGAAATCTTTACCGCGCGTCAGCGCGGCGATCAACCAATGGCGCTGACGGAAACCGTCATACTGGCCGCGATATCCCTGGTAGCACTCCTACTGTTTCAGCGTTACGAAGGGACCAGGAAATTTGCCGCCGCCGCGATGAAGGGTGCAGCGCGGAGGTACCGGCCACTGGGAACAGGCAGCACACGACTGCTGGCTTTCATCGTTGGTGTCATCTGCTCGGTCGGGCTCGCATTGCCGGTAGCGACTCTGCTGCTGGTTAGTTTCGCTCGCGATGGACAATGGACCACGCAAACACTTCCGCCTGCCTACACGCTCGCGAACTATAGCCGCATACTCACGCAAAGAAGTGCCGGTGAGGTCTTTCTCAACAGCCTTTCCATGTCGGCGATCGCCGCGCTGGCAGCGTTGCTCTGGAGCTTCTGCGTGGTAACACTTTCGATGACGATGAAACGTCGGGTTTCGCGTCGTTTGCTTTCGCTGCTGGTGCTGGTTCCCTGGGCTTTGCCCGGCACAGTAGTGGCGGTTTCCATTGCCGAGGCGTATGGCGAACCCAGTCTATTGCTGGGCTCGTTTATCCTGGTAGGAACGTTTTGGATCCTGCCGGTGATTTACTTTTTGCGCTTCATGCCGCTGGTCGTGCGCGCCCTGCAAGCCAGTATGGAACAGATCGATCCCTCCTTACCTGAAGCTGCCGGTAGTTTGGGCGCCACCTGGTGGCAGCGATTTTGGCGCGTGACCCTGCCACTGGCCGGACCGGGAGCGATAGCCGGCACCCTTTTGGCTTTTGTGATTGCTTTGGGTGAATATGTGGCATCAGTTCTGGTGTTCGTGCCGACAAACAGACCTGTTTCGATCGCTATCGCGTCAGAGCTGCGCGATTTTAATCTCGGCTCAGCGGCGGCGTATGGCGTGATTCTTATGGCGATGATCGCGTTGAGTATGATCGTGGCGGCGCGGCTGGAAAGATCGGCGAGTGTTTGAAGGGACAGATCCTGGTTTTTTTAACTAATGAAAATGAAACACTATCAATCGTTCATGGCGGCGGTGCCGCTGACCCTTGTAACGCAAACCGTTAGTTTCCTTCGCGCGTTGACTCTCACGTCACGTCGCAAACTAACAGTTTGCGTTACAACGCTTTTGGTGGTTCTGCTTGCCGTCACAAGCCCATCTCCATTTCGTGCAACACACGCGCAGGAAGCGAGCCCGCCTCCCGCGACTGTTACTCCCGTCGATCGTGTCGCGCTGCATCAGGCGCTGCTCGATCTCACCAATCCCTGGACGGTGATGTGCATTGCCGCGCATCCGGATGATGAAGATGGCACCAGCCTGACGTTGCTCAGACACAAGTACGGCGTGCATACAGTTAGCGTCTTTTCCACTTTCGGCGAAGGTGGACAGAACGCGGTGGGCCCGCAGCTCTACGAGGAGTTGGGTGTGATCCGCGCGCGCGAAACAATGGCAGCCGCCCAGATTCAGGGATCAGAGCCGTACTTTCTGGGGCTAAAAGACTTTGGCTTTTCGAAGTCCGCGGACGAAGCTTTTAAAGTCTGGGGTCACGATGAAGCTCTGCGACGAATGGTCCTCAAGATTCGCGAGTTGCGACCCGATGTAATCATCACCAATCACGACACAACGAGTGGGCACGGCCATCACCAGGCGACTGGTCGGTTGCTGTTGGAAGCATTTGAGGCGTCGGCTGATCCGCAGCGTTTCTCCGATCAATTGAAGGAAGGCGTTCAGCCGTGGCAGGTAAAGCGTATCTTCGTGCGCACCGGTTTTGGTAATAACTCTCCCACGCCAAAGGCCGACGAAGGCGGACTCATCTCTATCGATCCAAACGAAAAAGATCCTGTGCGAGGCACGACATACGCCGAGCAGGCCCTGCAAGCTTTGCAAAAACATGAGACGCAAGGCCCCTGGCCCAAAACTGTGGCCGAGATGGCGCGCTTTAGAAACTCGCAGGATGGCCGGCTGCCGCTGACTCGCTATCGGCTTACCCGCGAGGCGAAGGAGAGCGCGCCCCTGCCGCAAAATGCCGCGACGTTTCTCGACGGTCTGCGCCTCACGGAAACCGAAACAGCGAAGCTTGCACCGGTCACGATCGAGGGACACTCATTGACTGATCTTGAAAACCAACCTGATCGCGTACTCGCCGCGTTAATTGCGGCGCGAAAGTCCGGCGTCTTTAGTACGCCTGACGCCGGCGACGCCCCGCGTTTTGAATTGTTGACGAAAAGATTGGACCATGCGCTGGCGCAGGTGAGCGGGGTTAGCCTGACGTTTAGTGCAATAACTTCAGTTTTTGTGCCCGGCACTCCGACAGTCTTTTCAATCAATCTCAATAACGGCAGTCTGCCAATAACGGTAAGCAAGTTAAGTCTGCGCGCTTTTAAAAGCGAGCGCCCAGTGGAAATCGCGGACCAGCTACCCGCAGACACCGAAGCAGTCAGGACGATCGAAATCACAACTCCAAAGAACGAAAACATCTCTGTGCCTTCAGCCGATCATCTTTACGACGGTCATCTTTTCGGGGAAAGCATCAACGCAACAGCCATTATCGAGATGGACGGCGCCAAATTTTCCGTCAGCGCGGAAAGCAAATTGGATGTCGCGCCGGCGGTAGAAATCAGAAGCATCACGCCTTCGCCCTATGTATTTGCTCCGCAAACAAATGGGCAGGACATATTGTTCACCGTCCAGGTCATCAATCATCTGGCCCAAACCTTTAATGGTTCGCTGGCCGCGACGGCACCGCACTTTTTCTTTTCGAGTGGGTGGGGTGTCTCCAACCTTGGACCTGGTGAGACGCGCGCTGTAAACGTCTCACTGCATGGTGAACCTGCGAACTACGCCCGCAAGGTTTTCACGTCGCGCACCCTTCCGCACTCGATCGACATAACGATCCGCCGCGCCGATTCACAGGAGGAAGTAACGCGTAGAGCTGTGCCCGGCGAGTACGTCAACGCTCGGGTGGTGACAAACTTGCGCGTCGGATTCGTCCCAAGTTTTGACCAAACGCTTGAATGGTCATTGGCTGCGCTCGGTGTTGATGCGAAGAAATTATCCCCGAGTGAAATTCAAAGCACCGATCTCAAGAGTTACAACACGATCATCATCGACAATCGCGGTTACGAAGCGCATCCGGAACTTGTGGCTGCCAACGAGCGGCTCTTGAGTTATGTTCACGATGGCGGCACGATCATCGTTTTCTATCACAAGAACAACGAATGGAATCCTGACCCGGCCAGAAACCGGCCGCAACTGGCTCCCTATCCGATCACGCTCGGCGGCGAGCGGGTAACGGACGAAAACGCGTTGGTTAAAGTTCTGCAACCAGCCCATCGACTGCTCAACTTTCCCAATAAGATAAATCGCTCTGATTTTCTCGGTTGGGTGCAGGAGCGTGGGCTTTATTATCCGAAGGAGTGGGACGCACATTACGCGGCGTTGCTGGCGATGAACGATCCGGGTGAAGCGAGTTTGCGCGGCGGCCTCTTGGTGGGACCCTACGGTCGTGGGCAATACATCTACACGAGTCTGGTGTGGTATCGCGAATTGCGCGCCGGCGTGCCGGGCGCGTACCGGATGCTGGCGAACATGGTCAGCTATGGCCGGCGGTAGGCAGCTTACTCCATTCCAAGAGTTCAGCTTCTAAGCTTTTAGCTTGTGCGTTGAGAGATCAACAACTTAGAGTTGAAGGCTGAAACCCTTGAAAAATAAGATACCGAAAAATAGAAGAGCTTCTGGGTTTTCTTAAGTCTTCTTGTGCAACTCAAAGAGTGAATATGAATCGAACGAAAACGGAAAATTCTTTTCTTTCAACCTTCGCTTCAATCTTTCGCTGTTTCCCGTCGACAGAAGATCTTGAAGAGAGATATTTGGGTCAACCTTCTTCACGCTTACGAGGAGGATCAATCTTTGGCTGGCTGTGTCCGGTTGTTCGCGGTAATGTCCTAAATTCAATTCATAAACGTCGAGGTTTTTCTGTGTGAGGCTTATCGCGGGGCCTAGCCATGTAGCAAGCTGTTGCGCTCGCAATAGTGCGCGACTCTCTTCTCCAGGTTCATCATCTTCTATGTCCTTCGATGCTGTTCCGACGCAAATTACGGCATCCGCGAGAGCCATGGTTCCATTTAACTGTTTAAGGTAAGAAATCATTCGATCTTCTGTAATAGCCTTCTGGTTGAACTGGGCCTCAACCTTTCCGTATCTCCAATGGTATTCCGGAGAGAACACATAAAGCGTAAACTCTCCGCCGTCAACTTCAACTGGCGAGCTCACTTTGATAGGACCAATGGGGGTCGGCGATGCCTGAGGAGTTAGTAAGGCTCCGGGCGCGATGGTTTCGCGAGGCCTTACAAGACAGAGCAAGAACCAGACTATGAACGCCACTGCCAAGCAGACCAGAAAAATCCAAATCGCCCAAACGACCTTTTCAGCGACTGGTGAGTATTCACTTGGCGGTTCAAGTCCAAGGCGCCTTCTAAACTCAGGCATGATGATTGAACCCACATAGGCTATGAGCGGAACCATGATCGCTTCTAGGGTTAACAATTCACCGAGCGTGAGGCAGGGCATAAGACCGCAAGGACCTCTCTGGACATGTTGTTACTGCGTGAGGAATCTTAAGAATGTCTCAGACTTAAGTAAAGTCAAAAACAGGAGCCCGAAGATTACTTCTGTGCAACCACATCGGAAATAGCACGGAGCAGGCGCTCGCGGTTCGCCGGGGAGCGCAGAAGAAAAGCGGTCTGATCGCGTTCATAGACTGTAATTTCTATTTCTTTATCCTTGAAAGCCCGCTTTTTCTGCTTCAAGGAAGTTCTGATCGAGTTCCTCGGCTGTTCCCTGGTAGATAGCAGTCATGATTACTCCTCGGATTCGTATGCAGCTTAACCGCTTTGCTGGTTCCTCTACAATGTCCAATACTCAAAGAGCCCTCTTTTTTAGATCGAGCGTCACCCGATTCTGAATCCGGTTCGTCAACCCACTCGGCGTAATTGCATCTCAATTCATCTGCTTGGTACCTTTCAGTTCCTTGTACATATCCTCGACATTCGGCTGGGCGAAATTCTGAAACGCAAAGCTCTTGTACTTTTCGGGAAGGATGAGTTGTTGTTTGGCTTGATCAATTGTTAGCCCGTCGGCGATTCCCTGCTTTACTCTAGCGCGCAAGTCAACCAGGTAATCGCGGAAATCCCGCATCTCGACGGCGGTCGCTACCTCGCCATGACCGGGAATGAACTTCGCAGTCGGATAATCAGCAAGAATCTTGTCGAGTGAAGTGATCCAATCATTGACAGTAGCATCGACAAGATTCGGAAGAGTTTTGGACCAACCCATATCACCCATAAACACAACATTGGCGTCCGGGACATAGACCAGCACGTCGCCTCCAGTGTGTCCGGGCAAGGTAAACAAAATAAAGTCGCGCTTGCCCAAATACAAATGAACTGTACCCGAGCTGAAGGTCACATTTGGATTTGTTAGCTTGATAGTCAGCCGCGCATCAATGCTGCGCAACTGCCGCTCGAACTGGGCGCGCTTGTCCGGTTGATCTGCGGGCGTTTCAGCGAGTTGTCTGGCCACCTCCGCTCGTCGCTTTTGTAATTCTTCGGGCGCCGGCAGAAAGCGCCGGTTCTTTGTCGTCTGCCATTTGGCTACATTGTCGTGCGCGATGATCGGCACGCCACGCGCCGCCAGGACTTGGTTCCCACCGGTATGGTCGAGATGGTAATGCGTGTTAACTGCGTACCTGATCGGTTGGGGCGTCAGCTTCCCAATCTCGCTTATCAACTCTTCAACGGCAATCGGCGTAAAGAAGGTGTCAACAATCAACACGCCGTGATCGCCAGCCACGAAGCCGGCGTTGCCTGAAGCCAGACCACCGGGTTTGGCGATGGCGGCATAGACGCCCTCTGCGACTTTGACGAGTTGAAAATCATCTTCGGCTTTAACCAGGGCGTGTGTTTTGCGCACCGTCTGAAAGGGAGCAAAAGAGACCATTAGCGCCAGCGTGATGAGTGCAATCGATATTCTTCGCATCTCTGTCCTCGACGATTGATGAATGCAAGCAGAGCTCAGTCATTCAACTCGATCCGTTGACTAATGTAAATATCGGGGGTGAAGACGGAGGCAAGAGAACCGAAGTGCGGTAAGCATGTTTGGAAAAACATCTCATTCTCACCCGTGGTGATACCGGCGCCTTGGCCATTTGATGTTCGAACCGTTGCAACCATTTTCGATTGAATGGGCGGGAGGGTAAACCGTTGAAAACGGTTTTTGGAAATAGGAAAGGCCGCTGATCACCCGGTTGAAACCGGGTGAGAATGAGAGGAGGAATTCTTCAGATGGCAATCTGTAGCTTTCACACGGAACCTCTGCTGCTCTCATTCCGAGTGTGCGGGGTTAGCGACGCTGATCCTTGCGGGTCACCACTTCCGCGGCCATGAATTTCAGGACTACCTCCGGAGGCCAGGTCCTGTGTTCCTGGCTCTCGCGCACCGTCGCGCGGGTTAAGCCAAGCAATTCGCGTATGGTGAGCACTCGCCACTTTTGCGTGGACTTGCTCACGGTGCTTGTTCCCTTTGAGATCTGGCGCACACGTGCCGGCGATTGGGCTGCCGGCGAAATTCGCCGGATACCAGCGTCATGATCGATGTCAGTTCTTTGTCGTTCGTGTCGTGCAGGCACTTCACTCAGCCATCCATGGAACAGCCGCTTGAATGAGATGGAGTTTCCTTCCAACTGATCCACCGCTTCATCGTTATGAACGGCGGCAGCAAGTTGAGACTTCTTGATAGCTGGATCTCTCATAATTTTCACACCTGGATATATTCAAAGAACGACTAATGAAGCAGCTATTCCAGATTCCAGATAGGAGGCAGACGGCAGGAGCAGTCCAGATCAGGGGCAGACGGCAGGAGCAGTCGGCAGGTCGTCATTCCGCCGTCTGCCTCCCGCTCCTGCTCCTGCTCCTGCTCCTGCCTCCTGCTCCTGCCTCCTGCTCCTGCTCCTGCTCCTGCCCTCTGCCGTCTACAGTTGGCCCTGACAAGGCCCGCGCGGTTACAATCGTCACATTCCCAAATATCCGTCGGTTGTGGAGGTCGAGGATGAGATTCGCACGTGGAAACTCGCGTCTTTTGAGTCTGGCCGGATTGATGTTTATAGTCTTGAGCATGACCCTGGCTTCGTCTTGCAGCAACACCGGCAATCCCGGCTCCGGCTCGAATGCCAAGCCCTCTGCCGCCGAAGCAGAGAAGTTCATCAACGAGGCTGAAAAGAAACTTTTCGCGCTTAACGTCAAATACAGTCGCGCTGATTGGGTCAAGAGCACCTACATCACGGAAGACACCGAAGCACTTTCGGCGGAGGCGAACAAGGATGTAATCGCCGCGACGACGGAATACGCCGAACAGTCGCGCCGCTTTGAGGGGTTGGAACTCTCACCGGACGTTGCTCGCAAGATCAAACTCTTGAAGTTGTCACTGACCCTGCCCGCACCGAAAGATCCCGGGGAACGTGACGAGCTAACCAAAATCGCCGCTTCCATGGAAGGTGATTACGGCAAAGGCAAGTATTGCCCGGATGCCGACCAAAGCAAATGTCTCAGTATTGGAGACATGGAAAAAATCCTGGCTGAGAGCCGCGATCCCGAAGAACTGAAACGCATCTGGGTAGGTTGGCATAAGATTTCGCCGCCGTTTCGCAAGGACTATCAGCGCTATATCGAACTGGCGAACAAAGGCGCGAAAGAAATGGGATTCAAAGACGTCGGCGCCATGTGGCGCGCGAAGTACGATATGGAGCCTGACGCTTTTGCCGCTGAAATGGAGCGACTCTGGCAACAGGTCAAGCCGCTTTACGATTCGCTGTACACCTATACTCGCCGCAAGCTCTCGGACAAGTATGGCCAGCAAGTTGTGCCGCTGGATGGTCCCATACCCGCGCACCTGCTCGGCAACATGTGGGCGCAAACGTGGGGGAATGTCTATCCGCTGCTCAAACCGGAAACCGGCGATCGTGGCTACGACTTGACTGAGATTCTCAAAGCGCGCAAGACCGAACCCAAGCAGATGGTGCGCTATGGAGAATCATTCTTTACCTCACTTGGCTTTGAGCAGCTGCCGGGAACGTTTTGGGAACGCTCGATGTTCACCAAGCCTCTGGACCACGAAGCCGTCTGTCATGCCAGCGCCTGGGACCTTGATTTCGAGAAGGATGTCCGTCTGAAGATGTGCATCCAGATCAACGAAGAAGATTTCACCACGGTCCATCACGAGTTGGGTCACAACTATTATCAGATGGCCTATGCGGGTCAGCCTTTTCTTTATCGTGACAGCGCGAACGATGCCTTTCACGAAGCCATCGGCGATACGATTGCCCTGTCGGTTACGTCGCCCTATCTGAAACAGATCAAGTTAATCGAAAAGGTCCCCGAGGCGAGCGCGGACATCGGCTTTCTTTTGCAGCGAGCGCTCGACAAAGTCGCTTTTCTGCCCTTTGGTTATCTGGTGGATCAGTGGCGCTGGAAGGTTTTTTCCGGAGCAGTCGGGCCCAACGACTACAACAAAGCCTGGTGGGACTTGCGCCTCAAGTATCAGGGTGTGGCTCCGCCGGCGCCGCGTAGCGAGCAGGATTTTGACGCGGGCGCAAAATATCACGTCGCCGCGAACGTTCCCTACGCGAGATATTTTCTGGCAGCGATTCTGCAGTTTCAATTTCATCGCGCGCTGTGCCGGGAAGCGGGGTTCACTGGACCGCTTTATCAATGCTCGATTTATGACAACAAGAAAGCGGGCGAGAGATTGAAGCAAATGCTGGCCATGGGTCAGAGCAAGCCCTGGCCGGAAGCACTAAAGGCATTGACTGGTGAAGACAAGATGGATGCGACCGCGATCATCGATTACTTCGCGCCGCTGAAACAGTGGCTGGATCAGGAAAATCAGAAGGCCGCGAACACAAAATAGCGGCACGGGCGTCCCACCCGTAAGCGTTAGAGAACGCGAACCGAAGGGTCACGAACGAGCAGTCCCGATTGGTGTCCTGGATGCGACCGGATCCTTTAGTCAACTTGCGCTCAACGATTTCGCCGGCAGAAAACTCGTAGGATGTCAGTTGACAGGTGGCTCCGGTCGCTACCGAGACTGTGTGGAAACTCCGAGTACCGTGTCATGAAGTCAGTACCACCTCGCGGTAGCGGGTGGGTAAGTGATGGAGCAGCTATTACGCCGAGAGGATCTAGTTGTGCCCAGCGATCTTGTTGGGAGCAGACCCACCCGCTACCGCGTGGTGGTACTGACCTCATTGCGTTTGAGCGAGCTACGATTGGTAAATGAGATAAGTAGGGAGAGAAATTATGAGGTCTTAAAACGGTGTCGGTTAATACCGAGTTTCCTGATCTTTGATTCGAGCGTCTGCCGAGGGATGCCCAGCTTGGTGGCGGCGCCCGCCGGGCCGGAGACGAGTCCCTCCGCCTCGCGCAGTGCGGTCTCGATCATTTCTTTTTCGTGGTCTATAAGGTTCGCTACCAGGGGAACACTCGACGCGGCAGGCTTGGGAGTAACCGGCGTTAGCCAGGTCTGATCTACAGAAAAGGTGTCCCCATCGCTCAGTATCACGGCGCGTTCGATTACATTCTGCAACTCGCGAACGTTGCCCGGCCAGTCGTAAGTCTGGAACAGCTCCAGGGTCCCCTTATCTATGGTTCGAAACTTTTTCCCGGCTGCTTGGGCGTAACGATCGATCAGGTATTCGACCAACAACGAAATGTCGTCGACACGCTCACGCAGGGCCGGTATTCGAATCGGGAAGACATTGAGGCGGTAAAACAAATCCTGCCGGAAGGTGCCCTCAGCTACGGCTGCATTCAGGTCCTCATTTGTAGCCGCCAGCACTCGTACGTCAACCTGGACTGTTTGACTTCCACCCACTCGTTCGAATTCCCGTTCCTGCAGAACTCGTAACAACGCAACCTGTGTCTCCGGTGGGAGTTCGCCAACTTCGTCGAGGAAAATCGTTCCTCCATCAGCCGATTCAAAGCGTCCGAGACGCCGCTGAAATGCTCCTGTGAAGGAACCCTTTTCGTGGCCGAAAAGTTCGGAGGCAACCAGCGCCGGCGGAATAGCCGCGCAGTTCACTCGAATGAAGGCGCGGGTCGAGCGCTTGGACAGATTATGAATCGCGCGCGCAATCAATTCTTTTCCGGTCCCGGTCTCACCTAATATCAGGACTGTAGAATCAGTGGGCGCCACCTTTGACACTTGCGTCAGCACCTGGCGCAGTCCTTCGGACGAGCCAACGATTTCTTCGAACATCGAAGAGCGTTCGATTTCTTCTCGTAACGCGACGTTTTCGTTTCGCGTCCGGTCTTCGGCCCGCTTTCGATCGTCGATGTCGGTTCCCGTGGCATACCAGCGGACGAGGTGTCCTTGTTCGTCATGGAACGGGTTGTAACGGATCAAGAACCAACGATACTGGCCATCCTTCCTCAGTGCGCGTTGTTCGATTTCGAAAGGCAGGCCGCGTGCAAGGGCCGCCTGGCGTTCCTCCCGCAACCTCGCGAGGTCTTCCGGATGAAAGATCTTTTCGCGAAAGTCTGATGCAAACACATCTTCCATGGTGAGTCCGGCATAGTCGAGCACTGCCTGGTTCGCGTAAATCGGAGAGCCGTCCGGCCCCTGGACGATAATGGTCTGGGGTATGGCGTCGGTTATTCGGCGAAGCTCCCGTTCGTCTTGGCGCAACTTCTCGTCTGCCCGCTTTCGGTCCTCGATGTCGGTATTGGTTCCATACCATCGGAGAATCTCGCCGGACTCTTCTTGCAAAGGTTCTACTCGGATGAGGAACCAGCGGTAGTCTCCATCGCGGCGACGAAGCCGCGCTTCGATCTCGCCTCCTGCTCCGGAAGCTAACAGCGACCGCCACTGGTCCAGCCACTTGGGCAGGTCTTCGGGGTGAATCGCGACTTTACACCCCACGCGCTTCACCTCTTCTTGAGACAGACCCGTGTAGTCAGACCATCTCCGGTTAACAAAGTCGTTGGAGCCATCCGACAAGTTGCACCACGCCAGCGTTGGAATCGTGTCGATGATCTTTCGGAGCCGCGCCTCCGATTTCTTCGCCTCGTTGTACGCCTTCTCTAAGTCCTCTCGGCTTTGGTACTGCTTGGACACATCGCCATTCTGTTGCTCTGCGGACGAGAGCATTTCAGACTCATCCACCTTTTCCGCATGGGCCATGGCGGCTGTTTTGTGATGAGACTCCGGCGCGTTCATAAGTTTCCCATCCTCAACTCTTGCTGCATAGATTCTGCGGCACTTCTATTGGAATTCTTCATGATTTGTGAACCGACATTAACAAATACCCACTCCTAAAAGCCGTTTGGTGACTCTACTTTCGCTTTACTAGAAGAAATCCAACATATTAAGTATCTATCAAGACTGCTCAATGATACCTCCAAACGCGGCATTGACCATCATCCGAGGGCCACCAAATCCGGACCACATTTATCCCACTACCCGATTTTTCGGAATGAGTCAGGCCACAGAGACGGACGTTTTAGATTCAGCATAAGAATTGAAACGGACTTGGAAGTGAATCTCAAGTTGATCGAAGCCTGCCTTTCTAACTCTGAAGTGCGAAGCTGAATCTGACAGGAGACAGGCACGATGCGGTCCCATGAGGTCAGTACCACCACGCGGTAGCGGGTGGGTTCTGGAATGGAATTGAGACCGATTGAGCATGAACGCAATGGACCCACCCGCTACCGCGTGGTGGTACTGACCTCATTGTCCGCCGCGTGAGTGTCTGCGATGGGGACCCACCCGCTACCGCATGGTGGTACTGACCTCATGGATCCGCCGCGTGAGTGTCTGCGATGGGGACCCACCCGCTACCGCGTGGTGGTACTGACCTCATACTGCCAATCCGACGGACCTCACGACCCGCGTGGTGGTCCTGACCTCATTGCCTTCGAAGAGGTGCGAGTGGGGTGATGAGGTCAGTACCGGGAGCGGTAGTGACCGGGTCTCGTAAGCGATCTGTGACCGTCGGCATTATGAAGTCAGTACCACCTCGCGGTAGCGGGTGGGTAAGTGACGGGGCAGCTATAACGCCGAGAGGATCTAGTTGTGCCCAGCGATCGTGTTGGGAGCAGACCCACCCGCTACCGCGTGGCGGTACTGACCTCATGGGTCCGCTCGTTGTAGTAAGGGCCTGTGCTCAAACCGCATCACTATTGTTCTCGTTATATAAATAACTGGATCACAAAAGAGCGGTTCAGAGGTCAATAAAGTTTCTTCTGCCATGATCCCTCTATTCGCTCAGCACCCGGTGCACGAACGATACGACAATCGATCCTTCACCTACGGCTGACGCCACGCGTTTTACGTTGCCTCCCCGAACATCTCCGACTGCGAAGACTCCGGGCAAACTTGTTTCAAGCAAGTGAGGCTCTCTTTTAAGCGGCCAGTGTGCATGAGCCAAATCTTCCGGTGACAGATCCGGTCCGGTCTTGATGAACCCTCGGGCGTCGCACGCGACACAGCCTTGCAGCCAACTCGAATTCGGCACTGCGCCTGTCATTGAAAAGAGGGCGCTGACATTGTGCGTCTCGACCCTTCCGGTTTTGTTATCGCGCCACTGCACGCGCTCTAAGTAGTCGTTACCCTCAAGGGAAACGGCTTCGCTGTTCGTGCGCAAGTCGATTGTCGGACTCTCTTCAATGCGACGAATCAAATACCGCGACATTTTCTCGGCAAGTCCATTACCGCGGACGAGCATGTGTACGCGCCGGGCCGTTTGCGCGAGAAAGACTGCCGCCTGACCCGCGGAATTTCCGCCACCAACCACTATGACTTCTTCACCGCTACACAACTGTGCCTCAAGATGCGTAGCGCCATAGTAAACACCTGCACCCTCGAAGTGCGACAAGTTCTCCAATCGCAGTTTTCGATATTGCGCGCCGCTAGCAATAATGACGGTGCGAGCCGCCACTCGTTCACCCTCATCAATCTGTACAACGTATGGCCGGCGATCACAGGCCAGGCCTTTAGCGTCTTTCGCGATCAGCACTTGCGCACCAAATTTCTGCGCCTGCGTGTAAGCCCGGCCCGCGAGTTCCTGCCCCGAGATGCCGGTCGGAAAACCAAGATAGTTTTCAATCTTGGAACTCGTGCCGGCCTGCCCACCCGGCGAGTCCGATTCCAATACCAGCACGTCGAGCCCCTCCGACGCTCCATATACTGCCGCCGCCAAACCAGCCGGCCCGGCGCCCACGACGATCATGTCGCGAACATGCGTTTGATCGATGCCTTCATTGAAACCGAGGCAAGCAGCGATTTCCTGATTGGTCGGGTTTCGCAGGACTTCTCTTCCCCGGCAAATCAACACCGGCAAGTCTGCAATCACAATCTTAAAACGATCCAGCAACTCCTGGACGTCGGCGTCTCGTTCCAGATCAATGTAAGAATATGGTTGGTAGTTACGAGTCAGGAACTCCTTAATGCGGAGGGTGTCGAGGGAATGACTGGAGCCAATCAAGACCAGATCGCTGACACCTCGCGCGATTAGCTCCAGCCTGCGCAGGATGAAAGCGCGAAGAAAAATGTCGCTGAGTTCGCTGTCGGTTTGGACCAGCGCCATCAGAGGTTCACGCTCGATCTCGATGAGTTCGCTGCTTTCGGCTGCCTGTATGCGCACCAGTCCGCGCCGTCCGGAGAGCACGTTCAGCTCGCCGGTGAACATGCCGGGACGACAGACGGCTATGACTTCTTCCAGATCCTCAGACACTCTAAGCAGATTCAGTTGACCGTTAACGACGACGAAGAACTTATTCGGTTCAGCGTTCGCTTCAACCACCGTTTGGTTCTTCTCAACCTGGCGCATTCGGCCATGTGCAGCAACTCGCGCCTGCTGCTCCGGCGTTAGTGCTGGAAACATGTCATCAGGCTTGGCGCCGGGTAGCGGTGGTGTGGACAGTTCGTTATCGCTCATCGATTTTCGTTTGCCGATTCGAGGCGCCCCAGGGTTTATGGCGGCGCCTGCTCCCCAGACTAACCTACTAGTCGCGATTAATTCTAAAGGGCAATGTAATTATCGTCACAGGCGTGGCGAGCGGCAACTCTCTCGACGGTGAGTTTTTTATTTGAGATTTTCTGATATCTCTAAGCTGTCATCTTATTGAGAAAGGGACTTCAAGACTGGTTATGGACCGCCCGGGAACTATATGACGAAATGCTGAAGCTGTACCCTGACTGGATCAATCGAGGAGTCATTTCAGTTTTCCCCGGAGGTTCATGTGTCTCTGACTAACTCAACCTTCAACTTAGTCAGCAGGCATGGCATCGGATATGAGCGCGAGGGCTGCTTTCGCACACTCTTCGTCGTTCTGCACCGTGAGCGCCCCGCTTAACCCGATCGCGCCGACAACTTCTCCGTTCACTTTGATGGGAAATCCTCCACCCCATGCTGCCACACGCGGAAGCGTGGGGATGCCGGCCAAAAGCGACGGGTCGCCCTGGATAAAGTCGAAAAACTCCTGCGTGGAGACGCCGAACAGAGCCGTGTAAGCCTTATTCTGCGCAATCTCAATGGTAGGGACCGAGGCCCCATCCATCCGGCTAAAGGCCTTGAGATTGCCGCCATCATCGAGAATCGCTACGTTCTCGCTGACGCTAAGTTCTGTGGCTTTGGCCACTGCTGCATTCACCATTCTCTGTGCCAGCTCAGAAGAGATGCTGTGTTTCTTCACCAGGTTAGCCATTGGTCACCTTCCTTTATTTGGTTCAATCTGCCTTAGCGCCTTTTGTTTTGTGGACAGTCATGTCTATTCCCAAGCGGTCTTGCCGTCGTCGTCACGCATTCAAAAAGAGAGTCGCGTGTGCAACGAAGAGTTCCGGGTACTGGTGGTGCGCGCCGTGATTGGAGTCAGGGTAGATGATCAGCTGCGCATTCGGGATGTTCTGCTGCATGATGAAAGAGTTCACCGTGGGCGTGAGCACGTCGTTACTGCCATTCACGACGAGTGTGGGCTGCTTGATTGTCTTCAGATAGTCGTAGGATCCCTCTCGCTGAACGCCCCACTTCTCCATCGCTTCGACCTGGGCGGGCGACACCTTGTCGTTCACTTCGGGATCGCGGCCCACTTGCCGAAGATGCGTGCGCTTCAGGACCTCCCGTCCCGCCGCCTGGCCCGCCGCGGACGGACTGAATTTGACCGCCAGCCAGACACTCTCGGGCGGATCGTGGGGGTGGGCACCAAAGAGCCGCCCTGTAGCCTGGGCTATCAACTCCATTCCCTGACCGCCGCGCGGACCTGCGCCATCGACGATCAACTTGCGAACGAGATCGGGCGCCTGCAAAGTGATTTCCTGCACGACCATGCCGCCGATCGAGTAGCCAAATAGGTCAACTTGTTTCAGGCCCAGCGCCTTGATGAAGGCGATGGCGTTGGCGCCCATCTGCTCGAACGTGGTCGGGACCTCGC
>JAOAPY010000020.1 GCA_025463135.1 Acidobacteriota bacterium
GGCCGCTGATCCGCGCTCCGGCCGCCGTCGGCGCTCCTACCGTGAACTGCCCGTTGAGGTCCGTGTCTCCCGGACTCCCTTCGTTAAAGGTAAAGTTCACCCATGTCAAAGGCGTCTGCGCTCCGGCACTGCCCACCACGTTGAACTTCAGGTTCAGCAACGTGCCTTGCCCGCTCAGATCGCTGGTGCCGAAAGCATTCAATATCAGATGTCCTGCAGTCGAAGTGTTCGGCGTTACCAGCCAGCCGCTGCTCAGTGTGCCCGTCGTGTCATACGGTGTGGCCTGTGGCTGCAGCACACTCGGGTCAAAGCTTATGTCAAAGGCATAGGAACCAATGCCCTGTCCCGTGGTGTTTCCCACCGTGATGGGAATCGTCGTGGTCCCAGGTGGATCCTGCTTCACCGGCAACGACACGGTGATGTTCGCGCCTTCAGGAGCAAGCGTGGTCGTCGCCTTCACCTGCGCAGTTTCCGCGGGAACTGGTCCTGCCGGTGGCGTCCAGTTGCCGGTCACGTCACCGACCAGGATGGCCTGGAGCTGGTTAACCGAATCAACGATCAAATCGTTATAAGTCAGGCTAAGTGGCACGAACTTCCAGCTGCCGGCAATACTGCCCGCGGTCGGGATCTGTGCCTGATACCGCGCAATGCGCGAAGCGTCAAAGGCCGTTACATTCCCGTCATTCGTGACATCACCCGCTATCAGCTGAAAAGCTGTAAAGGTCTCGAGGTTAGCGGCGAAACGAGCCACATGGGATGCGTCCGACGCTGTGATGCTGGCGTCATGCGCTTCGGCCGGCTTCGCAGCAGTAAGCGTATAGGTATAGCCAATGCCGCTGGTAAGATTCGTAAAAGCATACTGGCCATTGCTGTCGCTGATGGCGATTTGGGTCGGCAAGCTGCTGTTGTTGGTCAATGTCAGCGTAACATTGGGCACTGGCTTCGCATTGTTAATGGCATAAACAACCGAGCCACTGATCATGGAGGGCACTATGGTCTCCCACATGCCGCGGCCATGCGTAGCCACTCGGAGGGTCCGGCTTGTAGGCTGAATGGCCATGTCGAATACCGCTACGCGCGGCAGACCAGTACCGTAAGGATTCCAGTTCGCGCCACCATCTTCTGAAATGTAGACGCCAATGTCGGTCCCTGCAAACAACCGGTTTGAATTGGCCGGATCTATGACAAAGGCGTTGACGGGAATGCTGGGAATGCCGCTGCTCATAGCGCTCCAAGTAACAGTTCCGGCATCGGCCAGATTCAGATTGGTGGTCTTGAAAACTGCAAAGCCCGGCACGGCGTAATATGAAAGCGTAATGTAAGCGACGTTTGGGTTATTCGGATCGATCACCGCCCGCGAAATGTAGCTAAGATTAGGAATGGGTGGTCCATTTGGATCCTTAGCCAAAGTAGGACTGTTCTCAGTCAGCGTGCCTGCTCCGGTGACCGTGGCAAATACTCTGCCATCGCTCATTCCCACGATCCGGATGTTGTCATTCGTACGCGAGATGCCGATGGCACTCACCGGCGTTGTTCCCGACAAGGGATTCTGGCTGACGACGTTCATCGTGTCGCCGCGATTCGTCGATCGATAAAGTTTGTCCGTTCCGAAATAAAGCGTATTCGGCGCGCCTGGTCCCAGGGCCATGGGAGCATAGAAATTTACGTTGTCAGCGATGTTCAGGCCATTACTTGCTTTTTTCGCCGTGCCGTCACACGAAGAACTCGCATCCACTCCGGCACCGACGCCACGAAACTCCCACGAGTCCTTCACGGCCAGGCAGGACCCAAGGTTTGTTCTGTTAAAGCCTATGAAAACACCCGCAAGGTTAAAGAAGGTGTGGTACATAGTGACGTTGTTAGTGTCGGTGGCGCTCTGATCGATAAGCGCAAATCCACCATCCCCAAATCCATAAGGCACGCCGGCTAACGCGGAGCCGCCACCTTCAGCGCTGGTCCAATTGCCCGGACTGGTACGCTGCGCTTCGGTGCCATTGTCCTGAGTCCCGCCGATTGTAAAGTTGCGATCAGTGGGATGAACGGCGACGCTCTGAAACTGCAAGGTACCCAGCGCGGAGTTGTTCCGGTTTTGCCAGGCCGTACCCGTAACGGCATCCTGACGCTTCCAGACTCCGCTATCACCGGCAAACCAAACGGTAACTGGCGAGGTACTGGAGTCGATGAAGAGCGCGTGAGCGTCTGCGGCCAGACCGGTGTCGTCACGCGTGAAGGTCGTCCCACCATCGCTGGATCTTTTCATCACATCCGAGCAGGTACCCCGGGCCGTGCCGCCCAGGTAGATCAGATTGGCATTGTTGGGATCAATTGCAATGGGGTCGCTGTAAATGCAGAGGGAACCACAGAAGCCGTCTGCCGCGGGAACATCAGTCCACGTTACCCCGCCGTCGATCGATTTCCGCACGCGACCATCTTCGCCGGGACAAGACGATGGCTCATTGGAAGTGACGTACACGGTGACGACGGCTCCGACCTTGTTAATCGCCAGTTTCATCCCCAGTCCATCAGGATGAGAAGTGGAAAGCGTCTGGGTAAAAGTCGGATTCGCGGCCAGCACATTGGTGGAACGAAACACACCGCCATTCTGGAAAGAGCCGGCAACCGTTGCCAGCATGTTATTCGGGTTGCCCGGCTCCAATGCCAGATCCCAAATTGCTGTGTTTCCCGTACCCGGCTGATCAAAACTCGCATCCGTGGTCACAGTAAGTTTTTCAAAGTTCACCGAACCGGGTGCATCGGTCGCGTTCGTAGAGCGGTATAAACCACGCAATCCCAAAGGGGGGAGTTCACTACCAATCGTAAGACCGCTGATACCCGAAAAACTACCCGTGGTGGACACAAAGACTATGGCCGGATTCGTGGGATGGACCAGAATCCTGGTAATGGCGCGTCCGCCAAAGCATTTGGTGATTATTGGCTGATTGAAAATCGAAGTAAAAGTCTGCGTGGGATTGATCGGACCTGCCAGGGTCGCAGTCGTATCAGCACTATCAATACGATAAACGCCGACGCCAAAAAATGAATCGTTAACGATATTCCCGGGGTGCTCGCCTGTACCCACATAAAGCGTCGTCGGACTCGAGGGGGCGAGCGCGAGCGATCCGATGGCCAGCGATTGAGCGCTATCGAATATCGAGGCCCAGGTGTTGCCCCCGTCGGTTGAACGCCAGACACCTCCCTGCGCCGTGCCCAGATAAATCTTATTTGAATTCGTCGGATCAACCACCACAGCGGTCGCGCGCCCGCTAACCGGAGTCGTTACGCCCGCTTGCTGGGTCTCTCCGTTCGGGAGGGGACTCGGTCCAAGTTCTGTCCAGGTTGGAACAGTGTCTGGGGCGGACGGGCCGGCGCCGCTACGACTCAGCGCCTGCTGCAGAGCGTCTTCCTGTCGTGCCATCGCCTTGATGGCCTGGGCACGAGCGCGCGCATTAACGGAGACACCCGGCGAGAGCCCGCGAAGGCGACCAATGTGCTCGTCGCGCAGCCTTAGATAAGTTTGACGGTTGATGTCTGCCGAGAGCGAGTCGTCCTGGGAACGTGATGCGGAAGCGAGACGCGCGCCGCCACCCGCGATCAACAGACAAAAAAGCGCCATGAGCGCGAGTGAGAGAAGGATTTTTCTATTCATTTTCCCCTGGATAATTCCTTGAAATCTGGGCCTGTCACTTATTACCAGGCGGTCTGCCTGGCAACATCAACTGTTCCATGGCGAGAGTCTGGAAATAATAACCTCGGAACCTATTTTCTTGCACCTCGCCAGCGCCACTAACCTTAGCGCACGGGTCATCAAGTGAGTCTCCGGATATCGGAAGCGGCACAATATATATAGTTAGAAAAGGCCCAGAATTACAGACCCATCCTAAAGATTAGGAAATTGGCAAATCTTCTACCGGGGGAGAATGGCAGAGGAACAATAAAAGGGATAGCCGGGAGGTACTTTCCTGCCCCGGCTATCTCCTGCCGACCTTACTTGATGCAACAAGTATCTAATTTACTGCCCGCATTCGGAGTTTGATCGGCTTACCACGACGCTGAAGCGACGTTGATATTCCGCCGACGTAATGAACGAGCAGACCATCCCGCGATAGCTTGCGGGGTCGCCATTCCTGCCTGTTTCGTTCAGAACATTCAGCCAGAAATCATAGCCATTCTGATCCGGATTGCGGTGCAGGTAACCGAAGTACTCTACCAGCACGAACGCGGCGTTGTAATTCCCGTCGCGTACCGCTGCACTTTCGGTAATGTCACGCAGCACGAACGCGCGACTCTCAGCCTGGCTGCCACCAGTGTTGTAGCGGCCAATCAGCCCCTCGCGCTGGCTGCTGAGATCAATTCCCGACGCCTGCACGTTCGACAGCAGAGCGTCGACAAAGGACTCAGCAGTGTCGTTGCCTTCGTACTTGCTCACAAACTCGGCGCGCGCCACAAAAGCTGCGGCAAACGCCTGCTTCTGTGCTTCCAGCGACGGACCTCCAACTACGTCGTGACGATCCGCCGAGTACTCGGAGTAATTTGGCCGGCGACTCAGCGCACCCTTGTACACGTTGTAGATGAAGGCGCCCGATTGTTTGAATTCATTCTCAACAAAGAAGGCCGCGGCCACGCCCGTGCGTTGCGCACGCCCGCAAGCGACATCTTCACCGCAAGCCAGAATCTGGTCGGTCCAATAATTGAAGCCGGCTTCATCAGGTTCGCGTCCGAGAATGTCGACGTATTGCTGACGCACAAAGTACTCGGGCGTATCGAGTGGATTCACGGTATCGCTGCTCTCGATCCCGGTAAACGCTGCCTCAGTCTGACTGCCAATCTGGCTGAAGCTCCGCGAGGCCGGGTTGAAGCTGTAATTCGCCCGGCCGGGAGTAACCGTATAGAAGGCGTTCGTCGGTACATTATTGAACCGGTAATCGCCGTTGGCGTTCGTAATGGTCTTGCGCGACTGGGCGCCGCTCAAGTTGATCACGGCGCCGGAGACTGGCGCGCCGTTGCCGTCTGTTATGCGCCCGCTGACAATACCATTCGCTGCAGTGGGAGACGAGGGCAGTGAACTAAGTGTCCACGGCGAGAACGTCGTCACGCCACTTCTCTCAGCCCAGAACTCCGAGTTATTTGTCGTGCAACCCGCGGCGCAATCGCGAGCAGTCGCCGGATTGGGCCGCCAACCGGGCGAGGGCAGCGTGGAGTCGAAGCGCCAGAGATTCATCGTTGCCGGATCGTTGCCGTTCAGATCTCCGGGTGATTGATAGTGCAAACGCAGCGTGGCGGAATAGCCGCTTCCTCCTGTAGGCGTAATCGTGTAGGTCCGCTTCACGGCGTTGGGGAACCCCATCGGACTGCCAGGCACGTTCTTAGCCAGGTTGAAGTTCACACTCGTGGGCGTCGTCCCTGCGACGGCAAAGTTAAGGCTGACGAACGGATTACCGAACGTCAGTGTCGTTCCGGTAGGCAGGGGAGCTCCGGTTCGTGTCACGTTGCCGATGACGTCGCCAGTGCCTGCAGAAGCTGGAGCAGTACCGGGCTGAGTCAACGTGCTGGCGCCGGTCGTCAGATCGTTGGTCAGCGTCAGTGTGCCATTGACGGTTTCGTTCTGCGTCAAACTCACACCGGTGCCGGCATTCGCAATGGTCAAATTATTGAAAGGTGTCGGGATCGTCCCGCCAATCGCCTGGGCTCCCGCGCCATCAAAGGTCACCGTTCCCCCGCTAGCGCTGAAGGTGGCGCCATTGTTAGTCCAGTTGCCGGCTGCGGTGATGCTGATTCCGGCCGTTAACTGTCCGGCGCTCAGCAGTGCGTTGCCGTTGATGTCCAGAGTCGCCGGCGCGTTGAAAGTCCCCGTCGTAATCGTCAGGTTATTCACGGTGAGGCTCGTAGTGAAGCCGCTCACGCTCAAGACGTTGGATTTATTGACGATGAAGTTGTTAAAAGTTTGGCTGGGGGCCGTGCCGTTAATTGTCTGCGCGGCGCCGCCGTTAAAATTCACCGTGTTGCCGTTCGGCGTGAACGTGCCGCCATTGTTGGTCCAGTTGCCTGAGACGTTCATCGTGCCGCCGTCGCTAGCCAACGTGGCGCCACTGTCAATCTGCACGTTATTGAAGGTGCTGCTGCTGGTGAACGTGCCGGCTTGAATGCGCAGCAGGTTGGTCACCGACAGCGTACTGCCGCTGGCCGTGACCCCGTTCGTGCCGGTATGGTTGATCGTCAGGTTGTTAAAGCTGTTAGTCCCGGCAAGCGTCTGCGTATTGTTATTTCCGTTAAAGACAACGGTGCCCGTGTTGGGCGTAAACGTGCCATTGTTGGTCCAATTTCCACTGACGTTGATGGTGCTTCCGGCGGTGGCAGCCAGCGTCGCGCCACTATCGATCTGCACGTTATTGTAAGTGCTGCTGCTGGTGAATGTCCCCGCCTTTACTTCAATCAATCCATTGACGGTCAAACCCGCAAAGCCTGTCGTGCCCGCAGCGTTGTTAAGCGTCAGATTGTTGTAAGTAGTGAAGCTCGGTGGCAGCGTTTGCACAGCCGAGCCGTTGTATTCAATGGTGCTACCGGTGATGGTGTAGGCATTCGCTCCCGGGGTGAAAGCGCCGGCAATCTTGATCGTGTTAACCGAATCGAGCGTGCGCGGCGCCGCGCCGCTGCTGCTGGTCAGATTGTTGTAGGTGAATCCCGGAATCGTCTGCGAGCCGGCGCCGTTGAAGTCAATTGTGCTGCCGGTGATCGTGTGGCCAACTCCCGTCCCCGGCGTGAACGTTCCCGCTATGCCGATCGTACCGCTGCTGGCGAGCGTCTTACTAAAGTTGCTGAACGTCAGGTTGCCATAATTGATTGCCAGAACCGTCGCCTGCCCATTCGATTGTTGATTGTAGTTTACGGTCCCGGTAGTGCCGCTCGATAAGGTACCGCCTGGAGCAGTCACCGTGCCATTCAAGGTCAATGTGTTGGCGAGGACTCCGAGCGTGCCTGTGCTCAATGTCAGGGTTGCATTTACAGTCACATCGCCACTCAGATTCGCGCCGGTAGCGTTGTTTAGCGTGAAACCGCCAAAGCTGAAAGCGGGCACAGTCTGGGTGGACGTGCCATTAAAGATCACCGTGTTGCCGGCGGTGGTGTAGGTGTTGTTTGTCGCCGCGGGACTGAACGTACCGGCGATACCGATGTTACCGCCAGCAAGCGTGATAGCTGCACCGCCGCGGTTGCCGCTGATCGTCAGGTTGTTGTAGTTGAAAACTGGAACCGTCTGGGCGCCCGACCCGTTGAAGTCCATCGTGTTGTTCGCAATTATGTAATTGCCGGTTGAAAACGTTGCCGTAGGACTGAAGACTCCGGCTACGCCGATGGTGCCGCCGTTTACGAGTGTCACGCTGTTCGAGGTACGCGCGCCGCTGATTGTCAGGTTGTTGTAATTGAATACGGGAACGGTTTGGGCGCCCGTCCCATTGAAGTCGAACGTATTGCCGGTGATTGTATGACCGGTGGTAACCGGGCTGGTAAAGGTTCCAGCGACGCCCACCGTGGCGCTTGGCAAGACTTTGGTAAATCCGCTGAAGGTCAGATTGCCATAGTTTGCGGTCAGCACATTTTGCCCGTTGCTGCCCTGATTGTAATTTACCGTGCCGGTTGCGCCGCTGGTTAGGGTACCTGAGGTAACTGACGTTCCATTGTTGATGGTCAGCGTGTTCGTGCCGACTCCGAGGGCGCCGGTGTTCAACGTCAACGTGCCGTTAACAGTGACAGCTCCTCCCAGAGTGGCTCCGCTTGCATTACTAATCTTGAGCGGGCCATAGGTAATCGCACTCACACTCTGCGCTGCCGCACCGATATATTCCACTGTTAGATTCGTTAGGACCTTGGTATTGATCAGGTACTGATTATTAAAGTCGGCTAAGGCCGCCGTGCGCGTTACACGCGCAGTGCCAGTCCCGGTCAGCGTTCCTGTACCGCTGAGCACGGCCCCCGCGACGGGTGCGAGAATCGCGTTTGCGCCGCTGACGTTTAGCGTGCCGGTATTTACGACAAAGCTGTTGTTACAAGTGAGTGGTTGTGTCGTGTTTGAATCGGTGAGATTGTTGAACGTGATGCTGGCGCTGTTAGTGATGCTCTGCGCACTTGTACCGTTGAAGTTGAAAGTGCTGGTGCCGCCATTGAACTGACCAACTGCGCCCGAGCCGCCGTTATTCAAGTCCACATTGAGATTGCCTTTAATATTTATTGTTGCGCTGTTGGCATTCAGAATGCCGCCCTTCGTCGTTTCGTGATTGAGCACAAAGTTGCCGCCGACGTTCATTGTGCTGTTATTGCAGGTCAGCGTTCCGCCCAGAACCGAAAAGTTTGTAGGTGAAATAGCGCTGCCGTTGTTGTTAGTCCAGGTGCCGGTTGTGAAGACCGAGGCGTCACCGCCGATAGTGGTATTTGTTCCCGCAACAGTGACATCGCCGTTTGTCCCGATGCTGCTGCCTCCGGTTGTTGCCGTGTTATTGCCGGCGAAATTGATCGTGGCGGTGCTGCCATCCAGCAGCAGAGTCGCGGCGCCTACGAAGACGCCACCACCGTAACCCGGACTACCTGTGGCTGCATTCGAGGTGAATGAAACCGTTCCAGCGACGCTGCCGATCGTGGTTGCCAGAGTAGTAGTCTGTAACCCGCCGCCATTAGTCGCTTGATTGTTCGTGAAGGTCGAGGTATCGAACTTCGCCGTGCCAGTGCCGATGCCGCCCGGGAGGGCGAAGGCGAGAATCTCCAACTCGGCGCCGCCGCCGCCGGTTCCGAATGCCGTGTTGTGATTGAATGTCGTCCCGGTCACGACCAGGTTTCCCGTGGAAGCCGTGTGCCTGGGGGCCGAAGGCGTAAAGTACAAACCACCGCCGGTGCTGGTCGCGTTGGTGTTCGCACTGGTGACAGTATCTCTATCGGTGGCCACGCCCGGAGCGCTCGTACCTCCGATCAGGCAGTTTGTAATCGTCAGATCACCGCCCGTAATCTGAATTCCACCGCCGCCGATGTTGCCACCGGTTACCTGGTTATTCGCGATCGTTACATCCGTCAGCGTTAGGGTATTGCCTTTCTCGCCTCCGATGATCCCGCCACCGCCAACGTTGGTTCCAAGATCACGTCCGCCAACAACTGTAATGCCCGAGAAACTGTAGTTTAGGTTTAGCGTAAAGCCTTCGTTCATGCACATCACTCGATCGCCGTTGTTGGCATTACCGGTTGAGTGCTGGCGGATGATTGTTGTCCCAGATCCCGCTCCGCTTATCGTCGTGGCCGTATTGACTCCTAAATCTCCCACCGTATTGCCGTCACAACCCCCGGCATTAGTGCCATTGGTCGCAAGCGTATAGGTGCCCGCTGGAATATTGATTGTTGATCCCGCGTTCGCGTTGGCAAATTGCACCGCGCCGCGCAAACTGCAATCATTTCCAGCCGCGGTACAGGCTGAAGCCGCAGCCAACGATCCTCCGGAAGGATCATCGATTCGGTCAACGCTGATCACGGCATTTGGCGCCAAAGGCACGATGGTCGGCGATGCGTTTTGGGCCTGCATCACAACAAGACTGCGCTCGCCATTTAGTTTTTGCGGCAGCGCCAGCACGGCAGTGGGGGCTGCGGCCACGTCGAGACTCACATTCGTCAGATCGCCGGCAGCGGAAAGCGATTGGCCTTGCATCCCGGCTTTACTATCATCCTGACGCACAATGCTGAGTTTGTGTTGGCTGCCGTCAAGAGTGATTAAGTCATCGGTCTCGTGAAAAGAAATATGGGACTTCAACAAAACACTATGAGAGATCGCGTCGGCCGCCACCGAACTGCTGGTTCCATACTCGCGAGCACTGGTCCAGGCAGTGACCCGCTCGGGTTGCCAGCCCTTTAGGGACTCCACATCGACATTCGCTACTCCTTGCGCGTGGCGTCGTGCGTCGCGAAATAGCGCAAGTTCCTTGTCGCTAAAAGGCCGCGTGTCTGATCCCGCTTGATCCAAAATGTTCACCGATCCGTCATCCGACAGCACGGCGATCTGATTGCTGCCGGCTCGGTTCCAGAGGAAGAAGCCGACTGCCAAATCGCGCGCGTTGTTGTTGAGACTGATGCGCTGAACACGAGATTGCGGATCGACCTCTTGCTTCCTGCCCCAACCGTGAATGATGTCGACTTCGCTCCCGGCCGCCACGGCCAGGTCCTGAAACGAATCGCCGTCGAGGCCGGCAATCTGGACCGCAGTGGCCGGCGCGCTCAAGCGAAACCGCACTGGCTCGCCAGACAGCCCATCCGCGCCGTCAAAAATCAGCAGGGCTGGGCCAGATGATCCATCGACGCCAACGGCGGTGTCAGTCCAGCCGTCCAGCGCGCGGAACTCGCCGGCAGTCATAGCTGTGACAGCGCCGGGCAAAGAGATTTGCTCGGGCGCTTTCAAGCCGCCACGGCCATCGCCGGCCAACAGGAAGAGATCTCCGCCCCGCGCGGCCACCAGGACATCTTTCCGATTGTCGTGATTGAAGTCGCCCACCTGCAGAAAGTCGACTGCTTCCGGCACCTGAAATGTATCCGCACCCGGCAAGAGCGAATCGGGATTATAGCCTTGCTGCATGCGTGCAAAACCCGATTCATCCTTCGGGGCAAAGGCCTCCGGGTTACCGCGTTGCACTGTCACGATTCCCATACCGTTCCACGCATAGCCGGCGATCAAATCGGGTGTAGCATCGCCCGCCAAAACGATCGAGGCCAGGGCTCGCGGCTGCGCCTGTCCTGATCGCAGTGCCTCCACGACAGTCTGTTCACCGCGATAATTCACGTTCAACTGCTGTCCGTCGCGAAAGTTGAAATACGGCTTACCGCGTCCCACCGCCTGGACCGTGTTAAAAGTTCTCGATCTCACAACACCCGTGCGGCTCAAGAGCGCCAGCACTCCTATCCCCACGAGGGCAATAAGAACGACGGTTGTGGATCGTTTTGCGAACCTACTGGTCACGGATCCGCTGTGTATCCGGCGATTCTGCGTGGTAATACCAATGCGACGCATTATGAGTCTCCTTCTAAGAATTACGGTTTGTTTGTCCTACTGCTGAGAGGACGTTCTAATTCAATGGCTAATGAGGAGCGGCTAGGCGCACTCATAAATCGGCAAGTTATCTTTCGTAAAGACAGACATTAACGTGCTTACTTTACTTGCAGGGGCTGTATGCGGTCAATGGGTTTCTCGATTGGCTTTCCAGGGCTGAGACAAAACAGCAGGGTTTGAGCAGAGGCATACCAGCATGGTTTGGGTGTTTTTTTGACCGTCGGCCGGCTGTTTGTGCTCGGAAAATGACCTGATACCGATCCTGAATATCACGGTTCGCTGTAACAAAGAAAGCGCCTGAGATTAACTCAGGCGCTTTCTCGTGATGTAAAGAACAGGCGAGAGATCAGCTGCCACAGTCGGGCGTGGCATCGCCGGCAATCGTCGAGGTGGCATCGCTGGAGCAGTCAACGGTCTTATAAAAGAAGCAGCCGTTCTCATCCTCAGCGACCACTTTGATGTTTCCCTGGGCACAGGACACTCCGCTAATCGTAAACGAGGCGTTCGGCGCAATGGTGGCTCCGTTAAGCTGATCAGGCCCCCAATTGTCCTCAGTCGTCGGTGACAGGTACAAGTGTCGAATTTCGAGCGTCGTACTATTCGTCAGTGCGATACTCGATGTTAGGGGCGTCCGTCCGGCGCGAGTTACAGTCACAGCCGCCAGCAGACAAAGAGTAATGGCCGCACACCAGGAAATAGTGCGAAGACGTTTGCTTTCACTTCTCATTCCTGTCTCCTTCGTTGGTTAAGTAACAAATCAAGTCCGACCAAATGCGTTGCAGAGCGATGCGCTAGGGGCAAGTGGCATTTGTCACAATGTAATGGACACCGCTGTCAACGGCCGCGGCACCGTTTTGACTCTTGGGAACGGTGACCCTGGCCGTAGCGGTAGAGGAGACGCCGAAGCTATCAGTCACCTTGAAGGTGATTGTGTAGACTCGTCCGTCCCCGCTGCCATCGCGTTCAGATCGCAATTGTACGGACTTGCGATTACACGCTATGACGATGTCATTGGTAGTGTTGCCATCTCCGTTGCCGTTTTCAACTTCGTCGCTCGTGACCGTATCGATCACAACGCTGTTGAGATCGACAGTACCGTCGCAACTGCTGGCGCTAGCGACCAGACTGGTAATAGTTACCGTGTGGTAACTGTGGTTTGGTGGCCACAGTTCGATGTTGGTTCCGTTGAGAACTATTCCCGGCGGCGTCGAGTTCACGGCCAGCGTAGAGCTCTGACTGGCTGTGCCGCACGCGCCGGTAGTTTCGACTGTGTAAGTCCCGGCATCACCGGCCTGAACGTTGGTGATGGTCAGGGTGCTGGTAGTAGCGGTGTTCGTAATCGTCACACGACCGCCGAAGCTGCCGGTAGTCAGCACAGTGACACCCTTCTTCCACACGAAGCTGAACGGCCCAGTGCCGCTGGCAGTCGTTGTGAAGCTGGTGGTCAAACCCTGACAGACCGTTCTATCAGGCGGGTCGGTGGTTGCAGTGTTTGCATTCACGGTGAGCGTCGCGCTTTGCGAAGCGCTGCCGCAGGCGCCAGTCGTTGTTACGACCACTGTGTGATTGCCGACCGTCAACGAACCAGTCGGTACGCTGATGCTTGACGTATCACCGCCGAAGGGTGACCCATCGAGCGTCCAGGCATAATGGAATGGACCAGTACCACTCGCGGTGGTTGAGAAGTTTGCCGTCGCTCCCTTGCAAACTGTCTGGTCAGGAGGATCGGTAGTTGACGTGTTCGCATTAACCGACAGCGTTGCGCTCTGTGAAACGCTGCCGCAGGCACCCGTCGTTGTTACGACTACCGTATGATTACCGACTGTCAACGAACCCGTCGGTACGCTAATGCTCGGGCTGTCACCGTTGTAAGGCGAGCCGTCCAAAGTCCATGCATAGTGGAATGGGCCCGTGCCACTCGCGGTGGTCGAGAAGTTGGCAGTTGCACCCTGGCAAACCGTCTGATCAGGTGGATCAGTTGTGGTGGCATTTGCCTGCACCGTGAGCGTTGCACTCTGCGATGCGGGACCGCACCCGCCAGTCACCGTTACCGCGACCGTGTGATTGCCAACACTGAGCGAGCCGGTCGGCACGTTAATGCTGGAAGAGTCACCGTCGAACGGCGAGCCGTCCAAAGTCCACGCATAATGGAAGGGTCCAGTGCCAGTCGCCGTGGTTGAGAAGCTCGCCGTGGCTCCCTGGCAGACAGTCTGATCTGGCGGGTCACTGGTTGCAGTATTTTCCTGAACCGTCAGTGTTGCACTTTGCGAAGCGCTGCCGCAGGCGCCAGTCACCGTTACAGCAACCGTATGGTTGCCAACACTCAGTGAGCCAGTTGGAACACTGATGCTTGAAGTGTTACCAGCGGGAGTGCCATCCACTGTCCAGGCATAAGTGAACGGACCAGTCCCACTTGCCGTTGTCGAGAAGTTGGCTGTCGCTCCCTGGCAAACCGTCTGATCAGGTGGATCGGTCGTGGCGGTATTCGCATTCACTGTCAGCGTTGCGCTTTGCGAAGCGCTGCCGCAGGCGCCCGTCACCGTTACCGCAATCGTGTGATTGCCAACGCTCAGTGAACCGGTGGGAACACTGAGGCTTGGACTGTTACCGCCGGCTGCAGAGCCATCCACTGTCCAGGCATAACTGAATGGACCAGTGCCACTCGCAGTGGTCGAGAAGTTGGCGGTTGCTCCCTGGCAGACTGTCTGGTCAGCAGGATCGGTCGTTGCTGTGTTCGCATTCACGGTCAGCGTTGCACTCTTCGTGACGCTGCCGCAGGTCCCAGTTACCGTGACGGTTACTGGATGCGTGCCAGGACTGGCCCCCGATACTGTAATGCTCGACGAATTGCCGCCGAACGGTGCGCCGTCCACTGTCCATGCGTAACTGAACGGTCCAGTCCCGCCTGCCGTGGTTGAGAACGTCGCGCTGCCGCCTTCGCACACTGTCTGGTCAGCCGGCGTCGTCGCTGTCGTGGACGCCTGGACTATTAGCGTTGCACTCTTCGTGACGCTCCCGCAGGTCCCAGTTACCGTGACGGTTACCGGATGCGTGCCAGGACTGGCCCCCGAGACTGTGATGCTCGACGTATTGCCGCCGAACGGTGCGCCGTCCACTGTCCATGCGTAACTGAACGGTCCGGTCCCGCCTGCGGTGGTTGAGAACGTCTCGATGCCGCCTTCGCACACTGTCTGATCAGCAGGTGTCGTCGCTGTCGTGGACGCCTGGACCGTTAGCGTTGCACTCTTCGTGACGCTGCCGCAGGTTCCAGTTACCGTGACGGTTACCGGATGCGTGCCAGGACTGGCTCCCGATACTGTAATGCTCGACGAATTGCCGCCGAACGGTGCGCCGTCCACTGTCCATGCGTAACTGAACGGACCTGTCCCGCCTGCGGTGGTTGAGAACGTCGCGCTGCCGCCTTCGCACACTGTCTGATCGGCAGGTGTCGTCGCTGTCGTGGATGCCTGGACTGTTAGCGTTGCATTCTTCGTGACGCTGCCGCAGGTCCCAGTTACCGTGACCGTTACCGGATGCGTGCCAGGACTGGCTCCCGAGACGGTGATGCTCGACGTATTGCCGCCGAACGGTGAACCGTCCACTGTCCATGCGTAACTGAACGGTCCTGTCCCGCCTGCCGTGGTTGAGAACGTCGCGCTGCCGCCTTCGCACACTGTCTGATCGGCTGGCGTCGTCGCTGTCGTGGACGCCTGGACTGTTAGCGTTGCACTCTTCGTGACGCTGCCGCACGTACCACTGACCGTTACCGTCACCGGGTGAGTGCCAACGGTCATTGAGCCGGTTGGTACGCTGATACTTGAATTGTCACCATCGAATGGAGACCCATCAACCGTCCACGCGTAGTGGAGTGGAGCAGCGCCGCTCGCCGTGGTTGAGAAGCTGGCTGTGGCGCCCTTGCAAACTGTCTGATCCGCGGGGGTTGTGGCTGAAGTGTTCTCTTGCACTATCAGCGTGGCGTTCTTGGTCGTGCTGCTGCACGCGCCTGTAACAGTGACAGTCACTGGATGGGAACCAATGCTCAGAGTAGTCGTGTCCACGGTGATGCTCGGGTTGTCGCCGTCGTAGGGCGAACCATCCAGAGTCCACGCGTAGTGGATCGGACCAGGGCCGCTTGCCGTTGTGGAGAATGTAGCAGTCGCGCCCTGACACACCGTCTGGTCAGCAGGCGTCGTTGCCGTATTAGCCTGAACTGCGATGGAAGCCGTAACGACCTGGTTATCGGCCGTTGCATCAGCACTACCACTTCCCGGAGTCGCGCCGGCTGTATAAGTGGCGGTGGCCGAGCCATTAACAAATTGCGTGCTCACGCTCGAGAGCGTGCCCAGCACGGCGTTATTGAAGACTGGCATTGGCGGAACTGGAAAAGGCGGCAGACCATTAAGTTCGACGGTCAGATTCGGGCCTGCATTCCGCTTCTTGATATCCGCGGTCAACATTGAAGTGGCGCCCGTACAAATGGTGTTGGGGCTCGCCATATTTTCCAACTGCAACCAGGTGAGAATGGTCACGGTGCCGGACGGCGTCCTGACATCATTCGGGCCGGGACCGGTATTGATACCCCACCAGTTATCGTTTGCGTTTAAAGTGCCCGCGCCCGTAAAAATCTCGAGTCCGTTGGCGGGAAGTGTAACCGTGTTTCCGACCAGTCGCGAAAAGGTTACGCTCGCCGATGAATTTGTCGAGATGGCTCCGCCAAAAGTCGCTGCGTGATTACCCGCGAATGAACTCGTACTAACAGTCAAAGGTCCGCCGCTTTCGACGACGATCGCGCCGCCGCTCCCGTTCGTAGCAGTATTGCTGAGAAATGATGAACCACTAAAGTTATACACGCCGCTGCCGAGGTTGTAGTCAAACAAGTCCGCTGCGGCGCCTCCGGCGGCACTCGAAGCAGCGGTATTACTGGTGAATGACGAATTCGTTACGGTCAAGACACCGGGGGAAGGAAACCTGCCCAGCGGATCTCCCGCCGAATACCCCAGGCCGCCGCCGCTGCCGCTGGTCGAATTACCGGTGAAGCTGCAGCCGCTCAAGTTCAGACTGCCGCCGGTATAAGAGATTCCTCCTCCTCCGAAGGTGCCTCCCCCCGTCGCCGAGTTGCCGGAGAATATACAGTTCGTGACCGTGGTCACGTTGTTGATCGAGCCGGCTATCATGCCGCCGCCACCGACCGCTGTAGTCTCGTGCCCGTTGAAGATCATTACATCGGAAATGCTGAAGATAAACCCGGGGTCGAGAAATGGGTTTATTTCGATTACGCGATCGCCGGGCTGACTCTGTCGAATGATGGTCGACGCTGCGCCCGCGCCGGAGATGGTGGTGCCAGTGGCGGTGACGTCAAGGTCACCGATGGAATTGTTTCCGCTAAAGCCTTCCCCTGCACCTCCCGGAATAGAAAGGTTGTAAGTACCAGCAGGAACAATGATGGTTGTTCCCGGATTGGAGTTCGCAAAAGTCACCGCGCCGCGCAAGCTGCAATCAGTTGGCGCAGCGGTGCAGGCAGAAGCCGCAGCTGCATCATCGGTGCGATCGACGGTAATCGCTGCAAACGGCGCCGGCGCTCTTGGGACCATAACATTTGCCGCGGATACACCGGCCGCTCCGGGACTGATTCGGTGATTGATTCTTTGACTGGCGCTCTTACCCGAGGTCCTCTCAATCGACGCCCATGAGCGAACCGACAGGGAGGCAATGGCTACCACGCCGATAGATAGAATGGCGAGAGTAAATAAGGCTCGAATAAATGTAGGGGTAGCGAATCGATTTTTTCTTGTTCTTCGATTTTGAGGGGGAAGCATTTGAGAGCTCCTTTTTTGCGACAATCAATATGGATTTAGAACCGGCGAGAGCTTTGCTATTCGACTTGTTCGCTGGGCGAATGAATGGAAGCGGGAGTCGCGTTCAGTGCAAGAGGGCGCGCGAGGGCGGAGATCGTCAAAATCAGTTCTCTGCCTTTGCGCGCCCCCGGTTTTCCATTCCCGATTTCAAATAAACAGACTTAACTTCGCGGCGGAAAGACGCCTTGCATTGCGATACAAAAATTGAGCGTCAGGTAAGGCTGTAAATTGTTGTGCGGAAGGCCGCCCCCGGTTAAGTTCAGGGCATTCGGATTCATTGCGCCGGTTGCCGGGGTTCCCCACAGCGCCAACGTCCCTCTACCGGCCGGCGACGTAGCCCAGATATTACCGGTGGGCGTTTGCGAGCCACCGTTGTTGACCGTAGAGCCGCCGGCTGTATGGGTGTGAGCCGATATTTCCGACTGCAAAAGCGTCACAGACTCAGTGCCGCTCATTTCACCAAGGAAGCGCTGCGATAAACCCGACCCATCACCCGTTCCTAACGCTGCCTGTCCCTCAAGATTGGGGAGCGCGAACGTACTTTGACCGTTGCCTCCATAATAGGTGCCCAGCAGCGAGAAAAGCGCGGTATTCTGGCTAATCGGCAGGATTTGCCCGTTACACTGCGCCCAGCCGGTTGGGGCGAAGTTGCAGGCAAAGATTCTGATTTCGGCTACAAAAGGACTGGCCATTTTTCTTCTCCTGTTCGTTGCTAATTTCTGCTGGGGAAAACCCCGACAAGCGCGATGCAATAAGTGAGTACCAGATAAGGCGACCGGTTCTCATGCGGCTGGCTGCCGCCGGTATTGGATACAGTGCCCGGCGACATCACGCTGTTTGGCTGGCCGGTTGTGAAAACATTCTTCCCCGCGTTGGCCCAATAATTATTCGTGGGAACCCCCAGAGTAGCGTTCGTCGCGGCTCCGACTACGGCGTTGTTACCTACGAGCGTGTGCGTGTGTGTGGGCATTTCGCTGAGAGTGAGCGTGTGCACCTCCTGACCGCCAGCCTGGCCCTGCACAAAGCTCTGGCCCGTATGAAAGGGGACGCGGCCGCGCAAATCGGGCAGTGCAAACGTAGTTTGACCGTTGCCCCCGTACGTCGTCCCCAACAGCGAGAACAACGCCTGGTTCTGATTGATCGGCAAGAATTGGCCGTTGCACTGCGCCCAGCCCTTTGGCGCGAAGTTAAAGCTAAAGATTCTGATTTCGGACATGAATGGTGTCCCCATAGGTCTTGCTCCTTCACTTTTTGGCAGTCAATATCTCAAGGGTTAATCGCAAGCGACTCACTCATCAGTTTTGCGAGGGAAAGATACCGAACAGAGAAAGGATGTAGCTGATGCACGTAAAAGGAATCATGTTCTCGTGCGGCTGAGATCCCCCGGTCGGCGAGGTCGGTATAGGCGGACTGCCCATCGTCGTGTCAGGCGCAACGGCGGCGTATTGGTTTACGTCGGAGCCGGCCCAGAGTCCACCCGCGGGATTTGAGGCGTTGCCGCCTCCACCAATACAAAGTGCCGGATGCGAGTGAGCCGGTATTGTCTGGGTGGTCAGTGTCACGCTTTCCGAGCCGCCCTGTTCGCCGATCTGATAGTTTTGGAGCCCCGAGCCCTGGCCCTGATGGATTGGCACGCGGCCCTGCAGATCCGGCAACGCAAACGTCTCTTGTCCGTCGCCGCCGTAAGTGGTGCCGATCAATTGGAAGAGAACATCGTTTTCGGAAATCGGCATTAATTGTCCCTGGCAAAACGCCCAACCAGCAGGCGCAAAATTCCCGCCGAACATTCTGATTTCACCAACGTATGGCTGCGACATTATTTCACTCTCCTTAAGCTAGCAAAGCAAAATCTCTGTGAAGCTGGATGTAAGTTACGTGCTCCATCGGAAAGGCGACTGGGAAAACTGGGCTGCCGTCAATACTCGTGTTTCCGTGAAGCCAACCACTCAATTCGAGGCTTGCGAGTGGTCACGATCACTATGTGGCGCAGGAATATATCCGCTAACCAAAAACATTGCAAGAAGTTTTATTGCTAAACCATGGAACGTTGGTAGGTACCGCAGCTTCCGGCAGCTGAGGTGCATGTGTGTGCCGGTGCAAAATGCCTTGCAAGAATTTCCGAGCCCATGAATTTTTTGGTTGCAAGTTTCGGTGCGAACAAATAGACTGCTCACTCCTTACGGTGGTCCTCACGTAGAATTTCACTATGGAGGCTGTTCAAGTGATTACTTCGCGTAGAAGTTTTCTGAAGCACGGATCACTGCTCGCTTTGGCGGTTGGTATCCCCGCGGGTTTGACTCGCACAGTTTTAGCCGGCACGTTTGTTTCGCCCCCAAGCGCTTTGGATCTGACAATGGCAAATTTTGTCGCGCAACTCAATACAACGTTTCAGATCGGCCAGGGAAGTTCGAAGGTCGCTCTCAAGCTTATTGAAGTCGCGAACCTTGGGCCAAAGCTGACGAGCGGCGGGAGAGAGGCTTTCCTGCTTGCGTTTCGTGGGAATAATGCAACCCCGCTCAAACAGGATGTTTATCACATCGAGCATGAAAAGCTCGGCCGCTTTTCGCTGTTGGTCGTTCCGGTTGTCAGCAGGGACAAAAGCGCGGGAGCATACGAGGTGATCATCAATCGCCTGCACTAGGCTATCTTATCCGCCGAACCGAATGGGCCCATGGATTTCGAGATATCCTTTTGGGCGGCGGACCACTCCAATAGAAAATATATTCCTTCATCACCAATGCGTGAAAACCCCAGGCGCTCAAAGAGACGAAGCGAAGGGTTAAAGCTCTCAACATAGATTCGCAAGGCGCGCCGGCTTTGTTCGGCTTCGCTAATCAATTCGCGGATTAAGTGACTCCCTATGCCCGCATTTCGTTCCTGTGGCAGGAGACTAATGTCGAGGATCTCAATCCCGCCGTCCCTCCGCGCTACGTAAAGCCGGCCCATGGGACGATCGTTGCGGATGATTATGTCGTGTCGCGCCTCGGGATATTCTTTCCGATAGTGCTGCTGTTGAGCAGTGAATTGCATCGTTACAAAGGCCTGTTTCTGTTCCTCGCTCCAGGGCACCAATGCCATCTCCTCCGCTCTCGTGCTCGCATAAATCTCGAGCAGCAATGCCTCATCAGCCGCCGTCGCAGGACGGAGCACAATAGACGGAATAGGCTGCAACTCTGCGAAGTTTTCTTTCATTTCTTACACGCTCCATTTTTTTGGGAAATAGAGTTGAGCGGGATTCAACTTGTCTTTCTGAGGCGATTAAAGACCGCTTCGTAGTGGAAGCCTTCATCATCCTTCTTTATCGGCACGAGAAAGAGTTCAAACCGGTCCATTTGATCATGATCGAACGGGCGCATGCCCTGGCCCAAAAACATATCCAGCGGGCCACGAAAGACAATTGAGAATTGTTCCTGTCGCGGAGAGAGTTGGAGTTCCGAAACTTCGATCAGGGTTAGCTCGACGCGATTGGCCTCGTCAAGAGGAATTGTGAATTTTGTATTTAACTGGGCAGTGAAAGCTTCGTGTGTTAGGGACGTAGACATGGCAGTCTCCTGAGCATGAATTTTAATTCGAAAATCTGCCGCCGATGAAATGCGATAATGCGAAGTTACCTCGGGCGGGTCATAATTAATATCATGAAATCGCGGAGTTTGGGACCATAATGAAACCCGCTGTGCAACGGCGAAAAAGAAAACCCCGTCAAACCGATGCGCTCCACAAGGTCGCCGAACTTTTTTAGAAAATCGTTTTTCGAAATTAAAGCGTAGGGAAGCGACATCCCGTGCTTTTGAAAAACATAGTTCAGACATTGAATGTGTTCTTCGTGGCCGTCGAGCATTGATACCCCATCATCTACTTCGAGAAATTCTCCCAGGGTGAGCCATTGGCAATCAAACCCCACGCTGCGTGCGCATCGAGCGACGTGCCCGAAATGAATTGAAAACTCTTCGTGGTTCAGATGGTAACTCTGCATCGGATAGCTGTCGGCGGCGCCGTACTCCGATACCATCAGTACTCCCCCCGGAGAAAGATGGTCCCATGAACGCTCGATGAAACGGAAAGTCCCCGCGTTCACCAAAAACATATCAGGACTATTTTCGTCGGCAAGGTTGTATTGTTCGACGTCACGGGCGCCCTCTCCTTCCCAGCGTTGCCCGGAATCATCACGGCCTTCGCGTTTGCGTTTCACCCAGGCCACTGGAAAGTCCGCGATCACTTCGTTGGCGACGATCAGATCAAACGTGTGGCCGCGGAGATCGAGTTTCGTCGCGTCTTGATGGAAATGCGTGACCTGTAGCCCGACCGCAGCCAAAGTCTCTCGCTGACCCTGTATCAGAGCCGGCGATAAATCCGCGATGTGATAGAGGAGCTCGAGGGGACTGCCCACTGGCGTTGTTAGGCATTGCAATTGTTGAATAAACGACCGCGCAAAACTGCCGCTCCCACCGCCAACTTCCAGGACGTTGAGAGAATCCGCTTCGCGCGGAAGCAGTTCCCGTCTCAGCATGGAAGCGCAGAACCGCGCGCCATAATCAAATCCTCCGAGCGCCTCGTTCGGAAAGCGAAATGCATGGTTGATAGTGGGCTCGATCAGATCGAATTCCCAGGTGGCATCGTCGATACCGTGGAGATGAAAATCACTGATCGATTGAGCATTGGAATCTGATTCCGGTTGATTCCATTTGGCGGCATGATAGAGATTCCGCGGCACGGTATTGCAAGGTTCATAAATGTCAGTTTGATCTTCAGCGCGGGTGGTTAATTTGATCAGTTGCCGCTCCGGACCGGTCAAGAATTCGATCGTCTCACGGCAGCGCACCTCGTCCGAAGGATTCACGATTCCCGAGTCCGCGAAGATTTCCCTGAGTGCCCTTGAGCCATCCGCTTGCAGAAAAATATTCGCGGCAATGGGCGGCATCGGCTCTTCAACAATTGCCGGTAATTCGTTTCTTCTGGGTGAATAGGTGCGACGGCTCATCGACGTGCGCACTAACTTTATTTCTCCGCTTTCGTGGCGATAGACGAGCGCTGGATTCTGAACGGGGCGTACCACAATGTGGTCCAGGAAAGCTGCGAGTGGATCCTCATCAGATGAAATTAGAAATCTCTGTTCAATTAGTTCCCTGATTTGCGCGCCATCAGCTGCCAGCTTTTCGAGATCTTCGTCGGCAAGCGAAAGACCGCTTCCCAGCCGCACGGCAAACAACATCGCTCTGACGCTTTCGCGCGGCTCGATCACGTAACCAGTCAACTGATGAAAAATTCCGTACTGAATCGTGTTTGGCAGTAAGCGGTTCTCGACGAAGTGCGCGTAGGGGCTAAGCTGATAGAGAGCCATGCTTCATCTCCAGGTAGACTCCATCATCGCCGACCACTGTAAAGCCCAACCGTTCGTACAATCTGGCCGCGGCGCTCCCGCGCAACACATGAAGGCTGACGTGCTTCTGCGCGCTTGCAGCTTCAATCAATAGTGATTGAATCAGAGAAGTTCCAATTCCACCGTTGCATTGCTCCGGCAGCAATGCAATGTCGACGAGAATGATATCTTTGCCGCTGCGGTCAACCAGGAAGCGCCCGACGGAAAGGTCTTCCAGGAGCACGATGCTGCTATCCGCGTCGGGATAGGACATGCTGTATTGCCGGCTTTGAGCGTTGAATTGCATGGCCAGAAACGCTTGCTTCTGTGTGTCGTCCCAACCTGAGAGGCTCAGTTCCTCGCTGCGGGTGCTGGCAAAGACCGCAAATAGAAAATCCTGGTCAGCGGGTGTGACTGGACGAAGACCTGTTGACTGTTTATTCGCTGGCATTGAGCTCATCTATGAGGTCCCTCGTGATCATCGTTCGTTGCTTCGGCGCGACGAGTCTGCTATTAGATCATTTTTTGCTCCGTGGCGCTACCGGCAAGCAGGAGAATCAATGATCAGTAAATCGAAGCTGCCTTTTGCCTTCGATCCGCAATTGCTAAAAGCGGACCTCGAGCAAGTCGCCCCCGACGAATGGGTCGCTCACTTCAACAAAGAGTACTTCGAAGGAGAGTGGACCGGCGTCGCTTTGCGCTCGCTTGATGGGTTAACGCGCAGGATTTCTTCCCCCCCTGCCAACCGATCAACCTTTTGCCGATACGCCGCTCCTTGCACGATGTCCGTATGTCCGCACCGTGCTCGCAACCCTTCAATGTCCGCTGCGGTCCGTTAGATTCCTGAGACTGAAGTCCGGTTCAAGCATCCGCGAGCACCGCGATTACATTCTGGGATATGAAGAAGGACTAGTGCGTCTGCACGTTCCCGTGATCACCAGTGCCGAAGTGATCTTTTTTCTCGACGCGCATCGCATCGAAATGAAAGCCGGCGAGTGTTGGTACCTCGATCTGAGTCTGCCGCACTGGGTTGAAAACCGGAGCTCCACTGATCGAGTCCATTTGGTAATTGATTGCGAAGTCAATGATTGGCTGCGAGAAATTCTTTCGTTCGATGAGGCGGACAAGGCGGAAGTGAAAACGGCACGCCCGGAAAACGAGGAGTTCTCTCCCACTGCGGCTGATCTGGAACATTTTCGCCGGATCGTGCTAAGCAACCTCGGTCTGCAAAACCGATTGCGCCAAACCACGGACAGAGAAAGTTTCATCAGGTTGATCGTTGCTGTGGGCGGCGAGCATGGATATCGCTTCACGGCTGAGCACGTGCAGGAAGCGTTGCGCGCGGCTCAACGTGCCTGGCATGAAAGATGGATAGACTAACTGACATTTCGCTACTCGACGGCTGGATTCCGGTGCGCTTTTACTGGCGCGAAGATCAGCCAATGGTGGATTGGTGTTATCTGGGCCGGCATCGTCTCCAGGATCCCTTTTTTGAGCAGACAGTCGGACAACGCATCCTCGAGCCATTCAATCTTTTATTTCGCCAGCAAACGTCCATGCAGTTGTTGGGTGAATTGCACGAGGCGCGGCCCGGAATTCAACCAACCGGCTTTATCTTCCATCTGTCGCGCTCCGGCTCCACTTTGGTTTCACGGATGCTGGCCGCTCTTCCGAAAAACGTAGTGATCTCGGAAGCTCGCCCGATTGATGCAACGCTGCGGTCGCGGTCTCAAAGTGCAACGGTAACAGATGAACAGAGAAGCACGTGGCTGCGATGGATGGTCAGCGCCCTGGCCCAGCGGCGCTGCGGAGACGAAGAGCATTTCTTCACGAAGTTTGATGCCTGGAATATTTTTGACTTGCCGTTGATCAGGCAGGCATTTCCCGAGGTGCCCTGGATCTTCATTTATCGTGACCCCGTTGAAGTGCTGGTTTCGCAGATGGAACAGCGCGGCGCGCACATGGTTCCGGGTGTAATCAACCCCCTATTGTTCGGAATGGACTTCAACGCCATCATGGAAATGCAGCCGGAGGTTTATTGCGCCAAAGTTCTCGCCGCGATTTGCCAGGCGGCATTGCAACATCATTCGGAAGGCGGAATGCTCGTTAACTACACGCAACTGCCGGATGCTGTCAGCACTTCGATCTCGGAATTTTTCGGGGCGCGTTGGACGGAGGCCGAAAAGCAAATAATGGAGGCGACGACGAAGCGCAACTCCAAGGACCCGGCAGCCATTTTTACCGGCGATTCAGCCAGTAAACAAAATAAAGCCCGCGAGCAACTACGCGAGGCTGCCAGGCGATGGCTGTATCCAATTTATGAAGAACTTGAAAGCGCCCGTGCCGAGCGTAATGTCACCTTCCAGTACTAGCGAGGCTACGCCTCAGACCGACAAGATTCCTTTGCGTGCTTTGCGTCTTTGCGGGAGGCACTTCAATGGCGACAAAGAATTTCCCGCAAGGCGCAAAGCACGCAAAGAAATATCGATTCAAAACTTGACTCACTTGCATCAAGTCTTGCGCTACAAGGATTCTAGTTCAGCAGCCTCCAAATAAATCAACGAACCACCTCAGTTGCCCGTGTTGGCTTTTCGCCTTATCATCATTTCCTGCAAATGACTCGCGTAAAATTCGATCAACCAGCCTGCGACTCGCTCGCTCAATGCGTAAAAGAGATCGAGAGTGAAACCGATGCCGAATTGGTGATCGTGGTGCGCGGTAGATCCGGAAACTATCGCCACGCGGATTATCTTTTCGGCGCGCTCATCGCTTTCATCGGATTGCTTTTACTGCTCTTCCTGCCGGTTGACTTTCATACCTACTGGGTGCCAATCGATGTCGCAGTGTTGTTTGTCGCCGGCGCGTACACCTGTTCACGTTCCAGGCACCTGCGGCGATTGCTGACCACAAGAAAATTTCGCGAGGCAGCGGCGCGCACGGGAGCAGCCGCGATGTTCTATGAAGCGGGCATCGCCAATACGAATGCTGAGATGGGTGTGCTCATCTATCTTTCCATTCTCGAGCGACGTCTGGAGTTGATTGCCGATCGCGGTGTTTTGAAAGCTGTGCCGCCGCTGGAATGGAACCAGAGTTTGTTTGAGTTGAAGCAAGCCGGTGCTGAGCCCGATGTCCAGACTTTTTTAAAGGCGTTACGTAGTCTCGGCGCGCTATTGGCTAAACATCTACCGGCCACTGGAGAGAATCCCAACGAACTGCCGGACATGCCGCGCTTTGAATTGTGATGAAGAAGAATTGCAAAGCAGGATCGAATTTTCCGGGAGCGCACAACCTGGGACCGCACGCTTCCAGCGTGCCTGGTCGCAAGAGAGAGTTGCAGCGTCGTAACTGGCTTCTATGGTTACGCCAGCACGCAGGATGCGTGCGGTCCCAGGTTCGATCCGAGGTTCGGTCCCGGGTTTTGCTCGCGGCCATTGCCTGTGCGCTCGTGATCTTTGCGTTGCCAGTCGAAGTGTTGGCGCGGGTGGGCGGCGGACAGTCGTATGGAGGCGGCAGAGGCAGCGGTGGTGGCGGTGGCGGGGCAGGCGCAGTCATCTGGTTGATCTTCCAGCTGGTGCGCATGCTGCTGTACCTGACCATTGAATACCCGATCGTCGGCATTCCACTCGACATCATCGTGATCGCCGGTGTCATTTATTACTTCACACGGCGGACACGAACGGTGGAAAGTGAATTCGTTTCTGCCGCTGCTTCCGAGCCGACGGTGGGAGCTGGGACCTCGAGCCCTCAGGATGCCTCGCGCGCGTTTGCTCACTTGCGCCGCTTTGATCCGAACTTTTCTGAAATCATCTTCACCGATTTTTGTTATGCGCTTTATGGCAAAGCGCAGGAAGCGCGCGGACGCGGGCCGCAGGCGCTCGATCTTTTTTCACCTTACTTGAGTGCCGGGGCGCGCGCATCGCTCAGCGAACGCAATGCTTCCGGAGTCAGAGAAGTCAGGGGCATCATTGTTGGCTCAATGCAAGTAACGGATGTTCAGGGCCTGGACACTCCGCTGGTGCGCGCGCGGGTTTTGTTCGAAACAAACTATACGGAGATGACAGTCCGCGGCGGCCAGGCGCCGGTAGAGATGAGTTATTACGTGCGCGAGTTTTGGGACCTGGAACGCAAGCGTGATTTGCTGTCGCCACCTCCGGCCCAGGCGACGGCCCTGCACTGCCCCCGCTGCGGCGCCCCACTCCAACAAGACTCAGTCGGAGCCTGCGCTTTTTGTCTGACGAAGATCGATAGCGGCGAATTTCAATGGTACGTGCGCAGCATCACGCTGCTCAGCCGCGAGGAACGAGGGCCGCTACTGACTGGAAACGTTCCCGAAGTGGGGACTGAATACCCTTCGGTGGTCCAGCCCGGCTTTCCCGCTAAGCGTGCAGAGTTTGAGCAACATCATCCGGAATTTTCCTGGAGCAAGTTCCAGGCGCGGGCCGGCCTGATTTTCACTGAACTACAGGCCGCCTGGTCCACCCTGAATTGGGACCGCGCGCGTCCGCACGAAACGGACAGTATCTTTCAGATGCATCAGTATTGGATTGATGCCTATCGCCGGCAAGGGCTGAGGAATGCGCTCGACCAGAGCAGGATCACGGCGATGCAGCCGGTAAAGATTCAGGAGGACGCTTTTTACAACGCGATCACGTTACGCATCTGGGCCGAAGGCTTCGATTACACAATCGACAGCAAGGGCAACATCGTAGCCGGATCGAAGACGAGCCTGCGTCGCTGGAGCGAATATTGGACGTTCATACGAAATCGCGGATCGAAACCCGGACCGGCGCGCGCAGACCTGAATTGTCCCAATTGCGGCGCGCCTCTTAAGATCAACGCCGCTGGTGTTTGTGAATACTGCAGTGGCAAGATAACTTCAGGCGATTTCGACTGGGTGCTGTCAAAGATTGAGCAGGATGAATCGTACGCGGGCTGACATCTAATTGCGCGGCCAGAACATCGAACGTCCCGATTTGAAAATTAGATTTGACAGGATTAGCGGGATTTACAAGAGGAGTGTGCGCCCTCAATCTGCATGAAAGTGCATTTCTGTAATTTTGCTCATCCTGTTTTGGAGATTTATGAAACGTAGTCTCGTACTTTTATTGATCGTGTGGTCGCTGTTCCTGCCGGCAGCATCACAGGCATCGGCGCAGATTCCGCGGCCCGCTGCGCCCCAACGGGCAACGACGGCTACGGCTACGGCTACCGCGCGCCTGCCCGAAGCAGAGTTACTCAACAAGGTGCTTCCCAATGGACTGGAGGTAATCGTACTCCAGGATCACTCTGTGCCGCTGGTGACCATCGAACTGGGCGTGAAGAACGGTTCCTATACCGAGCCGCCGGAGCTCAACGGGCTCTCTCACCTTTACGAGCACATGTTTTTTAAGGCGAACCGGGCCATCGCCAACGCCGAGGATTACACCAAAACGATTGGCCAACTGGGAGTAGCTTACAACGGCTCGACCCGCGAAGAAGTCGTCAATTATTACTTTACGACCACCATTCCAAATTTGCGCACGGCCATGCAATTCATGCGCGATTCGGTGCGCTACCCGCTCTTTGACGATCGCGAATTTGAACGCGAGCGCGAAGTAGTGATTGGCGAAATCGATCGTAATGAATCAAATCCCTTCTATTATCTCAACCGCGAAATGTTTGCTCGCTTGTTCTACAAGTATCCCAGCCGCAAAGCACCGCTTGGCAATCGCCAGACGGTTTCCACCGCCACGACCGACATGATGCGACTGATTCAGGGACGCTATTACGTACCAAACAATTCAGCGCTGGTGGTCACGGGCGATGTTAAGGCGGAAGAGATTTATCAGCTGGTCCAGGAATTCTTTGGCGATTGGCCGCGGCGCGAAAAAGATCCGTTTGTCGAATTCCCCCTAGTTGAACATCCGCCGCTTACGAAGAGCGAGGGAGCGGTGATCACACAGCCGGTACAGAATGTGATTATCAGCGTTGGCTGGCATGGACCTTCGATCGGTAAAGACAATGCCGCGACCTACGCCGCCGACGTGTTCTCGTTTATCTTGCGCCAGCCAAACTCGCGGTTTCAGCGCGCCCTGGTGGACTCGGGTCTGGTGAATGGCGCGGATCTGGGTTACTACACGCAAAGGAACGTCGGGCCCATCACCCTGACGGCGGTAACCACGCCGGAAAAAGCGCAGGCTGCCGTGCGGGCCATCCACAATGAGGTCGCCCACTTTAACGACAAAGACTATTTCACCGACGAGCAACTCGAGAGTGCCAAGGCGCTGCTCGAAGCTGACGATCTCTACTCGCGCGAAAAACTGAGCGAGTACGCGCACACCTTAACGTTCTGGTGGGCCTCGACGGGCATCGATTATTTCCGTGGCTATCTGCCGACGCTGCGCCGTACTTCGCGCGCCGATATCAGCCGCTATGTAACCACTTATATCCAGGGCAAGCCGCACGTTAGTCTGGCGTTGATTTCAGAAGACGGGCAAAAGCAGGCCCAACTGACACCGGAAGAGTTGATTGGTAAATGAAAAATAGAATTCTAATCATTGTTTTGCTGGCGATACTGGCGGGTACCTCTGCCACACCGTTGCGGGCCGGACAGCAAAGCGCCACCGCGAAGGCTACAGCAGTCCAGGCCCAGAAGACTGAAAGCATTCAGGACATAGTCGCCAAGCAGGCGGCCCTGGTCTCTGAGTTCGAGGTCAATGGCCTGAAGGTGTTGGTGAAACGCCGCGAGGGTAGTTTAACGGTGGCCGCTGGTCTTTTTATTCGCGGCGGCGCGCGTAATATCACCGCTGAGAACGCAGGTATCGAAAGTTTGATGCTGTCTTCGGCAACCGAGGCCAGCGCCGGCTTTCCGCGCGAGCGCATGCGATCCGAACTATCGCGCATGGGTACGGTGCTTGGTTCGGGTGTGAATTACGACTATTCCACGCTGACGTTGATCTCGACGCGACCAAACTTTGACCGTTCATGGGAAATATTCGCAGACGCAGCCCTGCACCCGTCATTCACGAAAGACGACGTGGCCATCGTGCAGTCAAGAATTGTTGCTTCCTTGAGAGACGATACCGACGATCCTGACACCTACCTGCAGCGACTGCAGGAGAAGGTTGCTTATGCCGGCCACCCTTATGGAAACCGCGCTGAAGGGACCGCTGAGAGTGTGGCGCGTCTCACGCCGGATGATTTGCAGCGCTACCATCAAAAATTGATGGAAACCTCCCGCTTGCTTCTCGTTATCGTTGGCGATCTTGATCCCGCGCAGATGAAAGCCAGGGTCTCTGCGTCCTTCGGCAAAGTGCCGCGCGGTACTTATAAGCCTGAGCCGGTCCCACAGTTGGCCTTTGACAAGTCGAGCGTGGAGGTGACCAGCCGCGAGCTTCCCACCAACTATGTCCAGGGCATTTTTGTCGCGCCGCCGCTGACCTCGCCGGATATCTATCCCATGCGCGTTGCCGCCGCGCTGTTGCGCGATCGCGTCTTTGAAGAAGTGCGCGTCAAGCGAAATTTGTCCTACGCCCCAAGCGCATTTTTAGGCAGCCAGGCGGCAAACGTCGGCGGCATTTATGTGAGTGCGGTGGACGCCAATCAGGCGATTGGCGTGATGCTCGATGAGATAGCGCGATTGCAGCGAGAGCTTATCGATCAGGACGACATCAAGGCGGTGGTGGCCCAGTACCTGACTACTTACTACATGAGCCAGGAAACGAATGCCGCCCAGGCCGCTGAATTAGCGCAGGCGGAATTGATAGGCGGCGGCTGGCGCAACTCCGCGGAATTTATCAATCGCTTACGCGCACTGACTCCCGCGGACGTCCAGCGCGTGGCGCAAAAGTATATGCGCAATATTCGCTTCGTCGTCATCGGCAACCCGAAGGCGGTCGACGCGAAAGTGTTTTTACGGGCGGGGTAAAGACAGAAGGCAGAAAGCAGAAGGCAGCCGCGCTTTGGTCAGTTTTTTGGATTAGCAAAAGAGATTTCGATTACTCGCGCCGCTGTGAAAGTGGCGCGAACTTAGTCGGGTTGTCAATCATACTACTCAACATTCTTCCGACTTCCTCATAGCTAGCGGTTATACGTTTGTGGTTATCACGAGAAAGGTAGCCGCAATCCAAGGCAAAATCCAGCCACACTTGCGTTTCGCTCGCCTCGGCATCACAGTCAGTTAGCTTATTTACGAGCATGTTTGGATAGCGCCGCTTGCGAAATCCTTCTGCAAGGTTTGCAGCTACGCTTCGCGATGAGCGGCGAATTTGATCGGTGAGTGAGTAAAGTTCTTCTTTTGGAAACGCTCTCGATAGACGGAAGATTTCCATCGCCAACTTATAGGCAAGCTGGTAAACCTTAAGATCCCGGTGTCCACGTAACATAGAAGACTCCTTTTGGTGGGATCTGAGCTGTGTTTCTATAGTGGTTACGCTTTCTGCTTTCTGCTTTCTGCTTTCTGCTTTCTGCTTTCTGCTTTCTGCCTTCTGCCTTCTGCCTTCTGCCTTCTGCCTTCTGTTTTCTGCCCCGCTATCGCTGTATTTCACTCAGCAGCTTCTCATACAACTTCGCGTCCAGACGTTGGAGCACTTTGCCCTGGACCGCTACCAGGTCCGGATTTCCGATCTCATGATAGGTGAGGGCCAGATTGTAATAGGCTTCAGCAGCTTTGGGCTCGAGGCGCACAGCTTGTTTATAAGAATCGATTGCGTCGCTGAACCGGCCGGCGTAAAAGTGGGCGTCACCCAGTTTGTTATAAACCTCAGCGGAATCGGGACGTAGTTGCAGCGCTTGCTGGTAAGCCCGAATCGCGTCGGCAGTCTTGCCCTGTTTGGTTTTGCAATAACCCACCTGGATCCACGCTTCGGCGCGCTTGGGATCCTTGTTGACCGCGTTCTCGAAGTAGCCGAGAGCGCCGTCGTAATTTCCCAGCCACATTGAATCGAGACCACTGCGGTAGAACGAAGCAGCTACGGCCTCGGCTGAATCCCGCTCGCTGATTTTGGCCACCAACTCCGGCAGCATAATGAATTTGCTGGTGGGCAAGCGGTGCACGCGCGCCGACTCGATCGCCAGATTAATGTTCTCGCCGTTGATAACGCGAATCGTGACTATACCAATTACCTGACCCTGCAGATTGAACAGCGGGCTGCCGCTGTTCCCATGTGATACCGGCGCTGTGATCTGAATTATCTTGCCCAGGTTGGGAACTTCACGGACTGCCGAAACAATGCCATCGCTGACTGAACCCTCCAGCCGCAACGGATTGCCGATTACGAAAATCTTTTCGCCGTCTTCGGGGAGGACCGTCGAAAGCTGCAGTGGCTTGACCCTGTCGGCCGGAATGTCGACACTCAAGAGAGCGAGATCCCCCTCCTCATCCACGCTCAGGACACCATTAACCGCATAGACTCGGCCTTTAGCGTCCAGAGTCCTGATTTCCGCGCGATATGCTCCGCGGATAACGTGCAAGTTGGTCAAGACCTGTTCGGGGTGCAGAAAGAAGCCACTGCCAGTGGCCAGCGCTTCGCCCTTTTGGTCGAAGGTGGCAATGGCAACCACTGCGGGCTTTACCTTGCGCACGAGTTCGGGGAGATTTGTCTCTGCTGGCGCGCTTTGAGCAGCGAGAAGAAGAGACAGGAGCACCAGCAATCGGGGTAAATTGCGATTCAACATAACTCTCTCCAAGTTCTTTCCAGGAGAACTTAATTCAATTCAGAGCGTGGGAGCCGGCCAGCGATGGCAACGGCAGCTTTGACGGGTTGGACTTAAACGGTCGGATCCGGGAGGTTCACTCCCCTCACCCAAATATTACAGCAGTGTTACGAAAATGTGCTAGAGATATTTTCCTTCTCGAACTTAACAGCAATAAACTCTCCGCCCTGCTTGACCTCGACTTCTTCAGGGCAAAAAAGGCTGCCACATAATGTGGCAGCCTTTCTTGCGTCGGATTGTACTCAGTTGTAGTCAGCCCTAGTTGGCTCTGATGATCTCTACCCAACCAACTCGCGGACCAGCGGGTATGTTCACGCCACCTGCGTCTTCCATCGTTACCAGCAATCCGAAATCCCGGAGTGCTACCTGCGATTGGATCTCAGCTTCGTTGTGCCCACCCGTATTCACGATCTGGCCAAGTTTCACGAACTTGTTGTCCGGAGACACTGCCCAAACTGTGTAGGTCTTGCCGGCCGGCGCTTCCTTCAGTTCATGAAAACGGAACTTGACATCGGTTCGGCCATCCTTGTGCGGCTCAAGGAAAACGTTGGCGCGCGCGCCCGTCATGTCGCCGCTGAAGCCGATCTTGAGTTTCGTGTCATCGCCCTTTTTATAGGCGGGAATATTAAGCATCGGCACTGTATAAGGCGAGGCTCCAACTTCCCCTGACGTGGTAGTCGCTGAAACTTTTTCACCGACTGGGTGCCTGCTGAACGGCACTACGGCAAAGCCCTGTGGTACCGCGCTGCGGAAGTAAACCTTCGTATCCGGCCCGTAAGTGGTCAGGGTCGGCTCTGGGGACGCGATCAGCATGAACTTGTCCATTGGCGTCGTAGTTGTAAATGCAGCCACGCCGTGATCGATGGCAATCGGCCCCAACAGTGTGGTCACTCCGTCCGGATCGACGGCATAAAGATTAAGCGTCGTCATGTCGTCAGGGAGTCCCATCAGGTTTAGTTTGATCGTGGTGCCGTTTGGATCGCGTAACACGGTAGCGGTGCCTTTGGCATTTGTCAGCGTGATGGGATCAAGCGATAGAGCCACTTCACGACCTACCGGATATTCAATGATGGTGTAGGTCCCATCGGCATTCTGAACTGTCTTGGTGACCTGACTGGTACCGTCAGGATTCTTCACTGTGGTCGTCACGGTCTTGGTGACCGGGCTTGGATCCGTCTGTGCTGCTGCTGCAACCGCAGTCGATAAGACCAGGGCTGCCGAAAGCAGAAAGTAAGTAATCAATTTGCGCATAAGTAGTTCTCCTTCTGAAATCGCGATTAACCAGGTGTTCGTAGGGGAATTGCTGTGGTATTACCAATGAAGAAGTGGCAATGCTTATGCCAAGTCCCCTCAGACGGAAAAGCGTACAAAATCCTAACTTTTAGGCAAGTTTCAGAAAGAATGGAGAAAGCCAGACGACACGGATCGATACACGACTGTACTGGTTTCTATCCGGGAAAGGTATGCGTGGTTGGGTGAGAGCTCTAAGAAGTCAATCTAACTCTGGCCCATCGCGCCTGCTGGGACCATGCTTCGTCCTCCTCCGGTCTGTTCCAATCCTCAGACAGCGATTGCTCACTCAACAGAGCCGTCGTGGAAATACCATGAGCAGGTTCATCTTCGAGGATCGTTACGAGCGCACGGCGCGATTCAGTGAGAGTAACGGATTCGAGCAACAAGACCTTGCCATCCGGCTCGATAATGGCTTCGACTGTTTGAATCATGATGCATTCCTCCGCGACCATTCTCCGCATATTCTTCATCACGAGCAAGGGAACCAGATCCTTTGCTAAACACTTGCCTTGGAAACAGCCTTCCAAATTTCAGGAGTAAGTTTCGTGGGTTAATGACGGATCCAAGATCGCTGAACTAGCATTTCGCATGAAGGATCTGCCCAAACACCTTGGTCAGTACTTGTGAAGCTCAGAAATCGCTTTCAGCACATCCGCCACCTGCGGCAGAATCACATCCTCCAGAATTGGAGCATAAGCGACGAACGTATCCAGGGCGGCGACGCGGCGAACCGGGGCATCCAGGTATTCGAACAACTCATCGGCAATGCGCGCCGCAATCTCGGCTCCAAAACCAAACGAAAGTGAATCCTCGTGCGCCACGATCACCCGACTGGTCTTCTTCACACTACGCTCGATCGCCTTCCAGTCGTACGGCTGCAGTGAACGCAAGTCGATGACCTCGACATTGATCCCCTGTTGTTCCGCCTGCCTGGCCGCCACGAGCGATCGTTGCACCAGGGCGCCATAGGTGATGATTGAAAGATCCTTACCTTCGCGCACTGTTTTGGCTTTGCCGAATGGAACCATGAAATCGTCGGGAGGATAAGCCGATTTGTTGTAAGCCTGCCGGTACAAGTGCTTATGCTCGAGGAAGAGGACCGGATCGTCACAACGAATTGCGGTGCGCAACAGACCATTCGCATCCAGAGCATTTGAGGGATAGATTACCCGCAGCCCGGGAATTTGCGTGAAGGTGGAAACGCCTGACTGCGAGTGATAGATGGCGCCGCCTTTCAAATAACCGCCGACTGGCACGCGCATAACGACCGGTGCTTTCCATTCGTTGCCTGAGCGCCAGCGCAGCAACGCCAGCTCATTGCGAATCTGATGCATCGCCGGCCAGATATAGTCAAAGAACTGAATCTCGACCACCGGTTTTAATCCGCGCGTAGCCATCCCAATCGCTCGCCCGACGATGTTTGCCTCGGCCAGCGGGGAATTGAAGACGCGCGCACTGCCGAATTTTCTTTGCAGGTTAGCGGTGACTTTGAACACGCCGCCTTTGCCCTTGACCTTGTCGAGATTCTGTTCGCGCGAGCAATCCGCCACGTCTTCGCCAAAGACTACGATGCGCGGATCGCGCGCCATCTCTAATTGCAAACAGCGATTGATCAAATCAACCATCGTGCCCGGATTGCCGGAAAGTTTGGCCCGACTTTCAGTATCGAAATCCTTCGTAGTGGGATCGACATCGGGTGAAAAAATGAATTGCTTGACTGTGTCCGGCGCCGGCTGCGGACTTCCGAGCGCGCGATCGGCAGCCTCTGTGACCTCGCGGTCGATCTTGTCCTTCGTCTGTTGCAACTCTTCCTGGGTGACGAAGCCTTCGTGGACCAGCAGCGCGCCAAAAGACTTCACCGGATCGCGTTCGGCATCAGTCACACGCTCTTCGTCCGACCGATAAAGCCGCTCGTCATCGGAAAGCGAATGCGAGTACGGACGAATCACCTTTGCATGGACCAGAGCCGGACCCTTGCGGGTGCGGCAATGGTGCACGGCGTTGCGCATCGCATCGATTGACGCCAGCACATCGGTGCCATCACAGCGCTCTACTCTTAAGTCGGGAAAGTTTTGCACCAGCCGCGAAATATCGCCGCCCGGCGTTTGCACTTCGACCGGGACACTGATGGCATAGCCGTTATCCTCGACCAGGAAGATCACCGGCAGTTTCAAATTACTGGCCGTGTTCAGCGCTTCCCAGAACTCGCCTTCGCTGGTCGTACCATCGCCCAGCGACACATAAACCACTTCATCATCGCGAAAGTTAAGCACGCGGCCTTTCAATTCTTCGATTAGCTGAAAGCGATAACCAGCTTCGGCACAGCCAACTGCCTGCAGGATCTGGGTCCCGGTCGGCGAAGACTGTGAGACGATATTCAGCTTCTTGTGGCCCCAATGCGAAGGCATCTGTCGCCCGTGAGAGTTGGGATCCTTTTCCGCGCCCACCGCCGACAGCAACATCTCGAGCGGCGTCATTCCCAGCTGCAAACAGAGCGCGCGATCGCGGTAGTAGGGATAGAACCAGTCGTATCCGGGCCGCAACACCATGCCCGCGGCGGCGAGGATCGCTTCGTGCCCGGCGCCGCTGATCTGAAAGAAGATCTTGTTCTGCGCCTTTAGCTGAATCTCTTTGTCATCCAAAGCTCGCGACAGATACATCGTGTGATAAAGATGGAGCAGCTGTTCACGGGTCAGCCCGTGAAAGGCCTCCAGCTCGGCGACGGCCACTCCGGGGGCCGCATCGAGGGGCTCAGGACGCTTCACCAACTTCAGAATTTTGGGTTCAGTTTTCATAATTTCCGGAGCAGCGCTACTCAAGACCAGCTAATTCGCTGCGGTATTCCTCGGCCATGCCCGGATGTCCATGACTGTCGGCGGCCTGGATGCCGCGTTCATAAGCCGCGCGCGCCTCATCCCGGTTTCCGGCTTTTTCATAAGCCCGGGCAAGCATGCCGTAAGCGTTGCCCTGATCATCGGCCGCGGCCAAATACCGATTGAGCGTCTCAATCATCTCGGAAGTGGCGTCAGCTTTCTCATACTCTTTGGCCAGCCCGAAAAGCACGGCGCTGTTTGCCGGATCGCTTTCGAGTATTTGTTTGAAAATGTCGATACGTGATGTGGTCATATGTATTAGCTGCAAGATTGCTTCACCGCTGCCCCTCACTTCCCGATCATCAACTTCGCGATCGTCTGCAACTGCATGTTCGAAGTGCCTTCATAGATCGCCCCGATCTTTGAATCGCGCCAGAACTTTTCCACCGGATAGTCTTTGACAAACCCATAGCCGCCGAACAACTCGATGGCTTTCGAGCTAATGCGCTCGGCTGCGCGCGAGGAAAACAGCTTGGCCATCGCGGCTTCCTTGACGAAGTTCTGACCGGCGTCTTTCATGCGCGCTGCGTTGTAGACGAGTAAGCGCGCGGCTTCCAATTCGGTCGCCATCTCCGCCAGTTGGAACTGCACACCCTGAAACTGGTTGATCGATTTTCCGAACTGCTCTCGTTCGGTGGTGTACGACAACGCCGCGTCGAGCGCGCCACTGGCGATGCCGATCATCTGGGCGCCAATGCCGATGCGCCCTTCGTTGAGGGTTTCGATGGAGACTTTATAGCCCTTGCCGATTTCGCCAATCACATCTTCTTTCGAGACGCGACAGTCCTCGAGAATCAACTCCACGGTCGACGACGCGCGTATGCCCAGCTTGTTCTCTTTCTTACCGACCGAAAAACCGGCGGTGCTCTTTTCTACGACAAAGGCCGTGATGCCGCGATAACCCGCCTCCGGATTGGCATTCGCAAAGACAATGAAGATGTCCGCCTCATTGCCGTTGGTGATCCAAAGCTTCCGACCGTTGATAACAAAATGGTCCCCATCCTCTACGGCGCGCGTCTGCATCGCAAATGCATCCGAGCCTGAGCCCGCCTCGCTCAAGGCGTAGGCGCCCACTTTTTGCGTCGCCAATTGCGGCAGGTATTTCTGCTTCTGCTCTTCAGTGCCCCAGCGGACCAGGGCGTTATTAACCAGTGTGTTCTGCACGTCAACCAGCACGCCCACTGAAGCATCCACGCGTGAGAGTTCCTCAACGGCGAGGATGGCAGTAAAGAACGTGGCGCCGGCGCCTCCATACTCTTCCGGCGTTTCAATCCCCATCAAACCCAGATCAAAACACTGCTTGATGAGTGTGGGATCGAGCTTCGCGTGTTCCTCCATCTCGTCCACGCGCGGGCGCAATTCACCATCCGCGAATTCGCGCACGCTGGCCCGAAACATCTGTTCGTCTTCGGATAGGGTCGTCAGCGGACGACAGGTTCGCTGTTCGATGGCTATTTGGCTTTGGCTCATCTTATTACTCCGGAGCGGTGACGATGGATTTGAACAGGTTGCATATTAATCAACGCAAAAGTAAAAAGGCAAAAGGCGGCAGTCGAGACCATAGACGACGGACGATAGACCATGGAAAAATCCGCATGGTCGGTCCATTGTCTATCTTCCCTCGTCTATCATCTGTTGTCGGTCGTCGTTTGATAGGTTATGTTGTTTCGACGCCGCGCCACAATTTATCAACAGGCCGAGAAAAAGCAGCTGTTTGATGGCACAGAACACCGGAAAATCAAAGATTACCAAAAAGCACACTGCGATCGGAGTCATCTTCACGGTGCTGGGCTTAATGCTCTTTGCCTATTTTGTGGAAAAGGCGGGGCCGGCGGAAATCTTTAACGGCATCCGCCGTCTGGGTTTGGGGTTCCTTATCATTTTTGCCCTGGGCGGCCTGCGCCAGGCCATTCACGCAATCTGCTGGGTAATGTCTTGCGAGCCTCCCGACCGGCTTCGATTCATGGATGCCTTCAAGGCCAGACTGATGGGCGAGTCGCTGAACATGCTGCCCCTGGGAAGCGTTCTTAGCGAGCCGTCCAAGGCCCTGTTTATTCGCGACAACATTCCCATGACGGCGCGGATCTCGGCCCTCGCCATTGAAAATGTTTTTTATGCTTTGTCGGTGGCGCTATTCATCTCGGCGGGCGCAGTTGCCTTGTTACTGAGTTTTCCCCTGCCAAAATCTCTGCGGTATGCAAGCTTCGGGGCGCTGGTCACAGTCGTTGTGATTGTGCCCCTTGGGGCGCTGGTGATTCGAAAACAGCTACGGTTCATGAGCGGCGCGCTGGCCTTTGCCGGCAATCGCGGTCTCGCCCGTCAGAAGATCACCAACGTCTTGCCGCGCTTGCGGACCATCGAGGACCGTATCTATGGTTTCTACGAACGCAATCACGCGCGCTTCTTCCTGATACTCGCGATCGAGATGTGCTTTCACGTCACCGGCGTCATCGAGGGCTACATTACGCTGTCTTTCATCAGCGCAGTGGCGCCAACGCTGCTGACAGCTTTTATTCTCGAATCTGTGAATCGCCTCATCAACGTGGTTTTCAAATTGATTCCCTTGCGCGCCGGCGTGGATGAGGGTGGCACGGCTACTCTGGCAAAGATCCTGGGCTTCTCAACCACCACCGGTGTAACGCTGGCGATCATTCGCAAAGGCCGCGATATCTGTTGGGCAGCAGTCGGCTTTGCGCTCATGATCCACCGGGGAATTTCATTGCGGGCCGCGGCCAGAGAAAGTGAGAATCTTGCCGAGGAGATCAGTTCAACGGATGACGCGCTGGCAGTCTCGGCAGGAGAGTCAGCCTGATAGATCCAAACGCAAGGCTTACCGGTAAGCTCCGCATGCGGTCGCATCAACCTTCAGCAACATAAACATCGCCAGGCGGTAGCCCAGATAGACACTGCTCGAGTTCACACGTGCAGCCTGATCGTTTCTGCTGTGGAGAATAGAGGGCCAGTTACTAGTCAACCGGTGAAGTGTCACCGCCGGGATTCCGCGCCACAAAAGAACTCGAGTCAGCGTCTGCTCCTTCTTCAGTGCGATGGCTGAAGGGCATCTTGACTTCTTTCGCCAGATCTTCGGCCAGCTGAATCGTCTTCTTACTTGACGCATTATCCAGAGCCTGAGGGGCCGCCATACCGAGGCTATCAATATTTTTACAAAGACCAAGACCAAAGAACTAATTAGTCGTACGCCAGGGCATTAACCGGATCAAGATTTGACGCGCGTATCGCCGGATAGAGCGCACCCACCGCGCCCCCAAACATGCCGATTGCTGCCGCCGTCAGGGCCCACTTCCAGGTGTATTCAAAAAGCAGACCGTAAGCGCGATGAATCACAAACCCGGCGGCGAAAGAGAGTAGAAATCCAATCACCAGTCCAAAGACACTGATCAGCAACGCTTCTTTTTCAATCACCCCGACGATATAACCGCGTGACGCGCCCAGTGCTTTCAATATCCCTATTTCGCGCGTGCGTTCCGTGATCGTCGTGTACATCGCCAGCAGCACGACGAGCGTGCTGACTATGGCGGCCAGGACCACCAGTGTGCGCAAAAATACTCCCAGCGCTGGAATGTTGCTCTCGATGCTCTTGAATACATCGCGAGTGAATTGCACCTTGTTACCGGGAAGCGCCGTGTCGATGCGTTTGGCAACCTCTGCTTCCTGTTGCGGGTCGCGTACCTTGATCAGGATGTAGGTGCATTTGTCCGGAGCCTCCAGCGCGTCCTGCATCGCGGCCAGGGTCATCTTTGTCCGCGCCCCCGACTCCGGTGAATAAACTCCGGTTACGCGATACTGCCTTTTTCCGAAGAGCTTAATCACGCTGCCGATTTTGTAGTCGTTGTTGTGCGCTTTGACTTCATCCAGCACGACCTCGTCGAGCGCCTCGGGGGCGCGGCCTTCAATCAACCTCAGGCCATTCATCTTTGCGAAGGGCGCCCAGTCGACGCCGTCTACTCTTTCCAAACCGAAACCCTTATTGTCCTGAAATATGTAAGCAGCGACCGGCACCGCGTCGACTACACCATCGATCGCCTTTAGTAAATCGACGTACCTGGTACTGAGGCTGGCTGAAGAAGAGGACCACTGCATCGAGCCAGGGCGAGTGAAAAGAATTTCTGCGCGCAGATTCGAGTTGCGGCGCTGCAAATCGTTCGACATTCCGGTGGCCAGCCCCGTAAAAAGCATGACGAGGCAAACCCCGAGAGAAATCCCGGCGACACTGACAATGGTGCGCACGGGACGCTGGCGAATGTTGGCTGCAATCATGTTGTCCATGCGCGCCTACGATAAGGCATTTTGCGCGCGTTAACTAGCGGGCAGTCTGATTAACACCCGGGTGCAGTCCGAGAAAAATACCTCCCGTTTTCAAAGCGGATTTGTCCGCTCGTCTCGCAATCAAGGCGGTGCCAGAGTAAATCGTCCTGTTCCTCTTGACTGGTGTCGTTTGCGGGCGGACAAGTCCGCTTTCTAATCGGAAGGCATTTTCTTCACTGCTGAGGGATATTCCACATGCCTTCTTGTGGAACTCTTTTCCAGCGCTTAATCTTTGCTCATGAAATTAAGCAGAAGCCAGAGGTTTTTATTGGCGCCGGCGTTGTTGTTGGCGTCAGTGGCCTGGGCAAGCGCGCAGCAGCCTGCAAGCTCGCGCGTCCATATCACCATTATGGCCACCACCGATTTGCACGGGAACATCCTTCCAAAGGATTACTACACGGCCAAACCTGACGCGCGGGGACTCGCTAAAGCAGCCACGCTCATCAAACAGGCCCGTTTGGAAAATCCCAACTTTTTGTTATTGGATTCAGGCGATACGATTCAGGGAACGCCACTTGAGTACTATCACAATAAGAAAAACAATCAGCCGCCGGATCCGATGATGCTGGCCATGAATACATTGCAGTACGACGCCATGGCCGTGGGCAATCACGAATACAATTTTGGTTTGCCGGTGCTCGAGAAGGCCCGCGGCGAGGCCCGTTTCCCCTGGTTGTCGGCGAACACTTACAACCAGGGCACTACAAAGACTCACTATCAACCATACATAGTCAAGGAAATCGCCGGCGTACGTATTGGCGTCCTTGGCCTGACCACTCCGGGCATTCCCAACTGGGACAATGCCCAGAACTATGAAGGCCTGGAATTTCGCGAGCCGCTTAAGGAAGCGCTGAAATGGGTACCTGTGCTGCGCGGCAAAGAACGAGTTGACCTGGTTGTCATTGCAATGCACATGGGCCTCGAGGAAGATTTGAATACGGGCGTGGCAAGTCCCGGCCAGGTGGCAAACGAAAATCAAGCACTGGCAATCGCGCGGCAGGTGCCGGGCGTCGACATCATTTTAATGGGCCATACGCATTGTGATGTGCCCTCATTGTTTGTTGACAGCAATTTGCCAACAATCGGAGGATCGAGGGATCCCTCCACCACTCAGGTTCACGAAGGCGTGTTACTGACTCAAGCAGATTACTGGGGCAAACATGTTGCTCGGGTCGACCTCTATCTCGATAAATCAACTGCCGGCGCCTGGCGCCTCGTAGCAAAATCATCTCGCACGCTGGCGACGGATGCGCGGGTTGAGCCCGACGCGGAGATAACCAAACTTGCCGAACCCTATGATCGCGAAACAGAAAACTGGCTGGGTCGCGTGATCGGTGAATCGGCCGCGGAGTTGACAGCCACAGACGCGCGCTTTCGCGACACGGCCATTCTGGATCTGATTCAAAAAGTGCAGCTGGAAGCCGGTCACGCGGACGTTTCTATGGTTGCGAGCTTTAATGCGCAAGCACGTATTCCGAAGGGCCCGATCAGTGTGCGCGAAATCGCCGGTCTCTATACTTATGAAAACACGCTCGTGGTGCTTGAAGTGACCGGCGGGCAATTGAAGGAAGCGCTCGAGCATTCGGCAAAATATTTTCGTCCTTATGAGCCGGGTAAGACCGCCGCGGATTTGGTTGATGAAAGAATTCCGGCTTACAACTTTGATATCGCCGAAGGTGTAACCTACGAGCTGAATATCGCGAAACCCGTGGGCCGGCGCATCGAAAAGCTGAGCTTCAAAGGACAACCCGTCAGTCCGGAACAGAAATTTCGGCTGGCGACCAACAACTATCGCGTCAACGGCGGTGGCGGATACACGATGTACAAGGATGCGAAGGTGGTTTACCGCTCCAGCGAACTGATCCGCGACTTGATCATCGATTGGGTTGAGCGGAACAAGACCATTCCTATTGAACCGACGAACAACTGGCACATTGTGCCGTAAAAGTCCGACAAACTTCAGTTTGTCGTTGTCTAACTGAGACTGCCATCGTTCGACTGAACGGCGTGCCTCGATTGGGATGCAAGTAGGCAACCAGCGACAAACTGAAGTTTGTCGGACATCTACCGGCGCACTCCAATTATTTTCCGTACCCTCCGCCAACCAAAACTTCCCGTCACGTGTCTATTGCTGTGACGACTGAACAGGCTCTTTAATCCTCGGGTGCCTTTTGAACAGTGAAGAAGACCAATTAGTCCGCGAGGCGCAAGCCGGCGCAACCGACGCTTTTTGTTTGCTGGCGCGCGCTTACGAGCGACGCATTTATGCGCTGGCGTTTCACTACTCTCGTGACCACCAGGACGCTGAGGATCTGTCGCAGGAAGTTTGGCTCAAGGCCTATGCGGCCCTGGCGACCTTTCGTTTCGAATCGAGCTTTTACACCTGGCTGCGCAAGATCATGATCAACTGTTTTCTCAATCATCGTCGGACCAGGTCTTTTAGTTGGCGTGTTCAGTTCAACAACAATGCGGCGGTTTCAGAGCACGCCGCCCAGACTGACGCAATGGCTGGCGCTGCTGCCCTGGAAACGACTCTTCAGAATCGACTGGTAGTCGCAAGAGTAATGCAGATTCTGGCCGACGTGACGCCACAGCAACGCTTGATCTTCCTGCTGAAACACCAGGAGGGGATGACGTATGAGGAAATATCCAAAGAGATTGGTTGTTCGATAGGGGCCGTTAAGAAATCTGTTTCGCGCACTGTCTCAAAGCTGCGCCAACAACTGGGAGTCAATGACGAATCAGAGAATTACATCTCGTGTGCCGCCGGCGGATATTGAGTCAGGAGCTTGAACATGCACAACTGCAAAACAACCAGAAGTAGTTTGATTGATCTGGCCATGGATGAGGTCCAGCCACAGTTGAAAGAGCAATTGCTGGCGGAGCTGCGGAGCTGCGCGGCGTGTCAGGAGGAGTACTCCGCGCTTAACAACATCTTGCGCGACTCAAGCCAGGCCCTGCGCGCGACGGCGCCGGCGGAAGAATTCTGGTCCGGATATCACGCCCGTTTGGTCAACCGTATCGAAAATCAATCTGCTTCAGTTCAACCGTTGCCGGTGTTCGGAGGCTCGCGTCTATGGCGGTTTGCGCGTCAGATGGCCACGGCCTCGGTGCATGTGCCGGTGCCTGTTGCGGCGGCGGCGTTGTTGCTGCTGGCCGGAGCTTCGACTTTCTTCGGTTGGCAGGCGCTGCGCCCGTCAACGATCATTCGTCCATTAACGTCAGTCGTCACCAGGACAGTCGAAGTTCCGGTTATTCAGGAAAAAGTAGTAAACCGCATCGTGTATGTAGATAAATATCGGAACCGGCCGCGCAACGTCGCGGGCCGGTTGGACCAACTTGCCAATGCCGCCGCGGGAGTGGCCCATCCCGATCGCTCAGTGACACCGGCCATTAGTTTAGTCGGCTTTAAACCCACCGAACAGGTAAAGCTTAAAGTTATGAAGGGGAGTTACCGGGATGAGCAGTAAGGCTTTGGCATTGGCGTTCTGCCTGCTCGCTCTTTCACTCGCGGCCCACGCGCAGGAAGGCCGGCCGCGCCAGTTGATCGTGCCGCTGACTGAGGGCGGATTCGTGGCCTTCCAGGCTGAGACTGCATTCTCGGAAGCCACGAAAAGGCCGGACGGTCAACAGGCCCGGGCGAATTTTGATTCACAGGCGCTTATCGATGACAAACAGGTAATCCATCGGGTGCTGGTGGACACGGAAGGGAAACCCATCTTTGGCTATGATTTGCTGGTTGAAGCGAATTCAACTCTGAAACAATTCAAGGTCACAGCACGACCACTTGATAATCAGTTTGAAAGCAAGCTGGTGGCCCACAGCAACAGTGGACCACTACCGCAGCCGGCGCCTCAAAGAATATCGACGCTGCCGCAATCTTCTGAGTCGCAATTGCTGGATGATGGTGACGCGTTCGCGCTCGATTTGCTGATCAATGCCGATACGGGCATCAAAATCGTGGACGTCGTCAAAGTGTCGTTCGATCGCGCGACCTTCTGGAACAACGTCCCCAAATCACTGCCGCGCGATTTCACACTCGATGCAGTGCAACTGTCTGTAAAGGAATATCAGTTACTGATCAACGACGCAGTTGTGGCCACCGGTAAATCAAAAACGGGTTGCGCGGGTGCGCTGATCTGGTTTTACGTTCCGGATCACGGTCGCTTCATTTTTTCGCTCGTCCCGCGCGAAGGTTATCAGTTTCAGAAAGTCGGTCTGGTGGCCGACAACAAGATCGAATTCACAGTGAATGGTGATCGCTACGAATGGATCTCGAGCGGGCCGGTGCTCCGAGATGGTGGCGCCTGGAATCTCTGGGTGTTGCACGATCCAAAGTACACGCCGCTTATCGCGGATGCCGAAGAAGTTGAAAAGAAAGGCAAGGATCCGTGGGACAAGTTGGAGGCAGCGGTCAAATCTGTCAAAGAAGATGCCGGCAAGCTCGGCAATCAGAAACAAACCACTTTTCAAAAGAACGCCGAGAAGAATCGCGCCCGCACCAGACCCGCGCGAGTGATGGTCGGCGGTGCGGATCGCATTGAGAATCTGTTGCCGAAATGAAACGTCAGTCCGGCAAACTTCATCAGTTTGTCGTTTGTTTCGCGAGAAGCCTTGTGGCCTGGATCTCGGGTTCTAAGGGATTCTTCTGTCGCTGCTGATCGACAAGTATTAAGCTTGTCGGACCTGACTACTGATTACTGACAACTATCCATGAGCATCAAATCGAGACTCATCGCAATCACCCTGCTGGTATTCTCCCTGGCCGATATTGGCCGCGGCGATATCAGGATCAAGAGAAAGCTCACAACTAAGCAAGGCTCCTACGAATCGACTCTTTACCTGAAAGGGAAGCGCCAGCGAGAGGAGATGAATCAACTTTCGCGCGCCGGCAAAAAAATAAATGTCGCCTTTGTAGAACAATGCGACTTGCGGCAGCTGCTGCAGCTCGATCTGCAAAACAGACGCTACTCACTTTACACCGGCACATTACCGATGGGTGCGGCCATGGCTTTTAACGAGCCTCAGGTTCCGGTGGACCAGGAACTGGTTGATCGTTTCCGCGCGCAAAGCAAAGGCACACTGACAGAGATAACCACTGTGATTGACACCGGCGAGCGTCGCGAAATGTTCGGCTTCACTGCTCGGCACCTGAAGACCGTCACCGTCTGGGTGCCGCAGCCTAAGCGATGCAACGGTCCCGATCTGAAGCGAGAGACGGATGGCTGGTACATTGACCTGCTTTACGGCATCGACTGCTCGCCCGATCTTTCCGGGTCGATAACTCGCGGGTCCGCGTTGCAGGGCAAGTGTATCTCGGAATATCTCTTCAAACGTAATTACTGGCTCGAACACAGGCGCCATGGTTCATCATCGTTGGGGTTTCCGCTGCTGGAAAGCACCAGGTGGCACGACCATAAAGGTGACAAGAGCGTATCCACTATTGAGGTCCTGGAATTATCAACCGAAGAATTGAATGCCTCGTTGTTCCAGGTGCCGGAGGGATTTGTCAGAGCGGAGATCAAGCGCTCGCAAAAGTCTTTTCTCGATCGCGTTGTGTCGTTGCTCGGTAAACGATGAGATCCGATTGATTCAGGACCAATAGCTTTTCCTCAAATTAAGGTCGGTCAATTTGCTCCGCAACCTGAAGAGCAAACGGTGCGGGGCCGGGGCAAGGTGTGCCCGCATGAAACAACAAGGGAGATTTACATGAGAAGAAATAAGTTTTTGGCGATCATCGGCAGCGCGCTCGTCCTCTCACTCTGCCTGCTTGAAGGAAAGGCTCAATCCAATGACCTGCCAAAATATGAAGTGGGAGTCCAATTCACCGCACTTACAGAGCCCAGCTTCGATGGTGGAAGAACAGAACAGGGTCTGGGCGGCCGGTTTACTTTCAATCTCAATCGCAGCGTGGCCCTCGAGGCCGAGGGGAATTACTTTCCGCATCGATGCTTTAACTGTGGCAGGGGGCCGTTCGGTGACAGCAACGGCAACATCGCGCAGGGACTCTTTGGTGTTAAGGTCGGTAAGCGTTTTCAGAAGTGGGGCATCTTCGCCAAGGGCAGGCCCGGTGTGGTGAGTTTCAGCCAGGGCAATTCCGGCTATGTTTCCACCGGCGGCGGGGGAACGTTCCCTTTCGAGCTCATGCACAAGCGCCTCACGAACTTTGCCGTTGATGCCGGCGGCGTGCTGGAATTTTATCCTTCCAAAAGGATTGTGACGCGCTTTGATGCCGGCGACACGCTCATTCGCTACGGTCGGCGACAGACCAATTTGCTAACCCTTGATTCGTCGGGCGCCGTGATCCTTTTTCCCTACACACTTCGCGCGGAAACGCGCCACAACTTTCAATTTTCGGCCGGGGTGGGCTTTCGCTTCTAACCCCGGGGGAGCGCAGGCATCCTGCCTGCTGCTGCCTGGACAAGAGTCCAACGCGGCATTATCGACCGAGGAACAGGCAGGATGCCTGCGCTCCCGAGATGCGGAAACGGCAACTCTGATCGAGTTGCCGTTTCCACGTTGCCGTATGGACTGTTCCGATCAATCGATCCGGCCGGGCCGGATTGTTAAGCTGATCCATTCACCAGAAATGTGAGACGACCATAAAGCGGCTGACCTGCCTACCCTCAACGGAACATCCTGAACTTGAGAACATATTTTGCGTCATCGCCTTCGAAGGTCAGACTCTTTTCGATGGGTCCCAGGTTTCTGTAAATATGATCGAGCTCAGCCTGGGAAAATCGTAACTCTTGAATGGGCCCGATATGATCGTCGAAATTTGTAATGCCGGCCGTTGCTACTCTCATAGCCCCATCCATCTCAGCGATCATGCGGTTGATTAGCTCCTGGCGAGTTATCTTGCCGTTGGGTAGAGGCGTCGTGTTAGACAACAGACCCACATTCGCCAGCCCCACTTTTCCAGCGGCATCTAACAGCGTGCGAACCTGATTTGGGCTACCATTGTCGTTCTCCATCATGACAACGAGGACGATAAGATTTGTAGCGGAACTTATCCGGCTTGGGGCGTTACTTAGACCCCAAATTACATTAGCGGGTGCTGCGTATTCTTCCCCTGCATCGACGTCCGACAGAGCTCCCACCAGTGTCATTTTTGAATTGAGTGCTCCCACGGGAATCGATGCAACGTTAGATGGATTGATGTCTACTGCAAAAACAAGCGCATAGGGCTCGTCGTTTTCGGTGTTGCCTAACAATGGAATCCAAATCTCGTCACTCTGATCCAGGCACACAAACTTGGTCAACGTGAGTGTCAAAGGAACTGGAGCGTTGGATATCAGGGACTCTTCGCAAGCCCGCAAAGCGAGGCGGGCACCGTTGACACGGTTGTTTAGGTCCCTCCATGCTGGGTTAAGGACAGGCTTCGGTGGGTGTTTTTCTTTTGGTCCCGGTTCCGAAATAAATTTTGGAGTGTTCTTAAGCTTCACTTCCAAATCATGCAATTTAGAACTAATAGGATCGCATTTGTTAGCCATTTGAGGTTCTCCTTTGTGAGTTGAGTTTACGTGAACTGAATCGCTCGACACCGGGCCACGGGTTGCGCCAGGCATGTAGGAATTAATCCGGGAATCTGCGGTCTCAGAATACGCGGTGCACGCCGCCGGCATCGCCCCAGAAGACATGACCTGCAGACTTCATCGTCGCACCCAGCGCGCCTACGCCAACCGGTTCTGATGAGCCACTCTGTACGGGAAATTCGAAGCGCATCGCGCAAGATTGCGAACCGCACTGTGTCCACACTACTGTTCCACCGGCCGTAGATCCGTTCGTCGAAATCGAGGTCGGTGTGAGACCCGTGGGCTGCTGAAGCGTGGTGGTCGTCGAGCCCACCCTCAGTCTGACGGCACCGCTCCGCTCTCCCCAATAGACACCATTGGATACGGTTTCGAGCGCCGTGACTGGACTCGAGGCTTTGGCGATTGTCCTGACAGACGGATCGGTGATGGCGCCGATCTTGGGTACGAAACGGATATCATCCACGGAAGCATAGACAATTCTGCCGAGCTGTAGCTCGATGCCCGCGGTAGGTGTATTCGGTCTGGTCCTGTCGAGCACCGAGATGGCGCCGCCACGAATTGGCATCTTGCGAACGGCTTGGTCATCCTGCCAGAAGAGGCTCACGTTGTCGGCGACGAGGTTGCGATGACTGTTTTCCAAGTCAACGTTCACCCTCGCAAGCACGGTCGCTGTTCCTCCCGTCAAGGGAACGCGCCTGATTGTGGTAACTCCCGACTTCCTCGCGAAGAAGTATCCAAAGAAATTGCCGTCAACGTTCGCGAAGACAATATCGCCGAATACCGCGCCCTGCTCCCAATAGAGCACGGTTTCTTGTCCGGGGATTGAGTTTTGTGAGGTCCTCCAGACAGCGGCCCCGGCGGCGTCGTGGGTCGTAAAATAAAGATTGCCCTCGGACAAGATAAGACCATCCGGTTTGCGAAGGGAAATCTGGGTAACGGTCAGGGCGGATAGCGATAGCCCTGACACTTCACCGGCTGGACCAGCCGATGATAAGGCATTAACTCCAGGCTTGTTTATTTGCGCCTGGGTGCATACCAATGCAAGAAGCATAATGCAGATTGCATTTACGAGTGTGCGCATAAGGGTTTCTCCTTCTCAGTTTGTAGTTAGGTTATGGCCATCGCCGACGCGTGGTCTTAACCACTCTCTAACGCGTACTTTGGCTTCGGATTCCCACAATTATTTTTCAAGTGTGGAAGTTGCTCCGCCGCTGGACCGGGCGGATTTGTCTATAAAAGTAATGGTCTGATCAACTCTTAGACGAGGTTCCTCGCGGGCGTGAGAGTGAAAATCTTTCGCGCAGAGACAAGACACAACTTTCAGTTTTCGGCTGAGTTGGCTTTCGCTTCTAACAGCTCGGGGGCGCAGGCATCCTGCCTGTGTCACGCAAAACGAGCCGAGACGGCAACCTCGTGGGTTGCCGTCTCGGCGTTTGATCGGCGCGAGTCTTAACCGAGGCCTTGCGCGCGCGCATGGTGGTGAAGTCAATCTAACAGTATTCCCGGAAAGCCGGGCGGAACGTCTGCGATTAATGCGACTGGCCACTTATCCTTTTTTGGTCTTGGATCGGTGCGCACCCAGCCGTTTGTGAAGTTCACCCGGATCGCAATCGGTGAGTTCGTCCGGAAACTCTATTTCATACAACTTCTGCCCTTGACTCGGAAGGATAGATGCCGCTTGTCCCGATACCGTGCGACGGTCCAGGTACTGACCGCGAACGGAGCCGGTGATTTCTCCTTTTGCATTGGTGATTATGGTCATTTTCATACTGCTCCACCTCCCTGCAGGTTATACAGACACGGAACCGGGCCAATGTTCCTAATGCTGACGAAGTATGTGATCCCTCCGTCAAACTCCATTTTCTTCCTCTGATCGAAGGCGATCAGATCGCCTCCGGGAGTCCGAATCTGCCCGCCGGCATGTTGAAATCCGAAATCCCCACCTCTCGTATACCACCAGGTTTGGGTTTCACCAGGATTGATACTGGTAATAGGACCGAGGTCATTGAATGCCATGTTTTCCTCCTCTATATTTTTGCCAGTGTAGTTGCTTTCTCAGAGCAAGGGCCCACCGGCGTTGGAAACCCTTGACTCTAATTTCGTCTCACCCTACTAACGCGTAAGCAGCAAACAGATTCCCTCAAACATTTCGAAGTGCTAACATTCCGGTCCACTCAACTCGTGGACCGTTTGGACTCGCTTATCTGGCATTACTATCCGCGGAGAATCGTCGATGACACCCACTTCGTCGCAAGGTGTTACCAAGCTTCTTGAAAGATGGAGTGAGGGAGACCAGGAAGCGCTGCAAGAGTTGCTGCCACTCGTCTATGACGAGCTTCACAGATTGGCGGGAGCGTACCTGCGGCGCGAGCGACACAACCATACGCTGCAGACAACGGCCCTGGTCAATGAGGCGTACCTGCGACTAATCGATCAGCGAAACGCTCGCTGGCAAAACCGGGCGCAGTTTTTCGGAGTCGCCGCGCAGTTCATGCGGCGCATCCTCGTCGACCACGCGCGACACCACTACGCCGCCAAGCGCGGCGGAGATCGATACCAGGTTCCGCTAGACAACATTGACGGTTTTGGCAGTCAACCCGATGCGGACGTTTTGGCGGTGAACGAACTTCTCGATCGCCTGGCGGAGATCGATCCGGAGCAGAGCCGCCTGGTCCAGTTGCGGTTCTTCGGAGGTCTGACAATCGAGGAGACCGCGGAAGTCATGCATATCTCGCACGCAACCGTCGAACGCGAATGGAAAATAGCCAAGGCGTGGCTGAAGCGCGAGTTAACCAAACCGTGAAAGGGTTTTCTTGAGGGACTTTCCCGTCTGGCTTCGCGTTACAGGCAGGTATATCGCCTGCGGTTGGGGCGAATCTCTAGGCACATGCAAGACGTCATGATCACTAGCGAGAGATGGCAACGAATCAAGACCATCTTCGACTCTGCCCAGCAGTATGCGCCGGAGGAGCGCCCGGTTTTTCTCGACGAAGCTTGCGGTAATGATGAACTTATTCGCCAGGAAGTTGAGTCGCTATTGGCCGCTGACGCGAGCAACGAAGACTTTCTGAGCCTGCCGGCTTATCAATTTGCGGCGGAGATGCTGGCAGAGGAAGAGGTGGAGTTTGCGGCCGGGCAACAAATCGGTCGCTACACGATTCTGGCATCGCTGGGTTCCGGCGGCATGGGCCAAGTATATCTCGCGCAGGACGGGCAACTGGGCCCACGAATCGCGCTCAAACTCATTTCAGCCGACTTTGCCCGGGATGAAAGGCGCGTGCGCCGCTTTGAGCAGGAAGCAAGCGCTGCCTTACTGATCAATCATCCCAACGTTTGCGTAATCCATGAGATCGGTATCACTGAAGACGGACGTCACTTCATCGCGATGGAACATGTCGAAGGCATGACGCTGCGCGATCGAATGACTCTAAAACAACTTCGGCCCGCTGAAGCATTACAGGTTGCTGTTCAGGTTGCCGCCGCTTTGGAAGCCGCGCACGCGGCCGGCATTGTCCATCGTGATATCAAGCCCGAAAACATAATGCGGCGGCCCGACGGCTTTATCAAAGTGCTGGATTTCGGCCTCGCCAAGCTCAACGAAGAACTATCCCGGCCGCAAGACTTCCATGAGGCTTCTACCGCCAGAGTGCGCACCGAACCCTGGATGCGTATGGGTACGGTCAAGTACATGTCGCCCGAGCAATTGCGCGAATTGTCGGTTGATGAGCGTACCGACATCTGGAGCTTGGGTGTTGTGCTCTACGAGATGGCAACGGGAAACACGCCGTTTGCGGGTCTCAGTCATAACGATACCATTGCCTCGATCCTGGGAAAGCAGTCACTAGAATTGACCTTCGCTGACGAGCTGCCACTGAAGTTTCAGCAGGTCATTAGGAAGGCGCTGGTGAAGGATCGCGCTCAGCGATACCAAACCGTCACGGAACTCGCTGCCGATCTCAAGCTGGTGCGGGGCGAGTTGCGTCGCCGGATCGAAGTCGAGCCCTCGCCGCAGGTGATAACCTTGCCCGTTGAATCGGTTAACACCAAACCGCAACCAAAACCGGTCAACCCAACTATTTTCTTTCGCCTAAAGTCACAGGCAAAATCGACCGCCGAGTTTCTTGTCAGTGAAATCAGGGAGCACAAAAAGGCGGCGATTGTGACGGGCGCTACCGTCATGTTTGCGGGGCTGTTACTCATGACGATACCGCGGTGTTGGTGGGGCCGAGCGCCGTGCATTGGCAGCCAGTCATGGCAAGCAAAGAACCTCACGAACTCGGGCAAATCCGTCTGTGCGGCGATTTCTCCAGACGGAAAGTTTGTCGCGCACGCCGAGGAGAAGGACGGGAAGCAGAGTTTGCTCCTTACTAACATCACCACTCCCGGAGCTTTTACGGTGATAGTTCCGCCGAGTGAGGTCGCTTATCGCGGTATCACTTTTTCCCGCGATGGCAATTACGTCTATTTCACGCAACGGAAAGTGAAGGACGAACTCAACATTCTGTATCAAGTGCCGATCCTGGGCGGTCCCTCCAGGAAAATAAAAGAGGGAGTCGATAGTCTCATCAGTTTTTCGCCAAACGGCGACAGGTTCGCGTTCGTGCGGTCTAATAGTGTTAGTCGCGAGTACTCTTTAGTGATTTCAGGCCTTGATGAAATGGAACGCATATTAGCAACAAAGCCAGATGCGAACACGCTTTCTGTTGGCCCAGCATGGTCACCTGATGGAAAGACCATTGTTTGCGCCGTCGGCCGGTGGGACAAGGGATACCATGCAAGTCTGGTTGGATTTGATGTAGAAACCGGGCACGACAGACCGATTAAGAGTCAACAGTGGTACTCAGTCTTTCAAGTCGCATGGGTACAGGATAGCCGGTTGATAATTTGCGCCCAAGAGCGATCGCTGGGTCCTATTCAATTGTGGCAAGTATCTTACCCCGACGGTGAATCCAAGAGAATAACCGCTGACACACTTGACTACGAGAGTGTGAGTCTGTCAGGCGACGGAAACACGATTGCGTCGGTGCAGAGACATCGGGTCGGGCATGTATTCGTGGCCCCGGATGGCGATGCCCAGCGCGCCAAAGCAATCACCCAAACGGTCTCCCGGGTGTATGGTCTTGATTGGACCACTAAGGACAAGATTGTGCTTTCGTCGATGGCTGGAGACAATCTTAATCTATCGCTCCTTGATGCTGATGGATCTCATCAAGCCCAGGTGACCGGAAATACCGGAGACAACATTACTCCAGCTACATCACGTGATGGCCGATACATAGTCTTTGCATCCAACCGCACTGGAAGTCTCAATATCTGGCGCATCAATGCCGAAGATGGCAGCGATCCCAAGCAGTTGACTTTCAGCGATGGCAATTCATATCCGTCAGTTTCACCAGATAGTCAATGGGTCTTTTACGACAATCAGAATAACTCCACGTTTACAGTGTGGAAGGTGCCTATAGATGGCGGCGCCGCAGTTCAACTCACCGACCAATACACGCGAATGCCAGTAGTCTCGCCTGATGGTCAGTTCTTTGCTTGTCGCTATTTGGTCGAAGGAGGTTCGCGCGAGATCGCGATCTTTCCCGTCAGTGGTGGCAATCCAACTGCCCGTTTTCCCATACCGGTTCAGGACTGGCAGCGTATTCAATGGACCGCTAACGGCCTCGCTCTGACATACGTCGATACGGTCGATGGAATTTCCAACATTTGGAGCTATGATCTCACTAGCCGATTACCAAAACAGCTCACCGATTTCAAAACCGACGAAACCACTTTTGCGTACAACTGGTCAGCAGACTACAGACAACTCGCCTGTCATCGCGGGACGAACATTCGCGATGTGACGATTTTCAGCTACCACAGGTAAACTGAGTTTTGCACCCTGTTTGTCCGGGCCGCTATTAGACCGCGAGGGATCAGAGGATCATTGATCGTTCGGAAGAGCAGGTTGGATCATCCCTTACCGCCGGGAATCGGATTTCTTGGGTCACAACCAGGCGGCTCCTCCGCAACTTTCAAGGTCAGCGCTTTGGCATCGGCTATAGCCTTAGTCGCAGACTTTCCACTAGCCTGGATTTCGAGCGCATCCAATGTCGCCCAAAGCGCCTTGCAAAGGCTTCCGTTGAGCTTTCGTTGGACGCTAATAAGATTCTTTAGACCGATATCAGTCGGGTCGATCTCGAGGTGGGTGAACATTTGAGTTTCTTCTGCAGTGAATTGATCTGCCATCATTAATTCTCCTTTGCCTCAGGGCAAGTGTTTCGTGACGTATTTGACTGCTACGGCAGGAAATTAAAGTTAAGGTCCAGGTGTTCGAAGACTGCGCGAAGTTCCGAGAGAAATCTGGGCCAGTTTTGACAAGGCTTATACGACGACAGCAAGGGGCTGTCAATCGTTCGCTGGGCCAAGTGTCGCTGGGCCAAGTGTCGTCCGTCAGACCAAGTCAACTTGTGGGCCAGGTAACTTCAGTGCGTTTTTCTATTCGTTCTTCGAATATTAACGCGCAAATCTCAGCCCAATTCACTCAGTAGAAAACCGAAACGGCAACCCGGGGGCGTTGGGTTGCCGTTTCGGTTTTCAGATGCGAGATTTGCGGGGGAGCTCGCATCCTGCGCGGGAGACGCTAACCAGTCAAGTTACTTTGCAGCGAGGGCGATCTCGACCCTTTCATAGGTGCGCGCTGCCGGCTTGCTCGAAGCAATGCGCGAGAGTTCTTTCTGAATCGCACGCTCCTCGCTCGAGGTATTAAGCTGCCGGCCATCGTCCCTCGTGCTCCAGACTTCGGCCAGGAAATAACGCTCACCGTAGCGATGGAAAACCAGCTTGGCATGATTGGTAGTACCATTTGCAGGCATCGTCAGCCGCACTGCGGAATTTTCGGAAGCGCCGTCGCTGATCCTCGAGGCATCGCCCGAAGAAGTTATGGCGCTGACCACATACGCGCCGGCCGGCAAAGTCTGGTCACCAACTACAAATTCAAAGGGAATGCTCGCTTTCGTTTTCAGCGATTGACCATTAGCCGAAGCAACGGCCGAAACCATTGCGAGCGCCATCAGTGCCATTAACATCGTGAGTCCTTTTAGAAGCTGCTTTCTCATTACTTTCTCCTTGTGCCTTTCGGCGCTGGTCGAAGTTTCGACCGCAAACTTTGTTAGGCTGTAAGCGATCTCTTTGGATCTGCTTTTTACCATCTTTGGCTCAGCCTCGTTCATCGTTGTCGTCGTGAACAGTGCTCCTCATTGCTAATATCGTGCCAGCATCCTGGACTGGGGGATCGAAAAGGTGTGCTGACCGAAAAGTAGTGCGGAACTCAATAAATCAAGCGCGCACGGCAGTCCTTGTGAGGTAAGTGATTCCCGCCACAAGCAACCGGAAACTCTATCCGATCAGATAGACGTTATCCGTTCGGATAGCTTTAGCCGATTCGTACGGATAGTTTTGGCCGGTCCGTACGGACAGTTTTGGCCCATTCGATTGGCGGTGACGCTCGCGATCATTGCCCCACTTATGGTCGTGGCCGTAAACTTTGACACATGATCTCTGTCTTTAGGATTCTGAAATCTCAGATCTCAAATTTCAGATATCAGATCTCAGACTAATCTCAGATCTGAAGCTCGAGTTCTCAACATCTGATCCAGCATGAACCCCAGACTGGCAGCCATCGCCGGTAAGTTAAAGGGCAGCGTCTTTCCCCTCAGTGACGAAGCCGTCGTCATCGGCCGGGAAACCGCCGCTGATCTTTGCCTCGCCGACCGCGCCGTATCGCGGCGCCACTCACGCGTCGAACAAAACTGCGAGCAGTTCTGGATCAGCGACCTGCAAAGCCTGAATGGCACCTTTGTCAATGACGTGCCCGTAAAGCAGCGCGCGCTGCAACATGGGGATCGCATTCGTATTGGCGATACACAGTTCCTGTTTCTGCTGCACGAAGGCGACGTTCCTTCCAAAGCAAGCCATATCCAATTCGACGATCGCCATTTCGTCAGCGGTGCGACAGTTCAGGTGCGTTTTGACGACGCGCTGTTTTTGATGGCCCGCGACCTTAGCGTTTTGATGAAAGTCAGCACCACCATCAATGCCATTCATGGCCTCGAAGAGCTGCAGAAGAAACTTTTGGAATTGTTGTTCGAGGCGGTGCCGGCTGAGTGCGGTGCAATTCTTCTTTCCGAGGGAGAGCCCGAAAGCTTTGGGGCGATGTTTGGTCTGGATCGCGCTGGCAACGTCGATGCGACGGTCCAGGTCAGCAGGACCATCGCCCGTCAGGTCCTGAACGAAGGCGTGGCCATCCTTTGCAACGACCCGGCCGGCGGTGACACTCCGAACGCCGCGGAGAGTCTGGTCGCGGCGCGTACCAGCGCGCTTTTGTGCGTGCCGCTCAAAATGATGCAACGCACGCTCGGTATCATCTACCTCGTCACCAGTGAACCCGCAACGCACTTCGACAATGATCACCTGCAACTGGTCAGTGCGATCGCGGGCATCGCCGCCGTCGCCATCGAAAATGCGCGACATGTCGAATCGCTCGAGAGCGAAAACGAGTTACTGCGCGCGGACGCGCGTCTCGAGCACAACATGATCGGTGAAAGCGCGGCCATGCGTCAGGTCTATGCCTTCATTTCCAGGGCGGGGCCGACCGATGCAACTGTCTTGATTTCCGGGGAGAGCGGCACGGGCAAAGAATTGGCTGCCCGGGCTTTGCACCAGAGCAGCAAGCGAGCGGACAATCCCTTCATGGCTGTCAACTGCGCCGCGCTCGCAGAATCGCTATTGGAAAGCGAACTCTTTGGACACGAGAAGGGAGCATTCACCGGCGCGCTGTCACAAAAGAAAGGCCGGCTGGAAGTGGCCGATGGCGGCAGCCTGTTTCTGGATGAGATTGGAGAGCTATCCCCGGCACTGCAGGTGAAACTATTACGCGTTCTGCAAGAGCGCGAGTTCGAACGAGTGGGCGGGACGCGGACCATCAAAATAGATATTCGGCTGATTGCCGCCACGAATAAGGACCTCGCCGTAGCTATTGCTCAGGGAACTTTTCGACAGGATCTTTATTACCGTCTCAATGTTTTGAATCTCGAGATGCCTGCTCTCAGAAAACGCCTTGAAGACATTCCGTTACTCGCCAGTTACTTTGCCGCCAAATACTCAGACAAGTGCAACCGCCGCGTGACAGGGATCTCTCTCGAGGGAAAAGAGCGTTTGGTCAAATATGACTGGCCCGGGAACGTGCGCGAGCTCGAGAACGCCATTGAACGTGCGGTGGTGCTTGGTTCGACGGAGTTGATTCTGGTGGAAGATTTACCGGAGGCGGTACTGGAGTCCGAAGTCTCAGCGGGAACGCCGCTAACCAAATACCACGAAGCCGTGGCCGAAACTAAGAAGCAGATCATTCTCAGCGCTATGGGCCAGGCGCAGGGAAGCTACACGGAAGCAGCAAAACTGTTGGGTGTCCACGCCAACTATCTGCATCGCCTGATTCGCAATTTAAATCTCAAGGAGCAGATTAAGGATAAGTAGACTTCAGAACCTATTACTGCCCATGCAGTCCCTCGCCAATAACCTTCTGCGCCTTTTCTCTGAGCACAACTCTAAAGGCGGCAACCCGCGAGTCGGCCATATTTTCAGACCATTCCAGGTGGCGCGTTCGTCCGGTCCGGTTATCAGTCTCGACTCTCAAGCTGTAGTCAACTCGCGCGGCGGGATCGTAAAGGACTAGTCGCAATCCTGAATGCCCGGCCGCGCTGATTCCTGTAAACACCAGCTGGTTCCTATTGTCGCTATACGCATTCACTTTTTCGATCTTCCATTTCCTTCCGCGAAAATCCGGCGTGTCCAGCGCGCCCCGATCGGTCACGCGATAATTCGAACCGCTTCGCTCCATCATGAAAAAGTGCGTTCTGCCGGCTTTGGGTTCGTCATGTATCGCGACTATCGCCGGTCCTCTGACGGTTGAGACCACGGCCACGTCGGCAATCGACCCGCGTGAAAGCGATGCCACAACGCTTCGCGCCTGCTCTAAAGAAACAGTGGCAGCGGGAGGATTCAATGCCGTCGCCGGACTAGCCATTGGATTCGTACCGTCAGTTGTGTTGCGCGGACGCACAATTTCGGCGGCAGATGATTCTGACAACAGATCAACGGCGGGTTTGTCTTTGGGCGAAGCCATCTCCGCCGCCGGCCCGCCATACCCCAACGCCAACAACATCGCCCCCATGATCGATACCAGAATCAACGGAGCGGCAAAGCGCAGGAGGGCATGGCGTGGCAGACTGGCTGCCGCGACCGTGGCGTGCAGGGGTTCGAGTTCCGGCTCGATCTGTTCTGGTTGGGCCAGAGTTCTCTCCAGCAGCGCGCGCACCGCTGCTGCTGTCAACGGCCGATCTTCAGAACGTTTCGCGAGCAGCGTATGCACGGCAAGCGCAAGCGGGCGCGGAATGTCCGGGCGCAATTGCGGCAAGGGTGGCGGCGCAGTCGTGGCCTGTTTGACAAGAACAACCGAAGGTAACGGATCCATGAATGGTGGCCGGCCCGCCAGCATTTCATAAAGGACCACGCCCAGGCTATACAGGTCGCTGCGGGCGCCGACGCGCTGGCCCAGACATTGCTCCGGTGACATGTAACGCGGCGTGCCGATAATCTGGCCGGAGCCGGTGCTGGCCTGCGAAGTCGTGGCATCGGCCGCCGAAGCAAGGACTTTCGCAACTCCAAAATCGAGCACGCAAACGCCGCGCTCGTTAAGCATGATGTTCGCCGGCTTTAAATCGCGGTGAATGATGCCAAGCTGGTGCGCTTCCTCCAGTACTTCGCAAACCTGTATCGCGATACTGACCGCGCGCTCGGCTGAGAAGCGTCCTTCCCGTGCCAGGGCTTCGGACAACGTCACGCCTTCGATAAATTCCATGATGATGAAGTGACGGCCGTCGGGTAAATTGCCGGCGTCAAAAATCATGGCTGCGTGCGAATGCCGCAGTTTGGCCATGGTGCGGGCTTCGCGCATGAATCGATCGGCGACGTCGGGATCGTCGGCGTATTCAGACTTGATAATTTTGACGGCAACCGAGCGTTGCAGCCCCAGGTGAGTGGCACGATAGACCGTGCCCATGCCGCCCCTGCCGATTTCACCTTCGATGCGAAACCTGCCGGCGATGAATTGGGGAACATCCATGACAGACCTTCTTTCGGGATAAAGGTCGCCTCAGAGTCTGGCTGCAAGCGAGAGAAAGAGAGCAGCGTCTCCGTGCGGCGCGACTAGACTGTTTTCTAATATTGACGGGGAGATTCGGCCCCACGAGCCGAGGTTGCGTCAGTCTAACACCTTTGCAGATTTTGGGAAATGATTTTGGGGGCTGGGATTTTGGTCTTTGGACTTTGGTCTTTGCTGCCTCGCGGGAATCGCCACCGGTCCGGAATCAGTTCAAGTTGAATATGGAAAATCAAAGACCTAAGACCAAAGGCCAAAGACCAGGCTAACCGACGTTCGGTATCCAAAACGTCTGCTCATTTACCACCACGGACTTCAAACCATTCTTGGGCAGCTCGTCTTCCTTCAAACCAAGAAAAGTGAAGTGTGGTAGATCGCTTAACACCGTCTGGAACCAGCCGTGCTTCGCCAGAATCTCGCGCACGCGCGTGTTCTGGAACTCCGTTACATCAAAGGCCAGCATGGCGATGTGTTGCGAAGTGCCGGGCGCAGCAATCGAATAGAGAATTGATTTGGAGAGGTCCTTGCTGAAATAGATCTCGTCCTTCTCCAGATCCAGGACCTCGGCTACTTGTTCGCGCAGGGGCAGAGTACGCAAACGCGCGGCGTGTTCGGAGGTTAAACGGCCCTGACCTACCCAGTAATCCAGAGCGGGCAAAAACCGCGTGTCCCACAAACGCATGCTGTCACCGTAATTGCGCCGGGCCGCTTCAGTGCCGCCACGCGGAGTAATATCCAGGCCTTCCTTGAGTGCTTCCGTTCGCGCTTTTAGTAATTGTTTCATCGCCTCAGGCTGCAACTCGATCTCATCAAAACCGATCATCTCGGTTGCGACTCCTGCGTCGTCCTGAAACTTTGTGACCTGCTCTTCACTGGTAAAAATACAAACCGGCGGCGCCAGGACCTTCTTACTGGCGATAAACATGGCGCCATAGTCTTCGAGCACACGTCGAGCGATCGAATCTGAGCCCGGGCAGATAGTTTCAATCTTCGTCTTGCGCTTTCTAAGCGTCTTGCGCAAGACATTATAGAAAGGGGCCGTCGTCACCTGCGTGTTCATTCGCTCCTTTGTTCTCTCCGACACATTTATCGGTTGGTCGCCCCCGAATTTGAAAGCTGCGCTCGCCACTGCGCCGAGCGAGATGATAAGCAGTAGAACAGCGTACCAGGAAATCTTGAACGGCCGCGTTGAACGGTGAATACCGGACGGGTGCTTAAATAAAATCATTATTACCGCCAAATGATAATAAGGCTGCCGATGATGGTCAAACGAACCACGTTGCCGCATGAGTTATACTTCTGTCTCGCAATTGGAGTTTGATTCAACAGCTGTCCGAGGGAATGATGCATGAACCAGATTGATCGTCTGCTGGAAATCATCGCCACTTATCAAAGACACGGGTGGAGTTTGCGGCGGGTACTGCTGACGGCCGAGGCTGGAACCCTACCCGCAAACGAAACACTCGCCGGTATTGAAGTGGAAGCGGCGATCTTCGATGCCGTTTGGTTTTCGCGACCGTCATATGAACAACGTGAAGCGTGGGAGTTGCGCCTGGTGGCCGATACTCCTTACGCCCTATTCGAAACTTTTGAAAGCGACGAAACCGGCGAGCAACGCGAGGAGCTGAGGTGTGAAATGGAAGCGCGGATGCGCGAGCATGTAACGCGGAGAACAGACGCTTAGAGTATCGACTTTAGTCGGGCATTTCGCATTCCGGAATCAGCGACGGCCCATCTTTACCGGGATATCAAGAGTCTCGCTGCCGCGCATGATCTTTATCGGAATTGTTTCGTAGGGTATCGCCACCTGAATGCGATAGTTGAGCTCGTCCGCGGTCCGAATGGGAATGTCACCAAACTTAATCACAATGTCACCACTTTTCAGTCCCGCCATATCACCAGGCAGACTAGGCGTAACCTCTCCCAACAGAACGCCGTGAAGTTTAGTGTTGGGTATTTCCACCGTCTCCTGATCGTCGATACCCAACCTGCCGCGGCCCTGCGGACGACTGGCAAAAGCCTTATCCAGTTGCTCGAGGTCACCCTTGGAAATCGTCGTCAGCTTCGTTGCCTTCGGCTCGCCGTCTCGGATGTAGAGGATATCGACTGTCTTTCCAATCGGTGTTTTGCCAAGCAGGTCCATGATCTGACCCCTATCCGTGACCGGCTGGCCGTCAAAGTTTGTGATGATATCTCCGCCGACAAGTCCGGCCTTATCCGCAGGGGATCCCGGCGCCTCGACACTGTCAAAGGTTACGCCACCATCGGTGCTACTAAAATTATCAACGCCGAAATACGACCGCGTTGCCGCTGCCGATCCCCCTCCCATGCTTACCCCACCGATCTTGATTCGCGGAGCAATCCTGGGCACAAAAACGCTGGCTCCGGTCCCGACGGCGAAAAATGCAACCATGATCACGAAGATCCAGGAGATCCCACTCATCCTTTTCCTGCGGCGCTTGAATGATCCAGCCTGACATCCTGCCAGTGAGGCCCCGGGCATGGCAGTGGTCGCAACGTTGCCTGGCGCTGCAGCGGTGGGGCCGTTCTGAAAACGAACTGTTTCTGTATATTCGGCCAATCCTTCGCCCAGGCGATAACCGCAGTTGCGGCAGAAGCGCAATCCGGTGGGCATCGAAGAATGGCAGTTCTGGCAGCTGGTAGAGTCGGAAGCCGTCTCAGCGTTCAGAGGTTGTGGAGAGTTCTGTGACATCGCTTACGTTTGTTCTTTCAGAAGCACTTATGACGAAAATTGTATACGCCACCAGGAGTTTATTGGTTGCATCTGTTTGTCCGCAAGGAAAGCGCGACGGCGAACCGCCAATGTTTATGACCTTGCCGCGTTGGCATGATTAATGCTTGGCAGACGCTGCACGGGAATCGAGTCCTGGCGGGGATTGCGCTCCGCGAACCGATAAAGCGCTCCGGCTCAATAGACATCAGTGACAGATAAGTGCAGAATCAACCAATCCTTGTGTCGCAATCTGAATAACTCTAAAAGGAAGCACTGACAATCGTGGAAGTTACCAAGGCCCTTGCGGCCCTTCAGCCCCTATACGGCAAAGACAATGTCGAGATCACGACCACCGATGGGCAGCGGGTCCGCGGCATTGTGCGCAGCATGAAAACCACCCAGGCATTGACCACTCCGAGTGTCAAAATTGAATGCCCTAACGGTGAAATCATCAAGATCGCTTTTCCGACCATAGCCGAGATCAAAGACTTGAATCCAAGCGAAAAGACGGTGGCCGGCAGCGGCGGATAAGAGCGAGACGAGGAGACACGGGGATTTGTAGTGTTTCCTGAGCGCTTTCCACGCAACCGGTCTTTAGCCATCCACATCTCCCATCGTCTCCAGAGTCACCGCATCTCCCGGATTTCTGTATTCACCTCATCTCCCGTTCCCCGTGTCTCCGTGGCCCAACGTCCCCGTATTTCTTCCCGCTCCGCTCTCTTCTCTCGCGTTTGCAAAGCGCTTCGCGTATATTACGCCGGTCCGAACTTGTGGATTGATTGCGAGGGCGCAGAGCGTTGGCAGGAACTATTGAAGAATTTGGTGGACGGGTAGCGACGATTTGGTCGGAACTACGTCCTATGACACGGATACTGGTAGAACGGGCTTTACAGCCAACCCAGGCGGCCACGACCTCCCAGTCGCGTAGCACTCCGTTTGACGCCCGTTCTGATCTGGAATTGAGCCGGTTGCTGGCGGCGCTGGACGAAGGTGTGGCCGAGCCGGACGTGGCCCGAAAGGACCACAGAAGCCAACTGCGCGAGGTCGCCGACACCTGTGCCGCGGTACTGCAAGAAAAAACACAGTCAGCAGAAGTCTTTGTCCAACTGGTAGTACGAGCCGAACGGCAGCGCGATTACAAGAGGATTGACTCGCTTGCGGATGCGCTCACCTTGCGCTTTGCGCCGAGCGAAATTTGTGAGTTGGCCCGCTCGCAGAACATCGTCGTCCGGGCCCTGGCCCAGGAAGCCCTCGCCCAGGTTCCCACCAACGTTCTGATTGGCATACTGCACGACCCGGTGGATTCCGAAATCGCCCGCGAAGCACTGCAACGACAGGCCCGCGACTTCGGTTCCGAACAGGCCCGGCAGATTATGGGCGTACTGGATCAGATGGATCTGGATGCCGAGGAAGTGTAAGAACGAGGGTGTGGAAGCTACGGCGTAGGTAACGATTGATGTACAACAGGCTGCCAGCCTGTTGCTGTTGATGAAATTATCCTAACGTCTGTAGGCTGGCAGCCTGCGGTACAAGTTGACTCAACTCGCCACCACATTCTCACCGATCGCATGCAATCGCTGCACAACCTGTTCAATCAACCAGTTCGGCGTTGAAGCGCCGGCGGTAACTCCGACCCGGCCGGCGCCAATAACATCGGCGGGATTGATCTCGGCGGGAGTTTCGATCAGAAAACTCTTCCGGCATTGCTCCTCGCAGACGGCGAGCAACTTGACGCTGTTCGAAGAGTGCCGGCCACCGATCACATAAAAGACATCGACCTCACCGGCCAGCGCGCGGGCCGCATCCTGGCGGTCACGTGTAGCAGAACAAATTGTATTCACCACTTGCGGCTCGGTGTCCGACTTCGCGCGCACGGCCTCCGCTACTTCCAAAAAGGTCTGTAGTTTTATGGTCGTCTGCGAGACCACCAATGGCGCGCGCAAAGGCGGCAAGCCAGCGACTTCCTGCGCGTCGCGAACCACGTAGGTATTCTGAGGCGCGTAACCGACTACACCGATCATCTCGGGATGATCGGGATTGCCTGCCACTACCACATCTCGGCCTTGTTGGGCGGCGCGCTCTGCCAGGTGCTGCACTCTGGTCACGAAGGGACAGGTGGCATCAATGACTTGCGCGGCCCGCTCTTCCAACTCGCGCTGGACCTGTGGGGTGACACCGTGCGCGCGAATGACGGCGACGGTTTCGCTATCGGCTTCTGTAGGCGCATCGATCGTGGATACGCCCTTGCCGCCCAGACGCTCCATCTCTTGCGCGTTATGAATCAAAGGACCCAGAGAGCGGATAGGACCGCCACCTTCGGCAAGGGCGTCCTCGACCATTTCCACGGCGCGTTCGACGCCGAAACAGAATCCGTATTCGTGAGCGAGCAGAACTTCCATAATTTTATGCCGGCCTGGTGGCACGGGCGACCCACGCGTGAACGAGGCGCCAGGCGCGCGTGCGACAAAGTAAAAAAGGTTAATTTAACTCGCCGGTTCGGCCGCGGGATCTTCCGGTTGGCAACGGCGCTTCCATTCTTCGCGCAGCTTATCGCCGCCGGCTACTCTTTCATCGATCCACTCAATCTCTTTTTCCAGGGCCGAACGCACACCGCCCAGGAAAGTCTTCTTAAGATCTCCCAGGTCATGAGCGAGGTCCCGCGGCAGGACTGCATACGATACGTCGCCCAGGTAGCGCAAAGCGTCGCAGAATGCGTTCGCGGCGTTGCAGACGTTGTCTCTTACTTCTTGTTCCATAAAGCCTCCGAGCGAGAATGCCCGATATTGGGCGCCGTCTCACTGTGAAAAGATTCTAACACAACAGCGATTTACGACCGCAGGCGGCCGGCCGTTCCAGAAAAGGATAGGGTGTAGGGAGTGGGTGTAGGGTGTAGTGCAGAATCGTAGAGCGTTTTGGGAGTAGGGCGTTGAGTCTCAGGTTTAGAGTTGTGGTGGCTTCTTTACTGAAATGACGACTAGCCGTTTATTCTCACTAACCGTCCTTCGCTTTCAGTGAACGTATCAAACTTCCCAACATCTTGCCGATTGATTCTGAATTGGCCAAGAGGCTTGCGACTTGTGCAGAGGTCGTATAGGACAGTAAATCTCTATAACTCTTCAGCATTTGGATTCTCCTTTTTTGGATAACCCAACGCCCTGCGTTGATACTCTACACCCGGGCTCTCGGTGACGTTATCAAACTTGCGCTTTTAAGAGTGCCGGAAATCCCATATTTGGTTTTGAACACCTCCGCCATTGCGAGCTCTCCATCGCGACGCCTACCCCCTACACCCCACAGACTACACCCTAACGAACGGGCTCGCGCAAAATAACTTCTGCCGTAATAAACGCGGTCTGCGCCGCCTGCGGATGGACTTTTCGTAACGAGGCAACTTGTAACAATGCCTCGCCGGTACGCGAAAGCATGCGAAAGAGATCACCCTCTTCGGCTCGGGTCGCCTGTACAAGTGTTGACCATTCCGCTTCACCAGCCCAGCGGGCCGCGGTCGCAGCCGCGGAAAAGTTGAGTTCCGGAGCCGGATCGACGCCATACTTCCATTCCTCGGTGGCCACTTTGAAACCAATGTCTTCGAACCGGGCGAGCGTTTCGACAATCGCATCATCCAACTCGAGTTCGCCATAATCGCGGTCTTCATCGGAAGTCAGCGCAGCCATCACCGCGGCCATCTGAACTTTGTCGAGCGACGCAAACAACCCTTTTTCCAAAGCCTCACCCACCAGCAACGGTCGATCTACGTGCAGGTCCGCGAGCCAGCGACCGCGCTCGGTCACCTTCTCTGCCTCAAAATCAAGATAACCAAATTTCGCCAGTACGCGCGCACGCTGCTCGAATGGCTGCCAGATTTCTTCACGCAAAGCACGGCTTTGCAGACCGGCTCGCTCAAAACTCTCAGCCTCCGGGAGGGTGGCCCATAACGCTTCGCGACAAGTTTGGCGTTGACCTTCTCCCAAAGATTGCGGCACCATCGCATCAATTTTGTTGTCGATCAGTTCGAGTGCTTCAACGTCTTCCGATCGCGCATCGCGCAGTCTTGGTTCAGGGATAGCGATGCTTGCGCCTTTTGCTTTCACGTCAGCAAAGGCTTCCTCAATCAGCTCATCTCGCAGTTGATAAAGCGGGGCATAAACAGGACCAATTCGTTCGAGCGCAAAGCTCGCCCGTCGTCCGTCTTCGCGTATGCCGATAACTTGTCCGCCATTTCTCTGCGTTACCAAAACCAGCCGCCGGCCACTGCGCCCGATGCCCACCACGCGGCCGGGTTGGACCACTTCAGTGAGCCATTGTCGCAAGAGCTCGGCGCGAGTTTGCGGTTGCCCTTGTTGCAAACGGGCGCGCGAGCTGGTTAGACGCTCGAGACCAAGCGCCAGGGAATAAGGCAGATCGCAACCTGCCTCCTTCAATTTCAGTTTCATTCGCTCAACACTTTCCGCCTTCTCTCGCTCGAGTCTGGCGATTCCCCGCGCGGCCTCGCGATGCGCGAAACTTTTTTCCGCAATCTCGCGCACTGGTGCAAAGCTGCCGTAGGCATCGAGCAGATTCAACAGCGTCGTATAAGTCGCGCGAAACTGGCTGACCAACCGATCGGGTGGCGCTTTAAGCAATTGCGCGATCGCCGCGGGATCCTGATGCAGTCCCGGTGCGGCGATGACGAATCCCACATTGTCTTTGCCTCGCCGCCCGGCCCGCCCGGTCATCTGCTGCAATTCAGAAGCAGTCAACATGCGCCAACCACCGCCGGTGCGCGCGTCCGCTCCGGTCAAGACCACTGTGCGCGCGGGAAAATCTACTCCGGCGGCGACCGTGGCTGTTGCAAAGATAGTGTCCAGCAATCCTGCACTCATGAGCTTTTCGATGGCCAGTTTCCAGGCGGGAATGTGTCCGGCGTGATGCGAGGCGACGGCGCCGCGCAGGATAGTGTTCCAGTGACGATGGCCGCGAACTTCCGGATGGTCGGCGACGAAGCCTCGCATAAACTCTCGACGAGCTTGGACCCGTTCGGCATTCGGATCGCGACGAGTGAAAGCCGCTTCAGAGGCTGCCTGATCGCAACGACGGCGCGTGGGCATGAACACGATCGCCGGCAACAGATTGTAAAAGCCCAGCGCCGCCAGCAAAGTCGCGGGCGGCATTTCAGGCATTTTGATTTTCACGCGTTTGCTGTCCTGTCCCCGATTTCAGATCTGAGATCTGAGATCTGAGATCTGAAATGTTCTTGGTTCTTTGTCCTTCGTACTTTGTTCTTCGTACTTAATAGTTTCGTGCTAGTTCTTTGACACCGAGCAAGCGCAAGAAACTTATCGTCTGCGGCCGCGCGAGTACCGCTCTCGCTGGCCGCGGTCGCGCTCAGCCATTTGCGCGATCTCTGGATTGAGCCTACCCGCCTCGTCAAGAAGCGGCAGCAACCTCTTATCAGGAAGCAGAAACGCGGCGCGCAACGGTACTGGTCTGCTGCTCGGTCCGGCGACCACTGTGCAATGAACGCCGCGCACCTCTTCCATCCACGAGGCAAACTCTGATGCGTTGCCAATCGTCGCCGAAAGCAGCAACAGTCGAATACGCGGCGGAGTCAGGATGATCGCTTCTTCCCAGACGTGACCGCGGTCTTCGTCGGCGAGGTAATGGGCCTCGTCCAGGACCACCAGATCGCCGCGCACCTCGTTGCCGCCGCGCAGCGAATCGAACAACTGGTTGCGATAAATTTCTGTGGTACCGATGATCAAGGGAGCATCGGGATTCTCTTTGCGATCGCCGGTGAGAATACCCACCTGCTCGGCGCCAAACTCTTCGCTGAATTCCTGATACTTGGAATTTGTCAGGGCCTTGAGTGGACTCGTGTACCAGGCTCGCCGTCCAGAACCTAACAGTCTGCGAATCTCTTCGCGAGCGATCCAGGTTTTGCCGCTGCCGGTAGGTGCGGTCACCAGCACATCTTCGAATTCCAGCGCCGCCAGGGCTTCGAGTTGAAACTCGTCGGGCGTGAAGGGACCGGGGAGGGGTTGACCAATTCCCGCAAGCAGCCGTCGCACGTCACGCGTCTCTGCAAACCGTGGCTTGGGTTCCTCACCCACTGGAACAGACGCAGGGATGGCCGGGCGCTCCGGACTTCGTCTCTCGGTTTGGTGATGGGCTCTGCCTCTGCCGGAACGTCCTTTATCGCGTGATCGAACCATGGTTCATTCTACTCGGGTGCAGGGGTCAGGGTGTAGGCACGAACTCGGGCGTAGGAGAGATGAAGAAGAAAGAGTTTCGCCCTCGTCCTCCAGATACTAATCCGCACAACTCTAAATCTAGCAGGCTGCTGAAAAAGTAACCTTGCTACATGGACCAACGTAATAGTAGCGAGTAATCGAACCTCGCAACCAGGAGAACAGAAACGAATGCGCGGAGACGATCTTCAGCAAGCGGGAATGTTCAGTTATCTGTCGCCGGAGCAACGAGTGCCGAAGGATCATCCTTTGCGCGCGATTCGCAA
>JAOAPY010000008.1 GCA_025463135.1 Acidobacteriota bacterium
CGGCGGCCGGCGTACGCCGAGTACTCAGCCGATCGCCGGAATGTAGTTGGGGGAGCGACGCTGGCAGAGCAAAAGCAAGAGTTTGCGACGGCGTTTGTGACGCGCGCCGAGTTTGTGGAACGGTACCTGAGCCAGACGACGGCCGAAACATTTGTCGATGCATTGCTCGTGAATGTGCAGCAGGCTTCCGGAGTGGATCTGAGCGGTCAGCGCGAGAGTCTGATCGGCCGCTACAAGATGGGTGCGAATCGGAATGAAGGTCGGACGCTGGTGCTGCGCGAAGTCACAGAAAGCGCAGTGGTGCGCGACGCGAATTACAACGCGGCATTTGTGCAGGTGGGATACTTCGGCTACTTGCATCGCAACGCGGAGCCGCAGGGATATGACTTCTGGCTGAATGTGTTGAACTCAACCGGCAGCGGCGACGCGGCGAGCTATCGCGGGATGGTCTGCTCGTTCATTACCTCGACGGAATATCAGAGGCGCTTCAGCGCGGTCGTCAGTCACTCGAACTCAGATTGCGGAGAGCAGTAAGCAGTCGGCAGGAGCAGTCGGCAGGAAGAAGTCCGACGAGCTTTAGCTTGTCGTCGAGGTTGAGTAAAGGCTCCTTCGAAGAAAAAATTAGCCGCGGACGAACGCGGATAAAAACGGATCTGAATTGCTTCCTGCTGATCCGGTGTTATCCGCTTTCATCCGCGGCTTAACTATTTTGCGATAAAGGACTTCTCGCAGCTAACTTCTGCCTACTGCCTACCGCCCCTACCACCCCATCAGCCGGGCGATGGTCTGGACGGCGGTGGGATCGTCGGGAAAGATTACCGGCATTTCTTTCGTCCGCGTGGTCCGCTCGCCCACGCGACGGGCCATGACTTTTACGGGACAGCCACAGGCGCTGTAAACAAGGGTCACTTCGCGCTCAGCCCCGTCTGGCCAAAAGTCACGAACCTTGACCGGCTTGTCCCGCAGTTTGGAATCCAGGACAGAACTAACGCCTCCCGAGCCATCGACAACCCACCCTGCTCCAGCATCGTCGCCAATATAAATTATCAAGTTCTTCGCCGGCGTAGCACCGGGCACGGGTGTGATCTTGCTGTTCCAAAGGACTTCGCCGGTGCGCCGAAAAACCAGGGAACCCTGTCCCGGTTTTTCACTGCTCACATGCATTGAGATGTGGAGTTTGCCACTGGGTGTGGGTTCGCCGTACGCGTCCAGGATCGCGAAGGTGCGGCCCGTGCCATCGGCGGGTTGGTAGCGGCGTTCAATTTCAGTGACAGCCTGAGCAATGCTGGGAATCCGTGGTCCAAAGTCAAGTTCGGCAGTAACCATGACTGCTTTGTTCACTTCCATTGTTGTGGCCACACCCGGCGGCACAATCGCAGTCGGCGGCAGCGCGGCCTCGTTCGGTTTCGCCTCGATTGTTTGAGCCTTGGTGCTGGATGCGGGAGTAGCTTTTGATCCCGCTTCACTTGTTGTGCCCTCACCCTGTTGTTTGAGGAAAATAATGCCCACGATGAAAGCGAGGGCCACGAGGCCAATCATTGGCAAGGCCCAGGGTGACTGTTTCCTTTCGGGCGTCCCTTGCTTGTCGAACCCGCTGCTTTTCTTCTTCTTACTCATAAAAGTCTTCTATCAAATCTTGAGGCCACACCTTAGCTCACATTCGCTCGACCACAAGCGCTCCGTTTAGAACGCGGACTTGTCCGCCACGACGGGGCACAAGTGCCCCTCCCGAAACGGAAACTAGACTATGGTTCTTAGACCTAAGCCGGACGCACCACAACCGGTTCACCCTCAGGCTGACGTGTCGACCTTTCACGCGCAAGATCGAGGGGATTGAGCGGCGGTGGCGGGTTTGCCACCAGCACCTCGAGCGCGGCATCGATTGCTTCACTAATGCGCGACACAAAAACCAGCTCCAGCTCTTTCCGCACCTCTTCGGGAATTTGTTCCGCGTCGCCTTCGTTGCGTGAGGGCAAAATGATGCGCCGAATGCCGGCCCGATAAGCCGACAAAACTTTCTCTTTTATGCCGCCCACCGGAAACACCAAACCTGATAGCGTGATCTCGCCCGTCATCGACGTGTCCGGTCGCACGCGGCGTCCGGTATACAGCGATGCGAGCGCTGCCGTGATAGTTACGCCGGCGCTGGGCCCGTCCTTGGGAATAGCGCCGGCCGGTACATGCAGATGTACGCCGTAGTCTTTGAACATGGCCGGGCTGATACCGAACTCGGCGGCATGCGACCAGAGGTAAGACTGTGCCGCCTTTGCCGATTCCTGCATTACCTCGCCAAGTTGTCCGGTGATGGTCAGACCGCGGCCACCCGGGAGTAATGTCGCTTCGATAAAGAGGACTTCGCCGCCCAGTTCGGTCCAGGCCATGCCGGTGGCAACACCGGCCGGTAATTCCTTGCGCGCCTGTTCGGGATAAAACTTGGGCGCCCCCAGATAGTCGCGGACGTCTTTGTCATCCACGGTAACCGCCTCAGCTTTGCCCTGAGCGATCTGTAGCGCAACCTTGCGCGCCAGGCTGCCGATAGTTCGTTCGAGTTGGCGCACGCCGGCCTCGCGCGTGTAGCGGGTGGCAATCAATTCCAGCGCCGCGGGAGTGATCGTCAGTTGAGCCGGAGCCAGTCCGTTTTCCGTTGTTTGGCGCGGCAGCAGATAACGTATCGCTATCTGCAACTTCTCCTGATCGCTGTAGCCCGCCAGGCGGATCACTTCCATGCGATCGCGCAGGGGCAACGGGATGGGACCAAGCTGATTGGCGGTGGCGATAAAGAAAACCCTCGAAAGATCAAACGGCAGATCGAGATAATGATCCCGAAAAGAATTGTTCTGTTGCGGATCCAGAATTTCCAACAGCGCCGAAGCCGGATCGCCGCGATAATCGGCGCCCAACTTATCTATTTCGTCAAGCATCATCACGGGGTTATTTACGCTCGCCCGGCGAATCCCCTGAATGATGCGTCCGGGCATGGCGCCAATGTAGGTGCGGCGATGGCCGCGCAGTTCCGCTTCATCACGAACGCCGCCCAGCGACATGCGCTCAAACGTGCGTCCCAGTGAGCGAGCAATCGAGCGGCCCAGCGAAGTCTTACCGACACCGGGTGGTCCCACGAAACACAGGATGGGGCTTTTCGTATCAGGCCGCAGTTTGATCACCGCAAGGAATTCCAGGATCCTTTCTTTTACATCCTCGAGCCCGTAGTGATCTTCATCGAGAATTCTGCGCGCCTCATCGAGATCCAGCTTGTCCTCTGAGGATTTCTTCCAGGGTAGCTCGAGTACGTATTCCAGATAGGTACGAATGACGTGATAGTCAGGCGCAGACGACGGCAGCCTCCCCAGACGCTTTAGTTCGCGCTCGGCTTCGGTGCGAACCTCATCCGGCAGGTCCGCCTTTTCCAAGCGCTCGCGCAGCAAGTCTGCTTCGGCCTGTTCACCGCTTTCATCCTCGCCCAACTCTTTCTGAATCGCTTTCAGTTGCTGTCGCAGCACATAGTCGCGCTGCGCCTTATCCATCTCTGTCTGTGCTTCAGAAGCAATTTTCGATCGCAACTGAATTATTTCCAGTTCGCGGGCGAGATAGGTATGGGCCAGCCGCAGCAACTCGTCAGCTGTGTTTGCTTCGAGCATTTTCTGCTCTTGTTCGACGCCAAGGTTCAGGATCGAGCCAAGGAAGTAGGCCAGGCGCACCGGTTCAACGGGACCCATCATGATGCCGCGCACTTCCGGGGGCACGCCGGGTAGTAACGCCAGCGCTTGCTGAATCATTGATTGCACATTGCGCTTGGCTGCTTCGACTTCTTCAGCGTCGATGACGGCAACTTCGGGAAGGATTCTAACGACTGCCCGCAGGTAGGGATCTTCATGCTTCCAGCCGAGAATCCGTATACGTTCCGTGCCCTGAGCAATGATGTGCATTGACTCTTCAACACGCTCCATGCGTTTGACCATGACCAGGGTGCCGACCTGGTAAAGATCGGCGGCGTTAGCGTCACCTGTGTTAATCGAATCGGCGCGCACGGTGACGCAGCCCAGCAGTTTTTCTGGAGTGGACAGGGCCGCCTCAACCGCCGCTACTGAACGCTGCCGGCCGACGGCCAGCGGCACCACTGTTTCAGGAAATAGAGTTGTATTCTGCAGCGGCAGGACCGCCACTTCGAAGGGCTCGCTCTCTTTAGGGACCTTCGGTTCTACCTCCGCCAGCAGTTCAGGAAGAGCGGGTTCCTGCGGTTCGGAACTGACGGCCGGCGGTGTTGTTTCTTCAATATTTTCTATATCGGTCATTAATTCAACCTGGATAATTGGACCGCGCTCATTCGCAGCGCAATTTTATTACTAGCAGCCCATCGTGGTAATCGCGGGCGAGGGAAGCGCCGTGAATGGAACACGGGAATTGAATCGACTTTTCAAAGCGGCTGTAGGTGATCTCCATCTGATGATACGTGTAGCCTTCCTGGTAAAAAGTGTCGCGTCGACAACCGCGGACGCGCAGGTTCGAGTCGACTACTTCAATCTCCAGTTCATCGAGGCAGACGCCGGCGAGATCCAGCTTCACGATCCATCCTTCGCTCGTGCGATAGACATCAGCAGCAGGATTCCAGAGTCGTCCGGAGGGACGCACCTGGCGGTCCATAGGCAACATGGAAAAACGACGATCACGATCAGGCATAGGAAGAGGATAGGAAAAAAAAGCGAAACGTGCAAAGAAGAGCAGAATCTTTACTTCTCAATCTCGGCAATCAATTGCACGCGAGCCGTGATGTCGAGCGAGCCCACTTCAATTGGTGTCGTTGCCTGCATCAATCGCAATCCGCCGTTAGCGGTCTCGAGCGGCCGCGGGCGGACAAAGCCCTCTTCCTGCACTTCCACGACACGAACCACTTTGCCGCCAAGCGCGGCTGCGATCACCTGGGCCTTGCTGACGGCGTTGCGCGTCGCTGCGGCCAGCGCTTGATCCCTTGCCGGACGATCCTGGCGCAGCGTGAAGGAAACGCTGTCGATATCATTTGCTCCGGACTGTACGGCGGCATCAATAACCGAGCCCACTTTTGTCAAGTCGCTCATTCCGAGCGTGACGGTATTCCGGGCCTCATAACCAGTGATAGTCGGGGGCTGGTTTTCTTTAAAGACCCGTTGCGGCTGAACGCTGTAACCGCCGGTTTTGATTTCGGCTCCCGCGCCGGCCGCGGCTTTCAGGGCGCGTACCACGGCGTCGGTGCGATTAGCATTTTCCTGTTGGGCATCAAGCGCTCGCTTGCCCTGAGTTACGACCGAAATCATGAGCAGTGCGGTGTCCGGTCGCGCCTGCAAGATTGACTCGCCGGTAACCATGACGCGGGTCATGCCGCTACCGGTGGCGCCGGCCGCGTCTGACCCGCCTGGTTCGAAAGGGCGCATTGAACGCGCTTCGAATGGCGTGCCCTCCATAAATATTGTCACTACACCGGTCTTGATCTCGCCGGCGGCCTCTACTTCAGTCCCTTCCGTAAACCATCCCTCACTGGCGAACTTCTTTGCATTCAGAATCAGATACTTATCCTTGTCACTTACGACAACCCAACCGCCGGCCTCGACGGTCCTTTTCAATTTGCCGCGGATCGTGATCTCTGTGGCAAAAGCCTGGGTTGCCAACAATGCCAAAAGCGCGAGTGCGCTTAACACGACGATCGTTTTTCTCATCATTTTAAGTTCCTTTGTGTTGCACCTGGGACCGCACGCATCATGCGTGCTGAAGTCAGGAGAGAGACTTGCTATTCGACAAAGGTCTCCTGGCAACCCTCGGCCCGCTGGAAGCGTGCGGTCCCAGGGTCAACCCTGTTCGGTCGCTCTCTCCCGAAGCTTTTTGTTACGATTCTGCACGATGCAATCGTTCAATATTAAGCCTGAGGACGCTGGAAAACCAAAGCACACTGCGCAGACCATCACCGTGGGGCGCATCGAGGATGTCCCCGCGGGGCGCTCGGCGACGGTCGAACTTCCCGACGGCGTGGAATTGGCTTTGCACAATGTCAGTGGGGAATTCTACGCGACGGAGAATTTTTGCCCGCATCGCGGGGCGCCATTAGCTGAAGGTTACCTTTGCGGGCATGTCATTGAATGTGGTTTGCACGGTTGGCAATTCGATGTGCGCGACGGAAAGTGCTTGACGGTTGATGAACCGATTAAGACCTATCGGGTAATGGTTGAGGATGGAGTGATTAAAGTAGAAGTCCAGTCGAGGCCCGAGAAGCTCTAGGAAGCTCTGATCATGTGTCTCCCACGCGTAGGCTCTGAGGAAAACCCCCAGCCGCCGCTGGGGGTATTTGTATAAAGCTTATGGCGCAACGACACTTGATCAGAGTTTCATTCAGATAGTGGTAGTGCTCCATCAAGGTGTTGCTAAAAAGGGGACGGTGGGTTGTCGTTGGAGCAGCAATAACGCCGAGAGGATCTGGTTTGCCCAGCGATTTTGTTCGGGAGCAGACCCACCCGCTACCGCAGGTGGTACTGACCTCATTGCCTCGCAGTAACTCGCCGGGCAGTCCTTTCTTTCTCAGCAACAGGCTAACGGAGCACTACTCAGGTTGCCAGCCTGAAGTAGACTAGCGACAAACTAAAGTTTGTCGGACTTGACGTTTCTACCATCGATCGCCGTCTACGCATCCTCGCCATCGTTTCCAATCGCCTCGACCGGGCAACAAAGGACCGCCTCTTCGCATTTCAGCCGTTCTTCTTCGTTTTCCGGCTGCTTATAAACGAACGAATAACTGTTTTCGTCCGAGCGTTTGAAGTTATCCGGCGCAGTATCGCGGCACACGTCACAGTCGATACATGATGAATCGACGTAGTACAGGCCGGGTTGTACGTTCTCTTTTACTTTGTCGCTTCTGTCGGGCATGGGGAATTGCGGATTGCTAATTTCGGATTGCGAATTTTTCAGGATGCTGATTGTTGAGTTTGCGGAAGCTTTAGTTTGGATCGCGGTTTCAGATTTCAAAACTTTAGATTTTGAGCAGCACACCAATCCGCATTCACGCAATCCGCAATTCTCAAGGGTGCGTCATTTCCTCGGGCCGGACATGCTTATCGAACTCTTCCGCGGTCAGAAACCCGAGTGCCACCGCGGACTCTTTCAAACTGATTTTTTTCTTGTGCGCATTCTTCGCCACCTGCGCCGCCTTATCATAGCCGATGTGTGGATTGAGCGCAGTGACCAGCATCAGCGAATCTCTAACGTCTTTATCGATCTGTTCCCGATTCAACTCAATACCCTTGAGACAGTACTCAACAAAGCCATGTGATGCGTCCCGCAGCAATCGAATTGAGTGCAGCAGGTTGTGAATCATCACCGGCTTAAAAACGTTGAGCTCAAAGTTGCCCTGCGAACCGGCAAAGGTGATCGCCGCGTCGTTGCCGAAGACCTGGACCGCCACCATCGTCACCGCTTCGCTTTGGGTCGGATTGACTTTGCCGGGCATGATTGATGAGCCGGGTTCGTTTTCCGGCAACGTCAACTCTCCCAGCCCGCAGCGTGGGCCGGAAGCCAGCCAGCGAATGTCGTTGGCGATTTTCATCAGCGAGCCGGCGAGTGTTTTGAGGGCACCGCTCGCGAAAACGATCTCATCGTGCGCGGAAAGGGCGGCAAACTTGTTGGGATGAGGCTTGAAGGGCAGCCCGGTTAGTTCCGCAATTTTTTTCGCGGCGCGCTCGCCAAATTCCGGATGAGAGTTGAGCCCGGTGCCCACGGCTGTGCCGCCGATGGCCAGCTCGAGCAATCCGGGATTGGCCAGTTTTAGCCGCTCGATATCGCGTTCGATCAAACTGGCCCAGCCGGACATCTCCTGCCCCACAGTCAAGGGAGTGGCATCCTGCAAGTGCGTTCGCCCGATCTTTACCACGTCAGCGAATTCTTTGGCCTTGGCATCGATGGCGGCGTGGACTTCCTGGATGGCCGGGATTAGCTTGTTCAACTCTTCCGCCGCGGCGATGTACATCGCCGTCGGGAAAGTGTCGTTCGACGATTGCGACATATTCACGTCGTCATTGGGATGAATCGGCTGCTTCGTGCCCATCGTGCCGCCGGCAATCTCAATGGCGCGATTTGAGATTACTTCGTTGGCGTTCATGTTTGTCTGGGTGCCGCTTCCGGTCTGCCACACGCGCAGTGGGAAGTGATCGTCAAGCTCGCCAGCGATGACCTCGTCGGCAGCCTGTACGATAAGCTTCAGCTTGTCGACCGGTAACTTACCAAGCTGCTCATTAACCATCGCCGCTGCTTTCTTGAGAATTCCCAGCGCGCGAATCATCTCTCGCGGCATCTTGTCGTCGCCGATATTGAAATGGAGCAAACTGCGTTCAGTCTGCGCGCCCCAATACTTGTCAGCGGGCACTTCGATGGCGCCCATTGAATCTGTTTCCGTGCGCGTTGGCGCATTATTAGGCGTTAATTCTGCGGCATTCCTGGACATCGCGGTGTTTATCTCAACTTGCCGGCCGGCGTAATCAGATTCGAAGAAAGCGTGACTGTTCTTTCGGGCATGAGAAGCATCGTGGCGGGCCGATTGTATACCCTGGGAGCGCACGCTTCCAGCGTGCCGGAGGGGGAAAGTAACTCGCTAAAAAACAAAAGGCGTCCTACCAACCTCAGCACGCTGGCAGCGTGCGGGCCCAAGTGAGGGACTTTTACCTTTATTTACGCGTTGTCTTTTGAAGAGTAATATTCGCGTCAGCACTGTCTCTTCCCACTTCACGCAGCACAGTTGCTAAGGAGGCAACCCACTCATGAGCAAGTTTTCTGAACTCAACAGCCGCAGAGATTTCTTAAGAACAAGTGTGGCCGCGGCCGCCGGCCTGGGCTGTCTCAGCCTGAGCGTCAAAGCACAGCATGCGATGCTTAGTCCACTGTTCGAAGATGCACCGAACACCCACAACATGATGGTCGTTGGCGCCAGGACCGTTTACATTTCGCACCTGCCGATGTTCGACAATGTTAACGCGCTTGGTACTGACTTTACCTCGCCGCATCGTCGCCAGGTGATTATGGAGGCGACCTTCTCACGGAAAGGCCGTGACCTGACGTCGATTTACACGCAAGATCGTATGGACCATCCGAAAGAGAGGATGTATACGCTGAAGCCTTCGGAGTTTGTGCTGGGCCGTGTGGATCCGGGCGGCATGGCGCTGAAGAAATTCCGCGGCAAGGGCTTGTTTCGCGGCCATCTGGAAAGAGGCGGCTGTGCCATCCTCGGCTCTCCCGAAGACGATCCGGCAGACGGCTCGTTCGACGTCAACGTCAAAAACGTCGTTCACTTTCACAAATTCGATCCCAAAGGAACAAAGCCCGCGCACCTGGAATATCTGCTGTTCGGCAAAGGGCCTGAATTGTTTCTGGCCCACTTCATCACGCTGCCCGATGACTTTGATCAGATCGTTTCCGTAAAGGCGCCGGGGCATGGGCTGACGGACGCGCAACTCGGCCAGGGCCTGCACGTCGTGGTTGGCGACCGCGACAACACCGCGCTTACACGCATGAAGGAGAAGGATAAAGGCTCCGGCACGGTTCAACTTTCCGGCGCCGCGCCGAAGAGTGTTTCTTTTGAAGTCGTGCGAGAGTTTTATTTCGAAGAAAGCGAGCTGGCCACAAAGGTGAGCTTCGGTCAGACCGCTGAAGAGACGAAGTCAGGATTCCCGGATTAGCGCTCTGCGGCGATGTGGGTGCGCAGCGATCTGTCAGAAAACATTTCGTCCTAACGGAGCGTGTTCGCGGGATAGGTTTTACGGGTGACTATAAACATCCGGCTCCGAACGGAGCCGGTTGATTTACTAGATCTCCTCAAATGACAACAATGACAAAATGAGCACTGACAAATCACAAATGGAAAATGAGTTTGCTACTGCTCGTCACTCTCTATCGCCCCACCCGCCTCTTGCCATGCTTTCCAGCCGCCGGCCATTGAGAAGACGTTGGTGTAACCCATCTGCCGCAGAACGTCCGCGGCCAGCGCGGAGCGATAGCCGCCGCCGCAGTAAAGAATTAATTCAGTTGCTTTGTCGGGCACGGATGTTTCAATGTCGCGTTCGATGATGCCTTTGCCCAGGTGCTCAGCGCCGGCGGCATGCGCTGCTTGCCATTCATCGTCTTCGCGCACGTCGATCAATCTCACCTGTGAATCGGCGGCAAGTCGCGCCCGCGCTTCCTCAACTGTTACTTCGCGGATGCGGCTCTTGGCGTCGTTCACTACTTTAAGAAAGCCTTCCGAATGTTTCATCTTTGCTCCTGTGTACCGCAAGCTGCGACAACTTGCTCTACAGGTGTTTAGAGTACCGCCTTTTAGGCGGGCCTTCACGCCGGCGAAAAAGCCGACTGAAGTCGGTACTCTGAACGCCTGTTGTCAAACTTGGGCACCTCACAAATGGCTGATTTGGTCGAATTCACGCGAGAGATTATAATGCGTGTCTTTTGAATGCACTAAAACTTCTACTGGTGGTCCTGTGTGGCCGTTCTTGATTTCGCCTAACACAAAGGCGGACACACAGGTCCGCCCTACTGATCAGAGAGGAATTTTTCACTTTGGCTAACGAACAATTTGATGTCGTCATTATAGGCAGCGGACCGGGCGGGTATGTCGCCGCCATTCGCGCCGGGCAATTGGGACTAAAAGCTGCAATCGTGGAAAAAGACACGCGCCTGGGAGGCACTTGCACTTTGCGCGGTTGTATTCCTACCAAACAAATGCTGATGTCGGCGCACGTGTACGAGCAGATGCAGCATGCCGCGGATTTTGGCGTGCAAGCGTCGGGAATTCAACTCGCATTCGTCGACGTACAAAAACGCAAAGATAAAGTCGTGCTCAAGAACTCCAAGGGCATTGAATTCCTGATGAAGAAGAACAAGGTCACGGTGATCAAGGGCACCGGCCGTCTGGTTTTGCCAGGGAAGGTCGAAGTCACTAACGCTGAAGGCCAGAAGCAAGTGCTCGAGGCAAAGAACATCATTCTCGCTACCGGCTCAGTGGTGCGGCCGATTCTCGGATTCGAGACTGATGGCAAACAAGTAGTCAACAGCGATCACATTCTGGAATTGAAGGACGTTCCCAAGTCGCTCATCGTCATGGGCGCCGGCGCGGTGGGCTGTGAATTCGCATCAGTCTATTCGCGGTTCGGAGCCGAGACAACGATTGTCGAGTTGTTGCCGCGCCTGGTGCCGTTGGAAGATGAAGAGGTATCGAAACAGCTGGAGCAGTCTTTTCGGAAGCGAAAAATCAAATCACAGCTGGGCACCAAACTCGAAAAAGTCGAAAAGACTGACACGGGCGTGGTCGTCACCGGCAAAGACGACAAAGGCCAGGACGTTAAGCTCGAGGCAGAGATGCTGCTGGTAGCGGTGGGCCGTATGCCTTACACCGAAGGTCTGGGGTTGGAGGGCACGAAGATCAAAATCGAGCGAGGCTTTGTGCAGGTCGACGAGTACCAGCAGACTGGCGAAAAAGGTGTCTACGCCATCGGTGACATCGTGCCCACGCCGCTGCTCGCGCACCTGGCTTCAAAGGAAGGCATCGTCGCCGTCGAACATCTCGCCGGACAAAAGGACGTGCGTCCCATCAATTTGAGACTGGTGCCCAATTGCACTTACTGCGATCCGGAAGTAGCTTCAGTCGGTCTCACTGAAGCGAAAGCAAAAGAGGCCGGCTATGATGTTGTAGTCGGCAAGTTTCCTTTTTCAGCTTCCGGCAAAGCCCGCATTCTGGGCGAGGAAGAGGGCTTTGTGAAGATTATAAGCGAGAAAAAGTACGACGAGATCCTCGGCGTGCACATCATTGGACCACACGCGACGGAGTTGATTGCCGAAGCGTGCGTCGCCATGCAGCTCGAGTCGACAGCGGAAGAACTGGGCCGCACCATGCACGCGCACCCGACGGTCTCTGAAGCTGTAATGGAAGCAGCCGAAGGCGTGCATGGCCTGGCGGTGCATATTTAGCGAGGTTTTCTAATGCTCGCACCAAATGAATTTGTTTGTTGCGCTACTCTTCGTCCCGGAGAGACGAAATGTTCATAGAACCAACTCTCTGAACAGAATTGAAGCTCCAGCGGAGCGACATGTTGGCTTCGCTGAGACCCATTGCGCTCCTCTGGAGCTAAGCAATTATTTTCGGCACCATGGGCTATAAACATTTGGCCGCTCTGCGGCTAAGGCACGGTTTGCATTAAAACTTTCGGCGAAGCGTAGAGATAGAGATCGCCAAAACAAATTAGGTTTCTAAGCAGTAGATGGACAACGTAACGAAAACAAACTCCAGCAATCGGCGCCGTCGCCGTCCGCCCGGACGTGAGATCCGGATCTTCACCAAGTATGCGCCTCGCCGCGCGCCCGATGGCCAGGCACTCTCGTGTACAACCGATACCACGCTAAGGCCGGAGCAGTTGCTCGATCTCTATCGCTACTTAAAACTGACCCGCCTGGTCGAAGAGCGTCTGGTAAATCTTTACCGGCAAACCAAGGTGGTTGGCGGCGTATTTCGTTCGCTGGGCCAGGAAGCCACCGCCGTCGGTTCCGCTTACGCCCTGCAACCACAGGATTTCCTGACACCGCTGATTCGCGATCTGGGCGCGGTCTTTGTCAAAGGCATCCGGCCGCGCGAGATTTTTGCACAGTACATGGCCAAGGCCTGGGGACCGTCGGGTGGGCGCGATTTGAACATTCACTTCGGCAGCGTGGAAAAGGGTTTTATCGGTCCCATCTCGCATCTGGGAGATATGATTCCGGTTATGACGGGCGTGTTGCTGGGCGCGCGCATGCAAAAGAAACGCATTGTCGGACTCGCATATATTGGCGACGGCGGCATGAGCACAGGTGCTTTTCATGAAGGCCTGAACTTCGCCGCGGTGCAACGCCTGCCTTTGCTTGTGCTGGCTGAGTACAACCACTACGCGTACTCGACGCCGACTTCGCTGCAAACAGCCGTGCGAGACCTGGCAGAGAAGGCGGCGGGCTATGGCATCCCGGGACACATCGTTGATGGAAACGATGTCATTGCCTGCTATGAAGTAACTAAACGAGCGGCCGAGTCGGCGCGCCGTCATGGCGGAGCAGTACTAATCGAAGCGAAGACTTATCGTCGCAAGGGTCACGCTGAACACGACGACCAGCGCTATGTGCCGCAGGGTGAAATCGATTGGTGGGAGCAGCATAACGATCCGATCGATCGTTTTGAACGCTTTCTCGCCGAGCATCAGGTGGCCGGCAAAGAGCAACTCGCGGAGATCACCGCGAGCGTACAGCGCGAGATTGATGAAGATGTTGAGTGGGCCGAAAGCTCGCCCATGCCCGATCCGGAGCAGGCGGCTTACGGCGTCTTTGATAATTCAATTGTGCCGCCGGCGCTAAGACCGAAGGTGCTGGAGAAATAGTTATGCTCATTCCAGCTGACAGACGGAAATCTAAACGTTTACCACCGCGTGATGTTAACCAACCCACCGGAGGAGACGATATGGGATTAGTCTATGCCGAACTGGAACTGATAAGCAGCGATGATATCGCGTTGTATCACCGGGGCTTTCTTGCTGAAGCACAAATAAAATCGATTCGAGTGGAAGCGCTGGTTGACAGTGGCGCCTATCAAATGGTCATCAATGAACATGTCAAACGCCAACTTGGGTTGCGCGTGATTGAGGAACGCGTAGCCACGCTTGCTGATGAGAGCGAACTAAGAGTCGAAGTGGTGGGGCCAATAGAAATACGTTTCAAGAATCGCAGGACGGTGGCTGATGCGCTCGTGCTGCCGCACGCAACGGAGGTGCTCCTGGGCTCCGTTCCGATGGAAGATCTCGATGTCGTGATTGATCCAAAGCGCCAGACACTGGAAGTGAATCCGGCGAATCCCAACATTCCTGTAACCATTGTGAAACATGTAGGGGCGGACCTGTGTGTCCGCCCGGTCGCATGATGAGGATATCAAGGGCGGACACGCAGGTCCGCCCCCACACTAAATGGCAACAGCACTGAAAAAAGAACACAAATCAGCCCGTCCGGAGCGCGGCGGCATGGCCACCTTTGTCGAGGCCATACGCCAGGGTATCTGGGAAGAGATGGAGCGCGACCCGACTGTCTTTGTCATCGGTGAAGATGTCGGCGCTTATGGCGGCGCGTTCAAAGTCACGGACGGATTGATCGATCAGTTTGGTAACCAGCGAGTCATAGATACGCCGATCTCCGAAGGCGCGATTGTGGGCGCGGCGTGTGGCGCGGCGCTCCTGGGCATGCGCCCGGTTGCCGAATTCCAATTTATCGATTTCATCTCGGCCGGGTTCGACCTGCTGACCAACTATGCCGCCAAATGTCGTTATCGTTGGGGCGCCGGCATCGCCGCGGTGTTTCGTGGTCCAAGCGGCTCGGGCTTGCGCTCGGGTCCGTTTCATTCGCTCAATCCGGAATCGTTCTTTCTGAACACGGCCGGGTTGAAAATTGTCGAGCCCTCGAGCGCTTACGACGCCAAGGGTTTGATCAAAGCAGCGATCCGCGATCCTGATCCGGTGCTCTTCTTTGAGCACAAAAAACTCTACCGTTTGCCGCGCCTGCGCGAAGAGCTGCCGTCCGATGACTATATTGTTGAGTTGGGCAAGGCCCGCACGGTGCGTGAGGGACGCGACCTTTCGATTATTACTTTCGGAGCCACGGTCCTCACGGCGCTTGACGCGGCCGAAGAGCTCGAGAAGGAGGGTCTGGATGTCGAAATCCTGGATCTGCGCACTTTAGCTCCCCTTGATAAGCAGTCGATCCTGAACAGCGTCAGGAAAACCAGTAGAGCGATGGTGCTGCACGAAGCATCGCGCACCGGCGGGATCGGTGGCGAGATCGCGGCGCTGATAGGAGAGGAAGCTTTCGAGTGGCTCGATGCGCCCGTGGTGCGCGTCGCATCGATCGATACACCGGTTCCCTATTCACCCCCGCTCGAGGATTATTATTTGCCGCAAACGAAAGATGTCGTTGACGCGGCGCGTAAATTGGCTGCGTACTGAGTGCTGATCTTTGGTCTTTGGTCTTTGGTCTTTGGTCTTTGGTCTTTGGTCTTTGATCTTTGGTCTTTGGTTCTTCGTTCTTTGGTGTTTGTACTTTGTACTTGATCGTTTCGCCTATTCGCGCTTCCGTTTGGAAAGCGGACTTGTCCGCTGGCGGCGCACTGGAGTTTTTTCCGGGTTGACCAAGCCGCAGCGAGGCGCACAAGTGCGCTGTCTAAACGCAGCCTGCAGAAGAACTCGAGGACGGAGGTTAACGAACTAAGAACCACGAACTAAGAACAAAGAACAAAGAACAAAGAACTAAGTACTATGAACAAAGGCAAAACAAAAAAACGAATCGTTCTGGAGACTTATGGCTACTGAAGTAGTAATGCCGCAGATGGGTGAGTCCATTGCGGAAGGCACTATCACAAAATGGTTAAAGAACGTCGGCGATCGAGTTGAGCGCGACGAACCGCTTTTTGAAATATCCACCGATAAGGTCGACGCGGAAATCCCTTCGCCCGCTGCGGGTATCCTTACTGAGATCAAATTCAAGGAAGGCGATACCGTAGAAGTCAATAAAGTGATCGCGATACTCGACGGCGACGGAGCCGGCGCTTCGGCTGCCGCTACCACTGAAGCACCTGCCGCGCCGGCGCCAACGGAAGCGCGGGTGGAAGCACTCGCCGCGGCAGAGCCAAACGCACCGGTCGAGGACGCTGCGCCGGTCCAGGCAGCAGCCAAAGCGCAGGAAGCTGAGACTCCCGCGCCACGATCGATTACGGACCAGGCTCTCGAAGCAAAAGAAGCTGCCGCGTCCAAAGTCGCAGCTCCGCAAGCGCCGGAGTCACCGGCCCCTGAAGCTCCGAAACCTGCAAGTGCGCCGGCTCAATCATCAGCGCCATCAGCGCCATCAGCGCCACCGGCGCCGCGAAGCGGAGATGGCGTCACTGTCGAAGATCTGCGTCGCACAAAGTCGAGTCCGCTCGTGCGCAAGATTGCTTCTGAACACGGCATCGACATCGCCCGGCTTGAAGGCACGGGAATGAGTGGGCGCGTAACCAAGAACGATATCCTGAGCTTTATCGAGTCCGGTCCATCGGCAATCAAAACCCCACCGTCACCTGCGGCTGCCCCTGCTCAACCCCAGGCAAAAGCAGTTCAGCCCCAGCGCGCAGCTGCTGCTGCTGAGCCTGCCGCGCTACCGCCTCCCAGACCGATGGAGGGAGATCGAGTCGAGCAGATGAGCGTCATGCGGAAGAAGATTGCTGAGCACATGGTCCTCTCGCGTCGTACTTCTGCTCACGTAACCACTGTTTACGAGATCGATGTGACCAAGATCGCGCGTCTGCGCGATCAGCATAAAGCGGCATTCCTCGAACGCACCGGTACCAAGCTGACTTTCATGCCGTTCATCTTTCAGGCATTAACCAAAGCTATCCGAAAGTTTCCGATCTTCAACGCCCAGCTGGCGGGCGATCAGATCATTTATAAGCGCGACATCAACCTCGGGATGGCTGTAGCGCTTGATTGGGGCTTGATTGTGCCGGTTATAAAACGCGCCGACGATCTGTCGATCTCCGGACTGGCGCGTGCGGCTAACGACCTGGCCGATCGGGCGCGCACTAAACAACTGAAGCCTGACGAAGTGGCCGGCGGCACTTTCACAGTCACCAATCCGGGCGTGTTCGGCGGGTTGTTTGGAACACCGATTATCAATCAGCCGCAGGTTGCGATCCTCGGTGTAGGAAAGATCGAAAAACGCCCACGCGTATTGACGTCGAATGATGATGAAGACTATCTCGCCATTCGCTGGATGGTTTATTTCGCGCTTAGTTTTGATCATCGAATCATCGATGGAGCAGATGCCGAGCGCTTTCTGGCGTATGTGAAAGAGCTTTTAGAAGAGGGAGAGTTCTCGCTGTAGAGAGGCAGCACAGACTTCAGTCTGTGGTCTTTGCGGTCCCCTCAATCGACTTAGAGCGAGCGAAACACAGACTGAAGTCTGTGCTACAAAGGCGCGGCGACGGCCGGAAATACTGGCTTTGTCGCCGCTTTCTTGTGTAAATCGTGTTGCAATCACCCCCTCTTGTTGCGATCGATTAGCAATTGCGTGACGAATCCGCCCAGAATCACAAAGTCTCTTGACATCAACTGTGGTTGGGCCTAGAACTGTCCCTTCATGATGCAAGCAAGACAACGCAACATGACGATGGATCGTCAGAAGTGAGACGGTTAGCGGCTCGCGGTAGCGTGCCATCGATTCTTATAATCAAAAGGAGACTATCTTTATGGTAACAACCAGATTCAGAACGGTTGCCTCGACGGCTCTCGCTGTTAGCGTACTGCTGATTGCAGCTTCGATGGCTTTTTCGCAAAGCCCGACCACGAGCGCAAGTAATTCTCGCACAGTAGCCAGCGGGCAGAAAATGAAAATTAAAGGTGTCGTGGTTCGTCGCGATGCCGATACCTTCGTCGTTCGAGATGCGAATGGCGTCGACACAACCGTGCGCCTCAGCGACAGAAGCAGCGTGAAGTCCAATGGCGGCTTTCTCCGCAGTGGCAGCAACTACGCGCAAACAAACATTCTCCGCGGCCTAAATCTTGAAGTTGAAGGCCGGGGCGGATCATCAGGCGAATTGCTCGCCGACAAAATAAGATTTGCCGAAACCGACATGAGAGTGGCCCGCTCGGTCGAATCACGCGCCGCCCCGCTCGAGGAACGCGCCAGCAACACCGAAACCAAATTGGGCCAGGTTGAAGAAAATGCCCAGCGTCTTTCCGGTCAACTGGATGAGCTGGCCGCCGTTGCCAACACCGCCAAGGGCGGCGCCAAGGCTGCGCAGGAAACTGCGGATGCCGCGGTGGTGGGAGTGAATGAAACCAACGATCGTATCTCGGCGCTTGACGACTATGTGCCGCAGACTACGACTGCTGTGAATTTCAAAGTGAACAGTGCGATGCTTTCCGCCGACGCAAAAACGAAGTTGGACGAGCTTGCGACCAGAGCCCTGAATACCAAGGGTTATGTGATCGAAGTTTCCGGCTTCACCGATGCGACCGGCAGCATTCAAAAGAACCGCCTGCTGAGCCAGAACAGGGCGGATGCTGTGATTCGTTATCTGGTTGAGAACCACCAGATTCCGCTGCGCCGGGTTGTCACGCCTTATGGCTATGGCAAATCGAATCCAGTAGCCGACAACACCACGCGCGAAGGGCGCGAGCAGAACCGCCGGGTCGAGATTAAGCTTCTGGTCAACAAGGGCCTGACGCAACCTGGACCGGCGATCAAGACGTCGACCAGCGGTACGGAGTAGTATTTAGTATCAGGGTCAACTAAGACGTAGCGAGCGGGTGTCAGTTGAATAGCATCTGACACCCGTTGTCGTCTTAAGCCAGGGGTATTATGCTGCTCCTGGTTTGTTAGCGAAGTTGTTAGCGAACAAAATGGGAACCCGACGCGATGATTTTTAGGAAAAGCACAAAGTACTTGATGCCGGCGCTTCTTCTGGGAGCGCTGGCACTTTTTATTTTGGGGAATGTGGTGACGGCGCAGAATCCGCGCGTTTTGCCACCGCCGCCTCCACCCCCTCGATACAAACCAAAGCCTACGCCGACCCCGACGCCGCTGCGGGATGAAGACTTCGAAGTTCTGCGCATCAGCTCGAACCTGGTGATGGCGCCCGTCTCAGTTGTGGACGCGAAGAACGAGCCGGTACGTGGTCTGCAGGCCAGTGACTTTCATCTCGAAGAGCAGGGACGACCGCAGCAGATCTCGCAGATCGGCAATCCTGATGAAGTGCCGCTGGAGATCGCTTTGTTGATTGATGTGTCGGGTAGTACCAACGCGCGATTTGTTTTTGAAAAGGAAGCAGCGGCCAGCTTTTTGAAGCAGGTCTTAAAACCTGTAGATCGAGCGACAGTCTACATGATTGATCGCAGCCCGGTCTTGAAGCTGATGGCCGCCAGTGCCGACCAGGCCAGCACGGGACTGCGGTCCATCGAGCCGGCCACCGACAAGGGACCGACCGCTTTCTTTGACACGGTGCTGGAAGCCGCACAGTACCTGGCCAAGACCCCGGCCCAGCACCGGCGTGTGATCCTGGTGATCTCTGACGGAGTAGACAATTACAGTGAGAAGATTAAGAAAGCGATTGGGGCCACCCGCGCCGAACAGGACGCTGCGGGAATCGAAGCTCGACAGCGAATCAACGATCGCTTCCTCGCCGAAGTGCAGCGCGAGGTGCAAAAAGCCGACTCGGTGTTCTATTCAATCAATCCCGCCGGCGAGACAATGCACCTGAACGTCATGACCAAGCGGGGCCAGGATGGAATGCGGCAGATTGCCGATGCCACGGGTGGCAATGCGTTTGTGCCGGAGAAAACTGAAGATCTGGAACCGGTATTTAAACAAATCGCCGCCGAGTTGCGCGGCCAATACCTGTTGCAGTACTACTCGAATTCGCAGACACCGGGTGGAGAGTTTCGCAGGATCGCAGTGTCGGTACCCACGCGCAGCGATGTTCGCGTCCGCGCCCGCCAGGGATACTATCCGAAAGGAAAGTAGCACAGACTTCAGTCTGTATAGTCACCCAGGGTTCAAGTTTGAGGAACCAAAATCACAGACTGAAGTCTGGGCTATCTCACTTCATATCCAGCAACACATCCGTCAACCGATTCACCACATTCAGGAGCGTCCGTCCTGCTTGATCGAATTGATTAGCGGCCGCCAGTTGTTCGGCCTTGGCGGCGCCGTCGGCAACTCCAGCCAGCTTGTAGTAGTAGGCCACCAGTGTGGGTGTCGAGCGGAAATCAATCTCCAGCTTGTCCAGGCCGGCACGCACGTCCCGCAGACTGCCCCTGACTTTCGTTTTACTTTCTTCAGTGGAAGTAATGATCGCGTCTGAGGCTTCCTTGCGTCTGATAGCGCCATCGGCCTGCTCCAGTCCCTTGGCCACGCCGCCGAGCACATAGATAAAGCGAGTAAGGTTCTTGATTTGATCTGCGAGTTGAGTCGCTCCCACGCGCACGGCATCGGCATCTCTTTGCGCGGCTGAGGTCGTAGCGCGCGGAGTGCGTTTGCTCGAAGTTCGTCTCTTCTGGGAAAAGGCGTTTATCGGCAGCAGCGCCACACACAGCAGCGCGATAGTAAATGATTTCTTCACGATGATTCTCCTGTTCGATGCAATATGCGGGAGTCTGAACTAAAACTAGCCGCCGCGGAGGTTGCCGTCAAGCGCGGGAGGTCTTCTGAAACGTTTAGAAAGCGCACTTGGGCGCCGGTCCAGGGCGCATAAGTAGAACGCAGAGTTGAAAGGCGAAGTCCCTGCCTGACTGTATGGTGAGTTGAGCGGCGACCGGTCCCGTTCCTGACTGTCCGGTGCTGACTTGAAAGATCTGAGTGCTGATATGGCTTTGAGATAATATCCTCATCACCTCGACTTCAATTTGGTGTCCTCCAACCTTAATAATTCACAGTCAGTAAGGGGACCCTGTCCCCGCAGACGCTGGTGTGGATTCAAGTGTGAGTCAAGGCTCTCAGTTCTGGAACTTTCGCCAGGCTGTTAGAATGTCGACGTATGCCGCAAAGAGAAGTACTGGTCCAACGGCTTGGCCGAGTTGAATATGCCGCAGCATTGGCCATTCAAAAAGAAACCGAACGAGCAGTGCTGGCCGGCGCTCAACCAGACACCTTGCTCTTGCTGGAACACCCGCATGTAATAACCGTGGGAAGGCGTGCTGATAATACCGGAATCTTATTACCGCCGGAACTCCTGAGGGCCCGCGGCGTCTCGGTGTTTGAGACGAATCGCGGCGGTAAACTTACCTATCACGGCCTGGGCCAGGTCGTCGGCTATCCAATTATCAATCTTAGTCCTGATCGCGAAGACGTCCATCGTTACGTGCGCGATCTTGAAGAAGCGCTGATCCGCACCTTGAACGATTTCGAGATTGAAGCGTTTACAATCAAGGGGCTGACCGGTGTGCATACCACCCAAGGCAAGGTCGCGGCGATCGGCGTGCATCTGGCGCGTTGGGTGACCACGCATGGTTTTGCGCTTAACGTAAATACCGATCTCAGTTTCTTTGATCTGATCGTCGCTTGCGAAGGCGAGCCGGTAACTTCCATGAAAGAATTGCTGGGCGAGGAAATCGAGATGCAGATGGTTGAGGACCGCATCGCTTTGCGCTTTGCGGAAGTGTTTGATTTGAACATACAAGAGTCCGACCGCGAGCTGTGTCCGGGGTAGTCATGCGGAAGGCATTCGTTTGCGTGCTTTGCGTCTTTGCGGGAGGATCCTCAAGGGCGAAAAAGAATTTCCCCCAAAAACGCAAAGCACACAAAGGATTTCATATGGCCCGGCAGACGTTGCAATTTACTGATCCACTCGATAACCAATGCTGACCATTCAATCGATCAAAGAAGCTGCGGCGCGCATAGCCGGCCACATCCACCACACTCCCGTGATGACTTCGCGCGCTTTCGACAAAGTCGCTGGGAAACAAGTTTTTTTTAAGTGCGAGAACCTGCAGCGCGTTGGGGCTTTTAAGTTTCGCGGTGCGACGAACCGGATCCTTTCACTGACCGAAGAAGAAAAGCGGCGCGGTGTGATTGCTGTTTCATCCGGCAATCACGCGCAGGCGGTGGCATTGGCGGCCCGCGAAGCTGGTGTGCGCGCAGTTGTGGCGATTCCTGCCGACGCGCCGAAAATGAAGATCGCCGCCACACGCGAGTACGGCGCAGACATTCGTTTTTTTGATCGACTGGCCGACGACCGCGAAGCTTTCGGGCGAGACATTGCCGAACGCGAGGGGTTGGTGATGGTGCCGCCGTACGATGACTATCTGATCATGTCGGGCCAGGGGACTTGCGGTCTGGAGTTTCTGGAAGAGGTCTCGGACCTTGATTGCATCCTGACACCCTGCAGCGGCGGCGGGCTGTTTGCCGGCGTCAGCGTGGCCGCTCGCGCCTTGCATTCGCGCATTCGATGCTTTGCGGTGGAGCCGGAAACGGCCAACGACACTCAGCAGTCCATTGCGAAGGGCGAACGAGTAAGCATTGCGCCACCCTCGACCATCGCCGATGGCTTGCGAGTCCAAACGCCGGGTGCATTGACCTTTCCCATCACGCAACAAAACGCCGAAGACGTGCTGACGGTTTCCGATGAAGAAATTGTCGAGACGCTGCGCTTCATTCTTATGCGACTAAAATTGTTGGTTGAGCCCTCAGGCGCGGCGGCGGCAGCGGCGGTATTTTTTAGAAAGCTGCCGAAAGATGTAGAGCGCGTTGGCGTGGTGATTTCAGGTGGCAACATCGATAGCGATGCGCTTATGAAAATTTTGAGTCAGGAAGGAGCAGCAGGAGCATGAACGCATTATTTCTGATGGACCTGGCCCCCGATCCGGCGCCAAGGTCTTGCTTCGGAGTGGTTGTTCTGGGGATTATTGTCCTGTTAATTGTTGCCGCCATGATAGGCGGACTTGTATTTCTGCTGGTTTGGCGCAAGCGGCGCAACCTGAGTGTGGGCCCGGCGCCGTAGCGAATGTGTCTCAGTCGGGTGACTGACTTCCAAGGCGCGGGCAGTGCATATACTTAGCTCCGGCGGCGCGCGAACCGCGACGTTGGTCAGTGTTTCACGTTTAGTGCGCTGCGCGTCCCGGCCGCGCAGTATAGCACGCACCCTCAGCCCAGTATCCCAAACCAGTGATAGGTGTTCAGGACTTCACCTGCGGCAAATGATGCCAGATTGGCAATTACGATAGTCGCCAGATCCCGCCACATTGAACGAGTACCAATTTCAGCCTCCTTGCCAAAAGCCAGCCAGAACAGAATGCACTCTGCCACTGGCGCAAAGGTTTCGGCAACGATTAAGAAGATGGCGCGCGATGAATGGACCAGGAGCAGCGGCAATACCAATGTGACGATGGGATAAGTGCAGGCCGTGAGCCAGATGCCGGCAAGGAGCCGCCGCCGCAAAGGGTGACGCGCGGACAAACCAACGACCAGGATCGGAGTTTCGATCAGAATCGTCAGCAGATAACCGAGCGGCAGGAAACGCCAGAGTTCGTTGGAGGACATTTTGATCAGTCGGCAGGAGGCAGACGGCAGGAGCAGAAGAACTGCCGCCCCGGCTGCCTCCTGCTCCCGCCGTTTGCCTCCTATCGTTTCAAATCATTCGCAACAGGAACGGCGCTTCGGCCAGCACGTGAGCGATCGCTACTGCGAAATAAATGTCTCGAGTAGCCGCATAGTTTGTCGAAAAACCAAACCAAAGCAACGCTACCAGGAATAAGCCAAGGATCAGAACGGCGCCAATCAACTTTGGAAATCCGCGCGAATGCCGCGCGACGGGAATCGCCTTCACTTCCCACAGCGCTCCGCGCGCGCCGATGAGCGGCAGCGCCAACAGCCACACACCGTAATGCAGCATCTCGAGAAAGACATGCAGCGAGACCAGCAGATGCGAGGAAACGTTGGGAAGAATCTCTGCGCCGGCGTGCTGTGTGACTCGCCAGGCCAATCCGTTATCGTCGGCGAGCGCTGATGTGCCGCTCAACTGCCAGACAATACCCGCGATTAATAAAGGCACCAACAACAAACAGCGGCGATAGATGCGAAGCCATTCCGGTCGCGTGCGGCGCAGATGACGATCGAGAAACCATAGCGCCACCAGGGGATGCAGATACACAATCGCCAGACTAAAAAGCTCAGGCATCGCCCAGTTGATTGCTGCCAGAGCAAAGGCCACCGGCCAGGCCCAGCCCCAGTTTCTGCTTGCCTGCTGCTTGCCACGCAGCCAAACCAAAGTCGCGATCCACAACAATAGAAAAGTATTCCACGTCGCGATGGCAGTGGGCCAGTCTTCGCCCGACCAGATCCTGGAATAGTAGAGGAGCGGCAGCGATAGATAAGCCACTGTCAGCAAACCTATGCCGGCGAAGGCCACCAGAAAAAAGTTACGCGAGCGACCAAAACGTGCCGGCATTCGCATGAGAAAGTAACGCAGCTCGAACCAATTATGCGGACCGGCAAACAGGAACACCGTCACGATCGAAAACTGGAGCGGCACCCAGCTTGCCAACAGCGCCGACAGCAACGCGCACGCGATTATCACGACGGCAAACAGCCGCGCGCTTAATCTTGTTCCCTGGCGCGCCTGTGCGGTGCGCCATTGGACCAGTTCGATATTCGCGGTCCTTTCCAAAGCCCTATTCCTCTTCGCCGTTATTACCTTTGGAGTTTCTGAGCGGAATGATCAGTTTCATTCCCTGGCCGTCGGGCATGATTTCAATATTCAGTCCGCCCTGCGTAGCACGCCCTTCGCTCAGCGCCTTGGGCAGTCCTTTCCAGCGATAGTATCCCGGCGGGCCGGCATTTGCGCGCGTGATCACAGTTGCCGCGCCAATGATGGCGGTGCCCAACAGCATGGCGGCGATAACTTTGTGACTGCGACGTTGTCCTGAGCGCGCCAGCCATACGCCCGCGAACGACAATGACAGAAACAAGAATAAGCCCGCCATGATCGTACGCGTTGAGCTGTGGGTTATTCGCTGTACTGTCGACTGATCCGCCTGGACTGCTGCCAGAGCTTCACGCAGGTCCTTCAAGCTTTCCTGCGAGATCTGCAGGCGCGCTTCATAGGAATTAGAGTCAGGTACAATCGTGAGACCCGTGTGGAACACGACCTTGCCGTCTTTCTCAGGAGAGGAAGATGGTTTGGGTCGAGCGATGTCGGCGTTGGCATAGGCAACGCTTGCCAGCGCTATAAGGCCGGCGGCACAAAAAGTCAGCATTCGTTTCATTGGGTTTTTCCTCCGCTGCTTGCGATGCGATTCGCGATTAAAAGGCTGTGTGTGGCGGGCGCAGTATATCTCAAAGTCGTTTCGCGAGGTTGCCCAATTGCAATCCGCTCTTCTTGAATTCCTCATAGGCATCTGTTCGTGGAGGAGACGTCAATACTCTTGCTGCTTTAAGCGGTTGGTCCATGACGTGTTAGAATGAGGTTGCCTAAGAGAAGTCCAAAGGAAAACATACATTTTGTCTCGCGAACTACGAGTAATTTCCAATCCCCGGCCCCGCCAGCCAAAACCTGAATGGCTGAAGATTCGCCTGGGCGATCCGGCCAATCAGAATCATGTGCTCAAGTTGATCGACGGCTTGAATCTGCATACGGTTTGTCAGGAAGCGCGCTGTCCGAACATTTTCGAATGCTGGTCCGATCGTACCGCGACCTTCATGCTCGGCGGCGACATTTGCACACGCCACTGCGGGTTCTGTGCGGTCGGCAAGGGCGAGCCTGGAAAGCTCGATGCGGAAGAACCGCGGCACGTCGCGGAAGCGGTGCAACATCTAAATCTCGCCCATACAGTAATCACTTCAGTGAATCGCGACGATTTACCCGATGGCGGTGCGGCTCATTGGGCGGAAACAATTCGCCAGGTGCGTGCTCTCAATCCTGAATGCAAAGTCGAAGTCCTTATCCCTGATTTCAATGGCGACGAACAGGCGCTCAATATGGTTCTGGATGCGCTGCCGGACGTGCTCAATCACAACACCGAAACCATCGCGCGTCTTTACCGGCGCGTAAGGCCGGACGCGGGATACCAACAGTCGCTTACTTTGCTCGAGCGTGCCGCTCGGCGACGCGACCTGGAACAACGCGGCATGTTAACCAAGAGCGGCATCATGGTGGGCCTGGGCGAGACGTTCGACGAAGTGGTCGAGTTGATGAAAGATCTGCGCGCCGTCTCCTGCGACATCATGACCATCGGCCAGTATCTGCAACCTTACGAGAAGCGCTTGCCCGTCGAACGCTATGTCACGCCCGAAGAGTTTGCGCAGTGGCGCGACATTGGCATGACGCTCGGCTTCAAACACGTCGAATCGAGTCCCTTGACGCGCTCTTCCTATCACGCCCGCGAACAGGCCGCAGATCGCCCGGAGTCGGTTACATCCGCTGTGCAATAGCACATGCTCCTTTGGCGAGCTGCCTAACTCAATCCAGTTCCTTCCGTTTAGAAAGCGCACATGTGCGCCTCGTCAGGTTAGGAATCCATGCTCAGTACTTCTGCTGTTGACGGCGGCGCACAAGTGCGCTCTCTAAGCGGCAGGTTGAAAGTGCACTCTCTAAACGGTTCTTTCTTGAGAAGTGCGGGCGTCCACTCTGCGTGAGCAATATCCCGACACTGCGTGGACGGCAAATTGCAGGAAGAGGAAAAATAGGAAGCCCGGCCACCCTGGATATCAATCCGCGCATCAGAAAATTCCAGACCCCAGCTTCTTATCCACCTTAACGAAACGCGGAGGATCGGCCCATGAAGTTAATGAGCAGAGCGTTGGTCGCCCTCACGACCCTTTCAATGTTCAGCATCACCCTCGCAGGTAGTACCACACCCGATAAAGCGCTTGAAGAAATTGCTTCCTATCGCCAATGGACCCGCATCAATCCGAAGCCTTTGCTGGTGGAGTTTCCTTCGGCGGGCGGTTGATTTTCGATATCCGGACCAGTCGGTGACTGGTCACTACGACCAACCACGTCGGTTACCACCAGACTTCTGCTGGAAGGGGATAACATATACGTCGGGCGGCGACCGATTAAAGAGATTCCCAAACGCGATCCAAAGCATGACGGCAGCAGTTTTGGCGTGGTGTGGGTCAACAATATCGGGCGCGAGGCGATGACTTCTGAAAAGCCCGCTAAGTTCCCCTTGGGCTCGGTAATCGTACGCGAGAAATTCAAGCGCCAGGACGATACTCAACCGGAACTGGTGGCCGTAATGGTCAAGCGCGGTGCCGGCTTCAGTCCTAAAAGTGGGGATTGGGAATACTTACTGATCAACGGTGAGCTAACCAGGACTCGCGATCGGCAAAAGAAAGGCAGCTGCAGCGCTTGTCATTCTCAGCAGGAAGCCCGGGATTTTGTCTTCCCAGTTACGATTACGAAATAGTCCGGATCAAAACGTTTGGTAAAGCCCCTTCGTTGAACCCCGTCCGTTTAGAAGGTGCACTTGTGCGCCGCCGGCGTGCCATACTCAATCTGCGACGAACTTCTCTTGTACGCAGGCGGACAAGTCCGACGGACCCTTCGTTCTCTAAACAACATGGCTTGCAATCGGAAACGAAAAACCTACAATCGCCAGTCATGAAAGCAGTCATCTTCCGTCAACACGGCGGCCCGGAAGTCCTCGAGCCCGCCGAGGTTCCTGAACCAAAGCACAAGGCCAACGAGGTCCTGGTCGAGGTGCGCGCCTGCGCCTTGAATCATCTCGATGTCTGGGTACGGGGCGGGTTGCCCGGTGTCAGTATTCCGCTACCGCACATCCTCGGCGACGACATCGCCGGCGTTGTCAGAGAAGCGGGCGAGCTTGTTAACTGGGTCAAGCCCGGGGACGAAGTTATGTTACATCCCGGTGTCTCCTGTGGGCATTGCGCCGCCTGCCTTCGCGGCCAGGATAATTTCTGCCCCGAGTATGACATTCTCGGTTATCGTCGCGACGGCGGTTATGCAGAGCTGGTAGCGGCTCCCGGCACGAACGTAATTCCAAAACCAAAATCAATCAACTGGACAGAAGCCGCGGCCCTGCCGCTGGTGACTGTGACTGCCTGGCACATGCTGGTCACGCGTGCCAACCTGCAGCCGGGCGAAGACGTTCTTATTCACGCAGCCGGCAGCGGCGTCGGTTCTATTGCGATTCAGATTGCCAAACTTCGTGGTGCGCGCGTCATTGCCACCGCGGGCTCAGATGAAAAGTTAGCGAAGGCAAAGGAGCTCGGCGCCGATGAACTGATCAACTACTCGCGCGCGGATTGGCCCAAAGAGGTTAAGCGATTGACGGATCGGCAAGGGGTGGACGTGGTCTTTGAACATACCGGCGCCGAAACCTGGCCCGGCTCGATTGCCTCCATGAAAAATGGCGGTCGCCTGGTCACTTGCGGGGCCACCAGCGGCTTTGACGCGCGTACGGATCTGCGGCAGATTTTTTATCGCCAGTTGACGATCCTGGGATCGTTTATGGGTTCAAAGGCTGAGCTGCTCGAAGCTATGAAGTTCGTCGAGCGAGGAGCGATTCGCGCCGTGATCGATCAGAGTATGCCGCTTGCTGAGGCGCGACGCGCGCATGAATTGATCGAGAATCGCGTGCAATTCGGTAAAGTTGTGTTGATTCCGTAACTGGCTGTTTCTTGCACCGATATTTGTGAGATTGGTTTGGACGCACTTTGTGAACCCTTGGGCTTCTCTCATTCACACCCCGTTTAAACGGGGTGGCCAGAGTCACCTGCTTATTCATAACCGTTTCAACGGTTTACTTACTTGATCGAAAACCAGAAACCGTTGAAACGGTTAGCAAATCAATTTGGGTATCCCAGTCACCCGGTCTAAACCGGGTGTGAATAAGAGGGACGACCTCCTCACTTTCGCGAGTAGTCCTCGACCACAAACCGCTTCTTCAACAGACTCAGGTTCCCCTGCTCCAGATCAAAGTTCGTCCCCCCGATCACTTTCTTTCCTTCATCGGTCGTGACCCAGTCGACCACCTGCGGTGCAGTGGTCCGCAGATAGGCAGCATCGTCCTTATCCAGTGGCTTACCGTCCTTGCGTGAGAAAACCCAGACATAAGTAAACTGGCTGTTGCGAACATACTGCATGTCGCGTTCAAAGGCCGAGCGTGGCGTTGGTTCGCTTTTGCTTTGAGACGGTGAGCTTTCGGTTGGGGGTGTGGCAACGTTGTTTCCGTTTCGCTTGCATCCGGCAAACAAGAGTATCAACCCGACCAGGGCAAGAGCACAGATTCTATTGGTAAATTTCATTGTCGACATTTTAAGCCCAGAAACCGCCAAACCCAAACTTCTTAGGTGCGAGCCATATCGCATAATGTTCCCGCGCACCTGTGCGCCCGTTGAGTTATTAGGTTCAAGCAGCCCGACAAATTCCTTCACATTCAACTGGTTGAATCCTTCGTGAGTCAGGCGCACAAGTGCGCTCTCTAAACGAAGCAATATACGTTTCGTTCCCTCTCCATGCGTTCATCCGAGCCCTCCACTCACCCGCCGTTATCGTCTTCTTCATCCCCGCTTTCATCGATATTATTTTGGTCATTCTGATCAGGGGGTGGTTCAAGCTTCTGATCGCGCAGATGGAGCACCGTACAATCTTCGTCTTCATAAACAACTTCGAACCACCCGCTGTCCAGCGCATTGTTATAGAAGTCGGAGTGGATTTTCGTATTGTCGGTAAAGACGTAGTGTGAACCAAACCGATCGCGAATCAACGGTCCCGGATCTTTTTCTTTGCCCAGCGTGATCCGATCGTAGAGGCGCGATAGCTCGTTACTTCGATCGTAGAGATAGGTCGGATCCAGACCTGAGACGTAACGATGGGTCGGATCGAAATAGAACATTCGCGGAAAATCGTCCCAGTCCGTGTTAAAGACAATTTCACCCGCGGGCACATTCGAGCGCACCCATTGCATACCGGCTTTGTAATACTCGGGCGGCTCGCTGTCCGCGATATCTTTGATAGTGACACGCAAGTTCGCTCCCAGCACCATCGCCAGAATAATCGCGACGATGGCGGCCGCCAGCCATTCCCATAACTCTCGTCGCTGGCTCTTACGCGCGACCACAGGATGTTCGTGCACGTCAAGAAAAGGCTGCAGCTCGTCGAGCATGTCATTGGACAGCGTGGTAAAGGCAGAGCGCGCCCCGTCGAGCCAGGGCTGCACTGAAAACGCCGCAAACAGGATCGCAAAAGGTGGCCAGTATTCGGCAATCCGCCGCCAGCGCGCATTCAATATCATCAACAACGTCGCGAGCAGGAGAAAATAGAGCGAGTGATGAGCACGCTTGCGGTCGGCCGGATCAAAGGCGACGTAACCCACCACCATCGCCACACAGGCGACCGCAGAGTTACACAGAAATTCCCAGGATGTATATGGGTACCACTCCTGGCCCACCTTGGTTGAGAAATTGCCCAGCGTCAGTTTGATCTTCAGATGTTCGTAAAAGAGGGCCAGGTTATGTGGAAAGTAAGGATTGATAACAAAACCCGCGACCACACCGATCAGCACGAAGGCGACCGGTCGCCACTCAAAACGCTGCTCGCTCCAGCCAATGACAATGCACCAGATGACAGCCGCGGCCAGCAGCAGCACAAACATGTCGTAGGTCAGCGTGAAGACGAACGACAGCGGCATGAGCAACCAGTACTTTTTACGAAATAGAAGCCAGCTGCCGATGATCAGATAGATGATCGCAAACGGCGGGGCCTTGGCCATATTCAGCCGAAAGAGGAATGGTGTGGAGCACGCCAGCAGGGCCACCAGCCAGACCAGTGCAAAGCGGATACGATTGCGGACCAGAAACCAATAGCACGAGAACACTGCCATGACGGCAAAGAGCAGTGAAGCCACTTTGGCGCCCAGGCGCAAATCGCGAAACCAGGTGAAAGGAATCTGAAAAACGTGAAAGAGAAAATGATGGTCAACATAGTCCCTGGAATTAAGCGTGGTGAGCGGCAACCAGATAAACCGGGGAAGATGATGAGCGCGCAACCCCTCCCATAACAGCCGGCTCCACATGATGTGGTAATACCCGTCGTAGTCGCCGCAACAAATACTTTTAGTGGAAAACTGCAGCGGCCACAGCACCAGCGTAATGCCAACGGCGCCCGTGAGCAGCAGTGCCGCACGAATGGCTGACTCTGATCGAATAAAGCCGCTCAGCTTTGGCGAGAATTTCATTTATTAAGGAGTCACTAAATGCGAGTCACGATTGACCTCGCAAGCGCTCGAGAAGCTGAAACAAGACATTCGGATCGATAGGCTTGGTCAGATGGGCCGTGAAACCGGATTGCAGGGAGCGTTCGCGATCGTCGTATCTGGAAAAACCGGTCACCGCTACCAGGGGAACGGATTCATAGCCGGGTATCGCGCGCAGGGCCCGGGCCAGTTCGTAGCCGTCCATTTGCGGCATTCCAATGTCCGAGACAATCACATCAAAGTGAGCGCACCGGGCAACTTCAATGGCACTCTGAGCTGAATGGGAGGTGATCACTTCATAGCCGGCCAGGGTGAGAAAGGTCGATAGCATCTCAGTAACATCGGCAACGTCGTCGACGACCAGCGCCCGAGGTTTGGCCTCTTTATCGTGCGGCGAGTCTTCGTCAAAACCGGGAAGGAGATCGTCAGAGAATCTATCCCGATCCAGGGGCTGAAAAAAGTTCGAAACATGAGAGGGAATGAATTGGACCCAAGGCGCGATCGAGCAGGCTTCAGACACCGAAACATAGTTGCACTTCATCATTCAATCCCCTGTGGTTCGTTACTCCCGAGAATCCCGAATTGATTAGTTGGTCGCAATAATTTAGCCCAAATGAGGATTACTGTCCACGGATAGTTGACACTCATCAGTGGTACTCCGGCTTTCGAATGGGAAGAAAATAAGTTCGTGCGGCCTTGCCGCCCCACAGTGCGGTAAGGCTCCGCCTTACCGTTGATGCTATTTTTCTTAAGAGGCTGTGCCTCCCCCTGAGCGGATGGAGGGCGCAGCCTCACAAAAAGAAATAGGATCATATTCTCGGTAAGGCATAGCCGGCATAGCCTTGCCGCACTGTGCGGCGGCACAGCCGCAGGAAACGATAGGCCAGCATGATTGCCTCGCAAACACCTTCGGTGTATTTTGCTCGATAGACGGCAGGTATTGGCGGGTCAGCGACCCACCCGCTGACGCAGGTGGTACTGACAACTTTTTCATGTATCCGACAGGAAATCTTTTTATTCCGGCTCCGCACGGGCAACTGGAAGCGATTCTTAAGCAGCCGCAGTTCGAGCCCGCGCTGGGCGTCGCGCTCGTTCTTCATCCGCACCCACTGGGCGGCGGTACGATGCACAATAAAGTTGTGTTCCGTGCGGCAAGCGCCTTGAACGATGCCGGCCTGTTAACTCTGCGCGTAAATTTTCGCGGGGTGGGCCGGAGTACCGGCATACATGACGAGGGCCGCGGCGAGCTTGATGATGTGCGAGTAGCGCTCGATTACCTGAGCGGAAAATATCCCGGCTTGCCAATCACATTGTGCGGGTTCTCGTTTGGCGCGCGCGTCGGTCTGGAAGTTGGCATCGCCGACGCGCGTGTCGCTAACTTGATCAGTATCGGTACCCCCGTCGACAAGTATGATTTCGACTTCCTGACGAAGTGTCGCAAACCCATCCTGTTCGTTCACGGCAGTCGCGACGAGTTTGGTAATCCGGAAGGGTTGAAAAAATTGATTTCGCAACTTGACGCCGACCTCGACGTGGAACTTGTTGTTGTTGACAAAGCCGACCATTTTTTCAACGGCCATCTCGACGACCTGAAACAGGCGATAACTGACTGGGCTAAGAAAAGAATGCGCAGCAACGACCCAGCTAAGCCATGAAGGGAAAATTTGCCTGGGGCTGCGCCCGGATTTCTACCGCGCGCACAAAACGTTCAAGCCGGCGAAAGCCGTCAAGTTTATCTTTATCGCCAACCTTAGCCGCGTCCAGCGAGGCGCGGAGAAACTCGATTGATTTATCGTAGGTCTTCAGGGGCACCGGAAAAGGATGGCCGTCCTTGCCGCCATGGGCGAAGGAAAACCGCGCGGGATCGGCAAAGCGCGTGGGCGAGCCGTGAACGACTTCAGCAACCAGGGCGAGCGATTGCAGCGTGCGCGGCCCCAGCTTTTCCAGAAGCAGCAGTTCCGCGAAGTCATGCAGGTCGCGTTCATAGGCAACGGCGAGCACGGCTCCCAGTCGTTTCAAATCCACGTTGGCCTCGCGAACTTCGTGATGCGCGGGCATTCGTAAATGGCGCGCGGCGCTCAGAGTCTTTTCCGGAGGTTCGTGCGCGATGTCCAGCAGGGCGCCCTGCGCCGGCTTCGCTCCCGCCGCGACCAAATTCATGATCGTGCCCTGATTCTCGCCAACTATTCCGGTGTGTGGTTCGGCAACAAAGTCACGGACCGTCGCTGAGTGCCAGTGATAGCGGCGCGCCATGCCCCTCTGATCGCTCAATCCCTGCTGCACCACGGCCCACTCACCCGTGGATGTAACGACGAAGGTGTGAAGATAGATTTGAAAGCCGTCGGCGATCGCGTTGTTGTCGATGCGCGCAGTGAGCCGGCTGTTGCGGACCAGGGCTTCGCCGTCAAACCCGCGATGCTCGGCAATAGATCTCAGTTCCTGTGGCGTGTTTCGCGCGAACCTGCCGCGACCGCCGCAGATGTAAATACCAAGTTCATGCGCTCGCGGAGTAAGGCCGCGTTTGAGCGCCCACATGACCGAGGTAGTGATCCCCGAAGAGTGCCAGTCCATGCCCATTACCGCGCCCAGGGCCTGAAACCAAAAGGGATCGCTCAGGCGCGAGAGAAATGCAGAGGTACCGTAGTCGTGAACAATGGTTTCCGTTATCGCCGTGCCCAGTTTGGTCATCCGCTCTGTTAGCCAGTGCGGCACTCGGCCACCGTGGAGCGGAAGATCTGCAATACCTGATCGTTTCATGATCTTAAATGAGGGTAGGGCCCAAATCTGTTTTTTACACCCTGCCTAATTGTGTCCGGTTGGCAACCTTTCATGGACCCAGACGACAGCGGCAAGGGAAGGTGGGATCGCCCAATTCTACCTGCAAGGTGGTGTGTTCAATCCCGAACCTCTGGTGCAACTCGTTTGCGGTCCTCGCCAGCAGCGCGTCATCGCAAACGGCCTGTGCCATGACGACGTGCGCAGTCAACGCGGCTTCGGTCGTGCTCACGCCCCAAACATGCAGGTCATGAACATCAACGCAGGTCGGCAAACCTGCCAGATATTCTTTGACACCCTTCATGTCTATTCCCTCAGGCACGGCATCAAGCGCCAGATTCACCGCGTCACGCAACAGTCCCCAGGTTCCATAGACAATAAAGACAACGATCACCAGACTGACAACCGGATCGAGCCAGAACCATCCGGTTCCCAAAATTGCCACGCCGGCCAGCACCACGCCCAGCGAGATAAGGGCGTCGCCGGCCATGTGGACAAAGGCCCCGCGAATATTCAAATCACCTTTGCGGCCCGACACGAACATGAGGGCAGTCCCCGCGTTTATGAGCACGCCGATTGAGGCCACCCAAATCACCGCTGCTTCCTTGATTGGACCAGGCTGATTGAGGCGATGCATGGCTTCCCAGGCAATAGCGCCGACACCGATCAGCAGGACCGCCGCATTGATAAGCGCCGCCAGGATTGAGGAACGGCGAAATCCGTAGGTGCGTTCGGGTGTCGGCCCGCGGCGAGCGAGAATCATTGCTCCCCAGGCCAGCACCAGACCCAGCACGTCGCTGAGGTTATGTCCGGCATCGGCCACCAGCGCCAGGGAATGAGAGAGGTGCCCGTAAACGGCTTCGATAATCACAAAGCCCGAATTTAGCGCGACGCCAATGGCAAAGGCGCGTCCATAATTTGACGAGGCATGATTATGTCCCTGTCCCATACTTTCTTCTTGAGTCAAACCAACAGAGGGCTATATCAAGCGTCCGCCGAGCGAAAACGTTCCGCGGTCCTGGCGCGGGCCTTTGCCGCTTCAACCTGGCGGTCCCTTGGAGGAGCATTTGAGACCAGAGATTGCAGCAGCTCGTGGGCTGCGAGTGCAACCTGATCCACGGCGCGATTAAAAGCGAGCTCATTGGCCTTTGAAGGTTTGGTAAAGCCGCTGAGTTTGCGTACGAATTGCAGCGAGGAGGCCTGAATTTCTTCGTTCGTTGCCGGCGGTTTGAAGTTGTGCAGGGTCTTGATGTTTCGACACATAAAACTTTTCACCTCAAATTAGAGCTACTGGCTGGCCCGCGCTTACAAATTCATTATCACAGAGCGGCGAGGCGCCGGAGCCCGAGCTTTCAATATCAATTTATCATTATCAATTAACAAACAAGAAGCTGCAGTGAGCATCAGGTAGTGGTGCAGTTTCGCGGCAAATGTCCGACAAACTTTAGTTTGTCGCGGCGTTACGACAAGCAAAAGCTCATCGGACATCAAACTGCACCAGTACCTGAGCATCAAGTACGGAAGTGTCGAGGTGCGAATGTCCCGCCGGTTGATGGTAGTGTGCGGTTTTGCGATTATTCGAACACCGCCCTGCGCTTGAGAACTCTGGTTACAGAACCGGGAGCGTGTAGCGACCTGATCCAACCTCCCTTACTTGTTAGTTGCTCATTACAGATTTGATATCATCCGTTATGCTATGCGCAACGAGCGGCCCACACCAGCCGTCTCTTCGATCGCGTGGCCGTTACGAATGAGGTCTGTCTGACGAATCGGCAGAAACTGATCTGGCTGATCGTCATGCTCGCAATCCAACCTATGCTTACCACGCTGGCTATCTCCAACTATCGTTCGCTGCGGAACCTGCTGGTGCCGCTACGTCGACTGAATCTGATTACCGGTCCCAATGGCAGTGGCAAGTCGAGTGTGTATCGGGCGCTGCGGTTGTTGGCTGACACAGCCCAGGGAGGCGTAATACCTTCGCTGGCTCGTGAAGGAGGATTGCAGTCGACGCTTTGGGCGGGACCGGAAAAACTAAGCGCCGCGGTGAAACGCGGCGAACACAAAGTGCAAGGCACGGTTCGCAAAGAGCGTGTCAATCTGCGTTTAGGTTTTGCCGGAGATGATTTTGGTTATGCGATTGACCTGGGTCTGCCTTCGCCCAGCACCTCGGCGTTTGCCCTCGACCCGGAAATAAAAACCGAATGCATCTGGGCCGGTCCGGTCCTGCGTCCGGCCTCGCTGTTGGTGGAGCGGCGCACCTGGGTTGTGCGCACCAGACAAAGCGATGGCGAATGGGAAGTACTCTCGTACCAGCTCTCGAGCTTTGACAGCATGATGACGCAATTGGCCGATCCGCGAAATGCGCCCGAGATGCTTGTGCTGAGAGAGCAGATTCGCTCCTGGCGGTTTTATGATCACTTCCGCACCGACGTTGATGCTCCGGCGCGCCTGCCACAGATTGGCACACACACTCCGGTGCTCAGCAACGATGGTTCCGACTTGGCCGCGGCGCTGCAAACCATATTTGAAATCGGCGACGCGGTGGCCCTGAACGGTGCAGTGGCCGACGCCTTTCCCGGATCGAGCATCACGGTGTTGAATATTGAAGGGCGATTTGAAATTGCGATGAATCAGCACGGCCTGTTGCGATCACTGAGAGCTGCCGAACTGTCAGACGGAACCTTGCGATATCTGCTTTGGATAGCGGCCCTGCTGACGCCGAGGCCGCCCGGATTGCTGGTGCTGAACGAACCGGAGACAAGTTTGCATCCGGACCTGTTACCGGCATTGGGCCGATTGATAGCTAACGCCGCCGCCGCGTCGCAGGTGCTGGTGGTTACGCATGCGCCAAAATTGATTGCCGCGCTTGAAGAGCAGCCGGAATGCAATTCCGTGGTGCTGGAAAAGGAATTCGGGGAAACCAGGATCGTGGGAGTTGATAAACTCAACCTCCCCGTATGGCGCTGGGCGAGCCGGTGAATGCGAATTTTGTACTGCAAAGGCTGCCAGTCTTCAGATGTTCGTAGGAGGGGCTCACCCGCACCAGCAGGCTGGCAGCCTGTTGTACATTGGCTTAAAGCTCTGGCTCAAAAATCCTTCCCGTTTAGAAGCGGACTTGTCCGCCCGCAGCCGGGCACAAGTGCTTATCTAAACGGATGTGATTAATCCTGCGTAATCTTATATGCAGGGAAACACTGGCAGGTGTTTCCTTTCACTTACCAAAAAAGCCCGGATCCATCAGGTACCAGTTGATCAGTCCCGCGACGATGCCAATGGCAAACACTATCAGGACGACGAGCTTTTCTTTGGTAGTGTTGGGCTTCCCGCCTTTGCCCGGGAAAAACATTAGATAGAGTCCGCCTATGCCGATGAGCGGACCGAACGCGGCGAGCTTCAAAGAGTAAGTGCCCTCCTGAAGCAATTGACGCCAGTTGAAATAGATGAGGGCGATGGAAACCAGAATTAAGACTAAAGCAAGAATGCGTGCTTTCAAGAAAGCCATCTAATATGCTCCTGCGTGAATTTGAACTTGCCGCTTTCGAAGGCAATGGGGTCAGTACCACCTGCGGTAGCGGGTGGGTCTGCTCCCGAACAAGATCGCTGGGCAAACCAGATCCTCTCAGCGTTATTGGTGCTCCAACGACAACCCACCCGCTACCGCAGGTGGTACCGACCTCATTGCCTCGCAGTAACTCGCCGGGCAGTCCTTTCTTTCTCAGCAACACGCTAACGGAGCACTACTGTCGATCGTTGGATATTGCTCGGAAATTAGGGGGCGAATAACATGTAGAGAACCACGCCCAACACGCCTGCTCCAACGTACGCACCGATAAAACCCAAAATAATAAGCAGCCCTTTTGTGCCTCTGCTTTTAAGCAAATGATAAGGCATTATGATTGGCCACGCGACGTAAAGAAACATCCCTATGTCAAAGGTACAGCTGAGGCTGCGCTTGCCTTTGTCGCGACGCAACCACCAACCCATGAGCCAGAGAAAGCAGAGAGCATTTATCAGAATGAAAGCGGGCGGTGGATCGATCCCACTCGTGATGTAAACGCCCCGAGTGGTCTCGGCGACTATGATGAATTCGTAGAGCAGTGCTGTCGGTGAAATGATTCGCGAGAATAGTGAGATCCTCATGAGTGGTATCTCAAGAGCTCAAGCGATAATTAGAAGAGGCGCCCTTTGTGCTCTTAACGAGTCTGTGTCGATCATTCGAAGTTACCGCAATCCATCAAACGGTTTCGCTTATAAGCCAAAATAAAGAACAGTTTTCCGGCGAGATAGACTTCTATTCGGCCATAGCCTTTTACTCTGGCGCCGTGTCCGCTGACCAGAGGATTCGTAGCTTTGCCATTCAAGTACTCCGTCACGGGTCCTAGTCTCTTCGCATTCAAACTACCGACCTTTTCACCGGTGCCCAATCGCGCGATCAGAATGATGCTGGTGTCTTTGTTACTCCTTGCCTCGATGGCCGCGTGATCGAGCATTGCCAGCGCGTCCTCGCAGTTGTATCCAACGGACACGTTGTCTTGCGCCAAAACGGATTGCTTCGCACTCAGAAAGAAAGGCGTAACGGTCAAGCAAAGAGCGATCTTGACTATCGTTGATAAGTTCATGAGAGTTCCATCCAATGCTTATTTCCGAGTGAGCCATTGTCCTCTTACTTAAACAAAATGCCTAACGTCTTTTACACCGCGAGCGGCAAAGCCGATCTCGCGGGTAGCGGCAGCGTTGAATGCCATTCAATCTTCGCAAATCCGGGGTGGCCTTACAGTTTGCGTTACAAGTTAGGGCCTGGCCCCAAAAAAATACAGAAGTGAAAAACTGAAACTCATGAATTGAGTCTCACGTTTTTCACTTCTGCCTTCTGCCTTCTGCCTTCTGCCTTCTGCCTTCTGCCTTCTGCCCTCAGTGCGATTCGTTCGGGTCCGATCCGGTGACCACTTCAAAGCCGGCTTTGACCATTGCGTCATAGCCGCCCAGGACTGCAGCCGCGTTATCGATACCTTTAGTTTTGAGATAGCCCACCGAACTGGCGGACGTATGTTCGGACGGTCAAGAGCAGTAGGTGACAATCAACTTGTCACGTGGCAGCTCATCTATATGGGCCAGGATCTCGGTTGCGGGTATCAGCCGCGCCCCTTTGATGTGACCTGCCTTGTAGTTCGGCTCACCGCGCACGTCGATGATGACGACGTCGTTTTTCGCCATCTCTTCCTTGACCTCTGCGGGCGTGATGCGGCGGGCGTTGTCACCAGGCGGTGGCGGCGTAGTAGTCTGCAGCGTAGATTTTGCGACCTTTGGCGTGGTCTCTCTGGAATTACAGGCAGTCAGCGCAAGAAGTCCAATTAGCACGGCTGCCGTTACTGAAATAAGAGGACGCATGAACACCTCCGGGACAATCAATCGACCGATAATTGTTACTTGATTGTCCGCAAGCTTGTCAAATCCAGTAGTGGTATTTGAAAAGTGGCACGGGCGTCCCGCCCGTGAAGACACGAGCCGGATGCTCGTGCCACATCATCTACACCGTCAACCCTATTTGCTGGTCTCAGTTGCAAACCCAGCCTTGACCATACCGTCATATCCACCGAGAACTGCAGCTGCATTCGTAATTCCCAATTCTTTCAGAGTCAGCACCGCACCGGCGCTGGTGTGTTCGGCCGGTCAAGAGCAGTAGGTGATAATCATCTTGTCCGCCGGTAATTCCTTTGCGCGGGCGCGAATATCAGAGAATGGAATGTTAAGCGCGTCTTTGATATGGCCGGCTTTGTATGACGCTTCGCCGCGGACATCAACCAGGACTGCCTTGCTTTTATTCAAAAGCTCGCGCGCATCCTCAGGTTTAATCCGGCGCGCTCCATCAGCACTCTCCTGGATCGCAGCGACGGCATCAGCCCGGATGAATGCGGCGCCGGGGCCGGCGATTGACGAGCAGACCGCCAGCCCTACAATCCCGGTGATAAAGCGCAGTTTGAGAGAAATCATAGCGTTACTTCCTTTGCACAATAGATTCTCGGCAAAACATTTCTAACACTTTTGACGAAGCACCGCAAAAAATATAGCGCCCTGGCCCACAATGGGAAATGCGTCTTACTAAATCAAACTGCACCACTACCGACAGGATTCTTTGATATTTCCCTTTTGCTTCGGCGTGATATAGTGGCCGCCGCTTCAAAACAACTAATTGACTATGTCCGAAACAACCGCGCGATCTCTATCGTCTGACGATTCTATGACCGACCAGGCCCCCCACATACAATGGGCCAAGGTCATTGACCACACACGCTGTATTGGCTGTCACGCCTGCACGACTGCCTGTAAATCGGAAAACGAAGTACCACTGTCGGTAACGCGCACGTACGTAAAGCACGTTGATGTCGGCGAGTTTCCGCAAACACGGCGCGCGCACCAGGTGACCCGCTGTAATCAATGTGCGCATGCGCCGTGTGTCACGGCCTGTCCGACCACGGCAATGTTCAAGCGCCCCGACGGCATCGTGGATTTTGACAAGTCGATCTGCATTGGCTGCAAAGCCTGCATGGCCGCCTGCCCCTACGACGCCATCTTCATCAATCCCGAAGATCATTCCGCCGAGAAATGTAATTTCTGCGCGCACCGCATTGACGTCGGGCTCGAGCCCGCCTGCGTCGTGGTTTGTCCCACCGAAGCAATTCTGGTGGGCGACATGAACGACGCGGAGTCAAAAGTTGCCCGCATCATCAATCGCGAGGCCGTTGCCGTGCGCCGTCCGGAGAAGGAAACGCTGCCCAAACTTTTCTACAAGGGCGCGCATCAGGCGACACTTGATCCGCTGGCGGCACGCCGGCCTGAGGGCGGACTCTTTATGTGGAGCGAGCAACTGCTCTCGAACGATCACGTTGTGTCCGGCAATCCGAATTTCAATAACTCTTCAGCGGCGGCGTTGTTGAGCTATGACGTACCGCACACCATTCCCTGGGACTGGCGCGTAAGTCTTTACACCTGGACCAAGGGAATCTGCGCCGGCGTTTACCTGGTCGCCGCCATGCTGGTGCTGTTCGGGTTCATGAGGAGTGACTCAATCTTGTGGCTGTATGTGACGCCGATTGTTTCCGGTGCGTTTCTCGGCATCACCGGCGGCTTGTTGATCTGGGACCTGGAACATCCCGAGCGCTTCTATCTCATCTTCACACGGCCTCAGTGGAAAAGCTGGCTGGTCAAAGGCGCGTTCATAATTGCGGGTTACTCGATCGTGTTGTTGCTGCATTTCATGGCGAGTTTGTTGGGGAGACGAATCGTTCCCGATCCGTCTATGTCCGAGCTATTGATGGCTCCGTGGGCGACCTCATTGCAGTCGTGGCTGATTGTCTTCGGATTGCCGCTGGCGGCTTTGACGGCAATCTATACCGCCTATCTCTTTGCGCAAGCCAAGGCGCGTGACATGTGGCAGAACCCTTTGCTCCCGCCGCATCTGTTTGTGCAGGCGATGCTGCTGGGATCCGCTGCGCTGCTGCCTTTCGCTGCCTGGTATCAAGCTGAAATTGTAACGCCGCTGTTGTGGCTTCTGGCGATCAGTACGCTCGTTCATCTTTTGATGATCTGGGGCGAAGTTTCATTGACGCATCCGACAGCACATGCGCGCCTGGCAATTTGGGAAATGGTCCAAGGCCGTTACCGCAGTGACTTTTGGATGGGAATTTTTTTATCGGTCCTGGGGGGAGCGCTGACGTGGCTGGCACTCCTTGGAGTCGTTAGTATCTCAATAGGCATCGGCAGCGCGCCGCTGGCTCTGATGGGAATGATGCTGTTCGAGCACGCGTACGTGCAAGCGGGCCAGTCAGTACCGCTCGCGTGACACTAAGCCCTGGGACCGCAGGCATGCTGCCTGCCTCAACGTACCGAGAAATCACCTAACTCCGCGCCGAACGGCTCGGTTGATGTTGTCGAATTTTTCTTTGCACAAAATTGGCGCCGCAACGTGGAAGCACGCAGGATGCGTGCGGTCCCAGCGAGAGGAAAGAGCAAGGGGGATCAGTCCTCGCGAAGTTGTCACACGCAAACTAATTGACAGGAGAACAGCGAATGAAAGTCAAGATGAATAGGCAACAACATTCTTCAGCGGTCATAGCCTTGCTCTTATTGATCGCCGCCGTGTTGGCCTGCAGTGCAGGCGATGAAACGACCAAGGCCAACAAACTTGTCGATGAAGGCAACGCCGCGGTCCAGGAAGCCAAGACTCTTGTGACTGACGCCGAAGGGCTCAAGCAGAAAATGCTGCAGATGGATCTGAAGCACCTTGCCGATGCCCGGGCTACAGCAAAAGAGGCGATCCAGGCTTACGACAAGGCCAAGGAGAAGTGTAAAGAAGCTTCAAAGAAATATGAAGAGGCCAGCAAGCTTAAGATCAAGGACAAGTTTAAAGAATACCTGGCAGTCAAGGTGAAGGAGTATGACAAGCGCGCGGAACTTGTCGAGACCGCGAAAGGCACTCCGCAGGCATTGATCGACGCGAAAGATCGCTCGAGTTTTGTCGGTATGGCGAACGCTAATAACGCGCGCGTAGATAGGCTATCAAAAGAAGCGGACGACCTGGCGGCGCAAGCCGAAAAGCTCCAGAAAGATAACGCGGATCTCTTCAAGTCGTAATTTCACGTGGCACGGGCATCCCGCCCGTGCGTGGGTCGGTGAAGCCCCGTGTGAGGCGGTCTGCTACACGGGCGTCCCGCCCGTAGATCCGCGCGGCAGTACCTCGCCAAATTTTGGCTGCGTCGATCAATGAATGCGATAATGGAGCCGCCAAGATCTACAAGGTGGAGGGAATAATTGATGTCAGAAAACTTCGATGAGGTGCTAAGCGCTGCCTTGCAACTTTCGCCCGGCGCCCGCGCGATGCTCGCCGACCATTTGCTCGAAAGCCTCGACTGGGAAGGCCAAGAACGAATCGACGCTGTCTGGGCTGAGGAAGCGGAACGCAGGGTACGAGCCATTGACGAAGGCCGGACTCAGTTGATCCCCGGCGAAGAGGTTATCGCCAAGCTTCGCTCCCGTGGCAAATAATGAATCATCATTTCGAGCTTCATGCGCAGAGGGAGTATGAAGACGCGGTGGCATACTATGATGGTGTTAGCCCGCCGCTTGGAGATGACTTTATCAAAGAAGTCGAAAGAGTCATTTCGCAAATACTCAAGTTCCCTGAAGCTTGCCCAAAGTTGTCACCTTCGACGAGGCGTTGCCGCATAAAGCGCTTTCCTTACGGGCTTCTTTATCGCCTTAGGGAAGCTGACGTTGAAATCATCGCGGTGATGCATTTTAGTCGAGAACCAAACTATTGGGTGGATAGAGTGTGAAGAACGAATCAATCCAACTTGTGAACGCTGCTCGCGAAGAGACCGAAGCGCGGGGCGAAACGTTTTACCCTGGCCCGAGCTGCAATCACCTCGCGGCATATCCGCCCAAAGAGCGCTGGGATGATTGGGTCGAGCTGGATTCGAAAGCCTGGCCCAAGCGGAAAGAGCGGCGCTATCAGCTCTTGCCGACTACCTGTTTCAACTGCGAGTCCGCGTGTGGCCTGCTTGCCTACATCGACAAAGCAACCAATCAAATTCAGAAGTTTGAAGGTAATCCGGAACACCCCGGATCGCGTGGACGCAATTGCGCCAAAGGTCCGGCCACGTTGAATCAAATTACCGATCCCGATCGCATTCTTTACCCGCTGAAGCGCGCGGGCAAACGCGGTGAAGGGCGTTGGGAGCGGGTGAGTTGGGACGCGGCACTCGATGACATTGCCGCGCGTATTCGCAAAGCAATCGTTGAAGATCGGCGCCAGGAAATCATGTATCACGTCGGCCGCCCCGGCGAGGATGGCTTCACGGAAAGAATTCTGGCCGCGTGGGGTATTGACGGGCACAACTCGCACACAAACATTTGCTCGTCCGGCAGTCGTGAAGGCTATCAATTATGGATGGGTCTGGATCGGCCCAGCCCGGATCATGCTAATGCAAAAGTCATTCTGCTGATCAGCGCGCATTTGGAATCGGGACACTACTTCAATCCACACGCGCAACGAGTCATCGACGGCAAAGCGAATGGCGCGAAGCTAATCGTGTTTGATACTCGTCTCTCAAACACGGCGACGCATGCCGATCATTTCATCTCGCCCATTCCCGGATCGGAAGCGGCGATTCTGCTGGCGATTGCGAACTATTTGATTCAACACAATCTGTACAACCGCGAGTTTGTGCGACGTTGGTGGAACTGGGCAGATTATCTTCGTTCCGAGTTTCGAGATTCGAGTTCCCTGTCCGACAAACTTCAGTTTGTCGACCAGGCGAGCCCGGAAAAACCTTCAGCAGGACCTGGCTTTGATGAATTCGAGCAGCTCTTGAAAGAGCTTTACAGTTCGTACACCTTCGCATATGCCGCGAGTGAATCAGGCGTCGATGCAAAAGTCCTGGAAGAGATTGCGAAGTTAGTAGCGACTGCGGGCACTCGATTCAGCAGCCACAATTGGCGCAGTGCTTCTTCAGGAGTCAGCGGCGGTTGGGCAGTGGCGCGCACGCTTTTCATGTTGAATGCGCTGCTGGGCGCGATTGCCACCGAAGGCGGTGTGTTCCCCAATGCCTGGAACAAGTTTGTGCCGCGGCCCATCTACACGCCGCCACACCCGAAGATGTGGAATGAAGTTACCTGGCCGAAGGAATATCCTCTCGCCATGAACGAGATGTCGTTTTTGCTGCCGCACTTTTTGAAAGATGGCCGCGCCAAACTCGATGTCTACTTCACGCGTGTCTACAACCCGGTGTGGACCAATCCGGACGGCTTCTCGTGGATCGAAGCGCTGACTGATCCCGAATTGATCGGCTGCTATGTTGCCATGACTCCAACCTGGAACGAGACGGCCTTCTTTGCCGACTACGTTTTGCCGATGGGGCATGGGTCCGAACGGCACGATATTCACTCCTACGAGACGCACGACGCACAATGGCTGGGCTTTCGCCAGCCGGTGATGCGCGCCGCGCGCGAGCGTCTCGGTGAAGAAATAAAAGACACACGCGAAGTAAATCCCGGCGAGGTTTGGGAAGAGAACGAGTTCTGGCTGGAACTTACCTGGCGCATCGATGCGGATGGAAGCCTCGGCATTCGCCAGTTTGTTGAATCGAAAAAGAATCCGGGCACGCGTCTGGGTATCGACGAATATTACGAATGGATTTTTGATAATTCTGTGCCCGGTTTGCCTCAGAAGGCAGCCGCGGAAAACCTGACGCCGCTCGAATTCATGCGGCGTTATGGCGCCTTTGAAGTGAAACGGAAAGTGGGCGCGGTTTACGAAGAGACGGTTCCCGCGGAAGAGTTGGAAGACATGCGCGAAGATGCCGAGGGTCGTGTGTTCACGCGCGCGGCCAAACCTGCCTCGCCTAATATCGTTCCCCTGCCGACACCAGATGGCGATGAAGACGGACGCCGCCTTGCGGGTATCCACCTGAATGGCGAGATCAAGCGCGGCTTTCCCACGCCCAGTGGCCGGTTGGAATTCTTTTCGCGCACGCTGGCCGATTGGGGCTGGCCTGAATATGCGATACCTACTTACATCAAGAGCCACGTGCATCGAGACAATCTCGAAGCAGATCAAACTATCCTGATCTCAACATTTAGATTGCCCGTGCAGATTCACACGCGCAGCGCTAATGCAAAATGGCTGGACGAAATCGCGCACACGAACCCGCTCTGGATTCACCCGACGTTTGCGGCCAGGCTGGGCGTTCGTACTGGAGAACTGCTGCGAGTCGAAACAGAGATCGGATACTTTGTCGTGGCCGCCTGGGTGACCGAGGGCATTCGTCCTGACGTGGTCGCCTGCAGCCACCACATGGGCCGTTGGAAGTTGACCGACGAGGGGCAGCGCCAGATGATGGCTACCGTTAAGCTGGACCACAATGAAAGCGAGTGGGGATTGAAACGCGAGCACGGGATAGAAGGTTATGAATCGTCTGACCCGGACACCCTGCGCATTTGGTGGAAGGATGCCGGAATTCATCAAAACCTGACTTTCCCGGTCCATCCCGATCCCATATCAGGAATGCATTGTTGGCACCAGGCAGTGCGCGTGAAGCAGGCGCAGCCCGAAGATAAGCCGGGCGACATCTTTGTCGACACGAAAAAGTCGCGCGAGGTTTATCTAAAGTGGCTGGCAATGACTCGACCCGCGGACCAGCATTCACCCGACGCGACCCGGCGGCCCTACTGGATGCTGCGTCCATTAAAGCCGGCGCGTGAGTTTTACCGATTACCGACAGCCGTGAACGTTGAGTGATTCCTTTGCGTCGTTGCGCCTCTGCGGGAAACGGTTTTGCGCAAAGACGCAAAGGCCGCAAAGATAAAGAGCACGTCATGTACTTCAAACAGTTCTATCTCGCGTGCCTGGCGCATGCTTCGTACCTGATTGGCTCTGATGGCGAAGCAGCGGTTGTCGATCCGCAGCGCGATGTCGATCAGTACATCAACGAGGCCGAGGCGCAAGGCTTGCGGATCAAGTATGTCATCGAAACTCACCTCCATGCGGATTTCGTCAGCGGGCATCGCGAGTTGGCCCAGCGTAGCGGCGCTCAAATAGTTTTTGGTGACAAGGCTGCCGCCCAATTCCCGCACCGGGCCGTCAAGGATGGCGACGAAATCAGAATTGGAAGAGTGAATCTGCGTGTCATCGCTACCCCCGGCCACACTCCGGAAAGTATCTGCCTTGTGATCACCGACACTGAAGTTTCCAACCAGCCACAGAAAGTGCTGACGGGTGACACATTGTTCATAGGTGACGTGGGCCGGCCCGATTTGGCAGGAGGCAAAGGCTTCACTGCCCAGGCCATGGCCGGCATGATGTACGACAGCCTACATCAGAAATTACTTAAGCTTGATGACGGCGTCGAAGTTTATCCCGCGCACGGCGCCGGTTCGATGTGTGGACGCAGCATGTCACAGGAAAAGTCTTCGACGATTGGCGACCAGCGCAAATTTAATTATGCCCTTAAGCCTATGCCCAAAGAGCAGTTTATCTCGATGATGACAACCGATCTGCCCGAAGCCCCTGGTTATTTCCCGCGCGATGCCGAGATTAACCGCACGGGCGCCGCGCCGCTCGATGCCCTGCCGCGACCGGCCGCGTTCTTGCCGGAAGAGGTCATGGATTACTTAGATGCCGGCTATGTAGTTCTTGACGTGCGTTCGGCGGCGGAGTTTGGGGCCGGACACGTGCCGGGATCTCTCAACATCGGGTTAGGCGGGCAATTCGCGATTTGGGCGGGCTGTCTGATTCCGTTGACCGCGTCGATTGTGATCGTGGCTGAGTCGGAAGGTCAGGTTGATGAAGCGGTAGTGCGATTGGCACGGGTCGGAATTGAGAAGGTGAAGGGCTATCTGGATGAAGGAATGCTGGGTTGGTCCCAGGTCGGCTACGAGATAGCGACGCTGACCCAAATTACCGTGTCTGATTTGAATGAACTGATCAATAACGAAAGCGAATTACAGATCATCGACGTTCGCCGTCCGCCGGAATATGAGAGCGGCCATGTTCCCGGAGCTATTACCGCTCCGCTGGCTGGTTTAAGTGAGACCATCGCTAAATCGAATCTGAATCGTTCAAAGACTACTGCGGTTATCTGCGCCGGTGGTTATCGATCGAGCTCGGCCACCAGCCTTTTGCAGCAAATGGGATTCAGCGCTCTCTTGAATGTGACCGGCGGCACCGGCGCCTGGATTGGCGCGGGCCATGCGGTCGAGTGACCTTGACGAGCTTGAAGAACGCCAAAGGCGTTCGCTAATTCCAGCCAGGGTATCCCTGGGACAACGAGGGTTCCCACATAACGCGGCGCGACCAATACGGTTTACACCGCCACTTCGCCTCAGCATGATGGCGTCGCGTGAATAACTTTTCTACATTCGCCGTGCGGCCAACTTGCACGTGGGCTCTGTTGCTGTGCTTTGCAGTCGCCGTTGGGGGTCAATCCTCGCCGTCGAGGATCGTTCCGCCAAAAAACCTTCCGCACACGATTGAGAATGCGCCGGCGCTCGCGAATTTCTTTCGCGCCCTGCGCGCGAGCCAGTCCGCGCAACGGCTGGAGCCGGTGCGCATCATGCATTTTGGTGATTCGCATATCGCGGCGGACATTCTTACCGCCCAGATACGGCGCCGATTTCAGGAAGAGTTTGGCGACGGCGGCCCGGGTTACATCGTGCCTCGCAATCCCATGAGCACGCGTCGTCGGGGAGTTACCAGCGGCGCTTCGAATGGTTGGACCATCGAAGGAATCGGTGGCCACGTTGCCGGCGATGGCATCTATGCCCCGGCCGGTATTGCGCTGGCCACCAACCTGGCATATGAAAAGGCATGGCTGCAGACTTCGGCCAATCATTTTGAAGTTTATTACGTGAGCCAGCCAGGCGGCGGCAGTATAGACGTCACGGTCGATGGCGCAAGCGTCCTTGACGCCCCGCTTTCGCTTGTTTCACGCTTGCCGCGGCTCAACTATTTTTCTTATGACGAACCGGTGGCGGACAATTATCGAGTTGAAGTGCGCACGGTTGCGCCGGGCAAAGTACGTGTATTGGGAATTGTGGCCGAACGGGTTAATCCGGGCGTGAGCTATGACGTGTTGGGCATTAACGGCGCGCGCGCCACGCGCCTGCTCGATTGGAATGCGGCCGCATTCGCCGGCGTCCTGACGCAGCGCAAGCCTGATCTTATCATCCTGGCGTTTGGTACCAACGAGGCGGGCGATCCCGATTGGACGGCGGCAGCTCACCAACAAGTCTTCACACGAATCCTGCGCCGCTTGCACAACGCGGTACCGCGGGCCTCTATTTTGATCTATGGTCCACCCGAGCGTGCCGATAACCCACTGGCCGCCAGACGAATGCGCTTGGTAATTGAAAGTCAGCGACAAGCCGCCCTGGCCGGCAACGCTGCTTTCTGGAGTTCTTATGATGCCATGGGCGGGCCGGGCTCAATGAATGCGTGGATAACCCGCGGATTAGGACAGGCCGATCACGTGCATTTGAGCGGGCCCGGATATGTCCGCATGGGCGATCTGTTTTATGAAGCTCTGATGCGGGCATACCGTGGGGGTCAGTAGTCAGTAGTCAGTTGTCAGTTGTTAGTAATCGAAGCTTAGCAATCAGAACCAGACGGTTGCTTTCGGATTGCTGCCATCAACGATTACAACTGACCACGAACAACTGACCACGAACAACTGACAACCAACCACTGACAACTCCTCACTGTGGTAAACCACATTCATGATCGGTGACTATACGCAATCGAGGACTACGGCTTTCCTTCACACCCACCGTTGCCTGGCCCGTAACGCAAACTCTTAATTAATTGAGAATAGTGAGCGTCCGACAAACTTGCGCTTTGTCGGTTTGAGCAGCACAGACTTCAGTCTATGTTCAGGTCGGCAAATCACTGACTGAAGTCCGTGCTACAGAAAGCAACGATAAGCTCAACAAGGTTGTCGGACAGGGGAACGAATGCTTTTCACCAACGGTAACTACTTCATCTTTCTGGCTATCATTTTCTTCGCGTATTGGTTGCTCGCGACGAAGAGAAGCGTACCGGTAGTCTTCCTGCTGGCGGCCAGCTATTACTTTTATGCGCTGTGGAATCCTAAATTCCTGGGATTGATATTTCTGCTTTCGAGCGTCGATTTTGTAGTGGCATTGGGACTGGGCAAGCTCGGCAGTCGCGCGTTACGCAGGCTGCTGGTCGGTGTCAGCCTACTGACGGATATCGGCGTGCTGATTGTTTTCAAGTATTTCAATTTCTTTAGCGTCTCACTGACCGAGTTGCTGAGTCATGTAGGCTGGCGTCTCTCGCCGATTTCGCTTGGTAACTTAATTTTGCCGCTTGGTCTTTCGTTCATAACGTTCCGCTCGTTGAGCTATGTCATCGACGTTTACCGCGGCACCATCAAACCGACTTCTCACTATTTTGACTATCTCGCTTTTGTGGCTTTCTTTCCCACCGTCATTGCCGGACCGGTGGTACGCGCGGCGGATCTGTTGCCGCAATTTCGAGCCCGACCGGCGCTGTCCAGCGAGCAGGGCGCACAGGCGATCTTTTTGATCATGCTCGGGCTCATAAAGAAAATCGCCATCGCCGATTTTCTGGGGAACAACCTCGTCGATCGCGTCTTTGATCAGCCGCAACTCTATTCATCGCTGGAAACGCTCGCGGCGATTTACGGCTATGCGCTGCAAATCTACTGCGACTTTTCCGGCTACAGCGACATTGCGATCGGCTCGGCCATGCTGTTGGGATTCAAGCTGCCGCTGAATTTTGACGCACCTTACCGGGCCGGAGATCTGCGAGACTTTTGGCGCCGCTGGCATATCTCACTTTCGACCTGGCTGTTCGATTATGTGTTCGTGTCGCTGGGAGGTTTGCGCAAGCGGCGCTTCAATCTCTATCGCAATCTGGTGCTGACGTTTTTGGTGGGCGGACTGTGGCATGGAGCGGCGTGGACATTTGTGATCTGGGGCGGACTGCACGGACTAGGGCTGTCATTGAATCACTGGTGGGCAGCGCGCCGCCGCTTGTCCAAGAGCGAGCGACGCGCGCCTAAGTGGTGGTCCAAAGCATTCGGCATAGCGGTGACGTTTCACTTTGTGTGTCTGACCTGGGTCGTATTTCGCGCCGAGGACATGGCGGGCGCGTGGCAGGTATTGAGGCGCCTGGGGGCGCTGCAATTTTCGACCGGCAACCTTTCCACCTCGATCCTGCTGGTGCTGGCCGTCGCTTATCTTTCGCACTGGTCGCCCAAAATCTTGACTGGACCAATCGACAAGTCCTGGGCGTGGCTGCCGGCTCCGGTCCAGGCGGCGTTGATCCTTTGCCTGGCAATCGGTCTTTACTATGTCGCCGGCGCGGAGGCGCAATTCATCTACGGCAATTTTTGAACAAGTGCCCTCGGCCAATGTTGGACCAATTGGATGTCACACCATGCAACTGAATTCATCGATTCTTAAAACTGAGCTGGGCCGAGATGAGAGTACGAGTCGCAGAAGACTCTTCGCTTTCCTTCGACCAGGGCGCTCTCAACTCCTGGCGCTGAAACCGGCGCGCACGATTCTGTTTGTACTGCTCTTTGCCGCGGTGCCGGTTTTTATTCCGCGACTGCGAAATGCGCTCAGCCTGAAAGGTGAAAGCTATAGTCAGATGCTGCCGAATCCACGTGAGCTGCTGACGTTCAAAGCGAATCGAGCAGCGGCCGCGACGGTGATTCCCGGCACCGCCGCAATGGAGTCGACGCCTGCGGAACAACAAACTGCAATCGATTTTACCGATCCCTGTGCCGCAAAACTCATTGACGATCCGGGTCGCGTACTCGACAGGTTTTACGCCTCGCTCTCGAGTACCGACGCAAAGAAAACCGGCGCCATAACGCGCATCAGCCACTATGGCGATTCGCCGATAACGAATGACGGCATCACGGGCACCGCGCGGCGGTTGTTGCAGGAACGCTTTGGTGATGCCGGTCACGGTTTCATTCTGATCGACCGCCCCTGGGCGTGGTATGGGCATCAGGCGATCACGTTCACCTCGGGTGGCGGTTGGACTGCCGACTCATTCATGAATCCGCGGGTAAGTGACGGTGCTTTCGGCCTCGGCGGCGTCACCTTCCGCGCTGAGGGCGCCGGTAAATACGCGCGTTACGCCACGGCCGGCACCGGCGACACGGGCAAGAACTTTTCGCGTCTGGAGGTTTACTACCTGACCCAACCCGGTGGCGGTCAATTCAGCGCCGGCGCGAACGGCGCGAACACTGAGACAGTCTCGACCGCGGGTGAATCCGCGAAATCGGGTTTCCATGAACTAAAGGCGGCACATCCCGGCGCCAATACTTTCGAGATAAAAACACTCGGCGGTAATGTGCGTCTATTCGGCGCGGTGCTGGAAAACGATGGACCGGGTGTTGTCTATGACAGCCTGGGTGTGAATGGAGCGTATGCCGGCCTGCTCAAGAGCGTGATGAACGAACAGCATTGGGCTGAGCAGTTGCAGCACCGCAAACCCGATCTGGTGATCCTGAACTATGGCACAAATGAGAGTGAGTATGCGTCTGACGATCAAATGGCGCGCTATGAAAAGGATCTGCGCGAAGTAGTGCGCCGCGTTCACTCCGCTTTACTGTCGGTGCCGGTGCTGATTATCACGCCAATGGATCGCGGTAAGCGAGCGGGTGGCGGCAAGGTAATCACCCTGGAGTCAATCCCCAAGATCGTAGAAATGCAGCAACGCGTGGCCCACGATAGCGGGTGCGCCTTTTTCAACATGTTTGCGGCGATGGGTGGAGCGGGAACGATGGCGCGCTGGCACGCGGGAAAAAAGCATTTAGTCGGCGCCGATCTGACGCACCCCAACGGGGACGGGGCAGAGACTGTCGGGGTCTTGATTTACGAGGCGCTGATCGATGGCTACGCAAAGTATGGCGCACGCATGTCCGTTAAGCTTCAGCTTGTCGCGACTGTGGATAAGAAGCATTAAGCAAGGGAACGATCTGTGGCAATCCGAGAATACGACAAACTGAAGTTTGTCGAACATTAGAAGGAGCAAATCATGCCTTTACCAAAAGCAGCGATAGACTTTGTGAACGAGAATGCGGAAAGCAACGGGGCCAACGATCCGGGACGCGTCGACGATCTCTTTAAGATGGGCGCGCTGGACAGCTTTGCGCTGGTCGACTTTGTCACTGTGTTGGAAGAGCACTGTGGCATTCAGGTACCGGATGCGGACGTCAATCCCGCGAACTTTCGCACGCTCGAAGTCATTGAACGCTATGTTGCGTCGCGTCGCGCGGAGCAGTGATGAAAACATTCATCACCGGGTCAGGGGCTTTTTTACCCGACCATGTTGTCGACAACGAAGACCTGGTCGACAGGTTGGGTATTGATGCCGAGCGAATATTCAAGTCGTCCGGCATTCGCAGCCGGCGCTGGGCTGGAAGGGAAACGACGACAAGCTCGCTGGCCAACCGGGCGCTGGGGCGGGCCCTCGCTGATGCCGGGATAACGAGCGCCGCCGTCGACTATCTTCTTTTCGGCACGATGACGCCCGATCGCTTCATTCCCGGCAGCGCACCGGCAGTCCAGAAAGCGATGGCTCTGCGAGAGATTCCCTGTCTCGATATTCGCGCGGCGTGTTGCAACGCCCTCTACGCTCTGCAAGTGGCCAGCGCCCTGGTCACTGCAGGCGCGGCTGGTCGAGTAGCTATTTGTCTGGCCGAGATTCAATCGCGCTTTCTCGATCTCACCCCTGAGTCGGCGACGTTGTCGATGCTTTTCGGAGATGGTGCTGCAGCGCTCATCGTTTCTGCTGAGGCCGGCCCGAAGGCTTTGGAAATTGTCGATGTCTTACTGGCGACCGACGGCAGTTATGTGGACGACCTCGGCATTCGCAGTCCCGGAACGGAATTCGGCAGTAGCAGATCCCACGATGTTGAGAATCGAACAGACTTTGCGCCGCGCATGAATGGGCAGTCGGTAATCCTGCAGGCATCGCGGCGGATGGTTGCCGGCTGTCGCGCGTTGCTGGAACGCAATCAGCTCAGCGCGGAAAATGTGCGTTGGATTGTGCCACATCAGGCAAATGCTAACCTGCTGGCGCAAGTCGCAAGGGGTCTCGGTCTAACGAACGGCGCAGCGGAAATGATCAATGTGCTGGAAGAGTATGGGAATACTTCATCGGCGTCGATGGGTATCGCGCTCGATACGCTGAGACGGTCCAGCAAGATCCGGGCGGGCGATTATCTATTGCTGCCGGCCTTTGCCGCTGGTTTCACCTGGGGCGCAGCGTTGCTTAGGTCTTAGGTCTTTGGTCTTAGGTCTTAGGTCTTTGAGTTCTAGCTCTGCGGTGGCCGTTGGATAGCGGACTTGTCCGCGGACGTTGGCGGGTCGAAGGCGGCTTGGTTTCTGCCAGCGAAGGGCGCACAAGTGCGCTCTCTAAACGGCAGCAGACAATAAAAGCCAAAAACCAATTGCAGACTGAAGTCTGCGCTACCAGGGGCTTAGTTGCTCGCCCGCGGCCTGGCGGCGCAGCTGATCGATAATTGATCGCACCGCGGGTGCGAGGCTGCCGTTGGGAGCAAGCTGCAAATACTTCTCATAAGCCGCGACGGCCTCTTTATATTTCTCCAGCTTTTCGTAAATCGCACCCACCAACTGGTAAATCACCGGTTCGGAATCCGAAAGTTGTTTGAGCGCCGTTTCAAATTCGGCGGCCGCGCCTTCGTACTGCCCACGCTCTTCATAGACGCGCGCGAGACCGACATGCGCCTCCGGCTGAAAACCGCGCCCCTCGCGAATTGCTCGCTGAAAGGATTTGTGCGCCTCATCGGCAAACGCCATCTCGCGATAGATACGACCCTCTACTGCTGACGCTTCAGGATAAATCGCTCGCGAAACTCTGGCCGCTTCGATGGCCGCCAAAGCATCTTCATACTTGTTCAGTTCCAGCAGTACACGCGCCAGGCCGACCTGCGCAGCAGGATAGGCTGCGCGCTGTTTCAAAGCGTGGCGATAAAGTTCCACTGCTTGGCGGCGCGCATCGTCATCCTTCGCTTTCTCGCGTGCCTCTTCTGCTTGTTGAAAGGCCAGCTCCGCCGGGTCCGTACTCCGCACCAGTCTTACCGCAAGTTGTTTACTGCGACCCGGGACCAGGGGGACAGAAGTTTCTTTGAAGCCAACAGCGCGAATGCGCAACGTGTGACGACCAGAAGAGATTTTGTCGAGACCAAGTTGACCGGTGGCGTCGGTAGTGCCACGCCGGATCTCGTCGACCCAGACAATTGCGTTGGGTTCAGTCTTGATAATGAGTAAAGAGGATGGCACCCCACGCGGTTTTGCCGGCAAGCGCTTTTGCGCAAAGATCGAGGGGGCGGCGCCCATGAAGATAGCCACGGCTATGAGGAGACTTGGCCCAAATTTCTTCAAGAAGATCATTCAGCGACCATTAGTGATTTGCCGGTCCGCTTGTCCAGGCTTGTCTTCGCCCCAAAGGGAGACGCAGCTCCTTTGAAGCAAGCAAAGTTAACTGAGTCCGGATATGTTCATTGCCGTTGAAACCGGGTGAGAATGAGAGGGAACGCACTGCTTCTTAACAACTCCTGTTATTGAACGCACAGATCTTGTTCCTACTCTTCGTCGTCACTCATTACGCGGCGCTTGCGCACCGTTGGATTCGCGGGTTCCGTGGTCGGCGTTGCATTAGGTTCCGGCTGCGGCGGAGGGTTGACGGGACGCGACCCAACCTCCGGACGAAACTTACCGTTCTTGTCGTAGAGCCGCTCGTACTGAAGTCGATTACGCACCACGCCCTGGATATACAAACGCGTCTCTTTGAATGGAACTGCCTCGGCCCATTCGTCCATTTCCGCCGGCAGCGAGGCGCGCCATTGCGGTACGCGCATCGGTCCCGCATTGTATGCGGCGGCGACGTATTCGATGCGTCCAAACTTGTCGACCTGATCGCGCAGATAGGCTGTGCCCAGCTGAATATTAAGACGCGGCTCGTAGAGTGCGTCCGCGGTTATCGCGCGCTCAACGCCGTACTTCTTAGCGGTCAGTCTACCTGTAGGCACCAGCACCTGCATCAGTCCGTAAGCGGCGGCGCCCGAACGCGAGCGCGGATTAAAGACTGTCTCTTGCCGGATTAGACCCGCGACCTGAAACGGATCAAGATTTCGAACGCGCGATTCCTGCGAAATAATGTCCCAGTAAGCCAGCGGATAGAACACGTCCCATTCGTCACGCGTAAGCTCTTCCGGTTTCATCTGCGAATAATCAGGATAGCTCTTCTTCAGAATGTTCAGGGCGCGAACGTTGTCTTCCTGATTGCGATAGATGCGCGCCGTGGCGAGATTGATCCGCGGACTGAAGGGAGCCGCTTCCGACGCCCTGGCCATTTCTTCAAGCGCCCAGTCGTCGAGGCCGATATTCGAAAGTTGGTCCGCCCTGGTGATCGCAGCATCAGCCTCTGCACCAGCCGTTTCCTCAGCCACCGTCACGGTTTGCAAATTCGCAGTGGCGCGCCCGATCAGGGAATCAGCGGCAAAACTTTGCGGCGCTGTGTTTCCGCCCCGCGTCATCGCATCCAAACGCTGCTTCGCCAGATAGCCGTACCAGTTAGCGTCATAACGGCCCTGCATCGCCGCGTAAAGGGCGCGCGCCTCGGCCACTTTGCCCGAAGTTTCGGAATCGCGTGCTGCCCAATAACCGGCGCGACCACGATTGTCGGTATTCTTGTCGGCATAGTAAGCAAGATGCTCAGTCAACTGGCGCGCCGATTCCTGAAAGTTCTTCGCGTCATGCGCCGCCCAGGCAAGATTAAACTGCGCTTGCGCAACTTCGGCCGAACCGGGAAAAGCATTGACCGCGGTCCGGTAAAGATTTACCGCCTCGCTGGAAACCTTTGCTTCGTCCGCGATTTGCCCGGCGTTCGTAATAGCGCGCGGGGTCCAGGAGCTCTTGGGGAATGCCCGTCGCATCTCTTCAATGGTCGTATGCACCTGTGGCCATTGCCGCGCGCGCGCATAGGTTTGGGTCAGGTTGTAGAGCGCCTCAGCGCGAGTTTCGCCGGCGGAAGTGGGCACGCTGTTCAGCGCTGTCGCTGCCTCGGCGGTTTTCCTCAGATATGAAGCGGCTATCCCGCGACGCAACTGGGTTGGACCATTGGCAGTGTTGGGAAAGGCGGCGAACGCCTGGCCGTATGCTTCAAAAGCGTCCACGTATTTCTTTGCTTCGAAGAGATGGTCTGCTCGAGCCATCGCTTCTTCGGGGTTGCCCGCCGTCAGATTGCCGCCCAGGCGAGCAATGGCCGGCGCTGCAACGCTGCTTTCAGCCGCTGCGGGCGCGTAAAAATAGATACGCCGATAAGCGGCGACCGCCTTCGAGTTGTCCGCTTGCTGCTCGGCAGCTTTGGCTGTCAGCAGCAAGGCTGCGGCATCGTTTCTAGCAGCGAGATCGCGCAATGATGAAGGCATAGCGGCGGCGCCGCCGTTCTGTAGCAACAAATTGGCGGCACGCAAAACAGCATCACGCGCGCGGAATGAGGAAGGATAATCATTGGACAATTTTTCAAACGCGCTCTGAGCTTCAGACCGCTTTCCCGCCTGTTCCAGGGCATCGCCGCGCAGCAACAGCGCATAATCACCGAGCGCCGTGTGATCGCGAATTACCGCAGCATCAAGCAGTGCCGCGGCACCCACAAAATCTTTGTTGCTTGTTTTCATACGCGCCCGCAACAACCGCGCGAGACCTGCCGCTTTGGTCCGCGGGTAATCGGATTCGATGCGCGCAACGGCATCCTCGGCCGGCAGCACACCATTCCGAGTCATCGCGCGCAGATTTTCGAGGGCCCTTAGTTCAGAGGAAGTTTGCTGTCGAGTGAAACAACTCGCACTCATGAACGGCGGTAGAGAGGCGCCGATCACGATGGCAATACCGATGATTATCAATAGCCAGCGACGCTTACCAATTCCTTTTAACAAAACTCCTGGTAACTCCTGCTACAGATTTTCTGCCCTACGCTGACACAACCGTTCCCGGGTACGCCTCACCAAGTTTGGATGCATCACCTGCGGCCAAAGTATTGATTAGTTCGTGATGAAAATAATCGTATTTGGCCGTGACACCCGCTTTCACACGTTTGTCATACATCTCGCGCGAGCGGTCGATATATTCGCGCAGTCGTTCGTAGAGATTTCCCTGAGTTCGGCCTTCAATCACCTTCTGCTCGTTGTAGAGTTTTATCTCAGAGACCAGCAGGCGGGCGAACCGGCGTGCGTCGTGGTGTTGTCGTTTCTCGTCTTCATCGGAAACATCGACGGGCAGCGCGGCATCATAGGTTCCGCGGCGCCGCCCTGATGAAGGTGCACCCGCAGTCCCAGCCGCAGGAGCGTCAGCCATTGAAAGAGTCTCGGCTGCGGGCTCTTCAACCATCGGCGATTCAACCGGTGTCGGCTCAATTACGTCATACTCAATTGGAGTAGCCGCAGCGGACTCTGGTTCGGCTGCGGGTAGTTCAGCGTCCGGAAGAACAGCAACAGGTTCCGCGGTGGGCAATTCTTGTGACGCTTCTTCCGCAACAGGCTCTGCTTGACCAGGTTCATCGTATACGCGCACCGGAGTGTAAGCCGGCAAATCGGTTGGTGTAGCGGCTTCGGTCTCAGGCTCAGCCTCTGGCGCTGCCTCTTGTGAAGTCTGGGTAGGCTCTGGTGAAGGCTGCGACTTAACCGGGGCCTGCGAGACTGAAAGCAGCCCCACCGCCATTCCCGCCACGCGCACCAGAGTTTCGAGGGCTTCAAGATTAATAGCGTCAGCGTCGAGAGCGGCTGAATCCGCATAAAGCACTGCCACCGCCCGTCCGCGCACAACCAGGGGCACGGCAACTATTCGCTGTGGCGGCTGCTCGCTCAGGCGATTTAAAAGGAGGTGATCGTCCGCATGTGAGTTTGGGTTCCCGCTCCAGGTCGTGCGCGACTTTACGACTTCGCTGACCATCGTATCCGCAGACGAGGGAAAAGTGATCTGCTGCACGGAATTGTCACCGACAGAGCCCTCCAGTCCACGCGCTCGCCAGCCGCGGATCTGATCGCCCTTTACTACAAAGAAGACAATACGCGGTGCAAAAGACGAGGCGCGATTCACCAGTGTCTTCAGGACTTCCGCTTGCGATTTTTGTCCTTCGATCTCTTCGATGGCGGCTTTGACAATCGCCATGTCGCTCGAGGCCTGCGTCCGAGTGGACTCAGAGGCGGCCAGTTCGATCCCGCGTTCGTGCGCGGCGCGCAGGTGTTCCGCTATGGAAGCCGCCAACGAGCCATCCCATTGCGCCTCACCTTCACTCTCCAGCACGCGCTTCAACGATTCGTTGAGCTGGGTCTGAAGCTGAGCAATCTCCTGCTTAATACCACTCAGACGGCTTTCGACGTAGCCTTCTATCTCACGACGTAAGCTTTCTTCCATTTGTTCGCTGACCACTGTGTCGTTCCTCCGTTAGTTTACCGCTATGGATTCATCAGATTGCCTGGGCCAGGACTGCAATCGGGATTGTCTCATGTTTCACGAGACTTTGAGGGGCAAAACGTCTCTGACCCGATTATGGACGTGCTGGACGAAGCGAGTCAAGAAAAGCCTTTTCCAGGTAGTGTACAACCACCTCCAGTGGAGGTCGTGTTGACACTACCGGAGTGCTGCGCTATAAATTTTCACGCTGCTTTATACCCAATGCCTGCCCTGATACTCATCGCAGACGACTACGAAGATAATCGAGAGCTTTTGCGCCTTATTCTGGTGACCGAAGACTACGAGGTCCTGGAGGCAAGCGATGGGCAGGAGTGTGTTGAGCTGACGTTGCGCCACTTGCCCGATCTGATCATGATCGATCTTTCAATGCCCAAGCTCGACGGGTGGGAAGTATACCGTGCCCTCAGCACGAATCGGCGCACGAGCGAGATACCCTGCGTAGCCGTAAGTGCCTACGCCGAGGTGGAACGAACGCGGGCGTTGAACGCCGGCTTTAAGGGTTATCTGTCAAAGCCGTTCCGAACCGGCGAGCTGCTCGAGACGGTAGAACGTTTGCTTGCCGAAAATCGGGCCAGGCTAAGTATTGCCGAAGCGGCTAGTGAACTCTGACTTGGGTTTCGACGCTCCAAAGCAAGTTGGCTCTACTATGGGAGTTGCAAAGCTTACTGATCTAAACACACTGCTGCCTGAGAGCAAGTACGCCCGGATAGAACGCGAACGCCGCTATCTTTTGCCAGACTTGCCGGCCGGGCTGTCGCGGGCCAGCCCTCACCTGCAAATAACCGACAACTACATCACCGGAACGCGTTTGCGCCTGCGCAAGGTGCGTGACCCACAAACAAACAAGTGGATTGCAAAGTTTACCCAGAAGTTCGCCTCCGATCCGACCGACCTTTCACGCACGCTAATCACCAATACTTATCTGAATGCTTACGAGTACGAAGTGCTTTCAGTATTTGAGGCTAACGAGATTCGCAAAAATCGTTACAGGTTCGAATTCAACGACATCAAGTATTCGATCGATATGTTCATCGGCGATCTGTTGGGGCTGGTGTTGGCGGAAGTGAGCTTTGCTGAGGATAAGGAGCTGGAGAGCTTTGTACCGCCATCGTTCGCGCTGGCTGAAGTGACGAACAATGAAACCTTCAGTGGAGCCCGGCTGTGTCATTTGAGTTTCGAGAACATCCGCGCAGAAGTTAAGCGCATGGGACTTTTCCCGGGGCATCGTCTTAGTTCGCAGCCGCACTGATTTAAGTGTCTTTCCTAAGGAAGTAATAATGACCCCACAGCGACTCAGCCTTTTTCTCTTTTTACTATTGGTTGTAATCGCCGGCAGCGCCTGCGGCAAGAAGGGTAATGTTCCCCAGGCGCCGCCTCCGGGCGCGCCCGCCAATGCGGCTGCGCCTGAGCAATATCACCAGACTGACGCCGCTACTCTCGCTATACCGCAAACGAAATTCTTCAAAGGCTCGATTGGAAGCAGGCTCGGTCTGCAGATGAAACTCACGCGCGATGGCGAACGACTCACAGGAAATTATTCTTATCAAAAAGTCGGAACCAAAATTGATCTCAAAGGCACGATTGATAAGGACGGCAATCTGACCCTGGAAGAGCTTGATACCGGCGGCAAGCAAACAGGTCTCTTCAAAGGCAACTGGCTCACCGACAAAGATACCGGCCTGATTAGTGTGGTTGGTAATTGGGCCAAGCCCAACAGCGAAAAGAAGACGGCTTTTTCATTGCACGAAGAGTCGATCGAGTTTTCCGGTGGCGTGGAATTGGCCGCTAAACAAATCAAAGAGACGAACAAAAAACTCCATTATCAAATTGAGGCTGACTATCCACAGGCAGCGGGCGCGGTCGACAACCGGTTTGAAAAGTTCAATCAGGAAGCAAGAAACCTGGTCACGAGACAAGTCAGCGAATTCAAGAAGCAAATGGTTGGGGACGCGAAAGATGTTGCGACAGAGCCAATTCCCGCGGTGGAAGATAAATCATCTGTGCCGGGAAGCACTTTGGAAATCGGCTACAACATCGCCCTCGCGAAGGACGATCTGATCAGTATTCAATTTGATCTCGGAAGTTACAGCAGCGGCGCGGCGCATCCCAACTCTTCTTCCGCTGTTCTCAACTATGATGTGAAAGCAGGCAAGGTGCTAAAGCTCGCTGACCTCTTCAATCCCGGCGCCAAATACCTGGCAACGCTCTCGTCATACTGCATCAGGGATCTTAAGAAGCAGAAAGACAAGCTACCGGATGATGCACAGATCGACAGTGGCGCCGCCGCCCAGTCCAAAAACTATCAGAGTTGGACCATCACGAAAAAGGGATTGGAAATAACCTTTGACGCCTATCAGGTGGGATCTTACGCCGCGGGACCGCAGAGCGTCGTCGTTCCCTACTCGGCGTTGAAAGAAATAATACGGTCGGATGGGCCACTCGCTCAGTTCGTGAAATAAAACCTCATCGTAGGCGTCGAGTCCGATAAGCTTCTTCAGCTTGTCGTCGGCGTTCCGTAAATACTCTGTAAAAAGGCTAACCACAAGCCGGTAGTGAGTCAGTTTGATGTCCGATAAGCTTTATTGCTTGTCGTAACGCGGCGACAAACTAAAGTTTGTCGGACATTTGCCGCGAAACTGATCCACTACTCCACAAGCCTGACGGGTTGCCCTTACGCCGCCTCGCCTACTCTGCTCCCTGCATAGTCGGATGCATGTGTGCGCATGAAATAAACAGCCAGCAGAAAAGCGAGAAACATGATCGCCGCTCCGGTCCAGAAAGTAACAAAGAGTGAGTGGTCGCTCATGTTGTGTGTCAGGCCGTCCGCGCCACGACGCGCAATTGAACTGTGAATCAGCACGGCTGCCAGCAAAGGTCCGACAGCCCGCGCCAAGCTGGCAGTTGACTGTGTAACTCCCAACACCCCTCCCTGCTCAGCCGCGCTGACGCTCTTTGAGGCCAGACTTAAGAGAGCCGGAGTGGCAAGTGAATTTCCCATTGAAAAGATGCCGCCGCCGGCCAACAACGCCAGCAATCCGCCCACCGCGGGACCTACAAAGGGAATCGCAAAAAGACTGGCGGCGAAACAAAGCGCGCCGACGACTACCAGCGGCAACTCGCCAAACTTTTTCACTAAACGCCCAATCAGTCCGCCCTGAATTATCACCGCAATGACGCCCACATAAGCAAAGAGGTAGCCAGTGTGTTGGGCGTCATAGCCAAAACGAAAAATCGTGTAAAGAGAAAACGCCGTAGTCATAATTGAGAAGGCGACGATGAACAAAAAATAAATGCCAAGCACAAAGCCCAGACGTGGTTGGGCAATTGATCGGATCAACTGTTTGAAGCCGCGCCCGCCCGCGGCCGAGACCCGAGCGGGATGATCGGCGGTTACCGTCTCAGGCAGGGTAAAGTAAAGCAGCGTGGCATTCGCAAAACATAAGCAAGCCGCAAATAAAAACGGCACCGCGATACCCCACCGGCTCAGGATGCCTCCTATGGCTGGGCCGAAAACAAAGCCAAGACCAAAAGCGGCGCCCAATAGTCCCATGCCTTTGGCGCGATCCTCTTTGGTAGTAATGTCGGCGATGTAGGCTTGAGCGGTTGAAATATTTCCACCGGTGATTCCGTCCAGAATTCGTCCTACAAAGAGCATCCACAGCGTCGTCGCAAACCCAAGAATAAGAAACCCGATTCCGGTTCCGATAATGGAAATGAGCAGCACGGGCCGCCGGCCATACTTATCCGAGAGCCGTCCCAGGATCGGCGAAAACACCAGCTGCATAATTGAGTAGGAGGCGAACAGCAGACCTACCGTGCGCGGAGTGGCATTAAAGCGAGTGCCTTCAGCATAGAAAGGCAGAACGGGAATGACGATGCCGAATCCGACAAGATCGATAAAAACAGTAGTGAAGATTACGACGAGTGGCGAGCGTTTCATGAATCAGAACTATAGGTCTTTGGACTTTGGTTTTTGGTCTTTGATTTTTGTCTTCCTAAAAAGGGCGTCAAGGTCTGAAGGTGAATGCGATACTAAGAAAAAATAAAGACCCAAGACCAAAAACCAAAGGCCAGGCATTATCGTCGTCTTCCTCCCGACCCACTGAGTCCCAAATCAACCGAAAGCGCGCCGCCGCCGGAGACGAGCAGTGCGAGGCAACCTGCGAGCAGCACCAGTGGGTACTCAAATCCTTTGGGTGCGAAAAAGATGGGCCAGTGAACGCCGGCAACCGCGACCAACATGGTGCAGGCAAGGAAAAATGCACCTACCCTCGTGAGCAATCCTAATAGCAACAGCAGGCCGCCAATCAATTCAGATACGGCTGCCGCCCCCATCCACAACCATGCGGGCCGCATGAAGGGATAAGGAGCAGATAACGAGGTGAAGCCTTTCAGGCCTGGTCCGCCAAAGCTTCCCAGCACCTTTTGCGAGCCGTGAGCCAGAAAGATAATGCCCACCGCCAGCCGAAGCGGAACCGTGAACCAGGTCGAAGAAGTAGCGATCAATCTTCTGAACATCAGCGCACCTCTTTAGCAGTTTGTTTCAGGAGCCTCATGATATTAATTTATCTCATGCGAAATGTCGCGCCGTGTGGCGGCCGCTTTGATTAATGACAATTACTCCTGACACTTGCCTCTTCTCGATCGTCGCGTATAGTAATCGATTTTTAGAAATCTTCTAGTTCGATAGCGTAGGCAGACTTACACTATGCCCTCAATAGAGACTGCCAGATTGTATTTGCGAATGTTTCGCGACGAAGATCTCGATCAGCTGGTAACTTTGCTGGCTGACGCCGATGTTGTTCGCTACGTTGGCAACGGCCTGCCCATCCCGCGCGAGGAGTCAGAGAACGCGCTGCACAGTATCATCCGCCATTGGGACAATCATGGCTTTGGCCGCTGGGCCATCATCGATAAGGAAGCGCGGGAATTCATCGGCTTTGGAGGCCTGCGATCACTCCTGGGAACTCCGGAGGTGGTCTATCATCTGGCAAAGCGCTACTGGGGCCGGGGGCTGGCTACGGAAATTGCCCGAGCGAGTCTGCGCTTCGGTTTTGAAGATCGTAAGTTTGATCGCATTGTCGCGGTCGCCAAACCGGACAACGCAGCTTCGATTCATGTAATGGAAAAAGCCGGCATGAAGTTCGAAATGAATACCTCCTATTATGATATCGATGTCGTCCAGTACCGTATCAATCGATCGGAATTTTCGATTGATAATTCACCCTACACTTTGCTGCGCGAAAGCGCTGGCTAGGTTCGGCGAGGGGCTGTTAGAATGCCGCTAACGAAGGAAAACCTGGTCATGAGTCAAGCCTTATTCGAACCCATTGTAGAGCCGGCTCAAACTGAATCTTCAGTGATACTCCACCTGCGACCTGCCGTCGATCTCACCGACGACGAGTTTTTCGCTCTGTGCGCGATCAACCGCGATCTGCGTCTCGAGCGTACCGCGGAAGGAGACATCATCATCATGCCGCCCACGGGTTTTGCGACCGGCGCTCGTAACACTAATATTACGACCCAATTTGGCAACTGGGCGAAACGCGATGGGAGCGGAATAGCCTGCGGGTGTAACACCGGTTTCAAACTACCAAATGGAGCAGAGCGATCTCCGGATGAAGCCTGGGTCTTACGCAGTCGACTCGCATCACTGACGGCCGAACAGAAACAGAAGTTCCTGCCTCTTGCTCCGGATTTTATTATCGAATTGAAGTCGCCGTCGGACCAGTTATCTGGCCTCCTCTTGAAAATGGACGAATATATTGCCAACGGTGTAAACCTTGGCTGGCTCATTAATCCGGAAACTAAGCGAGTACATATTTACCGGACCGGTGAGCCGATAGAAATTCTGGAAGCACCGCTGGAAGTTTCCGGTGGGCCTGAACTGCCCGGATTCGTGCTCGACCTGCGTGAGATCTGGGAGCCAAATATCTAAACGGAGATTAGGTATGGTCGCTCCGCTGGAACCCCTTGAATTCGAGCCGCTCGGCAGCGAAGTCTATCAACGCCTCTGTCGCGCGCGGGCCTTTATCGATCACTGCTACGATCACCCTTTGAGTTTGGACCAGATGTCGAGCCAGGCTTGTTTCTCTCGCTATCACTTCCTCAGACTCTTTCGCCAGGCTTTTAATAAAACGCCGCACCAGTATTTGATCGAACGCCGGATCGAAAAAGCCAAGGAGCTTTTGGTGGCGGATAACCTGCGCGTGACGGACGTTTGCTTTGAGGTGGGGTTTCAAAGTTTGGGATCTTTCAGTAGTCTGTTTCACAAGTACGTGGGCCACGCGCCGGTTACTTACCGGCAGCGAGTTAGAGAGCGTCAGCTGGCCCGGAAACAAGTCCCCGGCTGTTTCCTGGTGATGTATGGACTGGATTCCACGATGTAATGCAAGCTGTCGCGCGCAAGTCCGCGACCCACTTTCCCACTAGAATCATTCGCATCCAACTCAGACTGAAGTCTGAGCTGCCAAATTCCCGCAATTTTCGAGAAGGAAAATTTTCCGCAGTCGGTTATCCTTGCGCCAAATTTCGTAACAGGGAGAATTTTCAATGATCAAGAAAATGTCGCATGCCAGTATTTTTGTCAGCAATCAGGAAGAGGCGCTGACGTTTTACCGTGACAAGCTCGGATTCAAGGTGCACACCGACGCCATGATCGGAGAGGATTTCCGCTGGCTGACTGTTTGTGCTTCTGATCAGCCCGACTTTGAAATTATTTTGATGGAACCTAAAGCCGGTATGTTGATGGACGAGGCGTCAGCCACTCAGCTGCGGGCGCTGATTGCCAAAGGAATATTGGGGGCCGGGGCTTTTCACACTGATGACTGTCGCGCGACGTATGACGAATTGAAAGGCCGGGGTGTGGTGTTTCTTTCGGAGCCCACCGCACGACCTTACGGAATCGAAGCCGTATTCAAAGATAATTCCGGCAACTGGTTCAGTCTCACGCAGCCAAGTGAAGAGCAAAAGCAGTAAATCGTGAACCGTAAACAGTGACAAGGAGAAACGGGACACGGAGACGCGGGGATAAGAGGACGCGGGAAACAAACAACCTATACATGTCTTTACCCTGAAAGTGTTGGCAAATTCTTTCAACATTTGGCGAACACCTTCAGTGTAATTGCCAGATTATCGTGACTGTCACCCAGGGCGGCGCCCTGGGCTGGAATTGGCGGACGCCTTCGGCGTCAGATCGCTTTCCAAACAATCTCAAACGGCCCGTCGGCAAACGAACACTTTATGCGTCAGGTATGTTGTTGCGGTTTCAACCGGGTGAACGGCAGCCTATCTGAACTTCCCAAAACCGTTCAACGGTTTTTTCCGCCCAGAGAATTGAAGACCGTTGAAACGGTTCGAATTCAAAGAGCCGACTTAGTTCAGGGGTTGGAACCGGGTGGAATTAGATTGCCGGCTAGCGCCCAGTCTCAACAGATATTTCTCCGCGTGCAAAAGCCAACCCAAACGCCTTAAGATAATCTTTCCACAGAGCTACGCTCGGACAGATTGCTTCCCCTATGAATACCAAACGAATCAAACCCGCTGTACTGTCACTTATCATCGCGCTCACCGCCGCGGTTGTTCTGGCGCAGACCCGGCCCGACGTTCTACCAAAATATGACGAGTTGCCAAACTTTCATCGCGTTAATGAAAAAGTCTATCGCGGCGCGCAGCCAAAGAAAGAAGGGCCCAGGCGTCTGTCGCAGCTGGGCATCAAAACAATACTGAACCTGCGAGAGGCCAATGCCATGGCCCAGCGTGAGGCGACCGAGGCGCGTGCGGCCGGCTTGCAATACTTCAACCTTCCTTTAGGCAGGACCGGTCGTCCCGCTGATGAACAGGTGGAACGCGCCCTGGCTATCCTGAACAATCCCGCGAATCAACCGGTGTTTGTTCACTGCAAGTTGGGAGCCGACCGCACGGGCACGATTATCGCGGTCTATCGCATTAGTCATGACGGTTGGACCAGTGAAAAGGCCAAGGCTGAGGCGAACCGTTATGGTATGCATCTCTGGGAAGCGGGAATGAAAGACTACATTCATGACTATTACGAGCGCCGGCAAGCTCTAAGAAAAGGGCATTAGGATTGGAACAAGATCCAAAGACCAAAGACCAAGATCAAATATGGCCCGAAGAGTCCCGCCACATACAGGAGACAAAATTGATGCGACACCCATTTACGGCTGCAGCTGTATTACTGCTGTGTCTTGCTGCGACCTCTAGTGCCCAGCAAACGATCGATCCACTGATTGACCAGCAGATTGGATCGCTGGTCGCAACTTACAAGACGCTGCATGCCGCGCCTGAGCTATCGCATTACGAAGAGAAGACGTCGATGTTCTTTGCCAAAGAGCTGCGCGCCCTGGGCTATACAGTCACTGAGCGCGTGGGCAAGTATTCAAAACCGGAATGGACCAGCTATGGTGTCGTAGCCGTGATGAAAAACGGCCCCGGGCCAACCGTCTACATCCGTACCGATCTCGACGCGCTGCCGGTTGAAGAAAGGACCGGTGTTCCCTATGCCAGCACGGTGCACATGAAGAACGATGCCGGCCAGGAAGTCCCGGTCATGCACGCCTGCGGACATGACATTCACATAACCACGATGCTGGGCACCGCAAAGGTACTTGGCCAGTTAAAGGATCAATGGCATGGTACGCTGGTTATCATTGGCCAGCCTTCCGAAGAAATAAGTGGCGGGGCCAGGGCGCTGCTTACAGATGGTCTGTATGAAAAATTTTCCAAACCGGATTATGTGATAGCGCTCCACGACAGCGCCGATCTGGAGAATGGAAAGGTTACCTCTGTTCCCGGGTACGCAATGGCAAGCTCGACCTCGGTGGACATAAAGATTCGCGGTATCGGCGGTCATGGTTCGCGCCCGGATGCCACCAAGGATCCCATCGTAGTCGCTGCCCAGGTCATTCTCGCTCTGCAAACGATTGTCAGTCGCGAAAATTCCCCGCTTGATCCTGCAGTCATTACCGTCGGCTCAATCCACGGCGGCACCAAGCACAACATTATTCCTGATGAGGTAAAGCTGCAGCTGACCGTGAGAGCTTATCGCGAAGAAGCGCGCCAGAAACTGCTCACCGGCATCGAACGAGTCACCAGGGGAATTGCCCTGGCGGCCGGCATCCCCAGCGAACTCGCGCCGATTGTCACCTTCGAAAGTGAATATACGCCTGCGATGTACAACGATCCCGCCTTAACAGAACGGCTCAACACAGTTCTTGCGAAAGCGCTTGGTAGTGAAAACGTTGTGAAAGCTGATCCCATCATGGCCAGCGAGGATTTCGCGATGTACTCATTAGAGGGACACAAAATCCCCACCATGATTTTCTGGGTTGGCGCCGTCGAACCGGCAAAAGTGAAACACAGCCGCGAGAGCGGCACGCCCTTGCCGTCTTTGCATTCAGCCCTGTTTGCGCCGGTGCCTGAGCCGACCATCCGCACAGGGATCAAGGCAATGACCGCAGCCGTGCTCGATTTGATGAAGAAATAGTGCGGTTACATTTTGGAATCAAGAAATACCCCAAGCGGAAGCTGGGGGATTGCTTCACGTCGTCGCGAATACCGGCTCGCGCGTGAGTTGAATGGGCGGCATCAGGTTCTCTTCGCCTTTGATGCGTACACGTGAAGTAAAGTCGTTGTCCAACTTACCTTCACGTCGCAACTGGCGAATGGTGTCAGGCGGCAGCGACGGCAAGGCCCGCAGTTCGTCAAACGGCGGTGGCATCGGCGCGCCGGCGAGGCGGTCGGGACGCTGCAGATCGATCGGTTTTTTCCGACGCGGCGCCAGGTACCGAATCACTTCGCCTATCCCTTCTTCAGGATGCGTGACTGCGGTTGATCCTTCGGTGTAGCAGCCAACATGGCAGCGAGCATCGCAGTAGGGAATAGGACCATGCTTCTGTTCGCCCAGCTCCATCGCTTTGAAGTAGTCGCCAATCTCCAGAAGGTTTCCGGCCACCAGATTCAGCGGTGAGCAGGGATAATAAATGTCGCCGTGCGGGTAGACGATCGGATGTGTCGTGGGATAGCACTCAAAGCGTTTGAAGTCGCGAATAGTACGCAGCGCTTCCAAATTGCCATACACACGCGCGCCCTTGCGCTTGGCCAGCATCACTTCATCGATAAGTTGTTGCCAGCGCGGATTGTCTATCAATCCCGGGTTTGGATATTTGCCCACGATGTAGGGCATCGGTGTCCAATAGAAATCATTTTCGAGGCAGTACTCAAAGACGTCCCACGCGTCGTCAATCGTCTCCGGGAAAATTACCGTGTTGATGATGAAATCAAACTTCAGTTTCTGCTCTCGGCGGTAATCCTTCGCCACTTGAATGTTGCGCTTAACGCGTGCCGTCTGCCCGCCCTTGCTCAAGTTGATCAGATCGTCGCTGCGCTCATCGTGCGGCGAATCCAGACTGATTACCAGGTAGTCGATGTTGTGAAGAATCGGAAGATGTTTGTCCAGCAGGAAAGCATTGGTGTTGAACGTGACCGGAGAAAACTTCAGTCGTCCGATGTTGTCGAAGATTTCTTCGATATCGGGACGCAGCGTTGGTTCTCCTCCGGTGATGTTCAGCCCCGGTGAAGCGCGGGCCAAAATCTCGAGCACCTCAATGGTCTTGTCGGTCTTCAATCTCTGTTCGGGAATATCCGGATACATCAATCCAGAGCCGTCATCGCAGTACGTACAGCGAAAGTTGCACTTCATGGTCACGTACAGCCCCGCGATCATTGGTTTGACGAGCTTTTTGTTTTGTCCGCGGCCGTACCGCGCGCGAATTACGTTGGCGGTGTACCGCAAAAGGAACTGATATGGGATTCGGCGCATGAGTATCTTTCAGAAACCCGGGTCGTTATGTTGGATTGATTTAATGTTCTGGCTCAACTCATCAACAGGGTGGCGGCTATTGTGGACTGCCCATGGGCGGTAGTCAATCAGTTTCAGCCCTTCCGGGACTTGGACCCGGCAGAAAAACAGGGGAATTATTTCTGGTTTTCGTATGACGTTGTGGCGTGGGTGAAGCTATGCCGCTTCAATATAGTCGGCGAGACTTGTTGGTCCTGGAATCGAGAGTCCATCCTCGCGCATGCCTTGCAAGTGCAGTTCTACTGCCTCACTCATGCGTTTTCTTAACTCTTCGATAGTTTTGCCTGTGGCGATGCATCCCGGCAGATCGGGCAAATATGCCGAATAGTTTCGCTCACCTGGCTCAATGATCATCGCATATCGCATGGTGCTAACTCCTACTTGTTCAATCCCGCTTGCGTCAAGATACTCCTCAGCGTCTTTGGGTGAATATCATCCCGCGGATGGCCGGAAACCGTGACCCGTCCGGTTTTTGACGGGTGTTGAATTGGCGATGACTACCCACCGTGATGACGAGATACCAGCCATCACTTCTCAGAAGCTTTAGGACATCTCGAACCTTCACCTTGCCTCACATGATAGATGAGCAGATCAAAAATCCAAAGCTCATAACAGATTCAGTTAACTAGAAAAGCATCTCTCAAGAACCTGTGATAGTGAGCATCCTAAGCAGGGACTCTCTGGCGAAACGTTTCTGGAGCCGGCGGGCCAGGGGATAGCCAAGCTTAACCAGAAATTGATGCGGACGCGAAAACGCCAGGATGTCGTACCAGACTGAGTCGTCATGCGGCTGCCATTCAATGGTGAAACGCTCTTCGCCGCACTCGACATGGTTCGTCAACGTGCCGTAGGCAAAACCAAATTTCCGGATCGGCGCCTGTTCATCAATCAGGTAAACGATGCGGCAGGCGCTGAGTGACCAAAATCCGAAAGTCCTGGCCTTAATCGCCACCGTGTTACCTGCCTCGAGCGGTGTTGTATCCGGCACGATCCTGATCCAGCCCAGATCAAACTGTTGCCACCGGCGCAGAGCAGCGACAGCATGCTCGAAAGTCTGCTGTCCCGTACCAAGTTTGATGCGGTTGTGATCGACGACGTAGCCGGCCGGGGGCTCATGCTGAGTGGCGCCCACTGCTGCATAGGTGAACGGTTCCTGTCTCTGCGAGGAGATGAAGCGAGTGATCGTTTCCGCGGAAGGTTCAGATATGAAAAACATAGCAGTCGGAGACCACTTGCCCAGAGGACGGAACCTTGTACGACAGGCTGGCAGCCTGTCGAGGTCTGGGGGAATGTTGCCAGGGATCTGCAGGCTGGCAGCCCTGCAGTACAAAAGCGTCCCTCATACCAACGCTACGCGTCAAAGACTGTTGCCTAAGAATTTTCGCACCCGACCTTACTCATCCTTCTTGTTACTCGCACCAGCCATACGCGAGCGGGGGTGGTGGCGATCGTACGCCGCGCGCAGGTGACGGTCGGTGATGTGCGTATAAATCTGCGTGGTGGAGATATCGCTGTGACCCAGCAGGGCCTGGACCGAACGCGAGTCGGCGCCATGTTGCATCAAATGCGTGGCAAAGCTGTGACGCAATGTATGCGGCGAGACATCTCTTAGTCCCGCCTGCTTCGCATAGCGCTTGATCGCCGCCCAGGCGAACTGTCTGGACAATGGCCGGCCGGCATGCAGAAACAAGAAAGGCGAAGCGGGGCGACCATAACTCGCCTTTACGGCGGCGTACTGTTGCAGCCAGTGAATCGCGCTCTTGCCCATTGGCACACGCCGCTCCTTACTACCTTTACCGTGAGCTTTGACCAATCCGGCGTGAAGTTCAATGTCAGTCTCTTTCAGCGAAATCGCTTCTGAGACTCGCAGCCCCGCTGCATACATCAACTCGAACAACGCGCGATCGCGAATGCCTTGCGGCGTGGAGATGTCGGGCGCCGCAAACAGGCGATTGATTTCCTCTTCGGTCAGGAACTTTGGCAGGTAAGCAAAACGCTGCGGCGTGTCAAGATCTTCAGTCGGTTGTTGCTTGCGGTGACCATCAAGCATCAGGAAGCGATAAAAGCCGCGCGCGGCACTCACCGCCCGCGCCACAGACGCAGGAGCCAAACCGTCGCGCGAAAGCTGCGCAATCCACTTTCTCAGATCGGGCCGCGTCAAATCCTCAATCGGCGTCCCTGACTTCGCCGCCCAGCGATCCAATCGTTTGAGATCGCGGCCATAGCTCTCGAGCGTGTGGCGCGCGAGTCCCTTCTCCACCTGAATGTAGGCGAGAAACTCTTTGATCAGATCGCGCTGTGTTTTGTTGGTCATGACTTTGGTTCGATAGGCGGTTAGGGGTGATCATGATGTAGTAATCATGATGATTGAAGGATCCGGTCGCATCCACCACCCCAGCCGGGTTGCCCGGCCGGGGACCCCGGTCCGCTCCCGGTTCTGTGGTAGTGGGTCAGTTTGATGTCCGATAAGCTTTATAGCTTGTCGTAACGCCGCGACAAACTAAAGTCTGTCGGACATTTGCCGCGAAACTGACCGACTACCCGGTTCTGTATAGCTATTGCGTTTTCACTTTCCCTCAAACTGCACCAGTACCGCCTTTCCGTGAACCCGATAATTTGGTCTTCGAGGCTATGCCTCGAACACTAACTGCTCCGCCACTTTATCCGATCCAAATCCATCAGCAAAGGTTCATCTTCGATCATCCACCCATTCCGGTACCTCACGCTCGACCAGCGATAATGGTCATCACTAGAGATTATGTGCATGAGGCGCAGGCTCACGATCAATACAAAGTGTCATCGGAAAGGCAGTCCTTTCCGCACTGTGCGGCGGCAAAGCCGCGTGGGTTGCGAGTAACAAAGTGGAATTATTCAGCCGGTGGGTGATTTTGAGTGGGCGAGATTCTACACCTGAGGAATCTTTGTTCAAGTTTTTATTCGGATCGCAGGTGCTTATTCGTACCGCAGACACTCGATGGGATCGAGGCGCGAGGCCTTGCGGGCCGGCCAGACTCCAAAGATCAGACCGACACCTATGGAGACGGTGAGTCCGGTGATGACGGCCCAGGCTGGAACGGAAGCGGGCAGGCTGGGCACTAACAACATGATGAGCTTGCTAACACCGACCGCCACCAGCACTCCCAGAAATCCTCCAAACAATGTCAGCATCATTGCTTCAAACAGGAACTGACGCACAATGTCTTTGCGGCGAGCGCCCAGAGCTTTACGCACACCGATTTCCTTCGTCCGCTCGGTGACGCTGACCAGCATGATATTCATGACGCCGATGCCGCCGACCAGCAAGCCCAGACAGGAAATGGCGATCGCCACCAGGCCGACCATCGCAAAGATCGAATCGAACTGCTGGATAAACTTGTCGGCAGTCTTAATGTCAAAATTATCCGGGTCGCCGAATTTCACGTTGCGTCGCCGGCGCAGGATGTCTTCGGACTGGGTCAATGCCTCATTCAATTGACCTGAGCGGCCACGAATCACCAGCAGGATCCAGCCCCTGGCCGGCGCTACTTTCTGCGCGGTGCGAAAGGGAATATAGACCGCGTTGTCTTCCTCGTTTTCCCCAAAAAAGCCGGCCTTTCTCTTTTCCAGCACGCCGATGATTTCAAAGTTGTAACCGCCCATGCGCACCTGCGTGCCGGCGATACCGCTGGTCTGGCCCGGGAACAGCGCGTCGGCGGCATTGACACCAATCACCATGACGTTGCTGCGCTGCTGGTCATCCATGTCCGCGATGAAGCGGCCTTCGCGTATGGCAATATTCGTGATGCCCGCGTAATTTGGCGAGACCCCTGAAGTATTTCCCCAGCGATAGTTGTGGCCCTGATAGGTGATGTTGTCGTCAAAGGGCCCGCCCGAATAGCCGATGTTTTGCGCCACCCAGGAAATGTCTTCGACGGCCGAGGCCTGCGCGCGAATCGCTTGCGCGTCGTCCACGGTGAAGGGTTTCCGCAATCGCTCCGCACGATCGACGTTGGTGCGTGGTCCGGTCGACAAGTGGAACGCATAGATGTTGTTGGTTCCGTACTCTTCGATGATCGCAATTATGCTTTGCCGCATCCCCGTGAGAATCGAAGCGATCACGATCGCCGTGAACACGCCGATGACAATGCCCAGCACCGTGAGAAAGCTGCGGAACTTATGCCCACGCACGCTCTCAAACGACATGGCCAGCGTTTCTTTCAGCACTGCTCTGGGAAACTTAACCTTCATTTCGCTTGCTGGATTCTTACGCGATCTTCCTTTAACGCCGGCCTTGTCCACTTGAATTCAAGCTGGAAGTACAAAAGTACTGCTTCTGAATCCATCCACGCTAAACTCTCTTGAAAATGACCCTGGTACCAGGAACAAAACACAGGGTTCAAAGCCTACGTGTGGGCCAGGGCCACGATGGGATCCAGCCGCGCGGCTTTGTATGCCGGATAGATCCCTGCGAGCATGCCCACTGCCGTAGAAACAATTAGTGCCAGCAAAATATAGCCAATCGTGATCGTCATGGTGACGCCCGCCAAAGTGGTGATCGTAAAACAAACTCCCCACGCCAACAGCAGCCCCAGCACCCCTCCCAGCGCGCACAACAAGCCCGACTCGATCAAAAACTGCATCATGATTTGTCTGCGCGTGGCCCCGACCGCCTTGCGTAAGCCCACTTCAAAAGTACGCTCTGTGACGCTTACCAGCATGATGTTCATAACCACGATGCCGCCCACCAAAAGAGTAATCGCGGTAATAGGGACCACGACCGCGGCGATACTGCCGGTGAACTGATCGATCTGTTTGTTCAACTCCTCGACATTTACCAAACCAAAATCGTCTTCCTCGTTGCCCTTCAAGCGGCGCTTGTTGCGCATCGATATGCGCGCGTCTTCAATGACGGGCTGAAAGATCTCGCGATTCGGCGCCTTGCCGTGGATCTGTAAATTGCCCCGCCCAAAAATCTGCATATGCGTGGTCACGGGAATATAAATATGCCGGTCGATTGAATCTCCGAAAAAAGATCCGCGCGCTTCTTCGACGCCGACCACGCGCATGGGCAGGCCGCGCACCTTTAGACTCTTGCCGATGGGATCGACATTGGGAAAATATTTCTCTTTGATGTCGTTGCCCAGCACGACCACCAGCGCCGAACGCTGGACTTCATCCGTCGAAATGAATCGCCCTTCCGCGATGGTCTTGTCTTCGATATCGACCATGTTCGCGGTCACCCCAAAGACAAGCGCGCCCGGGAATTCGATCCCGTCCTGGGAAAGATCAGCCTGGCCCTGCGAGACGGCGCCGATTTCCGCGCATGACGAGCAATGGTCGCGCACCCACTCATAATCGTCCCAGTTCACTTGCTTGTTCCGTCGATTCATCTTTTCAAATTCGTCATCAGACAGATGAGCAGAGGAAGCAATGCGCGCCATCATGAAGTGGTTCGCGCCCAATACTTTGGCCACGCGCTCGACGACGTACGTATTTAGGCCGCTGATCGACGCTCCCACCGCCACCACCGACGCCACCCCGATAATGATGCCAATCAGGGTGAGAAACGCCCGCAGTTTGTGCGCAAAGATCGACTGCAAAGCAATCTTCAACGCGTCTGTGTAAAAGGAGAATAAGGCTTTCATTGCGAGTTAGTGCGCCCTTGCGCCGTGCAAGTCGCTGTACGACGAACTGGCCGCGAAAGTTTGTAGGGATTTGCGACTTGCAGGGATTTTCGCGAACCAGGTACTAATGCCGCGACTTATCTTTTCTTGCGCTCTATCCCCGGTGGGATAACGGTGAGATGGCGGACTTATTAACAGTCAACGCAGCCGGACCCCTTAGTCCATCAGGATTGCGACCTTTGGGTCGATGTCTTCTCCGGTGGCTTCCTTATAGGATATTTTCAGACGCTCTTTCCGCGGGAGGTCTGATGAATCTTTCATGTATTCATCAACTATGCGGTCAAATTTTGCGCCGCTGAGGAGGCTGAGCGGCCTTACGCGGCGGGCTGCGATTGACGCTTGCTGGGCATCGCCATGAATAATCTCCTCAACCGAATTACTGACGAACTGATTGATGCCGATTGAAAGCAATACCGGCATGGCGAATGCCAACAGGCAACCGAGTAGTAGGGAGCCGCCCTGCAAGGGGTCGGCGGCCAGGCCGCCCTGGCTCTGAAACGCTCGATAGCCATTGCGAAAATAGACAAATGCCGTGATGAAGGGTGTGAAACCCAAAACGCCGATGACTAGTACCAGTCCCATCAAGCTATAAGGAACCAGCAGGCAACCAAGAACGGCGCAGAAGATGGCTCCACCAACCAGAATGCCACCCACGAAGTTATTAAGAAAATCCAGCCGCGCTCCCCAGCTTAACCAGAGTATGAGCACCAGGATTTCAAACCCGCTGAATAAATACGCAAAGGTCTGATAGTCCCCCAATAACGGCTTGCCCAGAATACCGCCGCGAAATGCTACTGGGTCAAAGGCGAAACAGAGAATAGGACCCACTGCGCCGAACAGTACGTCAAAGAGAATCTGATTCTTACCGCCCCTGGGCTGGAATTGCCGCGCCCAAAATCCCAGCTTGGCCGGTTGCGCTTCCTGATTCATTGTAGCGTCCTCCAATGACGAACTCGCGGGCAGGCACCCGCGCCCGTTGTTACCAGCTATTAACTCAATTGCGTCGTGGGCTCCGCTGCTTTGACAGCAAACTTCTCGGCCCAGCGAATCCGCCCAGTGACCTGCATGACTACGAACAGAGTGGTCACCGAGCCAATGGTGATGGCCAGGCCGGTGAAGCCCTTCAGGAAGAACGCATAGGAGAAGAGTACGAGGTAAACGAATTGCGCGACCGCTGCCTCGCGACTGGCAAACTGGATCCCGATTACCAGGCGCAGATAACTCACCACCAGAAATACCGAAACCACCGAAGAGATGGCGAAGGCCGCGTGGATCGAAACATGATCGACCAAATACGCAAGCAACAAGTGAAAAGCAAAAAATGCCGTAGCCAAAAAGAAGTAATTCATCGGATGCAGCTCGATGCCGCGCATGGTCGTGATGATGAACATCAGAAAAAAGAAGAAGAAGAGTGAGACCGGCGCGAAGAGACTAATCTTTCCGGCCAGTGGTCCGGGTTGTAACTTCTCAGGCATGACCATGGCGATCTGATAGCCCGATAGCAGGTTCTTGTAGGACCAGTTAAGGTCCCAACCGTTGGTCGTTTCGTGCTTTTCAGTCGGTGAAATCGTGTTGTCGGGAAAGTCTATGTCCTTGAAGTTCGTTTTCATATTGAGGGCAAAGTCACGCACCTGGGCCACCTCGGTACTGCCAAAGCTGTAGCGCCACTCATTCAGACCCTGTGAGTGATAACCCACCTTCAGCGTTGCCGTCTTGCCGGCAGCCAGTTTCGTAACGCCACTCGCTGAATTCTTTCCATTGGTAATTGTAATTGGCACGTCATCAATATTGAACACCAGGTCGTCATAGATCGCCTGTGACGCCGGGAAACCCAAAGTAAAGGTCACCAGCTGTTCCTTGTCGCTGGTGTTGTGAAAGCTGTAGAGGCCGCCGTAATTCACTTTATACGTGCTGTACCAAAGCAGACCCTTCTGCCGGTGTGCAAGGTCCAGTGCCACAGCCACGCGACTGCTGTCGAGCGGCAAAGGCACTTCGAATTTGTCTTCGACCTTGCGCACTATCTTTTTGCCGTTCTCCAGGCTTTCTTCGTTCCTGGCGTTGACCTGGATAAAGCTGGCTTTGGGTGGCGTCTGATTTTGCGGAGTGCCCCAGAGTGACTCTACCTCGCCCGAGGAACGATTACTCGAATCGTAAGTACGCGAAAAAATTGTGCCGCCGAGAATGGCCCAGGCTACCGACGCACAAACGAAGATGAAAGCGATTGCCGTAATACGCTTAACCATGGAGAAACTCCTTGCAGTTGAAAATTCGTTACGTGATTGAGTGAATGATTCGAGCATTTGTTTTGCCTAAGATTTGTAAACCCGCCGTCGCGGTCCCTCAATGTGGCTACCCACATTAGCTGTGTGTAGCGATCTACATGACCCATATCGCCGGCTTGAATGTCCGACAAACTTTAGTTTGTCGTTTGTATCCGCAACGGTCTTCGCGGAAGCCAGCGACAAACTGAAGTTTGTCGAACTACCATTTCGCCTTACCGCACTGTGCGGCGGCAAAGCCGCGAGGGCTGCCGCCGGGAGTCCAGCAAAGCGCTTTATTTCGCAAAGCATAATGACAAAAAAAGAGAACCCTAGCGCCCACGCATTTGTTTGATCAGGCTTTCCATGTGATTGAGATAGCCTTCGAGGGCCCGACGACCTGGGGACGTCAGCTTGTATTCGGTCCTGGGCACGCGGCCCTCGAAAAACTTGTTGCAGCTAATGTATCCGGCATCTTCGAGCTTGCGTGCATGGACGCTTAGATTGCCGTCCGTGATATGCATCAGGTTCTTCAGATCATTGAAAGTCAGCGATTCATTGGCTGCGAGCGCACTGACAATTCCGAGACGCAGCCGTTCATGGATCAGCCGATCCAGTGTCTCCGGCGCGGCGATCTTTGGTTTGCCCGAGCGAATGTCTTGCGGACCACGGCCGCTCTCGTGCTTGCTCTCCTGCTTTCTTTGCTGCGATTGCTTTAACGCTGATGATTTAGCCACCATACCTCCTCGCGATAACTATGCCGAACGTTATGTGCAGCACTCCAAATCCCAGGGCCAGGAACCAGTTCGCCATAAAGGCCGGCGCAAACAGGGCCGCCGCGCCCAGAGTCATAAAACATAAACCCATGACCGGTACGATGCTCACTGAAAACATGCCGCCGGTGACGACTCCGGTTCCGTATAAGAGCAGCCATACGCCGGGAATCGCATTCGTAAGCTTTGCGCGATACAGCACCGCAGTCAGCAAGGCGCCGGCAAAAAGCGGCGGCGACAAGCTGAAAGCCACTTTGCGTCCCGGGCCGGAAAACAAGGGCATCCGGACCGCGCGTGCCTTTCGATCCATGGACCAGCCGGCTATTAAAAGAGAGAACAAAGCTTCAACGAACCAGACCGCCAGCCACGATCTCACGGTGGGCTGCTGGGCCGCCAACAGCGCCGCAGCCAGGGCCGTCACGCCAATGGCGACCTGGCCCCAACCCGAGATCCCGGTAAACGCAGAGGCGCGTTCCATCGTCTCGCGGATGTAGCGCAGGTTGTCCATCGCCCGCTCATGCAGAGCGGGCGGCTCATCGTGTTCTGAGCGGTTCGGTGCTGCCGGGGCTACCAGTGTGGTCGGCATGACTCGGATGATTACATGCGGCGGGATTCGTGTCAAGTACTTTGTAACGTAAAGCCGGTTGCGGACTGGGAACCCGGCTCGCGTGCGCATTGAAGGCCATTCAACGATCGCAAATTAACGGGTTGCGTTACAAAAGGCAGTTTGCCCTCAGGAAAACTCCAGGGCCTCACGCAGCAATTGCGCCTGCTCGAGTTGATGAATCGCATACGACCCGGTGGCGGGGCTGGCAGAGGCGGCGCGGCCGGCATAGCGTGGACGGTCGAATTGCGGGAGGAGATTTTCCAGGCGCGGCTCGACAAAGGTCCAGCCGCCCATGTTCTTTGGTTCCTCCTGACACCAGACCAATTCTTTGGCATTGGCATATCCGCCGATAATTTCCGTCAATAACTTTGCGGGAAAAGGATAGAACTGTTCGAGGCGAATGATTGAGACGCGCTTTTGAGATGAAGGGACCGCATCAACAGCTTTCTTACGCGCTTCATTTAGATCGTAGTAGACCTTGCCGCTGCAGAGGACGATGCGTTGCACTTCATCACGAGCTCCCTGATCATCGCCACTCAGCCGGTCGCTACCACCACCCCCGCCGGGCTGCCCGTCGGGGGAACCCGGTCCGCTCCCGGTACTGTAATTTGGATCATCGAGCACGGCATGGAAACCGCCGCTGGTCAGTTGATCCAATGATGAAGTGGCGGCCGGCAGACGCAGCAAACTCTTTGGAGTCATCACCACGAGCGGTCGTTCAAAGCCCGGCCTTACCTGACGACGAAGCAAATGAAAATACTGCGCCGGGGTCGTCGGATTGCAGACTGCGAGATTATTTTCAGCACAGAGTTGCAGGTATCTCTCCAGCCTGGCGCTCGAATGTTCCGGCCCCTGGCCTTCATAGCCGTGCGGCAACAGCATTCCCAGGCGCGCCGTTTGTTTCCACTTGTCTTCTCCGGCTGAGATGTATTGATCGATATCAACCTGGGCGCCGTTACTGAAGTCGCCAAACTGCGCCTCCCACAAAACCAACGCATCACTCGCTACCACCGAATAGCCGTATTCGAAACCCAGCACGCCTTCTTCAGAGAGTGAGCTGTCGAAGACATCAAAGCGCGCGTCAGGCTTGACCGTGGAACGCAATTCGGAAAGCGGGGCCCAGGGTTTGCCGGTCTGCGTGTCGTAAAGAACTGCGTGGCGCTGGCTGAATGTGCCGCGGCCGGAATCCTGACCGCTAAGACGCACACGCGAGCCGTCGACAACCAGCGAGCCAAAGGCCACTGCTTCCGCAAAGGCCCAATCGAGCGGCAATGCTCCTTCGCCCATTTTTGCGCGACGGGCCAGTTGGCCCACCATCTTGGGATTGATATTGAAGGCTTCGGGCACCACCGCGATCTTATGCGCGAGGTCGCGTATAACCTCAGCCTCCACACCGGTCTCGACAACTTCAGAACCATCGAGCTCTTCCAGAGGTGGCGCCAGCTGTACCGCCGGCTTTTGTGCTACCACCTCTTTGGCGCGCGCCTGCGAGCCTTCGAGTCGGCGGGTCCGTTCGGCCAGCATCTCGTTGAGTTCAGTCTCATCGATGACGCCTTCCTTGATCAATTTCTTTGCATAGATGGTGCGGACCCCGGGATGCGCCTTCACACGCGCGTACATCAACGGCTGGGTATAGCTTGGCTCATCCGTTTCGTTGTGGCCGAGCTTGCGAAAACCGACGACGTCCAGCACGACGTCTTTGTTGAACTCCTGCCGGTAATCGAACGCGATCTGCAGGACGCGGTAAGCGGCCTCGGGGTCGTCGCCATTGATGTGAAAGATCGGCAACTGCATCATACGCGCGATGTCTGTTGAGTAGATGGTTGAGCGGCCCGCCGCCGGCGAAGTAGTAAACCCAATCTGATTGTTGATGATGATGTGAATCGTGCCGCCCGTGGAGTAGCCCCGCAGTCCGGCGAAGTTCAAGGTTTCCATCACCACGCCCTGTCCGGCAAAGGCCGCGTCGCCGTGTAACAATACCGGCAGGACCCGATCGATAACCTCTTCGCGTGGGGCGCCCGTACCGTGCTCCAGCAGATCCTGTCGCGCCCGCACCATCCCTTCGACAACCGGATCCACCGCTTCCAAATGACTGGGATTAGGTGAGAGGGTCAGCCTGACTTTGCGGCCGTCGGCGGTATCACGTTCGCCGACCGCGCCCTGATGATATTTCACGTCACCTTCATCGGCGGGAAACGATGGATGCGTCGAGCCTTCGAACGCTGCAAAGATGCGTTCACAGAATTGACCGATGACATTCGCCAGTACATTCAAACGACCGCGATGGGCCATCCCCATCGTGATCTCCTCCACGCCGCGCGCACCCGCTCCCTGCACCAACTGATCGAGGAGTGGAATAATTGTCTCGCAGCCTTCGAGCGAGAAACGCTTCTGGCCCAGATATTTGGTGCCGAGAAAGCGTTCGAATTGTTCGGCGGAGATCAGCTTCCACAAGAGCTGTTTCCTGATTTCCGGGGCCAGCGGTTCCGGGCTGACAAAGTGTTTGCGGATTGCTTCGCGGATCCAGATCTTCTCTTCTTTGCTCTGAATGTGGCGATATTCAGTTCCGACTTTGCCGCAATACGCGCGCCGCAGGATGTCGAGAATTTCGCGCAGCGTGGCGCTCTCAGTGCCGCCCAAACCACCGGTGATGAAAATGCGATCGAGGTCCCAGAGGGACAGGTTATAAGTTTCAATATCCAGCTCGGGGTGATACAGCACCGGCATCGCATGCAGCGGATCGATATCGGCAATCAAGTGTCCCCTCACGCGATAGGCATTGATCAATTCCATGACTCGGGCCTGGCGCACGGTTTGCTCGTGCGTTTGATCGCCGCCGAGAAAGAACGGATTGCGATCAATGTTCCAGCGCAGCGGAGGGTAGGGAATGGCGAGGTCGGCAAAAATCTCGTCGTAAAAATTGTGCTTGCCTATGAGCAATTCGTGAACTCGCGCAAGGAACGCGCCCGACTCTGCTCCCTGAACAACGCGATGGTCATAGGTGCTGCTGATGGTAATGGCCTTGCTGATGCCGAGTTGCGATAAGGCCACCGGCGCCATGGCCTGATACTCGGCCGGGTATTCGATTGCTCCCGTGGCAATAATCAACGACTGGCCGACCATCAGTCGCGGCATCGAAGCAACTGTTCCCAGCGTGCCGGGATTAGTCAGCGAGACGGTGGTGCCCTGAAAATCGGCGACCTGGAGTTTTCCTCCGCGCGCGCGCCTGACAACATCGTCGTACGCGGCCAGAAATTCCGAGAAGCTGAGCACGTTTGCATTCTTGATGTTAGGTACCAGCAACGAGCGCGTGCCATCTTTCTTTTCAAGATCGATCGCCACACCGAAGTTCACACTGCGACGACGCAAACGAACCGGTGTGCCCTCCCTTTCGTCATAGCCATCGTTGAGTTGCGGGAAATCTTCCAGAGCGCGCAGGATGGCCCAGGCGATCACATGTGTGTAGGAAGCCTTGCCTCGATCGGCTTCTTCGAGGTGTCGGTTGATGGTGCGACGGTTTTCATCCAGGAGCTTGACCGGAATGCGTCGCTGCGAGGTAGCCGTTGGCACCTGCAAGCTCGCTTCCATGTTCTCGACTATTTTCAGGGCCGCGCCACGAATTGGGACTGCTTCCACACCATCCTGAGCCGCCTGTGTGGCGACAGGTTTGCGTTCGGCAGCGGGTGCGGCGGCCGCAGTCGGCGCGGGCGTCAAAACCGCCCCGGCCGGGGCTGACGGCGTTGCAGTTGCGACGGTTGCAGTGTTGCTTCCATTCTCTGACGGCGCGGGCGCAGTGCTTGTGGCGACATCGGCTTCTTCGCCCAATAATTCCGCGAAATAAGCGCGCCATGATTCGTCAACCAACTGTGGATTACTGCGAAAGCGGCCTAACAACCCTTCGACGTACGTGGCATTAGCGCCGAAGTTTTCCGCGATCATTTCCGAGAGATCTTGTGTGTTATTCGTACTCAACTCGCTGTCACCTCTTCAGAAGTCCAGTCCTTAACCTCTCCAACTCGAAGATTATGAAGACTATCATCTTCGTAATTCGTTTGCACTCTAGGGATCGGCGGCTCGTTCACTCATTCTCACCCGGTTTCAACCGGGTGATCAGCGGCCCGTAGGATTTCCAAAACCGTTTCAACGGTTTACGTCTCCCGCTACTTAGAAACCGTTGAAACGGTTCAAAAATAAAAAGAGCAAATTGGATCGCCCGGTTCAAACCGGGCGAGAATGAGATAAGAACTTTACCTGCATCCCGGCGTTCAGTGAGGTCTGCTTCTAAAAACTCTCGAAATAATTTGGCGCTGGTGATATGTTAAACGGCCATTTCAAAGAGAGCAGCATCTGGACATTTTCAAATGGACGAAACGCCCGAACCGCGGACCAGACTCAGAACCATTATCGTCTTTTCCATGTTCTTCGCCGTGCTCGGAGCGGTGGTTGTCTTTGCGTACTTCGCGACCTTCTCTCATCCGCTTACCACCGTCATTATCGTGCGTCACGCAGAAAAGAATATCGAGCCCAATAATCCCGATCCCGATCTCAGTCCGGCCGGGCAGGCACGAGCGCAGGAGTTGGTCCGCATGCTGGGCGCCGCGGGCATAAACGCGATCTACGGTACGCAATTCAAACGCACCCAACAGTCGGCAAAACCCCTGGCTGATAATTTGCACCTGGCCATCAATGTCATGGATGCGAAGAAGACCGGGGACCTGGTCAACAGCATTCTCACCATTAACCGAGGTCAGACGATCCTGGTGGTCGGGCACAGCAACACAGTGCCTGAGATCATAGCTGCCCTGGGCGGCGGCAGCGTTCCCGAAATTCCTGATAGCGAATACGACAATATGTTTATCGTCAATATCTACAAGTCAGGCAGCGCGAAAGTCATGAGGATTAAGTATGGCAGCGCGATTCCCGGAGGCGCAGCCAGTGGACCAATGATGCGTTAGGTCGGGAAGAACAACTAAGTTTGTCAATCAGGCATAGATCTAAAGAACCAGAGGCCCTTTGGGAGTGTGCGGCTCTGCATCGCGAGTGCAGGAAGGGTTCTGTATTTGCGGCTTCACCGCACTATGCGGCGGCGAAGCCGCAGAACCGGCGATGGAATCCTGGCCCGATACAGTAATAGTGAAATCAGGAGACGCGATGAAAAAGAAGCGAACTGAATCGAATAAACCAAAGGCCGGCGAGAACGCCAGGGCGGGCGTCGATCGCCGGTCCTTCGTAAAACTCCTGCCCGCCCTCGGCGTAGCAGGACTCGCGGCTTCGAATCTTCCGCTCACTGCTGTCTCCCAAACACCCACTCCTTCGCCAGTGCCTTCTCCTTCGTCGTCGCCCACGCCGGCTCCGCGTATCACGAAGGAAATGCTGCATACCGCAGAGAAGCTGATCGGTATTGAGTTGAACGATGCGCAGGAAACAATGGCCCTGCCGGGAGTGAATCGGCTGCTCGACAACTATGAGACGGTGCGAAAAATCGAAGTGCCGCTGGATACCGAGCCGGCGATCGCGTTTCATCCGGCGCGGGCGCGCAAAGAGTTGTACGTTGCGAAAACAAAGTTTCGTTTCGGTAAGGTTGAATTGCCTCAGTTCAAGTCAGTCGACGATCTCGCCTTCGCCACCGTGCCCCAACTGGCCGAGTTTCTTCGCACACGCAAAGTGTCATCAACTGATCTGACAAAAATGTATCTGGCGCGCTTGAAACGTTATGGACCTAGATTGCTTTGCGTCGTGACGCTCACGGAAGAGCTGGCTTTGAAACAAGCCGCGGCCGCGGATGCGGAAATCAAGCGCGGCAAGTATCGCGGTCCGTTGCATGGCATTCCCTGGGGCGCCAAGGACCTGTTCGCAACCAAAGGCATCAAGACCACCTGGGGCGCCGAACCTTATCGCGATCAGGTAATCGATTATAACGCGGCAGTGGTCGAGCGTTTGGAGCAGGCGGGCGCGGTGTTGTTGGCAAAGCTTTCCATGGGGGCCCTGGCCCAGGGACCGAAATGGTTTGGCGGCGTGACGCGAAACCCCTGGGTGCCGGACGAAGATCGCCTGGGGTCCAGCGGCTCATCGGCCGGGCCCGCGTCGGCTACTGCGGCGGGCCTGGTCGGGTTTTCGATTGGCACGGAAACGCTGGGCTCAATCGTTTCGCCGTCTTCCCGTTGCGGCGTGACCGGGCTGCGGCCCACCTATGGCCGGGTGAGCCGCTACGGCGCGATGGGACTGAGTTGGACCATGGACAAGATTGGACCCATTTGCCGTGGCGTGGAAGATTGTGCGGCAGCGCTTAGCGCCATCTATGGTCCGGATGGCCGCGATGTGACAGTGGGAGATGCGCCATTCAATTGGGACCCGCAGCGAAAACTTGGTGACATGCGCATCGGGTATTTGAAGACTGAGTTCGATGGCGCCGGCTTTACACCCACGACCGATCAACAGCGCCAGCAATTCGAACAGCGACGCGCATTGTACAAGGATGCGATTGACGCGTTAGAAAAAGCGGGAGCCAAGCTGACACCGATTGAGCTGCCGAAGTTTTCCACCGCTTCGCTGCGTTACATCTTAACAGCAGAGGCAGCAGCGGCTTTTGACGACATCACTCGCGATGGCCGCGTCAATCAGCTTTCCGGTCAGGATGCCGGCGACTGGCCCAACTCATTTCGCACCTCGCGCTTTGTTCCCGCGGTCGAATACCTGCGGGCACAACGTGCGCGTACTTTGCTGATGCATGAAATGGAAAAGTTGATGTCGCAGTGGGACGTGTTTGTTTCGCCCGCGCCCGGCAGCGCCAGTTTGCTGATTACCAATCTCACCGGTCACCCCGCAGTCTGTGTACCCTGCGGCTTTATCAACAATCTGCCTCAGGCAATTATGTTCACCGGTGGAGTCTATGACGAAGCCGCACCGTTGCGCGTCGCACTTGCCTACGAGCAGGCTACCAGGTGGCATACGATGCATCCGAAAGTCGACTGGGCGTGAGGAGCCATAAAAACCAAGCGATTAATGAGGCAGTAACATGAGCTCAGGACAGCCTTCTATTCCTGGCCTATTGGACACAAGTAAGATATCTCAAGTTAGCGCGTGTGTTGTTAACATAGTCTTCGTCATCGACATCAGCTTCATATTTGCGTTCAGGATGATTAACCAAAATCTTCTTCATCTAAGCGGCTCTTTCATTTAACGGCTTAAGGCGATCATATTCCCTCTGATTTGCTTGCAGCGCATCCCAGATATCAACTGCCTGCTGGAGTCGTAGCCAAAACTCAGGGGTCGTTTCGAAGAGACGCGACAGTCTGTGAGCCAAATCCGGCGTTACCGGACGGCGTTCGTGAACTAGATCACTGACGGCGCGTCGCGAGACGCCTAATCGCGTGGCCAATTCGGACTGCGTTAGGGCGGCGGCGGGTAGCGTTTCTTCACGCAACAATTCTCCCGGGTGAGTAGGTCTTCTCTTTGCTTTGGTACCCATGAGTTCTCTCCTAATGATAATCCTCCAGATTAACGTCACTCACCTCGCCCTTTCCGAACTTAAACGTTATTCGCCAGTTTCCACTGACCGAGATGGCCCACTCGCCGACTCTGTTACCTTTGAGTCGATGGAGGTTGAAACCATGCGCATCAATGTCAGCAAGCTCTTGCGCTGCCTCCAGCACATCCAAGCGCCTCGCAATCCGGGACGCCAGTTCGGGTGAAATACCACGTCTGCTTCCCGTTTCAAAAAAATCTCGGAGTCCTTTGTGATCGAAGGACCTAATCATAATCACACGAAGCGTAACGCGAACTTATTATGTTATGCAACGCCAACCAGACGTGATCTGAGTTGTCCTTGCATTTGGGTACCAGGGAGACTAAAAAATGCCTTCCCGCGGTAGCTGTTTCCTGCTTGAGCCAATCTCGCGAGTAGCGAGTTCAGGCTGTTATACTCTCGCCGTTTCATTTCAGATCTATCCCGAAAGGATTATCCTATGCGCGTTATCCTTCTCTTCCTGGTGAGCCTGGTTACTGTTTTTGCTGCTGAGATGAATCAGTCTGCCCAACAACAATCACCCCCTTCGAAGGCCCCTGACAGTATCTTCCTCCTCAGGCCTGCGCACATCTTTGATGGCGAGGCGGCGCAGTTGCACGACGGTTGGGTGGTGCTCGTGCGCGGTGAAAAGATCGCAGCGGTTGGACCAGCCAATGAGATTAAGGCGCCGGCGGATGCGAAGGTGATTGACTTACCGGGGTTGACGTTGCTGCCCGGACTGATCGAGGCGCATTCGCATGTACTGCTGCATCCCTACAGCGAGACTCTGTGGAACGATCAGGTGGCGCATGAGTCACTCACCCTGCGGGTCGCGCGCGCCACCAATCATTTGCGCAATACACTGCTGGCGGGCTTTACCACCATTCGCGATCTGGGCACCGAAGGCGCCGGTTATGCGGACGTGGGATTGAAACAAGCCGTGCAGCAGGGAATCATTCCCGGACCACGAATGTTGGTGGTGACGCGCGCGATTGTGGCGACGGGGAGTTATGGTCCAAAGGGTTACGCCGCCGAGTGGCGTGTGCCGCAGGGCGCCGAAGAAGCCGATGGTATCGATGGCCTGACGCGTGTGGTGCGCGATCAGATCGGTCACGGCGCAGACTGGATCAAGGTCTATGCCGACTATCGCTGGGGCACGCAGGGAGCGGCGCCGACTTTCTCGCTCGATGAATTGAAACTCATTGTAGAGACCGCGCGCAGTGCCAATGTTCCCGTATCGGCGCACGCGACCACCACCGAAGGAATGCGGCGCGCCACACTGGCCGGGGTGGAAACGATCGAGCACGGCGACGGGGGCACACCCGAAGTCTTTCGCTTGATGAAAGAACACGGCGTGGCGCTCTGTCCCACACTGGCGATTGCCGGCGCCAACGCGGAGCGAAAGAAAACTGTTTTCAAAGCCGCGCTCGCTGCCGGGGTCACGATTGCCAGTGGCAGCGATGTGGGCGTCTTCGCCCATGGTGATAACGCGAAAGAGATCGAGACAATGATCGATTTCGGCATGCCAACCATAGACGCCTTGCGATCGGCGACTTCAGTCAACGCCCGTGTTTTGCATCAGGAGGAAAAGATTGGACGGGTCAGGAATGGACTCTTTGCTGATTTGATCGCCGTCGAAGGCGATCCCACGCGCGATGTTTCAGCGCTACGCCGGGTGCGCTTCGTGATGAAGGATGGCGTTATCTACAAGAATGGTAGTCAGTAGTCAGTTGTCAGTTGTCAGTTGTCAGTGGTGTTCTTTGTACTTGGGTCTTTGTAGTTGGTTCTTACTCTTTGAGAAACAAACATTAATCGCAGAAAGAAGGAACAAAGCACAAAGAACAAAGTACACAACTGACACTGACAACTGACAACTGACAACTAACTACTGCCTACTGACACCAGTAACGGCAGATCCAGCACTAACGCAAGCGTCCCATCCCAGAGCTCCGCAGCGCCGACGACGCCCGGCCACAACGCTGCATGCCGGCCGAGACCTCTCACCAGTACTTCCTGGGTTCCTTCGATTGCGTCGACGATGATCGCCTGGCGATCATTTTGCGCGGGCTCTCCGTGAGCGGTCTCTTTGGGCAGATCGCAAACCAGAACTGCCCAACGTTGGCTTGACTGCACCGGTGGTTGCGCCAGCAATCCACGCAGATCACTCAAGGGCATCGTTTCGTTGCGCCAGTGAAATGTTTGCGCGGATGCAAGCTCCTGCTGCACACCGGGATCCATTTCACACTGATCCACCAGCTGACTGGCATCGACGCAGTATCGGTGACCATCAGACACAACTACCAGAGCACGCAACACGCCCAGCGATGCCGGCAGGCGAATCTCAAATTCCGTTCCCTGGCCCACCTGCGTGCGCACACGAACGGCGCCGCCGGCGCGCTCGATGGCCCTCTCAACAATATCCAGGCCCACGCCGCGCCCTGACACGTTCGATACAGTTGCCGCAGTCGAAAACCCGGGCCGAAAAATCAAACGCAAACTTTTGGCGCTGCTCAACAACGTACCTGCCGCGATCAGACCCTGTTTGACGGCCGCCTGCGAAACAACTTCCGGATCAATCCCGCGTCCATCGTCGATCACTACAACCCGCACTCGACCGCCGTGTGAGCTTGCTTCTATGCGCACGCGACCCAGCGGGGATTTGCCGGCCTGAACTCGCTCGGTCGGTGTTTCGATACCCTGGTCCACCGCATTGCGAACCAGATGCAATAGCGGATCGGCAATCGCGTCACCGGCTACTTTATCGATCCGCATCTTACTGCCGACGATACTGAATTCTATCTCCTTGCCACTGACGCGCGCGGCCACACGTCCGGCGCGCACGGCCCGCTGCATGACCCGCTCGGGAGAAACCATCCGCAATTGAATGATCTGCTCTTCAAGCGAAACCAGCGATTGCCGGATCTGCGCGTCCAGGTTTTTTAATTCCGTCTGAGAATCCGCTGCCAAATTATCTGAGACCAGGTCGAGCGCCAGGACCGTCTGCCCAAAAAGTTCGTGCGAGGCTGAGATCAGACGATCAAGTTCTTCGATCTCAATGCGTACAAAGCTGGAAGCAGGCGTTGTCGCAGTGACGGCGGGAATTGACTCCGGCGCGAGCGTGCTTGCGTCGCACTGAGCGGCTGCGCTGGTAACAGGTACCGTGCTGATAACCACCTTCGGAAAAGTCGCCAGCTCGTTCTGTAGATCGGGCAATGCGAGCTCGGATGAATACAGAATGCGAAAGCCGACTCGGTCCGGGCGCGAACTGTCCGCGCTCGGCATTGAAGAAATAACGGTGCCTTGTTGGGCCAGGATTGTTCTCAGGTCATGGAACTCTTTATCAAAAACCGCGAGGTCAAAATGGGCGTTGACGAGGTAGATCTTCTCATCCTGGCGTAGCGCCTCCAACAGCGATTCTTTCTCATTCACGTTCAAAGCCGCGGCAAAGTCGGAAGGTAAGTCAGGCAGCGGCATACCTGTTTGCACCGGCACATTCTGCTGACTCAAATTTTGGATACTTTGCATGAGACTGGTGGAAGACGCCGGGTCAGTGCCGGCAGCCATCGCACTCAGGCTTTCCGAGATGGCGTTGGCTGCTTCATCGAGCAACTCCACAAACAAGGCGGCAACCGTGACGCGACCGGAACGGGCCCCATCCAACAGGGTCTCGGTTTGATGGGCCAGTTCACTGACACTATTAAAGCCGGCCGTTGCCGCTACGCCTTTGATGCTATGCACATGCCGAAAAATACTGGCAAGCAATTCGCGCCGCACTGGTCCCTGAGCTTCCTGTTGACGGAGTTCTTCCGTGTCGGCGAACAGTTGTTCGACCAGTTCTTCGAGGTCTACCAGGAATTCGCGTTGCGTGCGCAGGTCCACGGCGAAGATAGTAAGGCGCAAAGAGCCAGGAGCAAAGGGCGAAGTGGTAAGGGCAAAGAGCCAAGGGCAAAGGGCGAACCTCTTTGCTCTTTGCTCTTTGCGCTTAGCCCTTTGCCCTTTGCGCTTTAGTCCGCGGAATCCGCGGATTCCTGCGGACCATTCTCATCGTCAGTAGACTCGATACTCTCGTCGACGTTCGTCTGAGGCTGGTGTTCGTCGAGATCGCGCTTGATCGCATCGAGGATGCCGTTGATAAATTGCGTTGCTTCGTAGGTCGAGAAGCGGCGCGCTATTTCCAGGGCTTCATTAATCGCAACGGTGCGAGGTGTAGGTTCGTGAAGGAATTCGTAGACAGCGAGGCGCAGGATATTGCGGTCGACAATCGCCATCCGCGAGATACGCCAGTGCTCGGCGCGCAGGCGGATGCGTTCATCCAGTTCCGTGGTATGCGCAAGGGTACCAATCGCCAGGCGCGTGGCAAACTCACGCGCCGGCGCTTCAATTTCAGTTTCACCAAGTTCCGCCCAGTACGTCTTTACCAGATCGTCCGGGGCAGTCTGTGAAACGTCAGCCGCAAAGAGCATTTGCAAGGCGCATTCGCGCGCCTTACGGCGAGAACCCATAATGCACTAAGGAAACGGATGGAGTGACAGGGAGACACGGTGACGCGGAGAAACACCAGGACTCTCGCCCTATTTTCTCCGCGTCTCCGCGACTCCTCGTCCCCGTGTCCGCTTTCCTTCATCCTTTTTAAAAACTTCCTGGTAAAGATTTACTAATTCGACCGCCGTCATCGCGGCTTCGAATCCCTTGTTGCCCTGTTTGGCGCCCGCGCGATCGATGGCCTGTTCCAGCGTGTCGGCCGTCACGATGCCATAGATCACCGGAACACCGGTCTGCATGCCTGCCTGGGCGATCCCTTTGGTTACCTCGCCGGCTATGTACTCGAAATGCGGAGTTTGACCACGAATGACCGTGCCCACACAGATGACCGCGTCGAACTTACGGGACTCTGCCACTTTCAAAGCCAGCAAAGGAATCTCAAACGAGCCGGGAACCTTGTAGAGTTCGACGTCGTCTTCCGCCGCCCCTAAACGATCGAGACCATCAAGCGCGCCCTCGACCAGCCGCCCGGTAATGAAATCATTCCAGCGGCTGGCGATGATCGCGAAGCGAAATCCTTCCGCGTTCAACCGTCCTTGATGTGTAACTGTTGGCAAGTTTGTCTGTCCCTTATGTCCTCTATGCAACGCAACCTGTTAGTTTGCTATGCCGCGCGCACGCTAACAACTCGCATTACGAGCAGGGCCTTTTCAGTATAGGGGATTGCCAACATGGCCTCAAGTGACCTCGGGAGGAAGGAGCAGAGGGCAGGAGCAGGCGGCAGGAGCAGGCGGCAGGAGCAGGCGGCAGGAGCGGGTGGCAGGAGCAGAGGGCAGGTAGTTCGGCGGGTGCAGTCCTGGGAGGGTGTAAATAGTTTTGTGTAAATGGTCATCCAGCGGCTAACCCGCTAAGGTTAGCAACAGGAGACCAAATGACGATAGACAATGAGCTCATTGATAATCTGCTGAAGAACTACAAAAAGCCTGAGGATCTAATCGGCGAAAACGGGCTGTTGAAGCAACTGACTAAGCAGTTACTGGAACGGGCGATGGCCGCGGAGATGACCGAGCACGTCGGCTATGACAAGCACGACGCGGCCGGAAACAACAGCGGCAACTCGCGGAACGGCAAATCGGCCAAGACGATCAAAGGAACGTTTGGGGAGTTGGCGCTGGAGCTGCCGCGGGATCGGAATGGGACGTTTGAGCCGCAGATCATCGAGAAGCATCAGACGCGCTTCACGGGTTTCGACGCGAACATCATCTCGCTGTACGCGCGCGGGCTGTCAACGCGCGAGATTCAACAACATCTCGAAGAGATCTATCACGTAGAAGTCTCGCCAGGGTTGATCTCGAGCGTGACAGATGAAGTGCTCGATGAAGTGAAGACTTGGCAGAACCGGCAGCTCGAGGCGGTCTATCCGATCATGTATCTGGACGCGATCCAGTTCAAAGTGAGAGATAGCGGACACGTCAAAAACAAAGCGATCTACCTGGCGATTGGGGTGACGATCGAGGGCTACAAAGAAGTGCTGGGGTTGTGGATCGCGCAAACGGAAGGCGCGAAGTTCTGGCTGCAAGTGGTGACGGAACTGAAGAATCGCGGCGTAACTGACATCTTTATCGCCTGTGTGGACGGACTGAAAGGCTTTCCGGAAGCGATTGAAAGTGTCTTCCCGCAAACGGAAGTGCAGTTGTGCATCGTGCATCTGGTGCGGTACTCGCTGAACTATGTGGGCTGGAAACAGCGCAAGGAAGTGGCCCGGGACCTGAAGACGATTTACACCGCCGCGACCGACGTCGAAGCCGAGCAACGACTGGCCGAGTTCAGTCTGAAGTGGGACGCGAAGTTTTCGATGATCGCGAAGTCCTGGCGCGGCAACTGGACCCGCGTGATTCCGTTCTTCGCGCACCCGCCGGAGATTCGGAAGGTAATTTACACAACCAACGCAATCGAGTCGCTGAACATGTCGCTACGCAAGGTGACCAAAGCGCGCGGCTCGTTTCCCAACGATGAGGCGGTTTCGAAACTGCTCTATCTGGCTCTGCGCAACATCGCGAAAAAGTGGACCATGCCGCTCCACGCGTGGAAGGACGCGCTCAATCGCTTCGCCATCATCTACGAAAACCGGCTGCCGGCGAACTAAGCGCGGAGCTGATTGCGGCATGAACCGACGACACAAAAAACCGGGCTATGGAAACCGTGGAAAAACAAACTACATTTTTCCACCGTTCCCACAGCCCCTACTGCTGCTGACAAATCAGGACGAAAGCAGCCGGACAGAAACTAAAGACGATCGTTTACACAAAATCCTTGGTGCTGCCAGTCCTGGAAGCGAAAGTCTGGCCCAGCTTTTGTCCTGCTTCCTGCTCCTGCCTCCTGCCTCCTGCTCCTTCTTAGACTGTTACCTGGTCCACCCTTTTCAATTTACTTCCAAAGGCCTTGAAAGCAGCAGTTTTCATTTTCTGAGGATCGCCGGAAGTGAGAAAGATATCCGCGCCTCCGCGTGTTAATGGCCACCGCTTGATCTTATTCACCAACTCAGCTGCGGGATCGATCAAGACTGTGTTTGGCGAGACGCACTCTTTTAAGATCGGAAGAACCGCGGGATAGTGTGTACACGCAAGTAAAATGTGCGACGAGTTTTTTATCGGAGCAAGTATCGCCTGACATTGGCGGCGCAGCGTGTCGGAAGAAACATCGCCACTCTCGATCAAAGCAGAGAGCGGTTGGGCGATGCGCTGTTCGACATTTATGCCGCGTTTAGCCAGCGCTCTGCGGTAGACACCTGAAAGGACTGTGCGGCGACCTCCAATCAACGCGAGCCGGCGCGGCTGTGTCCTTTGAGTGAGGCGAACAGCACTTTCGATTATTCCCTCCAGTTTGAGATCGCCGGACTCGAGCAAAGGAATAACGGTGCTGGCCGCGTTGCAGCCGAAAACAACATGGGTTACGCCACGGGAACGAAGAAAATCTATTACCGCATTCAGGCGTGCTATTAATTCTGCGCGCGACATTCTTCCGTAGGGTGTTACGCCAGTGTCGGAAAAGTAAAGTACGGGCACATTGCCCAGCCTGGACTTAATCAATTGGTGGATGCCAAGACCACCAATGCCCCAATCGACGATGGCAAGATAAGAGTTCTGTGTCATGACGCTAGACCATAGCCTAAACGCCGAGGGCGTTCGCCAATTACAGCCCAGGGTTGCTTCAACCCCGGGATCAAATTCTCAATAGCCAACGGAACTCTGAAAGAGTCCGCCAGTTTCTTACCCAAGATTCGCCAACACCTTCGGCGTTAAGTCAGTTGATGCTATCTGGACCCAGGGTTGAAGCAACCCTGGGCTGACATTGGCCAACGCCCTTTGGCGTAATACAACCTCACTTACGGATACGACAGTTTCACTTCCACGCCCTCGGCTACGGGCCCGGAATCAAAAGCGACGATGCGCGCATTCCAACCGAGATTCAGAATCTCCATCTTTTGTCCGGCAAAGCGGCTTTCGAGGTACCACTTCATTTCATGCTCGGAACGTATCGGGTTGTACTCCAACATTTTCTTCCAGTCGGGATGGCTGACCAGCTTTTGCAAATTTGCTTTGAAGTCGGGGTTCGTCCGCCGGCCAAACATGGTGCGCAGTTTATCCCTGATCAACTGCGCATACTCTTTCCTTTTCACCGGGACAGTGACCATGTCCACGATCAAAAATCGCCCATCGGGTTTGAGCACACGACGCACCTCAGTCAACAACGGATCCCAGTCAAGATAACGAAACGACATCAGCGAGATGACAACATCGAACGTTGCGTCGCCGAAAGGCAAAGCCGGTGAATTGATTTTCGCAAACTCCAGGTTCTTGTGCGCCGCGTTTCTTTGCCGCGCCTTTTCGAGAATGGCTTCAGACTCATCGACGCCGGCCCCATATTTTATCCGCTCACTTAAGGCATGAAGCAGCGCGCCATTGCCACAGCCAATGTCCAGCACACTCAGCTCGCTGGTCCCGGGAAGATGCTGGTTGAGCCATTCCCATTCATCCCTTCTCACGGTGATATCCGTGAAGGCCGCGTCATATAGTGCCGCCACCTTGTTGTATGAAGGATCGCCCGTCAGGGGCCGCGGCCCAAACATCTTCATTTCTTCGGCGGGCATGAAGCCGGAAAACTTCACCAGCGAAGCAGCCAGACCATGCGATTTCCGACCCTTGCAGCCGATCGTGTAAAGCACTTCAGTGGCTGCCGTGGCTGAAGCATAACGATAGCGCGTCTTGCTCCGGGAAAAAGTGGTGTACCAGAAAAAGCCGTAGGCGTTCACGCTGAAAGTGCGGGCAAAGTAAGGCGCAAACCAACGTGCCGAGCGACAACAGTGAAAATATGCCGAGGCGTCCGGCGCAAAAGGGATCTGCATTGTTTCCCATTCGTAAGGACTGAACTGTTCAGGAAAAGCAACCGTGCCGAACATTGGTCCATACATTCCCGAATGACCGACAAAGTGGAATTCGCTAATCAACTTTCCCGCGGATTGTAGGGAGGCAAAGATTTCCAGGACTTCGCGTTTGCTTTCTACAGCGCGCGAGATGATCTCGCCGGCAAAGCCGCTCTTTTTTTTCTCGCGGGCCAGGGTGTTGGCCACGATAGGGAACTGCCTGCCGCCTTTGCGGTAGAGGGTTGTGTAGACAATTACGATGACGCGGTCCGGGGACATCTCTTAAATACTAACAAAGATTGTGATGATCTTGCCGAACAACTACAGATTCGTGATCGCCGCCAAGATGCACCTCGGCAAGTGTTTGGGATTACTTCACCGGCGGATAGCATTGATTGATGATGGAACAGGTACCAAACGAAAATGACAGCAGTGCAAGGAGAAAAAGACAGGCATGGTCCTTGCGATGCAAACAAGAAAGTAGTGCAAGAAACTCGTTGACAAGAAACTTGTTGAGATGGGTTCGTTAGAAAGTGCGCGCCCGGAATCAACTGGCTGTATAGGGAGGAAACCATGTCTTTTCTGGAAACTTTTGTCCTGGCATTCGCGATTACCTTTGGTTCATTCGCCGTCCAAAGGACTACTGGGCCATCAGGGTCGACGCAGGCTGATCGCGGAAGAAGCGCGAACGGTGCGGTTACGTGTTCAAGTCCTTGTAGGCTTGATGATCCAAAATGCCGCTGCAATGGACCTGGAAATCCCAAGGAGTAGAACGTGGCACGGGCGTCCCGCCCGTGAAGTTGCGCAGGGTTCAAGTAAAGAGGAAGCAAGACTGATGCGCGAGAAACATGGGCAGGATGCCCATGCCACAAATCATTAACGCGGTAACGGCTGCGGCAGATTCGCCAGCGTATACGCCAGCACGGCCATCGCCGCAGCGTTTTCGGCGAGCTCGCGAGGCACTACTTTGTCGAGCGTGTCGGCGGCTGTGTGGTGATAATCGAAATAGGTCCTCGTGTCTTGCCACAATCCGAACGATGGCACGCCGGCCGTACCCAGTGGAGAAATATCCGTCTCAGTGCCCGTGGTTATCTGCAACAACCCCGCGCCCGACGTTTGCAGTATCGCCGACATTGGTTGTAAGAGCGGCAGAACCTCAGGCCTGCCTTTCACCTCGAACCCGAGGGGATGTCCCGCGCCTCGATCACTCTCGATGGCCGCGAAGTGATTGGCGATCTCGCCGGCATGATCCTTCGCATAAGTGCGGCCACCAACTACTCCATTCTCTTCGTTCATCCACGCGATAAAACGAATAGTGCGTTTCGGACGCAGGTGGAGTTGTTTCAGCAACTGTACCGTCTGCATGGCGATCACCACGCCGGCGCCATCATCGATCGCTCCCGTTCCCAGGTCCCAGGAATCAAGGTGACCGGAAACGATAATGATTTGCTCGGGATGCTCGCTGCCCTTGAAGTCTGCGATCACGTTGTAACTTTCCGCATCGGGCAACTGCTTTGGCGTAAGCAGCAGCTGCATGCGCACGGTTCCCAGCGCGGCGAGGCGCGCGATCAAATCTCCATCTTCAGCGGTTACCGCGGCCGCGGGAATCTTTGGCGCGTCATCGGGATAACGCAACGCGCCTGTGTGCGGCAGGCGAAATTCCGCGCCCCCGGCTGAGCGATTCAAGGCGGCGACCGCCCCTAAGCGAGCGGCCGCACTGGCGCCGCCGCTGCGGTACGCGACGGCTTGCCCGTAGGCCTCGCCACCGAATCCCTCCGCGGCCATTTGGCGATCAAAGCGCGCATTGAAGAGAACGATCTTGCCGGCCACTTTGTCACGGCCCAACGCTTTCAGCTCATCGAAGTTGTTGACGACAACAACTTCGGCGTTGAGGCCATCGGGCGCAGTGGGGACACTGCCGCCGAGTGCGGTCAGAATGATCTTTTGCGTGGTCCCTTCCGCCTGCCCCGGGTAACGCACCAACGCGGCTGTCTCTTCACCACGCACCCAATGCGGCACCGAGAGTTTCTCGAGTTTCACTTCGAGGCCAAGCCGCCGCATCTCTTTGGCGATATACTCCACCGCCGCCGCAGCCTGTGGCGAGCCGCTCAAGCGTGGTCCAATGCTGTCGGTCAAGTGCGCAAGCTGGCGATAAGCGTAGTCGCTGGACAGCGCCGCCTCTTGCAGCTTTCGCAAATCCGCCGAGAGCTGCGCTGGATATGTGGTGACGGGCGCTGTTTCCTGCGCGCGCTGCGGTTGAGAAGTCGATGGACTCGAGATTAGTAGGCCCACAGTCATTGCCAGAACGAAAACGCGCTTTGCGACTACTGGGGTTGATGTTAGTACGTTCATTTCTGCCTCTCAACCATCTTCTTATCTTCACGAGGTTCTTTGTGGAAAAATTACTTATGACTGAATCAAGTTCTTTTGCGGCGAGGTTCCGTGCCTTTGCGCTCTTTGCGCCTTTGCGGGAGAGTCAATTTTTGTCGACTCGTCCCACCGGCGAAAAGAGAATCTCCCGCAAAGGCGTAAAGGCGCAAAGAAAAAGAGGCCTAATCAACCCTTTACTACACCAGATTCATCGGTGTCGGATTTTTTGGATCCGTGGAGTAATCGTAAAAGCCTCGACCGGATTTGCGACCGTACAGACCAGCCAGCACCATGCGCTTCAACAGAGGCGGCGGCGCGAAACGTTTTTCGCGAAACTCATTGAACATGATCTCGGCAATGTAGTAGGTGGTATCCAGTCCTACAAAGTCTCCGAGCGTAAACGGTCCCATCGGATACCCCAGACCCAGCTTCATCGCCGTATCAATGTCGGTGATCGAGCCGACCCCTTCTTCAAGAGCGCGAATTGCATCCAGCATGTAAGGCACCAGCAACCGATTCACGATAAAGCCGGTCTTGTCGCTGGTGCGTACGGTGGTCTTGCCCAACTGCTTGCCGAACTCAATCGCCTCTTCATAGATAGTTTCGTCGGTCAGGATGGTGCGGATCACTTCCACCAGTTTCATTAACGGCACGGGATTGAAAAAATGCATCCCGATAAATCGCTTTTGTCGTTCCGGCGAAGTGGCCGTCATCATTTCGGTAATAGAGATCGATGACGTGTTGGAAGCAAAGATCGTCTCCGGCTTACAAATGCGATCCAACTCGGCGTATGTTTTGCGCTTCTCTTCCAGGTTTTCAATGATCGCTTCGATAATGATGTCGCAATCTGCCAGCGCTTCAAAGGTGGTCGTGCCGGAGAGCCGGCCATGAATTTCCTGCTGCTGTTCACCGGTGATGGCGCCCTTCTCGGCGAACTTAGCAAGCGATTTTTCGACACCGGCAAAACCGCGTTGAATCAAATCATCGGAAACTTCTCTTACTACTGTTTCAAAACCGGCGCTGGCCGCGACCTGCGCGATACCCGATCCCATCAGACCACAACCCAACACGCCTACCTTCTTGATTGTCATTGCTCAATGTTCTCCTCACAAAAAAAATATGAATAGCCTGTGATCAAATGTCTTCGACGTATTAGCCTCTTCAACTCCGGAATCAGTTCCTATTCATAAGCTTTGCCGTTGGTCTTCAACCAGACTTCATATTCTTTTTCCCAGGTCTGGAAGTCGGTGAGCAGCTGCCCCTTGAGTTTAGGATCAGGTTGCCTGGTGCGCAGCAGCAACGCTTGTAACTTCCGTTTCACCTGGTCAGCTTTGATGTCCGGAGCATCGAGCTTTTCCAAAGTGGCGACCGCGGTGTCGACACCACTCGCATCCCCCTTGGCCGCCGCCAGGAAAACGTCCTGTCCTTCATTTATGGCTTTGGCAAATTCCAAAAACTCCAGCGCCTTGCCCGTGGGGGCCGGCGGCTGAGCTTCTTCGGTGGTCTGATCGAACGGGGTCGGATCGCCGGCGTGCTGAGCCGCGCGCTCGAAACTGAATACCACCAGCGCCAGTGAAGCCACCTGGAGGACTTGCCAGACCACAGTCGTACTCGAGCGCTCGCCGGGCCGGCGATAACTCACCACCAAAGCCAACACAGCTCCCGAAAACAGCCCGCCCAGGTGTGCGGCATTGTCAATAAAGCCACGCCCCATGAAACCGATGAAGAGATTGATCATGATGACGGGCAGCAGACCGGTGCCAAACGCGCGTTTGAAACCTTCCGGTAACTCGCTGCGAAACTTGATGCCAAAAACAAAGAGTACGCCCACCAGACCAAACAGTGCTCCGGAAGCTCCCACCGATGGATCGTCATGCGTTTTCAGGAGGAAGCGTCCCAGCGTTCCCAACTGCCTGCCGGGACCGACCACAGTCAAATAGCTCGCCACTACGCCGGCGATGCCGGTCACCACCCAGAAGAAGACAAACCTGGCAGAGCCATAGAGTTTTTCGACGTAGGGACCGATCATCCAAAGGCTGTACATGTTCACCAGCAGATGAAGCAGGTTGCCATGCAGGAACATTGGCGTAACAAAGCGCCACCATTGATGCGGCTGCTGATCAATCAGGACATTCAACTTCGCGCCATAGTGGACCAGCACCGGCCCCGGGAAAACCCACAAGGCGTTGCCGGTCATGCCACTCGAGCGCCACATCAAAAGAAACAGGAAGAAGTTCGCGATCAGAAGGACTATGGTGAAGATATAAGGGCGGCCCAGGACTGCGCGTGCAAAGCGCATCGTCTCGTTGTCATAGGTGGTGGTGGCCGGAGTCGTGGCTCGGGCCGGCGCGGCCTTGAGTGGTGCGCCGCAAACTGCGCAGGCGTCCTGACCGGCGCCGACAATTGCGCCGCAACTGCGACAGACGCTGGGTCGTCCGGGTGGGGATGTCTTTGGCTTGCGTTCAAACAAGAGAGTCTAAGTGAATAAGCGTGATGCCTACCGGGGAAGCATCACGCTGTGATCGAACACGCGGTTGATTTGAATCGACGAAGGCAACAAGCCGGATGGATTTCTTACCGCGGCTTATGTCCGGCTAATGTTAACTGACTGCACCTTGCGACAAATCTCGCGGGCTAAATCCTTCCAATAGACTCACAAGGTCGTCGGCGTGCTCTTCTTCCATTGCCAGGATTCCTTCCAGCATGCGCCGAGTGGTCGAATCGTCATTGCCGACATAATTAACCATGTCACGATAACTGTCGATCGCAATACGTTCCGCCACCAGATCTTCTTTGATCATGTCGATAAGCGTATCGCCTTCGACATATTCGGCGTGACTGCGGGTCAGGAGGCCTTCAGGCGAGAAGTTTGGCTCCCCCTTCAGTTGAACTATTCGCGCCGCGATCAAATCAGCGTGACCTTGTTCTTCGTTGGCGTGTATCAAAAACTCGGCCGCCACACTTTCGGCATTGATGCCCGCAGCCATGAAGTGATGCCGCCGGTAACGCAGCACGCACACAATTTCCGTCGCCAGCGCTTCATTCAGCAACTTGATTACGGTTTCCCGGTCGCCGCGATAGCCTTCCGTAACTGCACCTTGCTCAATGTGTTTGCGCGCGCGCTCACGCAAAGTCTTAATGTCAGTCAGAAATGGTTTATCAGCCACAATGGCCTCCTTGATAAATGAAGTTCCGGGGGTGAGGCGATATTACTCGGCTGGTTCTCGCCTAGCAAGTCGGCCTGTCTGCACTTGCTCAGAATTTGTCTTGACCTCAACGCATCGGCGGCGTAGAGTCAGTGCTGATTGAAGCAAAATACTCCTTCAAAGTCCTGACCTCAGAAAAGCTCATCCATCGTTAACGACTCCGAGCGCCCCTCCACTCGCTACTGAAGGCTCGGATCTCATGGAAGAAAAGGAAGAATACATGACTCACTCGGTATCAGTCTGCCTGACACGTTTCGGGTTCAGCTCTCTAAAATTCCTCATCGTTGCAATTCTCGCGCTTACCGCACTCCAAACGAACTGGAACGTCTGTGCCCAGGATCAGGACAAGGTCGTTGCGGTGGTAAACGGGAGCAAAATCACGCAAAGACAGGTCGACGCGTCGGTTACCGCCCAGGTATTTCCGCTCCAGCAACAAATATACGCTCTCCGCATAGCTGCTCTTGAGGGTCTTATCCTGCGGACAATCCTGGAAGACGAAGCAAAAAAGAGAAACTTCTCGGTTGAGGAGTTGAGCAAACAGCTCACCGCGGGAACGGTAGACGTATCAGAGGTTGAGGTGGAAAGGCTTTACGCTGAGAACGCCTCCGCTATGGGAGCCATGAGTCCCGAGGAAGGGAAGGAACGATTGCGGCTTGACCTCGAAAGTCAGGCGCGGATGAAGAATTATCGAACGGCCCTCCTCCGTTTGCGATCGTCCTCGAATGTGGAGCTGAATCTGGAAGAGCCAAAGTTACCCACCAGTGAGAACGATCGTTCACCTTCGATTGGACCTGTAGCAGCGATGGTCATAATCACTACTTTCGCGGACTTTCAATGTCCCTATTGCAGGGGATCGCAGGAACTGCTGAAGCGGATCCGGGAAGCTTATCCAACTGATGTAAGACTAATTTTCAAAAACCTGCCCTTAGAAATGCACGCGGAGGCCGCTTCGGCTGCACGGGCCGCTTTTTGCGCGGGACAACAGGGTTTCTTCTGGAAGTATCATGACGCTCTATACGCTGCAGACGACCTATCGCCTGAGGGGCTGAAGAAGATCGGGTTGGACCAGGGCTTGAATTTGCCGAGATTCGATGCCTGCATGGTTTCCGAGATTTCTCAGGCAGCCGTCCGGCGCGACATAACAGAAGCTAAACGACTTGGAATTGATAGCACTCCCACATTCATTATAAATGGCAAGCTCGTGCGCGGTGCCATCGGCTTTGAAGAGTTCAAAGTCATTGTTGCGCGAGAACTCAAACTCGCTCAGAGACCCTCGACCGTCAGCTCGCGTTAGCTTTCGCGAACCCTCATCAAGGAGCATAAATGAAAGACCTCATTGTTCGTCTGACTCTTGCTTGCGTTTTTTCCTTTGCCTTCGTAAACGGCACCAAGGCCCAGGAGTTCTCCCCAGGACCTCCTTCAGCCAGAGTTCGCGATACCCCTCGTAGCAAGGGGGTCGGCGGAATGAGCCCTGAAGAAAAGGTAGTCAGGATGGCATATGACAAATTGACTGTGCTGAGCAAGGCGGCACTGCTCATCAAACCCGATCAGGCCGACGCCCCTCCTGATGAGACTCTGTTCCTGAGATTCGAATTGAGTAATTTTCGGGTAGGGCCAATTCAGGAAATCCTGAAGAGCAAGCAAAGTGAACTAATCACGGGTTGGTCGGGAGAGCCGACAGTTACCCTTGGGAGGTCGTCGTCGCGACTAAACAAAGAAGAGGAGCACGTGGCCTACACTGCTGAATGGAGCAAGGGTCAATATGCCTCAATATACGACCGCCAGTGGACTATTGGTGATTTGTTCGGCTATGAGCCGAACCATTACTTTGATGTTGGTGAATATGCCATGTACAACGTAACGGTTTGGTTCAAAGGTAAGACTCGCTCGTATCGCGCGCTTGCGCTTTTTCACAACCAGTATGGCTCGGTCGAAAGCCTCAAACCCTCGTTTTGGGACAGTGTGGTTGGCTCCGGAGGATCATTGACTGAGGTCTGGAATGATGAACGCCCGCCGGTAGGAAAGAAGATCAGTCCTCCGATCAAGGACGGCTCCCTATCGCAAAAGGCACATGTCTATTTGCCAGACCCGAGCGCTTCCAGGAGACTAGCGGCCGGTAGAACGGCAGAACCCAAATTGACTCTGAGCCCGATGACGACGAATGCGGCCTACACTTCAGAGAGCTACTCTGCGGCGAGCATTGAAAGCGACATCGTCCGAACCACAACCGAAGATAATTCGGAACATAGCGGAGGCTACCATGGTGAGCGAGTCGGTTTTCAGGGTGCCTGTACGAACCAGTCGAACACTCAGCAGTTATGTCAGGTTGCAATTACCGATACCTTTACCTACGAAAATGGATCGACGACCAACTTGTTTTACGTCCATGTGTATCGGGTGGATAACAAGATCGAAAACGCCACTGGCCCCAGAGGAACGGCGATAACTTGTGACCAGGGCCGCGGAATCGCTGTCGAGAATTGCCTTAATCCGCAATGTACATACTCGGTTTCGTTATCAGGTTCAGGCTTTGGCATGACAATGTCCGGTGGCGACGTGTGGAATGGCCAATTGGTCCACAAGCATACCTGCAATATTCCCGCCACACCTGGCTACTGCAATGGGGCTACGTCGTATCCACAATTTTCCAATGGATGCACTGGCGGATTAGTTGATGTTGGCGGAACCTGTGGAAAGGCCCAATGGTTTGTGAACAAATGCTTCACCGGAAATGAAGGGTACGACCCCACCACTTGCCTTTGTTTGGCAGAGTCGCCGATTCTGATCGATATCAACGGTGACGGCTTCGCGCTTACTGATGGGGCGGGCGGTGTAACGTTCGATCTACTTAGTAACGGCCACCCTGACCACCTCTCCTGGACCGTTTCCGGCTCAGATGACGCGTTTTTGGCGCTTGACCGCAATGGGAACGGCAAAATAGACAATGGGAAGGAACTGTTTGGGAACATCAGCGCGCAACCCGAGCCTATAGGCGGCGACCAGAAGAACGGATTTCTTGCCCTCGCCGAATTTGATAAACCTGCGAACGGTGGCAACGGGGATGGCGTTATTAATCGGAATGATGCGATCTTTTCGTCGCTGCGCTTATGGCAGGACACAAATCACAATGGCATCTCGGAATCGTCTGAGTTACATACCCTGCCAGAGCTCGGCTTAAAGACTCTGGACCTTGATTATCGAGAATCGAAACGGACTGATGAGTACGGAAACAAATTCAAGTTTCGTGCGAGAGTTAGAGACGTGCATGATGCCCAGGTGGGGCGCTGGGCCTGGGACGTTTTTCTTGCTCATGCGCAGTGATTTACTATAAGGTCCCGCATGCGGAGGGCGGATGGTGAGTTTGTTCTCAGGGAATTGAATCCGAGAACGACCAATCCGCCTTCGTCCTTCGCTCTAACAGCGAGCCTCCTGGGGGAAGTTGATCATGCCGAGCGGCCGAGACTTGGTCGGCGGTAATTAGTTAGGCCCGAAATTAGATTAACTATGCGCTCGTTTCGATTAGTCTTTTCATCTGTACTGGCCTTAGGGTTGTTGATCTTGGGTTATCTCACGTCAGGCGGGTTTGACCAGGGACTGGGCCACACATTATTCATAGCCGGAGCCATCATCCTCGCGGGAGTCATCATTGCCTCGGCAATTTCGGATCGCGAACGAAGGGATTAGGAACTGGCGCCTCTCTCAAACTTGAGGAGCGCTGGCAACGGACTTAAGGTTTGGCTTAGAATTCAACGAAAGATTTCTTTGCGAGATTCGGTTGGGTATCATGGCCGCTCGGCAGGTTATGCCGCGCGCTCGGCGGTAGCCATCCTCTACACGTTCATTCAGTCATAAGTCTTCCCCCAACCTTGATCTCTAGTGCAGCGCTCGGGTCGCTCGTGACCTCAACCGGAGCGCGCCACGCCAGAGTCTTGATGCGACAGGTGCCGGTGTTGTCTTCGCGGCAATAGACCAGCGTCAGCTGTATGCGCAACTCCGCGGCGCCGGGCTCGAAGGAATGAAAAGGGAAGCTCAAAGGCAGCTTCAGCTCCTTCTGCGAATGTTCGACCACGCGATCGTGCCAAATCAACCCGGTGATTGATTCCGAGCCCATGCCCAGTTGCTTCACCCCGCTTTCGATCGAAACTCGATAGCGTTGTGGCGCCGCTGGATTGAGATGATAGCCCTCCGGAAGAACCACGTTTACAGTCAGTGTGCCTTTAGCGTCAGCGCGGATCCGTTGTACCGGTACCGCGGTCTCTTCCGTGTTCGGTGCGTTATCGCTGGGGGTCGTTGATAAACCAATGACGGGTGGATTGAGACCCTTAATGTGCAGCGTAGAGGTTAGTTTCGTCTTCAGATCGACAACCCGCACGGCATGATTGTTGGTATCGGCAATGTAAAGTTTCCCGTTCGCCGCGCTCAAGCCGCCCGGTTCGTAAAACGAAGGAGAATTGCCGTCCGCCTGGCCCGGCTTGCCGGTTCCCAAAAACGTCTTGACGGTTCGACTCTTTGGATCGAGTTCTTTGATTTTATGGTTGTAGGTGTCGGCAATCAGCAATTTATTGCCGAGCGCGACGATGCCCAGCGGATGTTGCAGCCTTACTGCATCGCCCTGTCCGTCCGTGTCGCCAAACTCAAATAAATCGCCGCCGGCCAGCGTGCGCACTGCCAGCTTATTCACATCGATCGCGCGGATGATGTTTGCTTCGCTGTCGGCGGTGTAGAGCGTTTGCCCGTCTGTCGTTATCCCCGAGGGCTGCGCAAAACCGGCCGCGAGCAGCTCGCCATCCAGGCGCGCTTCGCGGCCCGAGCCTGCGAATGTCGAGATGACATTCTTGTCCAGCTCGAGTTGCCAAATCTGGTGCGGCCCAGCCATCGCGATGTAGATTGTTCGTCCTATCAGTTGCAGGTCCCACGGCGAGTTCAAGCCAATAGTTAGTCCCGGACCCATCTGAAAATATTCGTGTGATTGCTTGCCCGTGCCGGCCACCGTCTGCACCATGTTCGTTTTCAAATCGAGGCGTCGAATCAGATGGTTTTCCGTGTCGGCGACATAAAGCGAATCGCCATCCAGTGCCATTCCCTGGGGTCGGTAAAAACTCGCTGTCGCGAATGGGCCATCAACCGTGCCACGTTTACCCGTGCCGGCGGTTTCCAGGAGCGTACCGTCAAGTTTCGTTATGACTATCCGATTGTGATCAGAGTCGGCGATGAAGAGGCGGTCCCCTTTGCCGTCGGCGAGGACTTTGCCGGGAAAGGCGAGCGGCAGATCGCCAATCTTAGCCCGTTCGAGAGAGAGTTTCAGAGGGTCTTCGTTCAACTCGCCGCGTTTGCGAAAATCTTCAATCGTCTGCGCCACCACTTTGTCAATCGCGTCATAGTTGCCTTCGCCGGAAACGCCGCCGATAACGTAACCGGCCGGATCAATCAGGACCTGTGTGGGCCAGGCTTGAACAGCATAGCTATGCCAGACGGCGAAATGAGCATCGTTGTAGACCGGGTGCTCAATTTCGTAGCGCAGAATTATGCGGCGAATGTTTTCCGTCTCCTTTTCATTTTCGAATTTGGCAGAGTGAACTCCAATGACCGCGAGTTGGTTAGGATACTTGTGCTCCAGCCGTTTGAGATCGGGGATGATATGCATGCAGTTGATGCAGCCATAGGTCCAGAAATCCAGGAGCACAATTTTGCCTTTGAGGGCCGCGAGCGAAAGCGGCTTGTCGGTGTTCAGCCAGCCGCGACCCCCTTTTATTTCCGGCGCGCGCACGCGGGCCTTGTCCTGTATGGGCATGACATATCCTCTATTGAGATCCGCTGGTGATTGCCTCTTGGATTCCGACCAAGCGTTACTCGTAGGGCTTGCAAGTAAGGCGAGTCCAGCAGCAGCAAGCAAGATTGTAAGGTTGAGCTTCATTCGATATTTCAACGTTCGACTAATTGGTTTGCGGCTTTGCCGCTAATAGCTATTCTGTTTTAGAAAGACTTGTCCGCCGGTTAGCACTAAATCAATCACGGGGCGGCGCACAAGTGCGCTTTCTAAACGGAGGCCGAAATCATTGGGAGTCGTCGGCCTTATACCCAAGCGCCTCGTCCACGCGTTCGAGTGCGCGCCGCAGGTGCGGAATCGTGATTGATCCGCCAACGACGAGCGCGACGTTAAAAGCATCGAGAAACTCGGCGTGCGTTACGCCTAAGCCGGCGCATTGTTTGATGTGATAGGTAATACAATCATCGCACCGCAGCACGATCGAAGCCGTCAAACCCATCAGCTCTTTCGTGCGTTGGTCGAGCGCGCCCTCTTCATATGCCTGTGTGTCGAGGGCGAAAAATCTTTTGATTCCCAGATGGTTGCTGCCCAACAGGCGTTCGTTCATTTCCGCGCGATAGCTATCAAATTCATCCATTTCAATGTCCTCTGCAGTTGCGTAGGCAACGCACACTCACTCGCAGCATTAGTCGTACCTGACCGGATAACCTTACACTGGATTCTATCGTGCGCTGTTGCCGGTTACCAAAAGTTGGAGTTATCTCAGTCATACCGGTTTAACCGGCTGACTGAAATCTTTTATGAAACCCATTGTTCATATGAGGAAGTCTAGTAGGCATCGGACAAGTCGGGAAGGGGACCCTGTCCCCGCTTCACGGTGCAGTAAATTCATAAAGAGGTAAAACCTGAGACTCTGCCAAACGCGCCACGGAGAGCGGGGACAGGGTCCACTTCCCGACTTGTCCGATTGATTCGAGCCTGTGATCGCTCGCGTGGTTGGTGATGGAAATCATGAGAGATGATTCAGCGATAAAGGCCGTTGATAGCCGGCCAACACGCGCCGTGCGTGTTATGTTTGCCGGCTCGCGATCCATCGGACTGTTCGCAGACGATGTTGAAACCATCGCGGACTGGCGCATGCCCACCCCGCTTCCCGGTGCCCCTCCTTCAGTGCTCGGCGTCGTCTGCATTCGAGGCCGCATCCTGACCCTGTTGGACGCGAACGCTTTGCTCGGCCAGTCCAGCGCTGCCGCGCACACCAGCATTGTGCCGCTGCGCGGCGATGAGCAAATCGGCCTGGCCGTAACCGGCGCTGGAGATCTGTTGGAGATCGCGGCGAATGAAATGAAAGATCTTTCGGATGTTAATCCTTTGATTCTGGGAGTGATTGAAAAAGCTGCGCTCCCAATTTCAGTGCTCAATACCCAGCAATTGTTTGCTACCGCCATGCGTGGCCGCGAGCGACGTCGCCGCACCTATTAGAGATCGGTTTTGAAACGTATCCAATTATGAATGATCAGTCTTTTACAATTCTTGAATATGCAGAACTGCTGGCCCTGGTCCAGCGCGGCGCACAAACACCGATGGGCCGGGCGCGGATTGCATCGTTGCAGCCGTTAACTGACCTGGAGAAGCTTCGCCAGTCATTGGCCGCGGTGTCTGAATATGTCGAGCTACGGCAGCGTGGCGCGGTCTGGTCTTTCGCAGAGTTGAGCGATACCGGCGAGTCGCTGGCGCGATTGCGTATTGCCGGTACGGGTCTTGAACCACTGGCGATCCTGGAACTGGCGCGGCTGTGCGAACGCGCGCTGGCGGCCCGCGCGGCAATTCTGGCTGAGCGCGAGGTCGCGCCGGTAATCTGGGCGCAGCTGGCAAACCTGCCAGGTGAATTGAATAGCCTGGTGGCCCGCATTCGGAACAAGATCCTGCCCAGTGGCGAGCTCGATGATCGCGCGAGTCCGGAACTGGCACGCGTGCGTCACGAGATCGCTCGCCTGCGTTCAAACATTACGCGCACCCTTGAGAACCTGATGCGGCGATCAGAGGAAGCGATTCAGGACGAGCTCGTCACGGTCAGAAACGATCGCTTTGTGATACCCGTGCGATCCGATCATCGCGGACGGGTGCAGGGTGTGGCTCATGGTTTTTCTTCATCGGGGGCCACGACGTTTGTCGAACCACTGGAGACCATTGAGGCGAACAACGAGCTGCAGAGCCTACGAGAAGTCGAGCTGCAGGAGATAGCCAAAATATTGTTCGCGCTTGCCGAAGAGTTGCGCGCAAATTTGCCGGCCCTGGAAATGGCTGCCAGTGCTATTGCCGAACTCGATTTCATCGGCGCAAAGGCGGCGTTTCATCAACGGTTCAATTGCGTCGTGCCGGAGATTGGTGCTGAGTCCGACAAACTTCAGTTTGTCGCTGACGCACGCGAGATGTCGTTTCCGACAGGCGACGACAAACTGAAATTTGTCGGACAGGAATTGAGGGACCACTTGGAACTAATCGAGGCCCGCCATCCGCTCCTCGAAGAGAACTTGCGCGCTGTTGGTGGTTTCGTGGTGCCGATTTCATTTTTCCTGGGCGCTGAAAAATCTACCATGGTGATTTCCGGAGCCAATGCCGGCGGGAAAACCGTCGTCCTCAAAACCGCCGGGCTGCTTTCGTTGATGGCCCTGTCGGGCTTGCCCGTACCGGCGCGCGCGGCGCGTGTGCCGTTCTATGTTTCGGTCCTCGCGGATATCGGCGATCATCAATCGCTTGCCGCCAACCTGTCCACCTTCACCTCACATGTGGCCAATATCTCGCGCATGATCGAGCTGTGTGAAGCGCCGGCGCTGGTGCTGTTGGATGAAGTAGGCACCGGCACCGATCCGGAAGAAGGTTCGGCGCTCGGCGTTGCCGTAGTGGACCACTTTCGCCGCACCTGCGGCGCGCATGTCATGGCCACAACGCATTACGCTGGTCTGAAAATGTATGCGACGAATGATGAAGGCGTGCTGAACGCGAGCGTCGAGTTTGATGAGAAAACCCTGCGCCCGACCTACAAGTTGCTGGTTGGTCTGGCCGGCTCATCTTCCGGGTTGGAAATCGCGCGACGTTTCGGCATTCCTTCACAAATAATCGACCGAGCCACCGCCGAAGTGAAGGACTCGAGTCGTAATGCGGCGGAGTACCTGCGTCGTATCAAGGGTGAAGCGGAATCGGCGGCGGCACAGCGCCTGGCGCTGGAAGAAGAACGCGCCGCGGTAGCGGAAAAATTTGCCACGCTCGACCGCCAGGCGGACCGTCGCGAGCTGGAACGCCAAACGACCTTTCAACGCGAATGTCAGAAGACGATTGGCGAACTGGAAAAGCAGTCGCGTGAACTGATTGCCACTATTCAGGATCGTTCTACGCGCTTGAAACTCGAACGTGAATCTCAGCGTCGCGTGGCGGAAATGAAACGCGAGGCGAATCGCGCAGCGGACGTTGGTGGTCGCAGAGTGTCGAGCGCCGGCAAACCAGAGAAGAGCGACGATGCGCGTGGTATTCGCGTCATGCGTGAAGGCACGGTTGTTCCGGGTGCGGGCGCCAAGGCAGCTCCCATCGCTCGCTCTGGTTCTCCTGACGATGAGCGCTACGTTGCGGCTGAGCCGCGCCCGCTGGCGGTGGGGGACCGCGTCCGCCTGCGTTCGTTCGGATCAATAGGAATCGTTGATAACATCAAGGAAGACGAAGTCGAAGTGCGGGTGAAATCCCTGCACCTGCGAGAGAAGCTCGAGAACCTTGAACTGGTAGAACCAGCGCCGACGGAAACTCGACGGGCTCAGAAGTTGCGTATTTCGCGCGGCACTGAAGTCAAACTCGCGGTCTCGGCGGAGGCAGCCCGCTCGGAACTGAATGTCATTGGTCAGACCACCGACGAAGCCGTTGATGCGGTAGACAAATTTCTTGATGCGGCCTCCCTAAATAATCTCAGTGAGTTGCGAATTATTCATGGCCACGGCACGGGCGCACTGCGCCGCGCCATCGCCGATCTGCTGGCCGGTCATCCGCACGTCGCGCGCTTTGCTCCCGCCCCTCCGGGCAAGGGCGGCGGCGGCGCAACCGTGGTGGAGTTGAAGGAGTAGAACGTTCGACGCATAGCGTCGATATGAATCTAGAGCGGCCTTGACCGTAATCAAAGCTTGTGAAGATGAAAAGATTTCAAGGCCGGGACAGTTCCACCACTTGTTCGCGTCACGTAGTGACGCCTGAAACTAGAGCTCGCTTCAATCGTCGCTACGCGACGGGAACCGACAACAACCTAATCCCGGCGTTGAAACGCCGGGCTAAATTCATACCGACGCTACGCGTCGAAGACTTCTTATCGTAAGTCCTCAACACTACACGCCTGCCTTCTGCAGTTCCTTTGCCACTCGCAGGAACGCGCGTGCGGCATGCGAGAGCGTAGCTCCTTTCCGGTAGATCAAATGCAGCCGTCGCTCCAGCTTCATCTCTCGCACTGTCAGCGCCGCCAGTTGGCCACGAGCGATCTCTGACTGCGCCGTCAGCCGTGGCACCAGCGCCACTCCCATACCTCGCTCGACAAACCGTTTGATCGCCTCGAGGGTGGGTAGCTCCATCGAAATGTTCAGCGGCGTCTTGTACTTCTGAAAAGTGCTGATCACCCGATCGCGATACGGAGACGGCACGTTGTGCGCGATAAAGGATTCGGCGCCCAGGTCGCGCACCGACACCGTTGTTTTGTCTGCCAACGGATGGTCCGGCGCCACGATCAGCGCCAACTCATCCGTCAGCACCGGCAGCGCCGCCACGGTCGGATCATTGGGCTTGAACGAGACGATGCCGAGCTCCGTTTCCCGACCAAGAATTTCGGAGGCGATGCGACTCGCCAGACTGCGCTTGACCTCAATCTTGATATGCGGATGGCGCGCTCGGAAGACGGGAATAAGCGGTAGCAAATACATCACGGTGTATTCGTTAGCGCTGAGGGTGAGCTTACCGCGATGCAGGTCCTTTAGTTCCTTGAGCGCTGAGTGCGCATGCTGACGCAGATTTAACATCTGCTGGGCAAAGTCGAAGAGCACGCTGCCCGCGGCAGTGAGTGTGCCGTCTTTGGACGAGCGATCGAAGAGTGGCTCGCCCAGTTCCGCTTCCAGACGGCGAATGGCCTGGCTCACGGCCGGCTGGGTGCGATGCAAAGTCTCGGCGGCGCGCGAGAAACTCTTTTCCTGGGCCACCGCGACTACTACCTCAAGTTGATTGATGTCCATGTGCCGGCCTCAGAGTCCGACAAACTTCAGTTTGTCGTTACTCACGAAATCATCTGCTTCTTACCCCATCTTGCCCCGCCACCGATGCGCATTGAATGGACGCTGCGCCAACGACAAACTGAAGTTTGTCGGCTTAAAGTTATCCATTCAGAAGCGGAAGTTATCGTATCACGCAGCGTTATGTTTTCATAGAGATTATAACTTTGACTTTCCGGGGGCTGCCGCCTACCATCCTCTTTTGGTCCACACAGGAGGAATCGACATGTCTGCAAAACGAATCGCTATCTTCGACACTACTTTGCGCGATGGCGAGCAGTCTCCGGGCTGTTCAATGGACCTGTCAGAGAAGGTCCGCATGGCCAAACAGCTCGAAACGCTGGGCGCGGACATCATCGAGGCGGGATTTCCCATTGCCTCAGATGGAGATTTCGCTGCTGTAGAAGCGGTGGCTCGAGAGTGTCGTGAGGTTACCGTGGCCGCGCTTTGCCGCACGGCTGAACCGGATGTGCTGCGAGCGGCAGCGGCGCTCAGGGATGCTGCTCACCCGCGCATTCATACATTCGTCGCCACTTCCGACATTCACTTGCAGTACAAACTGAAAAAGACCCGCGCGGAAGTAATCGAGATGACGCGCCAGGCTGTCGGCTTGGCCCGCAAACATACAGACGAAGTTGAATTCTCAGCTGAAGACGCCACGCGCAGTGATATCGATTATCTTTGCGAGGTGCTGGCAGTGGCGATTGAGGCGGGAGCCTCGATTATCAATATCCCCGATACCGTAGGTTATACCCTGCCGACCGAGTTTTCGTGCCTGATCCAGACGATTCACGAACGGGTGGTTGGCGATCGCGACGTCATCATCAGCGTGCATTGTCACAACGATTTGGGTCTGGCGGTGGCCAATAGCCTGGCTGCCATCGAGGCCGGCGCGCGCCAGGTCGAGTGCACCATCAACGGCATCGGCGAGAGAGCAGGGAATGCGTCATTGGAAGAAATCGTCATGGCGATGAAAGTGCGGGCCGATCGATTGCCGTTTGAGACAGCAATCAAGACGCATGAGCTATATCCCACCAGCCAGCTGCTCTCGTCGATCATTGGTTCGGACGTGCAACCGAATAAAGCGATCGTCGGGCGCAATGCTTTTGCTCATGAAGCCGGTATTCATCAGCACGGCATGATTAGTAATCCCCTCTGTTATGAAATCATGACACCGGAATCAGTAGGCGTGCCTACCAACAGTCTTGTGCTCGGTAAACATTCAGGGCGTCACGCGTTGGCTTTGCGTTATACGGAGCTTGGGTACTCTTTGCAGCCGGCCGAAGTTGACGCTGCTTATGAAAGATTCAGCGAGTTGGCGGACCGTAAGAAGAATATTTACGATCAGGATCTGATCGCTCTGCTAACGGCGGCCACGCGCGCCTCGGGCCCACTGCCGATCGAGCCGGCGCCGGCAGCACGGTGGGCCAGCCCCAGTTACACTTGATATAAAACAGTTCAAGCGCCATCGAAGCAGGCGTTTGAGTACCGCCTTCAGGCGGGCTTTATTATTCTCGCACCGAAAAGCCCGACAAAAAGTCAGTACTCTAAACACCTGTTGACCACCGCGCACTAAAATCAAGAAAACGTATGCAATTGAAAATCACAGTACTTGAAGGCGATGGTATTGGTCCGGAAGTGACGCGCCAGGCGGTCGGTGTTTTGCGGGCCGTTGCCGGAATCTATGGACACCGGTTTGAGTTTGCCGAACGGCTGATTGGCGGCGCGGCGATCAGGCAGCACGATTCGCCTTTGCCGACCGTGACACTCGACGCCTGTCTGGCGAGCGATGCGGTGCTGTTGGGCGCGGTCGGCGCGCCTGAGTTCGATGCTCTGCCCGCCCATCAACGTCCCGAAGCAGGTTTGTTATTGCTGCGCCAGGCCCTGGGAGATTATGCGAATCTGCGCCCCGCCGTTGCTTACGACGTAATTTCCGCAGCGTCTCCCCTGCGCCCGGAGATCGCGCAGGGCGCGGACATCCTGATTGTGCGCGAGTTGCTCGGCGGCCTTTATTTCGGTGAGCCGCGTGGGGTGACCAGCGACAACGGCCATTCAGTGGCGGTAAACACCATGCGGTACTCCGTGCCGCAGGTTGAACGCGTGGCCCGGGTCGCTTTTGCAGCCGCGAGCAAACGGCGCCGCAAAGTTACTTCTGTTGATAAAGCAAATGTGCTCGAGACTTCGCAGCTGTGGCGGCAGACGGTTTCGCGTGTAGCCCGGGATTATCCCGAGGTTACTCTCGACCATCTTTACGTGGACGCCTGCGCGATGCATCTGATTACCAATCCCCGGCGCTTTGATGTGATCCTGACTGAGAATCTTTTTGGTGACATTCTGTCGGACGAAGCAGCCGTCATCACCGGATCGCTCGGGATGCTGGCCTCAGCCAGTATTGGCGGCGACGTTGGCCTATTCGAACCGGTACATGGTTCTGCCCCCGACATTGCCGGACGTGGGACTGCGAATCCTTTCGGCGCCATTGCTTCGGCGGCGCTGCTGCTGCGTTACAGTGGCGGACTTGAGCAGGAAGCGGAAACTGTGGAAGAAGCGATTCGTTCTGTGCTCAACGCCGGCTATCGCACGCCTGATATCAACGCAGGCAGTGGCGGGTTCCTGGCGAGCACCGCTGAGATTGGAAAGCTGGTCGCCGAAGCCGTGGCCGAGGTCGCCGACACGCGGCATGCGTATCATGCTGTGTAGTTGTCAGTAATTAGTAATCAGTTAATCAATAATTAATAATCAGTTAATCAGTAATCAGTAATCAGCAATCAGTAGACAGGTTTTGTTCTTTGTACTTGGTTCCTGGTACCTTGTAAAAAAATTGAACCAAGAACAAGAACCAAGTCCTAAGTACCAAGAACAAACTGACTACTGACTACTGACTACTGACTACTGACTACTAATTACTTTTCATGCCAACCTTATTTGACAAATTGTGGTCTGCGCATTTAGTCCGCGAGCCTGAAGGCCAGCCGGCCCTGCTTTACATCGACTTACATCTGGTTCATGAAGTCACTTCGCCCCAGGCGTTTGCGGGGCTGCGGGCTGCGGGCCGCGGCGTGCGCCGGCCTGAACTGACCGTGGCTACGGTCGATCATAACGTTCCCACCACTGATCGCAGTCTGCCCATTGACGATCCCATCGCGGCGATACAGATCGAGACGTTGCGGCAGAACTGCCGCGAATTCGAGGTGCGGCTTTTTGATATTGGTTCTCCCGAACAGGGTATCGTGCATGTCATTGGACCAGAACTCGGGCTGACCCAACCGGGCATGACCATCGTCTGTGGTGACAGTCATACCAGCACTCACGGTGCGTTTGGCGCCCTGGCATTTGGTATTGGCACCAGCGAGGTCGAGCACGTGCTCGCCACTCAATGCCTGCCGCAGAATAAACCGCGTGCCATGCTGATCGAAGTTCGCGGAACTTTGCCCGAAGGTGTGACGGCCAAGGATCTGGCGCTTGGTATCATCGGCCGGATCGGAACCGACGGCGCCGGCGGCTATGTCATCGAATATGCAGGCGAAGCGGTGCGATCGCTATCAATGGAAGGCCGCATGACGCTCTGCAACATGAGCATTGAAGCGGGAGCACGCGCCGGCATGATTGCTCCCGATGAAGTTACTTTCGAGTATTTGAAAGGACGTCGCTATGCTCCTCAGGGTCCAGCGTGGCATGAAGCAGTCAGCCATTGGCGGACTCTCGCAACTGACGCCGGCGCCGAGTTTGATCGGAAGGTGGAGATCGATGCCGGCTTACTGGAGCCTCATGTGACCTGGGGGACAAGTCCGGGCATGGTCGCGCCTGTCAGTGGTTCAGTGCCCGATCCCGAGGCGATAGAGAACGACGCCGATCGCCAGGCGGCGGAACGGGCGCTGGATTATATGGCGCTCGTTCCACGCACTCCTATCGAAGAGATTGCCATTGATCGCGTCTTCATCGGCTCATGCACAAACGCGCGCATTGAGGACTTGCGCGCAGCGGCGCGGGTGGTCCGCGGTTACCGGGTGAGCAATTCCGTGCGGGCGATGGTGGTGCCCGGCTCTCAGGCGGTTAAGCAGACAGCCGAAGCCGAAGGTATTGACAGCGTGTTTCGTTCCGCCGGTTTCGAATGGCGCGAAGCAGGCTGCTCGATGTGCCTGGGGATGAACCCGGATATTCTGCAACCGGGCGAGCGCTGCGCCTCGACCAGTAATCGCAATTTTGAAGGACGCCAGGGTCGCGGCGGGCGCACCCATCTGGTTAGTCCGGCAATGGCGGCGGCGGCGGCGGTTGCAGGTCACTTCACCGATGTAAGGAAGTGGCAGTTTAGATAGGTTTCAAGTCTGAAATTGCGGCACGCGCATCTTGCGCGTGTTCACGGGCGGGGACGCTCGTGACACGGTTAAGCTGATGACTCCATTTAATAAACATACAGGTTTAGTCGTGCCGCTCGATCGCGCCAACGTCGATACGGATCAGATCATTCCCAAACAGTTCCTGAAGCGCATCGAGCGCACGGGCTTTGGTGAGTTCCTGTTCTACGATTGGCGCTACCGGCCCGGTGGAGAATTGAACGACGAATTTCCTTTGAATGCGCCGCGCTATCACGGTGCGTCAATCCTGGTTGCGGGTAAGAATTTCGGCTGTGGCTCATCACGCGAACACGCACCGTGGGCGCTGGGAGATTTTGGCTTTCGAGCAATCATCGCGCCATCTTTTGCGGATATTTTCGCGAACAACTGTCAGAAAAATGGTCTGCTGCCCGTAGTACTGAGCGACACCGAAGTCGCCGAATTGATCCGCCGCGCCGGCGCAACCGAAGGATATCAGCTCACCATTGATCTTGAACGGCGGCTTGTCAGCGACGCGGACGGGGTTGCGGCCTCGTTTGCGATCGACGATTTTCAGCGACATTGCCTGATGGAAGGGTTGGACGACATAGACCTCACGATGCAGCACGCCGCCGACATTACTGCCTTTGAAACTCGCCCGGGACCGCACGCTTCCAGCGTGCCGTAATGCCAGGAGTCGTTTAGAGTACCGCCTTACCGCCTTACAGGCGGGCTTTTGTGCTGGCGAAAAACCCGACTGAAGTCGGTACTCTGAAGGCCTGTCGCAACTTGATCACTACTCCGTGTCCCGGGCTATCCAAAGCGATCGCTAAAGGCGTAAACTGAATTCTCCCTAAAGGCCCGGCACGCTGGCAGCGTGCGGTCCCAGGCCAAGGGGATACCTCCCACTCTACCGAAGGAGTTCCACGCATGAAACGTTTGACACTGCTCCTCGCAGCCACTCTTTGTTTACTTCTGATTGCTTCGACCGGTCCGGCGGTCTCCGCGAAGGAAACATGGACCAGCGTCCGGTCCAAAAATTTTCTCCTCGTCGGGAACGCCAGCGAGAAAGAAATCAGGCAGGTGGCAGTGCGGCTGGAGCAGTTCCGCGAAGTTGCCTCGCGACTTTTTGTTAAGGCCAACTTCAATTCGCCCGTTCCCACGACCGTCGTGGTCTTTAAGAACGACAGTTCTTATCGTCCCTTTAAGCCCAATGCGAACACCGCGGGATATTTTCAGGCTGGTCCCGATGTGAACTACATCACGCTGAAAACGGAGGTGAACGACGATCAGAATCCTTTCGGCGTTATCTTTCATGAGTACACGCACTTGCTGATTAACAACACGAACGGGAATGTGCCGACCTGGTTTAATGAGGGCCTCGCCGAGTATTACAGCACGTTCAGCATCACCGACGATCGGAAGGTGGTGCTGGGCAAGCCCATTGCCAACCATGTCTACCTTTTGCGTGAAAACAAAATGCTGCCGCTGCGCACGCTATTCAAGGTGGACCAGGAATCCGCCTACTACAACGAACGCGACAAGCAGAGCATTTTTTACGCCGAATCATGGGCCTTGATGCATTACCTGATTGGCAATAACAAAGGTGAACGTCTGGAACAGCTCGGCAAGTTCATCCAGTTGCTGGATAACAATATGGCGATGGAACCAGCGTTCCAACAGGCATTTCAAACCAGTTTTGAAAACATGGAAAAGGCGTTGCGTGAATACATAAAGCGCGACAGTTATCCCATCACATCCGGCCACTTTGAAACCAAGCTGGCTCTGGATACCGAAATGCAGGCAGCGCCCATCAGCGAAGCCGAAGCTCAGGCCTACCTGGGGGATTTGCTGCTGCACAGCCATCGGGCAGAGGCCGAGGGTTATTTGCAAAAAGCCCTGGCCCTCGATCCGGATCTCGCGATGGCGAATGCGGCCATGGGCATGTTGCTGGTGCGTCAGGGCAAAATTGTTGAAGCCCGTCAGAGTCTGGAACGCGCGGTGGCAGCCAATTCAAAAAATTACCTGATCCATTATTACTACGCCTTTGCGCTCAGTCGCGAAGGAATGAACGAAAACAAACTGGTGATGGGATACTCGCCCGAAACCGCTGCCAAAATCCTCGAAGAAGTCAAAAAGGCGATCGATCTCCGGCCTGACTTTCCCGAATCGTACAATCTTCTTGCGTTCGTAAACCTGGTAACGGGAACGCAGCTCGATGAATCGATTACCCTGCTCAAGCGCGTGCTGGCGACGTCACCGGGCAGAAACGATCTGCTCTTTACCCTCGCCCAAATTTACATCCGTAAGGAGGATATTAAGACCGCGCGTCAGATACTCGAACGGCTGAGCCAGAACAACAGCGATCAGCATTTGCGCCAACAGTCGCAGGGAATACTCAAACAACTAGCCGAACGAGAGGAACAAATTGCGCGCTTCGAGGCCATGCGCAAGTCGTCGGAAAACGCCAATGATTCCGACGCGTCGCGTTATGTCGTCGGGGCTTCGGGAACCGAAGCGAACGGGCCGCCGCCGGATCCGGCTTCCTATCTTCGCGACGCGCTTAGAGTGCCGGGCGAAGGCGAAAAGCGGATACAGGGCTCGCTGGTGCGAATTGATTGCGATGCGAAGGGGATCACGTTCGTCGTCAAGGTCGATGATCGCCTGGTGAAGCTGCACACAGAAAAATTTCAGAATGTTAAGATGACAGCCTTCAGCGTGGATGCGGGTATGGAAGTCACGTGCGGCCCACGCAAGATAGAGAGTTCCGTCATAATCTGCTACCTGCCTCTCACTGATCCAAAGGCGAAGTTCGAAGGAACGATCAGATCAGTTGAATTCGTGCCGAAGGATTTCAAGCTGAAAGCGTAGTCATTTCCATTTCTCATTCGCGGCATTGACAGACTGTTTTGCCACTCGGGCCCAGAGTTGTTCGGTCTTTCAATGACCACCTGAGAAATGTCAAATGAGAAATGAAAAATTCTATCTTCCCCAGCGGTTATTCCTTCCTCCCCGATCCCAACGAACAAAATCACCAAACCTCTCGTATAGTCCCGCGGAGGTTCATTCACTATGCGCGATCCTGTACTGGCCGGCATTCTTAGCTTGTTAATTCCCGGAGTGGGTCAGATCTATAACGGCCGGGTCCTGATCGGGATCATCTGGCTGATCGTAACTGGAGTTTCCTGGATTGGATCGGCAGGAATGCTCGGCTGGGTCGTCCATCTCATTTCCGCCTGGTGCGCTTACAGCTACGCCAAAGATCACCCCGTGCGCGCGTAGTCACTTTGTACTGCAGGCTGCCGGCTTGCCAGCTTTGCGCACTCTTCCAACTTGAGTCCAACGCACGATACAGCAGGCCGGCAGCCTGCTGTACTTCTGTTAGAACAGCGGCTTGGAAACATGCTCGTGAATGATCAACCACTCACCGCCGCGCTTTTCCCAAACGATCGTATGCCGGCAATCAAACTCAAGTGCCGTCCCATCCTTTTGCTTCGCCGACAAATGAAACGTCAAAGTCGTTAACGCCATATTGCCTCTGCGCACGGTCTTCACATCGTTGTTGGGCGTAAGTGAGAGACTGGTGAAACCCGGGGCCACGCTTTTCTTAAAACTGTCGCTGTACTCCTGCCAGTTGCTGTACTTCAAAGGCGCAATATCAAAAAAGATCAGGTCAGCGTCTTTGGCATACATCGATGAAACCTTGTCTGGGTTGAGAGTGTTCCATCCGGAGTAATAACGCTTGACCAGCTCATTGAAATCATCTCCGCCTTTTTTCTGCGCCGGCGCCGGCAGGCAGAGCGCGCTCATGACCAGGGCCACAACCAGAAACCGTTTCATTTGAATTCTCCGAATGGGTGATGACAGAGCGGAACGCTTCTATGCGATGCGATCACGTAAGTCAAGAGTGAGGAGATCCTGGACTATAGCCCATCTCATGAAAAGTCCGATTGTGTCGTGTGATATTTTCATCGTGCTATGATCCAATTCCGACGGATCGTTCCGCCGATTGAAGTTATTGAAATATTGCCGTCTCACGGCGTGTCAGGGAGCTTAAGCGTTTACGTCGCGTTCATGGCGGAAGGAGATGGCGCAAAGTGAAAGGCTCGGCATACGTCGAGTTAATCCGGCGAGATTCGATTAGCTGAATTGCATTGGTACGAAGCCCATGGCGTAGGCAAGAAAGAAATGAAGATCAAGCGACTCCTGGATTGAGATGCTAAAGATGAGTTTTGCAGTCTGTTTGGACAATGAAGGCTACGAGGTTTCCCTCGAGTTACGTAAGCTTTATCAGGTGTTGGCGCCGGCGGCCAACGATCCCAAAGGCTACATTCGCATCGTCGATGAATCCGGCGAAGATTACCTTTACAGCGCAAAGGCTTTTGAGATGATCGATGTCCCACCCCGAACTGAACGCAAGCTGATTGCTACCTTGCGGTGACAAGCTGATTTTGCTGTCACGCTTGGATACCGTCCCATAACCAAAAATTGGGGGAGGTGAGTAGCCGCGATGCAATGTTTCACCGCGGACGCGCCGGTTTCTTTGCGGGCGGCAGGGCCAGCGGGATGTCGCCGTCGTCGGTGATTGCCGTCTGCACGACGGGCTTCAATTTCGGAGCGCCGCGCATTGCGGGCGGAAGTTTTGGCGTCGAAACTTTTACGGTGGCAATCGGCTCGTTGCGTTTCAGAATGGCGCCGCCGCGGCCCGCTACCCAAAAATTCATGCCGCCGCGATAGGCTATTGAAAAGAGTGAAGAACTGGTGATCGATGGCTGTACTTCCCAGGTTTCACCACCGTCTTTACTGCGCAGTATTTTGCCATGCTCGCCGGTTACCACCACATCGTCACGACCGGCCACGGCCACGGCAAACAGGTTAGATGTCACATCACTTTCAATATCTTTCCAGGTGGCGCCGCCATCATCGGTGCGCAGGATGACGCCTTTCTCGCCTACGGCATAACCGCGCAGTTGGTCGGCGAATGCCAGCGCGTAGAGCCACTCTTTCAGATTCCGATCGATCCGCTTCCAGTGCTCGCCACCGTCTTCAGTGCGCAAAATCGTTCCGTTTGAGCCGATGACCACGCCGTGCTTATCGTCAGTGAAATGCAGTTCTTCAAGCCAACTGAAAGTGTTGCTCAGTTGCGCGTGCCAGGTCTGGCCGGCGTCTTCCGTGTGGAGTATCAGCCCGCGCGCGCCCACGATCCAACCGCGCTCGTGTGTTAGAAACTCGACATCAAGCAGTTCTTCCGGAGCTTCAATTTTAACGGGCTCCCAGGTGACGCCGCTGTTAACGGTATGCAGTACGATGCCGCGATCGCCAACTACCCAGCCTTCTTTCGCATCGACAAAGGAAATCGAGTTCAGGCGCGCGGTGGTCCCGGATGGTCGCACGGTCCAGTTACGTCCTCCGGAACTGGTGAACAGGATCTTGCCGCGCGAGCCGACGGCCCAACCACGAGAGTTGTCCAGGAAGAAAATGTGCGCCAGATCTTCGCGCCCGCCTTCGGTTAAGCGCCGCCAAGAGAGTCCGCCGTCGTCCGAACGGACCACCAGGCCGTCGCTACCCGCGGCCCAGCCGGTAACTTCATCGGCAAAGTAAACCGTCACCAGTCGCGGAAAGGTGCGCACATTAACCGGCAGCCAGATCTTGCCGCCATCACCAGTCGTCAGCACCACACCACTGTCGCCGGCGGCCCAGCCATGAGTTGCGTCGGTAAAGAAAACTGAGAATAGGTCGGTTGTTTGCAGCGAGTTTATGAGGACCCAATTCGCTCCTCCATCCTCGCTCTGCAGGATCGTACCGCCATAGCCCACCGCCACTGCCCGCTTTGGATCAGTAAACGCCACATCCGTTAGCGTGTTATCCGTTTGCGTCTGCATGGACCACTCAGCACCGCCGTCGTTCGTGGTCAACAAAGTGCCTCGGGCTCCGACTGCTATGCCGGATTTCTTGTTGATGAAGGAAACGGAAAAAAGATGAAGGGAAGTATGACTCTCTTGTTTCTTCCAGGTAAGGCCGCCGTCCGTAGTAGCGACGATGCTTCCAAAAGTGCCGACCGCCCACCCCAGCAGCGGAGCATCGGGGGCAAAAGTCACCGCGAACAAATGGTCCCTGACGCCCGTCACACGAGGAATCCAACGTTCGCCGCCATTCGTTGTCGTTAGCACCACACCGCTGGCGCCCACCGCGACCGCGCGTGCTTTATCTTTGACATAAAGTCCATACAAAGTCGTAGTGGCAGCTGAGATTTGTTCCCTCCATGTAAAGCCCCCGTTGTCGGTGCGCAGGATCGCGGAATCGGCGCCGACTGCCCAGCCGTGCCGCTTATCTTTGGCAAACCGAATCGCGTTGATAAGATTGCCTTGCGGCCGCGGGTTCTGCCACTCCCAGCCGCGCAGGTCCTGTTGGGCGCTGATGGAAGTACTCCCGAAAAAAGCCACGCTTATCAATGCCGCCAATCCGAACCACAAGGCGAGGGACCGTCGGGATGAGGCAGTAATGGAAATAACTTCTGGCACAGCTTTCAATGTAGGGGTTACGGTTCGGGACCTTCTATGGTGACCTGGCGAATGAATGCGTGGATTATAAGGGGGGAGAGGCCGTGAAAGCGAATAAACGCGGCTCCGTGGGAGCGTAATGTTTGTAGTTCACCTACTACAAAGACGCAACGTTCTAAAACGTTCCCACCTGATCGACTGCCTCTCTCAATATTTCAGCGTCAACTCGACCAACTTTGGCAATCGTGCGGGCGGCGCGATCGGCGGCTTCCTGGACGATGTGGCCGGCATGCCCTTCGATCCACTCCCAGGTGACCTGGTGAGGGCGAGCGGCTTTATCCAGACGTTCCCACCACGCGTGATTCGTCTTGCGGCGAAAGCGACCACTCATCGTCTCAATCACGTATCTCGAGTCCGAGTGCAAGTGAACACGACACGGTTCGCGCAAGCTTTCAAGCGCGATTGCCGCAGCCGCGACTTCGGCCTGCTGATTGGTTGCCGAACCCAGGTATTCGCCAAACGCGCGCCACAAGCCTCGATAACCCAACAAGGCGACGGCCGCCGCGCGTGTTTCGGCGCGTCCGTTTCCCAGGCTCGAGCCGTCACAATATATGGTGACTTCTTTCATAGTAAAACAGGTGTTGAGTACCGACTTCAGTCGACCTTTTGCTTAATCAAGTAAGACGCGCCTGAAGGCGGTACTCTAAGCGCCTGACACCGGCGTTTGAGTTCACTGCCATAGATCCTTCAGCGTCAACCTGTCGTCGGCATTTTTCCAGGCGAGATCGTACTCGCGTTGGACCAGGGCCGCAGCGTAATCTTTCTTTTGCGCTTTCAGGCTCAGCATCAAACCAAACAACGAGCGCCCGTTGCGTTTGTTTCGCTCCAGGTCAGCACGGAAGACCTGTTCAGCCGCGGCGAAGTCACCGTTCTTGATCAACGCGCCTCCCAGCATTTCGCGCACCGGCAAGAACCAGGTCTGTGGTTCGTCATAAGCGAGCGAGTCTTCGATCTCCACACCTTTGCGCAGCAATTCGAGTGCGGTCGGGTTATCCCCTTTTGCGGAGGCTATGCGCGCCGACAACACAGCGTCGGCGATGCTCATTACCTTGCGGGCGGGATTGAGTCCGAAGGACGCGTTCACGGGAATCTTGCTGACTGCTTGGGCAAACGATTGCTGCTGCTCCACTGCGTGAGCAACATCGCCGGTAGATGCGTAAGCCATACCGCGCGCGAAATGATGGACCGCGGTGAGGCCGAAGAAAGAAGGATCGGGTTGGCGTAACTTCCGGACTTCTTCCCAACGATTGAAGCGCACGTAAATCAGTGGCGTCACCGTCATGAATCCTTCGAGCATAGGCATCTCTTTGAGCGCCGGTCCGACATTGCCGTCAAGCAGCTTGGCCGCATTCAACGATTCGATCAGACGTCCTTCCATCGTCTGGGCGATCGCCAGAAAATGCAGGTTGTGGCTGTAGTACATCAGCGGATAGATGCCCCGCGCGCCATTCTTTTCCATGTAGGCGCGATCGGCGGCGGCTGCGTCGCGATTGCTTTGCGCAGCATTTTCATAATCGCCGGTGCGCTCATAGATGTGCGCGGGCATGTGCACCAGGTGACCGGCGGCCGGCATTAGCTCGCCGAGTTTGGGCGCGTAAGCGAGCGCGCGTTCCGGATAAGGCGAAGCTTCAATCGCGTGGATGTAGTAATGAATCGCGCCCGGATGATTGGGATTGCGGCGCAACACTGATTCCAGCACAGCGACGATCTCTTCCGTGCCCGGCGCGGGTTTTCCGTCGGCGGTCCAAAGCTTCCAGGGGCGCAGGTCCATCGCACTTTCCGCATACAAGGTGGCTGCATCCAGATCGTCCGGATAATTTCGGGCGAGCTCGCTCATGGCGTATTTGTAATCGGCGTCCAGCTTCTTTAGATCCGCCTGCGGATCGATTGCGTAGCGTTTGGCCAGCGCGGCGATATAGGCGCGTTCGTTCTCGGAGGCGCCGGCAGCGAGGGCTTGCGCCTTTTGCACAGCCTCGCATGCCGCCTTCTCGCGTGCGGGATCTACTTCCATGTTGATGTTAGGTCCGAGCGCCAATGCCTCGCCCCAGTGGGCCATGGCTAACTTTGGATCCAACTCAGCAGCCCGTTTGAAAGAACGCACGGCTTCGTCATGATTGAAGGCATACACGAGCGCCAGGCCCTGATTGAACCAGCGCTGCGCTTCTACACTAGTCGTCGTCACCGGATGATGAAGCGAGCCTAGCCCGGACATCAAAGTTTGGGGCTTTTCCACACTGTCCATCTTCATCGAAGAGTGTTGCGCGAACACGGATACGCCTAGGTAGAGCAGGAAGGGAAGCGTCAATAGCCGAGAAGGTAGCATTTCAGGTTCCTCGTTCGTTGGAATCGTGCGGCGAGCGAGCTCGGAGGTAATGGAACCTTGGTTCCCATCGGCCTGTGAACTCCGATTGGTTTTTCCCAAGCCGAGTAATCGTCAGCTTCCGCCGTCACGATATCGTCGATTCATCCTCGTTGGGTTTTTTGAACGGCTTATTCATATTGATAAGGCAAACCGAACGCAAGGTTAGGAATAGTAAACAACATTCAAGTCGGGAAAATTCAAACCGACGTGATCGGAGTCATGCGTGAGAAGAGTGAGCTTATAGTGAGCCGCACTCGCCGCTATCCAGGCATCCCCGGCTTCCAGCCTTCTACCGATTCGCTTGCAGTGCGTACTAAGCCGTGCCCACGTTTTAGCTAATTCTGGATCGTAGGGGATCACCACGAACTTTTGTAGAAAGGTTTCAAGACCAGCACGCAGTGTCGTTCCCCAATTGTTCTCTTCTGCCCATGACCACAGCTCGGCAACGCTCTGAAAACTGACAGCCAGGATTTGGGCCTCCATATGTCTCTCGTACTGAAGGCGCAACGCATCATTCGTTTTCTTTGGGTGGAGCAAGCTAGCGACTGTCGTGTCGAGTAAGACCGTGCTCATTTGGATTGCTGTTCCTCAGCGTTCAGTTCGACTCGGGCCTGTCGTTCTGAGAGAACGAAGTTCATCAAAGCATCCGGATCATCATCGGCCGGCCACAAAGCAGCTAGTTGATCCAGATCGTCAATTGGTGTAACGCCCTGTTCGGCAATTAACCGGACCAAAGTGTCTTCGGCTTTCTGGGCTACTTCATCTTTCTCCGGCGCATCCACTTTACTCATGTGCTGATATCTCCTTCTTACCGATTATAGTAAGGCACTGTCCGCTGAGGTTAAGTATTTGACGAGTTTTGATTGATAGATCCGAGTAACTGCGTCCGCGCGCTTTTCTGGCTTTGAACCGCTTCAATCAGAGGCTTGATATCGAGCCGCCAAAAGGATTGTTTGCCGAAGCTCTTTAAATCTCTTTTCATCGACACGAAACTTACGCCGGAATCGGGTCCTAACCTGTTCTCATAATCCGTTTTAACGGAATCACTCACCAAGATTCCTTCTTCAGGTAATGCATGCTGAACCCGTGCGGCGAAGTTCACTCTGAAGCCCATAGATGTCATTCTCCCTAATCTGAACCTCACCGGAATTGATTCCGATTCTGACGCCGATGTAATCCACTCCCGTATAGAGTGCAAATCTTAAAGAAAAATCAACCGCATCGCCAGGGGTCCGAAACGCAATCATTAGGGAATCTCCTATTACCTTTACTACATACGAATCGTAAATGGAGGCAAGGTTGCGTGCCCAAGAGAAGTGGCTGAATAGGCTCTCAATCCACTTTTTATCACCCAACCTTATTCCTATGTCGGTAGATTCGACTATGTCCGTGAAGACCAATGTTAGATCGAGATGTTGGGATCCGGCCCATTCCTCCAGAGTCGGCGGTCGTCGTTTTTCGCCCGCATGAAATTCGCCTTTAATATGCACTGGCTCACTCATTCACTTTCAGCACGGCCAGGAACGCTTCCTGCGGAATCTCGACGCGCCCGACTTTCTTCATGCGCTTTTTGCCTTCCTTCTGTTTCTCGAGCAGCTTGCGTTTGCGTGAGATGTCGCCGCCATAGCATTTGGCAATCACATTCTTCCCGAGCGCCTTCACAGTTTCGCGCGCGATCACTTTATTGCCGATAGCCGCCTGGATGGGTACTTCAAACAGTTGCCGCGGGATCAGTTGCTTCATCTTCTCAGTCAGCACGCGTCCCTTTGCCTGGGCCGTGTCGCGATGAAGAACCAATGAGAGCGCGTCCACCGGTTCGCCCGCCACCAGCACATCAAGCTTCACCAGGTCGCTCTCCCAATAACCGGCGAGGTTGTAATCGAGCGAAGCATAGCCGCGCGAAACCGACTTAAGACGATCGTAAAAGTCCATCACGATTTCATTCAGCGGCAATTCATAAGTCAGCATCACGCGATTCGAAGCAATGTACTCAAAACCTTTCTGCACGCCCCGTTTCTCTTCCAGCAGCGGCAGGATGCCGCCGAGATAATCGTCCGGCGTAAGGATCACTGCGTGAATTATTGGCTCTTCGATCTTGGTGATGCGTCCGGGGTCGGGCATCTTGGCCGGCGAATCGATTTCGCTGACGACGCCATCCGTGGTGGTCACCACGTAGCGAACGCTGGGCGCGGTGGAAATCAACTCGAGATTGAATTCGCGTTCCAAACGCTCCTGCACGATCTCCATGTGCAACAGACCCAGGAAGCCGCAGCGAAATCCGAACCCCAGCGCAGTCGAAGACTCTGGTTCATAAAAGAACGACGCATCATTCAAGCGCAGCCGGTCCAGCGCGTCTCGCAGCTCTTCATACTGGATCGTATCCGTCGGATAGAGTCCGGCAAAAACCATGGGCTTGATTTCCTGGAAGCCGGGAAAGGGCTCAGTGGTCGGACGAGCGGCTTCGGTAATCGTGTCGCCAATTTGCACGTCAGCGACTTCCTTGATCGAAGCCGTCAGGAAACCCACTTCACCGACGCTCAATTCGCCGATCGGAGTTGGGCGCGGCCGATTGACGCCCAGAGTTTCCACCTGATAGTCGCGACCGGTATTGAAGAAACGTATCTTCATGCCCGGACGAATCGCGCCGTCAATCACGCGGAACAAAACAATCACGCCCCTGTAAGAGTCGTACCAGGAATCGAATATCAACGCTTTTAAGGGCGCGTTCGGATCACCTTTGGGCGAGGGCACGTCGCGGACGATGGCCTCGAGGACTTCGTGCACTCCGACACCAGTCTTGGCACTGGTAAAGACGGCGTTATGCGTTTCCAGGCCGATGAGGTGCTCAATCTGCTCGATCGCCTTGTCAGGTTCGGCGCCCGGCAGATCGATCTTGTTGATGACGGGGATCAACTCCAGATTATTTTCGATAGCCAGATAGGTATTGGCCAGCGTTTGCGCTTCGACTCCCTGCGAAGCGTCGACCACCAGCAAGGCTCCTTCGCAGGCAGATAATGAACGAGAGACTTCATAAGAAAAATCGACGTGGCCGGGGGTATCGATCAGGTTGAGCAGATAAAGCTGGCCGTCTTCGGCCTTGTAATCGAGCCGCACCGCGTGCGACTTGATCGTGATGCCACGTTCGCGCTCGAGGTCCATGTTGTCGAGGATTTGTTCGGACATATCGCGTCCGGTCACGGCGCCAGTGAGCTCAAGCAGGCGATCGGCAAGCGTGGATTTGCCGTGATCGATATGCGCGATGATCGAGAAATTGCGGATGCGGTCAGGATTCATGCGAAGTTATCAGTAGTCAGCAATCAGTTATCAGTGATCGGCAGCAAAAGTGAACGGTATTTAGACAGCGCGACGTTGTTAAAAGACAACTGACAACTGACTACTGACAACTGACAACTTTCAAAATAACAAAACGGACGCGAAACAGCACGCGCCCGTCTGTTTGAGATGCCGAAGCCGAGTTACTTAAGCACCACGGATCTCAAGATATCAGTATGCGTTTTTAGCTGGTCGGGCGTGTCATACGTAACAATGAAGAACAAAACATAGTCCTTCCTGATATGCGCGAAATATTTCTGGTTCACAATCACTCCCGAAAAGTCTGTCTTAAAGTCGATGGCGGCGAAGGGCACTCCCCCAATCTGCTCGGTGTAAACGTCTCTTTCGATGGTTATCGGTGCTTGCGAATACTGGAGCGTGTTCTTCAGCGCCAGCATGTAGCCGGCGTCCGTTTTGACACCAGTGGGAAACTTTTCCGCGCCACACAGGAACATGGAATTCAAAGGCCCGGGCGATCCGGGCGGGCGCTCAGTGACGGTCAGCAAATTCAGTGTGTTATCAACAGCTTTATTCAGTTCGTTCTTTTTGGTTGGATCGTCACTGGTTACGATCTCTTTGCCGCGGTCACTAATCTGCTTTTTGAAATTCGAATCCTGCACACTCCAGCCGGCCGGAAATGTCAGCGTCAACCCAAAGTAGTTGTTCGCATATGTCGTGCCCGAAACGCTGCCGAAGTCCGGCACCTCAGTACTCGCGGGCACCGCAGGCGGCGTTTGCGCATTGGCAGATAGCGTAACGAGCGAGAACGCCGCAACCCCCAGAAATTTTATCAACAATCTGTTCATAGCTTTCAAACTCCCATTGAGATTCTTTTGTAATCAATCCGGCAGATTTGCCTCTACATACGCTCGAGCTTTTTCCGGGGTATCGAGTGACGTAATAAATAATGTGTGGCTGGCGCCCCAGGTGATGTGGTCCTTAATAAACTGTGGGTAATCATCAGCGGGCGTTCCGTTAGCCTTGAACAATCCCAGCTTCTTGACAACTTTCTGCAGCAACTCCGCGTCCTGTGACATGCTTGCGGCCTGAAACAGCTTGTGCTTGTCATCGTCAGAGACGCTTGAGCCGTTTGACGAAGAATTGTCCGAGCCGCTGTTCTGGTTCTCATTGGCGTTCGAATTTGAATTTGAATTCGAGTCTACATTGATGTTGAGATTGCGACTGCGCTCAGTTATCGATGATCCCTGCTGGGACCTCCAGTAAAAAAATATGCCCAACCCTATCGCCACTACAATTAAACCCAGGCATCCAACGGCGCCGCAGCCCGCGGCGATTTTTTGATTCTTGGTCATTACTCTCCTTCTAAAGAATTGTGTTTTGAAAAACGACTTGCACTTACCGTCGCGCCTTCATCCAGCCGATACAACGTTTCAGATGAGACCGCATATTTTCTGGACTGTCATTATGAATACGTCCATGACCCGGCAAGACCCACTCGAAATCGTACTGCAGTAACTTTTCCATGGATCTGATCTGCTCGTCCCAGGAATACCAGCATACACTGCGAAAGGCAGTCAGCGTTTGGCGTTCCGGCGACCAGGCGAGGTGATCTCCGGTAAATAAATACCGCTGTTTGTAAAGCAGAACGACGTGCCCGCGTGTATGTCCCGGAGTAGGAATGGCGAGCAAATCGTGATCGAGCCGCACCTCTTTTTCTCCCTGAATGATCCATTCGATGCCGAGCCGGGCGGCCCCGTCGTCCGCGTGCATGACGCGCTGACAACCAAACTTTTCGGCAAATCTGACATGATCGGCTATGTCGTCGCTGTGGCTCAGGAACATTTTGCGCGCGCCACCCATGACGGCCATCTTCTTTACCAGTTGCGTCGCAAAGCGCGGAGAGTCTATCAGTACATTGCCACCCTCGGCCTCAGGGCGCAGAATTAAGTAGCTCCACGCGCCGAAACTCGACTCGGAGGTGTAGCCGCAAAAATAAACATTCTCGGCAATGGGCATCGGGAAACCATCGATCCCTGCGCGAAAGTCCTGCGGCTTCAAAGTACCAATTGAACCAGTCGGACAGGCGACCAGGGCCATCAAGGTGCGGCGGGTATCTGCGAGGGTCAGGGGTTGGTTAGAGACAATCGAGGCGTCACCTGCATCAGTAAAAACCTCGGGAGCGAGTTGACGACAAGCATCACAGTCGATACAGGATGAATCGACAAAGAAATCTCCCGGAACGTTTCCCGCCAGTCGCTTCTCGACGTTTGCCATTTTTCGCAGCCAACCCTGCTGCGCATAATCGCTCAACGAGAGCTTCGGTTCAAGCAGGCCGACGAGCTTTAGCTTGTCGATCAACCGCATTAACGCGAACTCAACTGGAAATCACGGCGACGACAAACTGAAGTTTGTCGGACAGGTCCCGCTTTCTAAACGGAACGGCGATGTCCTGGCTCCTGCTGGCTGCTCTCGCCTCCTGCTCTTACAAGTCATATTCGTTGATCAAGCGGTGCAGATACGAGCGGCTGATCCCGAGCCTTTTGGCGGCGTGGACTTTATTTCCGCCTTCGCTTTTTAGAGCGTCGCGAATCATGTTGCGCTTGAGGGCAGTGACCGATCCTTCCAGGGTTGTTTCGTCTGCAGTACTGGCGTCGGGAAGTGTTCGCAACATCTTCTCAGGTAGAAACTCCAGACCCAGCACGGGGCTGCTGCTTAGCACCACCAGTCGCTCCATCAGATTTTCCAACTCGCGCACATTTCCGGGCCATTCATAATCCTGTAAAGCTTCGAGCAATGCCGGATCAAGGTCCGAGTTCGGCCGCCCGTGTTTGTCGGCGGCTTTGGCGGCGAAGTGCGCGGCCAGGACCGGAATATCTTCCTGCCGCTCGCGCAACGGCGGTAACGCAAGCGGCACGACATTCAGGCGATAAAAAAGATCGCGCCGGAAATTACCCGCCTCGACCGCTTTCTCCAGATCGCTGTTGCTCGCGGCAATCAAGCGAATGTCCACCATCAGAGTCCGGGCGCCGCCGACACGTTCAAAAGACCGCTCCTGAAGTACGCGCAGCAACTTGACTTGAACGGGCAGTGTGAGCTCTCCGATCTCGTCGAGAAACAATGTCCCGCCGTCTGCCAACTCGAATCGACCTTTGCGCATTTGCCTGGCGTCAGTAAAGGCGCCTTTCTCGTGCCCGAAGAGTTCCGATTCGATTAGCGACTCAGGTAATGCCGCGCAACTTACCGCTACGAAGGGCGCCTGCCCGCGCGGGCTTTCTTCGTGGATGGCCAGGGCCAGCATCTCTTTTCCCGTCCCGTTCTCACCCACCAGCAGGACCGTAGCACTGGTCGGGGCCACCGCCCGGGCCTGCTTCAGGATCTTTTCCAGCGAAGGGCTGGTTCCCACCAGATGCGAAAAACCGCGGCCCGATAATTCACTGCGCAGCCGCATGATTTCCCGCTCGAGCCGTCGCACACGCGCTGCCTGATTCGTAAGGTGAAGTACCTCGGTGCCATCCACAGGCTTTTCCAGAAAACAGTAAGCGCCACGTTTTACAGCTTCCAGGGCCGCGTGTTTTGCGTTGCTGCCGGTGATGACAACAACAGGAACGGGAGGTCGCAGTCGCCGCGCCGCTTCGATGATGGCCAGGCCTTCAGTCAGGTCAGAAACGTGCGGAGGCAGGTGCAGATCGCTTAGAACCACCTCGACCGGTTCGTGCACCAGCAGTGCCATTGCCTCAGTCCGCGAGCTGGCCTCGATCACGCGATAGTGCTCGCTGAGCGCCCAAAAGAGCCCGCGTCGCACACTCTCGTCATCCTCAACTACCAGGACAGTTGGTTTAGTATTGGCGTGCTCGCCCATAGATTGTTACCAAGAAGGCCGCTGCTACTTGTCGCCCGTCAACAATTGGTTGACAGCCAACGCCGTTCACATTTCCGGGTACATCTAAGAGTGAAGTTCTACTATCAGTAATAAGGGCATCTGATCAACGCACTGCGTCAGTGTTCATTTGATCTGGGCCGATGCTAGCACGACGCGGAACGTAGTGCCAGAGCCTGCTTTTGAGTCAACCTCGATCGACCCGTTATTGGCCCTAATCACCTCGCGACAGGTGTAAAGGCCCAGGCCTACGCCGCGCACTTTGGTGGTGGAAAACGGGCGAAACAATTTATCGCGAATAAACCGCGGGCTCATTCCCGCGCCGGTATCAGAGACGCTAAAGAAAACCTTGCCCTCAGTGGCCGGCCCGCCTGTTACAGTCAGTTTGCCGGGCTTATCAGCCATCGCCTCAATCGCGTTAAGCACAAGGTTCTCCATCACCTTCTCGACTCGTTCGCCATCAGCCAGCGCCATCAGCGCAGGGGGAAGGTTTACCTCGACTTCATGTTTGTCGCGCACGGGATCAACAATCTGGACCAGCACACGTTGCAGCAGCGGAATCAGATCCGTTGGGCGCGGCAGCTTGAATTCGCCGCTCAGCGTGTTTACCGGATTGCTGAGTCGCGAGACGATGTGTCTCAATTTATCGGTCGCATTGGTCAGCGCCTGCATCGCATCGGCCCGAAACTGAGGATTATCAAAGTGGCGATCCATGTTGCCGACCATCAGCGATAGACCTTCGATCGCATTTTTCAAATCATGCGTTAACAGAGCAGACAATTTAGTGAAAGATTCAAACTGGCGCGCCTCTGCTTCGCGGGCCAGCTGTTCGCGCAAACGCTCAGTAACCAGATTGACGCCGTCGGCGATCAGGCGCATGTCGTCGCTCGAGGGTGCTTCCACACGCTGATCCAAATTGCCACCCGCGATAGCCGCCACACTTTCGGTCACGCGCTCGATGCGTTGCGTTTTCCTTTGAGAGTAAGAAGTTAATAAGACGGCTGCTCCCAATCCCAATCCGATTGCGAGTGCAATTCCCAGCCACCCAGCCCGACGGCCGCGCGCGGTCGCCAGCGAATAATTTTGCGCTATCACCAGCGACAGTCCGAGCGGCTTTAGCGGCGCGTGGGACTCGAGCCAGCGCTCACCCGTGGAGGAAATGTAAAACGTCGAACCGATCTGACCGGAAGTGATTGAGGCGGCGACAGGCGCCAAAGCGGGCATCGCTCTGCCAATGAGTTGGTGCCTGAGAGCGTCGTTGGTGTGGTAGATAACTTCACCGGACGGAGCGAGAACCAAAGCGATTTGCGAGCGGGGCGGTGTGTCGCTCGTTGGCGACAGATCTTCAACCCGCATCACTTTAGCAAGCAAGGAGTCGATTCGAAGGTCGGCCACCAGGGCTCCGCGCGCAAGATCATTCCCGCCTATCCTGACCGGCATGCTGCATCGCAGGACTTCACCAAACGTCGCCTGCGGGACAAGCGAACAGAACAGATCGTTATCAGGCGAGGTCCATGCGCGCTCGTCCACCTTGACTTGATCAGGCAGAAAGTCTTTTGTGCGGAAGGTCACGGCCGTTTCCAGTTTGCTCTTGCTTCCCGTTGGTTCGGCTAGAAACAACTCGTGCTTCAATGGATCGAAGACGGCCACACCAGCGTACATACCTTCAGCAAATGCCAGTTTGGCTACCGCGCTCCTTGCTCTGAACTCCGCGGCGGCAGGGAAGCCATCGGCGAATGACGGCGAAGCAGTCGTGCTCTGTCGTGGTTGAGCAGAAGCCACGTAATCACTGATGGCTCCTCCTGCCAACACCTTCAGTTCATGTTGACGTTCGTCGAGCAGAATTTCGAAACCGCGTCGAGTGTCGGACAGTCGGTCTTGCAAATTTGCGCGGATCAGAGAGTCGGCATTCTTCAAGCCACTCTGAAGACTCAGCAGGCTGAGAATCAGGAGCGGCGAAACGCAAAGCGCTGCAAAGGTTAGAAAGAGTTTTGGTCGGATAGACAACGAGTGTTCTCCCGAACCCGATGTGCCCAGTGAACTGATTTGTCAGTACCACCTGCGTAAGCGGGTGGGTCAAGCCGATGGGCGACATTTCAGCGAGACAAGAACCCACCCGCTTACGCAGGTGGTACTGACAGATGATCTCGGCGAAATGCGCACGAACTATACCGGCAGGCGCCCGAACTCCGCCAGTAGCGGCGCGAGGGCACTGATGACATGTGCGTGAGCCAGGCCATTGGTAGCAACCAGACCGTTGCGGTGCTGAACCTCCGCGGAGTTGTAAGTGATGCGGTTGCCAAACAGATCGCTGAAGGAGCCGCCGGCCTCGTTGAGAATTATCTGCGGCGCGCAAGTGTCCCACTGCTTGGTGCGCGGCGACAGATGTACATAAAGATCACATTGCTGTTCGATAATCAGTCCGACTTTAATGCCAACCGAACCACGCTGAATTTCACCCTTGACGCCAAAAGCCTTCACCACGCGATCCATTCGCGGACTGCGATGTGAACGGCTCGCAGCCAGGCGCATCTGTGACAATTCGTCTTGCTCTGAAACGCGGGCTCGAGTGGCTGCGGCATTTGGTCGTTCAATCCATGTGCCCTGATCGCGCACCGCTCGATATAACAAATCCGTCAAGGGTTGATACACGACTCCGAGCACGGCCACGCCATCTTCTGCGAGACCGATCTGCACGGCAAAGTCACCGTTGCCATCGATAAAACCGTTGGTCCCGTCAAGCGGATCGATCATCCACACACGATGTTTGGCCAGACGGCGTTCCGTATCAATCGATTCCTCCGCCAGAATGCCGTCGTCAGGAAAATGACGGTGGATACCCGTGACGATCAAATCGTTCGCCAGCCGATCGGCCAGGGTTACCGGTTCGCGATCATCCAAATCGTACTTCTGCATCACCTCGATGGGCCGATCGTAGAGATCCAGAATTGCCGCGCCCGCCACCCGCGCCAGTTCCAGGGCCACGCGAAGTTCGTGATCATATGATAGCGGTTGTGGCATTGGTAAAGGCATGTGGAGTGCTCACGTCGGCGCACTCCAAATTATCTCTCTGCTGCCTCGCGCACGATGTCCAGCAGCGCGTCCAGGTCAGCGCGGGTGGTCCGGAAATTAGTGATGCACGCGCGCAGGGCGAACTTGCCGTTTACGGTGGCATTAGAAATATATGCTTCGCCGCCGCGCTGCACCGTATTCATTATGCGCGTGTTCAACTCGTCCAACTCGGAATTGATTTGCTCGAGTTCGCTTTCCGAAGCTGAATCTAATTTCGCACGCGCCGCCCGCGGCACATAACGAAAGCAACAGATGCTCAACTCGACCGGAGCCAGCAACTCAAAATCTTCGGCCGCGGAAATTTGTTGAGCCAGGTACTGGGCCAGCGCAAGGTCCTCGCTAATCGCTTCGCTGATTTTCCGAGAGCCGTAATAACGCAGCGTCATCCAAATCTTCAAAGCACGAAAACGGCGCGAGAGTTCAATGCCGTGGTCCCAGAAGGCAAACGATTCCTCGGGCTCTTGCTCATGCACCTTGATATAGTCCGCTTCGTTTGCCGCAAATGCAGCTCGCGCGGTCGTCTCATCTCGAAAGAGCAAGCAGCCGGCGTCAAGCGGCGTGTACAACCATTTATGACAGTCGAGCGAAATGGAATCAGCCAGCTCGATTCCCTTGAAGAGCGGCCGCTTGCCCTGGTCCATCGCTGCCAGCGCTCCATAGGCGCCATCGATGTGAAACCATAATCCAAACTCGCGGGCGACAGCCGCTACAGCATGTAGAGCGTCAACGGCGCCTGTGTTTACGGTACCGGCGCTGGCTACGACGCAAAATGGTTTGAGATTATTGCGGGCATCATGCTCGAGGCGCGCGCGCAGGTCTCTGATGTCAATTCGGAAACGATCGTCTGAGGCGATTATCCGCACCTGATTGCGGCCCAGTCCCAGCACATCAGCCGCTTTGGGTATCGACATGTGGATTTGATCCGAAGCATAGATCGTCATTGGCGTCTGGGAATTCCAAAGACCGGTGCGTGACGCGTCCGTATCCGACCTGGCGCGCTGGGCTATTAAGATCGCCGTCAGATTGGCCAGCGACCCGCCGCTGGTAAGCAGTCCCTGCGCTTTGTCGCTGAAGCCGGTCAACGATCCCAGCCAGCGCACCACCAGACGTTCCACCTCCGTCGCCGCCGGACCTGAGCGCCACGAGGTCACATTGGCGTTAAGCGCCGAACTGATGAGATCGGCAAAGGCCCCTGGCGCGTTAGCCGGCGAGGCCACATAACCGAAGAAGCGCGGATGCCCGTTGTGGCGGCTGGCGTCAAACATGGCGCGACAGTCGTTGAGGAGTTTTTCAATCGGCTCTCCTTCGACGGGAAGCTCGGCGCCAAGACGACGCAGGGTTGTGCCGGCCGATGTTTCGGGAAAAACCGGCAGCTGGGAAATGCGCGCAAAGTAATCCAGGACCAGTGCTGTAGTTTGCGTCGCCAGCTCTTGCATCGCCGCGGGCGAGAGATCGAGAGATGATGAACGAGTGTTCAGCGCAAGGTCTTCGCGTGGTTCGTCTGCCGCTTTCATTTGATTCCGGGAGCTATCGAGACCAGCAGTGAAAGGCGTTCGCCGCCCATGTTCGCAACGCCGTGAGGCACTCTGCTGGGCGCAATTACGAGTGTGCCGGGGCCGGCCTCGCGTTCAATTTCACCGATCGTGAAACGGCCGCTACCTTCCAGGACAAAGTAATGTTTGTCCGCGCCCTGATGCGCATGCACAGTTTGAATTTGTCCCGGCGCCAGGCAGTTCAGTCCCACCGTGACATGCTCACCCTGCCAAAGTGTGGTCTTGAAAAACTTCTCCGGCTTGCTGCCCGCATGCTCGTGCCAATCGATGAAATAGTTCATGATTCCTCTTCCGGGACCGCGCCTGGGACCGCACTCATCCTGCGTGCTTCAACCCGCGTTGTGCTCCACTCCCAATAACGTCGCGCACCTCACGTCAAAACTATCACACCAGAGCTGCCTAAACCGAAGAGCGGGGACAGGGTCCCCTTCCTGACTGTCATGTTCCAATGTCTCCTTTCTTACCATTAGTTATCTTGCGATAGGTAATAGCTGCCGGGTATAGTCTGACACTTCCGGATCAAATTGCGATATGACTATTACCGGCCATGCCACTCTTGCGGGAACGACGCACTATCGCGAACGCTTCAAAGATATTGCCGCGCAGAACCACTTTCGCCTGCAACAGAATCTCTGGTTGTCCTCAATCGGCATCGGCACATATCTGGGGAACGCCGACGAAGCAACCGACGCGCGCTATCTCGAATCCGTCACGCGAGTCGTTGAGCTGGGCGCCAATGTCATTGACACCGCCGCTAATTATCGTTTCCAAAGAAGCGAGCGAGCGATTGGCAAAGCGCTGCGACAGCTAACCGCAGTCCACGGCTTTGCGCGCAATGAAATCCTTATTTGCACCAAAGGCGGCTATCTGCCTTTTGACGGTGGACCACCCACCGACGTTCGTCGTTATGTCGAAGAGACGTTTGTGAAACCAGGCATCGCCAGGTTCGAAGACATTGTCGGCGGCAGCCACTGCATGACACCAGCTTACCTGCAAAACCAGTTGGACCAATCGCTGCGGAACATGGATCTTGCGGCAATCGATGTCTACTACATTCACAATCCGGAATCGCAACTGGGACAGGTTTCAGAAGAAGAGTTTTATGCGCGCTTGCGAGCTGCTTTTGAGTCACTCGAGAAACGGCGTGCCGAGCGGCAGTTGGAGTATTACGGCGTCGCAACCTGGAACGGCTTTCGAGTGCCGGCGGGATCGAGCGGCTACCATTCACTCGCGAAGATGGCGGCGATAGCGCGCGAGCTCGGCGGCGAGACACACGGATTTCGTTTTGTTCAGTTGCCTTTCAATCTGGCGATGCCCGAGGCGCTAACTTTGAGTAATCAAATAGTCGATGGTCAGCATATGTCTACGCTTGAAGCAGCCGCTGCACTAGGCGTAACGGTCGTTTCCAGCGCTTCGATCTTTCAGGGCCGCGTAGCGCAGGGTTTGCCAAAAGATTTGCGAGAGTCTTTGGGTTCTTTGCCCCGCGACGCGCAGACGGCGATACAATTTGTGCGCTCAGCACCGGGGATCGCTACTGCTCTGGTGGGCATGAGCCGGCGCGAGCATGTAGACGAGAATCTGCAACTTATGCGCGTCGAGCCGGTGCATCCGGAAGATTTCGCCAAGTTATTTTCTGAAGTGTGAACTTGCACTTTGCCCTTTGGGCTTGCGCATCTCATTGAGCCGCTGACCTTCGCTTTGCGACTTTGCTCCTTTACGGGAAACTTCCTTAAGGTGGTGGGATGACAGTATGAGTGAACAACGTTTCAAATCGTTTAAGGAATTTTGGCCGTACTATGTTACCGAGCACAGCAAGCCCGCGACGCGCGCATTACACGCAGTGGGAACCATTGGCGCGGTGGCCTGTCTCTTTGCCTGCCTCGCGACTCGCAATTGGATTTTGATCCCGCTTAGCGTCGTACCCGGTTACGGCGCGGCCTGGATTGCGCACTTCTTAATTGAAAAGAATAAGCCGGCGACTTTCAAGTATCCGCTCTGGTCGTTCATCGCCGATTACAAGATGGTCGCATTGATGATTGCCGGCAAGATGAATATGGAAGTTGATCGTGCTTTGAACGGCAAGGAGAGAGTAGCTGGTTCATAGTACTTTGTTTCATGTACGTAATTTGCTAATGCTCGAGTGTAAGTCTTGCTGATCCATCGTTCTGGTACTTGGTTCTTGGCCTGGCTCCAGAGGAGCTCAATCTTTATAGCAAGAGATCTTTTCAACGAGGAGCTCCGTAGGGGCGCAGTGTTCGGACGTTGCGCTCCTACGGAGCTTGGAACGTACAAACCTCGCCGGCTATAAACAGTCGGCTCCTCCGGAGCGAAGGAAAACTAAGACCAAAGACCAAAGACCAAAGACCAAAATCAACAACTAACTACTGACAACTGATCACCAACTACTCTTGGCATCCACGCCAGCTTGTGCAGATTGAGAATATGCGCGACGAAAGTTGCCCGCGCATAAAATGCCCGCGACGTGCTGCCGTGTCCGCGCCCTTTGGTGCGCGCCTGCACATACTTTCCCGTATCGCCGGTCAATGATTCAACTCCGCCGGCACGAATAACGCCGCGAATTGCTTCATAATCCTCTTCAACTTGTTTGTAGATGGCCGGGTTGTCGAGATCGAATTCCGCCGCTGAGTGCAGTATTGACGAAGTGTCGGCGACGTTCTCGAAAATGCGCGCCACGACCACGACACTGCGGAGCTTGTCATAAAGGTGGCTGTCCTTGAATTTGTTACTCAGAACTTCGCCGGGTTCGATCATCGTGATGGCCATGGACTCTTTCACTTTTACTGTGCCGTCAGCCGCGCGTCGCAACGGCACCACCTTTAATTCCCAGGTGCCGAAGTCAGGGGCTTGCAGTGAGTTTTGCGGCAAGCCAAGGTAATGCTCGATGACTTGCCCGGCCCAGCCTTTGTTCTTGCGATCATTTTTCCAGACCGTGATGCCGTAACTGTCGGCCAGCGGTCGCAGATCCTTTCCCGTAAGCAGCTTGATACGAGCCAAACCCTCGCGGCGTTCGAGTTTTTGCGTTTGAATGATGAGAGGCATGAATTGATCTTCGACGCCGAGCGTCGGCATGAGTTTAGCCCGGCGTTTCAACGCCGGGACGAAAGTAATGAGCTGTCCTCGTCGCGTTAGCGACGATTGAATAAAAGTATTTAAGTGTCAGTCGTCGCTACGCGACGAGAATACCTCGGTAACGTTTCCCGGCCTTGAAAGGCTGGGCTAAACTCATACCGACGCTACGCGTCGAAAGACGCGATCAGAGCGCCGTCTGTAATTTCCGCGGCGGCAGTATAGAATACCTCTCACCGAAAACGATCCGATTTTGAAAGGCCCCAGAATGAAAGGCAACACTCCCATTTCCGAACTCACGTACGGCGAAGACGTTTGGCTGATCGTAGCCGTGACTTCTGTCCGTGAACGACGCACGCAGCAGGGCAAGCTATTCTGTGAAGCGCAGGCGCGCAACGCCAGCGGCTCGCTAACGTTGAAAATTTGGAGCGAGGCCCTGGAAACCTGGAAAGATCTAAAGCCGGGATTGTGGGGCATCACCGGGCGCCTGGAGGTTTATCAGGATCGCCCACAGTTTGTGCTCGCCGAATATCGGCCCATCACGCTGGAGCAGTATCGCGAGCATCAGGGCTCGGATCCGATCTTGCCGCGGGCCTACACCATGGATATTGAGACCCTCGCGTTGCCGGATTTTCGCGAACGGGTTGGGGCGCAACTTGAACGGACCATGCGGCTGGGCAACATGCGCCTCGAACAGCAGCAACGTTATCTGGAGGACATTGCCGCGGAAGAGGAGCGTTGTTATCAACTGGGCGCGCTGAGCGCCACCTCGGGCCGAGTGCTTTGCATCGCCGTGCATGTCGGTCCGATCCCCGGCCTTGAATTCGAGGGAGCGCAGTTGGGCGAAAGCGAGCACGTGTTCGGCATCGATCAGGAAGGAAACGAACAGGATGAGAAACAGACGCTCACCGCCTTCCTGAACTTCATGAAAGGGTTCGATCCGGACGCCGACGAGATCGTCGGTCACAATCTGGTCGGGTTTGATTTGCCTTTCATTTTTCAGCGCTGTCTGGTTCACTGCATTTCCGCGAAGCCGTTTGTCAATCTCGGTGAATACAATGTGCGCGGCGTGTTCGACACCATGCGCCAGTGGTGGTTGGGTGATAAAAGATCGCGTGTCAGTCTCGATGATATCGCCTGGGCCTTTGGCATTGAGTCCAGTAAGACCGCTGAGGTCGAAGGCAGCAAGGTGTTCGATCTTTACCAGGCGGGAAAACTTGCGGCAATCCGCGAATACAACCTCAACGACGTGCGGGTGACGCGCAAAGTTTACGAACGGATGGTGGGCTGCTTTGGAAGGTAAGCATCCGGTCTTTTTGCGCCTTTGCGGGAACGGTTTTCTTAAGCATGTTATTAAGAAGTTTCCCGCAAAGTCGCAAAGGAGCAAAGAATTCCGACGCTGCGGTAGTGGGTCAGTTGCGCAGCAAATGTCCGACAAACTTTAGTTTGTCGCAGCGTTACGACAGCTAAAGCTTATCGGACCTCTAACTGACCCACTACCGGCGCTGCGACGTTGTTTCATTTCCGCAACACTCTTTGATAAACTTCATAAGTAATGATTGAAAGTAACCTGATATCGATTCTAGTGCTGTTGATTGGCATTGCGGTGGGGGCCGTGTCTGTCTGGCTGGCGCTGCGGACGAAGGCCGATCAGATTTACAAAAGCGCGAAAGCCGAAGACGTGGCCCAGTTCGCTTCGTTACAGGAACGTCTCTCAGCCCGTGACCAGGAACTGCAAAAGCTGCAACAGATGTTTGATAAGGAAGTGCATGAGAGTGAAAGTCTCAGGGAGACGGGCTCGCTGCTAAAGGCCGAGCTGGTGGGCGAACGCCGCGCGGCTACCGAGCGCCGCGAATCTTTCAAGCAGGCCGCGGAAGAACTAACGGAAAAGTTCAAGGCGCTTTCGCGTGATGCCCTCAAGGACAACAACCAGTCGTTTCTCGAACTGGCTCGCTCGACGCTGGGCCAATTTCAGGAGACCGCTAAAGGCGATCTGGAACTGCGTACGCAGGCCATCGATCAGCTGGTCAAGCCCTTGAAAGAATCGCTCGAAAGGGTTGATGGCAAAATTGGCGAGATGGAAAGGGCGCGGGCCGGGGCCTACTCCGAATTGCGCGAACAAGTGAAGGCGCTGTCCTTCTCCCAGTCCCAGCTGCAGGCGGAAACGGGCAATCTGGTTAAGGCCTTGCGCGCGCCGCACGTGCGCGGGCGCTGGGGCGAGATTCAGTTGCGGCGCGTGGTTGAACTGGCGGGGATGCTTCAGTACTGCGACTTTGTAGAGCAGGAAACCGTCGCCACCGAAGACAGCCGCATCCGCCCGGATTTGATCGTGCGCTTGCCGGGAAATCGCACCATTGTTGTCGACGCCAAAGTTCCCTTCGAAGCTTTCTACGAATCAATCACGACTACCGATGAAGTGGTGCGAAGCGCGCGCTTGAAGGACCATGCGCGTCTGGTGCGCACGCATATCGGGGCCTTGAGCAAGAAATCCTATTGGGAAACTGTGCAACCTACTCCCGAGTTTGTTTTGCTGTTTTTGCCCGGCGAGAGCTTTTATAGCGCGGCCCTGGAAAACGATCCGAAGCTGATCGAAGACGGCGTAAACCAGAATGTGATCATCGCCACGCCGGCTACTTTGATTGCTTTACTCAAAGCTGTTTCCTACGGCTGGCGCCAGGAACAGATGGCCTCCAACGCGCAGGAGGTCAGCAAGCTGGGCAAGGACCTTTACGATCGCCTGCGCACCTTCACGAATTATTTTGCAGACATCGGCCGGGGCTTGGATCGCGCGCTCGAGTCTTATAACAAAGGCGTCGGGTCGCTGGAAGCGCGGGTGCTGGTCACGGCGCGAAAGTTCAAAGAGCGCGGGGCGATCGCGGGCGAAGAGATCGAACTGCTCGAACCGATTGATAAAGCAGCGCGACCCCTGAGTTTGGATGAAGGCGGTCTGTTTCCTGATCTGATGGCGGAAGCGGAAGAAGAAGATGATTCGTTGCCGCTGCTGAGTTCGAAGAGCGCCCATGGCGGCGAGAAATAGCGAAGGAGTCATCAGCAGATTACGCAGCCGGAAAAGCGAGCTCACGCAAGCTGAGATCTTTGACCGCTTTTCGTATTTCTGAGTTTGTGAAATCTGTGGATACCGTTATTGTGTCAAAGGAAATCTGGTTAGGTCCGCTGCTCGGCAACAATCGCGCGCGCTTGATCGAGCGTTGCGCCGAACTTGTCTCACAAAACAAGGCAAGCAGTTTCCTCTACCTCGCTGCCTCGCACCCACTGCTGGAAATCGTTACCCAGGGAATTCTCGACGGCGACAGGAACCGCGGCGTCTGGGGCGAACTGCCCGTTTATCTGTTCAGAGGCTTTGTTCGACACCTGATCTCGACTGCTGTCGATGAAGCCGGGAACGGCATGACGGCAAGAATGCCCATCGATCATGAAGAGCTTCCGCTCAAGCGAAGTTTGATATCGCAGTTGCTGCTGCGACTGAAGGGCCAGGGAAAACTGACGGCCATCGCTCCGTTAGCGCATCGCGATGGCTGCGTCAATACGATTGCCGGCTTGATTGGCGAGATTCAGCGGGCGGGAAAAACCCCCGAGGAATTCGCGCAGGTTGTCGCGAATCGCGTACGGGATTTTTACGAGGGAACTGCCGGCGCCCAACATAAACCGCGGCCAAGCCAGTCTCCATTGGCGAATGGCGAACACTCACGGATGCTCCCTGCGCAGATCGATTTCGATCAGGACCTCGCTCTTATCTATGCCACCTATTTCAATCTGTTGGAACAGAACCATCTATCGGAAGACGATGCCGATGGTTTGCGCGCTCTGCAAATACTTCGGGACACTGTTGTCGGAAAAGTAATTCTGCCGCGGCTGGAGAATGTACAGCTGCTTGTGCTCGATGGGTTTTTCGACTTTACACCCGCCCAGGGCGAGATGCTCAAGCTCTTGATTCCGCAAATTCCGCAAGTCGTCGTGAACCTGAACAAGGACGATCGCAACCCTGAAATATTTGCTCCCTTCAACTCGACCATTGACCAGCTGTCTTCCGCAGCTGACTTTGATATCAAACACAGTCCCGTAAATCTGACCACGCAGGGTGCGCTCTCAGTTCTGCGGGAGAATCTTTTTAATCCCGCACTCGCAAAACTGGAGCTCTCCCACGATTCTGAATCAGAAGACGCGCGTCACGGGCAGTCTGAGATTCGTTATTTCGATTGCACGGATCGAGAAACAGAGCTCAGAGTGATTGCGAAAGAGATAAAACGGTTGGTGCTGCTCGAAGACTATCATCTTTCGGATATCGCCCTGGTGGTGCGTGAGCGCACGTCGTATGCGGAAACGATCACGCGCGTCATGCGTGAAGAGGGTTTGCCGTGCAGCCTTGACCGCCGCATCACCGTCGATGAGATTCCGGCGACGCGAGCTGCCCTGAAATTGTTGGGGGTACTTAACGACCTGGCGCTCGACGAAGCGAGCGTTTTGAAGATGCCGCAGCTCGCTGATCAGATCAAGTCGGGCTATTTTCGCCTCACTCAGGAAGCGCTTGACGCACTCGCCGCGGAGTTTGAAGAAAAGTTTAGCGACCTGCTTCGTGAAGGCGAGCTTGATGGGGTCGACCGCAATGTGGAACGCGCAGAACGCCGCCGCCGTGGATTCGGCATCGGGCGCTGGGATGCCGACACGTTGGAAAACGTCATTGCTTATGTGGGCGCGGATCTGCGTCTGGCTGACTGGCTGGATCGCTGCCGAAAGTTGATCGATCAATTACCGAGCGCCGAGGCGACAAAAGAATTACTGAACATCGATGCCGCAGAACCAGGCGGCGACGACGACGAAGCGCAGATGGAAGATGCGGAAACGGTTCAGCCGGAAGACAAGCACGTCGAGAAAAAGCGCCGGCCGCAGCGCGATATTCATCCCGCGGTGATTGCGTGGTCGACCCTGGTGATTAAACGGTTCGCCGCGCAGCTGCAAGCCGTTCCGCGCCAGGGTGCACCTGTCGAGTTGCGCGCCGCGATAATGAAGCTGCTGGATCAGTTTCAATTTCGCCGCGAAGTGACCAGCGTCAGCCTGACGGAAGATAAAGAGCTGCCGCGCGCGGTCCTGGACCTGCACGCCCTTGAAGGGTTGCGTCGCGCTTTCCTGACGGCCATCAAGAGTCTTCATCTCACGCAGCCGGCGGCGACCGCAGAGCCCCGTTTGGCATCGCTCACCAGCGTCATTGAAGAGGTACGTCGTTGTCTGAGTTCGCAAACAGTGATAGTCGGCAGCGCCGAGCGGGGCGGTTTACGTGTGCTCGAAGCGACGGACGTGCGCGGTCTGCGGTTTCGTGCGGTGTTTATCGCGGGCCTGATCGAAGGTGGTTTTCCGTTGAGCGCTTCGCGCGATTGGATTTATCCGCATGAAGAACGTGAGCGGCTGAAACACTACGGCCTGACGCTGGAAGATATTTCTCCCAACAGCTTATTGAAGGAAGAGCATTATTTTTACCAGACCGCCTGTCGCGCCCTCGAGCGCTTGTACCTCACCCGACCGCTCATGCTTGAAGGCGACGCGGAAACAGTTGCTTCTTACTACATCGATGAGGTGCGGCGGGCGATTGCTCCCGCGAAACTTGTCAAAGAAGACGTGGTTCGTCCCGACTACGATGGTGTGAAACTTCGCCAGGCATCGTCCGCAAATGAGGCGGCCATTAGTCTCGTGCGCCAGGAACAGCATCACCTCAATAAAGTCGAGCGCGAGGGATTGCTGCCTCATCCGCAAGTCAGCGCGTTGTTATCATTGGCGCGAAACGATCGACTATTAAGCGAGTCGGCGTTGGTCCGCATCGGCATTGAACGAGAGCGTTCGGGACAGAATTTTGGTCCCTACGATGGGCAGATTACGGATCCTGATCTGCTGACCTTGATCAGGAAAAGATTTGGACCTGATTTCGTTCACAGCGCCAGCGGCCTGGGCGCCTTTGGCAATTGTGCTTATCGATTTTTTGCGCAGCGAGTTCTGAAACTCGAACCCCGCGGCGAGGCGGCTTTGGACCTCCAGGCCCTGGACGCAGGCAAACTACTGCACGACATTCTGCGACGCTTTTTTGAACAGTATCGAGGAGAGCGACTGGATCCAGCCCGGCGCGCCGAGCTGAGCAGCGAATTGTTGAAAATAGCTGATGACGTTTTCGATCTCCATCAACAAGTGGTGCCGCCCCTCAATAAACAGGTATGGAAACTTGATCGCGAGATTCGCAAAATCATTCTCGAACAGGTGCTGCTTTATGAATTGGATCTTCAGGAGAAAACTGCCGGCGCCGCAGTCACGCCGGCGCGCTTCGAGCTCGCCTTTGGCGGCATGAAGTCGGCGGCAAGAGATCCGGCGTCGACTGAAGAGCCGCTCCGGCTGGTTCGCTCGACTTTTGTGGGCGAAGAAACGATGAAGATTAGCGGCCAGATAGATCGGGTGGATATAGCCGCGGATAAAACGCTGGTTGCTTACGACTACAAACTCTCAAAGGGAGCGCGCAAAGAAGACATCTACGAAGGACGTACCTTGCAAATTCCGATCTACCTGGAAGCCCTCGAGCAGCTTTTTTTCCCGGGTGATCCGATCGCGGGCGGTGGCTACTACACTTTGCGCGGCGGCTCCGAGCGCCGCAACACAGGCGTGTATCGCAAAGACTTCAATGATGACTATCTTGCGCTGCAGGCAAAGAACTCGATTTTCTCTGAATACGAGTGGCAACAGTTTCGCGCCGCAGTGACGGCGCGGATTTGGGAATTTCTTGATCGCATGCGCAACGGACGGTTCACCGTGGAACCCTCGGAAGGCTATAAGACCTGTAAGTTTTGCGACTACGCGGCGGTCTGCCGTTATGAGAAGTATCGCATCGATCGAAAGAAGCGAAGCGAACGAAAGGACACAACCAAAGATGAGTAATCAGGAAATAACGAAGCCCGAGTTATTCATCAGTCACGCAACCACGGATGGAGAGTTTGCCAACGCCGTGAAGCAAGAGATTGAGAAGGTATTCGCCAACGGGGTGGACGTGTTTTGCACAAGCTCGCCAGGCACAATTCAGGTTGGTGCAGATTGGTTACAGGAACTTGAGACCAAATTGGCAGCCGCACAAGCCATAATTGTGATTGTCACTCCAGTTTCGATTGAAAAATCTTGGTTATGGTTTGAACTGGGAGCCACTTGGTCGAAAGCCCGGGCTGGAACTTGCAAAATTTATCCCTTGTGTGCTCCTGAGGTTGAGATGGGCGCACTGCCATCGCCTTTAGATAGACTTCAGGCTCTGTCAATGGGGGAAACGGCTAACCTAAGACTGCTCTTTAAAGCACTGATTACTCTGTTTGGTTTTGGCAAAATATCGTCATTCAAGGCTACCAACATTACCAAGCGAATTCCCAAGTACAAGAACGTAAAGATCAAAGACGTCGATCTAAATGACAAACGGCTCTACTCCGGGCGATATTCCAGTTATAGCGATGAAGAGCTGAAGGAGCTAATCGATACGGCATTCCTGTTTCCAGACAATCAGAGCTACAAGAAGTATGGTGAAAGGCTTCTTCAAGGGCGAGAGGATCTAATTCGCAATGGCAAGCTTCTTCACTTTAAAAAGATCGATGGCGATTTGGATTTACCGCCGGGTACCGCTAAACGACTACTAACCACCGTCGCGCAACGTTATAACTTAGTGCCTCAGTATCAGGAGGAAAATGTCATAAGATTCACGACCAAGAACAGCGTTCAGAATTTCGATCATTGATTTTCCTCCTTCCGGTGCGCATGTAATGAACGAGGATTTTGAAATTATCGGCCGCATTGAACAGATCGAGACGATCGCTGTTGGCGCGGGAATTAGGGAGATTCGTCGGCTGCATAAGGCATTTGGACGGGGACGTTGGCGGAAGCTGAAAGGAAAGGCGACCGTAAGGCTTGAGGATGGTACAATTCATTTCGTCGAACTGCATTGGTACGAGGCTCACGGCATTGGCCGCAAGAAGCTAAAGATCAAGAGTTATCTCGATTAGAACTATGTCGCGTCACAAGAATCCAAATCGCTACGCCCTCTGCATAGATAACGGTGGGTATCCCGAATCGCTTGAAGTCCGCAAAGTTTATGTTGTTCTGCCCGACGAACGGGCTGCAGCCAACAATTACATCCGCGTGATAGACGAAACCAAGGAAGACTATTTGTACCCTGCTAAATACTTCGTAATGATCGATGTCCCGGAACAAGCCGCCGAGGCAATGTTGGGACATGAATCTTCTCCACACCCTGGTGCCCGCTGAAAAACGGAACGACCTTGAACGCCTCTCCGCACGAAAAGATACTAAAACCTGAACAGGCGGCCGCCGCATACACTATCGACCGCCACATCTCGGTGACGGCCGGGCCCGGCTCCGGCAAGACCACCGTGCTCGTTGAGCGCTATCTTCACATTCTTCGTGAAAGTAAAAATCTTAATATCGATCAGATAGTCGCGATTACTTTCACCAATCGCGCCGCGAACGAGATGCGCGAACGTCTGAGAAAACATTTGGACCGGATACTGGCCGAGTCCGCGGGCGACGAGCGCCGCCGTTGGATGCGATACAAGCGCACGCTCGACGGCGCCGTGATCAACACGATCCATGGTTTCTGCGCCCTGCTGTTGCGTGAGTTTCCGGTCGAAGCGCGCATCGATCCACAATTTCTGCTCCTTGATGCGCACGATGCCGCCATCATGCTGGAAGCCGCGGTGGAAGAGGCGCTGACAGAGTTTATTAGTTCCGGAAGGAAATCAATCTCGCAGCTGGCGCTTGGTTTTGGACGCAGCAGACTTGCGGAAGCGCTGGTCCAGCTTTACTGGAACGTCCGCGGTCAGGGATTGAAGCTCGACGAGTTGAAACAGCGCACTCTCCGTAGCCACTCCACGCCTGAGGCCTACATTCAGGCGTTGTCTGAGCTCGACAAAATTATGAGCGAGTTTATTGGTTTTGGTCGCCTGACTCCGGCTGCTGAAGCCAAGCGCCTTCATGCGAGATCAAAATGGCCGGCGTTGCGAGAATTAATCGAAACTAGTCCGGCATCGCTTGCAGATTACTGCAACTCGATCGAAGGCTTCCGCAGCGCCGCGCGCCCATCAAAGAACTCCGCGCTCGGAAGCTTAATTGAAAGAATGGACATACAGCTGTGGGGCGAGAAGAAGGGACTACTCGGTGTGGTGCCACAGATCTGTTTTGACTTGCAGGCCAAGGATTATGCGTTGGAGGTGATTGACGTACTGAAGGAAGTTGAGCGGCGCTATCGCGAAAAAAAGCAGAGCCTGGCCGCGCTCGACTTTGACGATTTACAACTCCGGGCCCTGGAACTGCTGGAGCAACCCGCTGTGTTAACGCGGGCCACCGAACGATATCGGTTCTTTCTTGTTGACGAGTTCCAGGATACCAACAGTGTGCAGCGCGAGTTAATGCACCGGCTAACGCTTGGCTCGGGGGCGGCGCGCGCAAACCTTTTTATTGTTGGCGATCGCAAGCAATCGATTTACGGCTTTCGCGGCGCGGACGTTGATGTCTTTCAGCAAACTACGCAGACGCTCAAAACGGCCGGCGGCCTGGAACAGCCGCTGCATCTTAACTTTCGCAGCCAGCCGGGGCTGATTCATTTTATCAATTACCTTTTCCAGCGGCTGTTTCAGCGCGACGAAGAGGCGAGGTTGGACCAGTTGCCTGAGCTGGGCTTTGTCGACTTTGAAGCCAGTCGGGAACAGCGCGCGCAGGAGGACGCTTCACCACTTGTTGAACTCCTAATCGACACCAAGTCTCCGGCCGATGACGATCCGAAAGCACAAAAGACACAAGCCGAGCGCGACGCGAAGCAAGTGGCACAACGGATTCTTGCGCTAACTGAAAACGACGGCGACCGCGGTGTTGAGTTTCGTGATATCGCCCTGCTGTTCCGTGCCATGACGGACGTGCCTGCATACGAAGCCGTTTTGCGCAATGCCAATATTCCTTTTCAAACCGTTCAGGGTAAAGGCTTCTACCAGCGTGAAGAGATTTCCGATCTGATCCAACTACTGCGCTTTTTGGATAACAAGAGTGATGAACTGGCGCTGGCTGCCGTGCTTCGTTCACCACTTGGCGGCATCTCCGATAATGCACTGCTGGCCCTGCGCTGCGCGCCGTTGCTCAATGAAGCAGATGGCGGGAACGAGTTAAGCCACTTCACCCAACCGCGCAAACTTTTCTACGCGCTGCGCCGTCATCGGGAGATTGCCTATATCAGCGCGGCGGAACATGTCGAAGTCGATCGCGCCGGAGATTTCTTGCGTAAGTTGATCGAGCGGCGCAATCACTATCCAATCGCCGAGCTGCTGCGTTTCGCCGTTGACGAGTCAGAGTACCTGACCGTGATCGCCGCGAACTTCGACGGCGCGCGAAGACTCGCCAATGTGAGGAAACTGTTTACGCTGGCCGAACGCTTTGAACATGCAGGCGCCCATCTAGTTCGCGACTTCGTGCGCTATGTCGAAGAGTTTGAAGCCATCGGCAGCCGCGAAGGCGAAGGCCAGATCGATGACTCAGCGAATGCCGTCCGCTTGATGACGATTCATCAGGCGAAAGGCCTGGAGTTCAAGGTGGTCGTCATTCCCAACCTGCATCATCGATCACTGAAGCCTCAGGAACACTGGTACGCGTTGGATCGACACCGCGGGTTGACGGTCAAGATCCCCGATGGGCGAGGCAAGCAGGTGGCAGGTTGCACGTTGGAAAGCTTTCGCGAGCGGAATCGTCAACGCGAACATTTTGAAAGCGTGCGGCTTCTGTATGTAGCGGCCACCCGCGCCAAGGATCGGCTCATCCTTGCGGGCGTTACGGACGCGCTCGCAAAGCTCGATGGCTCTGCCGACAACTGGCTGAAGCTTATCTGGCAAAAACTCGAGCTCGAGGTTTCACGGAGCGGCCCGGTCAATCTCAATGCGGACACACAACTGGAAGTCATGCTGAATCTTGCCGACGAATCTCTGCCGCACGCCGCACCAGGTATTTCGGCGTCGGTTCACCCGATTTCCGCCACGGTCGATTCCAGTGACGAGCAGAGAACGGAAGAGGTCATGTCGTTGGGTAGTGCTTTTCCGCTTCTGCGACCTGTTGCTCCGGAACAGGGACTCCAGGCCACGAGGTTGCAGGGTTTCAGTGTGACGCAGCTAATCAACTATCAGCGCTGTCCGCGGCAATATTATTTCGATCGGGTGTTGCACGCGCCGTCGGCCGAAGCCATTGCCACCTGGAACGATGCCGAAGCGCCCGAGCCGCCCGCCAACCTCACGGCTACGTTGAAGGGTGCTGTGATTCACCGATTTTGCGAAACCTACAGATCGGGAGACGATCCGAGTGAGTGTTTGCGACAAAGCTTCCAGCACGTGACCGCTGCGCGTCAGGCAGAGCTGGCTGAGCGTTGGCTGGAGATCGATATCGAGAAGGTAATTAAAGATCTGTTGCCCCTGGCTAATAACTATCTCACGAGTGCTGTCTTTCATCGCGTCGAAGGCGCGCGGCGCCTATCTTCGAGCGCACCAGGATTGATGCCGGGAAATGAGATAGGACTGTGGAGTGAGCTGCCGTTTCGCGTGCGAAGGCCCCTGGGTATTCTCACCGGCGCGATCGACAAACTGTTGATAAGCAGAACCGGCGATAATAAGGGCTTTGATGTTGAGATTATTGACTTCAAGACCAATCGACTATTGGGAAGGCAGGCGTCTCGTGCGTTCAGCAGCGAAAGCACGTCAGAACAGGAAAGAGCTCGAGCAGTCTCCTCGCCAACCAGGGGCGCGGGCGCAATTCAGCAAATCGCTTTTGATTTCTCAGCGCCGGCGACTCCGACTAGAGTCGCAAGCGCATCTGAATCGATTGACACGGCCATTGAGCGGCTTGCTTTCGATTACCAACTGCAAATGCAGGCTTACGCGTTGGCGGTGCGCGAATTAATTCCATCACTCACCAGTGGGTCCCATCAAATAAGAGTGACGCTGCACTTTCTCGAGCCCAACGTTGAGTTTCATCTATCTGAGGATCTGTTGAACAGGACCGCCTGCGAGCGCGCCATTGACGAAGCGATGCGAGCGATTGCTGCTGCACGCGAGCCCGAACAGTTTCCGGTTCATCCTGCTATTCATTGCCGCATGTGCAACTTTCTCGATCTCTGCTCGGCCGGCCGCACGTGGCTTCGGAAAACCTGAAAGGAACATCCACAGATTACGCAGATTACACCGATTAAAGAAGGCACTTACCAGAATCGATCTCCGCCGCTCTTTCTGAATCAGTGAAATCTGCGTAATCTGCGGATGTTTCAAACTCACTTAAAGCAATCTTAGTCAGATCTGCTTGTCACGGTTTCCGGCTCCCGGTTTACAGGCTTAATGTACCAGCTTGGTTGAGAACAACACGCCGTAGATCGCGTCCTGATGTCTCGGATAATCTTTCCCGTCAGTGGAAATGATGATGTTTACCTGCTGGACCTGCCCCGCGTATTTGCGAAAAGTGATCCACTGCGTGCGTCTGAAGCCGTCAGGTTTTTCCGGGTTGGACTCTCGGAACTGCACGCCCTTAACGCCGTCGATTTCCAACCAACGCAATTCGTCCAGCTCGCCGTTTTTCATGCGGGTCTTTTGACCGTCATAAGTCGCTTTCAAACTCACATCGGTTGGAAAATTCTCACCCATGGTAGATATGGAGACGATCAAGTTGGCCGCGTCAAAGCCGCCTGGCGAACGGGCGGCAAAACTGTCGCGGTCATCGGTCACCTTGGTCCACTTTGGCGGCAGGGTCCATGACATTCCCTGCTGGTCCCATTTGACGGTTTGCCCGCCGGCGAGTGCGGCTGTTTGGGCGGCGGTTGGGACCGCCTTCTCGGCGGTAACGCTGTCGGCTGAAGAGCCGGTGCCCGCTCCCAGGGGGCTGTTTGAGTTTTTCGACTTCATTAGATTGCACAATGAAAGGGTCAGACCAAGTAACAGCAGCGCGGGAATTAGTTTCATGTTGTCGACTCGCAAAGGAAGGCTGAAAGAACTGAATGCTTCTATGCCAGAACGAGGTGGTAAGTCAATGGTATTGAGTGATGAGGTAGTGGGTCAGTTTCGCGGCAAATGTCCGACAAACTTTAGTTTGTCGCGGCGTTACGACAAGCTAAAGCTCATCGGACATCAAACTGACCCACTACCTAGTGAAAATAATATCCGCCCTTCTCATTCATCGTTTCCACGATTCGTTATTTCCCAAATCACACAATTCCCCCGCTAACGCAGGTGGTACTGACAAGACCACGCGTGTTATGCTACCGCTACCCCGTTTAAGTAAACCACCCCTTAAGTCAATCGTCAGCGCTGCGGCGCTTTCACTGGAGACTCATATGCGGAGCACTACGCCCAAACCAGTAACACTCATTTATTTCATCATCGGCCTCGGCCTCGTTGCCTGGTTCAGCGGTTGCGGAACGCCGGCCACCAATACCAATGCGAATGTGAGCATTGCGAACACTAACTCGACACCCGCGAACGTGAATGCCGCCGCGCCGGCAACACTTTCGGGTATTAGCGCGCGCGAGCCGGATAAGTATCGCGCCACACTGGTGCTCAGTGCCGAAACGGAAGGCGGAGACAAAGCCATTGGCATTCCCACTCTCTCGGCGGCGATCGCTCGCAATGGAGAGGCGCGTCGCGTCGCGTTCAAGCTGCCCGACGGCTCGGATCTGATCTACATCGACAGTGGCGACCATCATTATGTCGTGCTGCCGGGTCGCAAGCAGTACGCTGAACTGACCCAGGAGGCTGTGGGTTTTCAGATTCATAAATTAATGACGCCGGGGCAAATCGTCAGTCACCTGGAACAGCTCAAAGGCGTCGAGCGCGTCGGTGAAGAGCAGTTCAATGGACGCACCGCAATCAAGTACAGCTATAACTCGTCAGTAAAAACCGATACCCAGGCGGGCGATGTAAAGAACCAGGGCTTTGTATATGTTGACAAGGATACCGGCCTGCCTTTGCGATCCGAATTGCATGCGGAAGCCGCCAGCGCCGTGAAAGGTGTGAAGGCAGCGAAGATTGTCGCCGAAATGAAAGACATCAACACCGATGTTGACGCAGCGATGTTTGAAGTTCCGCCGGGTCTCAGCAAGATTCCGCCCGAACAGATTCGCGGACAGATAGATGCCATCACGAACACCGCGACTACGTTGATCAAGGCGTTGCTGGCAAATATGAACACGGCGCCCGCGCCTGCCTCGTCGCCAGCAACGGCCACGGCGTCGCCGTCTGCGTCAGTGAAGCAGTGAGGCGAAAGAGAATTCCACAAGGCGCCCACGGGTCGAGCCGAAGATGCGAGCCTTTTCTTTGCGTGCTGCGCGTCTTTGCGGGAGGACCTCATGGGCGACCTGGAATATCCCGCAAAGCCGCAAAACTCGCAAAGGAATCTTGATGGTTCGAGGCATAGTCTCGCTAACATCGTGGAGATGGCTGGCAGTCGAGACGTTGGCATTCATTCAAAAAAGGTAGCACGATGAAACATGTAATCCTTTTGGTAGTGGGGATCCTTCTGGGCGGCGTCGGCGCCATCTATTTTCTCGGCACGCCGCGGGCCCATATGTTGCCGGGGACAGCAGTCCAGGCGCCGGCTCCCGGCGGCGACGCGCCGGGAACGATTGTCATGGCCCTGGACGACAAGTTCTTTGATCAAGTGCTTGGCAGCATTTTTCGCGATCTGTCCTCGCCGTCTTTCAAACTCTCGCGGAATGATGACCGGACGAGTGATTCACCGATGCGTCCGGCAGTGTTTCAAACTGGCTGCACAAATTCCATCACCCTCCTGTCTGAAACCGACAATGTAAAAACGCGCGTGCAATTTGCCGGCGGCCGTATAACTTTGCCCCTCGCGTTCAGCGGCAGCTACAACGCGCTGGGCAACTGCATGCAATTCAAGGGCTGGGCCCAGACCAGCATTCAACTGTCATTCGATCAGTCGAAGCAAACTCTTTACGGCCAACTAAATGTTGAAGGAGTAAATCTGGAAGGCGTGGCGCCGGTAGCCAACAGTTTTGTCACTGTCTTTGTGCAGAACGCCATCAACCAGCGCGTCAATCCGCTCGAGCTGCTGCGCGCGCCGCAACTGGTGCCGGTGATTCCCGTAAAGGCCAGCGGCGGTGTATTGAAGGCCGAAGTGAAAGACGTGCGCGCGGAAGTCCTGGAAGGCTCGCTGCGTTTACACATCACCTACGAATTCAAGGGCGAACGCACCGGGTGATCCCAACACATCCCAGCGAAAAGGTTGATCGCCCTTTCATTCTCACCCGGTTTCAACCGGGTGACCGTATCAACATAAATTGATCTAACCGTTTCTCCCCGGCAAGGAAAACCGTTGAAACGGTTTAAGTACTCATCTCTGCCTGCAGTCGCCCCGTTTAAACCGGGCGAGAATGAGAGGGATGCCGGGATCTGAAATTCAAGTTTGTGCGCCGCCCGCGTCGGCCAGGGCGCGTTGGCGGGCAAAGTGGTCCACGATCTCTTCGGCGGTTTTACGGCCAACGAAAGGCGCCAGCTCGACTACACTGGCCCGCGCAATTCGCTGAATCGAGCCCAGGTTTCTCAACAACCTGTTCTTGCGCTTGTCACCAACTCCGGGGATGGCGGTCAACTCAGAAGTGAAGTCGCGCAACTCGCGCCGCTTGCGATGATAGGTAACCGCGTAACGATGCGTCTCGTCACGAATCATCTGCAGCAGGCGCAGGATTAGCGAGTGCGAGTCGAGATAGACGGGTTCGTCTTCTCGCCCTTTGACCAGCAGGTGCGAGACTTCGTTGTGACGATGCGGCGGCTTGACCACACCAACCATCGGTATGGCTTCCAGATCAAGCTCGCGCATGGCATTCGCCGCGGCGCTCAACTGACCTTTGCCGCCGTCAATCATGATTAAGTCAGGCAGCGGCTGGCCTTCATCAAGCACCCGCCGATAGCGACGAAACACCGCCTCGCGCATCGAAGCCACGTCATTCGAACCTTCGACCGTGCGGATGCGGAACTTGCGATACTGCTGGCGGTTCATCTTGCCGTTTTCACAGACGACCATGCCCGCGACGTTCTCAGCGCCCTGAATGTTCGACACATCGAACGATTCGATGCGCGCAGGAAAATGCGGCAGCTCGAGCGTCTCCTGCAACTCTTCCAGCACCAATTTCATGTCCGGCTTCAGCACGCGAAAACGTTGTTCGAAAGCCAGCTTCGCGTTCTTCTCAACCAGATCTATCAGGTCACGCTTTTCACCGCGTTGCGGATCGATGATGCGCACGCGCCGTCCCTTTCGCGTGCTCAGGGCTTTTTCCAGCAGGTCGCGATCGTCAAAGTCGACAGGGACATAAATTTCCCTGGGCACGTAATCCGAGGAGTAGTACTGGGCCAGGACCTCGCTGAGAAACGGCGCCGGATTGAAATCATCGGGCGGCAGATCTTCCCAGAAGAATTCCCGCCGTCCCACGATTTGTCCTTCGCGCAGAGTGAAAAGCTGAAGTGCCAGGCGCTGGCCTTCGCGATAGTAACCAAAGATGTCCACGTCGCGTTCGGGCGAGCTGGCCATCTTCTGTTGCTCAGAAAGTTTGACAACCGTCTTACGCAAATCGCGATACTTCGCCGCCAATTCATAATGCGTTTCTTCCGAAGCCTGCGCCATGCGCCCCGCCAACGTATCGGCCAGCTCGGTATTCCTGCCTTCCAAAAGCAAACGCACATCGCGCACGGCCTCCTGGTACTGCTCGGGTGTGCACAGTCCTTTAACGCATGGTCCCAGACAGCGCTTGATGTGATATTCAAGACAGGGACGCGGCGCCTTGCCGTCAATTTCAATGTCGCAGGTGCGCAGTTGAAACGTGCGATTAATCAGATCAATAGTCTTGCGCGCCAGGCTTGCCGGCAGGAATGGTCCGAAGTAGAGAGCACCGTCGCGTTGAATGCGCCGGGTAATTACGACTTTCGGAAACGGCTCGTTGACCGTCAGTTTCAGATGCGGATAGGACTTGTCGTCTTTGAGTTTGTAATTGAAGCGTGGCTGATGCTGTTTGACCAGCGTGGCTTCCAGAATCAAGGCCTCGACTTCGTTGTCGGTAACGATGAATTCCACGTCGGCGATCTGTTTGACCAGTTCGACGGTCTTGATATCGTAGCCAAAACGAACCGGGCCGCCCGCCTGGAAATATTGCCGCACGCGGCTGCGCAGACTCTTAGCCTTGCCGATGTAAAGAATTTTGCCGGCGGCATCTTTGTGCAGATAAACGCCCGGCGAGGCGGGGATTTCTTTGAGCTTTTGTTCTAGTGTCATCGATACTTGCTTTGATTTTACCGCAATACTGGAGAACCGTCAGTCTGCGACTAAGTTATCAATAAAACCGAGTAAATTGGATCCTCTGCCTGACCGGTCTCAAAAGGAGGGCTGATGTTCAAATCAGTTATTAAGAAATTCGATAAGTACTTGGACATGTTGGAGGTCGAAAATCCGAATGGCTTTAATGAGGATTTGTGGACGGAGGTCAGGAAGCGCCTACAACAGCTGGAGTGGCTTTTTGAAAGCATTTCCGGAAAGCATACAAAATGCCTGGAGCTAAGTTGGCGAGAAAATCGGCGCATCGATCGTTTGCGGAAGGAACATCACGTAACTTCCGGCTCTATTACGCTATTGAAGACACGCGATAGCCGCAAAATTGATCGGTTGTTATTTGAAATGGAGACCTTAACGGAAAGCTTCTACTATTTGGCTCACAGAATGAGAGTGATACTTAGGCACGCTTCAAAGCCGCTACCAGGTCTCCACAACTTCGAGTGTGTGGGAGCAAGAAATGCAAGGAACAAACTACTCGAGCACGTGGAAAAGGACGATAGCAAGATCTTTGGTCAGAGCTTTGGCGTCGGCGGAGATCAAGGCCCAACCTTGAAAGTAGAGAGACAAAGTGGGGAGGAGAACAGATTTCCAGACGCGGGGCTTCCCGCGAACGCGACAGAGATTCGAGACAACCTTGAAAGATTGCTTGATGCCGTATTGAGTAAACCGAAATCTACACCATCGCGTCGAAAATCTTCCTCTTAAAGGTCACTCTTTAAGTCATCGCCCAGTCTCTTAGGTCAAAAGTAAGGGCGCTTCAGCTTGGGAGCGACATGCTCATCGCAGGCTCACAAAGCTTCGGCAGATGCCGCTCCTGCGGAGCTGGGTCTTCTACTCTGCTGGGTTGCCTATAAACATTCTGCTCCTACGGAGCGCAGAGACCATGCACGAACGTCTCGCTCTAACGGCGCAAAGACTGAGAACTCACTACTGCCGCGGCTGCGGCTCTTCGCAAATCGCTCACGTCCAGCAAATAGATCGTCTGACTGGCGGTTAGAATAAACAGGCGCTTCCCATCGGCGGAAAACTTTGCCAGCGATATCGGGCTGGTAAAAACAAACTCGTCGAGCTTGGCCACCGTCGCAAGATCATAGACCACCACTTTGCCGGGCTCGTTTTCAACGGCCAGCAGTCCGGTGGACCTGGCTACGGTTGCACTGCTGCCGAACATGTGGCCTTTCTGCTCTCCAGTGGAAAGGGAATAGATCAATATGCGATTGCGGCTGTCTGAAATCACGATCCAATCGCCGCCGGCATTGACACTGGAAATGCGAAACGATCCCTTACCAGTTTCGATTAACAACTTTCCTTTGGCTTCGCCACTTTTGGCATCGAGCACCTGCAGGAAATAATCGCCCTCCTTTTCCTTCAAAGCAGAAAGCCGTGCGGTCAGCTGCGGATCATTTTTGATCTCGGCCTTAGCCGCGTTTGCCGAGACCGCCCAGACCAGGACCATGGTTTCTTCGGCGGCATTGATCCAGACGTCCGGCGCTTCTTTGGGAAAGCTGCGCGACCAAAGTGTTTGACCCGAGGAAATGTCTCGGACCTCTTCGGTGACGTTTTCTCGCAGCGAGCCCTGCTTCTTATTCGGCGTCGTTACCAGCAGAAAGCGTCCGAATTGAACTGCGTGGTCGTCTTCGATCTTTTTTTGTTCCAGCACCTCCTGGGTGTTGAGATCCATCTTCGCGATGCTGCGATCGACCGCTTCCTCTTTCGGAAAATCTGCGTAGAACACACCTTCATCAGAAAGGTATGAACCACGAAAGCCGCGAAATAGATGTTGGCGTCCCCCAACCAGGTCCCAGACTGCGCCGCGTCTGCGTTCCGAAACTGCCAGCCAGCGCAGGTTCGGTGAAACCGTCATCGAGCGCAGTCGGCCCAGGGGATTCTGGGGCAGGATCACTTTGGCCAAGCGGTTGCCGCTTCCCAATTGGTATAGGCCCAGTTCACTGTTCTTTTGCTCTCCCACAAAGACGTCATCATAAATATCTACGGCCGACTGCTTGTTGGCCATGAAGATCTTCCTGGTCGTCAGGTCCATGACACCCACTGGATAATTTTTGATGGGACGAATCAGCAAATAGTCACCATGGCTTGCGGGCGTCAGGTGGCCGCGACCGACGGACAACTCGTTGAGCACTGCTCCGCCCGGAAAGCCGACGATTCCGGATTTCTTAACATCGCTCGAATCGGTTCCGATAAGTTTGTCCGAGCCAATGAATGCAAACGGGTTCGTAAGCAGCTTCTTGATCGAGCCAGGTAATGACAGTGCCGTCCTGGTGCTTAGATCAACACTGACCGCGGCATCACGTTGACCGGCTACGAAATAGTGGCCGTCCTGTGAAAAGGCCATATTGACGATTTCGTAACTGTCCTCATCTCCCAGGGCTGCCCTGATGGCCATCATGAAGAACTCGAAAAAATTCGGAACGTAAAAAGATTTCTTCTGAAAGAACTGGTCGCCTGAGGCCACGTCGTACAAGGCGAGATTGAACTCGCTATCGAGACAAGCAAGCGTGTTGCCTTCGGGCGAGAGCGCAGTTTGTAGACAGCCTCCCCGAATGACGAGTTCATGAGTCGTTTTCAATTGTGCTTCAGCGACGTCCCACATTTCGATGCGGAGTCCGCGGTTATAAGAAACAATCATGCGAGAGTCAGGCGTGAACACGGCGGGATAGGCTTCGGGGGCGTCAATGCGAAACAGCGGAGCAAAGGGCGTGCGGGTTAGGACGTTGATGCCGGAATCATCCTGGGCCAGCAGGTACTTGCCGTCAGGGCTGAAGCGCAAATGATTTACGTCGCCACGCAGTGGCGGTGCCAGGGACCTTTTCGAAAGGACCGCGTGCAGATTTTCCTTACGACCCAAACCCGTATAGTTGATGACCGTGGCTTGCCACTTTTGAAACTCCTCAGCATTCGCGTTGGGTGGCGTGACGCACTCGGGGGGCAGCGATGAAATTGTTTTCAAAGCATCGCGCAGCCGGCGAGTTTCCGGTTTGGTGGAACCAAAAAGATCAGAGAACCAGCCGCCGGTCTTGCCTTTGGTTTCCGCAAAGCGATCCCAGAAGCTCGAAAATGCGTGCGGGTCATAGCCCGCCGCGGCCATCGTGTAAATTGCCACCTGGTCGGCAGCCAGTTGTTCCTTGTCTTCTTCGCTGCGTCCAAAGGCCTTTGGCTTGCGCGCGGTGTTTTCCACCAGTTGGTTATATTTATTAAAGATGTCAGTGCGATCTCCAACCTGCGTGACGCCCAACACTTCCTTGAGCAGTCGCGTCATATCGCCGGCGGTTTGGCGCGTTACCAAGTGGCCGATTTCGTGGGCCAGCACACCCGCCAGTTCATCTTCGCTGCGGACGAAAGCGACGAGCTTGCGTGAGACGTAAACGTGACCACCGGGCAGCGTAAACGCGTTGGCTTCGGGTTGATCGTAGAGCAGGAACTGAAAACGAAGCGCGGTTGGCGGCAGTTGTTTCAGGAGTTTTGCGCCTACTTCCTGCAACCGCGCGTTCAGCGCCTCGTCATAGATCATGCGAAAATTCCTTTGCAAGTGTTCCGATACCGCATCGCCCAGATCGTTTTCCTGTTCGGGCGAAAAAATGTTGGGCGTGTTGGCACTGTTGGGAAGCGCCGGGGGTTGGCAACGACTTTGTCCGTTGGTTGGCGCAGCAACCGAGAAACAAAGCCACAAGATGAGACAGCGCGAAAGATGCCGGTGAAGGGATGCGAGTGTCATGAGTGTTTGCGATGCCATAAGAAAGCTTTTCAAAATATTCGGTCGGGTTGGGGCAGTGAAGACTGGGATTCTGCTCCGAGATCGCGTCATCTTAATCAGTATCGCGTGGGCTGTAAACGAGTTTGTGCCGATCACTTTGCGTCTTTGCGCCTTAGCGGGAGATCCTTTCACCGACGGCAACCTAAATTTCGCGCGGAGTCGCACAGACGCAAAGCTCTGAGGTTCGCATTGCTTTTCTACGCGCAATGAAGTATTCGCTTATCGTTGTTCATCGACAACTGAAACAGAGATACATCACGTGAGATTTCCCTTCACACCGTCAAAGAACCTGCCGTTTGACGCAGTGGGCTTTGGCCTGAATGCTGTCGACCATCTGATCGTCGTGCCCGAGTACCCGGCTTTCGACGTGAAGATGCGCCTGCTGGAACATGAGCAGGGCGCCGGCGGGCAAACTGCGAGTGCGATGGTGGCGCTGCAACGTTTGGGCTTGAGGACTTCCTATGCCGGACGATTTGGATCCGACGCCGAAGGAAAGTTCGGACTCGCTGCCATTAAAGCCGAAGGCGTCGATCTGGAGTTCGCCGAGGTAATCGCCGACGCGCGTAATCAAATAGCCTTCATCGTCATCGATGCCCGCAGCGGCGAGCGGACGATCATTTGGGATCGCGACGATCGCCTCGCCTACCACGCCGCAGAGGCGCCCATTGCCCTGGCTGCCCGCGGTAGCGTGCTGCATTTGGACGCACATGATCCCCCGGCCTGCGCGCGCATGGCCCAGGCGGCCCGCGCCGCCGGTGGAATTATTTCCGCGGACATCGACAACATCTATGACGGCCTGCCGGCGCTGCTGCCCCTAATCGACATACTGATCGTTTCCAAAGACTTTCCGCATCGATTGACAGGTATCAGTGATGAACGAACGTCGCTGGTTGAGCTAAAGGCGCGTTATGGCTGCGCTATTGTTGGTATGACGCTCGGCAAGCGCGGGGCAATTCTTTACTGTGAAGATCAATTCCTGGAGTCGCCGGCCTTTGCCGTACCCGGCGGCTGTCGCGACACAACCGGCGCCGGCGATGCGTTTCATGCCGGCTTCATTTACGGTTTGTTGCGCGGTGACGACATCGCGACCAGCTTGCGCCTGGCGAATGCCACCGCAGCGTTGAAGTGTCGTTCGCTCGGGGCGCGTAGTTCTTTGCCAACCGAAAATGAATTGAATGAATTCCTGAAATCGGTTCCATAGTGGAATAATAAATTAAGGGTTGCCACGAAGGAGAAATTATCTTGGACAAACTACTGCTTCCGGTCCTCTTAGGCACCAATCGAAGAAAGCGTAACAGCGTGAACCCGGCGAAGTGGTTGGTGAGCGAGATGGAGAAGCGTCCCGAGATTGAAACCAGACTATTCGATGCTTGCGATTTCGTCTTTCCCCAGGATGACTATGGTCAGGGGATTAAGGACCAGTTCCCCGAGTGGCGCGACACGATTATCAAAGCGGATGGGTTGGTAATAGTTGCCCCGGAATACAATCATGGCTACTCGGGTGCCTTAAAAGCCGTGCTTGATTTACTTCTGAAAGAATACATTCACAAAGCGGTTGCCTTCGTCGGCGTGTCGGCCGGCCCCTGGGGCGGCACGCGCGTGATCGAGGCCATGGTCCCAATGGTCCGCGAACTGGGCCTGGCGGTTACCTTTTCGGATCTCAACTTTGCGAAAGTGCAAAAGACCTTTGACGCCGAAGGAAGACTTTTGGATCCAGCCTTCGAGCAGCGGGCCAAAGATTTTTTGGACGAGTTGGTTTGGATGGCTACCGTGTTGAAATGGGGACGCGAAAACGTGTCGTCAAAACATCATCCTAATCAAACTGGTTAATGCAACAGGTGCTTTCTAAAGTGAGTGAGTACGCGCCGCCACGCATCAGCCGCCGCGTCGGCGTTGTAGGCTTCGGGGCGCGTGTCGTTGAAGAAGGCGTGGTCTGCGTCATAGCTGACGACTTCGATGGGTAAGTCATGTTTGCTTGCTGACTCTTTTAATCCGTTGACCTTCTCGGGTGTGATCCAGTTGTCGCGATTACCGGCAATGAACAGCGTCGGCACTTTCAATTTGGCCAGCACTTCTTCTTCCGGAATATCACCATAAAAGGGCGCTGCCGCAGAGACGTCGTCCAGCTCGCAGGCCGCACGCAATGCAAACGTCCCGCCCATGCAATAGCCAGTGATGCCGAATTTAGAGACGTTGTAAGTCGCCTTCGTAGCGTCGATTGCCTTGCCGATGGTTTCCATGCCGTCTTCGATAGCCAGTGCCTGCATCCAAGCGGACGCTTCCGCGGCGTCTTTGGCAACGCGGCCTCGGTACAGATCGGGAGCCACGCATAGGTAGCCCTCGTTCGCATAACGACCGGCGAGATCGCGAATGTGATCGTTGATGCCCCACCATTCCTGAATTAGAACGATAGCGGCGGAGATTTCCTGTCGCGGCCGCACGACGTAAGCTGTGGTGGCTCCAAACGACGTGGTCAAATTCAAGGTCTCAACGTTCATATCGTTCCCCCGTTACTCGAAATGTTTGAAACAGCTGGATTATAAAGCGAATGGAGATGCTGCGCATTGCTCGTCGCGTGCTCGGGGGATTGGATGTGCAGTTGTTCGAAGAAGGAATGGACTTGCTGCAACGGCAGAAACATTACACAGAGGCCCTCAGAAATTTTGAGACCGTTAGCGAAATCGATCCGGATCGGCCGGGCGCGTTTTATTACATGGCTTCCACATATGCGCTGAACGGCGATAAGAAAAAATCTTTGCAGGCACTACAGACGGCCATTCAGAAGGGGTTTACGGATCTTTCGGCGGTGACGACGAACAACGCTTTTGACTCGCTGCGCAACGAGCCGCTTTACCTGGAGCTTATCCAGAGTCTGAAGTAGCAGATCCTTTAGAAAGATCTGACAACCAAGCAATAACTCATGGGTGACTCGGTCTTAGTCCCTTCGGGTCTGGAGACGCTGAGAACCAAACCGTCTTCTAAACGCGACGCCTCTCAAGTTCTCGGGACCGCCCGTTCAGTTTGTGGGTTCCACCTGCGCGCTGTGATATAACTCCTCCGCTCTCCAGCAATAATTATTTGTCGGTTATAGCAAAGGAAGATCATGAAAATCCTGCTAGCTTCGCTGGGCATTCTGCTGCTCAGCCTTTTGTCAGCCACGCCCAGAACTGAATCTGCTGATCTGGTTCTCAAGAACGGCAACATCTACACAGTTAACGACAAGCAGGCCCGCGCCGAAGCTGTAGCGGTCAAAGGCGACCGCATTGTCTTTGTCGGCTCGAATGCCGCAGCGCAGCGGTACGTCGGCACAAACACGCGCGTTGTCGATCTGCACGGCCAGACGGTTGTGCCCGGACTGACCGACGCCCACCATCATCTGTCCGGCGTCGGCTTTCGCGAGATGACTTTGAATCTCGAAGGCGTCACCAGCCTCGAAGACTTTCTCGCTAAAGTCAAAGCGCGTGTCGATCGCGCTAAACCAGGTGAGTGGGTGACGGGGCGTGGGTGGATTGAAACCTTTTGGCAGCCACCAGTTTTCCCCACCCGTTGGGATCTCGACAAAATCGCGCCCAACAACCCGGTAATCCTGGGGCGCGCCGATGGTCATGGCACGGTGGTGAACAGCGCTGCGTTAAAGATTGCGGGTGTCGGCAAGGACACACCGAATCCTTTTGGTGGCGAGATATCGAAAGACAAACAGTCCGGCGAACCCAATGGCATGTTGCTGGACGCAGCGCAAAATCTGGTGGGCCGACATCTGCCGCCGACCTCGGCGGCCGACGCTGAGCAGGCAGTAATTCTGGGAGTGAAGCGCGACGTCGAACTCGGTTGGTGTCAGGTCCAGGATCCGGGCGGCAGTTATGATGAAGTTGAAATCTTCAAAAAGCTGTACAGCGAAGGAAAGATCAAACTGCGCATCTACAAAGCGCTTTCCGGGCCGGGAAAGGAAGCGCAGCGGCTGTTACGCGAGGGTCCTATTGTCGGCGCTTATGCCAATCACCTCACGGTACGCTCGATCAAACTTTATGCAGATGGATCGCTGGGTTCGCGCAGTGCGGCGTTGCTGAAGCCATATTCAGATGCTCCGGACACTTCCGGTTTCCTGACAATCAAGGAAGGAGTTCTGGTGCCTTTGCTGGTTGAGGCACTGCGGAAAGGCATTCAAATCGAAACTCACGCTATCGGCGATCACGCTAACCGATTCATTCTCGATGCCTATGAGAGAGCGTTCAAACTGGTGCCGCCGGCGCAAAGGAAAGTGCGCGAGCCGCGTTGGCGCGACGAACACTCGCAGATTATTAACCCGGCCGACATTCCGCGTTTCGCAGCGCTCGGGATCATTCCCTCAATGCAGCCTTCGCACGCGATTGGCGATCTGCATTTCGCTCCCAGCCGCTTGGGAATCGAGCGACTCGCCGGTGCCTATGCCTGGCAGAGTTTACTCAAGGCCGGCTCGATCATTCCGGGTGGCTCGGACGCGCCTGTGGAGCGCGGCGAGCCGATGATCGAATTCTATGCCGCCGTCGCGCGCAAAGATATGAAAGGCTTTTCCGGTGAGGGCTGGCACCCGGAAGAGGCTGTAACGCGCGAACAGGCATTGAAGATGTTTACCAAATGGGCTGCGTATGCTGCGTTTGAAGAGAAGCTGCGGGGAACAATAGAAGTCGGAAAGCTGGCAGACTTTACCGTGCTCTCGGCCGACATCATGAAAATCCCCGAGCCGGAGATTTTGAAGACACACTGCGTGATGACGATCATCGGCGGAGAGATGGCATACGAAGGGAAATAATACCGACAGGATATACGAGTAAACAGGATCGTAACTCCGACAACTATGATTGGAACTTTTCCTATCGCCTTATCTTAATAATTTTGTCGCTCCCTTCCACAAGTAGTGTCTACGAGGACAAATCATCAATGACCAGTGCGAGCGCATTCGTTCATGAAGAGTTTCAGGGGATCCGCATTACACCCAACGTCTACACGACACTGGGAGAGTTAGATCGTTTTTGTGAGCAGATGGAGTTGATCGCGCGCAAGGTACTGCCTGCAGTATAGTCAGGAAGGCCATCCGCAGATTTCGCAGATTACGCAGAATGCTTAAGACAAAATCAAAACTTTGATTCGGCTTTCTTAATCTGCAATCTGTGGATGAAATTGGCATAAAGTAATTCAATAATCTTTCATGAAGGAGCACTAATCATGTCCAGTCCGGCAATTCAACAACCCACGCCGCAACTCTTTTTTCAAACCCTCAATGCTTATCAGCGCACTGAAGCCTTGAAAGCGGCGATTGAGTTGGAAGTCTTTACCGCTATCGCTGAAGACAAGGCCACTGTGGCCGAAATGGCGCGCCGGTGTGGAGCGTCCGAACGCGGCTTGCGCATCCTGTGCGACTACTTGTGCATGATGGGCTTCCTTAACAAAGATGGAGTCCGTTACAGCCTAACTCAGGATTCGGCGATCTTTCTCGACCGGCATTCGCCTGCTTATCTCGGTGGCATAACCGAGTTCCTGCTCTCTCCGGAACTAACCGCCGGGTTTAACGATCTGGCGGCAGCAGTGAGAAAAGGCGGCACGGTAATTCCCGACGACGGTACCGTAGGCCCAGAGAACCCTATCTGGGTTAAGTTCGCGCGTGCGATGGGGGCGATGATGTCAATGCCGGCACAGCTCATCGCGCAAATGGTCGATGAAAAGACCGATCGAAAACTGAGGATTCTGGATCTCGCCGCCGGCCACGGCTTGTTTGGACTCGCCTTTGCCGCGAGAAATCCCCACGTGGAAATTGTGGCCGTCGACTGGCCCAACGTTTTGGAAGTAGCCAAAGAGAACGCCCAACGCGCCGGAGTCAGCGACCGCTACAGCACGCTGGCCGGCAGCGCATTCGAAGTTGACTTCGGCACTGGCTATGACGTGGTGCTGCTGACCAATTTCCTGCATCACTTTGATCCTCCCACCTGCGAAACCTTGTTGCGCAAGGTCCATGCGGCACTGGCTGATGGTGGGCGCGCCGTTACGTTGGAGTTTGTGCCGAATGACGATCGTATCTCGCCACCGGAAGCAGCCGGTTTCAGTTTGATGATGCTGGGAAGCACACCAAGTGGAGACGCCTACACCTTTGCGGAACTGGATCGCATGGCCGCGAACGCGGGGTTTTCCCACAGTGAGATTCATCCGCTGCCGCCGACGATCCAACAAGTTGTCGTGTCGGAGAAGTAGCCAGCAGGCGATGTTGAATACCCCCAGCAGGAGCTGGGGGAAGATTCAGATCTCGCCTGACACCACGGCTCGCCATTGTTTCGTGAATACCCCCTGCGGATCGCCCAACAGTCGACCCATCGTGGTTACGCGATGCGCTTACTTCCTCCGGTCTTCCGCTACCGGGCAGAGCAGCCGGTTGCTTTGACTGCAGCCCATGCGAATTTTGACCTAAACCATCATCTCGTTTTCGCTGCGCATCACCGGATCGGAGTATTTGATTCGACATTGGGGCAAAGACTTACCGCTTACCGGTGGTGGCGTCAAAGTACAACAGGCTGCCAGCCTCTTGCGTTGATTGGCATTGGCCGATCCGCGGGCTGGCAGCCTGCACTACATTTGTTGGCGCTCTTAGGTATTCTCATCTAGAATGCGCTGCGATTGCTTCCTTAACAAACCAACCCGAGGGACACCGTGAAAATCTACAAACTAATTTCAGTTCTCATAATGAACGCATGTCTCAGCCTCACTGCGTTTCCGCAGCAACCCGCCGGCGGAGTCCGCCCGGCGCCACCCGAAGGAAAAGGTGTAGTCGTGCTGCGAGCGGCCCGATTGATTGATGGTACGGGTGCGCCCGCAATCAACAACGCTGTGGTCGTCGTCAACGACAACAAGATTACCGCGGTTGGCCCGGCGGGTTCAGTCACCGTGCCCACGAATGCACGCGTAATCGATCTCGGTGATGTGACTCTGCTGCCGGGTTTCATCGACGCGCACACTCATCTGGTTGGACGCGTGCTGGGAGATCCCGAGGGCGATATGGCCGCGGTTAGAGATTACGAATCGTTCGCCGCGATTCTGAGTGTAGCTAACGCGCGTGAGACTCTAATGGCCGGCTTCACCAGCGTGCGCAATGTCGGCGCTGCCGGACGATTCGATGACATCGCTTTGCGCAAGGCGATCAACGAAGGCTGGGTACCCGGGCCGCGTATGGAAACCGCGGGGCACGCGATTGGCATCACCGGCGGACACTGTGACGCAAACGGCTTTCGACCCGGACTGCTGCAACAGAGCGTCATGGATGGAGTGGCCGATGGACCAGAACAGATCCGCGCCGCAGTCCGCGCTCAAATCAAATACGGCGCCGACGTAATCAAGACCTGCGCCACCGGCGGCGTCCTTTCCGAAGGCGACGCGGTGGGCGCCACGCAGTACAGTTTCGAAGAGTTAAAGGCGCTGGTCGATGAAGCGAATAAACTCGATCGCAAAGTAGCCGCGCACGCGCACGGCGCCGAAGGAATCAAACTGGCCGTGCGCGCCGGCGTCGCTTCGATCGAACACGGATCTTTTCTCGATGAAGATGCCGTGGCGTTGATGAAGGCCCACGGCACTTTTCTGGTGCCGACGCTCTCTGCGGGCGAAGCGGTTGAGAGGGCGGCGAAGAACGGCGTGCTCAAGGGACTGCGTGCTGAAAAGGCCCTGGCCGCGGGCGCGGCGATGCGTCACGCCATCAAGCTCGCGGTCGCCAACAAGATTCAGATTGCCCTGGGTACCGACGCCGGTGTTATCCAGCATGGCACGAACGCGCACGAGTTTGTCTTGATGGTTGAGTGGGGTGGGATGAGTAATATGGATGCAATCAACGCGGGCACACTCAACGGGGCAAAGTTGCTTGGCTGGGACAATCACCTGGGCTCGCTGAGCGCCGGCAAGTGGGCTGACATTGTGGCGGTCAGCGGCGACCCCCTGAAGGATATTCACAACATGCAGCAGGTTACCTTTGTGATGAAGAACGGTGTTGTTTACAAACAAGCGCACTGACTAAATCGCATAATCAAGTCATGACGCGCCCGTTTTCGATGGCAAGAGTTTGGTGAGTATAGGACAGTTGGGAAGGGGACCCTGTCCCCGCTCCAAGGTGGGGTATAGTCATGCGGAATCTATGACAGTTACTCCACCAAAACTTTTGTTTTGACGGCTGGACGTCATGCAACTTGAGCGGGGACAGGGTCCCCTTCCCAACTGTCCGAGTCTCACTTGAATTCTGCTCATGAAAATGAGTTTTACACGGCCGTTAAAACAGGAAGACAACTAAATGAGTTTGGCTGCTTCTTATGAGTGATTTGCTCAATCAATTCGGACCATGACTTTAGCGAATAAAGCACCACTGCCTGGTCTGCCCTCTCTCGCCCAAATCCATAACGCGCGCAAAGTGATCGCGGGCTCGGCAATTCGCACGCCGCTGGTCCGCTTAAACGTACATGACGCTGCGGCGGAGATCTATCTCAAGCTGGAGAACCTGCAGCCGATAGGCTCATTCAAAATCCGTGGGGCGACAAATGCCATCGATCGTCTTGACAAGGGGACCCTGGCCCGCGGAGTGCTGACCGCGTCGGCCGGTAATATGGCGCAGGGTGTCGCGTGGCGAGCGCGTGAACTCGGCGTTAACTGCACCGTCATCGCTCCTGAGAGCGCTCCGGAAACGAAGATCAAAGCCATCGAACGACTCGGAGGAAAAGTAATTAAAGTCTCCTTCGATCAATGGTGGCGGGCCTTTGAAGAGCGTGCCTTTCCCGGTGTCGAGGGCACGTTCATTCATGCGTTTGACGATCTGAATGTGATGGCCGGCAATGGAACGATCGCGCTGGAAATCCTCGAGGACCTGCCGGACGTGGATGCAGTTGTCATTCCGTGGGGAGGCGGGGGATTGACATGCGGCGTTGCTACCGCGCTGCGTGTTTTGCGACCACAGTGCAAAATCTTTGCGGCCGAAGTAGCAACGGCGGCCCCTCTGGCCCCTTCACTGGCGGCCGGAACGCCGCAGGTGATCGATTACAAGGCCTCATTTGTAGACGGCATCGGCGGCAAAAGTGTTTTTCCGCGGATGCTCGAACGCGCGCAGCAGTTGATTGACGGCTCGCTGGTTTCAGAGTTGAAAGCAGTAAAGAACGCTTTGCGGTTAATGGCTGAACGCAATCGCGTGATCGCCGAAGGCGCGGGTGCTTGTCCCGTTGCCGCCGCCCTGGACGGACAAGCGGGCGCGGGAAAAGTGGTGTGTGTTGTGTCGGGCGGGAATATTGATTTCGCGAAACTCTGCGCGATACTTACGGCAGTGTGATTTGATAGACCAATTCCAATTCTTGAGAACTCTCTCTTGCGAATATGCACAGGCGTACATACACAATGACGGCAATATGAAGAGACTGTGAAAAAGCAATACGACTTCAGCAAAGGCAAGCGAGGAGTTGTCGTTGCCCCAGCGAAGGCCAAGACGCGGATCACAATCCGCCTGGACCAAGAGATTCTGGATTGGTTTCGTGGCGAAGTGCACAATGCTGGAGGGGGCAACTATCAAACGCTAATCAATAAGGCATTGCGTGAGTATGTCAGCCAACAACGCGAATCCATTGAAGAAGAAGTGAAGCGGATCGCTTGATAGCGGCAATAGGCGGCAATCTTAAATGCCACGCTTCCGTTCGTTGTACCGTTAAGAAGGTATCACGAGGAATGGATTCACTACCTGGACTCCGTCGTAGTCCTGTCCGTGGCTCAGGTCTTCGCTGTAGAGAACATCGCAGCCGAGCCGTCGTGCCGCGGCAATGATGGCTGCATCCCAATAGGAAAGCCGGTACCGAACCCTGATCTCAATGGCGTTTAGAACCAACTCTCGATCGATTGGCAAAACAGGGAACGGGCTTAACCGTTCCAGAATCTTCAGCGCTTCGTCATGCGTGATGGTCAGCCGCTCTTTACGCACCGCCGCATAGTAAAACTCCTGCATTACTTGCGCCGAGAAACCAATATCAGCTTGCGCCAGCACTTGCCGAGCGACAGCCTTCTTGCCCAGGTCCTCAGGGGATCCTGATGCAGCGTAGAGCAAGACGTTAGTGTCGATGAAGTATTGGGCGGTCATGGAGTTCTTGACGATTGAGAGGGCCGACAGGTTCGGTGTTGCGTCCTTTGTCCAGAGCTGAGAAGAGGTTATTGATGTCGTCAGAGTTAGGCTGAGCCTCGTTGGTCACCGACTCGACTAACTCTTCAACCAGGACGCTTAGCGAGATCTTTCGGGCGTTTGCAATGCCTTCGGCGCGCCGATAAGTGTCATCATCAATTTTTACAATTATCTCTTTCATGGTTTCGGTTCCATCTTTAATCAATCGTCGGTCCGGCCGCTATCGCGTAGAGGAAGACAGTTCGGTTGTATCGGTTGACATGATTACCTCCAGGGGCATTCTACCACGCGGGGCCAAGCCTGCTCTTACGCTAAGAAATGTGTCTTCGGATCCATTTTCCAGTTGCCACTAACCCGCCCGCTTTGGCTAAGGTACGTCTCAGCAGTAGTCGATTTCACCTACATTGTAATGCTGCAATGTACGGGAAATCCACCACAGAGTTCTTAGCCGCAAAGATACCGCCTGTTCATTGAAAAACTCGAGGAGCGCGGGTAAGCTTCATCCCTGAGTTTCAAACGAAGTCATCGCAGAGCTTCCCGGTCTTACTTTTGAGGAACGTCAGATTCTGCTTCGCCGAGTGCTCGAACTCGATGATCCGCCTCTCTCGGCAGCCGATGAGGAGTTGGTTGCGGCGCGCTTGGCTTGGCATCACGCCGATCCGATTTCCTCTCTGCCGTTGGATGAACTCAAGGGTCGCTTGCGGTCTCGATCGAAATCATGAGATGGGAAGTCGTGTTCCCCCTTAGAGTTTTCGTCCAGAAGCAGACTCTTTGATCAATTTTTCCAGGCGTTTCAATCTCGTCTCTTCCTGTTTGGCGCTGACGACCCACCAGCTCATCTGCTTGCGGTAGCCGGCGGGTTGCGATTCGAAAAATTTCCACGCCGCTTTGTTCTTCTTTAGTCGGCTGAGATAGGGCTCGGGTAGCTCGGCGCTCCGCTGTTCGTAGGAGTAGATGCCGGACTTGTTCTCGCGTCGCGCTGCGAACGCGGCCAGACCGGCGGGTTGCATCAGGTCCTGCTCGATCAATTCCTGCGCGAGCTTGATGTTCACCGAACTCCAGATGCTGGTCCGTTTTCGGGGAGTGAACCGGATAGTGTAACTGTCTTGGTCGACGCTTCTGCGAATGCCGTCGATCCAACCAAAGCAGAGTGCCTGGGCTACGGACTCAGGCCAGGTGATGCTCAGTTTCCCTGAATCTTTTTTGTAAAAGCCGACCTGCAACTCTGTTTCGGTTTTGTGGTGTTTCGCAAACCACTTGCGCAGATCCGCCGGCGTGGGGAAGTAAGTGATCTTCATAGCGAGTGAATTCCAACCTACGTTAGGAGCCAATAACGCTCAAGCAAGTCCTTCTTCCTCCGCACTTCCAATCGCATCCACTTCACTCCAGATCAGGACGTGCTTAGTCTCCTTCAGCAACAATGAACCGACTACGAACGTCAGACCCGCGACGATGATCGGATAGTACAAGCCGGCATAGATGTTTCCCGTTTGCGCGATGACCGCGAGGCCAATCAACGGCAGCAAGCCGCCGAAGACACCATTGCCGATATGATAAGGCAGTGAGAGCGACGTGTATCTGATCTTCGCCGGAAAGGCCTCGACGAGGTAAGCGGCGATTGGTCCATAGACCATCGTCACAAAAATAACCTGGATGAAAACCAGAAGGATTAGTTTCCACGCAATCGCGTTACTGAGAAACGCGCTGAAGTCTGTATAGCTCAGAACCTCGGCTGCTGGTTTCAGCGCGCCATTTACCATTGTCTGCGGCGTAAGGCTGATCGCACCGGTGATCGAATTTCGCTGCGACACAGCAGTAACGACTCCCGAACCGGCGGCCATCTGCATAGCCCGATAGATCGGAAGGTAAGAAAGCGTGGCCAGTAAACATCCCAGCATCATGATCCACTTGCGCCCGATCCGGTCCGAAAGCGCGCCGAAGAGTACAAAGAACGGCATACCCAGCAACAGCGCGATGGCCACAATGTAGTTCGCCGATCGGCCATTCACCCTCAAGATCGTTTGCAGGTAAAACAACGCATAGAATTGTCCGGTGTACCAAACGACGCCCTGACCCGCAGTGGCGCCGAACAGCGAAATCAACACGCGCTTTAGATTCACCCATTGCGTGAAGGCTTCCTTGAGCGGCTGGGCCGAAGACATGCCGGCGCTCTTGAGCTGTCGAAAAATCGGAGACTCTTTCATGCGCAATCTGATGTATAGCGAGATACCGACGAGGAAGATCGAGATGATGAATGGGATGCGCCAGCCCCAGGCGCTGAAGGTTTCTCTGCTCATCGCGTTCTGCACGAAGAGGACCACGACCAGCGAGACGAACAGACCCAGCGTCGCAGTAATCTGGATGAAGCTGGTATAGAAGCCGCGTCTCTGATCAGGTACATGTTCCGCCACGTAAACGGCGGCGCCGCCGTATTCTCCACCCAGCGCCAGTCCCTGCAGTATGCGGATCAGCAAAAGTATTATCGGGGCCGCCAGCCCGATAGTGGCGTAAGTCGGCAGGAAACCAATCGACGCGGTGGCTCCACCCATAATGAGTAGCGTGACCAGAAAGGCGTATTTGCGTCCGACCAAATCGCCAATGCGCCCAAAGAAAAGCGCGCCGAACGGACGGACCACAAAACCCACGGCGAAAGTGGAAAGATAGGCGATTAGCGCCAGCGTGTTATTGCCGCTCGGATAGAAGAGCGGCGAAATTACTATGGCCAGGCTGCCGAAGATGTAAAAGTCGTACCACTCGATCATCGTGCCGACAGCCGAAGCGGCGATCACCTGCCAGATCTGGTAACCGTGAACCGCGTCCGCCCCGGCACGGCCCGCGGCGCTGGTGGGGGCCGAATGTTTTTCCTTCAATATGGCACTCCCTTTTTGCAACAGAACCGGATCCCTTTATCGGCGACGGCCAGTCATTTCATACAAAACTACCCAGCGTCTCAGCACATAAGATCGATTGCTCCCAACCCTCGCCAGAGTCTTCAAGACACCACCAGGCAGACAGCACTGCCTGCGCGAAAGCCCAGGCTGCCATTCTGTCTCGATCAAAACCCAGGACTTCGCCGAGGATCTTGAATCTTCGTTCAACCGCGGCAACAGCTGTTGCCGGCGAGCCAAAGAGTTCAATCGGATTACGCATGAAAGCTCCCACCTCATAACACGGTTCGCCTACGACCCCTTTAGGATCAATGGCCAGCCAGCGCTGCCGATCTGAACGGAGGATGTTCTCATGGTGAAGATCTCCATGCAGGACAACATTAGCCGATGAAGACTCCAGGAGCTGGGTCGATAAATCTTCGGCCCTTGAAACAAGACTTTCCGGCAGTGGACCGGTGCCGCCGGCGAACTTCTCTCGCAAGCGACCAAAACCCGAGAACCACTTTGCGGTACTCGGGAAAGAATGATTAATGGGAGCAGGCAGGCAGAGCGATCGCATGATCTCGGCCGCGATCTCAGTCGCAACTGAATCATCAGTTTCGCTGGTTAGCGGAACGCCCGGAAGTATTCGCTCAATCAGCAGCACTCCCTTCTCGGGCTGCGCGTCAATCAGCCGCGCCATTCCTTTTCCGTCATAGAGGCGAAGAGCGGCAATCTCAGTATGCAATTCCTGATTTTCCGGGATGCCGATCTTAAGAACTATCTGCGTACCGCCAGCCAGCCTTCCGGGCACTACATAGTTGAAGCTGAGATTGTCAAAGGGATCAAACAGCTCAAGGTTCCATCGGGCTATGCTTTCAGCTTCAATCTGCGGCAGGTCGCGCAAAAGGCTCTCACCGGCGGCGCCGAAGGTGGAACGCACCGTCTCAACGAACTTATTCGGCAAGGCGTTTTGAACTCTCGACATTGGATTTTCGCGCTCCGGGAACGCGGGCTTGCCAGTCATTCACCGCGTGGGCGCTTTCCCTGGTTCCCAGGCCGGACGAAAGGACGAATTGGCCAACCATTTGACCGGCGCAATCATTGAATTGATCGAGTGGGTCATGAATGCGAAGTCGATCTTTGAAGCTTCGTCGCTTGGCCGATGATAGTCCGTATGCAAACCAAAGCTGGAGACTGTGTGTGCTATGACGCCGCGCAATGCCAGCGTGTAGTTATCAGAGCGCTGAAAAAAATTCTGTTCCGGATGGGGATCGGCAACCAGCAGTGCACCTCGCCTGACCAGCTCCGCGCCAAGGTTCGAACGATCAAAGCCCGTCAACCAAAGTGTGTTGGCAGAAACCTTCGCATCCGGTCGTCCCAGCATTTCAAAATTAAGATCGGCAACTATATGGTCAAGTGGTACCGGGGAGTGGGCCACAAAATATTGCGCGCCCCAGCCGCCGCGCTCTTCACTGCCAAAAGCCACGAAGTAGATTGTTCGTTTCGGCTTTGGTCCAAGGCCGAGGGCCCGCGCGAGTTCCAGCACGCTTACACAGCCCGAAGCATCGTCATCCGCGCCGTTATAGATCGCATCACCAGCGGTCTCTTCAGCAACGCCAAGGTGATCGAGATGGGCGCTGAGAAAGATTGCTTCCTTTGCCGCCTCCGGATCGGAACCGCGAATCATTCCCACTGCATTCCAAGTGGCAGCTGCGCCATCGTCTTGCGTTGCTGCGCCGAATTCAATTCTGGTGCCGGCCGGGAGCGTTGAAATTTCGTCAAACGCCTGCTGCCGCAAATTCAGAACGGCGAACGCATCAGAAGCAGAGCCGGCGTTGCCCTGGACGCGAGGTGGTAATTCCGGAAGGCGGGCCTTTCCCGATTCGCGCAGTTGTTTGTTCGCTTCTGTCTCGAGGAATATGAGCGCTGCTGCCCGGGCCAGGCGCGCACGCCTGGTGACGTCCTGCCGCTTCTGCCGGTCCGCATTTGCGGGCAAGCGCACGACGGCGAACGCGCCTTTTGCGGGAGTGTCGTCGGCATCAATAACCTGTAGATCACCGTTCACTTGCGGCCCGCGCATGACTGAAACCAACAGATCGCGGCCATACTCCCAGCGGCGGGCCTGACTGCCAACCATGGCGACCAACATTGGCCTCTCTTGGAATTTAAGGACCTGCAAAGGCACGCGTTGCACGAAACCCGGCGCACCTGAAGCGTCGGGCTCGCCCGCGGGTTCGAGCCCAAACTGGCGAAACTGCGACCCGATGTACTCCGCTGCAATTCGTTCGTAGCCGGTGGCGCTGCCGCGACCCTGCATCGCATCGCTCGCCAGGAAATTCATTTCCGCGCGAATGTTTCGTTCGAGAATTGTGAGATCGGTACGGGCGCTTTGCTGCGCCAGGCCAAAGTGACTTTGAATGACGATGAAGAGAACCAGTGCAATTGCACGTGAAGTGTACGGGCGAACTGAATTCATCATTACTCCCTGCAAGTGATTTGGCTGGACTACGTGGCGGCGATTGTAACATTCAAGCAAAGCCGCATCCTGAATTCCCGGTAGTGGGTCAGTTTCGCGGCAAATGTCCGACAAACTTGAGTTTGTCGCCGCGTTACGACAAGCTAAAGCTCATCGGACATCAAACTGACGCACTACCTTAACTCCCGCTGCTATTGCTAAGCTTTTCCCGGGCGTTTAGAGTACCGCCTTTTTAGGCGGGTTTTTTAAGCGGGGTGAAAACCCGACTGAAGTTGGTACTCTGAACTTCCTGTTCGGCGACATTTATGTGAGCTTCTGGAAGATTTCTGAAACCTTTAGCGGTGTTGAGTCACTAACCCACTGAGACAATGATGAAAAGGCTGGCAGTCGACGAGTTAAGCATTGAAGGTCGGCCCGGTGCACGCGCGGGAGTTCTGATGAATAGTTCAGCAGACCTGATTGCGCGAGCATGCCAGGGCGACCAGGAAGCCTTTCGTCTGATCTTTGAGAGGTATTCACGCCCTGTAATTAGTTTCCTCTTCGATCTGGTAAGCAATCGCGAACTGGCGGAAGAACTTACCCAGGAAACTTTTGTGCGCGCCTATCGAAATCTGGCCACCATGCGCGCGGAGACAAAGCTTTCGACCTGGCTCTTCGGTATCGCACGCAATGTCGCGCGCGAGGCATTGCGCGCCCGAATGCGCGACAACCATCAGGTCGATCTTGAGGACAAGGCAGTGCTTGATCTGAGCGACAGCCGGCCGGTTCCGGTGGAGCGGCTGCTGGGCAAGGAATTGAATGAAGTGATCCAGCGCTCGCTGGCAGCACTCGACGAAGATAAGAGGACGGTATTTACCTTGAGGGTGTTTCAGCAATGCAGTTACGAGGAGATTGCCGAAATCACCGGGTTCTCGATCGCGAAGTTGAAAACGGATTTACACCGGGCCCGATCAGAAATGCGACGCAGAATCAGCCCGTACGCAGGAGCCTCGTGGGGGAGTTAGCCGATGAAGTGTGAAGTTTGCATAAAACTGTTGGAAGAATATATCGACGGCGAATTATCAGGACCGGAGGCTGAGTCACTCAGCGCGCATTTGATTACCTGCACCGCATGCGCTCAGGAATTTGAGGCACTCACTTCAGAGCAGGAGATGTATTCGCGTTATGACCGGACGCTCGCTATCGCGCCTTCGATGTGGGGCGACATGTGGGGCGACATAGCGTCGCGTACTACGAAGACAAGCAGGGTAATTGATTCCGGATTGCGCTTCCGCTTACGTGAATGGTTTGTGCTTCCTTCATTCGCCTGGTCCTTTGCCGGAGCAATGGCGATTTTGATATTCGCGGTCCTGATGGGAGTTGTTTACCTGCGGCCAAACAGGCAACCGGCACAGCAGGTTACGACTGCCGGTGCTGCCAGAACGGTGGTCACAGCGCCACGGGATGGCGCCGCACAGAAAGCGCCGGCGCCCGTTTCCAAGCCGCAGGAGTTGGTTGCTGAAAGGCTTGCGACTGAATCGCAATCAAAGATTAAGGCGGCTGCAGTCTCGAAAACTCTGCGAACCTCGCGGACGTCGCAGTCGAGGAAATCAACATTGGCAGATCAGTCGGATGTGCTCTTTTCCAACGCGGCTTTTAGCGCCGTCGAAGATCGAGACACGCAACGGCACATTGAGCAGGCCCAGAACCTTCTTCGTTCAATAAGAAACATCGAAGTCTCTGACAATGACGAGATCGACGTTTCCTTTGAGAAAGCTCTTTCCCGCCGCTTGCTCGATGAGAACGTGGTCCTGCGGCGTGACGCTGAGATGAGTGGAAACTTTCCCACCAAGATGTTGCTCAGCGATCTGGAACCGTTCCTGATCGATATTGCCAATCTTCCTGGCAAGGCAGCGCCCGAAGACTTGCGCGTACTAAAAGAACGCGTGCTGAAAACCGAGATCGTCGCGGCACTACAGGGTTATTGATCCCGAACGATCGCTACATCAATTCATGAGGCAAATTATGTCGAACAAATACACAATCAAATATGACGGCGCCGATTTGCGGACAACTCTGTGCAAATTTTTCCTCATGGCGTTGGCCCTGCTGTCGCTGGTGCTCGCAACGGGGTTCGCGGATCAGGTTAAAGGTCAGCGCCCTTCTTCTTCGCGCAACGCGCTCAATCGCCTGGCGCAACAGGGAAGCAAAGACGCTGCGAGCGTCGTGTTTCAGGGTGGACGCGATCTGATCAGCGACCAGCAGTGGGCGAAGGCTGAAGAGAAATTTCGCGAGTACACGTCCAGCTATCCCAAAGAAAAGAATGTTGATGCCGCACTTTATTGGATGGCCTATTCCGAAATGCAACTCTCTCGATATGAACAGGCAAGATCCACGCTCAAGCGGCTCCTGGAAGAGTATGAAGCGAGCAGTTGGAAAAGTGATGCGCGAACCTTACTGGCGCAAATCCCCGACGGGTTTGCCACTGTCTATGGTTCCGGATCCGGTTCCGGCTCGGGAATTGGTTCCGGCAGCGGTGTAGGAATTGGCGTCGGCACCCCGAGGGCGGCTCAGGAGCCCGGCGAAGTCTATGTCGTGCATGGCACGGCGCCCGTTACTGTGCGGGTTCCTGTTACTGCTCGCGCCTGGGCGTTTAGAGGTGATGATGACGGCGAGCGCCCGGCGGCGGATGACGATCCCTGTGAGTTCAAGATAGTAGTGCTCCAAGCTTTGTTCCAAAGCGATGTTCAGCGGGGAATCTCCGCGGCCACCGAATGGCTCAATGCCGGATCTACGCAGACAACTCGCTGTAAGGGAGCCGCCCTGACATTGTTGGCTCGTAATGGCGGTAAGGCAGTTACGCCGATAATTCTTGGCGTGGCCCAACGCGAACCGGATCTGAAGCTGCGGGCCCTGGCAATTTCCGCGCTCGGCTTCACCAGTGACGATACGGTAATCGATCCGTTGCGGGACTTTGCGCTTAACTCTCGGGAAAACAGCGTCGTCGAAGCCGCGCTTTACTCTTTGGGCCAACACTCCGGACCACGGGCGGTGATCGTGCTCGGTGAAATCGCGATGAGTAGCAGACCGGTGAGCTTGAGAAAGGTTGCCATCGCCAGCATTGCCAGCCGGCCGGGCGAACCTGCGGTGGATACACTTCTCAAGATTTACGATGCCGACCAGACGCTGGAAATTCGCAAAGCCACTATCGCCGGGTTCGGCCATCGTCGCAGTGAGCGCGCCGGGAATAAGTTGGTCGAGATTGCCCATGGCGCCGACAACATCGAACTGCGCAAGGCGGCCATTAGCGGCATTGTTACTCGCAGCGGAGAGAAATCACTCGATAGTCTCCTCAGCCTCTATGACAGCGAAAAATCCGAGGAGTTAAAGGACCGCATTATCAACGCGATCGGATCTTTGAATGATACTCGCGTCACGCGGAAACTTATCGAGATTGCCAAAAATCCACAGTCACCGATTGAGCGGCGTAAGCGTGCAATCGGCTGGCTCAGCCGCAGCAAGGATCCCGAGGTTACAAAGTTCCTCGAAGACTTACTGAAATAACCACGGAACATCGTCAGCGTCAGATGCGGTTGGGGAGAGCTGGATTCATACCCGACTCGGGGGAGTGTGTGTCTTAATTTCGAAGCAGGAAGGGTCGCGGGTGAGGCCTTTGGCGTTCAAGATACTGCTCATGAGGTTAAGGCACTCGTGTTCAGGTGACCACTGAGTCAAGTATACGGTGGCCCAAATTAGCGCAATACAAAGCGAGGTGAAACCGTGAGCCATCGAGCAACAATAATCTTCGCGACTGCCATCCTACTCTTTTGCTTCAGGAGCAGCAGCGGCCTGACCAGGAGTTTCATACCGGTTGCAGGCGCTACTCTTAAGGCGAAGATTGAAAGCGCCACCGCCGCCGGCCGGACGAATGCGCCGGGCGGCAGATTCTGGGTCGGATATCAGTTTGAAGCGCGACCCGGAGTCGCTATTGATTATGAAGTTGTCGACGACCACGGTGGCCTCTACATCTCGATGGATGGTCCATCGCTGTCGTTCGATTCACAGTACGAGACGCGTGAGTTGGGTTTTTTCCTGCTGTTTGAAAACCTGCGCGATCTCTTTACGCGGGCCGAAGTCTACAATCTAAAACGCACGCATGAATTCAGCGGTTATCCGGTCTATTGGGCGGGCCGCATTGGTAATGAAGAGAGCCTCAACTACTTAAAATCAGTAATCGATGCGCCGCCACTGGAGGTCAATCCTCTCGCCGACCGCGCCGCCTTTGCGATTGCCCTGCATGATGACGGGCAGGTCGAATCCATACTCATTAATTTGATTCGCCGGCCGCTTACGGAGCCGATGCGTTCACGGGCCATTTATTGGTTGGGTTACGCTCCGGAGAGCCAGGCTAAAAACAATTTTCTTGCCGACATCGTGCGCGATGCCGCGGAGTGGACCGAAGCTCGCCAGCAGGCGATGGCCGCGCTTGGTCTGAGCCGTGCAGCCACCACCTTGGCGCTGCTTCAGAACTTGTACGAAACGATGACCTCGCGCGAGTTGAAACGGCGTGCGCTCGCGGGCATTTCCCGAAACGACAACCGCGACGCGGCGGCCACTTATCTTATTCACGTCGCGGACAGTGAAAAAGAAACCGAGCTGCGCAAGAGCGCGATTGCCGGTTTGGGTCGCATAGCCGGCGAGAAAAGTCTGGGAGCGTTGACCAACACACTCGACTCGGATCCAGATACCGAAATCCAAAAGCAGGCAGTAATGGCTATTAGTCGTCGGGCGCGGGACGAAGCGATTCCCATTCTCATACGTACCGCGCGGAGCCATCCGAAAATGCCGGTGCGCAAGCAGGCGATTCAAATGCTGGGACAGACCGGTGATGAACGCGCGGTGGCGCTCTTCAAGGAGTTGTTGAGCAAGTAAATGCGAATTTCTGATGGAACTGTTTGAACCAAACGGACCGCTACGGCGTTAAAGGCAAAGAGCGACAGAGCAAAATAAGGGAACGGTCCAACTCCCCGGACTGAAATATGAACAAGGGCCTCGCTGCTACTTGCGATAGCACCGAGGCCCGTAGGACAACACAGGTTCAGCTGCCTGGTTAGGCGCGCGGAAGATGCATCATCGACAACCCGCATCTTAGCGCAATGGTGGCCGTGCCTCAACCGCCCGAACTATCGGATTGGACGTCAACATTGGCGCTATTGTTCTCGAGTCAGCTGCTTAACGACTGGCCGCCTTTGAGCACGAGAAGAGAGCGCCTTGTCTTCTTTGGATCAAAATGCCGGGGTTAGGGGGGTTGGGTGTAGAAGTGAAAAGACTTCCGCCGCTACTAAGTTGATAACCATCGCGTTTCTTGCGCTGACCTACACCCGACCCCCTACACCCTATAAAAGGGGGCCACATGTTTGAGCGAATCTGCTTCTTTCTCGTGATCTTTTTAATGCTTGCTTCTGTGTTCGTCCAGGCACAAACACCCGAGGCGGCGATCAGCCATTACGAGCACGGTACCCGAAAATTCAAGAACGGTGATCTCAACGCAGCGATTCAGGAGTTCACCAGGGCCATCGAAATAAGTTCTCGGCCGGGCTTTGAGCGGCCGCAACGCCCGGCGGTAACCGGCGTTAACGGCTTTGCCAACATTGCCGCGGAAGCTGACGGAATAACAGCAATCGATCCCTTCACGGCCGGCGCTTTTACAAGTCGCGGCCTGGCTCGTTATCAGAAGGGCGATATCGCGGGGGCCATCGGCGATTGGGACCGGGCCATTCGGATAAGCCCGGGACGAGTGGAAGCCTATTTGAATCGGGGCGTAGCGCGGTATGCGACTGGCGATGCCGACGGCGCCATCGCTGATTGGGATCGCGCCCTGCAGATCAATCCGCGCCTGGCCGCCGCCTATTGTAATCGGGGCGCGGTACGGCAAAAGCAGGGCGACCTCGAGGGTGCGCTGGCCGATCTGAACGCCGCTCTCGCCCTCGATTCGCACGACGCGTCAACTTACTGTAACCGCGGCTTTGTCTGGCTCGTCAAACGAAATCTCGATCGAGCGCTGGGCGATTTCGCAAAAGCTGTGGAGCTCAATCCTGGTATGGCCAGCGCTTACCAGGGACGTGGGCTGGTGCGGATGGCTAAGGGTGATCTCGATCCCGCGATCGCCGATTTCACGAGGGCGCTGCAGATCAGCCCAAAGTTTTCTGATTCATACATGAACCGCGGTCTGGCGCTGCTGGTCCAGGGGAAGGATGCGGAGGCTGAAAAGGACTTCACGAGCTGTCGGGCACTGAATCCCAGTCTCGAAAAGGAACTTGAAGGGCGAATAAGTCTGGCGAAGCAAATCCGGGGAGCGAAACGCTGAAGCGGGAGATACGACTTGAATATTGATCAACTCCCCGGACGCAAAATTACTTCATGATCCAGGAGGACAGTATGAGCAAGGCAAGAAACTGGAATGCAGACGGGCAGGCGCCGTTGACGATCGGCGGACACGCATCAACTCTACTGCGCGAGGCGGCGCTGGAACATCGGCTCAAAGCGCTGAAAGAAGGCGCGCTCAATTTCTTATCGGAAGTTGAGTCGTTGGGTAATGCGCAAACGTCTCGCGCGGACCACAAGCTGAAACTGCATGATGAAGTGCGGCAATTCGAGATCGATCTTATCCGCATCGCGCTGGACAGGACGCAAGGGAGCCAGACTCGCGCGGCGCGGTTGCTGGGTGTAAAGCTGACGACACTGAATACTAAGATCAAACGGTATAAGATTGAATTTGCCGGACAGAAGACCGAGCGCGAGAGCATCAGGGATCGCCAGAATGCGGCGTGAGCGGAGGTTGTTCTTGCCGGACGTGTTGTCACTCAATACCCCCGACGGGATCGGGGATATTTGCAACAGGTAGCCCGAGGACCAACAAAGAAAACGGTGTGGCGCTGACTCTATTTATTCTCGGGGGCGCCGGTCATGCCCTTCATCGGCATCTGCAATCGACCATCAGCGCCGCTGGTCAGAGCGAGAAACTTTGGATCCGCGCGCAGGGAATCAAAGACCGCATCGACGCGTGCTTCCATCATCTCTTTTGAGCGCACGGATTGATTGCGTTCGTACTGGTAGAAGTGACGGCGGAGCAGCGACAAAGCTTTTTCGCGCTGGCCTGCCTGCGCGTATATTCCGGCAAGGTTGTACGAAGCGGGTAGCAGATTAATATTCGCGCGGGCGATCTTCAGGGCCTGGTCCTTTTCACCACCGGCAGCCATGAACACGGCCGCAAAAACCAGGTTGTAAGGATCTTTCGGATCGAGAGCCAGGGCCTGCTTCGTATACGCGTTGCCTTTCGCCGGGTCACCTTCAGAATTCCAATATACCGCCAGGTTGCGATAAGCGAGCGCCAGCGGAAACTCAGCAATCGACTGCTCCATCAATGCTAATCCTTTTTTGAATTCGCCTTCATGAATCGTGATCTTTCCCAGGCCATGCAGAGCGACGGCTCGCGAAAGCGGATCGGCCTGCATGTTCAAAATGGAATCAAAGGTCGTTCGCGCCCGGTTCCAATCGCCGATGTGGTGGCGATAGAGTTCACCCAGGTAACGCATGGGAGTCGGGTCGGCGGGATCCATGCGGACCGCCGCCAGGTAAAGTTTCTCGGCAGTCAGATAACGCGCGCCGATTTCCGCCCGCAGGCCCCGCACCATGGTCTGTTCGATCAACGCGCTCTTCTGGTGGTCGAAAACTGGAGCGTTTTCGGGAATGCTGCCGACGTCATTTACGCCCAGCTTCTTCAGTTCCCTGGCGGCGTCCTTTGCTTTCTTCGGAAACATGCACTTCTCGACCGCGACGGATTGAAAGAGTTTAATGGCCGCGGCACTATCACCGGCCTTCGCTTTTTCTTTGCCCTCTTTCAATTCCGCGTCGATTGCGGTCTCGCGTTGTTTGAATTCACTCTCAACCAGCTTTTCGACCTGCTCGGCTTTGAGAAAGTTGTTCTTACCCTCGGCCTTGTTGATGACCGCGCCGTCCGGCCTGGCCAGCACAGCCACCGGCGGCTTCGCATCCCCCAAAACTTTCTGGACGTCGGGCACGCGATAGTCTGCCACCTTCATCGAAACACACTGCGCGGCGTATAAAGAAAGCGGGCGCGAAGTTAGCAGGCTGGATTTTTTTAACTCATCCTGCGTGGCCGGAAACCAATAGAGAACCAGTCCCTGGGCAGCAGCGTCTTTGGCGGTCCAATTTTTCCACGGGACGTAATAGACCTCGGGCTTCGCGCCCCCACCGCCGCCGCCGGACATGCCACCAACACCGCCGCCGCCTCCTCCACCACATGTGGCCCAGGTTGATTGCACGGAAAAGAGAACCAATAAGAGAACGGCGCAGAGGCGAGTAGTTGATGTTTTCATGGTGCAAAGGTGTAGCAAAGGAGCGTGCCCGCTACAAGGGGTTTCGAAGTGTTGACAACAGTTTAGTCTGTGCCGATGGAAAGTTCCCGATGTCATTCTCACCAGAATGATAGGTTGCTCCCACCTTAGTGTTGAGAACTCAGGGCGGGGTTGCCCACACTCCCAGGCTTCCCAGCGCAAGAAGGAAATTCGACCCGGTTACATCTTCGCCGCCTTAAAGCCGGCCACCCGTTTTTCGAACGGCCCTGTGTCCTTCTTTTCTTCTTTGCCCTTGGCAATGGCCAGGTCGGCTGTCTTGAATGCTTCTTCCTTGCGCCCGGCATTGAACAGGATGATCGCCTTGTTTCGCAGATTGTCGTAAGTCTCCTGGATCTTGATCGACTTATCGATCCAGGCCACGGCGTCATCCCATTTGCCATCACCCGCATAGGCCCCGGCTACCTGCATGGGAATATTCCAGTCAGTGGGGTTAGCGGCGATCGCCGCATCCACTTTGCCGTGCCATAACGCCTCAACGTTCGGCACTTCAACAGTGAAGGGGACGCGCACTTTCTCCCAACGCAGGACCACTTGCGCGGTATTCGGGCTCACCACCGGGATGCTGTACTCCAACCATTCCTGGTTCTCAGCCACCCACTCCGGCTTGACCTTGATGCGCAGCGTATCCTTCGACGCGTCATAATTGAAGCTGCCCCACTGGTTCGCATCATTGTTAAAAACGAGCGTCCACTCTTCTTTAGTGGGAATTGTATGCAGGCTGTACTTACCCGCTGCCAGCTTCTGGCCATTGACTAAGACATCATCGGTAATTTCGAATCTGGTGGCTTCGTTCGCTCCGGCGCGCCAGACGTGGCCCCAGGGAACGATAGGAGCGCCCTTGGGCCGCGTAGTTTGGTTGTCGAGCGTAGCTTCGCCTTTAGTCTCAGCCTGTGAAGGAAGAGGCTCACCCCAAATCACCCGGCCTTTAACACCAGGCCGATGATAGGTGACGGTAACATCCGTGACGCCGACTGTTTGCATCACGCTCGCCTTTTGGCTCGGACGCGGAAAGCGCATCTGGACAGCCTGCGCCGAAGCGTACTGGGCCGCACCGGCGACCAGCAACAAGAATGCGAAACCGCAAGTGTAGAAATGTTTTCGGGAAATCATGGTGTGTCTCCTCTATGATGATTGACACCGCATTATCGATCTGATCGGTACTTAACGCCAACAATGCGGGAGCAGCTTAGTATCTGATTGGGGAGCAAAAGTTTTCGCCTGTCTGGGTAGTGGGTCAGTTTGTTGTCCGATAAGCTTTAGCTTGTCGTAACGCTGCGACAAACTAAAGTTTGTCGGACATTTGCCGCGAAACTGACCCACTCCCGACTGTCTGTATCACCTTGCGATTGCGGAATTTGAGACTTCGGATTCCTGATCGCTTTAGTTCAATCAGCAGTCTGAATTCGAAAATCCCAAATCGCGGGTCGCAAGCGCGCTTTACCAGATTTGGCAACGGTCCTTCTGGACACGCACCATCGCATCGCTTGCTTTGCATTGAAACGCTTCTGCGAACTGCGTCATGTTCGACAGCGGTCCATTCACGCGAAACTTGTTCAGCGGATGCGGATCAGTGGCGGCGATTAGCCGCGCCAGCTCCGGGCGCATATTGGTGGCCCAGCCGCGCGCATAGCCAAGAAAGAAACGCTGTTCGGGCGTGAAGCCGTCGATCACTACTCGCGGTTTGCCTACCTGTGATTTCTGGAAGGCAGCGTAGGCGACAACCAGACCGCCGAGGTCGGCAATGGATTCGCCCACCACCAGCTTGCCGTTCATGTTCAGACCCTTTTCAACTTCAAAGCTGCTGAACTGATCGATGACGCACTGGGCACGCTCTTTAAAGGACTTGAGATCGTCGTCGGTCCACCAGTTGGCGAGATTGCCGGTCGCATCGAACTGTCGCCCCTGATCGTCAAAACCGTGCGTCATTTCATGTCCAATCACAGCACCGATGCCGCCATAGTTAAAGGCATCGTCCGCGGCGGCGTCGAAGAATGGCGGCTGCAAAATGCCCGCCGGGAAAACGATCTCGTTGATCTGTGGGTTGTAGTAAGCATTCAGGGTTGGAGGCGACATGCCCCACTCCATCCTGTCAACCGGCTGGCCAATCTTATCGAGGTCGCGACGGTTCTCGTAAGCATTGACGCGAATGCGATTGCCGACAAAGGACGAGCGGTCTACTTGCAGCGAAGAATAGTCGCGCCACTTGTCGGGGTAGCCGATCTTATTCAGGAAGGCATCGAGTTTGACAGTAGCCTGCTTACGTGTGGGTTCACTCATCCAACTCAAAGTTGAGATGTCGCTCTTCAAAGCGGCCTCGAGGTTGCGCACCATTTCGAGAGCGCGTGCTTTGGCTGCCGGCGGAAACGCGGTCTTCACATAAACTTCGCCGAGCGCCTCACCCAGCGCTCCGTCGGTGCCGGAAACGCAACGCTTCCAGCGGGGCAGGTTTTCCTTTCTGCCCTGCAGGACCTTTCCTTTGAAGTTGAAATCTTCATCAACAAATTTCGACGACAGGGCGGCCGCACTGGCGTTGATCAGATGCCACCGCAGATACGTCTGCCAATCAGACAGTGGCGTTGTGGTTAACCACTGCCCCATTCCCGTGAAGAAATTCGGCGTGGCCACGTTGACATCGGTTTTCTGTTTCAGGCCGACGTTTTGAAAGTAGTTCGGCCAATCGAAACCAGGAGCAACGTCCTTCATCTGGACCATCGTCATGCGATGATAAAGCTTTTCCGGATCGCGCAACTCAACGCGGGTCAGTGAAGCTTCAGCGAATTTGGTTTCCACGGCCAGGATGGTCTGGGCGTTAGCGGCAGCTTTGGCAGGATCGTCACCCATCAACTCGAGCATTTTCGCGACGTGCTTAACGTATTCGTCGCGAACCTTTGCTTTGTCAGCGGCCAGGTAGTAGTCGCGATCGGGGAGTCCGAGTCCGCCCTGACTCACACTTTCGGTAACTTCAGCGCTGTTCTTGAAATCCTGGGTCGCGCCCGAGCCGAACACCACATTTATGCCGAAAGCATGCAGGTGACCAATCTCGTCCTGTAATGCTTTCTGATTGTCTATTTTGGCAATGCGAGCGAGTTCCGATTCCAACGGCTTGAGGCCTTCAGCTTCGATCTTCGCCTCGTCCATGCAACTGGCGTAGTAGTCACCAACTTTCTGCTCGCTGCTTCCCTTCGGAGCGTTCGTGTTTTTGGCGGCGGCTTCCAGAATCTCGCGTAGTTGATCCCGCGTCTTCTCATTCAAAACATTCGCCACGCCCCAGGCCGAGTAGGCCCCGGGAATCGGGTTAGCACTCAACCATCCGCCGTTGGCGTATTGATAAAAGTCAGTGCAGGCGGGAGTGTTCTTGTCCAAACTTGCCAGGTCATAACCGTGTCCGTTCTGGCCCAGAGTAGTCGCCACGCTAATCGCAAAAAGCAGCGTGAAGGCGACCAGGGATTTATTCCAAATCTTCATAAACTTCTCCAATTAGTTAGTAAGTACAACAGCGGCGAGCCTGTTGCCGGTGTGGTTGATGTTCGCGAACCCTGACAGGTTTTTCAACCTGCCGTCAAAGCCAATCTTATTTGGGGTAATAGTTTTAGCCCGAAGAGCGAGACAGTTCTGTCCGGAAAAACCAGAGCCGAACGTACGCATTCGCAGTTATTACGTTGAAAGAAAGAATTAGTTTCCGTTTCGTGGTGTGTTCCACCGAGTGCCATCTTATTCTCACCCGGTTTCAATCGGGTGAGAATGAGAGTAAGCACCTTTCAAGCTGGTAGTGGGTCAGTTTGATGTCCGATAAGCTTTATTAGCTTGTCGTAACGCTGCGACAAACTAAAGTTTGTCGGACCTTTGCTGCGAAACTGACCCACTACCTTTCAAACCCAGGGTATTGCCCGCCCGAGCGCTTCATGCTAAAAGAACTGCGCAACTCATCGCGCTTTTTCTCGGAGGACAACTTAATGCGTATGCTTTCTTTTCCGGCGGAGCCCTGCCGCGGTCGGACCATTTTCCGTCTCACTTTTGTGTTGGGCGCTCTCTTCATGCTCTCAGTAATGACCGGCGCCCAGACTCGTCTGTTGCGCACGCCGACTGTGAGCGCGACCCAGATCGCATTTGCTTATGCCAACAATATCTGGACTGTTCCGCGGGCAGGAGGCAGCGCCCGCCGCATCACGAGCTTTCAGGGGCAGACGCTGAATCCGCATTTTTCACCGGACGGAAAATGGATTGCCTTCAGCGGTGAGTACGCCGGAAACCTGGACGTGTATGTGGTGGCAGCCGACGGCGGTGAGCCGCGTCGACTTACATGGCACCCCGGCGCCGATCAGGCACAAGGCTGGACGCCGGACGGCAAGGCAATTGTGTTTTCGTCAGCGCGAGCCACCTGGGCGCCGAGTGGCGCGCCGCGATTCTGGACTGTGTCGGCTGAAGGTGGTGTTGAAGAGCCAATGGCCCTGCCACGTGCCTATCAGGGGAAAATTTCCGCGGATGGAACACATGTCGCCTACCGCATGAACAATTCATGGGATGAAGAGCGCCGCAATTATCGAGGTGGCCAGAACCGTCCCATCTGGATCGTCGATCTGAAGAGTTTCGATCTTGTCTCGCCGCCCTGGACCGATTCGAAGGACGTCGATCCCGTTTGGCTCGACGACACGGTCTATTTCATTTCCGATCGCGATGGCGTTGCGAACGTGTGGGCTTACCAGGCGAAAACAAAGAAACTTACGCAGCAGACAAAGTTTACCGATTTCGACGTGAAGGCAATCAACTCCGGCGACGGGTCTATCGTCTTTGAACAGGCGGGCTGGATTCACGAGCTCGATCCTCGCACGGGCCGTGAACATGTCGTAAACATCAACGCCGTGGGCGACTTTCCCTGGATGATGCCGAATTGGCAGGATGTGACAAACCGCATTGCCAACATGGCGCTGTCGCCGACCGGTAAGCGCGTAGTAGTCGAAGCCCGTGGCGAGATCTTTACCATTCCCGCCGACAAGGGAGACGTGCGCAACTTGACCAACTCCAGTGGATCCGCAGAGCGCGATCCGGCCTGGTCTCCGGACGGGAAATACGTTTCTTACTTCAGCGATAAGTCCGGCGAGTACAAGTTGGTGATCGAGGCGCAGGACGGGCTCACTCCGCCACGCGAGATCACCCTCAAGAATCCGACCCATTACTACACGCCGTCATGGTCGCCCGATTCAAAGAAAATTCTTTTCAGTGATACGAACTTGCATGTGTGGGTGCTTGACGTTGCCAGTGGCGCTGCCAAAGTTGTCGGCAACGATCCCTGGATGGTGCCGCAGCGCACACTCAATCCGGTGTGGAGTCCGGACTCGAAGTGGGTTGCCTATTCCAGTCGTTTGAAATCGATGTATCACGCGATCTTCGTCAGCAATGTTGAGACCGGAGAAAACAAGCAGATCACCGACGGCCTGGCTGACGCGGTCTGGCCGGCGTGGGATGCAAGTGGTAAGTATCTCTGGTTTTTGGCGTCGACAGATTTTGGCTTGCGATCTCAATGGCTCGACATGACTTCGTATGATCATGACGAGACGTTCGGACTCTATCTCGCGGTCTTAAAGAAGACCGAAGCGAGCCCGCTGCTTCCTGAAAGTGATGAAGACAAAGGTGTAGGCAGCGCGCCAGCCAACAGCAGCGGAGGCGGCCGCCCTGCTCGCACGGGAGCTGCCGGAGCGGAGGAACCTGCGCCGGACACTTCGCAGGGAGACCAACCACAAACCCCGCGACGCCCACGCACTCCTGTCACAGTGCAAATCGATTTCGAAGGTTTACAACAGCGCGTAGTTTCGGTGCCTGGCGTAGCCGAACGGCAATACTCTCAACTGGAAACTGGTGTGGATGGCAACGTCTATTTTCTCGAGGCGACCCGCGGCGGACAGGGTGGAGCAGGCGGCGGCAGTGACTTATGGCGCTACCGGCTCAGCGATCGAAAAGCCGCGACGTTTGTCACCGGTGTGGCTGCGTATGAGGTCAGTGCTGACGGTCACAAACTGGTGTATCGTGCCGCACCGCCGGCCGCCGCAGGCCAGGCTCCCGGCGGCCCAGGCGCCACGCCGCCTACTCCTACACTCTTTCTGGTTGATGCGGATCGCATGCCTCCACAAGCCGGCCAGGGACGGCTCAACATAAGGTTGCGCATGTACCTGGAACCGAAAGAAGAATTCAAACAGATCTTTAATGAAGGCTGGCGCAACCAGCGCGATTATCTCTACGTGCCGAACATGCACGGCTCTGACTGGCCCCGCATGAAAGAGATGTACGGCCAACTGCTGCCCTACGTTATGCACCGCGCCGATCTTAATTATCTGCTCGACATGATGGGTTCCGAAATCGCCATTGGGCACTCGTACGTGCGCGGCGGCGACATGCCCGGCGTGCCGCAATCGCAGGGCGGATTGTTGGGAGCCGATTTCGCGATTGAGAATGGGCGATACAGAGTAACGCGCATCTATGACAACGAAAGTTGGAACCCGGAACTGCGTGCCCCGCTGTCGGCGCCCGGCGCGAACGTTGCCGTAGGCGATTACATACTGGCGGTGAATGGTATTGAGCTGAAAGCGCCGGACAATATCTATCGACTGCTCGATGGTACGGCAACGCGACAGACAGCGTTGACTGTTAACAGCAAGCCGACCATGGAGGGTGCGCGGCAGGTAACCGTCGTGCCCGTCGCCAATGAGCAGGGATTGCGCACGCGCGCCTGGGTGGAGTCAAACCGCAGGTTGGTGGAAAAACTTTCCGATGGCCAACTGGCATATGTCTATTTGCCCAACACCGGGCAGCCGGGCTATGCGAGCTTTAATCGCTATTACTTTTCGCAGCAGGATAAGAAAGGCGCAATAGTGGACGAGCGCTTCAACGGCGGTGGTTCGGCTGCGGACTATATCATCGACGTACTGCAACGTGATTACGATGGTTACTTCAACAACGTAGCGGGCGATCGTTATCCCTTCACCAGTCCTTCGGCAGGGATTTGGGGTCCGAAGGTAATGATCATTAACGAAATGGCCGGCTCGGGTGGAGACCTAATGCCCTATATGTTCAATCGTCGCAAAATTGGTTTGCTGGTGGGCAAGCGAACCTGGGGTGGGTTGGTCCATACCGCGGACACTCCCTTGTTCGTTGATGGTGGATCGATGATCGCGCCGCGTGGCGGCTTTTTCACGCGCGATAACAAGTGGGCGGTTGAAAACGAAGGCGTTGGTCCCGATATCGATGTCGAGAACTGGCCCAAAGACGTAATCGCCGGCCGCGATCCACAATTGGAACGAGCAGTAGCGGAAGCCTTGCGACAATTGAAAGAGCATCCGGTGGACCGGGCCACAAAGGAACCACCCTCGCCCGTTTGGGGCAAGCGACCCTAGCCGCCCCGGGCTTTCTGGGATCGTCTGGGACCGCACGCGTCCTGCGTGCTTCAAGTTGCGGCGAGAATTCTTTACTTTGCAGCTTTGCGCCTTTGCGGGAATTCAAATGCTTTCCCGCAAAGGCGCAAAGCTGCAAAGGATTGAACGGACGAAAGCAGGCGACGAATCAAACGTTGACCTGTGAAATCAACGCACGCCGACCAGTTCTTCCGCGCGCTGGCGCAGAAATTCAAAAGGCTCGACGATCTTGCCGGCGATGGCTGAGGCGGCGACGACGTAGGGCGAGGCGAGGTACAACTTGCCGGGGCCGCTGCGGCCGGGGAAGTTTCGGTTTTGGGCGCTGACGGTGACTGTTTCGGCAGACTGAGAGGCGCCGGGACCGGCGTTGATACAGGCACCGCACGAAGGATCGATCAGTTCGGCGCCCGCGCGCTCAAAGATTTCGAGGTAACCTTTTTCGCGGGCGTATTGTTTGATCTTCTGCGAACCAAATTGCAGGTAAAGATGAACGCCCGGCGCGACGCGCTTACCCTGGTCCAAAGCGTTTTGCAGGACCTCTGCATACATGTCCATGTCGGCCATCTTGCCGCCGGTGCAACTGCCACCGTAAGCGGCATCGATGCGCACCTCTTCTTCCATCGAGCTGATCGGGATTCCGTTGCGCGGGTCGCCCGGCAGCGCCACCATTGGTCGAATCTCATCGAGATCGATCTCGAAGACCGCCGCATACTCGGCATCGGGATCGCTGTAAGTAAATCCCTTGCGCACTTCTTCCGGATCGAGATCGCGCGTGCGCACAATGTACTCGAGCGTCACTTCATCAGGCTCGATAATTCCGGTGGTGCCGCCCGCTTCAACCGCCATGTTGGTTAGCGTGGCGCGTTCATCAAGGGCCCAGTTCTTGAGATCTTCGCCCGTAAACTCCAACACCTTGCCGATGCCCTTGCTTGTCTTCATGTAATCGGAAGCGAGGATTACGAGCATCACATCTTTCGCGGCGACATCTGTACGCTTCTTGCCTTTCAGCACATAACGGACGGTTTCCGGCACGCGGATGCGAATGTCCTTCGTGTACCAGGCATTCGCCATGTCCGTTGAGCCGACGCCAAACGCAAAGCAGCCCAGCACGCCGGCCATACATGTATGCGAGTCAGTGCCGATGACGATCTGTCCGGGCAGTGCGAGGTCTTCGACCACGGCGTTGTGGCAGATTGCTTCCGAACCGCCATCGGGATTTTCACCATAGAGCTTAATGCCCTGGTTGGCAGTGAAATTTTCCTGCGTGGTGGCAAGACCGTCAGCCTTTTCCAGCAATCCCATTTCGCGATGCTTTGGCGACATCACCTTACTGAGAAACGTCAGATGATCGCGAAAGGCGAAGACCGATTCCGGCTCCGTAACGCGTGCTTCAATTCCCAGTGCCTGCTTGAATAGCGCTTCAGCCATGGGCGTCACGTATTCGTGCGAAAAGCGCACGTCGGCGACGGCAAACAATGCATCGCCCGGTTTGACCGCGGCGACTCCCAACTGGCCCGCGCGCACAAACGCGTGACGCGCGATAATCTTTTCCACGATGGTCATCGGCCGCGCGGGTGTGTCCAGGGCCGGCGGTGCGATCTGGCCGGCCAGCCGGGCCTTGTTGTAATTGAAGAGGCCGCCGTATTCGACGATGTCCCGGGAAATGGGATCCAAACCCTTGGTGAATTCTGAAAGAGAAATTTCCTCGCCGCCGCGGATGCGTTCGATCAGGCCGAGATCGGTAGAAGTCAGCAGGCCGATGTTCTGCGAATTCTGGCCGTAGATCTTTTCGATACTTTGCGCGATGACAAGCTGAATGCCGGCCCACTTTTCAGCATAGGGCGCCGTCTCACGCGACGACCCGCAACCCTTGGACAAGCCGGAAACCACGACGGCAAAGCCGCCATTTTTGACTTCATCCTTCTTAACCGCTGCGTCGCGCATGCCGACGTAAACGTAGTGACCCAGGGTTTCGTCGTAGTAAAAGCAAACCCATCCCGGCGTGATCTCGTCGGTGGAAATATTGCTCATCAGCGGCAATTCGCCGGCCGCGAGTCTACGCGCCAGTTCTTCCTCGAGGTCCTCGCCCTCGAGCTGTCGCCGCACTAATGAAGTGTCTTCAGTTAAAAAAAGTATGCGCCCGGCGAACTCAAGTCGGTCAGAACGCTTCTCAATTTTGGTTTCAGTCATGCTCTCCGATACCGTCTGTGACATTGAAATCATTATAAGCTGAAGCCTGGGTGATCTGGCAGTGGCCCTGAACGGAAGCCGGCGTTTTCGGTTTCATAGTCTTAGCTGTTCCGGTTTACTATCAGTCAGCACCACCCGTTAACGCAGGTGGTACTGACGGGATCGCGATAATGTTGGAGGGAAAATGAGCACTCGGAAAATTTTTAATTATCTGGCAATGGGGTTGTTGTTGGCGACGCTTACTTTGATGAGCAACGCAGCCGGGGCGCAGCCGCAGTCAAAGAATACAAACTCGCAGGAAACGGACGACAAGGTCAAGGTCGACTTGTATACCAGATTTATCGACACCTATAAGAGCAACGAGGCGGTCGCCTATGCAACCGCTAAGGACTATTTGCAGCGATACATCAAAGAAAATGACGAGTACTCGAAATACATTCAACTATGGGTAGCTGACTACGAAAGAAAGCAGCGTTTGGTGCAACTCAGAGACGTGGTTTATTCCGACCGCAACTTTGTTGAGGCCTTCAAACTCGGCAAACAGGTCATGGCCGAAGATCCCAATCACCTCGACAGCCTGATTGCTCTCGGCAACGCCGGATACCTGGCCGCAAGTGCGCGCAATGAGACCTTTAATGCTGAAGCGATCGGCTATGCACAGAAGGCCATACAGATGATTGAAAGCGGCAAGACGCCGGAAAGCTGGTCGCCCTTCAAAGGTAAGAACGATACGCTCGCTTACCTTTACAGCACCATCGGTTTGCTGAAGTTAAAGAGTGCGCCCGATGAATCGATCAACGCGTTGCTTCAGACTGCATCCTTCGAAAGCGACCTGAAGAAACTGCCGACGCTCTATTATTACCTGGCGCGCGCTTATGAAACTGGTCCCTACGCAAAACTCTCGGCCGAGTATCAGAAGAACTTTGCCGGCAAGCCGGAGACGCCCGAAAGTAAACAGGCGATTGATAAATTAAATCAGGTCATCGATCGCATCGTTGATGCCTATGCACGCGCGGTGGCCGCCGCGGGAACGGATCCGCAGCAGGCCGCGAATAAAGCGACATGGTTAGCGACGCTGACGAACTTTTACAAGTTTCGACATCAGGATTCAGACGCAGGTTTGCCTGAATTCATCGCCAGTGCCTTGACCAGACCCCTGCCGGCGAAACCGTAACTGCGATAGGTAGGCCTTGTTAGGGACGGAATGAAGTAGCCGCGGATTAACGCGATACGCGAATCAGAAAGATCCACTGATTTTTCTTGATTCTGATCCGCGCTTATCCGTTAATCGGCGGCTAAATCTTTTTCCTGCCTGGTGCGGACGTGAACGAGACTTCTCACTCTGCGTCGGCCGGCGGGCCTTCTTCAAATTGCATGGCGCCGGCGACATTACCTTCCGTGTCCTCGAAAAAGATCAAGGTGCCCACGGTCGGAATATGAAACTTGGGCATGACGATCTTTCCGCCATTGGCTTCGACTGCTGCCAGCGTGTCATCCACCGAAGCCACCCCGATGGTGCATTCAAAACCAAAAGTCGGCTTACCTTTAACAATCTCGCGGCGTTCCTGTAGCGCGCCATGGATGCCCGGCTCCGCGTCATTGCCGGTCTTAACCAGGTAAAAGTTTGGCGGCCCCCAGGGTGTGAACTGCCAGCCGAAAACTCCTTCGTAAAACTTGCGGGCCCGGGGCACATCGTCTGCGTTGATTGAGAAATGTTCTACGTTGTTGATGTTGTTGGACATTGATCAGACCTCCTGTTGATCGATTGGATTTTTGGGTTCTGACTGCTTTGTACCTCGTACTTTGTACTTGCGCCTGGTCTTTCTGCTTGGTTCTTGTATTTGGCTCTACTTGGTACTTGGTTCTTCAGATCCTAATGCCGATCATGGTCGTCAGTCTTGCGCTATAATGCCAAGTCATGCCGAGAAAGCGACAATTGAATACTGAACCCGACGACGGTCTCGATATTCGCAGCCTCGCCTCGGGTTACCCGACCGGTTTCGTCATTGATTCGCACGCGCACGTTTGGCACCAGTTGGTTTACGCCACGCGCGGCGTGATGACCGTGAACACCGCCGACAGTTCCTGGGTCGTACCTTCGCACCGGGCCGTGTGGGTGCCGGCCGGGGTTGAGCATGAAATCGAAATGGTAGGCACAGTGTCGCTGAGAACTCTGTATGTAAGAGCTTCGCTGTCTTCGGCTCTGCCAAAGCAATGCTGCGTGGTCAATGTTTCGCCGCTGTTGCGCGAACTAATCCTGCGCACGATTCAAATCGGAATGCTGGATCGCAAAGTGCCGGCACAGAAGCGAATGACGGGAGTGATTCTGGATCAACTGGAAACTCTGCGGACGGTCCCTTTGAGACTTCCCATGCCCTGCGACGCCCGCGCGTTGCGCGTGGTCGAGCTGGTGCGGGCCAGTCCGTCTGAGACGCACTCTCTCGATCACATCGCCAGAGAAATCGGGGCCGGCAAGCGCACGATCGAACGACTCTTCCTGGCCGAAACCGAAATGAGTTTTGGAAAATGGCGCCAGCAACTGCGCATGCTGCACGCCCTGCGGTTGCTGGCCGCCGGAGAGTCGGTGACGACGGTCGCATTTGCAGTTGGCTATGACAGCACAAGTGCGTTCATCTCGGCATTCAAGACTACTTTGGGAACAACGCCTGGTCGTTATTATGCTGAACATGGAGCGAACAAAAGCGGCACGAGGATATGAAGCAGTCACAACCGGAGGAAAGAAATAAAGCGGGTTACGGTCACGGAAATTTTTTTCGTACTTCCCTTTGCGCGTTTGCGAGAAAGGTTCTATTCATCTCCCGCGGAGGCGCAACGACGCAAAGGTTCAAACGGCGTGCACAGCCTTGGCTAACCTGTCCGCCAGCGCCTGCTTGGGCAGCGCGCCGACAATGCGATCGATTAATTTTCCGTTTTTGAAGATGAGCATCGTGGGAATGCTCTGAATCTGAAACTGCCTGGCGACCCGAGGGTTGTCATCAACGTTGAGTTTGGCGATCAAATACTTTCCTGCCGACTCGGCGGCCAGCTCGTCCAACATCGGGGCAATGGTTCGGCAAGGTCCGCACCAGGGGGCCCAGCAGTCGAGCAAAACCGGTAGACTACCGGCGCCCAGAACGTCGTATTCAAAAGTTGCATCGCTAATGAACATAGGCTTGCTGGAGTCAACCGGCTTCCGCGGAGCAACACTGAGATCGCTTCCGCAGCGTCCGCACTTCGGCTGAAGCTTAGCTGCTCGCTCCGGCTCGACTCGATTCTTCGCTCCGCATTTATTGCAAGTAACGATTGGCATACGGCTCACTCCTTAGGCTCATGATGCGACCGTGTTTCCTGGGTAAAAGGAAGAACTATAAATTCGCTTCTAGGCCCAGTACACTCCGCCATAGTAACATTCCTGAAAATTGGTCAGGTAAATCCAACAGAAGGGTTTGAATAATGGGTCGTATTCAAATTTTTGCCGCCTGCGCGACACTTGTGATGTTACTGGGCATTTCCATCAGCGCCCAGGAGACTGGCGTTCGCGAGATCAGCTTCACCGTCTCGATGACGAAACCGCACACGCATCTCTTTGAGGTCGAAGTCAGCATCCGCCACGCCTCGAATGATGCGCCGCTGCAGGAAACTCTGGTCATGCCGGTGTGGCAGCCGGGTTCCTATTTGGTCCGCGAATTCGAACGTCAGGTCCAGGATTTTGCGGCCACCGATGCCGCTGGACATCCACTGGCATGGGAAAAGATCAATAAGAACTCGTGGCGCATAAACTCGGCCGGGGCCGGCGAGTGGCGCGCGACTTATCGTGTCTATGCCAACGAGCTTTCGGTGCGTACCAGTGAGTTGAATTCCGATCACGCTTTTTGGAACAACACGAATTTATTGATGTACCTCGATGGTCACCTCAAAGACCCCGCCACTTTGAAAGTAAATGCGCCCGCGGGTTGGCAGGTGGCGACCGGTCTGCCTCAGGTACCGAACCAGTCGCATACTTTTCGCGCCGATAATTTTGATGTGCTCTACGACTCGCCCGTCGAGGTCAGTGATTTCAAGGTGCTCTCATTCACGGTGAAGGGCGTGCCTCATCGCATTGTGATCGACGGAGCGGGTAACTATGACCCGGAACGCATGCGTGTCGACGTACAGAAGATTGTCGCCACGGAAGTTGAGTTGATGGGTGGAGAGATTCCTTATCACGACTACACCTTCATTTTGCACCTGAGGTCGAACGCCGGCGGAGGTCTCGAGCATTTGAACTCGACTGCGCTGGGCTATCCACGCTTTGGTTTCAAGATTAAGCCGACTACGGAATCGACTTCCGCCGCGCCCTTTGCCGGACAACAATCAGAGCGAGACTATGCGGGGTTTTTATCGCTGGTGGCGCATGAGTTTTTTCATCTCTGGAACGTCAAGCGCATCCGGCCGGATGCGTTGGGGCCCTTTGATTACAACAAAGAGAACTACACGAAACTGCTTTGGGTAGCGGAGGGCATTACTGACTATTACTCCGAAATCGCGTTGCGTCGCGCCGGTCTGGTTTCGGAAAAGGATTTCCTTGCCGCCCGGGCCAAAGCCATTCAGGATTTGCAGGAAACGCCCGGCCGCCTGGTCCAAAGCGTGGAAGAGTCCAGTTTTGATGCGTGGATTAAGTATTACCGGCAGGACGAGAACTCCTTGAATTCGCAGATCTCTTATTATGACAAGGGCGCCATTCTCGGCCTCTTGCTTGACCTCGAGATTCGTAAGAAAAGTGCGGGCGCGAAATCGCTTGACGATGTGATGCGTTATTTGTACGCGGAATTTTTCAAGAAGAACCGCAACTATACTCCGCAGGATTTTCAAAAGGCTTGCGAGTTGATGGCAGGCGCCGGACTGGACCGGTTTTTCGCGCGCTATGTGCGGGGACGCGAAGAGCTTGACTACGAGGCCGCGCTGAATGCGGCGGGCTTGCGGCTCGATATCAGCGGCGAAAGCGATCACGCGCAACAGCAGTCTGGACCAGAGTACTTTGGCGCCGAGCTTATCCAGCAGGGCGAGCGCCTGCTGGTGACGAAGGTCTATGCCGGCTCGCCCGCTTATGAGCAGGGGCTGAACGCGGGCGATCAGATTGTGGCCCTGGATAATATGCGCGTCAGCAAAGAGTTTTTGCTGGCCCGCCTGGCCGAGAAAAAATCGGGCGACGCGGTGCGTCTGGCGATCTTTCGCTTTGATGATCTGCGACTACTCGAGATCAAACTTGGCACGCGCAAGACCGGCAAATACCGTATCATCCCCGTCTCTCAGCCAACGGATGGGCAAAGGAAGATTTACGAGGCGTGGTTGAAAGCGCACTCCAAACAATGAGCACCTATCAACACATCGAATTCCGCATTGAAGATCGGGTGGCGCGTATCACGTTCGCGCGGCCGCCTTTGAATATCTTTGACATTGCCATGATGCGCGAAATTGGCGCCGCCCTTGGCGAATGTGTTGATCGGCACGAGCTGGTCGCGATTGTTTTTGATGCCGCCGCGGAAACGCGCGCCTTTAGCGCCGGCGTGGCTATTGAAGAGCACGTCGAAGAAACCATCTATCAAATGCTGGAATCGTTCCATGCCATCTTTCGCAGTCTCGAGCAACTGGCAAAGCCGGCGATTGCTATTGTCGATGGCGCGGCGCTGGGCGGCGGCTGCGAACTAGTCGCCGGCTGCGACATCGTCATCGCCAGTGAGCGAGCGCGTTTTGGACAGCCGGAAATTAAACTTGGCGTCTTTCCACCAGTGGCCTGCGTGCTCTTGCCGTTGATCATCGGCGACAAGCGGGCGCGTGAATTGATTTTGACGGGCGAGTTGATTAGCGCAGGCCACGCTGCCCGGCTCGGTTTAGTCAATCACGTGGTGCCGGTCGAGCAGTTGCAGGCCAAGGCAAATGAGTTGCTTGCGAAACTTCGAGAAGTTTCCGGCTCGTCACTCGAATCAACCAGGCGGGCAATCGATCTTGGCCGCGGTCGTTCGCTGGACACGGCTCTGGCTGAAGTGGAAAACATTTACTTGCATGAACTGATGAAGACAGAGGATGCTAACGAGGGCGTCAAGGCGTTTATTGAGAAAAGGAAGCCGGTGTGGCGAAACAGGTAGATTTTCCATTTCTCATTTGACATCTCTCATGGACCATTTGATTTACGCGAGGCCACCACTCGTTTGCAGATAGAGCATGTGAAGTAGAGAATCGCAGAGGCAGTTCTCAAGACGGTTGGAACCGGAACGAAATGAACCAAATGACAAATGAGAAATGTCAAATCACAAATGGAAAATGGTCTTTCCGTTTCGCCATCTCATTTGTCATCCTCGCAATCCTCCTCTCCACCGCTGCGGTCTTCGCCCAAAAGGAAACGCGAAACGGATCGCACACCAGCCGTCCGCGGGAAGCTTTTTCCGAGGCGGATCGCGGGCTGGTCGAGGAAGCTATCGGTGTCGTGTGTCGCGAGCGGGCCCGGGACGAGCGCGGCAGCGTGCCGATTGACGACATGCAAAAACGTCCCTCGCTGCCTTTACAAGCGCCCGATGTAGTTAGCGGCGTCGCGCGTGCGCAACGCCTGCTCCCGGTGGCCAAGGATCTGGTCATTTCTTCGCTTCGCCAACTGTCCGCCACTTACAAGATCGATCAGGCCCGCTTCCATAGCGCTCGTCTGAATCGTGCGATTGCCCGCATTCAAGCCGTGAAACGAATCAAGCCCGATATTGATGCGCGTGACAATGCTTCGGTCTTTCTTAAGAGCCCGCACACAATTACTTTTGGCACCATCTTTCTTGCCGGTCTCAGGTCCGATGAAGGCATGGTCAGCGTCCTGGCCCACGAGTTGGTCCATATTGGAGACGGCGACACGGACGTTTTGCGACCGCTGTTTCGCGCCGTTGGGGAGCGAGCTTCGAACCTTACGGGATTGCGAATTCACGAACAGCGGGCTGAAGAACTTACCTGTGATTTGGTAGGGAGTTTGGCGGTCCAGTCATTTGTGGCCGGCACGCCGAACTACGATCCGCTGCCGCGGCGTTTGGCGCGATCAGTCGAACACAACTGTGTTGAAGAAGATGATTCGGATGAAGAACACCTTTCGCCGCGCAACACGCTGCGAGCTTTATTGACCATTGATGGAACCCTGCGGCGGGGAATTGTCTTTGGGAAGTGATAGCCAATCGAAAGCGACTCGTCTCGTTCTTACATAGCCAGTGAACACCGGACAGTCGGAAAGGGGACCCTGTCCCCGCTTCAAGGTGGGCTATCGGCAAGAAGTCCCTTATACCTTTAACTTCGCCAAAGCATTGACTCTTTGTTGGTTGATTGCCTGGCAACATGAGCGGGGACAGGGTCCCCTTCCTGACTTGTCCAACTTCCACTCGACTTCTTGCTTTCAGAAATGAGTGTTGCAACCCCTTCTGCGCCACGAGGTTTCGACCACTATCCACATCGCGTAGTTCAGCGCTTCGTTGACAAGCAAACTGTCGTGTTCCTATGATCAGCCGCCCGCATGAATCCCAAATCACCCCAATATAGATTCCTGGAACCGAACCTTCATCAATTCAGAACGGGAAGTTCATCAGTAAGGCATCGCCGAATCAGTTTCGTCTCTCTTTCAATCATCGTCCTGCTTGGATTGGGGCTCAGTGGCTGCGACAAGATTATTGAGCGCCGCGATGTGCGTCCCCTGGTGATGCGCGACGTGCCGGCGCAACGCCTTGCTTATCGGTTGGAAGCCGACACCGGCTTACCCTCAGACATCAAAGGCGAAGACCAAAATGAAAAAGTCACCGTGATTCAGATTGACTTCAATACTAATCGCAAAGATGACGCGCTGCTGCGCACTGTAGTTTCCCCCGATGGGCAGCGCGTGTTGGCCCTCTATGGTACCGCGGATGAACCAAACGAATCTTTTCGCATCGACCTTTACGCCTCTGAGGGAAAGTTCCTACGCAATCTGACACCGCCAGAGCTCAGCTGCGCCTTTCCTGAAACCGTGAGTTGGTCGCCGGACGGAAATCACATCACTTTCATTGCTCACAAGAGCCTTAAGCCCAGCCCTTCTCCTACGCCTGCCGATGATGTGCCGGTGGCGGCGCCCGACGGTTCACCAGCCCCATCAGTGGCGCCGACGGTGGCGCCGGTGTTCGCGCCGGTGCCGGCCTTTAGTACGGAACAAATTTATATTTGCAACCGCGATGGGTATGAGCTGAAGCCGCTGATTGGGCGTGAAGGCTTGATCTATTTCTACGCCGCCTGGGCGCCGGACAGTCACGCCCTCGCTGCGCTTGCCTGCAAGGAAGATGAATGGAACGCGCGCGAGAAAGAATCCAAGCTGCCCGCGGGCCGGCCGCGTTTATTGACGCCCGAAGGCAAGGAGCGTCTGCTCGACGATCAAATGACCGAAGCGTTGCCGGTTTGGTCGCCGGACGCTTCCAAGGTGGCCACTGCTTTTGACAGCGATGTCGGCATCTATGACGCGGCGACAAACACGCCCACCCAAGCTCGCCTTGCTTTACGCGAAGCGCTGATTGTGGCCTCGCGCGCGTTTGAACAGCGTGGCGCCGCGAACTCGCAGAAGGTCGAGACGAGCCAGAGTCCGGCCGCCACCGATGAATTGCCGGCTTCGTTCAATCCCATTGTTCGCCTGGAGTGGGCGACGCCGGAAAAGCTCTACATCAAGACCGCCTATGTACGCCTGATGACGCACGATACCATCAATACCTTTCAGCGTTGGCATCTGGTTGCGTTGAGTCCGCAAGCGGCGATTTTGAAGTAGAGCAGTCTCACCGATTACGGAATCATTCTGTATTGGTCTTTGGTCGCTACTCACAACCGGGATTAGAAAGTTTGAAAATGACAGCAACCGCTAAGAGTGGGACCTCGCTCCCCAGTTATCCACGTCGCTTCACTGCCTGGAAAAAGCAATGGGAGCGCGACTTTCGCCTGCTTTGGCTGGGCCAAAGTGTGTCGATTCTTGGCGATCAGTTTTATCTCGTGGCCTTGCCCTGGTTGGTTCTGCGCCTGACCGGCTCAGGGCTCGCGCTGGGGACTGTTTTATTGACGGCTACCGTGACGAAAGTGGCTTTTCAACTCGTCGGCGGTGCGTTCAGCGACATGGTTTCACAGCGGAAGATGATGATCGCTTCGAGTGCTGTCCGCGGTGTTGTGTGTGCGGTTTTGACCGCGCTGGTACTGCTGGGTAAGACCCAACTCTGGCACTTGTTCATTATCGCTGCCGTCTTCGGGACAGCGGACGCTTTCTTCATGCCGGCCTTCAAGTCGTTCATCCCGCAAGTGGTAAAGAAGGAGAATCTGGTCGCTGGAAATTCGCGCTTACATGGGAGCGGTCTGCTGGCTATGTTCATCGGTCCCTCCCTGGCGGGCGTGCTCATCGCCGGTACAGGGCTGGGCGCCGCGTTTACCGTCGATAGCCTCAGTTTCTTATTTGTGATTGTCTGTCTGGTTCTTATGAAGAGTCAGGCGGTTTCCGTTTCAAAGGTGGAGCCAACGACCGGGAACAAGGGTCGCCAGCTGTTCGCGTCCATCGGTGAAGGACTGCGATATACCCTGAATGAACCGACAATCCGCGCGCTGGTTGTGATCACCGCCGTGACCGAGTTTGCTTTTGCGGGACCTTTTACAGTAGGGCTCGCTTCGTTGGCCAATACTAAATTTGGCGGCGGGGCTACGGCTTTTGGAGCAATGCTTTCGGCGCTTGGCGGCGGCCTGGTAGTCGGCACCCTAATCGTCGGAGCAGCGCATGCAAGGTTTAGTTTCGGAAGAAGCGTACTCTCGTTAACGACTTCGCTGGGAGTCGGGCTCACCTTGCTTGGCCTGATTCCAAATGTTATTTGGGCCTGCGTAGTGATGGCTCTGATGGGAATCCTCGCCGGGTATCTTCAGGTGCTTGTAGGAACCTGGTTGCAAACGAAATCGGATCCGCAAATGCGCGGCCGGGTAATGAGCGTGGTTTTGCTTACCGCCTACGGCTTGACTCCGCTTTCATATCTGCTCACCGGCGTCCTGACTCGCATTAGCGTTTCCTTCATGTTCGTTGTGACCGGCATTTCCTTGCTCATCGCACTCGTGCTTTGTGCTTTCGGATCGTCGGGCCGAGCATTAATACATAACAATTGATTTAGACAATCGCCGAACGCTCGAATTCACGTCAACGCCGGGGGTGTTCTCGCGTTTAGAATAAAGACTTAGTCGGGCCCCAAGGGCTTTCTATGCTAAGCCGATCGCTGCATCGGGGATGGTTGGATGGTTGGGTACTGGATATCCAACTGCCACACCTGTATCCACTTCACTTTTTTTCGGCCCTGCTCGGCCCAGCAAGGTTGCTTATGTTGGTCTATCTCCAAATAGAGCGGTGGTGGATCATACCTGCGACGCCAAGTTGCATATCTGCTAACCACTTTCTGTCTTAGCTGGCTGGGTTTGGTGATTCATCTGGTTAATGATGTAAGTAACCCTGTGTCAGCACTTGGAGGGTAAGTTTGTAATGAAGATTGCTGTGGCACAATGATTGATAACAAACCAAGTGAAACGTTGGTAAATCAATCGTCGACTTGCCGGGGCAGAGAACAATGGATCCTTTGGCAGACGACTCCTTAGTAATAACCGTTCGAGCCCCAGGAGAAACAAATGAACACCTCAATCAACACCCCCCTTCGCGGAATCATCCTCGGCGACTACATCCGTGGAGTTGTGCTTGGCGACTATTGTCGCGGAATCGTATTAGGTGATTTTTGCCGTGGAATTCTTGTCGGCGACTACACGCGCGGAGTTGTACTCGGCGACTAATCGAGCCATCAGCTCCAGAACCTTCGCTTTCGATTAGCACCTGGGGATCGGTCGAAGTTTTAAAGCTAAGATGTTGCGTGAGTTTGGTCGGGGAAGCGGTTAAGATCGCTTCCCCGATTCCATCTGTGGTTCCCCGGTTTCAATTCAGGCAATACGATCTCTAAACTCTAAAAGATGAACCGACTCTTCCGTCCAGGGACGTTTTATTAACTTAATCGTCTCCGCCTGTTTTAAAAAACCCGCCCGGAATTCTCTGGTAAATAAAGTAAGCAAAATAGACATTACCCTGGTGGCAGCGAATGGGTAGCGCCCTAATATTTGAATTTCATCCCCCTCTCCGCAGGGGGAGAGGGATTAGGCGAGAGGTAGCAGGCCTGTATTCAGCGCCTGGATACTGGTGCAGTTTGATGGAAAGTGAAAATCCAATAACTATACAGAACCGGGAGCGGTACGGCTCCCGGTACTGACCTCATTACTCAACTCGCACCTCTTCGAAGGCAATGAGGTCAGTACCACCACGCGGGTCGTGAGGTCCGTCGGATCGGCAGTATGAGGTCAGTACCACCACGCGGTAGCGGGTGGGTCTGCCCCCAACAAGATCGCTGGGCACAACCAGATCCTCTCGGCGTTATAGCTGCTCCATCACTTACCCACCCGCTACCGCGAGGTGGTACTGACTTCATGACACGGTAGTCGGAGTTTCCACACAGTCTCGGGTAGCGGCCGGATCCTTCACTCAAGCAGGCGTTGGTAAAAAAGAATCATGATGATTGAAGCATCCGGTCGCATCCACCACCCCAGCCGGGCTGCCCGGCCGGGGACCCCGGCCCGCTCCCGGTTCTGTATAGCTATTGCATTTTCACTTTCCATCAAACTGCACCAGTACCTGAGGTCGGCGACTTGTTGACTTTCCCCGCGATTGGGCATATTTTCTCGCTCGTTGTTAGGCGATTCAATTTCTCACGGGATCGTTGGGCACGTGCCAGGTTCGACGTTGCCCCGCCTCGTCTAAATCCAATCGTCAGCGCACTCGTCGCTTCTGCCCTCAGGCTCGTTACGCAAAGCAAGGTAGATCATGAAATCTCAAAAGGTCCTTCTGTTCGGTCTCGATACCGCAGGCGGAGTAATCAGCGACCTGCAGACTACCCTGGAACCTCACTTCAATCTGTTCGTTCAATCGCAGGATGAGCGTATGGAGGATAGCAGCGCAGGATTCTTAAGTGCGCGGCTGGAGGAATGCATCCATGAAACGGATCCAAGTCTGGTCTTTCTTATCCTTGCGCCTCACCAACTAAGGGAAACTACAGCTTCACTGGCATCGGCCAGGAACTTCAACGTGCCCATTATTGTGGTGGTTGAAGCGTGCGATGCGGACCAATTATTTGCATTGGTAAGCGCGGGCGTTGCGGACTTCATCGTGCCACCGTTAAGCGCGGCGAATATTCTGCCGCGCGCCTGGCGATTACTAAAGGACAATCAGCCCTTAAAGGAAGTAAGAGATCAGCCTGGGAAAGAGCTTGGCGTGAAACGCCTGGTTGGCCGGAGTCCTGCTTTCGTTACACAGGTCGAGAACATTCCCGCGATTGCGAAATGCGAAGCGAACGTATTAATTGTTGGGGAAACAGGTACTGGTAAAGAGCTGTACGCACGCGGAATACACTACTGCAGCCCGCGCGCGGGAAAACCTTTCATGCCCGTCAACTGCGGGGCTATACCCGTCGATCTGGTCGAGAATGAACTCTTTGGTCATGAACGCGGTGCCTTCACCAGCGCTTCCAATCTTCAAGCCGGACTTATTGCAGAGGCCAACGGGGGAACGCTATTTCTGGATGAGATTGACTGCCTTCCGATTATGGCGCAAGTGAAGTTGCTGCGATTCCTGCAAGAGAAAGAGTATCGCCCCCTGGGTTCGGCGCGGATGCGACAGGCCAATGTTCGCATCGTTGCGGCGAGCAACCTTGATCTGCAGGAGGCAGTCGGAAATGGTCGAGTGCGGCAGGATCTTTTTTACCGATTGAATGTTATTTCGCTCGTGCTGCCCCCGCTGCGCGAACGTCGCGAAGATATTCCGCTCCTGGCGCGTCACTTTCTGGATAAGTACTCGACGGAATTCAATAAGCAGACTATCGACCTGGCTCCTGACGCCTTGAATTCACTCATGGTCCACAGTTGGCCTGGGAACGTACGTGAGTTGGAACACGTTATCGAACGTGCGATTGTGCTGTGTCAGGGTCCGGTTATTCGTAGCGGTGATCTCGCTATTTCCACCTCACAATTCACTGGAGTCCGCGAATCCCTGCAACAGGCCAAGGCCAAGGAGATCGCGCGCTTTGAGAAGAATTATATTCAGGGACTCCTGTCTGCTTGCAAAGGAAATATTACGAAGGCCGCCGAAGTGGCCCAGAAAAACCGCCGCGCCTTCTGGCAACTCATTCAAAAACATGAAATCAATGTAGGAACATTTAAGTCGACTCGGTCCTGACGTTCAGGACATTTCCCCTCACTGGCAGGACATTCTTACGTCTCACCATGACAAACGTGTCCTACCGTGTTCGCTGCACGGTGGACTAGTTCGCAACCCGTTTTACGCTTACCACCACTTCCTACCTGGACAAAAATGTCCTGCCATTTGCCGGGTCCATTGCAAAGAAGCCCCACGAAATATTCAAAAGATTGTTGGCTCGCCGTTTGCTCGTTAGTTCCCGCCGCCAAAGTGGGAAATGGTCATGAACGAACGCAGACGATCGCGCGTTGCTCAAGGGATCCTGGACTACTTGCGGGAGCATCCAGAGGCTCAAGACACGCTTGCGGGAATCGCCGAATGGTGGTTCCCCGAACAGGAGGTCAGGAACAGCACCGCGACTGTTAAAGAAGCGCTCGACGAGCTCGTGGCGGCGGGCTTGATTAGTGAGCACAGAGGAAAAGATGAACAGATTTCATATCGAATGACTCGGTAATGGCGGCGATGCGCGGAGAACTCCCGGACGCACCAACGCCGATGTGACAATGATCAGCATGTCGCTACTTTAGTACCGTGTTGGTAGACAATCAAATGGTCATACAATGATTTAGAAACCTATGCAGTGCCTTAATCGATAATCGATGATTCCACTCTGCTGAAGCCGTAAAAACTGAAGGAGGAAGCCTGATGCCAGTCACTCTTAGTTATCCCGGTGTCTATGTAGAAGAAGTCCCCAGCGGTGTACATACGATCACCGGCGTTCCTACTTCTACTACAGCTTTCATTGGACGCGCCGCCCGCGGTGACGTCGATGAAGCCACGACGATTAATAGCTTTGGCGACTACGAACGAAACTTCGGCGGACTGTCGCTGCTGAGTCCCATGAGCTATGCCGTGAAGGATTTCTATCTGAACGGCGGCAGCCAGGCGATCATTGTCCGGGTTGAAAGCGGTGCCCAAACCGCGCGCGCCGTGCTGCCGTCTGCCACCGTAAGTCCTGCATCAACCAATCCTCCAGGCGACAACCTGTGGCTCGATGCCGCCAGCCCTGGGTCATGGGGTAACAATCTCAGCGTCCTCATAGATCACAACACTAAGGATAAGGGTACGAGCGGCGCCGACCCGACGCTTTTCAATGTGACTATCCTGGAGACCGATCCCATCAAGAAACAGGTAGTGGCCAGCGAAAAATTCTTGAATGTGTCGGTGAGTACGACCAACCCGCGCTTTGTAGCCAAGGTGTTGGCACAACTCTCGAGCTTCATGCGCGTACCCAAAGACCCCAATAATGCCGCGGCTTACCTGATTCCCAGTGGACGGCCCAATGAAACTCTGGCGGTTGCCAGTCCTCCGGTAAGTCCACCGGCAGCGGCTAAAGCAACTGCGGTCCCGGCGTCTGGGGGCGATGACGGGAATGAAGTCGGTGCAGGTCAATTCGTCGGTGTCGGCATGGAGGACTCGAAGCGTGGGTTGTACGCCCTCGCCAAGGCAGATCTCTTCAACCTGCTGTGCATACCTCCTTTCTCATTTACGAAGGATGTAACAATCCCGTTGGTGGGTGAAGCTGTGGCGTATTGCCAACGGCGGCGAGCAATGATGATCGTTGATCCTCCAAGCGGTTGGACCACCAAGAAGACCGCCCGGGATCAATTCTCAGACTCGACTCAGGACTTTGTCGGAACACGCAGCAACTACGCCGCCATTTTCTTTCCGCGGCTGAGACAGCCGAATCCGCTTCATGATAACCAGGTCGAAGACTTCGCGCCCTGCGGCGCTATCGCCGGTGTCTTTTCGCGAACCGATGCGCAACGCGGTGTGTGGAAAGCTCCAGCCGGTCTCGAAGCGTCGCTGGTGGGCGTCCCGCAACTCAGTGTATCGCTGACCGATGAAGAGAACGGCGAACTGAATCCGCTGGGACTCAATTGTCTGCGGGCATTCCCAATCTTTGGCCGCGTTGTTTGGGGAGCGCGGACCATGGAAGGGGCGGACCAACGAGCGTCTGAGTGGAAGTACGTCCCCGTACGCCGCACCGCCCTCTACATCGAAGAAAGCCTCTATCGCGGAACGAAGTGGGTGGTATTTGAGCCGAACGACGAGCCCCTCTGGGCACAGATTCGACTGAATGTCGGCGCGTTTATGCACGACCTGTTTCGACAGAACGCATTTCAGGGGCAAACACCACGGGCGGCTTATTTCGTCAAGTGTGACAAAGAAACCACGACCCAAAACGACATCGATCACGGCGTGGTGAATATCCTGGTTGGATTTGCCCCGCTCAAACCGGCGGAGTTTGTGGTCTTAAGGATTCAACAGATGGCCGGCCAGATCGAAACTTAATCGGAAGTCCGCATCAAGCTTGCCAAAGGCGCATCAGAAGGCGGCGGCTAAGCCGTTCGGGCAAAGAAGGAGGACGCGATGGCTCAATTCAGTGTCAATGCACAACGATTCGATCCCTACAAGAACTTCAAGTTTCGCGTTAAGTGGGATGGGAAGTACGTGGCCGGGGTTAGCAAAGTCGGCGGCTTCAAAAAGACTACCGAGGTAGTCAAGCATCGCGAGGGCGGCGATCCCAGCAGCAGTCGCAAATCGCCGGGACGCACCGAATTTGAAGCCATCACGCTTGATCGAGGCGTGACTCACGACACTGAGTTTGAGAAGTGGGCCAACAAGGTCTGGAACTTCGGCGCGGGCCTGGGCGCCGAAGTCTCTCTGAAAGACTTTCGCAAAGACATCATCATCGACCTCTACAACGAAGCCGGCCAACTGGCGATCTCTTATAAAGTCTACCGCTGTTGGGTGTCAGAGTTTCAAGCACTCCCCGATCTGGATGCGAATGCGAACGCCGTTGCGATTCAGCATTTGAAGCTGGAGAACGAAGGATGGGAGCGTGACTATTCGGTGACGGAACCAACCGAGCCCTCCTTCACGGAGCCGCCCGTCTAGTCACTTATGCATCCGCTTTCAGCTGCTCAACTGTTAGACGCATGGGAAAGAGGCTTATCTGAACCTGTGTACAGACGAGCACTGCCCCTGCTCGCTGCAGCGTCTGTCGAATCTTCCATTGACGTGGTCGCCGGCTTGAGCATTGGCGCACGTGATCAGTCGTTGTTAACACTGCGAGAGTGGACCTTCGGCTCACAACTCGCCAGTGTTGCCAACTGTTCCGCCTGCGGCGAGCGACTTGAATGGACAGTTGACACCGCACATTTGCGCGCATCGCAAGCACCGGCACTGCCCGGTGACATCTCGTTCGAGGCAGACGGGTACAGCATTAGTTTCAGGGTACCGAACAGCCTGGACCTGGGAGCTGTCGCTGACACAGAAGATGCCGCCCTCGCTTCACGGGTTTTACTTGAACGGTGCGTGATAGCGGCCCAACACGATGGTCGCGAAATAACAGCCGGCCACTTGCCTGACTCTGTCGCTGAAATAATCGCCCAGCGTATGGCTGAGGCTGATCCTCAAGGGGACATTCAGATCGATCTTGCTTGTCCAACTTGCGGGCACCGCTGGCGCGCGTTGTTTGATATTGAGTCTTTCTTCTGGAGCGAAATCAATGCCTGGGCGCAGCGAGTTTTGTCGGAAGTTCACTTACTCGCCTGTGCCTATGGATGGCGTGAATCAGACATCCTGAGCCTTACACCGTGGCGGCGTCAGTTCTATCTGGGTTTGGTTAGTGGATGAGCGACTACCTCAAAAACCTCGTGGCTCGCACATTCGGCCTGGCGCCGACGGTTCAACCGCGCCTGGCCTCTTTGTTCGAACCTGTGTCCGCGGCCACGAATACCGTAACCGAGGTGCCCCTGAAGACTTACGAGACAGACGAGACCGGCGCCGCGCTACCATCAACCCCACCGATAGCAGTCGTTCCTGTGACGAATGCCGTCCCTAAGAACAAAGCCCAAACTCAGCCGGAAGCCAGTTGGCACGACGAACCCGATCAAAAACAAATAATCGCCGAAGCTGTACGGCAGAACCTGGACCAAAGAACCCATGACGTGTTCCGGCATACCTCCCTAATTCCGGGACCTCCGCGAACATCACGGAACGCTTCCGCGACCCGGCTGACACCACAGTCGCCTGGTCCAATAACTCCTCACGACGCTGAACGTCCGGCGGTAGTTGCTCAGATTCAAACACTGCCCGGAAATGTCTCCGCAGCCAGGGGGCATTCGAGCGGCGACTCCTGGCCTGAGCTGGAGCCGCGCGTTACGCAGCTAATCGATCATCGGCTGGGCAGTTTGCCATCAGAGTGGGCAGCAGATCGTCAGCAGGTCAACACCGAGGTCACAGCCGAGGCACCGTCACCCCGATCGGTAGCCGGAGCCGCGGCGGCGGGCGCCACCTGGGTGACTCAACCGCGGCAAACCGTCAATAACTTCCCGGCGCCGGCAGAACCACCTGAGACGATTAGCGTGACCATAGGCCGAGTAGACGTGCGGGCCATCTTCGAACCACAAGCCCCGACGCGATCTGCTCGCTCACAAACAGCGGCAGTCAATGCACTCGACGACTACCTGAAAAAGCGAAGTGAGGGACGCCGATGAGTACCGCACTCGCCATCGCCTCAGTAACCGCCGTGTTAAGAGACCTGCTGAACAACGGACTCATTGACCAGGATATCTCCTCCGTACTCGGTAACGTCATTGTTTCCGCGTTACCGCCCGACCGCATCGACACGAGCGCCGAGAACGCACAGAGTCAGTTGAATTTGTTTCTCTATCAGGTTACACCGAATGCGGCCTGGCGCAATGTCGGCTTGCCTTCGCGAAACGCAGACGGCGAACGCATCAGCAATCCACCGCTGGCGTTGAATCTTCACTATCTTCTGACCGCATACGGCGCGCTGGATCTTCACGCAGAAATTCTGCTGGGTTACGGCATGCAGCTACTGCACGAAACTCCCGTGCTTCCCCGCCGAGCGATTCGCACTTCCCTGGCTTTAACGTCTCACGTTGCGAGTGGTGGCGGCCTGCCGCCTCAAATGCGCGCGCTGCTGAGCTCCGAATTGGCCGAACAGGTAGAGCAGATCAAGATCACCCCGGAAGGACTAAATACTGAAGAGATTTCGCGGCTGTGGACCGCCATGCAAACCCACTACCGCCCAAGCGCCGGCTACCAGGCGACGGTCGTGTTGATTGAGAGCAAGCAATCGACAAAATCGGCTTTGCCCGTGCGCGCGCGAAATGTCTATGCGATGACTTTCAACCAACCGCTGATCGAAGAGATCGGGTCCCAGGCTAAAGCCGGCGATCCAATTCTCCGCAATCAGCCAATCGTTGCGGGCCAGAATCTGGTGATCTTCGGCCGCAATCTGAGCGCCGTCGATGTGCGAATAAATATTGGCGGCATTGAGCAACAGCCGGCGGCTGCGGACATTACTAACGAAGCGATCATTGTTCCCATACCAACTGAACTAAAGGCCGGTGCGCATGGTGTTCAGGTGATCCATTTTAGAGGCATGGGAACACCGGAGACCCCACACCGCGCATTCGAGTCGAACCTCGCGGCGTTTGTGTTACGTCCGACAATTGATCAGGCAACCGTTTCGTTCGTTTCAGGCGCGGGTCCAAATCCGATTCAGGGCACCGTCACGTTGACCGTTGATCCACCAATCGGCGATGACCAGCGCGTCGTGTTGTTGCTGAATCAACTGTTGCCGGTCACCAGTCCGCCAGACCAATTGAAGAGCAAGTCGTACAGCTTCGTAGCGCCTTTGCGAACCGGAGTAAGCCCTCCGTCAAGCCCACCGGATTCGACGAAGACTATCGGGATAGCAATCAAAGGAGTCGAAGCGGGCAACTATCTGGTACGAATGCAGATTGACGGGGCGGAGAGTCCGATGATTTCCAATGCGGCCGGGCAATACGTCGGGCCACAGATAGCTATTGCATGACTACGTCAACACACGAGCAATGGCAGGAAGCCAACACCCGCTATCTGATGGCGCGTTGGTTAGGCGTGCGAGAAACGTTGTTGGGGTTAGGAAATACAGGTGAGCCGTCAGATGGCGTAGCCAAGGATGAAGCGTCGGGACGTGAAGATTTTGAAGCTGATGCTGCTTCAATAGCCGCTGGAATGGCTGTGGCCCCTGCCCTCGATCAACTCTGCGCTGAATTCGGCTTATCGCCTTTCGAACGAGATCTGCTTTTGCTGTGTGCCGGAGTGGAGCTGGATTCCGATTTCGCAGACCTTTGTTCGCAGAATACGCAACGCCCACAATTACCATCGCCGACGTTTGGGCTCGCCCTGGCAAACCTGCCGGGTGGGTACTGGGCGGCTATCGCTCCGGCGAGTCCATTGCGTTACTGGCGGTTGCTGGAAGTTGGTCGAGGAGAGACATTGGCGTCCAGTCCCCTGCGAATCGACGAGCGCGTTCTCCACTACCTCGTCGGCATTTCATATCTCGACGAACGACTTGCGAATTTCTTTCAAATCGTGCCTCAGCCGGCGAGCTTGCCGGCCTCTTATCGTCCCCTGGCGGAGCAGATCGCAGGTTTGTGGTTCGGCGATGCCGACGAACGGCCGATCATCCAGTTGACCGGCAATTGGCAGGGCGGAAAACGTAAATTGGCAGCCGCCGGTTGCGCCGCATTGGGCCTGCGCCTGCACTCGCTCAACGCCGCCGACATACCCGCAACGTCAGTAGAGCGCGAGACGCTGTTACGACTGTGGCAACGTGAATCGCTGCTTCTCCGCACCGCCCTCTTGTTGGACGTTGACGAAGCTGATCCTGCTTCACTGCGCCTGGCACGAACGCTTGCCCGACAAATTGGCGGCCTGTTGTTCATTTCCGGCGAGCTCTCAGTCGATAGCACCGGGCAATCTGTCGTAACCATACCGATCAATCGGCCCGGCGCGGACGAGCAACGCGCATTGTGGGAGGCGGCGCTTGGTCCGATAGCCGCGCGTTTGAACGGACAACTCGATGAAGTGGTGTCGCAATTCCAGTTCGATCCCGAAAGCATTGGGAATGTGGGGCGAGCTGTGCGAGAACACATGACCGCTGAACCGGTCGAGATTGACAAGATTCTCTGGCGGGAATGTCGAGTGCAATCGCGGGCTTCGCTCGATGGCTTGGCTGAATGCATCGAAACGCGCGCTCGCTGGGAGGATTTGATCCTGCCGTTAGAGCAATTGCAAACCCTGGGCGAGTTGGCGGCGCAAGTCCGGCAACGGATGAAAGTCTACGAATCGTGGGGCTTTGCGGCACGCAGTCCCAGGGGGTTGGGAATTACCGCGCTCTTCGCGGGGCCCAGCGGTACCGGAAAAACACTCGCCGCCGAAGTAGTCGCCAATGATCTACAACTCGATCTGCATCGCATTGATCTCAGTCAGGTAGTTTCCAAATATATTGGCGAGACTGAGAAGAATCTCCGCGCCGTATTCAACGCCGCCGAACACAGCGGAGCAGTGTTGTTGTTCGACGAAGCTGATGCCTTGTTTGGTAAACGCAGCGAAGTTCGTGATAGCCACGATCGCTATGCCAACATCGAGGTCAGTTATTTATTACAGCGCATGGAGGCATATCGCGGTTTGGCGATCCTGACAACCAACCGGCGTGGGTCACTCGATGGCGCCTTCATGAGGCGTCTGCGTTTCCTGATCAACTTCCCTTTCCCGGATGCGAACCTGCGCGCCAAAATCTGGTCTCGGATTTTTCCGCTTGAGACTCCAACGGTGAACCTCGACGTGGACAAACTGGCTCGCCTCAGTGTGGCGGGCGGCAACATTCGCAATATTGCGTTGAATGCCGCCTTTCTTGCAGCCGATCTGCATGACCCGGTGACGATGGGTCATCTGTTGCGCACCGCGCACAGCGAGTGCTCGAAGATCGAAAAGCAAATTACCGCCGCTGAGATTGGAGGATGGGCATGAACCGCGGGCAGCAGCGCGCTCAATGGCTGGCGCGCAACCGGATGCGAATGTCGAAACAAGGTGGCGTGGGCCTACTGCCCATGTACCGGTCCGTGGATTCCGAGCGTGCTGCCGATCCGCGCAGCGCAGGGGTGAACTCAGTAAGCGCGCATCGATCCTTGACGCTGCACATCGGTGAGTTGGTTTTGCATGGTTTTCCGTCAACGTCGCGCTATCCGATCGGTGATGCAACGCAGAAGGAATTGGTCAGGCTAATTTCCCACGGCGGCTTGCCATTACTACAAGGGCAAGGCGATTCATCGCGCGCGGATGCCGGGAGTTTTCAAGTGACGCCGGGGGCCGGCACCCGCAAGGTAGGCGGCTTGATTGCCCGGGCTTTGTACGGAGGTCGGCAGCGATGAGCGACCGAGTGACAGCCCCTGCTACCGAGGCAAAGGCGCCGGCGGTTGCCGCGCGCGCGGCGGCGTTACCTTCCCTGACCCCTGTGCGCTCCGCCCTCTTGCAACGCACGTGCGGCTGTGGCCAGGCCCCGGGAGCGGGTGACAAGTGTAATGAGTGTGACAAGGAAAAGCAGAAACAAGTCCTGCAACGAAAATCGAGCGGTGGACCACAACCAGCCAGTATCCCGCCCGTCGTGAATCAAGCACTGAGTTCGCCGGGCCAGCCGCTTGATGGTTCGACCCGCACGTTTATGGAATCGCGCTTCGGTCATGACTTTAGTCGCGTCCGGGTGCATCACGACGGTACCGCCGCCGAGTCGGCGAAAGCTGTCCACGCGAGAGCCTTCACCGTCGGCCAACATATAGTTTTCAACCGCGCTGAATACCAGCCACATACTACCGAGGGACAAAAGCTTCTTGCCCATGAGCTCGCACATACCATACAGCAAGGCGATCGCGCGCAGTTGCAGTCGAAGATGGAGATCGACCCAGCGGGAAGCCAAACCGAGCGAGAGGCAGATCAGGTCGCCAATCGTGTGATAGCTGGCGGACCAGCGGCGGTGTACCAGCAGGCGTCAACAGGCGCGTTCCAGCGACAGGAGCAACCTGAGACCGATTGCCGGGATGCTCTGTTTGATCCCACTGATGAGCGAGTGAATGGTACTCGCGCACACACGATCATTACCGATGATTACAAATCCAAGATTGGCGACAAGAAAAAAACTCGAGGACTCGCGATTCCCGGTGCTTCAGCCGATCCTCTTCGAGTTGGAGACGATACTGGAAAATCTGACTCCGTGATACCACCTGAGGGGATCCCGGGCTATGAAAAAACGAGAGAGGGAGAAGGACGTCCAGACCTGGTTTATCGCGGGCCTAAAGAGATTGAAGTCGCAGAGATTAAGGTAGCCACACCCGGCCACTTTGTTACTGCTGAACAACAACTCCAGAGATACATATCGCAAGCGAATGAGAACCCTGAATGGCTGAGCGAGAAGCGCCTCACCACTTTTGCGGCGATGCCGAAAAGTCGATTTGCTCCCACATCTCCTTTAGACGTAGACGGGAAGCAAGTGAAGGTCACCTGGTGCACCTCCGGTATCCTGGTCTATAAGCCAATAGACTTAAGCAAAGTCGCAGGAGCTGAAGCAAGCGATACCGATCCCTACGAGATTAAGTACGCGAGCTTGCAGGCAATACTGCGAGTCCCAAAGGGCGCGGTCAAGAAGGCCGATACGGTCGACATCTCGCCAGACGATCCCGCTGCCCGAATGCTCCCCAGGCTCACCTTTGTGAGGCTCCACCGTAAACCCGCCGGTGACGACGTCCTCGATGCAGTCATTCGAACGACATCAAATTCAAAGGACCCCAAGGGACTTCCCATTGAGATTTCGGGAACGAAAGAAATCATCCAGTTTACCGTCAACAAGAAGACTCGACGGTTGACGGAGAAGCAAAAGAAGACTGAAATTCCTTTTAACTACAAGCCTCTGAGCATGGGAACAATTACTGAAGTCTCTCTCAGCGAAGAGGATGGGTTATCAGGTAAGGGCAATATCAAGCCGAGCATCCCGCTGCTCAAGGGGCTTAACCTTGAGATAGCCTTCTCGAAAGATAGTCTCATCGTAACTTCCAGGATCCCCAAGGATAAGCTCAAGTCGCTGCCGGGCTTCACTGTAACCGATGCTAGTTTAGATCTCGTTCTGGCGCCCGAATTCAAACCCTCCGGTAGTATCACGTTTTATATCGGCCCAAAGAACAAACCGTTTGCCGATGGGAAAATTGAGGTTTCAGCAGACGGGGAGGGGTTCTATGCCAAGGGCGACATCAATACTCACATTCCGGGGGTTGATGAAGCGCCCATCAAAGTCATCTACCGTCGAGCATCGGGATGGTCGGGTGTTGCCAGCATCACCACGAGCAAAATTCCATTCGTCCAGAACGCTAACCTTACCGTTTCATTTAGCGACGAGGGGATGGACCTAAGCGGCGGTTTGAAAATCGGCCTGGCAAACGATCAGTCTGTTTCTCTCGGCGTCCAGAAGAAGAAGGGCACGAACACCTGGATCTACACCGGCGAGGGTCAGTTCAAATTGAAACCCCTCGATCCGGTAGTCATCAGCTTCACCTACGACGGCGAAAAGGTCTCCGGCAAGGCGACCACGGGATTCACGTTCAAAGGGTTGGAAGGCAACATCACAGTAACGTATACGAACGGTGTCGTAACAGGTACCGGCAAACTGAAGATTGCGAAGCCTGAGAAGAACCCCAAGCTGACGGGATCAATCGACGTAACGCTCAACAAGAATCACAGGTTCTCTGGCGAGGGCACGATTAGTTATGAGATCAAGCCGGGGCTGGTAGCGACCGCCGGGATCAAGATTGACGAGCACGAGAAAGTCACGGTGATGGGGTCGCTCGTATTTCCGCCCTATCAGCTTTTCAAGAAGTTTCCTGATCCACCCAAGCGAATCACGATTTTTGAAATCCCGACAATTTCAATCCCGATTCCCGGAGCGTCGATCGGCCCCATCGGTCTCAAAGCAAAAATTGACGCGGGAATTTATGCGGAGTACGGCATCGGTCCCGGTGAAATTCGCGGCGGCTATGTAAAGTCGACGATCAACCCGCTCGAAGAGAATGTCGATCTCGACGTCGAGGTCGGCGGCCAGGTTTTCATCCCTGCCTTCTTCAGGGTGACCGGCGCGGTCAGCGGCTCGGTTGCTCTCGATATTGGAATCGCGTCGGTGGCCGGTGGTCTGACCGTTTCCGTCACGGCCTCGCTCGACGGTCACGTCCTCTCGAACCTCAAGGCCCATTACTTCAAAGGCAAGTTTGAAGCGCAGGCTGATTTCGAGTTGATTTTGGCGCTGGCTCTTTACCTGGCACTGAAAGCGTTCGTCAAAGCGGAGGCCGGAGTCTGGCGCTTCAAGGTCACAACCACAAAGGAATGGGAACTCGCCAGCTTCAAGTTCGACACGGGACTGAAAATGGGAGTGAAGCTGAAGAAGCCGATCTCCTACTCTTCAGAAACCGGGTTCGCGGCCCCGTCGCTCGATGATATCGAGTGGATAATGCCGAAATTTGAACCCGAAAAAGCGGTTAAGGCTGGCTTTGACCGAGATCCGGGAACGGAGAAAGAGCAGTAGCACCGTTGGCTGGATAAGGATTGGCAATTGTTACGTCGCGCAGAGGAGACGCTGGAACGCATGAGTGCATTTCCCGGTTCACCCAAGCTTGTAAAAGGCGGCATCGTGCTGATCGATCCGGACGTTGGCACCGTGCGTAAAGTCATCCCACTCCAGTACAACCCGGAGACCTTGACGCGTTCCCTGCAGATTCGCGGAGCAGGGGAAGCGGGCGACCGGACCGAGGCGTTGCGTCTGACTGGTCCCCCGGTTGAAACGTTGAAGATTGAAGTCGAGTTTGACGCGACCGATCAACTCGAGCTTCCCGATCAAAATCCTACCGTTGCCGAGGTCGGAATCAGCGCTCAACTGGCGGTGCTCGAAACGATCGTTTATCCCGACAGCGCGCAATTGCAGGCGGCGGATGCGCTGGCCCGCGCGGGCACTCTCGAGATCGTGCCTGCCGAGGCGCCGCTTACCTTGTTTGTCTGGAGCAAGAGCCGCGTACTGCCGGTGCGCCTAACGGAATTCAGCATCACCGAAGAGGCCTTTGATCCTTCTTTAAATCCAATCCGCGCGAAAGTGAGTCTGGGGATGCGCGTGTTGAGCATTAACGATCTGCCGTCGACGCATAAAGGCAACAGCCTGTTTGTGGCTTATCACCAGCAGAAAGAAAACCTGGCCAGACGGCAACAAAGCGGAGCGCTGAACACGCTTGGCCTTACCAGAATCTTATGAGGATAGAGATGTTTCCTTTCACCAGTCGTTACTCCAATATCGAACAATCGAAAATCCAGACCGTCGATGGCAAGCAGATTATCTTTCTGCGCCGGCGTTTCGTGCCGCCGTCGAGCCGGTTCGTCCTGCTGCAGGAACATAGCGTGACGGAAGGCGAGCGACTCGACAACATCACCGCGCAATATCTTAGCGATCCGGAACAGTTCTGGCGCCTCTGTGACGCTAATGACGCGATGCGCCCCGCTGAGTTAACCGAGACTGTTGGTCGCCGGTTGAGAATTACTCTGCCGGACGGGATTCCTGGATAAGATGCTTAAAGGCGTTCACCTGACTGTGATGATGGGACCCGTGGTTGCCGTTCCGGTACCGCGGGAAGTTACCGATGCGCTCACCGCGGTGCAGGTCACAACCGCGAGCGGAGCGCGCAGCGGGTTCCAACTCACATTTTCCCTGGGCAAAAAGTCCCTGCTGAGTCGCACGCTCATCCCCGGCGGCTTCTTCGATCCAATGATTCGGGTGATTTTGATCGTGACCATCAACGGCACTCCCAATGTCATCATGGATGGATTGATCACACGCCAACAAGTCGTTCCCTCCAACGACCCTGGCAAATCGACTTTGACGGTTATCGGTGAAGATGTGAGTCAGGCGATGGACCTCATCGACTTCAGCGGCATTCCCTATCCTGGTATGCCTGCCGAAGCCCGTGTCGCCTTGATTATCGCCAAGTACGCAATGTTCGGCATCGTGCCGTTAGTTATTCCCAGCATCCTGATTAATGTCCCGATTCCCACCAAGGAGTTTCCCAAGCACCAGGGAACCGACCTCGGCTACATCAATCAACTCGCCGCTGAAGTCGGTTATGTCTTTTACGTCGAGCCTGGTCCGGCGCCGGGCATCAACATCGGTTATTGGGGTCCCGAGATTAAGGTCGGAATACCACAGCGCGCCTTGAGTATCAACATGGACGCAAACACAAACACCGACTCACTGAGTTTTACCTATGACGGTCTGGCCAAAACCCTTTACATCCTTTTCATCCAGGATTTGATCAGCAAAGTCCCGATTCCGATCCCCATTCCCGACATTACACCGCTCAATCCGCCTTTGGGCGCAAAGCCGCCGCTGCCGCTGCACGTCAAGATAATCACGAATGAACCAGACCAGAACGGAGTGGCGAAGTACTCGCCAATTCAGGCGGCACTGATCGCAATGGCAAAGGCGGCAAAGAGTTCCGATGCCATCACTGGCTCAGGCTCGCTGGACGTCTTGCGCTATGGCGGCGTGCTTCAGCCGCGGAAGCTGGTGGGCGTTCGAGGAGCGGGCTTTGCATACGACGGACTGTATTACGTCAAGAGCGTCACCCATAACATCAAGCACGGCGAATACAAGCAAAGCTTTTCGCTTTCGCGCAACGCACTGATTCCTACCACACAGTCAGTGCCGGTATAGCAGTGTGGTTCCAGGGAGTAGTTAATGGCCGAAGGGGTAAAAACATTTTACGGCAAGTATCGCGGAACGGTGATTAACAATATCGACCCGATGCAGATGGGCCGCATTCAGGCGATCGTTCCCGATGTGCTCGGCATAGTGCCAACCAGTTGGGCCATGCCGTGCGTGCCGATCGCCGGCAAACAGATGGGCACTTACCTCATACCGCAAATTGGCGCGGGGGTATGGATGGAGTTCGAACAAGGCAATCCTGACTATCCCATCTGGGTCGGTGGGTATTGGGGAATCGCCGCCGAGGTTCCCGCCCTGGCCCTGGCCGGAAACCCGGCCAGCCCGAGCATCGTGCTGCAGACGGCTTTGCAGAACGCAGTCATCATCAGCGATCTCCCTGGTCCCACCGGGGGCATCATGCTCAAGAGCGCCACCGGCGCCATGCTAATCGTTAACGACACGGGGATCTATATCCAGAATGGCAAAGGAGCAATGCTGACCATGGTTGGTCCAACGGTGACCATTAATAACGGTGCCATCACCGTCATTTAGTTTTAGGGAAAGCGGGTCATAAGGAGGAGGCTGATGCCTGGCTTTTTGCTTCATCTCGGCGCCACTGTGCTGTGTTCACACGCAGGTCAGGCGCAACCGACTGTAGTCAATCCACGCGTAATGGTTAGCGGCCAACCGACAGTGACGATGGCGGCGCCCTATGTCGTCGCCGGCTGCGCCTTGCCGCCGCCGCCGGCGGCGAACGGTCCATGTGTAACAGCCCAATTCGTAACCGCCGCGACGCGCGTCACTTCAAACGGACAACCATTGCTGTTGCTCGATAGCCAGGCGATCTGCGTGCCTACCGGTACTCCTTTGATTATCGCCGTTACCCAAACTCGTGTGACCGCGATGTGAGTAAATTTGATGAACGTCGACTTTCCATTTCACTTTGACGCGCGCGGTCGGACCGGCGAAACGGACGATAGCAGTCACGTCAGAGATCTGATCGAACAGGTGCTGTTTACCGCCCCGGGCGAGCGTGTGAATCGTCCTGACTTCGGTTGTGGCCTGCACCGGCTCGTCTTTGCGCCAAACAGCGACGAACTGGCAGCGGCGACCCAGTTCCTGGTCCAGGGCTCGCTCCAGCAATGGCTCGGTGATCTGATCGAAGTAAACGAGGTGCAGGTGGAAAGCGATGATGCCCGATTGGTCGTCCATATTCTTTACACCGAGCGCCGCACGCAGGAGCAACGCACTGCGCAATTCACTCGCGGAGGTGCATTCTGATGATCTACTTCTGCTGTGATGATGAACGCCGGCGCAATGAAGTCTCCATGAGTCAGTCGCCGGGCCTGAATGGTATCGACTTCCTCGAAGTTCGAGACGAAATGTCCGATCCACTGGAACTGCGCCAGCGAACTTTGCTCGTCCACTTCCTGAAAACTCTGACGCCCGGCGAACTGAAGGAAACCAACATTCAGATTAACGGCGGGGATCGCATACAAAAAATCAAGGTCACAAAAGTAAGCTACGGCACGGCGTCATCTCCTCCGGTCAGTCCACCTGCCGGCGCAAACATTCTGGTAGTGGAAGTCTCTGCGCGCGGAGATTTTTCCACCTACACGCTGCGCCTGGTGCAGGACGCAAACAACGACGCTCCGCCATCGGGATTCGACCCAATTCTTTCGAGCGTGGACTTCTCTTTCAAAGTCTCCTGCCCCAGCGATTTTGATTGTAAGACGCCTGGGGTTTGCCCCTCCGAAGATCAGATTCAACCGGAGATCAACTACCTGGCTAAAGACTATGCGAGTTTCAAGCAGTTGATGCTCGACCGGATGGCCTTGCTGACACCTCAATGGAGAGAGCGCAACCCCGCGGACCTCGGAATCGCGCTGGTGGAGCTGTTGTCTTACGTCGGCGATTATCTGAGTTATCAGCAAGATGCAGTGGCAACCGAAGCGTACCTGGGAACAGCACGGCGACGGGCTTCAGTTAGACGTCATGCCCGCCTGGTTGACTACCTGATGCACGACGGCCGCAACGCGCGCACGTGGATCCACATCGGCGCCGGCCCCGGCATAGATGGTTTCATCCTGGAAAAAGGACAGGGCGCCAACACTACCAAGCTGCTCAGCAGAATCCCCGGTGAATCGTCCCTGCTGATCCCACAGAAAGAATTAGCGCAAGCTCTTACCACTCGTCCGTTGGTCTTTGAATTACTGCACGACCTCCTGCTTTTTGAAGCACACAACGAGATGAAGTTCTACACTTGGGATTCTCGCAATTGTTGCTTGCCGAAAGGCGCGACGAAGGCGACCCTGCGCGACGACGGACCAAACGGCCCCTCCAAGCTGCGCGCGGGCGACGTGCTTATTTTTGAAGAGCGCAAGGGGCCGTTGACCGGCGTCACCAAAGACGCCGATCCTTCGCATCGCCATGCGGTCTTGCTCACACGAGTGTTTCCGGAAGCCCAGCTTGGTTCCGTTAATGGAAGTCCGGTGCGCCTGGCGGCCACTCAGTTTACTGATCCTCTAAACGGCACACCGGTGATTGAAATCGAATGGGCGCAAGCGGATGCCCTACCCTTTCCGTTATGCGTCTCAGGAGAAACCACCGTTGGTGGCTTTGCCGACGACATCAGCATGGCACTGGGAAATATCGCGCTCGCCGATCACGGCAAGACCGTTACCGATGAACCTGCGACAGGCCCACTCAAACTGGAGGAGATTTCCACTTCCCTATCGCCCGACACCGTTCCTGATGCGGATCCGGCGCTCGAGGCGATCGTTGCTTCGACCGCTGACCGTTGCACACGGGCCCAACGAAATGTGGCGGCGGCTCGGTACCGGCCGAGACTCACGAAAGGGCCGCTCACTCATGCGACGCCGTTGGAGGACGCGGCATCGCGGGCGGAACGGGACCAACATCGTCGCCTAAATGATCCGTCGCTCGAGATTCTTGACGCCATCGCCGGCCCGTTCCGGGCGAAGTCCCTGCGGTCCGCGACGTCTGTCATCAAGCTCTCAACCAAAGATCGGCAGCAGCTCACCTTGCCATGCATTTGGCTGGCTCGATTCACGGGCGCACCAGATCTGGAAAGGTGGACGCCGATGCGCGAACTGCTTGCGAGTCACGCAAACAGCAGAGAGTTTGCCGTTGAAGTCGAAACAGACGGCACTTCCTACTTGCGATTTGGCGATGGCCTGCTGGGCGAACGTCCCCCATCCGGAACCAGGTTCCTCGCCACTTTTCGCATTGGTAACGGCGCCGCCGGCAATGTAGGCGCGGACACTTTGGCACACCTGGTAAGCTCAACCATCTCTGGTCCAGCCACTGTCACCGCTGTGCGCAATCCCCTTCCGGCAACAGGTGGGATCGAACCCGAAACGATCGAACAGGTCAGGCAAAACGCCCCAAGTGCTTTTCGGATCCAGGAGCGCGCGGTCACACCGGCGGACTACGAGGAGATCGCTGTCCGAAAGGAACTGGCCGATCGCTGTGGCATCGATGTGCAGCGTGCTGCCGCCACGCCCCGGTGGACCGGGAGCTGGCACACGACGTTTCTGACTGTCGATCGCTTCGGCGGCAACAATGTTGACGATGAATTCAAACAGACTTTTAGCGGCTGCCTCGAGCGCTTTCGCATGGCGGGTGAGGATCTGGAAATTGATACACCTCAGTACGTTTCGTTGGAGATCGAAATCGCTGTTTGTATCAAGCCCGGTTATTACTTCAGCAACGTTAGGCAAACGCTGTTGGACGTCTTTAGCGACAGGGTTCTCCCAAATAATCAGCGCGGACTTTTCCATCCCGACAATTTGAGTTTCGGCCAGGCAGTGTACGGCAGCGCGCTGATTGCGGCGGCCCAGGCAGTTGCAGGAGTCGACTCAGTGATGCTGCGAAAGTTTCAGCGGCAGCACGTCGACAGCACCGCGGCGCTCACGTCGGGCAAGCTCGCACTGGGCCGCCTTGAGATTGCGAGACTTAGTAACGATCGAAACTTTCCCGAGCGTGGATCCCTGCTCGTGTCCCGTGGATAACTAATGAGTTCTTCCAGCACTCACATGAATGAACTTAACGACTGCGGTTGCTGCGAAGGCATTTCGATAGAGACGCCCTTGCGCATCGCGAACCTGCCGGGACTGTCCGCGATTGCCTATCGGGTCGGCACTCACGCGCAATTCCGAGAAACGCTGCTCGCGCGCCTTTCCGCTTCGGGACAGCGAGCGCTGACCAGTTTCACCTCGCGTGATAACGACGACTTCTCGATTGCCCTACTCGATGCGTGGGCCACCGTTGGCGACGTCTTGACCTTCTATCAAGAACGCATTGCCAACGAAGCTTACTTGCGCACCGCAACGGAACGCCTGTCGGTCCTGGAACTGGCGCGCCTGATCAATTACGAGCTTCGGCCCGGGGTTGCCGCCGGAACCTATCTCGCTTTTACGATTGAAGAGGCGCCGGGTGCCGCGGGTCAGGCGCTGGCTTTGGGAACATCCGCCCAAGTCGCGCTGGAACAACTGGCACCGATCATGATTGGCATAGGAGTTAAGGTACAGAGCATTCCCGGTCCCGGCGAGCAGGCGCAAACGTTTGAGACTGTCGAACAGATCGAGGCGCGTCCCGAATGGAACGCAATCAAACCACGTCTGACGCAGCCGCAGACGATTACTGCTTTTCTGCAGCATGCTGTCGTCTTCCAGGGGCTCACAACGGACGTCAAGACGGGCGATCTGGTGCAGGCATCAATTGGAAGTGTCTTCGCACCCCCACACAAAGTTGTCAGCGTCAATACAGATGACGAGGCGAAGACGACGCGAGTGGATTTTGAAATTTCCGCGGCTGACTTTCCGCCTTACGTCAAACCCACAGGCTTGGGAATCGGGCGCGTCAATGAATTTGCTCCAAAGACCGAACTCACGGCCCAGGTCACGCAGCAAATCATACGTGAGACCTGGGATGAACGAGATCTTTCAACCGTCGTCACGATGCAGAATTGGAAAGCCACCGAGCTGACCGCAAATCTGCGCAAAGAGGTCGCCGCGTGGAATCTGACTCGAGTTCCGAAGGTATTTGTCTACCGCCAAAAAGCTGCTGTATTTGGTTATAACGCGCCGAAAAAACCGACCTACACGGTCCATCCACCTGCACCCGACGATCCGCTGATCTGGGCCGAGTGGGCCCTGGCTGCCGAGACCTCAACGCTCCTGTATCTTGACCGCGTTTATGAGGGTATTACTCCAGCCAGTTATGTAAGGATTGAAAGAGGCGACCACTCAGCAACGATTCAGGTCACCAACGTGACGACGGTGACGCGCACGGCTTACGGAATCAGCTCCAAAACTACTCTGTTAACGCTTGCTGACTCATGGTGGGACGCAGGGGGGTTCATTACCTTTCGAGATGTGCGCGTTCGCGGCCACCTCGTTCGAATCCCCGTGCTGCCAACGCTTGCGAGTTTTCGGAATGTAACGGTCTATGCGCAAAGCGAAGCTCTGCCTCTTGCCGAACTGCCAATCACCAGTGCACTCCAACCTGCGGACGCGGACGGTCTCACACTCGATGGACCATATCTCGGTATATTGAATGGACAGCGACTGGTCTTAAAAGGCGAGCGTAACGATCTCAGGGGAGTTTATGCCAGTGAAACGCTAACGGTGAAAACGGCCAAAGTGGACGCGGGTTTCACTGTGCTCACTTTCAACGAATCCCTGGACCATCCTTACGTCCGCAAGACGGTAACCATCAATGCCAACGTAGCGAATGCGACTCATGGAGAGACGGTGCAGGAGACACTGGGCAGCGGAGATGCCACTCAGGCTTTCCAGCGCTTTACGCTACGCCAGCCACCGCTCACTTACATCAGCTCATCCGACCCCAGTGGTGCTCAGTCAACTCTCGAAGTACGCGTTAACGACATCCTTTGGTCGGAAGTCTCTGACTTCTTTGGTCACGGGCCGAACGAACGCATCTACACCACGCAGCTCGACGACAAGAGCAATACGACAGTCATCTTCGGCGACGGTACGACAGGCGCCCGGTTGCCTACCGGCCAGGAAAACATCGGAGCAAAATATCGGAAAGGCATTGGACTGGCGGGGCTGGTCAAGGCAGATCAGCTGAGTCAGCTGATGACGCGCCCATTCGGCGTCAAAGGAGCAACAAATCCCCTGGCGCCAACCGGCGCGGCCGATCGCGAACAGCTCGACGAAGCACGACACAACGCCCCACTAACTGTGCTGACCCTGGGCCGCATTGTGTCGCTGCAGGATTATGAAGATTTCGCCCGCTCATTCAGCGGGATCGACAAGGCGTTTGCTACATGGACCTGGTTTGGCGAGAAGCGCGGTGTCTTCGTGACGGTTGCCGGCCCGAACGGCGCTGAAGTAAGGGAAGATAGTCAACTCTATTCCAAACTGCTGCAGGCGATGCAGAAATCCGGCAATCCGTTGGTGCCCTTACAGGTGAAGTCTTATCAGGCCGGACTATTTCGTTTAGCTGCCTCGCTGAAAATCGACGCCAGTTACCTCACAGACAGAGTGATCGCGCAAGCTGAGCAAACCCTGCGCACAAAATTTTCCTTTGCAGCGCGCGCATTCGGCCAACCCGTACATTTGAGCGAAGTCATTGCCGTGTTGCAGCACGTTGACGGCGTGGTCGCGGTGAACGTGACCGCCTTGTATCGATCGAATGAGAACCCGCCCGCCACCCCGATGGAACACCTCGCGGCAGCGGTGCCGCTCCCGTCCCGGACGCAAGTGTTTCCGGCCGAGATTCTGACACTTGATTTGCAGCCGCTTGAACTGGGGACCTTTCAATGAGCTTTGATAGCGAAAAGCTTTATTCGTTGCTGCCCGCCGTTTATCGCATCCGCGACATAGAACTAGCGGAGCAGTTGGACAACCTGCTGACGCCGAGCGAGCAGGCTGAGCTGCAATTGCTGCGTTCGTCTTCGCCGCTTACGGAAAAGCAAGAGCGGCGCCTTGAGGTGCTCGAAGAGAAGCGACAACGCGGCCCACTAAAGGCCCTGCTCTCCGTTATTGCCGAACAATCTGTCGTACTTGCGGATAACCTTGAACAACTCTACGACGATTTCTTTATCGAGACATGTGCGGAATGGGCTGTGCCCTATATCGGAGACCTCTTGGGGGTACGCGGCATATCCGTATTTCCCGGCGCCCGATTCACCGAGCGCGCATTTGTCGCAAACACGATGGCCTACCGGCGCCGCAAAGGAACGGCGGCTGTGCTGGAGCAACTTGCACGTGACGTAACCGGCTGGGACGCAAGCGTCGTCGAATACTTCAAGTTGCTGGCAACCACGCAGTACATGAACCACATCCGGCGAGAGAATCTCTCTTTATCGGATATCGGCAACTCACATTGGTTGGAGTTTCTTAACACCCCGTTCGACAAATTAGCGCGCACCGTGGACGTGCGTCGAATCGAACCGCGGCGCGGCAAATACAACATCCCCAACATTGGCATCTACCTTTGGCGACTGGGCAGTTATTCGGTTACAAACGCCCCGGCTTTCAAACTGGATAGTGGACGGTATCTGTTTGACGCTCTTGGTAAGGACATTCGGGTCTATAACGATCCGGAGACCGAAGACGAAATTACCCATCTCGCGCTCCCGATCAATGTTCCCATGCCGCTTGAGCGGCGAATTCTCGATCGTCACCTGGATACCTACTACGGCCCGAATAAGAGCCTGCTTGTAACTGTCGATGGAGTTGACATCCCGATTGCCGAGTCAAGCCCGCCTGGGGCTGCCCTCTCAGTTTGCATCTGTGATCTGAGCGGCTGGACACATCGGCCGGCGGGCAAGGTCGCCATCGACCCCGTACTCGGTCGTATTGCATTTCCCGTAACAAGTCCACCGTTGCCGGCGCCGACCAGCGTGCAGGTAACTTACCACTACGGGTTCAGCGCGCCGATGGGCGCCGGCGAATATGATCGCGAAGAGTCTTTCCCGTCGCCAACCGTGGACATAAAAGTGCCGGCCGGCCAACCAACTATCCAGCAGGCGATCAATCAAATGAGCCCTGCCGGCGGGGTCATCGCAGTCACCAACAGCAGTGTCTTCTTTGAAACACCGGCGATTCATCTCGATCTGCCAAAGAAGAGAGAGATCGAACTGCGGGCGGCAAATGAGCAGCGACCCGTGCTGGCGCTTTCCGGCGAGTTCGTCGTCAGCGGGGGTGACGAAACCGACGTTACGCTAAATGGATTTGTAATTGCCGGCGTGCTGCGCGTCCCGGCAAAAGATGCCAACGGGAATGACAACAAACTGCGCACTCTCCGCCTGCGCCATTGCACCCTCGTACCCGGCGACATATCAGCGCTGCAGGGAATGGGCGGCAGTCCACCCGTTACCATTCCAGCCCGTGCGGCCGCACCCGTGCTGATTGTCGAATCGAAGGACACCACTATTGAGATCGAGCAATGCATTGTCGGAGCGATTCAAGCGAACTCCGGGGCCAGAGTTAGCATTCGCAACAGCATTATCGACGCTTCGCAAACAGACGCGGTCTCGTATGCCGGCCTGAGTGGTGACGACCCGGGCGCACCACTAACGATCGAGAATTCGACGGTCATCGGCAAAGTCTACACAAGGACGATGAAACTGGCGTCAAACACCATCTTTTTTTCAGATCTAAATCCTGGTGACAATTGGCCGGCGCCCGTGCGCGCCGAACGACTGCAGCAGGGCTGTGTGCGCTTCTGCTATGTCCCACCCGGATCTCAATTACCGCGGTTGTTTCGCTGTCAGCCCGAAGCTGACGGAGATGTAGCTCGCGTGCGGCCGGTGTTTACATCGCAGCGCTATGGCGATGCTGCGTATTGCCAGTTGAGCACGGCCTGCGCGGTAGAGATTACGACTGGCGCCGATGATCAGGCGGAGATGGGAGCATTTCACGATCTATACGAGCCGCTACGAGAAGCAAACCTGCGTGCGGCACTCAAAGAGTATCTTAGATTTGGACTGGAAGCGGGAATCTTCTACGCCAGTTGAGCACCGACCGATTGGAGGAACATCATGCCAGGTGACTACAGCCGCTTTACTTTCAAACGCGAAAACCAATACAGCGGACTGCTAAAGCAGATGGGACGCGTGGAACTGGATGCTGATGACAACGAGCAACTGGCGATCCAACATTACCGCGACCAGACTGAAGCCATTGATGTCATCGGGCAATCAGGCGTGCCCAAAAAGAACGGCGGGTTCAGCATTGGTGTTGCTTCAGGCGGCCAGAACTTGACGATTTCCGCCGGACGACTTTACGTCGACGGTTTGCTGTGCGAGCTGGATGTCGCGACGACCTATACATCGCAGCCATACCTTCCCAATCCAGAGTTCGTGGTAGCCAACAGTCCTCCGACCAGCCAGCATGTAAACATCCAACCCGATGGCACGTATCTGGTGTTCCTCGACGCATGGAAACGAGAGATCACCGCGCTCAATAACGACGCTATTCGAGAGGTCGCGCTGGGCGGTCCTGATACCGCTACTCGTTTACAAAATGTGTGGCAGGTGCGGCTCATTCAAGTTGGCAACGTGGGTACGGCAAATCAACCCGCCATCACTTGTAAGAGTCCGATGCCGCAGTTTGAGCAATACACGCTGGCGAAGACCGGTAAGCTAAATGCGCGCACGCAGCCACCGCCTCCAGAAAAAAGCGCTTGCCTGCTACCACCCGGAACCGGCTACAACGGTCTCGAGAACCAACTCTACCGGGTAGAAGTTCACACCGGAGGCAATGAGAATCAAGCGACCTTTAAGTTCTCGCGCGATAACGGTTCAGTCGAAACAACGATCACGCACATTGCCGGCAATGTGTTGACGGTCTCTAGTTTGGGCAAGGACGAGATCCTGAACTTCGCCCCGGGACAGTGGGTTGAGATTGTCGACGAAGAATCAACATTGAAGGCAGCACCGCATCCTCTGGTGCAAATCGACATGATCGGACCTGGTCCAAACGAGGTCACCTTAAAGACGTCGGCCGCCGCTCTTGCCAATGCCGCCCGACCAATACTGCGCCGCTGGGATCAGAGCGGAGTCATCGCAACGGCGAGTGGTATCAGCGCCAATCTCGGTCTCTGGATCGATCTGGAAGACGGAATTCAGGTGAGTTTTCTCGCCGGCAGCTATCGCGCCGGAGACTATTGGCTGATTCCCGCGCGGACGGGGACCGGCCAAATAGAATGGCCGGTGGATCCGAATAACCTTTCCACATCTCAATCGCCACATGGCATTCGACATCACTACTCTCGTCTGGCCCTGGTCAGATCGACCGCAGGCGTGCTGACGTTCGTTGCGGACTGTCGCAAGCCTTTTCCCCCATTGACCGAGATTTGTGCGGTCGACGTTTGCTTTGACAACGACACTTGCGATTTCGACGGCGCGAAGACTGTCCAGGACGCGCTCAATATGTTGTGTCGCCGGCACGAGGCCGGCCAATGCACGTTTGTGGTAGCGCCCGGCGACAATGTTCAGGCAGTTTTTGACGCCATTCCGTCCGGGACTGATGCTGAGGTTTGCTTCCAGGCGGGAGATTACCCATTGGAAACGACCGTCAACGTTGAAGGAAAGCGCCACCTCAAAATCAGCGGCGTGGGATTTGGATCACACCTGCGGGCACCCGGAGCCGAGGCTGCTCTTAAGTTCCTCGGCTGTACGTCGGTCCTGATTCGCGACATTTTCGCTGAGGCGGGAATCGCGCGCGCGGAAAGGAACACTCCCACTAAAAGCCTCAACGGCGCTCTTACCTTTTTGAATTGCGGGTCAGTAAATGTCGAATCGGTCGGACTGAGATGCGCCTCGGGGACGGCGCGTGCGGCAACCTGCGTCACCGTGAGAAACGTCGAGAGCACAGGTTATGCGCGAGTGCAGCACTGTGTCCTCGGTCTCGGTCACCAACAAACGGGCATTCTGATGGTAAATGTCGCCCGCTCGCTGGTGGAAGACAACGTGATAAGAGTGGACCAGGCAACCCTTCGGCTCAATCGCTTACTCGAGGACCGCAAATATCGCGCAGGCGTTCGTAGCTTGTTGATTACGGATGCTCGTTTAGGAAGCGCTCCAAATAAGAGAGTCAACAGTAATGTCAGGCTGCAATCCGGTGATTATGTAATCCAATTTCTCACCGATCACTCGCTGCGTAACGCCTGGACAACCCTGCTGCAACGGAATCCTGCGACCGGCATCAACAGTCCGCGAGCATTACTGTCCTACGTCGTCAAGCTCGCGGATCGGCTGATCCTCGATGAGGCTTTCAGGAGACGAACAAAGCCATTCCAAGCCTTCCTGAGCAGGGTGTTTCTGCAGATACCGTCAGTGGGTTCACAGGGGATTACCGTGGGTGGCGGCGATGCCGCTGAAGTGCGCGTTATCAATAACACCATCGAAGGCGTACTACAGGGGATACATGTGGGACTGAGCCGGCGAGGCGACCACGCGCGCCGCGCATCACAAGTGGTAACTATTGCCGGCAACACGATATCGATCCTTTTACCTCCCTGGGCAAAGAAAACAGATCGACACGCCATCTTCGTCGGCAACACCGATAGTCTGCTAATCGAAAACAACGACGCCCGCCTCACGCGTCTGCAAGGTGCTGAGAAGCTGGAGATCTATGGCATCAGTGTCTGGGGCCAACTTGGCAACCGCGTCCTGGTCACACAGAACCATCTCGCCAGCCCGGACGGCAACAGGGACCACAGCTTCAATATCGGCATCAACGTACACCCCGTAAATCCGTGGGATGTGAACACGCTATGGCGAGTTAGTTTCAATGTTGCTCCCAGCAGGCAGCGAACTGTGCAGCTCGGGCCACTGGTTGCGGATGAAACTAATATTCCGCTTCCCATACAACCTTAGTTTCGCGCTGACTTCGGAGATAGCAAGAGCCGGATAAGTGGACCAGTACATTCAATTTCAGGAAGGGAGGGCGACAGTTTACTAGTGCGGAAAATCAATCAAATTTGATCTTGACTTAAGACGATTGCGGGAGTATGTTCCGCCGTGCGTAGCACTAATCTTTCGGTATAGGCAAATGGTTGGCGTTGAGGTAATTTGAGGTTCTTCGTCGTTTCCAGTTTACTGGGCATCGTCGTTTTTCTTCGAAAACTTTGAAAGCTAATTGTCTGTGGTGGTTCGAGTCCCCAGCTACGCAGGGCGAGGTCGTCAAGACCTCGCCCAACTTTTTGCTTTTGGATTAACCAATCCCTTCCTCTGCTCCCGCCAATCACTTCGTTAAGCGTCTTCGCCGCTACGGCAACGTATTCTGACTGCGCTTTCACCGCCTATGAGAACCCTGGCATCATTCTCCAACTCACACCAGGATGAAACGATCCTGGTCTGCGGGTGTGGCCACTCGCTGAATGAGCTCGGGGAGCCGAAACGCTTTATCACGATCGGCGTCAACGACATCGGGCGGCGCTTTCATCCCGACTACCTGGTGGTCGTCAACCCTCGGGACCAATTCAGCGGCGACCGCTTCCGCTATGTCGAGAGTTCAGCTGCTAAATTCCTCTTTACACAACTTGATCTCGGCCTCTCACGAGACAACGTGGTTAAGTTTTCACTCGGCACAAACGGCGGAACGGACTCTTCCGACCCCAATCTGCTTCACTACACGCAAAACTCACCCTATGTCGCACTTTGCCTGGCCGTGCACATGGGCGCGAAACGTATTGGATTAGTCGGAGTAGACTTTACGGACCATCACTTTTTTGCGGCTACTGGTCCGCACTCGCTGGCGCCTCAACTATCGACTATCGACGACCAGTACCGGCGCCTCTATGAAGCAATCCGCAGCCGCGGTGTGGAGGTGTTCAACTTAAGTCGCACTAGTCGTCTGACTGCTTTTCCAAAAATGTCGCTCGAGGAGTTTGCCGAGCAGCCAAAACCGTCGGCCGTCTCTGGCGGAAAGACATCGTCTTCGTTGGACGATGCAATCGCGTCTTCAGCGGTTGAGAACAGTGAGTCGTTGCGGATCGTGTCATACGCAACGACGCCTGTTGCGGGAGTGCCCGCCATTCTCGCCCGCTGTCTCAACGCCTGCACACCGCATCGGGCTCGATGTGTTTGGGCCACGCGAGGTTACGTGAATGGGGTGGTCTTCGAGGGTGACATCGAATGGACCACCGCGCCCGACGAAGCTGCCATGGCGCTGAGAGCCGCCGATGTAGTGATCGTGCACAACGGCAAAGTAGACCCACAACATCGCGAGTTACTCGAGGGCAAGGCCATAGTCACAATGGCGCATAACTACGGTTGGAATGTCGATGAGAGCTTCGTCAAGCAAGGCTTTCCCGGTGTGGTCGTGGGCCAATATCAAGCGACGCTCCCCGAATTTGAAGGATGGTTTGTCGTTCCTAACCCCATGCCTATTTGGGAGGACGCCTTCAGGCCGGAGACCAAAGCCGCGGGGGTCACGATCTGCTATACGCCCTCAGGTCGCCATGAACGCTATCCGCCGGGCCATCAGCTCTACTGGCATTCCAAAGGATACGAAACCACCATGCGCGTGCTGCAGCGACTGGCGGCTAACTGCTCAATTCGATTGGAAGTCATTCGCGACGGCCAGGTCTCACATCACGAATCGCTCGCGATGAAGCGCCGTTCGCACATCGTGATTGACGAGTGCGTCACCGGAAGTTATCACCGAAACAGTCTGGAGGGATTGGCCGTCGGGTGCGTAGTCGTCAACGGGTTGGGACTGCTGCCGGGCGTTCACGAAATTCTCAGCTTTTGTACGGCCGGCGCCTCCCGGATCCCATTCGTTCCTGCCAGCCTTGACAAGCTGGAAGCGGTGCTGGCGTCCCTGGCTGAGCAAGGCGCGGAAACACTCACGGCTGACGGGGCGAGCAATCGACAGTGGATGGAATGCCATTGGGATTTCGCCCGTCAATGGACTCACTTCTGGTTGCCGGCGGTGCGGAAGTCGCTGGAACGCGTTGGATCCAAGCGGTCTCTAGTTGCTGTATCTCAGGAACTTCCGCAAGCGACGGAAAGGACAAACCTGCGCCGCGGGGCCAAGATGCCGAAGTCGAAAGAAGGCGTGAGCGTCATCATTCCCCATGGCGGGCAGGAGCGGCTGCCGCACCTCACTGCGACGCTGGTAAACCTCCAACAGTGTCAGGGACTAAACGAGATCATAGTGGTCGATATGGGCGAACGGCCCTACGCTGAAGAGACTGCGCGGCGACTCGCCGACAAGTATGTTTTTGTTGAGCACCGTGACGCCTTCCAACGCGCCCGCGCCCTGAATATCGGAACGCCGCTTGCGGAGTACGACCTGCTGCTCTGGAATGATAACGATCTTCTCCTTCCGATCGATTTCATTGAGCAGGCAGCGGCGGAATTGCGCGCGCGAGCATTGGACAATCTAATTCCTTACACGGACATACGTTATCTTTCGGAAGCAGACAGCAAGAACGTTATGGCCGGGACGTGCAATCCAACCGATTGCAAACCAGTGAATGTATTCAAGTCAGGCTACGACGCAAGTGGAGGATCCGGACTTGTCCGAAAAGCTTTCGTGGTTGAGCACGGCGGCTTGCATGAAGGTTTTCGCGGTTGGGGCGGCGACGATAATGCCTGGTCCTTCAAAGCACAACTGCTGGGGCGCAGCAGTGCTACACAGTTTGGCGATCGGCATATCTACCACCTTTTTCACCCGCACTCAGGCGGATATGGCGGCCAAAACCACATCGCCAGGAATCCGCACTACAACGCCAACGTCGCCTTAATGAACCAGATAGTCTCAACCAAAGACCGGGCTGAATTTATTAAGCGATTTCCGCCCAACAAACACTTCTCTTGTCCCTGGGAAAAAGCGAAACCCATCGTATTTATGACGGACGAGTCCGCCTCGCAACGCCTGGCACAGGGGATCGCCCAGGCGCTGGCAGACTTCTACGGAGTTGAGATCGAGAAATACCGGCACGTCAGTTCTGATCTTCATTGGCAGGACCACTTGCTTGAACGGAGGCCTGAAGCGATCGTGGTTTTTAGCCCGACCCTCGGGAGGCAGTTGCTCGCGAATGCACGCTTAGCTCACCTATGGCCCACAGTCTTGCTGGTACGGAAAGATTGCCCGGAACTAACTGAGGACGAGTTGCGGTCGCTTAGCAAGGCTGGAGCAGTTCTCACCACGGACGACAGTGCAGTTCGTCTGCTTGAACAAGCGGGCCTGCCCGTTTGGTTATGGGATAATGCAGTGGACGGAGGCCCCGAGGCTGTCAAGGAGACGCTCGGTCTAATCCAACCATTGTCAATGATGTTGGGTTGCCGCGGAGCAGTTAGACCCGCACGGCAAGCTCCGGCACTCGTCACGGACGGCGCCGCTGAACAGGTGAACTTACCGGTTTGGCTCTATTGGGAGAACGACTGTCCCGAATGGATTGAGGTATGCCGGCGAACGATCTTCGCGCACGCCGCGGACGTAAGGCTCGTCACGCCGGATGAATTCGAAAAGCTTCGAGATGTTGACCGTGATATTGATCTGACGAGACTTGATTCGGCCCATCGCGCCGACTTCATCCGGGCTTTCCTGCTAATGAAATTCGGCGGTCTCTGGATTGACTCCGATTGCCTGGTGCTGCAGCCTTTGCAGGCTGTGCTCAATCTCCTGAGCGCCAACGATTTCATCTTCCATAGGGAACGCAGCGGATACGTCTCAAATGGTTTTATTGGCGCTCGGCTCGGCAGCAAGATTGCATCGACACTGTACGATCGCCTGTGCGAGATTCTGCGATCCGGCCGGCCGCTCGGATGGACATCCCTCGGAAGCGAGCCGCTCACTGAGATAATTAAGTCCGGCGATGTGCCTTGTCATGAGTTGCAGTGCGAATCGATTCAGCCCATCTGCTGGAGCCACCCGGAAGCGTTCTTCGAAATCAACCTGCCCCTCGAGCACAGCCGCAACTTCAACGAGCAAGCCGTCTGCTACATGCTCTCAAACAATTCCGTTCAGAAATTTCAGGCCACCAATCGAACGGGCAATCTGCTCGATGAAGGCACATTCTTCAGTTACCTCTCGAGGAGGGCCCTTAACCAGCGAGAGAAGATTGGGACCAGTAACTCCAGTAGGACGGAAAGTTGGCAAGACATTCCGTTCTGCATCGAAGCGATAGTTGACGTCTCTCCTCGGAACGTCCTGGACCTCGGTGTCGGATTTGGTCGCTGGGGCCTGCTCATCCGCGAGTTTTGCTTGCCCGGGAACAGCGGTGATCCGGATGAACATCCGCCCCGGGTAGTTGGTATCGAGACTTCAGAATTAGACGTCGCGGAACATGTCCGCTTCTTCTATGATCAGATTCACTTTGGCGGCGAAGGCGCAGTGCTCGAAAGGCTGAATAGCAGCTGGAACCTGGTCATCTTCGATCGAGTACCACAGGATTGGTCTGTGGATGTCGTCGAGAAAATCTTGAGCAAAGCGCTGGAGTTGTCTGACTATGTGCTCGTCACCCGCTCCGTCGTGACAGGATTGAGAGCGGTCAGGAACGGCCGTCGGATGAACGGGCATAACCACGGGCTGAGCGATTTGCTTTCCGCGAATCTGGTCCGTCACGCCTTTGATGGAAAATCTACTAGTGCGGATGGCGCGAGTCTTCTTTCTCGATTAGATCTCAAAAGGTTAAGGCGAGCCAGGCCAATGCAGCCTATCTTTGAAAAGATCCTCGAGAGCAATATGAAGATCGGGGATGAATCGGTCTCGGGTCCTGGTTCCAGTCTGGCCCAGACAACCGAGATCAGGCAGATGCTGCCTTTCCTGATTGCCGATCTGAAGATCAGGTCATTTCTCGATTCGCCTTGCGGTGATTTCAACTGGATGAAACACGTAAGATTGGGAATAGACCAGTACATCGGCGGTGACATTGTTCCCACGATTGTCGCACAGAATCAGAGCACCTTTGGCGACAGCGAGAGAAGATTCCTGCATCTGGATATTACGCGTGACTATTTGCCGCAAGTTGATCTGATTTTCTGCCGCGATTGTCTGGTGCTGCTGCCACTGGCGGAAGTCGATCGAGCCTTGAAGAATTTCAAGAGGAGTCAATCAAAGTATCTCTTGACCACCACCTTCACCGGTGCGCGACCCAATGCAGAGATTGCGACCGGCGCATGGCGGCCGCTAAATCTTCAATTGCCCCCATTTAACTTTCCGCCACCCCTGAGGTTGATTAACGAGAAATGCACGGAGGTCAGGGGTACCTACGCGGATAAGTGTCTCGGTCTCTGGAGACTCGACGATCTTCCCATTTAGCGAGCCGTAGGTTTGCTTGTCAGTTCGTCCCAACCTGTCTCTTGTTAACCTGAGCAAGCAGCCTTTTCACTAACGATGAGTCGGGATTTTGTTGTAGTAAGGCGTGGAACTCGCGCTCGGCTTCAGCAAGCAGGCCGGCCTGTGCGTAGCTGACACCGCGCACTAAGTGCGATGAGGTTGGAAGGCGCTCGACTCTCTCCACTTCGTCCGCGGCGTTCTGCGACAAGATAGAGAATTTGGCCTGCGCGACGGGTTCGCCCTGGACACCCGTCGCGCTTTTGTGGGGTGAAATCTTGACCTGCCAGTTCAGCGTGCGCCCGCGAGGCAGAGGTCGCTCAGGCTGCCAGGAAGTCGCGCTGACCGGAGGACTCTGGCTGATTGGATTGAAGCGCTCGTCGAAAACTGTCACCTCGTATTGCGCGCCCGCTGTACTCGCCGGCCAGCGAAACATCGGCCGGTCGCTTCTGATGATTTGCCAGGCTGGACTGATTTGATCGTCGGCGATCGAGGTCGAAGCTGAGCCACGTGTCCGAATGGTGGATGGCGCCAGCTTGGACAGCACGCTCGGCAATTGCAACGCCTCCGAGCGGAGAACCTGTAGCACGGTTGCGTGCAGCGCGGCAGGCAAGCTCTCGAGCCCGGTGAGCTGACCGCGCGAGTTAATAGTGATTTGCGTCCCGCCGTCGTGAAGCACCACCGCCGGCGTCGGGTTCAGATCGGTCGGACTTGAGGCATCGGAAGGCGTGCCTGATTGCGTAGCCGAATCGCTCGCAGCCGGTCCTCCCTTGTTTGATTCGCCGCGTTGTGCGAGCACCGACGAGTTTCCCGCAGGCGCGGGCTGTGGCTGTTGCAAAACTGAATGAGAGACGCCCGTGCGACCCGTGAACCAGAAGAAGCCGGCGGCGATTATTACGATCAACACACTCACCGCAAAGACTACGCGCAGTGACGCCGGCGCGCTCGCTCGCCGCCACCAATCCCTGACTCGATGCCGCCCGGACGGCAAGGTTGGTGACGGTCTTCGACCGGCGCGATCGGCTGCCAACTCTCTTTCCAACTGTCGCAGCCGCAGGCTGTCTTTAAATTCCCGGAGTTCACGCACGGCTTGGGCACAGTCCGGGCAGGCGGATAAGTGGCTTTCGATCACTTCGCCTTCGACTTCATCAATGTTGCCGTCGACGAACCGTTGCAGGTGCGTGTCAAAGTCTAAATGCCACGGCTCGTCATCCTCGCCGGCTCCCTCCGCCCCGGTGGTGCTTGATGAAAGCACAACGGCGCGCCGAGGATCGGTACGCAGCGGAAAGAGATCACACATGATCGCAAAGCACGCTGAGCACTCGTCAAGGTGCGTGACCACCAGCGGCAATTCACCCGGCGGCAACCGGCGATCGCCGTATTTTCTTATCTGATCGACTGACAAATGCTTTGTCATCCCTCTATCTTTCCGACTGCAGACCGACTGCTTCCTCTGCCTGAAATTGAAGACGCAAAAAACCTATCTTCTTACCCCTAGCAGGCTGCGGAAAAAGTAAGCATTGTTAGTGATTTCGTCTTCATGAAAAGTTTTGCTTATCGATGATGTGCGATTTTCTTTCTGCGCTTGGTCCCTTGAGTGGCTCATTGGCCACTTTATTTC
>JAOAPY010000045.1 GCA_025463135.1 Acidobacteriota bacterium
GTGTAGTTCGCTCGCGTGGGCGTCACCGTATACAACCGGCCCGTCTCCACATTCCCCAGGCGATAGCGGCCTTCGCTGTCCGTGATCGTCTTAATCACTCGCGTCCCGCCCGTCACCGTCACCGTCGTTCCGCTTACCGCCTGGCCTGTGCTCGTCACTATCTGGCCGCTGATCCGCGCTCCGGCCGCCGTCGGCGCTCCTACCGTGAACTGCCCGTTGAGGTCCGTGTCTCCCGGACTCCCTTCGTTAAAGGTAAAGTTCACCCAGGTCAAAGGCGTCTGCGCTCCGGCACTGCCCACCACGTTGAACTTCAGGTTCAGCAACGTGCCTTGCCCGCTCAGATCGCTGGTACCGAAAGCATTCAATATCAGATGTCCTGCAGTCGAAGTGTTTGGCGTTACCAGCCAGCCGCTGCTCAGTGTGCCCGTCGTGTCATACGGTGTCGACTGCGGCTGCAGCACACTCGGGTCAAAGCTGATGTCAAAGGCATAGGAACCAATGCCCTGTCCCGTGGTGTTTCCCACGTTGATGGGAATCGTGCTGGTTCCCGGTGGATCCTGCTTCACCGGCAACGACACGGTGATGTTCGTGCCGGATGGCGCCGACACCTTGGCTGTCGCTTTCACGGACGTAGCCCGCGCCGAAGCCGGTCCTGTTGGTGGCGTCCAGTTGCCGGTCACGTCACCAACCAGGATGGCCTGGAAATTCTGGCCCGTCTGATCCGCGCTCAGATTCGCAAAGCTCAAGCTGGCGGGCACGAACTTCCAACTGCCCGCGATACTGCCGGCTGTCGCGATCTGAACCTGGTATCGTGCAATTCGCGAAGCGTCAAAGGCCGTTACCGTCCCATCGTTAGTGGCATCACCGGCTATCAGTTGATTGGCAGTGAAAGTCTCGAGGTTCGCGGCATAACGAGCCACATGCGACGCGTCAGAGGCCGTGATACTGTCATCATGATCTTCACTCGGTTTCGAAGGTATTAGCGTATAGGTACCGTTAATCGGCACGTTGAGAAGGTTGTAGTTTCCATCAGAGCCGCTAAGCGCGGTCTTTGGCGTTGCTCCGCCAGTCAACGTCAACATTGTGTCCTTGACGTTCTTGGCATTGTCGACGCCGTAGGCGACGTGCCCACTAATGGTCAAGAGTTGGCAGGCGCCGTTTCCGACTAAAGTGTAATCGCCGTCAACGGTGATGTCCGACGCGTTATTCTGCGACCTCTGTCCCGGATCCGGCCTATTGATGAAGGTTCGTACATTCAAGCCGCTCATAGTCTGGCCCGCATGTACATTCTCGGCCTTGCTGTTCGACAGCTTGATGATGATCACTCCGTTTGTCAGATCGAAAGATCCGCTATCGGCGTCTCCGACCTTGACCGGAGTATTGGAGTTCGGGTTCGGCACATTATTTCCGGAAGTGTCAAGAGGCACACCGAACTTGCCGTATTCAAAACTCGGCACACCAGCGGCGTCGGTCCTCATCCCGACGTACCAACGATCAAAGTCTGCCTCAGGAGCGAAGCGATTCCAGATAATGAACCATTGGCTGTTTGGCGGCGGCGAAGTCAAGAGCGACGGCGCCATCTGCAACCTGAAAGTGAGCGCGCTGGTGTCAGTGCCGAACTCGCCGATGTAAAGTTTCTTGATATCCACGCTTCCGTCAGACGGAGTGTTTTGGCCGGAGTCGGAAGTGTCGTCCAGGACTTGAACTCCCGGGGCGAGACAGGGATCCGAAGGCACGTCGGGAGGCGCCGGCGTGGGACTAAACTCATGACAAGTGGGTCCCTCACCCTGCGCATTGAGCGCGGATATCTTGTAATAGTAGGTGACTCCCGGCGCGGTGGCCGTGAAGTCGAAATAAGTCCGAACATTGCCGGGCGTTGCCAACAGGGTTTCACCACCCGGCGAGGTGCCGCGATAAATCTTGTAACCGGTGATTGATGCCCCGTTACCGTCGGGCGCCGACCACTTTGCGGTAACCCAGTTGTCGGCATTGCGGAAGACGCTGTTTACGCGTGGCGCATTGGGCAGGGCCGGCTCAACCGGATCAAACTCATGGAATAACCGATTGCCTCCTGACTGGCGCACAATGGTGGCCAATGCCGAGTACGAATTCGGACCGCCATTCACACAGCTGCCGATACAGCCATCTGCATAGGCTACGAGCACCCGTCCTTCTCTGTCCGTATCTACTCCGATAAAGTCGAGCAGGTTGCGATCGTTTGGAGTTCGATTACAGGTGATGGTGCCTTGATCGCAAATCGAGCCGCGTTGCACAGGATCGTTCGGAGTGGCGTCGACAGTGGTCCAATCAAGACCGCCGTTCAAAGTAGTGGCGATATACAGATGCCACACGCCCTGGAATCCGGCGCCTGTATTGAAGTTTGTTTGAGCCACATAGTCCCCTGGCGCCGTCGTGCCGATGAAAGCCATCGCGGCGCGATCGCCATCACCCGCTGTGACTGCGGGATAGACCGCATTGCGGATGCCAAACGGTACGCCCACGTCTGTGTTGTTGATCCAGGTCAACCCGCGATCGTGCGAGACCGCAACGTGCGGATGACCGTCACCATTCTGGTAGCCGAAGTACATGGTGTTGTCGGCGCCGATGCCAATGGATGGATCTTCCAATCCCTTCGCCTCGGTTGAACCGGTGACAATGCGCACCGTCCAGGTGACCCCGTTATCGGTAGATACAGCGACGCCCTGACCAGGTGTACAGCTCCAATTGGGAACATAGACCGTGCCGTCGGGCGCAACCTTGACGTGTCCGTGAATGCCTCCGCACTGGGTCGTATTCCATGCCGGCACGCCCGGTCCAAAGGTTAGTCCGCCATCGTCGCTGCGGGCACAGAAGGACGTTACGTCTTCCTGTGAACAGTAGTAAACGGCATTTGGATACAACGGATGCGGCGGCGGCGCCGGATTGGAATTGGGATTATAAGGTCCAGCTCCGATGGTCTGGTGATCATAACCCGAAGGAATTCCGCCACCCTGACTCGGGGTCCAGTTTTCGCCATCATCGTCTGTGTAGGCAGACAAGCTGTCGGCTCCGGTGAGCTGTGACGAGAATGTGCGGAAGGGGTCGGGTAAAACGTGATTGTAACCATGATCCGTGAACAAAATAGGATCGAGACTGGTAGCTGCATTTGGTGCGCTCTTGTCCTCCCACAGGTTGTTGGCGGGCGATGGACAATCGTCAAAAGTCACTCGCAACGTTTGCACGTTGGACTCAAACATCGAAGTGCCACCATTGGCAATGTTTGAAAACATGCTGTTGTTGAAGAGCTGCTCGCTCTTCCAGTTAACACCTATTGAAGGCTCGCCAGCATCGGTTCCCAGGCCACCGGGCGCCGCGTAGTTGAAGTATCTGGGAACACCAGGCACTTCAGGAGTCGGTGACGGACTGGGTGTCGGCGTCGGTGTTGGCGCTACCAGCTGGTTCAATGTAATGGTGCCGCTGAATGCCACATCGGGTTGCACGTCGTAAGGCACGACGTAGATCGTGTAAGTTCCCGACGTGGCGGTAAAGGTGGCTATTTCCGGATTGGTCGATCCGCCGCCCTGACCTACCTTGGTTCCGGTTTCGTCCGGCTTATAAACATAAAGGTCATAGTCGCTGGTGGTGGCTCCCTGCGTTGTAAGCGAATTGCTGTTGGTCCAACCGATGTTAACGGTCGCCTGATAGAAGTTAGGATCGTTCGCCGGAATTGAAACTGTCAGATTGTAGAAATCACAGGTTCCGGATGCGCACGCCGGCGGAGTATTGCCCAACGGAGCTGTAGGATTAGAAACCGCAAACGGTCCGCCACAGTAACTTAGAGCGTTGCTCGCTGGTGAAATCGTCCCTGAATGGGGCGAAGCACATTCACTGCCCGCGGGGCCGCAGGGTGTCAACGGACCAACGGCAACTGTGTATTGCGTGCCGCCTCTCGAGGTGTCCTGTTTATTGTTGCCCGACCCCTGGCCGCCCGCACCCGCACTGGTAAACGTACTGCCGCGCAAACCGGCAAGTATGGAACCGGCGCTGATCGGAGTATGGCCCGCAGTCATAGCTGCATTGAGCTTGCTAAGCGCGACCTTGACGGTGATCGTCTTGTTTGCCGGATCAAAGAAACCGCAGTCGGCCGTACCCTGATCCGTATAAGTTACGCCGCCGGAAAATGCTCTCGTGGCGGTGCCATAGACAAATGTTTGGGCCCCGCTGCCGTCGGTGGTGGCGCGCACGAAGAACTGATCGCCGCGGTCGGAAACACCGAAAGTGTACTGACCAGTCGGACTCAAGACAGAGTTCGGCACGTTGGCGGCAAAGGTCATGCGCCAATTGGAACTCACAGGAATTGCGGCCATGTCCGAGACCTTCATGGTGCTGACAAGCATTGGCGCGTTGTCATTGGCAGAGGTCGGCTCAGCCGAGTACTTGACGGAAAGTATGTCGAGCGGATCGTTCACAGGCGGCACAACCAGGCCTCCGGTTTGTGGATTGCCACCGGTGCGAACGTCCTGAGCGAAATCTGTGACCTGGGAACCGGGCAGGCCCCCGACACTGGCGGCCGTGGGAACGGGTTCCATGAGTGGGGCGGGTAGGCCGCCTCCTTCTGCGGGCGCCGGAATCGTTGCGCCGGTCGCTCCTGGTCCGCTTACTTGCCGCGTCACGTAAGTGTGACCGCTCAAGTCGTTATGATCGTCGCAGTATCCGATCACCGCCGCACCGGTTGGATCGAAGGCGACCTGGAAATAATCAGCGAGGTTGCGATTTGGCGACTGGCCCGCCACCACTAATCCATTCTCGGAAATATTTGCTCCATGAATGATGTGATCTCCCGCTTCGGCCTGGCGGAAGACAGGATTGCTGGTAACACTTGCTCCCAACGCGTAGAAGAGATGCCAGTCAGCACTGTCATCACCGGTAGAGTTCTTATCGCTGCCGTACCAGACAACGCCGATAGTTCCAGGGATCGGTCCCGTCGTCATCCACGGGAACACAGCCGTATGCGTTTCCGCTCCGTCGCTGACGCGAATCGCGGCACTCCAGTTGTTGCCCTTGTCGAGCGAGTACTTAACATAGACATTCGAATCATCAGAGTAGCAGGCATAGACGGTACCGTCCGCTGCAACTTTGACGACGAAGAAGAGATGAGCATTCCCGGTTCCGGCGACGTTATGCACAGTGTAGTTGACTGGCGCCAGGCCGGCCGCGGGCGGAACACCGACGGCTACTACGCCGTTGCTGCCGCTGACATAGACAGTGCCGTCGTTCTGATCCACTGCGATGCTTCCGGCCTGACCTATGGTTCCGGCCGTCGTTGTTGGTCCATAAGTGAGACCGCCATCAGTCGATCTCTGAATTTGCGACACCGCCGGCTCGAGTGTGCGATAGAACAGATAGACAGTGTTGGAGCCTAAGAATTCCAGCCACTGACGATCATCGCCGGGAACGCCGCCCGTTACATTACCGGCAGGGTTCTGTGTAAACGTAGCGCCACGGTCGGTCGACCGCTGGGTCGAAATATTGCCCGCGACCAAACTCGTGTACGCGAGCATCGGTGGGGCGTTGGGATTCTCTGTTGCTTCGCTATTGAAGCCAACCGCAATGTCGACATCGCCGCCGCCATCGCCACCTACCGCTGTGTCTTGCATACCGCTGATGCTATCCGGCTGACCGCGGTATTGCGGATTGCGCATATAGGGATCGTAGTTCGGATTAGGACTGCCGTTAACAGTTGGCCGCAGATCGAAGTACCAAAGATCGGTGCCTGCCGGAACACCGCGAATCGCAGCGACGTAGCAGTTCCCAAACTTATCGCAACGCACACTCGGCTCAACATCCTGGCCGATGTACGGTGCTTTGGTTCCATAGTTAGGACTGAATCCCATCCCGCCCTTCAAGTAAGTCACATTGCCGGTGACCGGAGGCGGTCCCGGGGTGCAGCCGGGGTCTTGAGCGCGCACCGTGTAACTGCCACTGCTGGTTGAATCTTCGCCGGTAAACAGAGCTCCGCCTACGTTCATTTGCGTCACAGCGTTGACCGCGGTCAGCACTGAGCCGCCCACTGGATTACCAACCTTGCTCGTTGCGAGGACGAGAGTGATCGTTCCATCGGTGGAATACGAACCGGAGTCAGGCGCTCCAACAATTGTGACCATATTGGTCGCAATGGTCCCGTAGTCGTAGGTGACGTTGGGCGTTGAGCTGCCGTCTGACTTCATCGCGACATAATAGTTCGTGCCGCCAAACGTCCAGCGCACGTTCCAGATTTGGTTTGCCGGAATCGAGCCCAGGTCATGCACCTTCAGCTTGAAGACGAGTCGTTGCGAGTTAATGTACCGATAGTCCTCGCCGGCCGATAGAGACTCAATATCCACCTGGATCGGATAAGCGGCGCCCTGATCGCCACCAGGATCAGTCAAGACCTGTGACGGCGGGTTTAGACAAGTACCTGGTGTCGGTGACGGCGACGGTGTAGGCGAAGGCGTCGGACCACCGCCGGGAGCTACGTGAATTATTACCTGAGCCTGATTGGTGCTTACATCGCTGCGGGAATCCGTGACTGTTAATCTCGCTGGGTAATCGCAATCACCTGGCCCGGGACAGCTGTAGGTGTGCATGAACAGCGGCGACACCTGACTGGCTGTCGGACTGCCGTCCCCAAAGTCCAGTGTGTAGTTCGTCAACGAGTCGCACGGATCAGGTTCGGTCGACGTCGATGCATTGAAGTTGACCATGAGCGGACTGGTGCCCGACATGGGCGCCGCTGTCATTCTCGCAATTGGTGGAATGCGCGGCTCGCAGGAGATATTTCCAACCGTTGTGTAATTTCCGCCGCTGGTTGTTTGTATGGTTTCCAGGAAGCCCGCGCCCACCCCAACAAAAAGAAATGTATTGCCGGTCACACTAGTCATATGCGTGCCGGGATTACTTGCATCCCAATTGAAGGCAACGCCAGTAGCACCGGTCGGAGCAGTAAAGCTAAGAGGATCGGCAACATTAAGTTTGATAAGGATCGTGCCATCTTTGCTGGAGCTTCCAGAGATCGCGGCACAGCCTCCAATCGGACTCAAATTGGTGCATTCCGGACTATCCAGAGTTCCGGTCGTGCCCGGATCTCTGCGCCCGTAGGTGAATTCAGGATTTGCCGGGGATGCCGGACTCAGCGTGTCCATCGATACATAAACCTGTTGCGGATTTCCATTTGTATCGACGACGTTTAATAGGACCTGCCACTCGCTATTAGCCGGCAGAACTGTTGATCCGGTGTTGCCGGGATCCAGAGTGTTTACCTTCATGCGGAAGGTGATCGATTTATCGTCACAAGTAGTAAAAGGCTCGCCTATGTTGACGCTCTGAATTGTTAATTCTCCCATCGTTGGGTCGGTGCCGACGTTCCCTGCATGGCCCGGACCGTCAACATTGAGATATGGATACGCGCAACTGGTTCCGTCACCTCCGGAACTGCCACTGACCGTCACTTCGCGGCAGAAGGTTCCCTCGCCGTTGCTGTTCACTCCCGTGACGCGATAGTAGTAGGTATTCGCTGAACTAGCGGTTGTGTCCTGATAGCTTGTATTCAGCTCGCCCGAAACATTTGCCAGAAAAGTTTCCGAGCCGCTGGTGGCGCCGCGATAGACTTTGTAGCCCGTAATTGTTGAGCCACCGTTGTCAGGCTTCAGCCACTTGAGCAGAACTCCGCCGGTGTTTCTGGTGGCAGTTTGTAATTGTGGCGCCGCAGGTGGCGCAGGTTCGGTGGGATCAAAGGCCGTGAATAAACGACGGCCACCGGACTGACGGGCGATCGTTGCATGCGAACTGCTGGATTGTCCGCGATAGGTGTTGTCGCAATTGATGCAACCGTCAGCATAACCGAGGACGGCCCGACCTTCAGCATCCACGCTAAAATCGTTGAAGTCGAGTAGACCACGTTGGGCCGAACTGCAACTCAAGCCGCCCAGACAGATCTCTCCCGTCTGGACCGGATCGTTCGGAGTTGCATCTATCACGATGTATGTATGACCACCGTCGTAAGTAGTCGCAACGTAAAGATGCCAGACGCCTTGAAAGGTGGGATCGGAAAATGCACCCGTTCCCGGAGTCGTCGTGCCGAGAAAGCCATACGCCGCTCGGTTATCGTCGCCCGCGACTACTACCGGGAAACAGGCGCTTTGTAATCCAAAGACAGAGCTGACATCGATGTCGTCGGCCCAAGTCGCACCCTGATCGGGCGAGTGCGCGATGTGCGCATGTCCATCACCGCTGATCCACCCTAAATAAACCGTGTTGCTTGCCTGGCCACCTGGCTTGCCAACATCATTCTGGCCAGTGCCCACCGACGGATCCTGACTGCCGGTGCTGGCGGGCACGTTGAATTCGTTCCACGTCATCCCGTTGTCCTTAGAGACTGCCGCCCCATTGGCTCCGCCGGCGCCACACGAAGAGTTGGGGACATAAACCGTTCCATCGCGGGCCACCTTAACGTGCCCGTGAATACCGCCCGTGCATTGTGCGGTGTTGAAAATCGGTATGCCTGGTCCAAAAGTCTGCCCGCCATCATCACTGCGTGAACACTGAGCCTCTACCGCTCCGTTCTGGGAACAGTAATAAATCGCATTCGCATAGGAATGGCTGGGGGGCGTCGTACCACCTTGAGAACTGTAAGGGCCGCCTCCGAGGGTTTCGTGATCGGCGCCCTGGCCCGGGCCGCCGGTAGCGCCAGGTAAATAATTATTTCCATCATCATCTGAATATGACCCTGCGCTGTTGCCCTGTCCGCCTAACAGGTCAATGGTAAAAACGCGGCCGGGTGTTTGCGGCGGCGCTCCCGCCAGACCTAACTGTTGAGATGTGTAATGGTCAACGAAGCCGATAGGATCAGACAGAGCTGACTGCTGCGTGAAAGGAGCTGAAACATCATCCCACAGATTGACTGCCGGCGAGCAGCAATCGTCAAAATTAGAGCGGAATTCATTTGCCCCGGAAGTAAAAAATGTGACGCCACCGATATTCTTTTTGGTTGGCGGGGTTGTATCTCTAAGAGCGGGAACATTTGGATTCCAGTCGACACCGATTGAAGGCTCGCCGGCATTGTCGGCTACGCCCTGCGGCGCGGGATAGTTTTCATAACGCGGCGGCGCGCCTGCTCCCTGCGGAGTCGGAGGTGGAATCGGAATCACACTAATTGTTCCATTGAAGGTTTGTGCCGCACCGACAGAGAGCACCACTATCACGTGGTATAAAGTGTTATTAGCCGGAATGGGAAGAATGATTGTCGAAGGATTGGCCGTCGAAGCGTTAGCCTGGATCAGATTGCCGCCAGAGTCCTCAACGAAGATATCGAAATCAGTTGAAGTCGAGGCCCACTGATGCTGGATTTGTATCTCGCTGGTGGCCGCTATGCTGGCGGCACTGACCGTCAGCGTAAAGTCGCTGCAGCGATTCGTGCCAGTGCAATCCGGCTGACCGAGTGCGAGGTGTGTGGGGTTCGGAATGAGTAACATTCCGTCCGTGTATTGCAACGGATGCGCACTGTCGTTGGCCGGCGTCAGGGTTCCATTGGCCGGCGTAGGAGTCGCGAAGCCCATTCGCGTGGCCACCAAGGTCGCTAGCAGGAAACTAACCAAAAGCAGAGAAACATAAAGAGTCTTGCGTGCGCGAAAACGTTTCGCGCGAGGCGTGGTCGCAGTGACTCTCAAACCAACATGGGTTAACGGCACGATGTTCTGCTGATGATGTCGCATCATTATTTCTCCTATTAGTCGGGACGTCTGGGACCGTTTCTGGGACCGCACGCCTGCGGCGTGCTGCAACTTGCGTTGCCCTTTCTCTATATGGACATAGCCGTTCCACCGGGCAGCACGCAGGAGGCGTGCGGTCCCAGAGTCTTACGGCGAACCGTTGCATTCGGCGTTGCTGTGCGTGCGCGCCGCGCCGAACCGATCCTGGTACTCGGCCGAGGTAATAAACGCGCACACCATGCCGCGATAGTTGTTCGGATCCTGGGTCAAAATATTCACCCAGAAGTTGTAGCCGGACGAGTCCGGCTCGCGTCGCAGGTACCCGAAGTACTGGGCCAGTACAAAGGCGCGGTTGTACTCGACGTTATTGAACTCGTCATACTCGGCCAGCTTGCGCAGGGTGCGCGCGCGACTGTCGTTTTGATCTGCGCCGGCGTTGTATTCCGCGATCAACTCATCGCGCCTTGACGCCAACTCCACGCCCGAGTTGTCTCTCACCGTCTTAATCAAAGCGTCGACGTAGGTCGGGCCGTCGTAGGCCGAGCCATACTTATTGACGAACTCACCTCGCTGCACAAACTCGAGACTGTACGTCACCTTTTCTGTATCCAGGTTGCCGCCGGCCAGCAGGCGGCTGCGGTCAGTCATGAATTCGACATAAGCTGGCCGCCGGCCCAGCGCGCCTTTGATCAGGCGATAGACGTAGAAACCCGTCTGTTGAAATTCCTGTTCGATAAAGAACGCGGCGCTTACTCCTATGCGCTGACGCCGTATGCAGGCATCGTCATTGCCGCACTGGGTGATCTTGTCGGTCCAGAAGGTCTGACCTGACGAATCGCCCTGGCGATTCAGGAAATCGTGGTAATGCTGACAGACGAAAGTTGCGGCGTCGTCGATGACGTTCGTGGTGCCGGATGTCGAGGCATCGTTGTCAGTGATGTTGATCGTGACTGAACCGGCCGCACCTAACCCCGCGCCGCCGGTGGGGCTGGAAAGATTTAGCGTCAACGATTCCACACCCTCCGCAAAGCCGTCATCGGTGATCAGAATCTTGAATGTCTTGCTGGTATCTCCCGCATTGAAAATCAGCCGGCCCGCGGCCAGTTCGTAATCGCTTTTCTGTTTGGCGCTGCCATCCGTTGTTGTGTAATCCACTGTCGCAGCGCCGCTTGCATCGCCTGAGCGGCTCACCGTGATGGTCGCCGCCGAACAACCTTCGGTTGCTGAACTGCTTGCAGCACTGAATTGAATGGTCGAGGTTGGCGCCACCCCTGCCAGTTGAAATTCATGACAGTACGTCCCCGGACCGGCCGCGTTAACGGCGGTCACGCGATAAAAGTAGGTGGTGGTAGTAACGACGGTCGGATCGTCGAAGGAAATCTTGTTTGCCAGCAGCAATATGTCGTAGGTGGGAACCGGATTGATGGTTGCCAAAAGGGTTTCGCCGCCACTACTGGTGCCCCGTTCTATGCGATAGGCAGTAATGGGCAAGCCGCCGCTGTCCGGCTGCAGGAAAGTGAGATGGACTCCGCTCGCATCGCGTGTAGCACCGGTGACATTCGGCGCCTTTGGCGTAGCAGGCTCAACCGGGTCAAAGGCCGCAAACAGAGTGCGCCCTCCCGACTGGCGGGCTATCGATGCTTTACGCGCGTTGTCATTGTCGTAGCGATTGATCTTTCCATCAGGAGTGCCGCTTGGACCATTGCGATCCGTAGCCTGAATGCAGGGACCGGTCACGCAACCATCAGGATAAGCGACCTGCACGCGGCCCAGGCGATCCACGGTGGCATCCATGAAGTCCAGCAGATTGCGATCATTGGGTGTGCGTCCGCAGATGATCGTTCCCGAGTTACAGATGGAGCCTAACTGCACGGGATCATTCGGCGTCGCATCGACAGTGACCCAGGTGGCGCCGCCGTCATAGGTGGTGGCGATATAGAGGTGCCAGATAGCTTGAAAGTCTGTCGGGTCCTGATAGTAGCCACCTGTGTTGGTGCCCAGAAAAGCAAACGCTGCGCGGTTATCATCGCCGGCAACTACTTCGGGAAATGTCGAATTTTGTATTCCGAGCGCCGAGCCCACATCCTTGCTGGCTCCCCATACGATCTGGTGATTGACTTTGTGTCCCACCGCAATCGAGGGCGCGCCATTACTGTTCGCATAGCCGTAATAGATCGTACCGTTCGCCCCAATACCGATCGAAGGGTCAACGATTCCGGGCGCCGGATTGCTGTCGGGCACAAGCTGAGGCGCGGACCAGGTGGCGCCGTTGTCTTCAGAAAAGACCAGCCCCTGTCTTGCCGTATCGTTGGCGCCCGGTCCATTCAGACTGCTCGAGCAATCACTGTTCGGGACATAGGCGGTGCCGTCGGGGGCAACCTTTACGTGGCCGTGAATGCCAAAGCAGCTAACCTGATAGATCGGCACTGCTGGTCCAAACGTCGCGCCGCCATCCAGGCTGATGGCGCACGACGCCGCATTAGTTCCATATTGCGAGCAGTAATAAAGACTGTTTGGATAAGCAGGGAAAGCCGGATTGCCGACCAGTGGCGGCGCGAGTGGTCCGCCTCCAAAGGTCTGATGATCGATTCCGGCGGGAACGCCGCAGCCCTGACTGGGTATCCAGGTGTCGCCATCATTAAAGGGAGATGCCGTGTCGGTGTAGGCAGCGCGGCTGCATCCCCCGGCTAACTGCGACACAAATGTGCGACCGGTGGAACGATCACTAAAAAGAATCGGGTCAAGCGTCGTGGTTGAAGTGTTCGGCGGCGTCTTGGTGGTCCACGTCGTCGCGGCCGGCGAGGGACAGTCATCGAACTCAACTCGTAGAGTGGTTGTGTTGGCTTGATAGATCGTACGGCCTTGCGGAAACTGCGCCGTCGCCAGGCCGATGCCCAGCGATGGTTCGCCGGCGCTGTTACCCAGCGTGCCGGGTCCCTGGTAGTTCTGATAGCGCGGCGCCAATCCTGTTCCTGATGGCGCTGCCGCAACCTTCTGTTCCAACGTAATTTTTGTCGTCGTCGTGTCGCCCTGGGCAATCGTAGGAGCGATTCGAAGGAGATACTTTCCGGACAGAGCGGGGATGGTTGCCACGTCCGGATCCACCGCAAAAAAGTTCGCTGCTATCAGCGAACCCAGTGAGTTATCCGGATTCAACTTGTAGACGAAGATGTCGTATTGAGCGAGCGTAGCTTGATGCGCCCAGCTGACTTGTACCTTGACATAATTTGCCACCTCGAAACCCGAGGGCACGCTTACAGTCAAAGTGTAATCATCGCAAGGTTGAGCGGCGCCGTTGCAGGTCGGTACGCCATCTACCTGATCGGTGGGATTCGAAATTGTGAAGGGACCGGACGTGTAACTCAATACAGAAGTGGCTTGCGAGAGCGTGCCGTTTGCGGGAGTCGCCGCCGTTCCGTTCCTGGTTACTATCATCGCTGCGATTGAGAAGCACGTTAGAAACGCGAGGATGATCTTTCTTCGCAGGCCTCGAGACTTAATCAAGCTTCTGATCATAATGCCCTCCGTCTTCCTGGGACCGCACGCATCCTGCGTGCTTCAACGTGCGTTGCCTCTCTCCTTCAATAGTCATAGCCGTTCCCCGGGTCAGCACGCAGGATGCGTGCGGTCCCGGGAGTCTAAGGCGACCCGTTGCACTCTTGATTGTTGTGTGTATGCGCGGTTCCGAACCGATCCTGATACTCGGCCGAGGTAATAAACGCGCACACCATGCCCCGATAGTTGCTCGGGTTCTGATTCAGAACGTTTAGCCAGAAGTTATTGCCGGATGTGTCCGGCTCGCGTCGCAGGTAACCAAAGTACTGCGCCAAAACAAACGCGCGGTTGTACTCAACATTCTTGAACTCGTCGTAATCGACCAACTTGCGTAAGGTGCGCGCACGACTATCGTCCTGATCCGAGCCGGCGTTGTATTCCGCAATCAACTCGCTGCGTTTCGCGATTAGATCTACTCCCGAGTTGTCCCTGACTGTTTGGATCAGGGCATCGACAAAGGACGCGGCGGTCGTTGCCGACGAATACTTACCGGTGAACTCGCCGCGTTGTACGAACTCGAGGCTATAGGCGACCTTTTCAGTATCGAGGTTGGCGCTGGCCAGCAGCCGGCTGCGATCCGTCATGAACTCGAGATAACTCGGCCGTCGCCCCAGCGCGCCTTTGAATATGCGATAGACGTAGAAGCCGGTCTGTTGGAACTCCTGCTCTATGAAGAAGGCCGCGCTGACGCCGATGCGCTGGCGTTGAATACAAGCTGCATCGCTGCCGCATTGCGTGATCTTTTCAGTCCAGAAGGCCTGTCCTGACGAATCACCCTGGCGGTTCAGGAAGTCGTGATAGTGCTGACAGACGAACGTTGCAGGGTCGTCAATGACATTCGTTGTTGCAGACGTCGAAGTGTCGTTGTCGTTTATGTTGAAGGCGGCTGAGCTGTCAGGCCCCAGGAGTGCCCCGCCGGTCGGATTGGTAAGATTCAAAGTGAAGCTTTCGGTGCCTTCAGCATAGCCATCATCGGTGACCAGAATCTTAAATGTCTTTGAGGTATCGCCGGGATTGAAAACCAGGCGACCCGCTGCCAATTCGTAATCGCTGCGTTGTTTGGCACTGCCGTCGGCGGACGTGTAATCGACTGTCGCCGTAGTCAGATTCGCCCCCGAGCGCACTACAGTGATAGTCGTCGCCGAACATCCTTCCGTCGCCGAGAAACTCGGCATGCTGAATTGAATCGTCGAGTTTGGAGGGGGCGTCGGACTCGGACTTGGAGTTGGACTCGGTGATGGTGTCGGGCTCGGACTTGGAGTCGGACTCGGTGATGGTGTTGGGGAAGGCGAGGGGGTGCCGCTCGGACAGACACCGTTGCCTGCCAGCTGATAACTGATCCCTGTGTAGGGATCCTGCGCGCCCACTGCATTTGTGGTGTCGATCGCCGAGTTTGATCGCAACGTCTGGTCGCCGTTACCCGCGAAGGTGCGACCAATCAGCGTGCCGATAACATCTCCGGCTTTCACCCCCGCGATCTTGTTCGCCGAAAGAACGATGGTGATGACGCCTGTCGTTTGATCGATCGATCCACTGTCGGCGGCCCCGATACGGTTCGGTAGCGAAGCATTGGCCGGCACTGATTCGATGGTTGTCACCGTGCCGTATTCAAACGCAGGCGCGCCGGCACTGTCGGTGTTCATTCCAACGTAGTAGGAACCGGTAAATGGTGTCGTATCGTCGGGGGGGATGGGATAGTTCCAGAGAATTCGCCACTGCCGATTGGGCATCAGCGCCGTGCCCGACGTGCCTAAGCTGGCTACCTTGAGCCTGAATGTTACTTTCTCGTTGCCGGCAATAACGTTATCAGCAAGACGGACCTCGAGAACATCCAGGTCCGCATTCGCCGGTGCTGATTTTTGGTCTCCCGCCGGATCGATCACTTCCTGTAGTCCGTTGCACTGCGACTCGCCGATGGGCGCGGACTTTACTTCATAGCCGCCACAGGAACTGCCCAATGAATTCGTGGCGGTAACTTTGTAAAAGTAAGTTGTGTTTGCGTCGGCAGTAGTGTCGGTGTACGTAACAGCCGTGCCGGCGTTAGCCAGAAACGTCTCGCCACCGCTCACCGTTCCTCTGAGCACCGCATAGTTGGTAATTGCCGATCCACCGGTGTCTGATTCCGACCAGGTCAAACGAGCCATACCCCCGTCCCGGCCCACGGTTAGATAGGGAGCACCGGGAGGTGTGACGTCGGCTGGATCGGCGCCCGCAAATAAACGGCGACCACCGGTCTGTCGCGCGATCGCCGCGACCTCGGTATAGGAGTTTCCCGTAGCGCCGTTCGGAGCCTGAACACAAGCGGCTCCGGTACAACCGTCGGCATAGCCGACCAGTACGCGACCCTGTTTGTCTAGATCTATGCCGATGAAGTCGAGCAGATTACGGTGTGGTGGCGAGCCGCCGCCGAGGTGAATGCCATTGCGCTGCACCGGATCATTCGGTGTGGCGTCGGAAACCAACCAGGTGAGACCACCATCGTAAGTGGTAGCAATATATAAATGCCAAATTCCCGAAAACGCTTTGTCGTCGGGCGCGCCCGCGGTCGTCGAACCAAGGAAAGCGTAAGCAGCACGATCATCATCGCCGGCGACGATGGCCGGAAAAGCGATGGCCTTGATCCCGGCCAGTGCCCCGACGTCAAAGCTGTTCTTCCAGGTTGCGCCGCGAGTATCTGAGACCGAGACACCCGCCACGCTGTCACTGCTGCCGAATGCCGCGTAGAGCCGGCCGCCGCTAACTTTGTCGCCGCGTCCGATTGCCACCGCGGGATCGCTGCTTGAAGTATTGCTGCCGGGGATGTTGCGGATGGTCCAGCTAACACCGTTGTCCTCGGAGACAACGACAGTGGTCAAGTTATTACAGCTGCGGTTGGGCACATACACAGTGCCGTCTGGTCCAACTTTGACGTGCCCATGAATGCCGACACAGGTTGTATTGGTGCTGTAAATGGGCACCCCGGCGCCAAAGGTGAGTCCGCCATTATCGCTGCGCGCGCAAAAGGCGGTGGCCACATCCTGGGAACAATAATAAACGGCGTTGGGATAGGCAGTACCGACCAAAGGTGTATGGAATGGTCCACCGCCGATCGTCTGGTGGTCTACACCCGAAGGGATGCCGCCACCCTGACTTGGGATCCAGGTATCACCGTCATTGTCGGTGTAGGCGGTTAAGCTGTCCTGTCCTGAAAGCTCCGACGAAAACGTTCGCCCCACAGCGGGCGTCTGATGGTCATAGCCATGGTCGGTAAAGAGAATTGGATCGAGACTGTCGGCGTTATTTGGTGCGCTCTTGTCTTCCCAGACGGAAGTGGGAGAAGTCGGACAGGAATCATCGAATGTCACCCGAAAGGTCGTCAGGTAAGAAATGTACATTCCTTTTCCAGTAATCCAGTTCACTCCGATCGAAGGTTCACCGGCATCGACACCTTTGCCAGTGGAAATTTGGTTTGGAGACGGATATAGATTCTGGAAGCGGGGCGCCACACCGGCGCCGCCCGTTGCCGGCGTCAAGCCGGGCACAACAGCAGCAGTACCGTGATATTGATCCGAATTGGGAGCAACCACCGCATAAGCAACGTGCACCGTATACAAGCCCACGCCGCTGGAGTGCGGGTCGAGAAACGCAACTTCTTCGGTACCGGGCTGGCCCTGGTTCGATCCGTTGGCCGCTACCGGACCTGTCAGATCTCCTTTATGGATGTAGAGGTCGTAGTCATGACTTTGCAGCGACCAGGCAACTTTCACCTGGACCAACTTGCCCAGCCATTCACTTTCCGTTCCGGAGATCGTCAGCGCAAAGCTATCGCAGTTTTTCGCGGGGCCACTATCCATGCATTGTCCTTCTCCGCCCGTAGCTCCCGTGCCCGTAACATCTCCATTCCAATTCACCGCAGCGCCCGCCGGTCCAATGCTTCCGGCGGGTGGTGTGGCGGCCCGCGCCCTAAGGAGCGGAACCACGCATGCCAGGACAGCGAGTCCTACGAAGACTGATAGTACTGACCAGCGGATGCCCGCGCTTTCTTCTCTTTGACTGCGACTTGAATACATCAGAACCCCCTTGGCTCTTGCTCAGGGAAACTCGTTCGTGCGGGAGAACTGCGGCACCGATCCGATTGAGTTGCGATCTGAGCTAAGGCTTCACGATGGAAACTAATCCCTGCCAGTTGAGAAAAACTTGAGTCCTTGATCAACGTTTGACGCGCTGACCTTTCACAAGCCAATCGCAACCGAATCGCAAGTAATGAAGGGGAAAAGAGGGGGATTACGGGGCAATAAGCATGGCTGCGCTACGGTCGGGCGCTCGCGCGCAAAAGTGATTCCGAAAATCAGGGGATGCCGTGGAGGCTTACCGCCTGGGATGGGGAGTGGGAGAAACCAGGGAGGCAGAAAATACCACCTGCCCCGCCCTGAGGTCAATAATTAACTTTGATTAATGGAAGAGAGAGGCACGACAGGATGCGTGCTTGTTTGGGGCGTTGACACTCGCACCTGGCGTGTCTGCAGGCCGGCAACCTGCAGTACGAACGCCTGGGTCTGGGTCACATCGTGTTTACAACCGGACTAGCTGCCGATTTTTTGCGCGATTCGCGATATTTGCCGACACCCTGCTTTACGAGTTTGAAAATCGGCTTGCGGTTTTCGGCGATCAATTTCGCCCAGGTACGTTTGTTCATCTGGGGAATGTAGATGCCGCGGAAAAACAAACGCATGACAAAATGCATGATGCGCGCGTCGAGTCCGCGACCCTGGAGGATGTCGATAACTTCTTCATTGCGTTTGGGGCTGTACGAAGTTCTCCAGGCCTTATCGAGTTCGATCTGGGCCTCGGGAATGGTCATCTTCAATGGCGTATGCGCCATGCGATAGAGATCGAAATTCAGCCAGTGCTTTGGCCGCGTCAGTCGCCCTTCTGCACCTAACCTGGCGAACAATGGGGTACCAGGTAAAGGAGTGAGCGGGCCAAAGACGGGCATGCCCGGAGGCCAGCTCTCAATCTGTTCCATCGTCCGCTCGGCCACACCCGGCGTGTCGTTGTCCAGGCCGATGATGAAGGAAGTGATTGCATAGATGTTGCGTTGGGCGAGCCGATTGAGCACGGCCGCATATTCGTTCGGCTTGTTGAAGCTCTTATTCACATCGGCCAGGTTAGCGGGGTCGATGGACTCCATGCCGATGAAGATCCACTTGCCACCGGAAGCCGCAATCAAATCAACCAATTCTTCATCGCGCAGCAGGTTGGCGCTGATCTGAGCGGTCCAGGGCATCTCGGCGCCCGCGGCGATAATGTCGCGCAGCAACGACTTGGTACGCTTGATGTTGATGGCGAAATTGTCGTCGATGAAAAAGACTGCAACCTGACCGCGCTCTCTACGGGCGCGTGTCTTGAGCATCAGAAGTTCGTTGACAACACTCTCATTGGTACGAAAGCGAATTGAATCTCCGAAGAATCCCGTCACCGTGCAGAACTCGCAACCATAGGGACACCCGCGGCCCGACTCTACCGGCATCATGTTGAAATACTTCCAACCTGAACCGTGTGCCTCTGTAAATCGCTGAAGGATCTTTGGGATCAAATTGAACTGATCGAGGTCAATCGTATCCCAGGGAATGGTGGGATAGGGCTGCAGACTTGGTTTCCGCTCTTTGCCTGTTTCGTCAACGGGCTCGTATTTATCTCTTAGCCGGCCATGCGCTGCATCCTCAACAATGACAGGCCAGGTTTCATCTGCTTCCCCCAGGGCCACTGCATCTGCGTGGCGGGGCCCGCCGTCCAGTCCCAGCGCTTCGTCGGCCAACTCTGTAACATGGGGCCCACCCATCACCACGGGAATTCCCGCAGCCCTTAGGGCGTCACCCATGCGATACGCCTTGGCAATCATTCGGGTCATTGCCCCGATGCCTACTAATCCGACTCCCTCTTCTTTTGCGAAGCGCACCAACTCGTTCTCGTCCATCGGCTTAGCGTTGCCGTCAACCAAAATCACTTCGTGCCCCGGAGGCGTGAGAGATTTCAGCAGAAACATCCAGAGATGGGGCATGAAATTGCGCGTGACCCCATTATCTGGGTTATAAAGTAGGATTTTCATAGTTCTGAAATCTCCGAGTATAGTTATGGGCGACGATTTTATTGTGAAACGCTCTGAAGCCTATTTGGAGCCGCTAAAAATGAGCTTCGGATCGGAACAGGCGGGTCGAAAACAACGACGCGATCCAGATCTCAAGCGAGCCGTGCGAGTGCGAACTATAACACAGAAGGTCGAACGGGGATAGCGCGAGCCGGTTCGGCTTTAACGTTTTTGTCTGTTGTATACCTTCAATTTGTTGATTTTTGTTCGCAACTTCGTAGCCCAACTGATATTAGGATCCAGAGCATGAACAAACAAACCGCTTACGGTACGGCTTTAGTCCTCGGTCATGCACTGGTGGCGACAGTTCATGGATTGGCCCACCAACGACTGGCCATCGAGCTAACAGTCGCGCAGGAACTTTTCATTCTGATAATAATCACCCTCGCGCCCCTGGCGTCAATGTTTCTGTTATGGACGCGACTGCGGCGAGTCGGCGGTGCAATCCTACTGCTGTCAATGCTGGGTTCGCTGGTTTTTGGGGCGGTCAATCACTTTATGATCACCAGCCCTGATCACGTGCAGCACCTGGCCCAGGGGACATGGCGATTACCATTCCAAATAACGGCCGTCCTGCTGGCCGTTACGGAAATCATCGGGTGCTGGATTGGCGCCGGCATCTGGCTTATGAAGGCGAGCCGATAAAAAACAGGCAAGGTGTTTGAGAGTATCTGATGACTCATCTCTTAATATCAGAAGTCGAGTGTGCATCGGACAAGTTAGGAAGGGGACCCTGTCCCCGCCTCGAGTTGCAAGACGATCAAGTAACGAGAACATGCTTTGCCGGGGTAATGCCATAACTTCTTCATGAACATGGCCCACCTTGAAGCGAGTCAGGGACCCCTTCCTGACCGGTCCGACGCGCACTATACCGAACCTTTAAAAAGCCGCTGTTGTGCAAGTCTTTGGGCCGTCTCTCAATCCCCGGGAATGAAACTAAACCGCTTCATCAGCCTTCGGCCGCGATAGCTTGCCCACGACCTTGGCCACCAACCTTCTTGGAAAAAATCGCTGAGCGACATTCGCAAACTTGTTGACGAGGCCGGGAATTAACATTCCACCGCCGTCGTCAAGCATCTTCAAAGTTTGAGCAACGACATCTTCGGGCGCTTGTTCGCCGCCGGGAAATTTTTTCCGCTGCGCATCCCGCGGCTGTTCACCCCGCGGAGCAGCTTTCAGCCGGCCGGGACAGACGGTCACAACTTTCACGCCATGACGCCCCACTTCGCGTTCCAAAGCGATTGAAAAGATCGTGAGAAACGATTTGGTGGCGGAATAGAGTGTGGCGTAAGGAATTGCCTGCAAGCCGGCCATTGACGAAATATTGATAATGCCCCCGCTGCGTTTCTCGATCATTCCAGGCAACAGCAAGTATGTCAGTTCCACCACCGACGTGTTGTGCAATTGAATCATCTCGAGCTGACGATTCAAGTCCAGCTTGCGAAATTCTCCCTGTACCCCAAACCCGGCGTTATTGACCAGCAAATCAATTCTCAGATTGCGTTGCAGCAGACGTTGCACGAGACGTTGTCCGGCCCCTGGGGCCGCCAAATCCCAGGGCTGAGTCTCAGCCAGAATTCCATAGTTCGCTTTCAAGTCAGCGGCAAGAGTTGCAAGTTTGTCTTCGGATCTGGCAACCAGGACAAGGTTATGTTTGCGCGCGGCGAGCGCCTGGGCAAAGACTTTGCCGAGGCCCGTTGAGGCGCCCGTGACGAGAGCATAGCGAACGGATTTATCGTCAGCAGCGTCGGATTTCATGCTGCGGGAGTTTAGCAGAACCGTCCGACAAACTTCAGTTTGTCGATGACTTGCAAACAGACTTCTTCGGATGAACGACGAACGTCCGAACAGGGTGTCTATGGATTGAAAACGACAAACTGAAGTTCGTCGGACTTAGCTAATACTTCGGCACGGACGGATCCACTTCATTGGACCAGGCTGTAATCCCGCCCTTCAGATTTACCAGGTTGCCGGCAAACCCGGCTTGCTGCAAAGCTTCTATCGCTTTCGCGCTGCGCACACCGCCTTTGCAATGCATGATCGTTTCCCGCGCCGGATCGATCTCGTTCATGCGCGCCACAACCTGCCCGAGCGGGATTAAGGTGGTGCCGGGCAATCGCGCGATCTCGTACTCGTGCGGTTCGCGCACATCGATCACCTGAATATCATCACCGCGATCAAGCCGGCGTTTGAGTTCACTGGCCGTGATCTCAATGAGTTTTGGAGGCTCTGGTTGCTGGTTCGGAGACAGCCCGCAGAACTCTTCATAATCGATCAGCTCTTTGATAGTGGCGTGCTCACCGCACACCGGACAGTTTGGATCTTTGCGCAGCTTCAGCTCGCGAAACTTCATTTGCCAGGCATCAAACAACAACAGGCGGTTCACCAGTGTGTCTGGTGCGCCCAAAATGATCTTAATTGTTTCATTCGCCTGGATGGCGCCGACAATTCCCGGCAGGACACCCAACACTCCGCCCTCGGCGCACGACGGTACCAGGCCGGGCGGCGGCGGTTCGGGATAGAGACAGCGATAGCACGCTCCGCGCTCAGCCCAAAACACACTCGCCTGTCCTTCAAAGCGAAATATAGAGCCGTACACATTTGGTTTGCCGCTGAGCACGCAGGCATCGTTGACCAAATAGCGCGTGGGAAAATTGTCCGTGCCATCAACAACAATGTCGTAGTTCCTGATTAACGCCAGCGCGTTGTCGCTGCTCAAGCGCGTTTCGTGCGTTTCGATATCGATGTGCGGATTGATATCGCTCAACCGATCACGCGCCGAATCAATCTTGCGCCTGCCGATGTCTTTCGTACCGTGAATTATTTGCCGCTGCAGATTCGAAGCGTCGACCACATCAAAATCAACAATGCCCAGACGCCCCACGCCTGCCGCTGCCAGGTACATTCCCAACGGTGCACCCAGACCACCCGTGCCGATCATCAGCACGCTCGCGGCTTTCAAACGCTGCTGACCCTTTAGTCCCACCTCCGGCATGATCAGGTGCCGGCTATAACGCGCGATCTCTTCATTGGAAAGAGCGGGCAGGGCGGCCACGACTTCGGCTTCCGTGGTGGAACCTCCGGCTATTGAAGGAACAATCATCAGCGTGTCGCCTTGTTTGAGCGGAGTATCAGGGCCGGACTGATGGCGGATATCTTCGTCATTGACATATACGTTGACGAAGCTGCGCAAGGTGTTCTGGTCCGAATAAAGGTGGCGTCGCAATTCGCTGTATTCCGCCGTCAATTGATCAAGCGCCTCGCCGGCCGTCGTTGCTTCGACCTCGACGCGCGACTGGCCGCCGGTAAATTGGCGCAGTGCCGTGGGAACCGCGATGGTAATAGACATGATTACTTTCCTTTCAAAGATGTGCGTTGTCACTTTCAGAGCAAGTGTATTCATAGCGTCGTGAGTACTTAACTGCCTCAACTCTTTCGGATTATTTCTTCCTCATTGAACCGCGACCGATCCGCTTCCATCTCCCACGAACGAAAGTCTTCCTGCTTACCGTCTCGTACCGCCACTACAATGTACGAGTAGGCAGGCCAGGCATGCTCGAGATCGTATTGTGACGGCACCGCGGGATGATCAGGATGCGAGTGGTAAAAGCCGACTATGTCAAGATTTCTTTTAAGCGCATATTGCTCACCTTGGAGCAATTCTTCGGGACGAATCAGAAAACGGTTGCGCTTAGCCGCTTCTTCACGCGCGTTCGATATCGGATATGTTTCAATAACCACTTTACCGTCGTGCTCGGAAAAGCGACCAATCAGCAGGCCGCAGCACTCATAAGGATAATCCCGCTCGCCGTGCGCGGCGATTTCTTCCTGATGATTTGCGCTGAGTTGAATCATCTTATCGTTCGACAAACTTCAGTTTGTCGTCTGTTGCACAGGCTGCCAACCAGCCGCGTAAAACTACAGGCTGGCAGCCTGTAGTACAGTTGACGACAAACTGAAGTTTGTCGAACTCGCTAATCCGCATAGCGCTCGCCGCCATCGCACAAGATCGTGACGACCAGCGAATCACTCGACAGTGTTCGCGCCAATCGCAGCGCCGCAAAAACATTCGCTCCTGAACTGGGACCAACCAGCAGACCTTCATCTCGAGCCAGGCGCCGAACCATTTCCTGAGCGTCTTCGGTGGCGACCTCTACCTGCTGGTCTGCCAGCGACGGATCGTAGATCCCCGGCACCATCGCGGTGGCCATGTGTTTCAATCCCTCGAGCCCATGTAAAGGCGATTCCGGCTGCATCGAGATGGCCTGAATGGCCGGCTTCATTTCTTTCAGCCTGCGCGTCGTTCCCACGAAGGTGCCTGAAGTTCCCAGGCCCGCAAGAAAGTGGGTGATGCGCCCCGCGGTTTGCTCCCAGATCTCGGGCGCAGTGCGTTCGTAATGAGCGCGCCAGTTAGCTTCGTTGTTGTATTGATCGGGATAGAAGTACTTGCTGTGGTTGTCCTGGAACAGTCCGCGAGCAATCAATTGCGCGCCGTCGGTGGACAAGAGCGGATCAGTCTCGATGATCTCGACACCAAAACTGCGCAGGATGTGCTTGCGCTGCCGGCTCGCATTTTGTGGCAGGCAAATGGTAACCGGATAGCCGCGCGCGGCCCCCACCATCGCGTAGGCGATTCCGGTATTACCGCTGGTCGCATCAAGGATTGTCATACCGGGTCGCAGTTTCCCGTTCCGCTCACCCGCCAGAATCATCGCCAGCGCCGCCCGATCTTTGACGGAACCCCCGGGATTCAGATGCTCGGCCTTGGCGTAAACGGAAACGCCGGCGGCAAGATCGCCGGCCACTCGACGCAGACGAATCAAGGGCGTGTGGCCAATGGCTGCTTCAACAGAATCAAAACGATCAAGCTTGAGCGGAAACTCCAGGACACTGGCGACCATAGTTCTTTTGCCTCGACAATAAAATAAGAAGCCGGCCGCGAACCCTGGTTGGGTACTCGCGACCGGCTCTCGAAAACTTGCTGCGTTTGGCTAAGAAGAAACTTGCTCTTCACTCCCGCGGAAGCTTTCCCGATCGCGACCTGGACAACAGGCGCAATAGGTGCAACAGCAGCAGTGGTAAGCGTAATTCATAGCTTGAAACTTGTGCGATTGACTATAGGCAACGCGCAATTACGATGTCAAGCCCCTGAGCCATGACGGTAGTGGGTCAGTTTCGCAGCAAATGTCCGACAAACTTTAGTTTGTCGCAGCGTTACGACAAGCTAAAGCTCATCGGACTTAGTTGATGACAATTAGCAGTTACAGCACCGGGAGCCGGTAGCGACCGGATCCTGGATTCAATCTGCGTCGGAGTCCCAACGAGAACAAAACTCCTGGAAACTCGTCTCGGGAGAAGGATCCGGTCGTTACCGCAGACCCTAAAAAGACCGGTCACGGGAACAAATCTAAAAATCAAATTTGATCGCCAGTTGCACCTGTCTCGGCGTAGTGATTGAGCGCGGCAGGCCGAAGGCCGCGGACGCCGCCGGTCGCGCCAAGGTCAAAGTGTTCGTCGCGGTCACCGCCGTGAATCCGGTGTACTGGTTAATATTCACAAACGAGAAGTAGCCGCCGCCCGGCGCCAAACCGACATTCGCCCGGTTCCAAATATTGAACGCTTCTGCTATCAAGCGCAGCTTCATAGTTTCACCCAGGCGAATCGTGCGGGTAATTCGCGTATCGCTTTGATAGGTGGCCGGCGAACGAAAGCTATTGCGCTTGAACCCGGGAACACGGTCATCGCGCGAATTGCCGTCGCGGTTTAGGTCGGCGCCGATCTGGGCCGAATAGGCCAGGCCGGATTGCATCTGAGTGATGCTTGATAAAGTGTAATCATTGAACAGTATTCGCAGCAGCTTGTTACTGGATTTCACTCGGCCCACTTCAAAGACCGAACTAAGCACCAGGCGATGTCGTTGATCGGCATCTGCATAACCCCACTCGTCACGCAGATCGAACGGGTTCTGAGCAACCTTGGAATCATCACCGCCTCCCGGCACGACCGACGTTTGATCAGGCTTGTCATCTTCAGCTTTTGAGAAGGTGTAGGACATCAGGAACTGCGAGCCGCTGCCTTCAAGGAAAGGTATCAAGTGCGAGGGCGAGAAACGTCTCCGGCCCTGGATCGCCAATCCGTTATAGCGCGAACTCGCTGAGTCCTCGAACAGGTTGATACGGTTGAATCTGGTGAATGGCCGAACCGGCGCGCTGGCCGCAAAAGTCGCCCCGGGAAACCGCTGTATCACAAACGTTTGTCCGGTGACGCTGTCGACAGCGTTGGTCGCCACTGGCGCAAAGAGATTGATATCGCGCGTGCGTGAAAGGTGCACACCGCGGAAGTACAGATAGGTTACGGAAAGGGTGATGTTCTTCACCAGCTCGCGTTCAACGCCTATCCTCCCCTGTTGCACATAAGGCTGCTGATAGTCTTTTGCGAACAGAAAAATGTTCGGGATGTTGGCGCCGCCGGTCGGCGCCGTAGTGAAAACATTTGGATAGGTGGGACAGGGATTGGGCACCACCGTGCACGACAGGGTCACACCCAAAATGTTGATGCCATTGTTTGAATGGGCCGTGCCTAACATGATCGCAGTTGTTCGCCCATAGAAGATTCCATAACCTCCGCGGATCACTGTCTTCTCATTCGGCGCATAACTAAACCCCGCTCGTGGTCCAAAGTTGTTGCCATCGTTCGGCTGCCGGCTCGTATCCAACCCCGCCGCCAGCAAAGCCGCGTCGGTATTCTGAACCGGTGGTCGCGCCATGATCTGCTTGTCGTAACGCAAGCCCAGATTGAAAGTCAGTTTCGGCGTCAGCTTGAAATCGTCCTGAACAAAGACGGCAAAATCTCTGCTGTTGGGATGCGTTGTTGCTCCGGTAGTGCCGGCGCCGGCAAAGCTCTGTGAAAAGGCGGTAGGCGTGTTCTTCAGAAAGCCTTCGTAACCGCTGACGGCCACGCCGCTGATCGGGCTAAAGGTGTACTGTCCGGAAAAGAAGCCGGGAAAGAAATTAAAGATCTTGTCGTTGTTGACATCGATCCCGGTTTTGAAATTGTGCCGGCCGTGAATGATCGAAAGGTTATCGACGAACTGCCAGCGCTTGATGGTGGTCTCGCGCGGGCTGAAATTGTTGCGGCCAATCAACAGAAACCCCGAGCCGGTGTTGATCTGGGCTTCCGGCTGCGTGCTGTTTGCCTGTCCCGGTTCGCGGTCCCTGGCAACCTGAAAACGAAACTCATTGGTGACGTTACTCTTCAAAGTTGAGACGAGCGATCCAGAAAACGTAGTGGTCTTGGCAAGGCTATCGCCGGAATGTTCCTGGGTACCCAGGGTACCGCTGAACTCGTTGTTCTTGCCGGTGAAGTTTTGCTGATTAAGCCTCAGCGACAACTGGTTATTCTTGTTGAGCGCGATATCGGTCTTCACCATAAAGACGTCCTGATTGCGATTGATCTGATAAGTATTCAGCTTCGGCAGCAGGAGCGTTTGAATGGCAGCGGGTTGCGTGAAAAAGTTTGGCGGATCGAGGAAGTTCGGCAGCTTCTGTCGCTGGCCGTCATAGGTGAAAAAGAAGAACGCCTTATTCTGTTTGATTGGACCACCGAGCCGCCCGCCAAATTGATGGATCTGCAAAGGAGGACGCTTGTTGGGCAGGCGGCGCTGGAACTGCGAAGCCTTTAGCTGCGGCGTTTGGGCGTTCAGCGATTCATCGCGAAAGAATTCAAAGCCGCCGCCGTGAAAAGAGTTTGTGCCCGACTTGGTCACGACATTGATGACGGCGCCGCCGGCGCGGCCAAACTCCGCCGAAAATCCGTTCTGATTAACCTGGAATTCCTGTACCGACTCTTCCGAAAACTGATAGGGAGGACGCGTCCCCGTGCGACCAAACGACTGGCCGAAGAACGTGTTGTTATTGTCCGCTCCGTCCACCTGCAAACTGTTGAGCGTGCCCTTCTGTCCGCCCACTGAAAGGTCGCCTTCGCGATTTTGATCGCGAATAACTCCCGGAGTGAGCGTGGCAAAATCAAGATAGTTGCGTCCATTAACGGGAAGGTTCTCGATCGCGCGGGAGTTAATCGTCGTCGATACCGATGTCACCGAGGTTTCGATGGCTGGCGCTTCACTGCTGACCGTGACCGTGCCGGTCGCACCACCGACGGTCAGGTTCAAGTCGAGTGGGGTCCGGCCACCGACATGGACATTGACGTTCTTGATTTCGCTCTGGGCGAAGCCATTCGCGTTAGCGCGCACGGTGTAATTTCCCGGTGGCAGCAGAATGAGACTGAAGCCGCCTTCGTCATTGGTGGTGGTTGTTTTTTCGAGGCCGGTATCCTGATTGACGGCGACGATCGTCGCGCCTGGAATCGCGGCCCCTTTAGGATCAAGTACGCGGCCTTCGATATTCCCGGTTGTTGCCTGGGATTGGGCCATCACCGCCGTGAAGATCAAAAGACAGGTAAGCAGAACGAATGCCTTGAACAGGGTATTGTTTTTCATTTCTTCCTCTCGTTTTTGAGAAGTTTCTACGGACCGTTTCAGTGCTTCAGAAACGCTTGCGTGATTGCAAATTGAGTATTATCGAGAACCCGGAAATCTTAGTGCATCGGTGAGAACGAAAGCAAGAATTAGAAAAGAAAAGATCGAGAGGGAAATAAGTCGCTCGGTTTGAGAAGTCGTGGGGAGATTTCAATGCATAGAACGAGAAGTCAAGTGGGCATTGGACAAGTCAGGAAGGGGACCCTGTCCCCGCTCGAGTTTTGGTAGCTTCAAGAAAAGAAAGAGTATCAATGCTGGGGCTATGGGTTCCCTTCCTGGCTGTCCGATGGTTACTTGATCTATTGATTCGAAGCTTGACTGATCGGTTAGCGGCTGAGAATTGATCCGCAATGTTGACTTACCGATTCGCGGCTGAGAAGGAGAAAACGCGCTTGCCTCCGGCCGTTTGCATTAAACTCATCGCCCCCATATAGCCAAAGCCAAACAAGAAAAGTGTGAGAAAAGGGATCGTGCCCCACATATGCAAACGTGCCGCGTACACAATTGCCAGTAGAAAATAGAGAGCAAAGCTCAGCTCCAACAGCGGCAGCCAGCCTCGCTTGCGCCGGTATTTCTTTTTCTTCCAGGTTTCGTCGCTGGCTTCCTCAACCCGGTACTTGGGGGTGCGCACGAAATCAGACTTCACGCCGAACAGCGCTTCGAGCACGGCGCGCGCATTTGAAAAAGCGAGCCCAATCCCCAGCGCCATCACCAGCGGCAAGTGCAGTAATCGCGGCGTGCGTTTTTCATCGAGATACCAGACCGCAGTTCCATAAAAGAGGACTACCGAAATTGTAGAGAAGAACAACAGCGGCAGATCCAGAACCATCAGGTGATACAAAGGCTGATTGTAACGCACCAGCAAGAGTGGGAACTGCAGGAAGCTCGCCACGATCATCAACGGATAGCTGATGTTTCCGGTGAGACGAAAAAACATTTCCAGCCTGAGGCGAGCCGGCAAGGGCGCATTCCAAATTCGCGGATAGAGCTTGATGCCCACTTGCATCACACCCTTGGCCCAGCGGCGCTGCTGCGCCTTGAAGGCATTAATCTCAACCGGGATTTCCGCGGGCGCTTCTTCATCGAGCAGATAGATAAATTTCCAGCCCATTAGCTGCGCGCGAAAACTAAGATCGGTATCTTCGGTGAGTGTGTCATGTTGCCAGCCGCCGCTCATGTCGATGGCCGTGCGCCGCCAGATGCCGGCGGTGCCGTTGAAATTGAAGAAACCGCCGGTGCGATTGCGCGTCGTCTGCTCGACCACGAAATGCCCATCCAACATGATCGTCTGCAAGCGCGTCAGCAAGTTGTATTTGCCATTGATATGGGACCAGCGCATTTGCGCGCAGCCCACCAGCGGGTCCTTGAAAAAATCGACCAGCTTGCGCAGGCAATCGGGCCTGGGCACAAAGTCCGCATCGAAGATGGCGAGCAGTTCGCCCTTCGCCGTGGTAGTGCCATGAGCAAGCGCGCCCGCTTTGAACCCTATACGCTCCTTTCGATGTACGTAATGAATATCAAAGCCCTCTTGCGCGTACTTCGCCACTGTGGCTTCGGCTATCTTCACGGTCTCATCGGTTGAATCGTCAAGCACCTGGATCTCGAACCGATCGCGCGGGTAATCAATCTCAGTGATGGCCTTCACCAGACGCTCGACCACGTACATCTCATTAAATAGAGGGAGCTGCACGGTGATGTGCGGCAATTCGTCCTCGGCAAAGTGTCCGCTGGGTGTCGGTACAATGTGGCGATAGCGCCAGAACTCGATCACCTGCTTGACACGATAGAGCCCGTAGACAGAGAGGACGAATAAAATCGTGAAGTATAAGACCAGCACGGTCCAATCGAAACTGTCGAGTCGATAGAGCGGGCTGATGTTGTTTTGAGTCTTGGTGACGACGGCGCAATAGTTCTGAAACTGTCGAGGGATTGTAACGCTGGGGTCACACACATCGCCGGTAAACACCGGTAGCTTATATCCGGTAAACACCGCGGGATCATCTGCCTCGAGGGAAAGAAACATTATGGCTAATCCTCAAACTTAAAAGCGCCGTGTGGGTTCATCGCACGGCGCGAAAATCGGCTAATTAGTCTGGCCTCATGAATAGCAGGGCATCTTCCATCGAGCAAACTCTCGAATGGGCCTCGATTCTACCCTACGCTCGGCTTGTGGCCCAACGAAGACCGCGGAATGGTGCCGGTTGAGGATGATTTAGTTGGGCATATGCGATGTGAGACTGACGTACAGAACCGGAAGCGGCAGCGACCGGATCCCAGAGTCACTCTAATTCCTACGCTCTCTCATCTCTCTTGATGATTGAGAAAACCGGATTGCAAGTTCAATGAAGGATCCGGTCGCTACCGCTTCGGCTCCGTATTTTGAGTTTTTACCACCTTCAATCGTATTTGCTTATTTCGCCAGTGGCTCTGTGGCGCAGTTGCTTATCGATTCCCCAAAGCACAGATGCCGAAATGAGAAATGAAAAATCACCAATGAAGAATGGTTCGGTTCGCCAAAGGAGGCTAGGATTTAATCTCAACGGCCTTCCGGGTGAACAACTGGCGCAATTCTTTTAGGCTGAGGTCAACCAATCCCGGCATGACATAAAACACCGACACCGATCCGAGCAGCGCCCCCGTCAGGAACCGAGATAGATGTGTGTTCTCCCAGAGGCCAAAGAACCCCAGCAAAAAATCGATCGCCAACGGCACCGCGGCCAGAAACAACCAGCGTCGCGGCGGCGTGTCGATACTCTGCAACGAACGCAACAGGGGATAACCAAGCGTGCCCACGGTGAAGCCCGCATAAATCCCCGTGCATCGCGCACACACGGCAAATTGATGACCCGCGATGAAGAACGAGCGCTCAGGAATCTGATGACACAGACGACTGAAAACTTCATAGACGGCGAACGCGAACCCGCTGTGCCCACAGGCCTGAGCCAGCGGCGCGCCTATGATCATTCCCATGATTACCAATGAGACGCCGGCCACGCCGGCCCAGATCAGGAGCGGGCGGCGATCGGGAGAAGTTTGGCGGATATAGTCGGTCGGCGATGATGGCATTAGAACTGATCTTTGGTCTTTGACCTTTGGTCTTTGGCTTTGCTTTCAGAAGGCCAACTTCGGCCGCAAGCGCGTAGTTACGCAAAATCTCAAAGGCCTAAGACCCAGGACCAAAGAACTTCTGCTTTATCAAAACCTGATAACGGTATCCGGGCCGCCTTCAATGTGCAGCGTGTCCACAAACCGGATGTGTTTGGATTCGGTAGTCATGACCAGCGAATGAGTTCGCTTGCCGGCGCCAAAAAATCTGACGCCCTTCAACAGCGCGCCGTCGGTTACACCCGTGGCGGCAAAAATGATCTTCTTGCCGGGAGCGAGATCGTCGGTGTCATAGATCTTGTTCGGATCTTTGATGCCCATTGATTGCAGCCTGTCGAGCACGACCTCCGCGGGTGGGACCTTACTTTTATCCACGCCCAGCCGGTCCGGATCGTAAACCAGGCGCGCCTGGATCTCGCCATTCAAACACTTCATGGCAGCGGCGGTAATCACGCCTTCCGGGGCGCCACCAATGCCCATCAGCGCGTGAATATTCGTGCCCGCAACCGCTGCGGAAATACCGGCCGACAAATCGCCGTCGCCGATCAGCCGAATACGCGCGCCTGCTTCTCGGACTTCATCGATTAATTTTTTATGACGCTTGCGTTCCAGCACGATCACTGTCAGGTCTTCGACGTCGCGGCCCAGCCGGCGGGCGATATTCTTGAGGTTGTCTTTCACTGGCGCATCGATATCGACGACGCCGCGCGACGATGGTCCCACCACAATCTTGTCCATGTAGATATCCGGAGCGTTCAGCAGGCCGTTGCGTTCGGCCGCGGCCAGGACGGCGATCGCATTGTTCGCTCCCAGAGCACAGAGGTTGGTCCCTTCCAGCGGATCGACGGCGATATCGACTTCCGGACACAACTGGGCTACGTCATCGCTGACGCCAAAGCCGCCACCCACCTCTTCGCCGATGTAAAGCATGGGGGCTTCATCGCGCTCGCCTTCGCCAATCACGATGCGACCGCGCATGGGCACGGTGTCCATCACTTCGCGCATTGCTTCCACGGCGACGTGATCGGAATACTTGCGATCACCCTGGCCCATAGTTCGCGCCGCCGCAATTGCCGCCGCTTCACACACGCGTAGGAAGTCCAGAGACAGTTCTCGCTCTGTCTTTAATTCATGAACCATTTTGGCTCTCCTGTTTCCCGAATTAGTGGCTGCGACTTCAGACAAGCAGGCACCGGTCGCAGACGAATGAAATGCGCAGCAATACTAACAGAGCGGCCCTGGAATTTGTAGCTGGTCGGATGTGGCGCGAGCGTCTCGTTCGTGGCTGGCTTGCGAACGAAAATCTTGAAATTAACGGGCCTCTGACCCTCAACCCACGCGCAAGATGCGCGTGCCACATCTAATCGGCGATCCATGGGCGATGCCCACGGCTATTCAATTTCAAACCTTCGGCGTGAACGAGCATATTCGCTCGAACTGCAAAACATCTGCTATTCAAAGTACCTGGAAGGCGCCGTGGATTCGCACTATAAGCACGAGAGGTTTTCCCAAGAAGGTGCAAAGCACGCAAAGAAATATTTTAAAGTCTTTGCGTGCTTTGCACCTTTGCGGGATAGTGCTTACATCATTGGAGTTGACATATCCCACCGCAGTGTCGTAAACAGACAACACCGTAACGCCCGACAAAAAATTATCGCTGAGTTCAGGAGGTCCTTATGTCTGCTGTTATTCCTGCTACACCGATCAACGAAGACAAGATGCACAAATTTCTGGGCCAGGTTGTAACAGACCTGGGCGCCTCTCTTAGTTCATCGCTTGCCTACATTGGACAGAAGCTGGGTCTTTACAAAGCCCTGGCCGCAGGTGGGCCACAAACCTCCGCGGAGCTGGCTGAGAAAACTTCGACCAACGAACGATATGTGCGCGAATGGCTGATCAATCAAGCCTCGAGCGGCTATGTAGATTATGACGCAGCCGGCGGGCGTTACTCGATGGGACCGGAGCAGGCCATGGCGCTCACGGATGAAACCAGTCCTTTTTACGTCGGCGGTGGTTTCCACGTGGTCAAGGCCATGAATAGCGCGGTGGGAAAGATCGAGGAATATTTTCGCCACGGCGGTGGCATGCTCTGGGGCGAGCATGATCCGGATCTGTTTGTCGGCACTGAGCGGTTCTTTCGTCCGGGTTACACTGCGCACTTGATTGGATCGTGGATTCCGGCGCTGAAAGGTATCGAAGAAAAACTCAAAGCGGGCGGCAAAGTCGCCGATATCGGCTGCGGCCATGGCTCATCCACAATCATCATGGCCAAGGCGTATCCGAACTCTCGTTTCTGGGGCTTTGATAATCATCCCGGCTCGATTGAGACGGCAAAAGAAAGAGCCAGAGACGCGGGTGTCTCCGATCGAGTTACTTTTGCGACTGCCAACGCCAACGATATTCCAGACGAAGGTTACGACATGGTGGCATTCTTTGATTGCCTGCACGACATGGGCGATCCCGTCGGCGCTTGCAAGCGCGCGGCTGAGGTATTGGCGGCTGACGGCAGTGCTTTGATCGTCGAACCGATGGCGGGCAATACAGTCGAGGAAAACTTCAATATCATCGGCCGCACTTTCTCTGGCGCGTCCACACTTTGCTGCACGTCGAATTCGTTGGCCCTGGATGGACCAGCGCTGGGAGCGGTGGCGCCCGAGTCGGCAATTCGAGACGTGGTCCTGGCCGGCGGGTTTACTGAATTTCGACGCGCAACCGAAACGCCCTTCAATCGTATCTTCGAAGCGCGGCGTTAGGGTGCGCAACGCACTTGCAACCATAACATACTATCGTGGCAGCCTTCCGCAGAGGATCGTAAAATAAAGTTGGTTTTTCAGGCTCCTCCGCGAGCATCCAAGCGATGCGTCCGAAATCAGCCAACACTCCAAATGGTCTGAGCATAGAAAGGAGGTCCCGGGATGAGAAGTCCGCAGAAATGGATAGTTCTGCTGCTCCTGATAGTGGCAATTGCTTTATCGGCAATTGCCGCGCTGCGTTCCCAAGCACAGAACGCTACTGAAAAACAGAGGATTGATAAAACCCTCTGGCCTCTTGTGGATCATTCAAGCCCCGAACCATCTGACGCTCAAGCGCGACTGAATAGGAGTGCGAAAAGCAAGAATCATGATAAATCCGATTGGCGGGTGGACCCCACAGATCCTGCTGATACTACAACGAGAGTAGATGGCGTTGATCTAACGCTACCCGATATGCCACTGGCTCAGAGCAAGACTGTGGTCATAGGTGACGTACTAAACGCTCAGGCATATTTATCGAATGACAAGACCGGCGTTTACTCTGAGTTTACAATTAAGGTTGATGAAATAATCACGAATAGGGACGTCCTGAGTATTTCGCCAGGTTGTGTAATCGAAGCTGATCGCCAAGGCGGGAGAGTTAGGTTTGCATCAGGACGGATTCATTGGTACAGCATCGCCAAAGAGAACATGCCGGGCGTTGGCGCGCGATACGTCTTCTTCCTTACGCGCGACGATGCTTTAGAAGACTTCCATATTGTAACCGCCTATGAGCTGAAGGCCGGAAAAGTTTACGCTCTTGATGAACTTTCGCAATTTGGTAAGCATGACGGCGAAGAAGAGGCGGCCTTCCTTATGAGACTCCGTAAGCTTGCGGTTACTTCCTTGCAACGAACCCAACAATGAGGGCCTCATGAAAAGGATCCTCGCATTGGAAATCCCGCATTTGATAGTATTGCTCTTCATAACACTGTGGATTGGAATCTGGCTTGATCCGAGTATCCTCGTAATAGCGCAAGCTCCTTGTTCCACGCCTCCAATGCTCGCACGAACCAACGGAGCACATTGGCCACACAATCAGAATGTTGCGGTTCTAATTAATGAGAATGACTTTTCAACTCAGGAGCTTGGGGCCATTGAAGATGCATTTAATAACTGGCAGAATTCAAATGGACCGAACGGGAATAATTCAGGTGTAACCTTCACCTATGCATCGGTCACATCACCTCCGACGGGTGCAAATCAAATAAATACACACTACGTTCATAGGCCGGCGCCCGGCTCGCAACTCACCGGAGGGGCCTCTTCAAGTATCGGCAGTGTAACGACTCCCACCGGCGAACATATAACAACAAATGCCAGTACTGCTATTGGTACCAATGAATCAAACCTGGATAACATAACATCGATTATGGCGCACGAGATTGGACATCCTTTTGGACTGGATGCTTAGTTTGAGGGCTTCCAAGGCGGGAGCGTCTTGCGCGCGGGCTTTTCTTTCTTGAGACCAAGCGCCCAGTCGGCTTGCATCAATGTGTGAATGTCGCGGGTGCCCTCGTAGATGATCGCGGCTTTGCAATTGCGCAGATAACGTTCGACGGGATAGTCGTTGGAGTAACCGTTCGCGCCGTGAACTTCGATGGCCATCGAAGCGGCTTTCTCACTGCGCACGGTCGCTTGCCATTTCGCCAAACTCGTGGCGCGGCCATTGGGCTTGCCTTCATTCTTCAGCCAGCCGGCGCGCAGCCACAGTAGGTGGCTCATTTGGTAATCAGCTTCCATGTCGGCGATTTTTTGTTTTACGAGTTGGTGGTTCGCGATCTTTGTGCCAAAGGTCTCGCGCTCGTTCGCATAAGCGATCGATGCATCACGCGACGCGCGAATCAAGCCGGTGGCGCCTGAGGCAACGGTGTAACGGCCCTGCTCGAGCGCGAACATCGCGATCTTGAAGCCCTCGCCTTCTTCACCAACCAGGTTTTCATTCGGCACGTGCGCATCCTGCAGGCTGAAGTAGCCGGTGTTGCCGGCGCGAATCCCCAGCTTGCCGTGAATGGTGCCCGATGAAAACCCCTTCATGGTGCGTTCAACGATAAAGCATGACATCCCGGTGTGATCGCGTTGCCGCCGTTTCTCTTCGTCAGTCCAACAAAAGAAAAGAAAATTGTCAGCGGTGTCAGCAAGACTGATCCACATCTTTTCGCCGTTCAAGATCCATTCGTCGCCTTCACGGCGAGCAGTCGAGCGCGAACCCACGACATCCGAACCTGCGCCCGGCTCGGTCAAGCCATAGGTAGAGAGCTTTTCGCCTTTCGCTTGCGGCACCAGATATTTTTGTTTTTGCTCTTCAGTGCCCCAGGTATAGAGGGTCAGCGAATTCAAACCCACGTGAACCGACATTGCTACGCGCAGAAAGGTATCGACGGCTTCCAACTCTTCACAAACCAGACCGAGCGAAATGTAGTCAAAGCCAGCGCCGCCATATTCTTCGGGAATGCAAACACCCAACAGGTTCAGCATGGCCATCTTTTCAAAAACCGCGCGCTCGAAATGCTGCTTCTCGTCCCATTCTTTGATGTAGGGGGCGACTTCATTTTGCGCAAACTCGCGCACGGTTTGCACAATGGCATTATGGTCATCAGTTAATTCGAAATCGATCATGAGTTGCTCTCTTTTTTTGAAATGTTCAGGGTGTGAATTGACCGGACATCTTACTCGATTAGGGCAGAGCTGTCAGTACCACCTGCGTCAGCGGTAGTGGGTCAGTTTGATGTCCGATGAGCTTTAGCTTGTCGTAACGCCGCGACAAACTAAAGTTTGTCGGACATTTGCTGCGAAACTGACCCACCACCTGCGTCAGCGGGTGGGTCCTTCTTTTGTGACTGTTGCCGCCGATGACCCACCCGCCTGGCGCAGGTGGTACTGACAGGAGAGCGGCCTTTGCTATACTGCGCGGCATGGTGAAGAAAGCAGCAGCAAACATGGTTAAAGTCGGCCTGATTCAGATGAGCTGCGATGTTAAGCCTGAGCTCAACCTGAAAAAAGCCATCGCTCGCATTGGCGAAGCAGCCAGGAAAGGCGCGCAGATCGTTTGCCTGCAGGAACTTTTTCGTTCGCAGTATTTCTGCCAGACCGAAGACATCGAACTCTTCAAACTTGCCGAGACAATTCCCGGACCAACCACAGAAAGATTTTGCCGGCTGGCCCGCCAAAAAAAGATCGTCATCGTCGCATCTTTGTTTGAGAAGCGTGCTGCCGGCATCTATCACAATACGGCCGTGATTATTAATGCCAACGGTGAGATTACGGGCAAGTATCGCAAGATGCATATTCCGGACGATCCGCTCTATTACGAAAAGTTCTATTTCACGCCCGGCGATCTTGGTTTTCAAACTCACGACACTTCGTATGGAAAGATTGGCACGCTCGTCTGCTGGGACCAATGGTTTCCGGAAGCCGCGCGTCTTACGGCACTGAGCGGCGCCGAACTACTCTTCTATCCCACCGCTATTGGTTGGCTACCTGATGAAAAGAAAGAGATGAACGAGGCGCAACATTCCGCCTGGGAAACAATTCAACGCGCGCATGCGATTGCGAACGGAATCTATGTCATCGCCGTCAACCGTGTCGGGCATGAAGGCAAGCTGAATTTCTGGGGCCAGTCGTTCGTCGCCGATCCGTTTGGCCGCATCATCGCCAAAGCCTCGGCAAACAAGGAAGAAGTGCTGGTGGTCGATTGCGATCTCGATAAGATTGCTGAGACCAGACAGAACTGGCCGTTTCTGCGTGACCGTCGCATTGATTCCTACAACGCTCTTTCATATCGGTTCCTCGACGCAGATCCCGGCAAGCGATGACTTCGCCCACTCCTGCTGAACTCGGCTACCGCATGCCCGCGGAATGGCGCCGCCATAGCGCGACCTGGCTTTCATGGCCCAAGGACCCCGAGACGTGGCCCGAGCGCGTGCCGCAAGTGCAGGAGATTTTCCTGCAGATGATCGCGGCGCTGGTTCCACATGAAGTCGTCAATCTGCTGGTTGACGATGAAGAGACGGAGGAAGCAGTACGCGACCAATGTAACTTTGAAGGAGCGGGGAACATTCGCTTCCACCAGTTGCCCTCAGTTGATTCGTGGATTCGCGATTACGGGCCAAACTTTCTCCTGCGTGAAGTGTCCGACAAACTGAAGTTTGTCGCTGACTCGCGGGAGGAACTAGTAGAGGAAGTCGACGCCAAACTGAAGTTTGTCGGACATGGTCTCGCATATAACGACTGGATCTTCAATGCCTGGGGCAATAAGTACGAAGCACTCAAGAAGGATGACGAAATTCCGCGGCAGTTGGAATCGATCTTGAATGCTCCGCGTTTTGCACCGGGCATCGTCATGGAGGGCGGCTCAATTGAAGTCAACGGCGCCGGTGTGGTATTAACCACCGAACAGTGCCTGCTAAATCCGAATCGCAACCCGCAGCTCAGTCGAGGCCAAATCGAACAGTACCTGAGAGACTATCTGAGTGTGCGGAAAATCTTGTGGCTCGGCGAAGGAATCGTTGGAGACGACACTGACGGTCACATCGACGACATCGCTCGCTTTGTCTCACCGACAAAAATCGTTTGCGCGGTTGAAGACGATCCGGCCGATGCGAACCATGAAATCCTCGAGGACAGTCTGCGGCGCTTGCGACAGATGACGGACGTTAATGGCCATCCTTTCGATATTGTGACCTTGCCCATGCCGGGAGTGGTCGGCGGTACCAGCACGGATAAGCGCAACCTCGATCGTCTTCCCGCGAGTTACGCCAACTTCTATATCGCTAACGGCGTAGTCCTCGCGCCCATCTTCGGTCATGCGAATGACCAGCGCGCTCTCGACGTGCTGCGCGAACTTTTTCCCGAGCGGCGGGTAGTGGGAATCAACTGCGAACCGCTGGTCTGGGGTATGGGAACGATCCACTGCGTGACCCAACAACAACCGGAAGTTTAGCCGCGGATGAACGCGGATAAGCGCGGATCAAGATCCGAAAAGGATTAACAACTCTTGTTATGCGTTTTGTCTTAATCCGCGTCTATCCGCGCTCATCCGCGGCCAAAATCTGCTTTGCTGCGGCGGCAGCTTCCTCGAGCGAAGTAACTCGCCGGTAGATACGGATCATAACCGCAAGAGGAATCAAACTCTTGTTGAACTTCTCTTAATCCGCGTCTATCCGCGTTCATCCGCGGCCAAAATCTGCTTTGCTGCGGCGGCAGCTTCCTCGATCGAAGTAACTCGCCCGTCCAACTGCATTTCATAAACAGCGCGGGTGATCTCTCCCATCTTTGGTCCCGGTTCGAGACCCATTTCCAGCAGGTGACGGCCCATCAGCAAGGGGGCGGGCGGGCGCTGCTCAACTTCCAATTCCTTCGCTTTGGCGATGAACCATTCCTGGGCTTCGGCGTCATACCACTTTTCGCGCGGCACCCAATCGGCATTGCGGCCCAGCGAATCAGCCTTGGCCACTCGGTATAACAGATCGATCTCGCAGCGGCGTGCCAGCCGTCGAAACGCGCCATCGCCGACCTCTTCACGTTTGTTGTAAAACTCGCCCGGCTTCAGGTGTTCTCGGACGAGGGCGATCACCTGCGCACGCACGTCATACCCATCCAGCGTCTGAATATTCAACCGCTCGAGGAAGGATTGCGTAGGAGCGACACCACCCTCCTCGTGACCGCGTGATCGCCAGCGACCTTCGAGGAATTCAGTGGTCGAGGGCTTGCCGAAATCGTGAGCGAGTGAAGCCAGCATAACTGTCACCCGCCGCGCGTAAGGCAGTTCATTGATCAGCTCGCGCGCGCGATCCACCACCAGGCGCGTGTGAACAAACACGTCGCCTTCAGGATGCCAAATGGGATCCTGCGGTACATCTCTCAACGCGTCGATCTCCGGAAACAATTTAGAGAGCACCCCCAGCGCATGCAGCCAGCCCAAACCAATCGAAGGACGCTGTGCGCGCAAGAGAAGCTTTTCCACCTCACCCCAAATTCTTTCTGCCGGTAAGTCGGAAAGATCAATCGTTCGACACAGTTCCACCGTCTCAGGCTCAATGCGAAACTCGAACCGCGCGGCGAATTGTGCGGCCCGCAACACGCGCAGGCTGTCCTCTGCAAACGTATCGACGGAAACTGCGCGCAAGACTCCGCGTTCAAGATCTGCCTGGCCACCGAAAGGATCTGTGATTTTTGCTGTGAGCGGATCCTGCAGAATCGCATTAATCGTAAAGTCGCGACGGCGCGTTGCCTCTTCAATGGTCATCATCGGGTCCCATTCTATGAGAAAGGCGCGATGGCCCCGACCTAACTTGCGTTCTCGACGCGGCATAGAGATGTCGATGTCAGGACCGAGTTTGTAGACAGTGAACGCTTCGCCGACGACGTTAACTGAGCCAAAGTGGTCAAGCAGCAAGCGCAGTTGATTGGGTTCAATGTTGTAGACTTCCAGATCCCAGTCCTTCGGCTCGCGACCCATCAGCCCATCGCGCACACTACCACCTACGAGCAGCGCGCGTCCGTCCTTGCTTTGAATCGCAAGGGCCAGGTCGATGATTTTTTTTGGGATTGGGAACACTAAGCCAATGTCGAGGCTTCAAGATTCAAAGTCAAGAGCGTGGTGAGAGTCAACGCGGGCCAAGGCAGTGAGGAAGGGGACCCTGTCCCCGCCCAAGTTTGGTTGAGATTCAATTGCAGATGGTCAAAGTCTTTAGAGGGGTGCAGAGTTGGAAGATGCACTCTATCCTGAATTAGCGGGGACAGGGCGGCCGGGCAGCCGTGCTGGGGTGCTAGTGTCCCCTTCCTGACTTGTGAGACAAGTACGCTGTCTATTTCTTGAAGCAAGGTTCGTGTTGAGAATCGACCTGTCTATTCTTCGAAATCGTCAAGGTCCTCTTCATCGAAGTCTTCATCATTTTCATCATCGACACCTTCGACGATTACCTGCAGACCGCGTGTGGAGGGAATGCAGCTGAGGATTTGCGCGCGTTCGATCTTTGTCAGGTCCGAACCGTTCGTATGCCAAAGCTTGACCCAGAAGGTGCGGGACTCACCGTGAATCGCAAACGTCGCGCCGTCAAGCATCACCGGTACCGGTTCCGCGATGGTGCCGGCGCGCAAGGCCGCCAGCAGTTCCGGAATGTAAGGTTTGATTTTATCGAACTGGGCGAGTACGGCGCCGTCCTCGATCTCCGCGGGCGGCAACTCAACCGGATCCGCCGATTCCAGCAGCAGCCGCGTTTCAGTCTGGACGTTGCGTTTCTTAACGATGGGCATCGATGTTGTAGGGGCGGACCTGCGTGTCCACCCAAGGTTGCCTTCATGGGACGCGGGCGGACACACAGGTCCGCCCCTACATTATGATGCGAGCCGTTTCTGCAGATGCTCGGGCAATTCCGCAACCTTCACGCGTTCCTGTTCCCAGGTGTCACGATCGCGCACGGTGACGGCTTCGTCTTCCAATGACTGATGATCGACCGTGACGCAGAAGGGCGTTCCGATTTCGTCCTGGCGCGCGTACAACTTTCCAATACCGCCCGTATCGTCGTATACCGCGCGCAGCACCGGTTGCAGCGAACGCTTGATCGCCCGCGCCATGCCGACAATCTCGGGTTTATTCTTGGCGAGCGGGAGGATCGCGGCCTTGATTGGCGCCATCGAAGGATGCAATTTCAGAATCACGCGCTTCTCACCCTTATCATTTATCTTCTCTGAGTACGCATCCATCAAGAGGGCGAGCACGGTGCGATTGACGCCGGCGGCCGGCTCGATCACGTAAGGATAAAAGCGTTCCTTCGTGGCTTCATCAAAGTACGACAGGTCCTCGGTTGAATCAGGATTCAAGCGCTTCCCTTCTGCATCTTCCGGTTTCTTTGAATGCGTACGCAGATCAAAGTCAGTTCGATTTGCGATACCCATCAATTCGTCCCACTGCTTTTCCCGGTCTTCGCGCTCGGGAAAGAAACGATACTGAATGTCAACGGTGCGCTTGGCATAGTGGGCCAGTTCTTCTTTCGGCTGCTCGTAGAGTCGCAGGTTGTCAGCCGACACTCCCAGCGTCGTGAACCATTGATGGCAGGCATCAATCCATTCCTGATGAGCGCGCTCATCGTCACCCGGGCGCACGAAATATTCCATCTCCATCTGCTCAAACTCGCGCGTGCGAAAGATGAAGTTGCCGGGGGTTACTTCGTTGCGGAACGACTTGCCCATCTGCGCAATGCCGAAAGGCAACTTGCGGCGGCTGGTCGTCAGCACGTTGAGAAAATTGATAAAGATTCCCTGTGCGGTTTCCGGGCGGAGATAAACGAGCGCGTTAGGATCTTCTTCCGCCGCCGCTCCGAGTCTCGTTTTCAGCATGGTGTTAAAAGCACGAGGAGCGGTCCAATCACTCGCACCACACGAAGGACACTTGACGTCCGTTGTCATGAAGACTGGACGCCCCTCGTCAGTCTGCGAAACTCTGACAAAATGGTGATCGGCTCTGACTCGACTCTGACATTTGCGGCAGTCCGCGAGCCAGTCGTTAAACGTATCTTCGTGCCCACTGTGTTTCCACACCAGACGATTAAGAATGATCGACGAATCGAGACCTTCGATGTCGTCCCGCTCATAGACCATCCAGCGCCACCAGGCCTGCTTTACGTTGTTGTAAAGCTCGATGCCCATTGGCCCGTAATCCCAGGCACTGCCCAGCCCGCCATAGATATCAGAAGACGGATAAACAAATCCACGCCGTTTGGAAAGGGAAACTATTGTCTCGATATTTGGTGCCGCCACGCTGCCCTCGTTATGAATGAATTTGTCCGACCAACTTCAGTTTGTCGTCGTCGCATTGGCACAGGCTGCGGTCTGTGATCGGTCGGTGTATGGCGGAATCACAGACTTGAAGTTTGCGCCACTCAGCGACAAACTGAAGTTTGTCGGACAAGTGAGTCTAGCAGCGAAAACTTGGAATTGAAAAGTAGGGAGAGGTTGCAGGTTGGGTGCTGAAGACCAATCCACTAAAGAAGCAACTGGTTTCGTCTCATTCTCACCCGGTTTCAACCGGGTGAGAGTGAAAAAAAGCAAAACACCTCGGCGAACCGAGGTGTTAATGCGAAATCAAGTGCGTCAGAGGCGATTGGATCCGGAACAAACTTATTGCGGCAGTCTGCTCGGGAGAGTCTTCCCCGGCAACAGGGCGAGCGTTTGTTTAAAAAGATGCGTCACGTAGTACACCAGCATGAACACGGGCAGCAGCAAGATGGGCTGTTCCTGCATTGCATTTACTATCATTCGTTCTGCACTCATGGTATTTCCTCCCTTAAATCCTTGTTAAGTAGGAACAGGCGGCAAAGGCTTTGGGTCTCTGCCGCCTGCTGCTGATTTAGAGCCGACGGCTTAACGGCGTCCCTTCTTCCTCGTGGCCGGTTTATCCGGAGCCGGTCTGGCCTCGCCTGCCTGGACAGTCGGCGTAGCCTGTGGCGGCGTAGCACCCTGGGGCACTATCCACAATTCCACACAGTCTTCCTCGCGGTAGCCGCCGTTCATAGTTACGAGTCGAGCCGGATCAACTCCACGCTTGGCGACCAGATATTCCTTGGCCCGCGCCAGGAGTCGTTCTGCCTGTCCGCTGCGGCTGGTCCGCCCGGCATAGGCAATGATGTAAGACGTGGTCGAAGGCTCGTTCTGCAATTCGATCCCGAGGTTGTCGAGACGCGCTTTCTGATCATCGAAAGAACAAGTGCAGCACACGTCGAATTCCCTCGAGGGATTCTCGCGTGGCGGCGGTGGCTGCGAAATCATCGTCGAAGCCTGGGTCACCTGCCTGCAGGCCGCATCTCCGGAACCATCGTCCACTACCAGTACGGCAGTGACTTTCCTGCCGCCAAGTCCGGTAGAGTCCACCGTGAGAGTGGGTGTGCCGTTGCCATTGACGATCTTGGCGCCATTAGGGCTGACGGTCCAGGTGTAATTGAGTGCCGACGTCCCACTATAGGAAACGTCCGCGGTAAACGTAATCAGGTCTCCCTCGGACACCGTGGGCGGCGCCGAAACGATTACGGGATAGGGGCAAGGAGACTTGGTTACCACCACAGGTGGCCGGTAATTCAAATCAACGCAGGTCCTGCGTCTGGCAGCTACGCTGATGTCCCGTGACCAGCGTTCGCCGCTGGGCAAAGTAACGACTACCGTGTGAATGCCGGGCTCGAGTGTGTATTCCATGTAATCGGCGGTGGTCTGCCCTTCGGGCTTACCATCGATCGATAGGGGAAATCCGGCCGGGGTGGTCCGGATCTTAATCGTGCCGGCGTTCGATTTCTTTTTCTTGTTCTTCGCGTACGCGGTTGACGTCGGATGAACCAGGCAGAAGGCAATCGCAATCAACAGTGCGAAGGCGAGCTTTCCATAGTTCAGACCGTTTCCGCTCGCGGTCAGGCGTGCTCTTATCATTATCTTAAGCCTCCTCCGTGGATGCGATCTCTTTTTCCAGTTTGCCGCGCGCGTAACGTCTACGCAGGCCGGCGCCGACCGCCGCTAATCCCGAACCGAGCAGCAAGAGAGACGCGGGCTCAGGCACCACATTGCAATTCTCGCAAGGCGGTGTGGGCGTCGGGGTTGGGCTCGGGCAAGTGTCACAGTCGTGATGGTGAATAAAGAAAAACGGAATGGCAGCCAGGAACAAAAGCGGCCATTTGGGAATGTGATGTTCGATGCCGGGGATTTCACCACAGTCGCAGATCGAACCCTCGAGGTCACCCTGGCTGATCACGTCAATGGTCGGCTTGTCGTCGGAATTCAACGAGATGCCGGACAGAAGCGAATCAGACGAAGTCGGCGCTGTCCCCAGCGCGCTGGTATCAACTACGTCGACCGAGGAGGGCTGACTGGAAGTTGCTCCCGAGCTGGTAGAGACCTTCGTCGACACAGCGTCGGAAACCAGCGAGTTGGTTTGCGAGACGTCGCGAAGACGAAGCTCAGGTGCGCGGTTGTTAATACCGATCACCTGGACAACCTGGCTGATGGGAATTGGCCCAGCCTGTACTGTGGTGCTCGCCACCAGTAGTAAACTGAGCATCGTAGTAGCGGGGCTCAAGAATCGTTTTCTCATTGTTGAGAACTTCCTCCTCGTTCTTTCCCGTTATGAAACAGGGCCGGGAAAGGTTGCAGAATTGGTTTGGACCACTTAAATCTGAGAATTTCAATAAAGGCAGTTTTGGACTCGTTGTGGCTTGTCCGTGTGAAAACCTCATCTGGCTTTCCCTGCTTGATAGGAACACGGCCAATCGCTGAGGGATTCCAGTTTCGGAGAGGGGTTGAGGGGTTAAATAGAATTGAAAAGGAGGCTTGCGACTGACGCAAACCTCCTTAATTATCGGCTGGATTGACTTCCGGCCACCTGCTAACTCAGGTGGTACTGAAAGTATGGCTGTTTAGTCGTGGTCGCCGGCGCTGGCAGCGTCGGTTTGCTTCTGCTCATCGCGCAGTACAGCTTTACGTGAGAGCTTGATCTTATTGCCCTCTTTGCCGATGCACTTCACCAGGATTTGCTGGCCCTCTTTCAGTTCGTCGCGCACATCCTTGACGCGGCGGTCCGCGATCTCGGAAATATGCAACAGGCCGTCAGTGCCCGGAAATACTTCGACAAAGGCCCCAAAGTCGACAATTCGCGACACCGTGCCCAGGTAGGTCTGGCCCACCTCGGCTTCGGCCGTAAGACCGCGAATCTTGTTAATGGCCGCCTCGGTCGCTTCGCCGCTGGAACTGGCAATAGAGATGGTGCCATCGTCTGAGACGTCGATTTTCGCCCCGGTCTCTTCAACAATGGACCGAATCATCTTGCCACCGGGTCCAATCACGTCGCGAATCTTGTCGGGATTGATCTTGATCTGAACGATGCGCGGAGCATGTTCGGAGATCGTTGTGCGAGGTTCCGCCAGGGTCTTTTCCATTGCACTCAGAATATAGAGCCGGCCCTTCTTGGCTTGTTCCAAAGCCTCAGCAAGGATCTGAGCGTTGATGCCGGCGATCTTTATGTCCATCTGCAAGGCGGTAATTCCCTCGTGCGTACCGGTGACTTTAAAGTCCATATCGCCGTAGTGGTCTTCAGCGCCGGCGATGTCAGTCAGGATGGCATACTTGTTACCTTCCATAACCAGGCCCATGGCTACGCCGGCCACAGGGGCCTTCAAGGGAACGCCGGCATCCATCAATGACAACGTGCCGCCGCAAACGCTGGCCATTGATGACGAGCCGTTCGATTCGGTGATGTCGGAAACGATGCGTAACGTGTAAGGAAAGTCGGCGTCATCAGGCAGAACCGCTTCCAACGCGCGACGCGCCAAGGCGCCGTGCCCGATCTCGCGACGGCTCGAAGAGCCAAAGCGCCCGACTTCACCTACTGAGTAATGCGGGAAGTTGTAGTGTAGCAGGAAGCGTCGTTTGACTTCGCCCTTCTCCAAATCGTCTATGTATTGCTCGTCTTCCTTGGTGCCCAGGGTCGTGGTGACGATGGCCTGCGTTTCACCGCGAGTAAAAAGAGCGGAGCCATGAACGCGCGGCAACCAGCCGACTTCGCACGAAATCGGGCGAATCTCTGAAAAACGGCGCCCATCGGGTCGTCGACGCTGGTTCAGAATATCGTCGCGGAAGATGGTCTCTTTCAGATGATCGAAGAGGACTTTTGCCGCGCGTCGCTGTTCCGGCAAGTCCTCGGGATAAGATTCAACGACTTCTTTTTTGAGCGCGTCCACCGCGGCATAACTGTCGCGTTTTTCCTGTGTAGTAGTGTCGAGCGCGGCCCGCAGTCGATCCGCGTAGTTCCGCTGGATCTCGCCGAGCATTTCCTCGTTAAGTACCGGCGCGACAACTTCTCGCTTCTGGATGTCCAAAGCCTTGTACAACTCTTTCTGCCAGCGGCAAAGACGATTGATTTCTTTGTGGGCAAGCATCAGGGCCTCAACCATGATCTCTTCGGAAACCTGCTGGGCCCCCGCTTCGACCATCACGATCGCCTCTTCCGTGCCGGCGACGATCAGGTTCAGGCGCGATTCGCGTACTTCGTCGTAAGTGGGGTTCACGATGTAGCGCCCGTCGATCAAACCAATGCGAACGCCGCCAATCGGATTCATAAAAGGAATGTCTGAAAGATAGAGCGCGCAGGAAGCGCCCGTGATCGCCACGACATCGGGGTTATTGTCGGGATCGGCTGAAATAACTGAGGCGATCACCTGTGTCTCGTTGCGATACCCTTCGGCAAACAACGGTCTGCAAGGGCGATCTATCAGGCGACTGGTTAAGACTTCCTTCTCATTCGGCCGTCCTTCACGACGAAAGTAATTTCCAGGGATGCGTCCCGCTGCATAGTTTGACTCGCGATATTCAACAGTCAGGGGGAAGAAATCGATGCCTTCGCGAGGTGAACCGGCGCCTACCGCCGCACAAAGCACCATCGTGTCACCATAACGAATGACTACCGAGCCATCCGCTTGCTTGGCGATCTTGCCGGTTTCAACCGTCAATTCTCTGTCACCAAGCTTGATTGATTCTTTCAAATATTTCTTAACTGCCATTTTGTTTTCTCTCTCCTTCGTTACGATAAACGCTTGCGAACAGGCGCGCGAGACGTCTCATCCGCTCGCTTTAAAAAATTGGGCTCCGGTGCAACCACGTTCACGTGATGGTGGGTCGAAAGCCGTTAAAGTGATAAAGGCGGCACAAGCCTCGTTGCCGTGAAGCTTATGCCGCCTTTGATTTGCTGAAGGCCATTCGCGTCAGCTTGCTTTCCGGATGCTGCCGTCACGTTCGGCACCTTGTGCAAGCTCTTCGATAGACGCGCGCTTTGTGAAACTGAGACTCGAAGATCTCTCGTTTTGCGTGTTTTACAGGGATCCTAGCGACGCAGACCCAACCGACCCACAACCGTGTGATATCGCTCGATGTCTATACGCTTTAAATAGTCCAATAAGCTCCTGCGCTGAGAGACCATCTTTAGCAACCCGCGCCGCGAATGATTGTCTTTCTTGTGGGTTTTGAAGTGTTCTGTCAGGTCATTGATGCGCTTACTGAGCAAAGCGACCTGCACCTCTGGTGATCCTGTATCCGCCTCATGCGTGCGGAAGTCGGTTACGATTTGCTCTTTTGCTTCTTTCGCTAACGCCATTGCTTTCCGATGATCCTCCTCAGACAGCAGTAACTCCGTCTCTCACGGTAACCGCTAAAGTTAAAGTACGGTGCAATTTAACACGCGGTTTGCGCAAGTGTCCAGCGAGCGTGAGGTGGGGCGTAGGGCTTAGGGTGTGGGGTGTAGGGAGAGGAGAAATTTTCAAGATCCGTTACGACAGCGGGTTATCCTCGGGTGGCATTTTCCTTCAATCATCATGATTACTACATCATGATTCCCAAGATTTTTTACCGACGCATGCTTGAGTGAAGGATCGGGTCGCTACCGCTCCAGGTTCTTAAACGTTTGCCCACATTTGTAAGCGTCTTACTAAATCAAACTGCACCACTACACCCCAATCCTGGTAGTGCTCCATTAAGGTGTTGCTAAAAAAGGGGACGGTTCGAAGGCAATGAGGTCAGTACCACCTGCGGTAGCGGGTGGGTCTGCTCCTGAACAAGATCGCTGGGCAAACCAGATCCTCTCGGCGTTATTGCTGCTCCAACGACAACCCACCCGCTACCGCAGGTGGTACTGACCTCATTGCCTCGCAGTAACTCGCCGGGCAGTCCTTTCTTCTCAGCAACACGCTAACGGAGCACTACATCCCAATCCTTGGCCCCTACCCCCTTCTCCCCACGTTTGCTAACATCGGGGCAATCATAATTTTCCAAAATCGAGGCGGCGCATTGTGAAAAAGAAGATTGTTATTGTGGGCGGAGGCTTTGGCGGGGTCTTTACGGCTCTGGACCTGCCGGATTCGTACGACATCACCCTGGTCAGCGACAGCGATCATTTCCTGTTCAAACCGCTGCTCTATGAGTATTTGAGCGGAGAAGTCGAGGCCTGGCATATCGCGCCACGCTACGACGAATTGCTCGATGAGCGGATAACGATCCTCACTTCGCCCGTTGCCGGCATAAATTTTTCATCTCGCGCAGTATCACTGACCGATGGCGAGTCACTTCCCTATGACGCCCTCGTTCTGGCGCCCGGCGCAACCACGAACTTCGCCGGGGTGCCCGGCGCGGCCCAGTTTGCCCTTCCCTTTCGAGCGCTCGCCGATGCGGACCGGCTGCGGCGACGCATGGTCGAGGCCCTCGACAGTGTTCCGCCTGATCTGCCGCACCAGGACGTGCGCAAAGCGCTCACATTTGTGATCGTCGGCGGCGGCGCCAGCGGTGTTGAACTCTCGACGAAGATGGCTGATCTTTTGAACGATGCCTTTGCGCGACGGGCGCTGCAAGGTGAGCCACGCGTGCTGGTGATCGAAATGGGGGACCGGCTGGTACCAGGCATGGGCCATCAGATCCGCGAATTTGTTGAAGGAGCACTGCATCAATCGCATGTTGAGGTCCACACGCAAACTCGCGTAGTACGCGTGACTGAGAAATCAGTCACCATTGAACACGATGAAACAGAGACTGAGATTCCCGCCGCAGGCGTCGTTTGGGTAGGGGGCGTCCAGGTTAATCCTCTGATCAAAGAACTGAAGCTGGAGAAAAACGTGCGCGGACTGATTAGCGTGCAGCCAACCCTGCAGACTATCTCTTACGAAAACGTTTTTGCCCTGGGCGACATAGCCTTTGTTCCGGACGCGACGCCGACACTCGCAGGCACGGCCCAGCTCGCCCTACAAGAGGCTCGCCTGGCTGCCCAAAACGTGAAAGCGCTGCTTAGCGGAGATCACCTTCAGACCAAACACTTTGAAGAGCTCGGGGAAGCCGTAAGTCTGGGAACAGAACGCGCCGCTGTACTCGCGGGGGGAAAAGCGTTCGGCGGCCACCTTGCCCGGCAAGCGCGCTTTGCGATGTACACCTCGCGCCTGCCGACGTGGCAGCACCGCCTGCGCGTCGGCGCGAGCTGGTTCTTTGAAGGAACTACGCCGCGACCTTTGCTGCCGCTGGGTCTTAATCGCTGAGGCACTCTAAATGAGATGGGCCAGACATCCACGTACTCGATTCCTGTTGGCCTTCCTGGGAATTGTTGTCGCGGTGGCCACGCTGGTCGCGCGGCTGACACGTGTATCCAGAGGTCGAAGACCGACCATGATTAACTTAGCCAGTTCCAGTCCCTCGCCACCGTCTCCATCATCACCGCCAACGGCATCGGTGCAAAGCATTTCTCCCACCGTACCTTTAGCAGCGGCCTCTCCGACGTCGACGCCAACTGCAGGGCCTGCTCGAAACCAAAGCCCCGCTTCAGACATATCCGGTCCGGTAAATCTGATTGTTCCAGTTGCGGGAGTGCGGCCTGATCAGTTGCGCGACACATTTGCCGATGCTCGTTCGGAAGGCCGCGTACACGACGCAATCGATATCCCCGCCGCCCAGGGAACCGCAGTCCTTGCTGCCGCCGACGGCACCATCGCCAAACTGTTTCACAGCGATCGAGGCGGCACCACCATCTATCAACTCAGCACGGACAGCAAATTCTTCTATTACTATGCGCACCTTGACCGCTATGCCGAAGGCCTGGCAGAAGGTCAGTTCGTCAAGCAGGGAACGACGATCGCATATGTAGGCGATACGGGAAATGCGGGAGCGGGAAACTATCACCTGCACTTTTCGATTGCTCAGGCTGCGGATCCAAAGCGTTACTGGGAAGGCGTGAACATTAATCCCTATCCGCTGCTGCGTAGATGAATGCAAGAGAGAATCGAGCGCGCGAAGTAGTGTCAGCTCAAACTCCACACGTGAGCTGTTTGACCATTGCTACGGCTTCGCCGCCTCTATGCTCTCCCGAGACGTACTTGATTATCCTGGAGGCTGAGCCCCGGATTCTTTAAAGGGCCAGTGCGTCGGGGCAGAGCCAGCCCCTCATATCAGGCGGCGAAGCCGTGCGACATGTTTCAAAACATAGGGCAGGTTCATTAATTTCAGTGTGGTCGTTAAGTGAACAATCGCTGTTCGTGTACAGTGCAGGGGGAACAGATCTTTTGTGGCGTGTCGTTGCTATAGTGGGCCCTTCCAGGAAGTGGGCTGTGGGAATGCCTGTTGCAAGGCGACGAGCGGGACCAAACAATGAATCACGATACTATCCGTCCCAGATTTTTAGAAATTGGGCTCGAACGTCCCGCACCATAGGGCACAAGTGCCCTTCTAAACGAGGGGCCGGAGTAACGTCCGAGGAGTATTGAATGAAGAGACCTTTAGTTTTTGTGCTTTGCGTTCTGACCTCTTTGTGGGCCGTTGGCTGCCAGGACCAAACGACAAATCAATCGAGCCAGAACGCCACGGCAGCACCTTCACCAACGGCAGGGATTTCACCGGCAGCGACCCCTGCCGGCGAACAATTGGCCGCCGCGCAGCCATTGACGCTGCCGGTCCTCGATGCGTTTTTCGCCGACCAGTCATTTTCCGGTCTGCTGAAAACACGTCTGCAGCTTACCGACGATCAAATTGCCCGGCTCAAAGAAGTCGCCCACTCTGAAACGGCCAAACTGCGTGAAAGCGAAGGACAGGTTGAAGGCGCAACCGCGGCGGCCCGCACTACCGCGGAGCAAAAGATCAGCGCTCTGATCGGCGCCGAAAAAGCCTCGCAGCTCGCCGCCCTGGTTCGTGAAAAGTGGAACGAAACCGCGGACAAGGCGCCGGCAGAGAAAACTGTTGCTGTCACCACGAATCCATCCAACGCCGCGGAATTTACCGCGCGCGCTCCCAACACGGTACCGACGGACACACGCATAATCGTGAACGCTCCGGCCTTCCGCATGGATGTCTTTGAAGGCGGCAGATTGATTAAGTCCTACAAGATCGGCATCGGCTATCCGCAGTTCCCTTTGCCGACCGCCTTACGAAAAGCGAGCGCGATCATTTTCAATCCCACCTGGACGCCGCCCGACGAACCCTGGGTCGCCAGGATGAAGGACGTAACGGTCGGCGAGCAGGTTGAAGCCGGCAGCGCGCTGAATCCACTGGGGCCGATCAAGATTCCCATCGGGCTTCCCTCTTTGATTCACGGCGGCAAGTCACCCGCCAAACTGGGAACGTTTGCCTCGCATGGCTGCGTTGGATTGACAACGCCTCAGGTGCGGGACTTTGCCAAAGTGCTGGGCCAAGTCGGCGGCGCGCCTTTGACTGATGCGGATCTGGCACGGTACGCGCGCAACAAGACTCAAACCAGGCAAGTAAAGCTTAGCCATGATGTGCCGGTTGAGCTGCGGTACGAAACGATCGTGGTTGAGGACGGCAAGCTGCACATCTATCGAGACGTTTACGATCAGGACTCCAACACAGAAGAAGATCTGCGCGCGGTGCTCACTGTCTACGGAGTTAAGTTTGAAGATCTGACGGAAGAAGAGCGGGCGCAGGCGTTAACAGCCCTGGACCAACTGGCCGGCAGATCCACCAAAAAAGTTGCGCGGCCGAGGACTCAACCAAGTCCCTCGCCTTCCTCTTCGTCCACTCCGGTGAGCGCCGCAGCCGGCAAGAAAACTGCGACTGTGAAAAAGCCGGCACCGAGCAGGAAGAATCAAAAAGAAATTGTTATCGAGATCGCTGCGCTCAGCGGCAAGGGCTATCCAACGCCAGTGGAGTTGGATACAGGCGCCGGCCGGAAGGTAAAAGCGGCAGTCCCCGCAGCGCCTAAGTGAGTTCCTCGCTGAGTTGGTGTTGTGATTTTGTGCTCTTGTAGGAATTCAATTTCCATTCCATCGCCCAAAACAGCGAACCATTCTTCTTACGGGCTTGATGTGGTTGCGAAAAACCCGACTGAAGTCGGTACTCTGAGCGCCTGAGTCCGCATCTTGCTACGACCATTAAGTTTGAACAGCCACGCTCGCCGCTTCGCATGAATCCAGCTCCGGCGCTTCGACAATCTCTGTTGCCGCGCCTTCGCCAAAATACGGGCGCCCAGCCTCGATCGCTTCGAAGTATTCCGAGATGCGCCCCAGAATCTCATCAACTGAATGTGAGTGATAGACGGCAGTGCGGAACAACGCGCCACCCTGAAGACCGCGGGTAAATTGTCCGGCGAGCTGTTTCATGCGATTGATGGCCGGCGCCTCAGGCATGTCGGCGCGCAGCAGGTCAAAATATTCAAGCAGGAGCTGGCGCTTGTCCTCGAGCGTAGGCTGAAAAACCTCCCGGCCCTGCATCGTGTCCTCTATCTGCCGAAAGATCCACGGATTGGCCATGGCCCCGCGACCAATCAACACACCATCGCAACCCGTCTCAGCAAAGCGCGCCAACGCCCCTTCGATGGTGGTCACGTCGCCGCTGCCGGAGACGGGCACCTTCACTACTTCTTTTATTTGCCGCACCAGATCCCAATTCGCCAAACCGCGATAGCCCTGCTCTTTGGTGCGTCCGTGCAAAGCAATGTGTTCGGCGCCACAATCTTCCGCGAGTTTCGCCGTTTCGACCGCATTGATCGTGTGGTCGAAAAATCCCGCGCGGATCTTAACAGTTAGGGGAATCGTGATCGTCTTCTTGATTTCCCTGAGGATTGTTTCCAGTCGCGGATGATCTTTTAATAAGCCCGAGCCGCCGCCATGCTTCACGACCTTGGGCGCGGGACAGCCGCAGTTTACGTCCAACATATCCGCTCCGACTTCTTCCGCCATCTCGGCCGCCATGCGCATCCGTTCGGGCCGACCCCCAAAAATTTGCGCGGCAAACGGTCGCTCGTCCGGATAGAAACGCATCTGGCGTTTCGACTTTGGGTTGCTGCGCGTCAACCCTTCGACGGAGATAAACTCCGAAACCGTCAGGCCCACACCACCCAGACCCTTGATCAGACGCCGAAAAGACACATCCGTCACGCCCGCCATCGGTGAAAGGATCAACGGGGGATTGATTTCAATGTCGCGAATTTTGAACGACCTGCTCATGGTTTGATATTGACGGGGGTGCCGATTTCGACGGCGTCGTACAACTCCTTGATGTCCTCATTCTCTAACGCCACGCAACCCCATGTCCAATCCGTCCGCGCGCCGTTGCCATGGATGAATATGTCACCGCCGAGCCTGGTGTGTTGCGGTGGCGTCTTCTTTTGTTTGAGGGCCGCGACAATCTGGTCGTATTGCATCCGGCTGATCAAGCGATCGCGCAACCCTCGTTGGGCGTGCGTCAGGTTCGGATAACTAACACCCAGAGACAGATAGAAAGCACTCTTCGCATTCCTGGTGAAGATATAAAAGTCGCCCTCGGGCGTGCGGTGGTCGCCTTGTCGTTCTTTATCGCCTACGGGACTCAACCCGAGTCCGATGCGATAAGTGCGGACCACTTGATCGTTCGAAAAGAGTCGCAGTTTGCGCTCGCCTTTTCTGACTTCAATGCGCGGATTCTTCAGCGGCAGTTTGAGCGGGGGGCCGGCAGGGATCCTCTCAGAATTGGTAGGCGGAGTTGTATCTTTTTCGCGAGTGGCAGAAGCCGCGCCCGGAACAGTCAGTGGTCGGGCAGAGCCGCGGCAGCCCGTCAATAAAACCGAGAGCGCCAGCACGACCAGAAGAGTATAGAAAAGTCGCTCGATCATGAATATTCGATCATCGGTATTAACGCCAAAAGCGTTCGCTAATTCCAACCCAGGGTTACACCCTGCGTAAGGCAACTATTAAGTGCCTTTCAACCCTAAAAGGGTTGGCCAAATACTTTCCATCAACTTCAAATAACGTCCAACGCGCTCACCAACACTTCCAGTGTTGTGCTTCCGGCCGACACGGTTAACCCTGGGCTGGAATTGGTAAAAGCCTTCGGCGTTAATGCGCGACATACTGACAACCCTCGCCAAATGTTTATAATCCACACGCACTATGCAACGGAAGCTTATTCAAGTGATCGGCATTGTCTGGACCGCGCTCTACGCGAGTGCCATCATTTGGCTCTACGCCACCGAACCGCGATCGCTGAAAGAAGTCGCTGCCAATACCCAGGTCGCCGCAGGCCTTTACGAGATCAACCAGGAAAAGTTTAATAACGGTCTGGCGCTGTTTCGTCGCGATCAATTTCGCGCCGCGCGCGACGAGTGGGCCGGAGCCGACGCGGCACAAAAGGACCCGCGCGTCCAGTTCTATATTGCCTATGCTTTCTATCGAGAGGGGTGGGGCCGCACCTACTATGACGACGCGCTTTTCAAACAGGGGCTCGCGGCTGTCGGCCGCGCCATTAACCTGGCCCCTAACGGTTCGTTAACCGTCGACGATCCCGACCTGCAATTGCATACGGCGGCGGAACTGAAGGTGGAACTGGAGCAGGGCACGGAAAAAAGCTGGAGCGATCTGAACCCGCTCAAAGTGTTTCGCCAACGCAAATGAAGCACCAGGACTATACGGACCGAAACCGGCAACTGCTGCACTTCGTCGTGCTTCCCACTGTCCTGCTCACCGTGGCTTTCCTCGGTGGTTTGCGCGTCGATGCGCACACGAAACAATTTATTTTTCTGCCGCCGCCGCTCGTAACACTCGTGCTGGCCGCTCTATTGAGTTCGCTGTTTGTGCGGGCCAGGGCGATCGATTTGCAGCGCTGGCTGGCAATCGAACAACCGATGGTTACGAACGTCGCCCACTTGCTTACGCTGCTGACACTGTTTTTCGCATCGGCCCAGGCATTCAACTCAGTCCTGCCCGAAAGCGGCTTGCTGCACTGGATGTTCTCATTCTTCTTCCTCTGGACGCTTTGGACCAACCAGTTTTCAGCATTTGATGCCCGGCGGTTGCTGCGGAGCTTGACCGTCCTTTTCGGCACCGCGTTCATGCTCAAGCATCTGCTGGTCTCCGGCCTGTACGCTTCAGAGGGTGGTTGGTTAAGCCGGCTGACTGCGACCTTGCTACAGGGTATTGCGGTCAGCTCTCCAGGATTTGCGCCAGCCACCGGTTACATCTCATTTCTGGCGCTCGCGCTTTATGTGGGCGCACTCGTGATGATGTCCCCCGTGCCCCTTCCGCCGGCCCCGATTGCCGGGCAGGATTTGATCAGAGACGGTGAAGAATCGGGGAAACTGTTAGAGCCGGCGGTCCCTCTCGAAAAACGAAACTCGTCAGACTGAAAGACTCACGGTCGAATCGTCCAACTCTTCATCCTTAATTGTTGTGTAGAGAGTAGCTGCCTCGGTCTTTGCGACCGAGCGCGCGGTGGGAACACTGGTCACGCACACGATCCGCAAACGATTTCTGATCCGCAGACTAATCTCGTCCGCGGGTTTCACGCTGTGCGCCGATTTCGCGGGTTTGCCGTTGATGGACACCAGACCCGCGTCGCACAGTTTCTGAGCAAGTGAACGACCCGGGCAAAGACGACTGAGTTTGAGGAAGAGATCGAGGCGCATTTGCGGCTGATAAAGACGTCCGACAAAATTCAGTTTGTGGATATGTGCGGGATTTGATGTCACCTCTGGGGCGCACAGCGACAAACTGAAGTTTGTCGGACCGACTACGGCTTGGGAAAGATTTTCAGAAACTTGCCTTTGCCTTTCTTGGCAGGCTTGGCTTCCGAAGCACCAGTGCTGGTAACAATCGCTTCGGGCTTGAGCTTCAACACCGCCGCCACGCCTTCACGGTATTTTTCAGAGACACTGATATAGGATTCGTTGCGCAGTTTTTGCAAGTAGTCCTCGCGGGCCTTCGGTGCTTTCTCCGTAGTCATCGCCTCGCGAACCTGATTCTCAGCAAACACAGACGCATCACTGCCCGCCGTCCGCGCATCCACGCGAAAGATTTGATAACCATCGTTGGTTCGCAAAGGCTCGCTGATGCCGCCCGACGGAACCTTCTTGATTGCACCGGCCACATCTTCGCGCAGGTTTGGTATTTCAAAGACGCCTACCTGCCCCTGGGTCTTGAGAGCGGTGCGTTCGCCGGCCTGCTCGCGTTCGGAATTCGCCACGGCCAGCGCCTTAAAGTCACCGCCCGCGCGCAGTTGGGCCACGAGCTTTTCCGCCAACGCCTTTACGTCGGCCTCATTCTTTCCGGCCAGACTCAAATATATCTCAGAGAGAGTTATGGTCTCAGCCTTCTTAAACTTGTCCTTGTGAGCATCAAAGTAAGTATGCAGCTCACCCATGGTCGGCGAGAAGTAAAGCTTTGAATCCACTTCCTCCTGAAGCACCGCTTGCTTCATGATTTCCGCGCGCATGGTGGCGCGCGTGGCCACCGGATCGATGCCGGACTCGCGCATTGCCCGCTCCATCTCCACGATGGTTTTGAAACCCTGCTCCTTCATCACATCGACCATACGGCGGTTGACCTCGTCCTCAACCTTCTGACTCATCTCCAGCTCTTTGCCTTTTTGCAATAACAATTGTTCATTGATGAGTGTTGCAATCAAGTCGTCGCGATGTTTCGCGACTTCTTCGGTAGCTTGTTGCTCGGTCATGCGACCATCTTGTTTGAGGGCGTCAATCCGTTCCTTCATTTCGCGCTTGAGTTGTGAAAGCGTAATGACATCGTCGTTGACCTGGGCGATAACTTCGTCAACAACCTGCAGCTCGCCTTCCTGGGCCAGGGCAAGTGAGGGAACCAGCATAATGATGAAGGCAAGGGCCGTCAGGCCCGCCAGGCGTGTAATTCTAAAATTCACTTAAATACTCCTATGGGGATCAAAGACACTGCGATCCGGGAATCCACAAAAATCGTACTTCTTAAATTCGCACTGTCGCTTCGGATTCGTGGATTCATTTTGGGGAAGTTAAAACAGCCAATACGCAGTTGGCACTTAAGAAGCTGTTGATTCTAATCTGTCACTCTGATTTCCAGCAACACGGCGCGCGCGATCTCCAACAAGCCCTCTTCGTCGTCTTCATCGAGGATGACCCGTAAAACCCCACTGGGAGAGAAACTTGCGCCTCGGCGCCAATTGAGAAAAATAGCCAGCCTTTCCGGCGCTACATTCGCTTTTTCAGCCAGTTTGATCGCGATTCCGTCTGCCGTCTTGTCAATAGAAATAACGCGAATTTGCTCTGCCAGCCGTCGCAAACCGGCATATTCAAACAGCCGTTCCACCGATACCGGCAAGCGACCATAACGATCCTCTGTCTCGGTTTTAATGCCGGCCAGGGTCTCTTCGTCCCGGGCCGAGGACACTCGTTTATAGGTGCGCAACCGCTGTCCCATGTCCTGGATATAATCATCCGAAATCGCGACATCGACACCGAGATTGATCGAAACCGAGGTTTCGTCTTCAATCGCCTCACCGCGCAACTCAGCGACTGTACGTTCGAGCATCTGCGTGTAAAGATCGAAACCCAGCGCGTCCATGTGACCCGATTGCTGGCCCCCCAGGAAATTTCCTGCCCCGCGCAATTCCAGATCGAGGGCGGCGATTCTGAATCCGGCGCCCAGGTCTGAGAACTCGCGGATTGCCGCCAGGCGTCGCCGGGCTATCGGAGAAAGCTCTTGCTCGTTCGGTATCAAAAGGTAAGCGTAGGCGCGGCGATTTGAACGACCTACTCGCCCACGTAGTTGATAAAGCTGAGAAAGACCGTAGTTATCAGCGCGATTTATGATGATTGTGTTCGCACGGGGGATGTCTATGCCGTTCTCGATGATCGTGGTCGCTACCAGCACATCGTACTTATAGTCAATGAAATCGAGCATCACGCGCTCCATTTCTTTTTCGTTCATCTGGCCATGGCCCACCACCAGCCGCGCCTGCGGCACCAGACGCTGCACCAGGGCGGCAATCGTCTCAATGGTTTCAACGCGATTGTGAATGAAAAAGACCTGGCCGCCGCGCGCGAGTTCCAACTCGATGGCGGACTTAACCACATTATCGGAAAACTGTACCACCTGTGTTTGAATCGCCAGACGGTTGCGCGGCGGAGTTTCGATAAGCGACATGTCGCGCAGACCCGTCAGCGACATGTTGAGCGTCCGGGGAATGGGCGTAGCGGAAAGCGTCAACACGTCGACACGTTTCTTCAAATGTTTGAGCCGCTCTTTGTGCGCCACGCCAAAGCGCTGTTCTTCATCTACAACCACCAGACCCAGATCTTTGAAGCGCACATCTTTTGAAAGCAACCGGTGCGTCCCGATAACCACATCAATGTCCCCTGCTTCAACGCGTTTGGAGATTTCTTTCTGTTCCTTTGGGGAGCGAAAGCGGGAGAGCAATTCAACCTTGACGGGAAACGGAACAAAGCGTTTTCGAAAAGTATCAAAGTGCTGATAGGCGAGCACCGTGGTCGGTGTGAGCACGGCTGTTTGCTTGCCTTCCATCACCGCTTTGAAAGCAGCGCGCATTGCCACTTCGGTTTTTCCGTAGCCGACATCGCCGCAAAGCAAGCGGTCCATGGGCACGGCTTCTTCCATGTCGTGTTTTACATCTTCAATCGCGGTCTCTTGATCAGGTGTCAGCACATATTCAAATCCGTCTTCGAACTCGCGTTGCCAGGGCGTGTCACCGGCAAAAGCGAACCCGCCCACCAGCTTGCGTTCGGCATACAGGCGCAGCAGTTCGTCGGCCATGTCGCGCATTGCACGCTTGGCTTTGGCTTTTGTTTTCTGCCAGCCCAGCCCGCCCAGGCGATCGAGGTTGGGCTGATGGCCTTCGGCGCTCGAATAGCGCTGGACCAGATCGAGTCGCTCGACGGGAACGTAAAGTTTCGCTTCCTCGGCATAAAACAGCAGCATGAACTCGCCGCGCGTCGCGCCCAAATCGAGTACCTGCAAACCGCCAAACCGGCCAATGCCGTGGTCCACGTGCACGACGAAGTCACCGACTTTCAGATCGCGAAAGTCCGAAAGAAACGCTGCTGTCTTCAGCTTGCGCCTTCTGCCTTCTGCTTTCTGCCTTCTGCCTTCCGTCCCTGCCCCGCGGTGTTCCACTGCTGCTTCCGTGGCTTCGTCAAACAGATCACCTTCGATATGGACCACCAACGCGGCAGAGGGCATTTCAAATCCGCCCGTCAAACGTCCGACGGTAACGATGACCGGATCAGATGGACCTGAATCCGTGGTCTCTTCGACCAGGGCCAGGCGCGCATGAACGTTGTACTCGGCAAGAATTTCGGAAACTCGCTCGGCCACGCCCAGGCTGGGCATCACAAAGAGTGTTGTGCCGCCTCTTTCCCTGGTCTTCAGTGTTGCTTCGGCGAGATCAGCCAGACGCCCGTGATAGCGCATGACTGATTGCGACTTCCACTCAATCTCCGGAGCGCTGTTGACTGTGGGGAAAAGGAAGAGTGGCCGGCGCTGGCCCTTTGTCCTTCCCAACTGGACCTGCGGCGCCTCAGCCTCGAGCGCGATTGCCTGGTCGGTTTGCGCCGCCGCGCGACCCAGGGTCCGGAGTTCGAGACGCACATTCGCATCCAGCTTCGCGCGCAAATCTTCCACCGTCAGATAGAGCTCTTCCGGAGCGAGTCCGATGTCGTCGGCGGCATCTGTCTGAGCAAAGCGGTCCGCGAGCGTTTGATAGACATCAGACAGATGCCCTTCAATACCTCCTGGCTCATCGATGACGAACACCGTGTCTTTCAAATAATCAAAAACTGATGAGTTCCTTTCGATCACCAGCGGCAATAACCATTCCCAGCCGGCAAACGATTCTCCCTCATCGGCAAACACCGTGCGGTCCGTCAGGGCGCGCGTGTAGCGAGCGTCGGCCCAACGTTCGCGGGCGAATTCAGCCCACAAACGAAAGTCGCCGCTGTTGACTGACAGCTCACGCATAGGCGCGATCTCAGCCACCGTCAGCTGCGTCAGAGAAAGTTGCGTCTCAGGATCGAATTCGCGAATTGACTCAACCGCATCGCCAAAAAATTCGATGCGCACCGGGGCCAAGTGGCCGGGAGACCAGACATCAAGAATGCCGCCGCGCATGGAAAACTCACCGACCGCGCCCACCGGATCTTCGCGCATATAGCCTGAGGCGATTAATTTTTCGACGAGCTCTTCAGGCGAATGATCTTCATCGCGCCCGAGCACGGAGCCACTTTGCGCCAGCGCCGTCGGCGCGACTGTTTTCCGCGCCAGCGCCCGGGCCGTCAGCAAGACAAAGTCCGGGGGCTCGCGGGTTATCTGCCACAGGGTCAGGGCCCGCTGTTCGAGAGTCTCGGCGTGAGGCGACGAACCGGCGTAGGGATCACTCTCGGAGGCGGGCAGCAGCAGGACGTTTTTGTCACACCTTGTCTTGCCATGCAGCGCGCAATACCAAAACCGCAGGTCACGTTCCCAGGCCTCCAGATCGTGATTCGATTGGGCGACGATGGTGAATGACTTTCCCGTATCACGCTGCAAGGTTGCCAGGGCGAGCGCGCGCGCTGGTTCGGAAACCAGACCACTGATGGAGATCACACGAGTACCACGGCGTATTTCCGCGACCAGTTGATCGTGCGCACCTTCGGCCACGCGTCGCAGCGCGCTTTGCAGGATCGGAGTTGATTCGAGGGCACTACTCATGAGTGGAAACAGTCTGCGGCGCGAGGTTCGTCCACGAACCCCCCGCTCAATATAATTAAGTCAGGAAAAGAATAGCGGAACCAGCGCGAGGTGTCGATTGGGGGTACATGCATTCGGCAGTGCTTTATTAGGAATAACATTCTCTAACGGAGCCACTACCGTACATTCGTACATTCAAGATCCGGTACATTCAAGATCCTTGACAGGTCGCGAATCCGAAGGTTAAGGTCGCCCTATAGGATTTGGTTACCTAACAAGAGTCCTGCTCTCACAAAGACTTCACTCATGTTACCTAACCTCGACTGTCGTGAGCGGCGCGGGTCCCTAAGAGGCTCAACTTAGTGACTCATTCAGCAACGAGCCGTGCTGAATCGACAGAAGCCACCGACCAATGCGACGACATTGCTTACGGAGGTGTCTTGAAAACGCGTAGTCAGAAACTCTTGATTATTTTGTGCGGTGTAGTGGTTGGGGTCGTGGTCTTTGCCATAACCTCCATCGCGAGACGCCGTTCAGAGCAGAACACTCCGGCTCAAAAACGAGAAACGGTGACCTCTGTGCCGCAAATAGTTACGTGCGTAAAAAGACTTACCATTGTGAAAGCAGAGTTGCTGCAGTCGGGAACGCCGGACGCAGCTCTCGTGGTTGAGTTGAAGAATGAGGCAGAGGTGGGCATCACTGCTATTGTACTGTCAACTACTCGCGACCGAGAAACATACGAGATCACAAGGAGCGCATCGTTTAGCGAGGATGGAAACCCAAAAACTGTCATCGAACCGCACAGCTCCGGAAAAATGACGATGGCCCTCCCCTTCCCTCAGGCCAGCATTCAGATCGGTGGGGTTTTATACTCAGATGGCACCGAAGAGGGTTGTAAATCATCCCTAAAGACTCTCCATGGGATGATGAAGGATGAGTTGAAACGTAAACAGGCAGGCCAGTAGAGAGCACTCCCCCTCATGAGAAAACTTCTAATCACACTGGCATTACTGACGATGAGCGCCTTCTTGACTTTTAAAGTCCTAGGGGCCTGCGGAACCTACATTCAACCCGAAAGCAGCGATACCTTTAGTGGAACACAATGCGTCACAAGCTTCTCCAAAACCGCTCACTGGCACCTCTTCTTTATCGATGGCCATGAGACCCATGACCTCCAAGTTACCGAGCCTGGTCATTGTTATGGGGGTCTTTACGCCTGCTATCCTGGCTTTGATGCGCCTTATTGGGTGGAAACATCGGTGGGCAAATGGAATCAACGAACTCATGAACCGGATATTAATCTCTCTACCACTCAATGTGTCTACGATTCATCGTCCACTACAAATCATTACTACACCTATAACTGCTTAGCCCAATGCGGAGGGCAAACAGACTACACCAATTACTCATCCGGATGTATCGGGAGTCTTACCAATAACGGCGGTACCTGCGGCAAACCTCAATGGTTCCAAAACAAGTGTTTGGATGGCGGCGAATCTTATAGCGAAGAGTTTTGTCGCTGTGAGGCAACTTCCCCTATTGTGATAGATATTAATGGGGATGGGGTTTCGTTAACTGATGCTGCCGGCGGCGTGAGTTTCGATCTCAATGGCGATGGAAACCGTGAACAACTTGCATGGACTTCAGCGTCGTCGGACGATGTCTTCCTGTCGCTTGATACTAACGGCAATGGAATAATCGACGACGGTACTGAATTATTCGGGAATTTCACCCCTCAACCCGCACCACCAGAGGGCCTTGAGCATAACGGCTTCATAGCCTTAGCTGAGTTTGATAAACCTGAAAATGGCGGCAATGAGGACGGAATCATTGATGGGCACGATAAGATCTTCTCCTCTCTGAGGTTGTGGCGAGACAGCAACCATAATGGTATTTCTGAAAGGACAGAGCTTCATACGCTGTCTGAAATGGGCTTGAAAAGCCTGGATCTTACTTACAAAGCATCAAAGCGCATGGATCAATTTGGGAATCGCTTTCGTTATCGGGCCAAGGTAAAGGACATTAACGGATCGCAAGTTGGGAGATGGGCCTGGGATGTAATCTTGAAAGTGAGTCCGACATCTGAAAGTCCCTGAGCGGCCATCCATACCTTCCATGTCCAGCGCAAGAAAGTGTCCCTGGCATCCTAAAAGGAAACACTCCTTGAAAGGCGATCAGCAGCTTAATCGCAAATATTTGAACTTTGCGTAGGCCGGGCGCCGGGCACTTCTCGTCTGAATCACCGTAACCCGATTCTCATCCTACCTCTGCAGACTGGTGTGAACCAGATGAAGCACCAGGAGTCTTCTTCTTCCACGTATGGGCCAGGTGGAATAAACCGTGGATGGGTTTGCCCTTGCCGATATTTATAACGGCCACATGCTTGTGATCGATGTGCTCGCTGAAATCCGCATCGCGGCGCTTGACGCTGGCTTCAACATTAAAAGCCGCCACTTCCAATCCCATCTCCGCACAGAAGAATTCGATGGTGCCCCGGCCCGGCTCAAGATTGAGTCGTGCCCCGTCAGTGCTCGTTGAAAAGTGGCAATGGAGATTGCCAAAGACCGAGTAAAAATATACTTCGATGGCGACATCCTGGAGCGGCGCGTAGGCGACGTATTCCACTTCCACCCTGACGGGATCGCCGGCGGGGAACATGGTCGTCTTGATGCCGGCGGAATTCAGAAGCGAGACCGAAACTATTTCCGCTTCGCGCGAATCTGAAATGGTGGTGAGATGAGTGGGCGATGACGCAGGCATCGTCGTCAGCATCTGTTCATAATCAGAGATGACCTGGCGCGCAGGACCGCTTGCATACACTTCGCCCTGTCGCAGCAGAAACACTCTGTCGCAAAGACTCTCGACCGCGCTGAGGTTGTGAGAAACGAAAACGATAGTGGTGCCGCCGTGCTTCAACTGGTTGATCCGGGAAATGCATTTCGCCTGGAAATTCGCGTCGCCCACTGCCAGCACTTCGTCCAGCAACAGGATGTCCGGATCGAGGTGCGCAGCGATAGCAAATCCCAGCCGCAGGTACATCCCCGATGAATAGCGTTTTACGGGCGTGTCTATAAAGGCGGCCACGCCGGCGAAATCAACGATGCTATCGAGTTTGGCCGCTATCTCGCGTCGCTTCATCCCCAGCAACGCTCCGTTGAGATACACATTCTCGCGACCGGTGAGTTCCGGATGAAAACCTGAGGCGACTTCGATCAGCGCTGCCAAACGTCCATTGATTCTGATCTCGCCTTTTGTGGGCGCGGTGATGTTGTAGAGCAGTTTGAGAATAGTGCTTTTGCCGGCGCCGTTTTGTCCAATGATGCCCAGCGCCTCGCCGCGTTCCACCTCAAAGCTGACGTCGCGCAGCGCCCAGAAATCCTGCCAACCGCTTATCAGCCGGCGCACCTTGCGCAGCGCCGCCGGACCACCGTTCGAGTCTTCAGCCTCGCGGTAGATGCGATACTTTTTCGAAACACAATCGAAAGTTAGATCAATCATTGTCTGAGGAGGGTTTTTGGTCTTTGGTCTTTGGTCTTTGAGCTTCGGTCCTGGTACTTGGTATTTATTACTTGGTACTTGATTCTTGATACTTGATTCTGGGTACGTGGTACTTGATTCTTGGTGACGTGGTACTTGGTTTCTAATTCTTGATCCCGTTCTTTCTTGATGTGCGGGCTCGTTGCCCCTAGCCCCTAGCCCTACACCCTTCGCCCTTCGCCCTTCGCCCTTCGCCCTTCGCTCAGATCACGTCGGCCATGGTCGCTTCGACTCGTTTGAAATAGAGATAGGAAACGACAAGTAATACAACTGAAATCAACGCCGAGGTGACGAGCGAGCGGAGGTCCGGGGCCGCGCCGCGCAAAATTACCTGACGAAAATTCTCAATCACGCCGACCATCGGATTCAGCATGTATAACGATCGCCAGCGCGCCGGCACGGCAGTGAGAGGATAGATAACCGGGGTCGCAAACATCCACAACTGGAGCAGCAGCGGTACGGCGACCCCGACGTCGCGAATTCGCACCTGGGTCGCGGACAGCAGAAAAGACATCGCCAGCGCAAAGCAGCTCAGGACCATTATGATGGGCACGACGTAAAACGCATTCACGGTCGGTCGCACGTGATAGTAAACCATCAAGCCCACCAGCAACGTGGCTGCCACCGCGAAATCGAACAGCGCGGATACGACGTACGTAATCGGCAGAATCTCGCGCGGGAAGTAAACCTTGGTCACGAATTGCGAATGGCTCACCAGACTGTTGGTGGCATTTGAAACCGCGGAAGAAAAATAATTCCAGGGCAACAACGCACAGTAAGCAAAGATGGCATAGGGCGCGCCTTCACTCGGCATGCGGGCTATCAGTGAAAAGATGAAAGTAAAAATCAGCATCATCGACAGCGGTTGCAGGATGGCCCAGAAGATGCCAAGCACCGACTGTTTGTAGCGGACCTTGATGCGATGGACGCTGAGCGTGTAAAGCAGATCGCGATACTGGATCAGCTTGATCAGATCGCCGCGCAGGTTCCTGAGGGAAAAAGCGGGCGGACGGATCACCGAGATTCGACGGGCAGCATGCCCGGCAAATTTCAGTTTATCGTCGGCTATCGCCGCTGGAGTTGTTTCGATCAAAGCAGGCATCTTGAATCTTGTAGGGGCGGACCTATTGTCCGCCCCGGGGTGCACACGCAGGTGCGCCCCTACATACGTTTCTCAACCAAACACTTCTTGACCTCGGCCGCCAGCACCTGCACATGCGGTTCGCGTAACACGTCGGCTCCGTGCCGGCCCGGGATATAATGCAAATCAACACCGCCCAGCGCCAGGGTCGCCCACCCCAGGCTCTTATCGCGCACGCGATTGAATGGCTGCTTTCGAGCACGGAAAACCGCCACTCGTCCCGCATAAGTCTTTGGCTGAAAGTCGGGCCCGGGAAAATATGCGTGCATAGGATTCGATAGCTCGCTGTTTGCTGTCGAGGCCGCCGCAACTTCGCCGGCGTCTGACCGCCCGGTCTTTTTCCTGATCAGATCCAATTGATCTCTAAGTCCCAGACCGAGTGAAGCGCGCAGACGCCGCGCGTAATACTCGACATAAAGAAACTTGTTGTAAGTATTCTCCAACACCCAGGTATCCAGAATGCCGACCAGCGCCACCTCTTCTCCCTGTTCCCGCAATCGCCTGGCCATCTCAAAAGCGATATGGGCACCGCGGCACATACCAACCAGTTGATATGGACCATGTTGAGCCACCGCGCGGATTGCTTCCAGATAATCCGTGGCCAGTTGCTCGACCGCCATCTGGCTGTGTTCGCCCTGCAGGTCCTCAGGATATTGCGCCTGCAAACCAAAGACGCCCTGTTCCGCTCCCAAATGACGAGCCAAGGCCTTATAGCCAAGCGCGTTGACATTAGGCATTGAGACACAGAACAGCGGCGGCCTGTGGTCGCCTTTTTGAATTTCAACCAGCGTGGACCAGGAACCGGAATCAATTCCATTGCTGAGCAGTTGAGCCAGACTCTCGATAGTAGTATGGCGGAACAAGCTGACGAGTGGAATTTTTTGACCAAAGGCTTTTTCAATCTCTGCCAGCAAACGCACGGCCAGTAGGGAATGTCCGCCCACTTCAAAAAAGTCATCGTTGACGCCGACTTGGTCCAGCTCAATCACATCTTTCCAGATAGCCGCCAGTTGTTCCTCTACCTGATTGCGCGGCGCAGACCTCGACGGCAGGAATTCCGGACGCGTGCGGTCGGGAGACGGAAGGGCGCGGCGATCGATCTTCCCGTTTGGCGTCAACGGCAAGACATCGAGCACCACAAAGTAGCCGGGCACCATATAGTCGGGCAGTTTCGTCTTTAAGAGTCCACGCAGCTCGGCCACCAGATCAGATTTGTCAGCGGCGGCCACATAAGCGATCAGTTCCCGATTACCGTTCGGCGAATCGCGCACAATTACCACGGTGTCTTTAGTCGCGGGGTGTTCGCGTAAAGCCGCTTCGATCTCACCCAACTCAATGCGATAGCCGCGCAACTTCACCTGATGATCGAGGCGACCCAGAAACTGAATCGTGCCGTCAGTTTGATAGCGCGCCAGGTCCCCCGTCTTGTACATGCGCGCTCCGGCGTTGCTGTTGAAAGGATCGGGCACAAACTTTTCCGCTGTCAGATCGGGCCGCTGGAGATACCCACGCGCAAGACCGGCGCCGCTCAGATGCAGTTCCCCGGGAACCCCGACCGGCACAGGTTGCAGGTGAGCGTCAAGCACGTACGCGGACGTGTTGGCCACCGGACAGCCGATTGATGGTTCATCCACCAGGTCCGGCGCCAAACGAACATAGGTGGAATAGGTGGTGTCCTCGGATGGTCCATAAAGATTCAGGACTTGCCGCACCTGGCTCTGCGCATAGATGCCTTCTACCAAACTTTTCAGCAGCGGCTCGCCGGCGAGACAGACCGTGCGCACAGAATTCGGAATGCCATTTATTCTTACCAGCTCAGTCATCGCCGATGCCACAGTATTGACGAGGGTCACTTCACCCGAAAGAAGACCGGGCAACTGCAAAGCATTCTCAACCAGGATCACCTTGCCGCCCATGCAAAGCGGCGCGAACATTTCAAACACCGAAAGGTCAAAGCAAAGCGACGTTGAGAGCAAGACACCGGCAAGCTCTGCCTCGGTAAACGTTGCCAGCGCCCAAAATAGAAATGCCACCGTACTGCGGTGTTCAATCGCAACGCCTTTCGGCATGCCGGTGGAACCCGACGTGTAAATTACATAAGCGAGATTCTCTGGCCGGACTTGGCTGGGTGCATTAGCCGCATCTTCCTGCTCGATAAGCGTCCGCTCAGAGTCGAGGCTTAGCTTGCGTGCCTTCGTCTCTGGAAGAGTCCCTGCCAGTTCGTCATTGGTCAGCAGCAGGCAAGCATCAGCGTCCTCCAGAGTGAAGGCCAAGCGCGCTAGTGGATAAACCGGATCAAGCGGCACGTAAGCGCCACCCGCTTTGAGCGTCGCCAGGACCGCTACGATCATATCGCGTGAGCGCGGCAGACAAATCCCCACACGCTGCTCAGGTCCCACGCCCAGCCTCTGCAGATAACGCGCGAGCTTATTGGCGCGCGTATTCAGCTCGTCATAGGTCAGACGCTCTGCACCGCAAACCAACGCGGTTGCGTTCGGAGTTTTTGCCGCCTGAGACTCAAACAATTGATGAGCGCAGAGCTTGGTCGGAAAATCGACGTGCGTGTTGTTCCAGTCTACGAGCAACTGCTGTCGTTCGTCTTCCTTAAGCAACGGCAGTTCAGAAATCCGCCGGTTGGGATCCGCCACAATGCCCTCGAGCAAGGTCTCGAACTGGATCAATAATTGCCCCAACGTGGTTGCCTCGAAGAGGTCTGTGTTGTATTCAAGCCAGCAACCCAGTTCATCTTCGTATTCGGTTACGAACAGAGTGAGATCAAACTTGGCGGTATCGAATTCCCGTTTTAGGTGCGTGATATCCAGGCCCGGCAAACTAAACGTCGCAGCGGGCTGGTTCTGCAAAGCAAACATGACCTGGAATATTGGCGGATAGCTGAGGCTGCGCGGCGGCTGCACGCCTTCGACGATCTTTTCGAATGGCAGATCCTGATGAGCGTAAGCGCCGAGCGCGGTTTTCTTCACCCGCGTCAGCAACTCGCGAAAGCGGGGATTGCCCGCCAGGCTGGTCCGTAACGGGAGCGAATTAACAAAGAACCCGATGAGGCCTTCCAGCTCAGCACGGTTCCGGCCAGCGATAGGCGAGCCGATAACCAGATCGTCCTGACCGCTGTAACGAAACAAGAGCGTTTGAAATGCCGCCAGGAGTGTCATGAACAAGGTCACGCCTTCACGACGACTCAACTCGCTTAGCGCACTGCCCAGCTGTGCCGGCAATAATGCTTTGAGGTGCGAGCCGCGCATCGTCTGCATCGCCGGCCGTGGTCGAGCGATGGGAAGGTCCAGCACAGCCGGCGCCCCCGACAGTTGCTGCTTCCAGTAACCCAGGTGTTCGTCAAGCACTTCACCCTGAAGCCATTCGCGTTGCCAGCGGGCAAAGTCCGCGTACTGAATAGGAAGTTCCGGCAAGCCGGCGGGTTCACCGGCGCTGATCGCCCGATAGATCGCCGCCATCTCTTGGACCAGGATTCCAATGGACCAGCCATCACTGATGATGTGATGCATGGTCAGGAACAGCACGTGTTCGCGCGGCGCCAGCCTCAACAGGGAAACTCGTAACAATGGCGCTTTTGAAAGATCAAAGGGTCGCTCGGCATCGGCAATCGCCAGCCGCGAAACTTCTGCCTCGCGCTCGTTCGCATCCAGCGTTGAAAGGTCAATCACTGGAATATCAATCTCCAATCGCGGGACAATAATCTGAACCGGTTGACCCTCGACCAGATCAAAGCTACCGCGCAGTACCGCGTGGCGCGCCAAAATCGCATTTAAAGTCTGCTGCAGGACCGGCAAATCCAGTTCGCCGGTTATTCTGAGCGGACGCGGAATGTTGTAGGCCGGGCTGTCAGGTTCCAATCGGCTGAGAAACCAGAGGCGCTGTTGCGCAAACGAAGTGGGAGCAGTCTGCGAGCGCGCCGCTTTCTCGCGCAGCAGATCGACAAGCAACGCTCGCTTCTCTGCCGCGGAAAGCTCAACTCCATTTTGCAGTGTAGAACTCATCTGGATCGATGTTAGTGGGTCGGGGCCATTAGTAAGAAACGCTAAGATCAAATGCGGGACTGGACATTCACTTTCCCCCAGTGGTTTTCACTCCGGTAGGAGTGAGATGTTTATAGAATAAGAATTAGCACCCCACAGACTCCGTTCGGAGGAGCGGCATTCATGTCCAACTTCACCACTCCACACCCGTTCCGCTCCTCCGAACGGTGGAGGGGGTCTGGCTCACTGTTGCTATCAACATGTGACCCCTACAGGGTGAAATCCGCATCGAAGAAGTAATTCTCATTCTTTTGCTCGCATCGTCTTAACGCCGGTCAACCCTTCATGGGTGTTGCTGTCAAGACACTTTCTCAATTCGTCAGCCAGCGATCTTACGCTTGGTTCGCGCAACACCGTACCGTGGTCTCCCGAAATCATGTGTAGGTCCACGCCGGCAGTAGTTAGCTTGCCCCAACCCAATTGTGGATCGCGAATCCGGTTTCGTGGTTGCGCTCGCACTCTAAAGACGTCGATCCGGCCGTTATAAGTCTTGGGCACAAAACCGGGTCCGGGAAAATAAGCACTCATTGGATTCTTGCGGGTTGGCACTGCGCCTTCCGACGCGCCGCCAACTGAACCGTTGCGCGTACTTGCTGCTCCGGCCGCTTTGCGTGTCAGTACACTCACTTGCTCTTTGAAACCTGACCGCAAAAACGCGCGCAACCGGCGTACATAATACTCAACATAGAGAAGGCTGTTGTAAGTATTCTCCAAAACCCAGGTATCGAGTATCCCAAGCAAAGTGACCTGCTCGCCTTTCTGTTCCAGGCGTCGGGCCATCTCGTAAGCGATATGCGCTCCGCGACATTGTCCAACAAATTCGTATGGTCCGTGGGGTCGCGCGGCAAGCAATGCCCCAAGATACTCCGTCGCCAAATCTTCTACTGCTGCGCGACTGTGTTCACCTTCCAGATCTTCGGGATACTGCGCCTGTAAACCGTAGACGGGTTGAGCCGGACCAAGATAGCGCGCCAGCGAACGATAACCGAGCGCGTTCACGTTTGGAGCCGACACGCAAATGAGGGGTGGTCTGGCGCCCGGTTGGATCTCGATCAAAGTTGGCCACGAGAAAGAGCGAACATCGCGGCGCAGCAGATCCGCCAGATATTCAATCGTCGCACCCTGGAAGAAACTGATTAAGGGAATGCGCTGTCCAAATTCTCGCTCGATCTCTGCCACCACGCGCACGGCGAGCAGCGAATGCCCGCCCAGATCAAAGAAGTTGTCGCTGATGCTCACTGCCTCAACGCCCAGAAGTCTTTCCCAAATATGAGCAACTCGCTGCTCCAGCAGATCACGCGGCGCAGTATGCGCTTCTGTCACTTCCGTTCTGTTCCTATCCGGATCCGGCAACGCGCGTCGATCGATCTTACCGCTCGGCGTCCGCGGAAAATGATCCAGAAATAGGAATGCTCCGGGAACCATGTATTCGGGCAGCTTCAGCTTCAACCAGCTTCTCAGCTCGGCCATCAGTTTAGGATGTTCACCGGCCGAGTACTCGCCATCCGTCACAATGTAGCTCACCAGGATGCGGTTGCTTTCGGTAACCTGCTGTAGGGCGGTCACTGCATCCTTGACCATGGGATGGGTTTTCAGCGTCGCTTCAATCTCTCCCAACTCAATGCGAAATCCGCGCAGCTTCAGTTGATAGTCCGCGCGCCCGAGAAATTCTATCGTTCCCTCTTCGTGATAGCGCGCCAGATCCCCGGTGCGGAACATTCTGGCGCCGGGTTCAGTTCCGAACGGACAGGGAAGAAATTTTTCACTGGTCAACCGCGCATGGCCCAGGTAACAACGGGACAGTCCCGCGCCGGCGATATAGAGCTCACCCGGTACCCCGACCGGCACGAGTTGGAATCGATCATCAAGAATGTAAGCGGCGGTATTATCAATAGGCCGACCGACAGGAATGGTAGCCAACTGTACGGGCTCGCCGATCTCGTAACACGTGACGTCCGCGGCGAGCTCCGAAGAACCATACAAATTAATCAGGACAGCGTCGGGAAGATTTCTTTTAAAGAGATCTACAAGATCCGGGGGCAGCGCCTCTCCACTTGAAACCCAGTAACGCAAGTGCGGCAACTTCTCTGCGAGATTTTTTTCCTGTTCCAGAATCGCGCGCAGCAAGGCCGGCACCAGCACAATTCGGGTCACTCGCCTGGCGCCCAGCGCCTGGATCAGCCGGCGAGGATCTTTGACCATGTCATCGGAAACGATGACGACGGGAATACCACGTAGTAACGGCCCCCAACACTCCCAGATTGAATCAGCGAAACTCAGCGACGTTTTCTGGCAGCAGACTTCATCAGATGCAAAGGGATAGGTGCGCCACATCCAGGCAAAACGGTTGAGCGAAGCACGATGTGGACTGACGGAAGCCTTTGGCTTTCCGGTGGAGCCTGAGGTGTAGATGACATAAGCCGCGTTGTCAGCCACGACCCTCGAGGCCGGCGCGGTTTCGGCTTCTCTGGCAATCTCAGTCCAACTCGCGTCCAGGCAAATCACTTCTGTCACCGCGGCAGGCAGAGTTTCTTTAACCTGCGGTGACGTGATCGTGATTCGGGCCGCGGAATCTTCGAGCAGGAAAGCCACGCGTTCAGAAGGATAGCCTGGGTCGACTGGTACAAATGCGCCGCCCGCCTTTAACACTCCGAGCATGGCCACAAACATTTCAATAGATCGTTCCAGGCAAATCGCAACCAGGACTTCGGGTCCAACACCGCGGCCTTGCAGATAGTGCGCCAGTTGATTTGCCCGCCGGTCCAACTCGCCAAATGAAATCCGGCGGTCGTCACACTCGACGGCGATGGCGTCCGGGTTTGCGCGTGCCTGTTCCGCAAATACTTCATGAAGGCAACGGCGTGGATAATCAACTTGAGTGCTGGTCCAATCAACCAGGAGTTGCTGCCGCTCTGGTTCACTCAGCAGCGCTAGATCGCTGAGCCGCTCATCCGCATGCGATAAGATCCCGCGCAACAGTGTCTCCATGTGTCCGGCCATGCGCGTCACGGTTGTCTCGTTGAACAAGTCAGAGTTGTATTCGAATGTAAGCCGCAAGCCGTCGCTCATTTCGCCGACGTAAAGAGAGAGATCGAATTTCGCGGTCTTGCCATACAACGGGAATTCCCGCAGCTCGAGATTTGACAGTTGGAGGACCGTTTTCGGCGCATTCTGCACCGTAAATAAGATCTGGAACAAAGGCATATGGTTCAGGCTGCGCTCGGGCTTCAGTTCCTCAACCAGTTTTTCAAACGGCATGTCCTGATGGGCATAGGCCTGCAGGGCAACTTCTCGGACCCGCTGGACCAATTGCCGGAAAGTGGGATTTCCCGAGCAGTCGGTTCTCAGCACCAGTGTATTTACAAAAAAGCCGATAAGGCCTTCTGTCTCTTTGCGGTTGCGATTGGCGATGGGAGTGCCGACGACAATGTCCTGCTGATTAGTGTAGCGACACAACATCGTCTGGAAGGTCGCCAACAAAGTCATAAACAGCGTCACACCTTCGCGACGGCTGAAATCAGAAAGAGCCGCGCTGAGGTCGCGCGGCAGAATCCTTGAATGATAGCGGCCGTTAAAGGTTTGTACCGGCGGCCGCGGCTTGTCGGTGGGCAGTTCCAAAACCGCTGGAGCGCCGGTGAGTTGCTGCTCCCAATAATCGAGCTGCTTCTTGAGCACGTCGCCGCGCAACCAATCGCGCTGCCATAGAGCGAAATCGGAATATTGGATCGGCAGCTCAGTCAGGGGCGAAGACCGGCCGTTAACATGGGCGTCGTACAGCACGCCAAACTCATGAAACAACACGCCCATGGACCAACCGTCACTGACGATGTGGTGCATCGTCAGCAACATCACATGCTCCTGCTCTCCAAGCTGAAACAAGCTGACCCGCAGTAAAACGTCATGGGCCAGATCAAAAGTGTGGCGCAGTGATTCCTGGACCAGGCCGGCGACGGCGTTTTCGCGCTCGTCCGCGCTCAGCGCTCGGAGGTCAACCCGAGTAAGCTCGACTTCGCGCTGCGGATTGATGACCTGCTGCGGATCGCCGTTCACTAACTCAAAGTTTGTGCGCAGAGACTCGTGACGGGCGACCAGCGCGTTGAGGGTTTTCACGAGTGCCGCCTCGTCCAACGGGCCCATCACCCGCAGCGCCTGAGAAATATTAAAGGCCGCGCCGTCAGATTCGAACTGGTCCAGAAACCAAAGACGCTGTTGCGCAAAAGACACCGGAGCCCTGCGAACTTTCCCAAGGTTGGCGCGCAAGAGATCCGCGAGCAGCGCCCGCTTCTCTTCGGAAGTGAGGTCCAGACCTTTTTGCAAAGTGTGAGTCATTATTACTTCGCGGCTCGGGCGTCCCGCCCATGAATTTACGTTAGAGGCCGTACTAGTTCAGCTTCTTTTCGCCAAAGTCTCGCTCAGCAGTGCTTCCACTTCCTCATCCGTCAGCTGATCGATTCGCGCCAGCAGTTCCTCCGCCTCGCGATCGGCATCTCGGGTTATCGGCCGCGGCGTATTGGCCGTTGAACCCTGATCGAACGTCGTTATCGCCGCCGCCAGTCCGGTCACAGTTGGGAAGTCGAATAAATAACGCAGAGGCAGTTCCAGCTTGAACCGCTCACGCACTCTCGAGATGACTTGCGTGGCCAGCAACGAGTGTCCACCCAACTGGAAAAAATCATCATTGATGCCGACCTGTTTCAGCTTTAACACTTCGGCCCAGATCGTCGCCAGCATTTCTTCAGCAGCGGTTCGCGGCGCCACATAAGTTGTTTCCAGTTCGGGGCGCGACTGGCCCGGCGGCGGCAGGGCGCGGCGATTCAATTTTCCGTTAGCCGTAAGCGGCAACGCGTCCAGCAATACAAAAGCCGACGGCATCATGTGCTCCGGCAATTTTTCTGTCAGCAATTGCCGCAACTCCGGCACCAAACTGCGAGCAAGCTCTGCCTGCAGCGGATTGTTGGCATAACGCGACCAGGATTTTTCCTGAAGCATCTGGGCTTCACGACGTTGATCGAATGGCGCCAGGTCAACCACCGGAGTGCCGCGGCGTCGCAGCACCAGATCCAGTTGATCGCGTCCTCCGGATCCCCACTTGACCTCGCCTTCATAACCCAGTTCATCCGCCAGCAACCATAGATCCTCCGGCTCGATCGCTCCCGCAACCGCGCTCTCAGCCAGCAGCCGACGCAAATCTGCTACTGTCGGCGGCGCTTCTTCCGCTGTCATCAACTCCAGCGCGCGTACTTCCTCAGCGACGCGTACATTTACTATTCCGGTAAGGCCGACGATCGCCGGCTTTTCAGTCATCAGCTTCTGCCGCAACGCGTCTGCATTCGCGACCTCCTTTCCCCACTGCCACCAGCGCCCTTCAACCTGCTGCACCGCTTCGTTCTCGAGGTGCAGAATTACGTCATAACGAAATTTTGACAGCTCATTGCTATAGCGTCCGCCTTTGACCTGCACCTCGACGCGACCGATCTGTGGCAGACGGTTTTTGAGCGCGGAGAACAAACCGGCATCGATTACCAACTCTTTTTCCTGACTCGATTCCTGCCGCGATCTTTGGAGCAGCTCATTCAGAGTCAGCGACGGTCGTGCCTGATGCAACTGCACCGCGGTATGAAAGGCGTCGAGTAGCCGCAGGCTGCGCAAGTCTCCGAGGAATATCGCACCTCCGGGTCTTACCAGCTTGACCGCACCTTCCAGGACGCGCACCAGATAGTCGACGTTGGGGAAGTACTGCGCCACCGAATTCAAGATCACAGTATCGTAGGCGCCCGCTTCCAGACCGCTGAAATCGTCAGCCAATTGTCTTGACAGAGTGACTCCCTGATAGCCGTCGGCCAATGTGCCGATCTGTTGTTGAAGTTGGTCCAAAGCCTTCTGTGACAAATCGGTGCCGTGATAGCCGTCGACGTGCGGCGCGATGCGGAATAACAACAAACCTGTGCCGCAACCAATCTCCAGGACGTGTTTGGGATCCAATGACAATATGCGTTCCACCGTGTGTTCCACCCATTCCTTCATTTCGAGGGCGGGTATGGGCGCACCCGTGAAACTGCTGTTCCAACCAATAAGGTTGAAGGCAGGATCCCTTGCGCTCATTTCATCACGATAGGTTTCGTCCCAAACGGCTTGCCATTGCGAAACCTGTTCAGACTGCAGCCCTTCGTTGACAGCGGGCGAGACCTCGGAATCCTTCACGCCCGGAACTACGTAAGCGACGAGACGTTTGTCGCCGGGCTCGTCTTCGCGCGCCAGCACTACCGCTTCGCGCACGCCGGGATGACGGTTAATGGCCGTTTCGATCTCTCCCAGCTCGATTCGATAACCGCGAATCTTTACCTGATGGTCCACACGGCCCAGATATTCGATATTGGCGTCGGCGGTATACCTGACTAAATCACCGGTGCGATAAAGACGTTGCCCATCTGCGGTTCCAAAGGGATCCGGAACGAAGCGTTCCGCCGTCAGCTCCGGACGATCGAAATAACCGCGAGCAAGACCGTCGCCACCCAGATACAACTCACCGGCAACACCGATAGGCACCGGCTCAGAGGATCGATCGAGTATGTAAGCCCGGGTATTCGATACCGGTCGGCCAATCGTTGCCGGACGATCGGCCAATCTCAGAGCGTAGGTTGAATAGGTCGTATCTTCAGATGGTCCATATAAATCGTAGACACGTTGCACACCCGGCTGTTTATAGATCTGCGCCACCAATTCGGTGCGCAACGGTTCACCGGCGAGATTCACTGTCACAAGGCCGTCAGGCAAACCACCGAGTCGAACCAGTTCCGCCATCGCCGACGGTACGGTGTTGATGAGTTTGACCTCAGACTTTGCCTTTAACGCCGGCAGTTCCAGGGCATCCTCCGCCAGGATCACTTTGCCGCCGCAGCAAAGCGGCACAAATATTTCAAAGACCGAAAGATCAAAACAGATCGAAGTCGAAGCCAGCACGCCGCTCAATTCTTCCGCGGAGAATGTCCGCCGGGCCCAGTCCACGAAAGCCATCACACTTCCATGCAGGATGCCGACACCCTTTGGCTTGCCGGTCGAGCCTGAGGTGTAAATCAAGTAGGCGAGGTTGGCCGCCAGTGCCTGGTTGGTCGGGTTTGTCGGGCTATGCTTTTCTATTTTTTGCCAATCTCGATCGATACAGACAACCGTCGCCTCACTGCGCGGAACCTTTTCGGCGAGGCGCTCTTGCGTCAACACGATCGGCAGGTGAGCGTCCTGGAGCGTGAAGCGCAGCCGCTCCTGTGGATAAGTCGGATCGAGCGGCACATAAGCGCCTCCGGCTTTCAAGATGCCGAGCAGACTGACGATCATCTCCACCGAGCGTTCCATGAAGACGCCGACCAACACCTCTGGTCCGACTCCCAGCTCCCGCAGACAATGCGCCACCTGGTTCGCCCGGCGGTTCAATTCCGCATAGGTCAGCCGCTCAGCTGCGCCGACCAGCGCCTCTTTATCCGGAGTCTTTTCAACCTGTGCGGCAATTAATTCATGAGGACACCGGTCTCTTTGATAATCAACCTGGGTATCGTTCCATTGGATCAAAAGCTGTGCGCGCTCGGGGGCCGTCAACAGCGGCACCATATCCAGACGCTGTTCAGGATCCGCTACCAGCCCTTCCATGACGGCGGCCAGGTGGCCCAGCATGCGGCTGATGGCGGCCTCGTCAAAACGCTTGCGATCGAAAACGATTTGGACAGTCAACTGGGCGCCCGGCATGACCAGCACGGTGATCGGATAATCAGTTACGGAACCGATGCCGCGATCGCTAATCATCTGCAAGCCGCCGCCCCCAGCTTCACTACTGGTCTCGAACGAACTCGTGACTGGTAGATTCTCAAAAACAAAAATGCTCTCGAACAGCGGTTCGCTGCGAGGGACATCGCTCCAACCCTGAATATCAAGCAACGAGCTATATTCATATTGCCCCAGCGCGGTTTGTTTCTCCTGGAGTTCCCTTAACCACGGCAGCACCGTTGCCGCTCGCGGCACTTGCACCCGTTGTGGCAGCGTGTTCACAAACAGTCCCACCATTGACTCGACGCCGGGCAGACTCGCGGGTCGGCCGGAGACAGTCACGCCGAACACGATGTCGTCAACGCCGCTGTAACGGTGCAACAGTAGCGCCCAGGCGCCCTGCGCGATCGTGTTCAAGGTCAGACGGTTTTGCCGGGCAAAAGCCTGTAGCTTGTCCGTAGCGGTCGCGGACAACTGAATGCGCTGATCAGAGTACTGTTCGTCTTCGGATACTTCCCGATCACTTTTCCGATCAACCGCGAATTTCGTGGGCTCGGAAAAGCCGGTGAGCAACTGTTTCCAAAACTTCTCGGCCGTGCCCGCATCTTGTTGGGCGGCCAACCAGGCAATGTAGTCGCTGTAGGAACTTGTGACCTTCAGACGCGGTTGCTCTGCTCGCGCGAGCGCATCATAAAACGCATAAAAATCATTCAACAAGAGCGCGCGCGACCAGCGATCGATCAGGATGTGATGACGGCTGAACAAGAATTTGTATTCGTCGTCGTGAAATCTGAAGAGCGCCAGTCGCATCAGCGGCGCTTCACCAAGGTCAAACCCGAGGCGGCGATCCTCCGCGATGAACGACGCGAACTTTTGCTCCCGTTCGTCGTTCTGAAGTTGACGCCAGTCTTCCTGCTCGATCTGCAAATTCAGCCGGCGATGGACCACTTGCAGCGGCTTTTCCAAATCCTCCCAAAGGAATGAAGTCCGCAAGATGGGATGCCGGTCCACTACTCCCTGCCAGGCTTGCGTAAACGCCGGCACGTTAAGGTCGCCCTTGATCGTGAAGAGCGATTGTTCGAAGTAGGTGCCGGTCCCTGGTGAGTAGAGCGAGTGAAACAGCATGCCCTGCTGCATCGGAGAGAGCTGGTAAATATTTTCTACGTTCTCCAGCCGGTCCATTTGTGAAGTGTTATTGCTTGTCATCTGCTTGCCAACTATGTAGCACAGGCTGCCAGCCTGTGCTTGTTCCACATCCATTCAAGATTGACTCACCATGCGCGCGGCACAGGCCGGCAGCCCGTGCTACATAGGATAGCGGCGGCATCGCCGCTGGATCACAGCGATTCGGCTTCCAGACACTCGCGAATTTTTTTCGCCAGGACTGCAACGTGCGGTTCCTCTCTGATCGAAATGTGCGTGCCGGGCACGCGATGAATCTTTAACCCACCCCGCGCCAGCCTGGCCCATCCCAGACGATTGTCTTCGCTAGCAGCATCGGCGTCCTGCGCCCAGAAGAGGTTGATCTTACCCGGATAAATCTTACCGCGCGGAACGTAGTCTTTTTCCGCATCCAGTATCGCCAGCACAGTTCGCACCAGCGCTTCATCACCATTGCGGCGATCCGCCACCAGGCGGGCCAGCTCCGGATCAGCATTGTCGCTGACATCGACTGAAACTGTTGGCTGCCCCATTTTTCTTTTGAGAGTTTGCCAAACCGCTCCAGCATAAAACCGTGGTCCATGTTCTCTTAGGTGGGCCAGGTGAAATCGAATTTTTTTGCCGGCGGGGTAAACCGGACAATTCGTATTCAACATGGCCAGCAATCCGACTTGCTGTCCCTGAGCCAGGAGCTGATGGGCCATTTCGAAAATCACGAGGCCGCCAAACGAAGCTCCGAGCAAATGATAAGGACCGTGAGATTGAAACGCGCGCAGCTCGCGAATGTAATGGGCCGCCATGTCTTCCACATGAAGAAATGGGCTTTGCCGCCCATCAAGACCCTGTGCCTGCAGCGCGAAAACCGGCTGGTCGTTTCCCAGATGGCGCGAGAGCGGGCGGTAGATCAAAACGTTCGCTCCGGCGGCGTGAATGCAAAAGAGTGGCGGCTTTGAACCCTGCGGTTGAATGGCGACCAGCGATGACCAGGCTGCGGCCGCCGCATTTTCCCGCAACACGTTCGCCAGTTGTTCGATAGTGGGAGCCTGAAAAAGTGCCGCCAGCGGCAAACGCTTTCCAAATCGATTTTCGATCTGGGCGAAAAGGCGTACCGCCAACAGCGAATGTCCGCCCAACTCAAAAAAATTGTCTTTCACGCCCACGGTTTCATGGCCCAGGATTTTCACCCAGATATTTGCCAGCTGTCTCTCGAAATTATCGCGCGGCGCGACATAATTACTTTCCAAACCGCGCCTGCCCGCCTCAGTCTTTGGCAATGCGCGTCGATCAATCTTCCGATTCGGCGTTAACGGTAACGCATCGAGCAATACGAAGGCAGCAGGCATCATGTATTCCGGCAACTTCTCAGCCAGCAGACGCCGCGCGTTCAGGATCAATTGGGTCGTGTAATCATCATTCGACCCGGCGTCGTCACCAGCAGGTACCAGGTACGCCACCAGCCGTTTGTCCCCCGGTTGATCTTCCCTGATTATCACTACGGCCTGTTCAACTTCGGGAAGTTGACCGAGCACCGTTTCGATTTCTCCCAACTCGATGCGAAAGCCTCGTAACTTGACCTGGTTATCAAGACGGCCAAGGAACTCCAGCTTCCCGCTGCGCCAATAGCGTCCCAGGTCGCCCGTGCGGTAGAGCCGTTCCCCAAATTTTTCAGTGAAGGGATGCGGCACAAACCTCTCTGCGGTCAGCTCCGGTCGCTGCAGGTAGCCGCGCGCCAGGCCCGCGCCGCCGATGCAAATTTCGCCCGGCACGCCGACCGGCAAGGCGTGCAGATTTTCATCCAATATCAGAATTTCCAAATCGCGAATCGGCCGCCCGATAGAAGTAGCGCAGACTTCAGTCTGCGATTCCTGCACCAATTGAATCTCCGCGGAGAAATCCGAGACTGCAGTCTGTGCTACTTCAATCCTGGTGCAGGTGGCCCAAACAGTGCTTTCCGTGGGGCCATAAAAATTCCAAACCGGAATGCCAATAGTGCTCACTCGTTCCGCAAGTTCACGATCGAGCGCATCACCACCGCAGACGATCGTGCGCAGCCTAAGCGCCTTCAAGTCCGGTTCTGAATCCAATAATTGGCGCAGCGCTGAAGGAGTTTGATTCAGAATCGTCACGCCTTCATTGAGTAATAACTCGTACAACCCTCCCGGCGACTGAGTGGTTTCCAGCGGCACTATCACGAGCCGGCCGCCCTGAAGCAATGCTCCCCAAATCTCCCATACCGAAAAATCAAAAGCGCTGGAATGAACGGTAGTCCAAACATCACCTTCGTGAAATCCAACTTGCTCGCAAGTCGCGGCAAACAAATGCGCCACCGTTTGGTGAGTTACCGAGACACCCTTGGGCCGGCCGGTCGATCCCGATGTGTAAATTACGTAAGCGAGATTCTCCAGTGACACCAGGGTCGACGGGTTCTGCTCACTCTCACTCGCTATGCGCGTCCAGTCTTCATCGATCTGAATTACTTCAGCGTGTTGCGTCTTCAGTTTTGTGGTCAGGCTTTTCTGAGTGATGAGTACCGGCACACCTGAATCAGCCAGCATGAAGGAAACACGCTCCGGCGGGTAGGTTGGATCGATGGGCACATAAGCGCCGCCTGCCTTCAGAATTCCCAGCAAGGCGACGATGTTGTTTACAGAGCGCTCAAGGTAAACTCCCACTCGGCTCTCCGCTTTGACGCCTAAGCGCCGCAGGTAGTGTGCCAGTTGATTGGCCCGGCAATTCAGTTCAGAGTAACTAAGCCGATCTTCTCCGCAGACCACGGCCATCGCCCGCGGTATCTTCTCGGCTGCCGCCGCAAACAATTCGTCGATACAGGAATCGTTTTGTTGTAAAGCGGGTTGGCTGTTTCCTTCGTGGCCGATACGTTTCAGCGCGTCATTGCTTAATAACGGCAACTCCGAGCAGCGCTCTCGAGGGTTCCTGACAATTCCGCGCAACAACACTTCAAAGCAGCCGGCCAGGCTGGCGATCGTTTCCCGATCGAACAGGTCCGAGTCGTAGTCGAAGCGCAATTCAATCTCGTCTACGTCGCGAACATCAAGCGTTAAGTCGAGCCGCGATATGCCGGTTTCAAACGAGAACTCTTCGATTAGAAGATCCCGGGATGCAGCGGCAAAGGTGATCTTCTCGCGAACGTTCATTGCCACCTGGAAGACCGGGGCGTAGCTCATACTGCGCTCCAACGGCATTTCCTCAACGAGCTTCTCGAATGGCATCAGCCTGTGCGCTTCTGCTTCGTGCAAATTCTTCCGCACACCCGCCAACAATTCCCGGAACGTGGGATCGCCGGAAAGATCCGTGCGCAAGAAAAAGGCATTCGCCAGCGGTCCGACCAGGTTCATCGTTTCCGGCGCTTCCCTGTTGGCAAACTGAGAGCCGGTAACGATGTCTGTCTGGCGGCTGTAACGTGACAGCAAGATCTGAAAAGCGGTCATTAGGGCAGGGAACAAACTCGTACTCTCGGCCCTGGCCAGCGCCCGCAGTGCATCACTCAATTCCTCTTCCAGAACTACAGAAACCGTAGCTCCATGCCAGTTCTGCACTGGTGGTCGCGGACGATCGGCTGGTATTTCCAGCATCGCCGGCGCCCCTCGCAGGCGCCTCTGCCAGTAAGCAGCGTGACTTTCCAACACATCCGCCGTGAGCGTCGCTTGTTGCCAGGACGCATAGTCCGCTAGTTGAATCGGAAGCGCTGGAAGTTCGGAAGTTACGGCGCTCACGCCCGCCGCGTACGTCGCGTACGTCGCGTACGTCGCCACGAGTTCCTGCAGCAGCAAGGTCAGCGAGCAATCATCGCTGACGATTCGATGAACCGTTAACAACAGGACATGTTCGTCGCGATCAAGCACCAGCAGTCTGGCTCGCAGCAGTGGTCCAATCGATAGATCGAAAGCCTGTTGCGCTTCTGCCTGAGCTAATTCTCGTGCTCGGCGCAGCCGCTCATCACTCGAACCAGAGGAAAGGTCCGTGACGTGCAATTCCACTGCGGCATCGTTCGCTATTAACTGCGCCGGCCGGCTATCCACGCCCGCGTAAAGCTGGCTGGTCGCGAAGGTAGTGCGCAAGGCATCATGCCGGTGATTAATATTCTGTAGCGATTGTCGAAGGGCTTGCTGATCGAGCCGGCCAATAAGCTTTAACCCGCGTGAAAGGTTTGCGATGGGAGTGTCGGGTTCAATCTGATCGAGAAACCAAAGTCGTTCCTGGGCAAATGAAAGCGGCGCCGGACCGGTTTCTTTCCGTCGCTGAATGTGAGGATGCGATAATTGCGGCACCGAACGCGCCTCGACCGCACTATCAAGCACCGGCCCACGCGTTACCTCTGTGTTGCTCATCATCGAACTCGACATCGTCTTCCAATCCTGATTAACAGGCGTTTAGAGTTCTGACTCTTAGTCGGGTTTTTCCCCACCCGGGAAAGCCCGACTGAAGTCGGTACTCTAAGCACTTGTTGCCAATCTCGAAATCAGCCCCGCAGTTTCGCCAGCACCTTGTTCAACTCTTCCTGATTCAACTTTGCGCTGGGAAAATCCGTGGGCGAAAAACTGGCGGCATCCCGCGAACGGGAATTCTCGATCAGCGTCCGGAGTTTTTCGACATAGCTGTCGGCCAGGCGTTCGATAGTTTCCCGGCGATGAATGTTCTCACTGAAAGTCCATTCCAATCGCAGCTCGCCCCCGGTCACCGCGCCGATGATATTCAACAGATAGCCCCGCTCAGCAGCTGGACTCTGGGCCGGACCGGTTGCTTCCGGGGCCGGCTTGAAAAGCGAAGCCTGCGGCAAAGCGCGATCTGTCTGCCCCAGGTAATTGAACCTGACCTCGGCCTGCGCCTGGCGATTCAACTGTGCTGTGGTGTCCGCGTCGCCGCTCAGATAGCGCAGCACGCCATAGCCAATGCCCCGATTCGGAATCGCGCGCAGCTGTTCTTTCACCAACCTCAGGCTTTCACCCAGCGCTTGTGAATCTTTCAAATCCAGCGCTACCGGAAAAATCGTCGTGAACCAGCCAACCGTCCGCGAAAGATCGACTCCCTTAAGGATCTCTTCCCGGCCATGCCCCTCCAGGTCAAGCAACACGGAAGGTGAAGTGGTCCATTGGCTGAGCGTCTGGGCCAGGGCCGTCAGTAACACTTCGTTAATTTGCGTGCGATACGCCGCCGGCACTTCCATTAGCAGCGCCAACGTCTCGCGAGGATTCAGGGCAACCGTAACCGTGCGCGCCGACGCCGCAGTGTTCGGGCCTTTTTCGAAATCCCGCGGCAAATGAGGAAAGGATCCACCGCCGGGCGAAAGCCAGTAAGGCGCTTCGGCCGGCAACGTGTCTGCTTTTGCGTGCGCCGTCAATTGCTCCGACCAACTCTTGAATGAGGTGGTCTTCGCAGGCAGTTCAATCTGCTTGCCGCGATCGAACTGCAGGTAAAGAGTCTGCAAGTCTTCAAGCAGAATGCCCCACGAAACTCCATCCACCAACAAATGATGTATCACCAGCAGAAGCTTGACGGGCCGTCCGTTCCCATTTGTGAAGAGCGCTACGCGCACCAGTGGCCCACTTTCAAGATTCAAACCAGCCTGCAAAGCGGCCGCCTGTTCCTCCAGGCCCTGCTCTTGAAAAAACTCCAGGGCGAGCCCGTGTCCAGCGAGCGGTGCAATAGACTGCTGCCAACCCTGTTCTGTCCTTTCGAATTGCAGACGCAGCGCATCGTGATGGACCAGCAACTGTTGTAGTGCCTTTTCCAACGCGCCTGCATCCAGGGATTCATCAACGTCGAGCAACATCGCCTGGTTATAGTGATGCGGCTCCGGCTGTTGCTGGGCAAAGAAGCGCGCCTGCACCGGTGTTAACGGCACCGACCCCGTCACCATCCCTTGTTCAGCAACAGGTGTCGCCACCGTGCCCGCCACACCGGCCAGTTCCGCAATCGTCTGATGTTCGAAAAGCTGGCGCGGCGAAAGCTTCAGTCCTGCCTGATTGGCACGCGCAATAATTTGTATGCTTAGAATTGAATCACCACCCAACTCAAAAAAATTATCGTGGACTCCCAGAGCTTCCACGCCCAGCACGCCTGACCAAATCGCGGCCAGCGTTTCTTCTATATAATTACGAGGCCTGACCGCTTCGGCCTCGCCGAGTCGCAGACGATCCGGCTCCGGCAGCGCGTCGCGATCGACTTTGCCGTTCCGCGTCAGCGGCAGAGAATCGAGCAACACAATGCCCCGGGGCATCATGTATTCCGGCAGCTTGCCCTGGAGGAATGTCTTCAGCTCGACGCTGTCAGCCGTCGTCCCTGCGCGCGCCACCACGTAAGCGACCAGACGCTTCTCTCCAGGCTGAACCTCTCTGGCGATGACTACTGCTTCAGCAACGCTGGGATGTTCGCGCAGTGCCTGTTCGATCTCCGCGGGCTCGATACGAAAGCCGTGAATCTTGACCTGGTCATCGATGCGGCCAAGGAATTCAATGCGGCCGTCGGCTAGTTGACGAGCCAGATCACCGGTCTTGTACAGACGGCCGCCGGCGGCAAACGCATAAGGGTCCGGTATGAATTTTTCCGCCGTCGTCTCCGGGCGCTGGACGTAGCCGCGCGCCACTCCGGCGCCGCCAATGTGCAATTCCCCAGGGGCGCCCAGCGGCGCCGGTCGCAGATGCGAGTCCAGAATGTAAACCCTGGCGTTCGCCAGCGGCCGGCCCAGGGGCACGATTTCTGACGATCGCTCCTGGTCATTATTTTCGACGAGCTGCGTGGTGGCTCCCACCGTCGCTTCCGTCGGTCCGTAATGATTCAGGATTCCGCAATCCGGAGCCAGCGCCGAAATCTTTTCCACCAAATTCCAGGGGCAGGCTTCGCCTCCGAGCACCAACTGGCGCCGCGGCAACAAATCAGCAGGATGCGTTGCCGACAGCAGCGCGGACAGATGCGACGGCACAATCTTCAAGCAATCGATCGGGTGCCGGCGGCAGTAATCCGCAAGAGCGTCGGGATTTGTCGCCCGCTCCTCGGAAATCAAATGCAGAGTTCCCCCTCTTAATAAAGGCGGAAACAGCACCGTGTTCCCAAGGTCCGCGGCGATCGTCGAAACAGTGGCGAAGGTGCTCTCGTCCGAAAGCTGCAGCCGCTCCCAGATCGCATTTGCGTAATTCACAAGCTGTCGATGCTCGACCGCGACACCTTTTGGTCTGCCGGTGGACCCGGAAGTGAAAATGACATAAGCCAGATTCTCTTCGGTGACGCTGGTGGGCGGATTCGTAACCATCTCCCTGAACGCGTCATCTGCTTGCGGGCCGGCTGCTTCTACATAAACCAGATGGTCAATTTTGTCGGCGAGACCTTCAGCCAGCTCCCTTCGGGTGACCAGTACGCGAGCTCCCGCATCTGCGAGCATTAAGGCGAGACGTGACTTCGGCAGACCCGGATCGAGCGGCACATAGGCGCCACCCGCTTTCAGGATTCCCAACAGTCCGACAATGAGATCGACGGAGCGTTCGAAACAAAGTCCGACGCGCGCATCCGGCACCACGCCCAGCCGCTGTAAGCGGTGCGCAAGCCGGTTGGCGCGCGCATTCAGTTCGGCAAACGAAAGTTGCTGCTCTTCAAAAACAACGGCGATGCGATCGGGGTACTGGTCCACCCGCGCTGCAAACAGCTCGTGAATACACCCTTGATTACATTGACCGGTCGGGAAATCCTTTTTCGTATGATTGAAATCGACCAGGATCATTTGCTGCTCAGTCGCCCCGAGCATTTCAAGACCAGCGAGAGACGCCTGTGGCTGGTCCACCGCGGCTTTGATCAGAGTCGCCAGCCGTTGAGCCAACAGCTGAGCGTCGGCCGGTGCAAACAGGTTCGTGTCGTATTGCAGCTCAACCGTCAGAGCGTCTTCGCTAATTTCGCAAACCAGCTTCAGCTTAAAGGGTTCGCTGTGCACGTCCTGGCGCGCGAGGGAAAACTTCAGCCCTCCATCATGCACGTTCGCGGGTCGATGCCGCGCTTCAAAATAGATTCCGTTATTGCCGCCGGCCTGTTGCTCCGGTTGAAAATACTCCTGCAATGTTTCAGCTTCCTCCTCCTCGGCGCTTAATCGGGGCAAGAGCTCTGCCAGCGAAAGATCTTCAACGAAGTGAGAAGTAATCGGCAGATAACTCGAGAGCAAACCGACGGCTTCTTCCAGCTCGGGAAACTTCCTCCCCGCAAACGAGACCCCAACGCTAATCGCTTCCGCTGCGGTGGAGCGCCGCAAAACTGTCTGCCAGCAACCCAGCAGAAATGTCGCCGGTCTCGCTCCACAGCCTTCGGTGACCACTCTGATCTGTTTCAGCAATTCATCAGGAATATCAACCGGCGTCGCGGCCAAACTGTGTGTTTTGTTTTCCCTCGCTTTCTCAAAGACCAGGCCCGGCGCAAAGCTCTCGGGGGAATCCTTGCTGTGCCAATGCTGAAGCGCGGTCGCGGCTTCACTTGATTCCAGTAACTCGTGCTGCCACTCGGCAAAATCCGCATACTGCATCGCCGCAACCGTTGCGGGTTCTACTCCCAGGTGTAAGGCGCCGTACGCACTCGCAACGTGTGCCGTCAGTCGCTGAAGCGATGGACCATCCGCGCAAAGCGTCGGGGCACTTACGAGTAATAGATGTTTTTTGGCCGAAAGCTTCAGCAGTTCAATGCGCAGCAAAGACGGTTGCGTGTAATCAACCACACAAGAGCCTGCCTCGCTAAAGAGATCACTTATCTTTTCCTGCTGAGTAGTTTCATTCAGTTGAGTCAGGTCATAATTCTGAATTTTCACAGCGACGGTGTCCGCAATCACCTGGACAGGGATAGTCATGCCGGACAGCAGTTGAAAGGAAGTGCGCAGTATTTCGTGCTGATTCACAACACTCTCGAGGGCCGTCTGCAGGATCCCAGGATCCAGTTCTCCCTCGATCTCGATGAGCGAGCGAACACGGAACGACTGTGCCGGCGCAGACTGCTGCAACCGCCACAGTCTGGTCTGTTGAGGCGAAAGTCGAAATCCCTGGATGGTTTCCTGCGACACCTTTCTATTGTTCCTTTCGAGATCCGCTTACAGGCGTTTAGAGTTCCGACTTCAGTCGGGCTTTTTCATCGAACCCACCTGAAGGCGGTACTCTAAACACCTGTAATCAAGCGCTATACAGTTCTCCCATACCCACCATGATCCGGCGTGGCCCGCGATAGGGACGGCGTCCGTGGGCCACAAGCATGTTATCCACGAGCAACACATCTCCCGCTTGCCACGAAAACGTAACCGTCTCGCTTGCATAGGCCGCGCGTACCTGGTCCAGATCGCTTTCGTCGATGGGCGAGCCGTCGCCGTAGTAGGCCGTGCGCGGCGGTTCGTCTCCAGCCGCAATCAGCAAAGCCTCGCGCACGTGCGGCTCCAGACTTGATTCGTGAAACAGGTGGGCCTGATTGAACCAGACTTGTTCTCGTGTGTGAGGATGGATGGCGACGGCCTGGCAAAGCTGCGACGTGCGCAAACGCTCATCGCCTTTCCATTCAAATTCGATGCCCGACTTGCGGCAAAAATCTTCGACCTCCGCCGAGTTCTCGGTTTGAAAAACGTTCTGCCATGACAAGTCGAGACCGTCCCCATAGTTTCGCACGTAGCGGACATTCTTTTGACTGAACCGGTCGCGAATTTCGGAAGCGATGCGCGCAAAAACTTTGCGGCTGTCGGCAATCGGCGTCTCGCCGCCTGCGGGTGAAGGCTCAACACAAAAGAACCCGAGCACCATGGGCCATTGCCTTGTGAAGGACATCTCGTTGTGCAGCGGAATCGTCTGGTCCGCCGGGTATTCAGTTGAAGTATAGATCTTGCCGCTGACTTTTGTGCGCGGCGTCGAGCGATAAGAATAATCAAGCAGGTCGCCGGCAACGACTGTCATGAATTCTTCAAACTCTGCGACCTCTGGAACGCTGAAACCTCGAAACAAGACAGCACCATTCCGCGCTAGTCTTTCCTTAATCAAACCGACATTGCTTCGGGCCCATTGGACCAGGCTCAACCCGACAACCTCGGGCTGGAGCAGCAAGGGTAAACCGCTGTCATTAAGAGAGCTCTCGCGCACCAGGGTTTCCTGAGACAGGGTAATGCCTTTTCGCGTCTTCTCGTGACCCGGTCTGGTGATGTTTGGTTTCATCGCAGTTCTGTCTCTAAGGTATCGCGCGCAGCACTTGCGTCACTAGCTTCGCGCCCGTCAACTCCTTTACTAAGCTGGGTGCCTCCCACCATCAACCTAACACTCCTTTACGTTTGGCTGATCTTAGCTTTTGGTGACTCGTCTCCTCCAGACGCTCTTTTGCTCTCTGTCGCTGCGCGCTCGCGGTGCTTTCCATCTGCGCGCGTAACACGCTAAGCCGCGTATCACCACCGGCAACCACGATTTGCAGCAGCTTCGTAAACTGTTCGCTGATGCCGGCAATGGTTGCCTCATCAAACAGATCGCTGCTGTAGGTAAACGCACCCTCCAGCCCGTTACCAGTTTCCCACAAAGTCAATTGCAGATCATGGCGCGTCGTTGTGCTCTCAATATTTTCCGCGGTGACTGTCAGCCCCTGCCATTCGTGTGGCGCGTTGGCCGCGTTTTGCAGGACAAACCAAACTTGAAACAGCGGATTGAATTCGAGTGACCTTGGCACGCGCAACTCGTCAACCAACATTTCAAACTGCACATCCTGATTGGCATAAGCCCCCAGCGCAGTTTCCCGCGTCCGCTGTAACGCCGCACGGAAATCAGGATCATCAGACAGCTTCGTGCGCAGTACGAGAGTGTTGACGAAGTAGCCAATCAAATTCTCGATTTCCCGACGATGGCGTCCCGCGGTGGGCGAGCCAACCACAATGTCGTCAGCCGCACTCAGACCCGCCAGCAGTAGTTGAAAGGCTGTCAGCAACGTCATGAAGAGAGTCGAGCGTTCCGAACGAGCAATGAACTGCAGCCCATCCGCGATCTCTTTTGAGATTACGAGCGAATGCCTGGCGCCCCGAAAGCCGCGGGCCGCTGAGCGCGCCCGATCCGCGGGCAAGTTGATCACTGCGGGTGCACCGTGCAGCTGTTTACGCCAATAATCCAGTTGCCCTGCGAGAGTCGGACCCTGCAAATACTCCCGTTGCCAGGCCGCAAAATCCGCGTACTGCACCACGAGATCCGGCAGCCTCGCTTCGTTTCCGCTGACGCTGCCGTTGTAAAGCAGGACCAACTCGCGCAAAAGAATGGCGATGGACCACCCATCGCTGACAATGTGATGCATGGTCAGCAGCAGAACATGTTCTTCGTCGCCCAGCTTCAGCAGGGCCAGCCGCAGCAGCGGTCCGCTTTCAAGATCGAAAGGCCGCGCCGAAGCCTCTGTCACCAACTGCTTCACCCGCTGCTCGCGCGTTTCCGACGGCAATTGACTGAGGTCGACTAACGGAATGTCGTGTGTGCCTTTCTCAACCAGAGAAAGCACCGGCTTGCCATTCCTGCTGCCAAAGGTTGTGCGCAACACTTCGTGCCGCGCAAAAATCGCATCCAGACTTTTCTGCAACGCCGCGATTTCGAGAGAACCCTTCAGACGCAGAGCGCGCGGAATATTATAGGCCGCGCTGCCGGGCTCAAGTTGATCGAAGAACCAGAGACGCTCCTGCGCGAACGAAAGCGACAAGGTGTCAGTGTTTGATCTCGCGACCAGGGGCAACTCGCTAATCCCTGTGGCCGAGCGCCTGGCCGTCTCAATCTTGTCTGCCAACCTGGCAACCGTTGATGCTTCAAACAATGTACGCAAGGGCAATTCAACTGCGAAGGTTTCGCGAATACGAGTGGCGACGCGGGTCAAGAGGAGCGAGTGGCCGCCCAAATTGAAGAAATCGTCATTGATGCTCACCTGGTCAATACCCAGCACTTCGCGCCAGATGTTTGCGAGCATATCTTCGGTCGGTGTGCGCGGCGACACGAAATCATCAGTGGCCGCGAGGTGTCCCGGCTCAGGCAGCGCCAACCGATCCAACTTGCCGCTCGGCGTCAACGGCAGTTTGTCCAGCATTACAAGCGCCGCGGGCATCATGTACTCCGGCAGCTGCGCTCGCAGGTACTCGCGCAGATCAGCGATTGCCGGCCCACCCTCTGCAACCACATAAACCAACAAACGCTTGTCGCCGTGCAAATCATCGCGAGTGATGGCCACGGCCTCGCGCACCTGTGAATGAGTCTCCAGCGCCGCCTTGATCTCGGCCAACTCGATGCGGAAGCCTCGCACCTTTACCTGATGATCGCGCCGCCCACGGTATTCGACGTTTCCATCGGACAGGTACCGGCCCAGATCGCCGGTGCGAAAAAGTCTGGCGCCAGTGTTGAAGGGATCGGGAATAAATTTTTCCGCGGTCAGCTCGGGGCGTTCGAGATAGCCACGAGCCAGTCCCCTGCCTCCCACAAAAACCTCTCCCGGAACGCCCACCGCCACAGGTGCGAAATTAGCGTCCAGAACATAAACCTGAGTGTTGGCAATCGGGCGCCCAATCGGAATGTTATTCAGTTCCCGGGAGCTGCCTACTTCATAACAGGTGACATCAGCGGCGACTTCGGACGAGCCATAGAGATTAGTGAGTTTGGTGCGCGGCAACTTCTCCTGAAATGTTACTGCCAATTGATTCGGCAAGGTTTCGCCGCTGCAGACGCAGTAACGCAGATCGTTAAGTTGCGGCGCGAGGTCAGCCGTGCCTTCAATCATCGCGCGCAACAGCGACGGGACCAGCACCAGACGCGTGACCTTGTTAGCTGAGAGCTCGGCCACAAAGCGCGGCGGATCTTTGACGACTTCGTTGGGAATGATCACGAGCGGCACGCCTTTGAGTAGTGGTCCAAAGATTTCCCAAATCGAATCGACAAAGCTAAGCGAGGTCTTCTGACAACAGACTTCGCCGGCCGCAAACGGATACTCGTTCCACATCCAGGCAAAGCGATTGAGTGACGCGGCATGCGAACTCAGCACTCCCTTGGGCCGCCCGGTTGAACCCGACGTGTAGATGACGTGTGCGGCATTATCGGCAGTGACACCGCTTTCGAAATCGTCCCCACTTTCGCGCGCCGGCTCTGCCTGTAGCTCGTCGATACAAACAATCTGCGCCGCGGAAGGCGGCAAGGCTGGCAACAGACTCTTTTGCGTCAACAATAATTTGCAGTGCGAATCGTCAATGATGAACGACATGCGCTCGAGCGGATAGTTCGGCTCAAGCGGCACGTAAGCAGCGCCTGACTTCAAAATACCCAGCAGCCCCACGATCATCTCGATCGAACGCTCAGCGCAAATGCCAATCGTGACCTCTGGCCCTGCCCCTTGACGGCGCAGATGTTGAGCCAATTGATTAGCACGCGAGTTGAGCTCACCATACGCTATGCGTTGGTCTTCGAAGACAAGAGCCACGCCGTCGGGAGTGCGTGCCGCTTGCTGTTCGAATAATTGGTGAATGCTCCGGGCCTCTTGAAGAGCAGCAAACTCGACGTCCGTGGCATTCCATTCTTCTGCCACCTGCCGGCGCTCGGCCGCGGTCATCAAAGGCAGGCTTGAAATTCGTTCGTCGGGATTGGCGACGACCGCTGCCAGCAGTGTCCGGTACTGATTGAGTATGCGCTCGATGGTCTCGCCGGCGAAAAGCTCGCTGCTGTATTCCATCACGCACATCAACTCGCCATTTTCTTCGCGCGCCGCCAGCATCAGATCGAACTTCGCGGTGTCTGTCGACACGTCCAAAGGGGTCACTACCAGATCCTTCAACCGCAGCGCCGGGTTCGAGGTGTTTTGAAACTGGAACATCACCTGAAAGAGTGGATTGCGACTGAGGTCACGCTCGGGCTGCAGCTCCTCTACGAGTTTTTCAAAAGGGAGATCCTGATGCGCATAAGCGCCCAGCGCTGTTTCTTTGACTTGATTCAGTAACTCTCGGAAGGTTGGATCGCCGCTGAGGTCGGTGCGCAACGCCAGCGTGTTGATGAAGAAACCAATCAGCTGTTCGATCTCGGCTCGATTGCGCCCGGCAATGGGCGAGCCGACGACAATGTCGTCCTGGCCGCTGTAGCGCCACAACAGAATCTGAAACGCGGCGAGCAGGGTCATAAAAAGCGTCGCGCCCTCTTGCCTGCTCAAATCCAGCAACGCGCCATTCAGATCTTTTGAGAGCGCGAGAAACTTGTAAGCGCCCCGCGCTGTCTGGACACTTACTCGCGGATAGTCGGTAGGTAAATCGAGAACGCCGCTCGTGCCGCCCAGCTTTTCGCGCCAATAGGAAAGCTGTCGCTGTAATTCCTCGCCCTGTAACCATTGTCTTTGCCACTCCGCAAAATCCGCATACTGAATCGTCAGGGGAGCCAGCGGTGACGGTGCAGCTTGCGTCCCAGCGAAAGCGTCATAAAGTTCGCCCAACTCATTAAAAAGTATTCCCGCAGACCAGGCATCGCTGACTATGTGGTGAGTTGTGAGCAACAACACATGAACCTGGGCGGCGAGTCGCAACAGGACGGCGCGAATCATTGGACCGTGTGACAGGTCAAAAGGCAATGCGGCTTGCTCCTGAACCCACTGCCTGGTCTTTGCTTCCCTTTGATCGGCGGGCTCAGTGCTGAGATCGATCACCACCAAAGGGGTTCGCATCTTGTCCCCTATTATCTGCCGCAAAGTGCCGCCAACATTTTGGAAGTATGTGCGCAACGGCTCATGGCGATGAACAATCTCGTTCAGAGTCTTTTGCAACGCCGCGATATCCAGCAACCCCTCGAGCCGCAAGGCGCGCGGCACGTTATACAGTGCCCGGTTGTCCCCAAGCTGATCGAGAAACCACAAGCGCTCCTGAGCAAACGACACCACGGCCGAGTCACCATCGGCCCGTGGCTTAACTCGTGGCTTTATGTGCTCGGCGCCAACATCCACGGCGCTGCTTTTCCTGAGACGCAGCTCCAGCAGGGTGCGCTTGGCGGGAGAAAGATCTTCGATGCGCTTGCTTAAATTATCCATCTAAAGACTGCCGCAGGTTATCCATTTAAAGACTGGTGGAGTTTTGTCTGCCCCTGGCCAAACGCTTTGGACAATGCGAACTCACACTATGTTGTAATAGGAAAGATATTACTAATGCGCGAAATTCCCGAATTGTTGAGGCCATCAAAGGTCGCAGGATCTGGGGAGTGACTAATGGCACGACCAATAATAGCATCGCGTCCCAAGCTCATCAACGCGGTTTTCGGCGGAAAAATGGAACTTTGCGAGGACTGAGGTCGGCAAACCGATCCAAGTGCGAGGCCCTTCCGGAAATAAAATGCCACGGCGCAAGGCCGCGGCATTATGCTCCAAGGCTAATCACCCGGTTGAAACCGGTTGAGATTGAAATGAATATCTCCCACCAGAAATTCGCGGTTCTCACCCAGCACCCTACTCGCCCTTGACCTCCGCGCTCAGCAACCGCGCGGCATCGGCGTCGGACAGTTGCTCGAGCTCAGCCAGCAAACGCTCTGTATCGTTTGTTCTGGCGGTGTCAACAGTTTCGGCGAGAGCCGCTACGGTGGGTGCTTGAAAGATGCTGACCAAGGGAATCTCTGTCTGAAATACCTGGCGCATGCGCGAGACGACCTGGGTGGCCAGCAGCGAATGACCACCGAGATCAAAAAAGTTATCAAACACGCCGACCTCCGTGACTCCCAGCACGGTGGACCAGATGGACGCCAACTCCTTTTCCGTATCGCTGCGCGGCGCGACGAAAACCTTTTGCAGCTCGGGACGCACATCTTGTGGCGCGGGCAGGGCCCCACTATCAACTTTGCCATTTGACGTCAACGGCAGCGCCGACAAAGAAATAAAGATCGAAGGAATCATGTAATCGGGTAACTTCACTTTTAAGAAGTCGCGCAACGTGTCCGGGCTTGGTGCTCTTGTCTCCGTCGAAACAATGTAAGCGATGAGCTGCCGGCTAGCGGCAGGTGAAGAAGCAGGCAGGATGCCTGCGGTACCAGGAACGACGACGGCCTGGCGCACCTGCGGATGCATGGCAAGCGCGGCTTCGATCTCACCTAGTTCCACACGGAAGCCCCGCACCTTTATTTGATTATCAACTCGACCGAGGAATTCAATGTTACCGTCCGGCAAATAGCGCACCCGATCGCCGGTGCGATAAAGACGTCCACCAACGCTGGCGGCAAAAGGATCGGCAACAAAGCGCGCCGCCGTTTCTGCGGGCTGGTTTAGATATCCGACTGCCACGCCGTCGCCGCCAATGTAAAGCTCGCCGGCCACGCCCAGCGGCTGGGGTTGCAGATTTTCGTCGAGCACGTACACGCGCGTGTTGGCAACCGGCCTGCCAATCGGCACAGTGATAGACAAAGCAGCAGGCTTATAGGCATCGACATCGAAGGTGAGCGAGCCTACCGTAGTTTCAGTCGGTCCATAGTGATTGAGCAGCCGGCAAGCAGGGTCCAGCTGAAGAATTCTTTCCACCAGCTCATGCGAAAGCGCTTCGCCGCCAAACAACAGAAACTTTGACGGCAACATCGCGCGATCGGGTTCGGCGTTTATCAGGGCCTGAAAATGCGAAGGCACGATCTTAAGCACATCAATTGGGTGTGCCTGAACATACTTACGGAAGAGGGCGCTATCCATCGCCACGTCGTAAGCCAGGATGTGGAGACAGCCACCCGACAGCAGTGAAGGAAAGACACAGGTATTGCCCAGGTCGGCGGCAATCGTCGAGACGAAGGCGAAATTTAGCGGAGCAGTTATCTTCAGGCGCTGGAAAATAAATTTGGTGTAGTTGACCACATTGCGATGTTGAACAGCCACGCCTTTGGGCACGCCGGTGGAACCCGACGTGTATATCACGTAAGCGAGATTGTCAGCCGTCACGGGCGACGACAGATTCGTTTCCGGTTGCGCCGACAGCAGCTCGCGATGCAGATCCAAGTCGATCTTCTGAAAGTTCAGCAGCTCATCTACCGCGTCATTAGTAATCACGACTGAGGCATTGCTCTCCGCAAGCTGTGTCGCAAGTCGCTCTGGCGGATGCTCGGGATTTAGCGGGACGTAAGCGCCGCCCGCTTTCAAGATGCCCAACAGAGCGATGATCATTTCCGCACTGCGCGGAAGACATAGTCCCACGCGATCGTCAGGCGAGATGCCGCGCTCGCGCAATACATGCGCCAGTTGGTTCGCGCGCGAGTTCAACTGCTCGTAAGTCAGTTGCACCTCGCCGCAGAGGAGTGCCGTGGCCTCTGGCGTGCGAGCCACTTGCTCCTCGAATTGTTCGTGAAGACACCGAGTGTCGGCAAAATCCGTTTGTGTTTGATTGAGCTCGACCAGCAGCCAACGCCGCTCCGCGGGACTGAGGAGCTCAACCGCGCCGATGGTCGGTGTCGCGACTTCAGTCTGTGCTTTGGCTGGGAATTGATCCTCTGGAGTGAAACTACAGACTGAAGTCTGTGCTGCTAAAAAGCGCTGCCAGTAGCCGGCGAAGCGCACTATGGTGTCACAATCAAATACTCGCGCATCGAAATGCAGCTCCGCGGTGAGTTCGTTCGCGCTCCTGAGACACAAAAGTTTGAGCTTAAAGGGCTGGTGACAAACATCCACTTTGAGGATGGAGAAGACCACACTGCTGGTCGCGAACTCTGCCTCTCGCTCTGCAAACTCAAACGCCACATTGGCCGGCGTGCCCAGCCGTTCGTAATATTCCTGCCATTCGTGTCCTTGGTTGGCGGCCTCGGCAGCGCGCAACAGTTCCCTGAACGGAACGTCTTCGCAATGGCAACTCACCGGCAGCCAGGCTGCGTACAACCCGAGAGCGCTTTTCAGATCTTCAAGCCTGCGTCCCTCGGCAAGATGAAAAATGTGGAAGTCGGACTGGCCGGTGAGTCGCCAAATCACTGCCTGCCAGCTCGCAAACAGCAGCGAAGAAATGCTTACGTTACTTTCGCGAGCCAGACTCTCGACTGCCGCACCAAGATTCTTGTCCAACAAAACGTGAACCCGGGCTGGTAAGAACGAGTTGTCCGGACCGTTGACCGTCAAAGCCTTCTCGAGCGGCAGCACGGGCGAGGCGATACCACCCGCAGTTTGCTCCTGCCAATAGGCCCTGCCCTGCACCGCGTGTTGGTCGGCGGCGGCCAGTAACTCGTTCTGCCACTCTGCAAAGTCCGCATACTGCATCAAGTCGCCAACCTCATCGGCAAGTGGCTGGCCCTGAAAAAGTGTTTCGTAAGCAGCACTCAACTCTTTGACGAAATTAGTCAGCGTTACAGCATCGGCGCAAAGGGACGGCAGCGAGATAATCAGCACTCGCCGGTGGGCGGACAGCTTAAACGCGCTGACGCGCAATAGTGTCTCTCGTTCGAAATTGAGCGGGCGCGCGATTTCTTCAGCGAGGGCCGCATCCAGGCGATGGCACTGATGCGCCGCATCCAACTGGCTCAGATCGACAGCCTGCCAGCCCGGATGCACTTTGTCGGAAACAACCTGAAACGGCGTCTTGATTCCCTTGGGCCGTTGAAAAGTAGTCCGCAAAATCTCGTGACGCTGAACCAGCGTATAAAGAGCGTGCTCCAGCAGGCGCGGTTGCAGATCACCTTCGAGCAGAATCGTGCAGACAGCACGATAAGGATGAGTAGCATCGATCTGCTGTAGCGACCAAAGGCGGTGCTGTTGCGGCGATAACCGGAAACCCTGAGTGGAGTGCTGCTGCATTATCTTAAAGGTTACTCGATTAAGCCCGCGGAGCGGGCGCAAGCATACCCGCTAACGCAGGTTGAAGAATCCGCTTTGCCTTATTCAAAGTTCCTACCACTCTTCATCTTGTGTGAGGTCCTAAACCACGTTCTGGGGCTGCTCAATTTCCGTTTTGCTCACCAGTTTGCCAAGCGCGACTACGATTTTCCGCTCACCGACGTAGGGGTTGCGCGAATGGGCCACCAGCATGTTATTCAGCATCAGCACGTCCCGCTCTTGCCAGGGAAAACTCACGCCGTTTTGCTCGTACAACTCCCCGAGAAAGGACATCACGGAATCTTCGATCCTCGAGCCGTCGCCATAATATACATTTCGCGGCAAGTCTTCTTCGTCCATCATTGCCAGCAAAGACTCGCGCACAGCCGGCGCCAGGCATGAAATATGATGCAGTTGCATTTGATTGAAAAAGACCAGCTCGCCGGTTTGCGGGTGCCGCACAACAGCGGGACCAACCTGGCGCGTGCGCAAGCCGCGGTCGCCCTTCCATTCAAACTCGATTGCCGCCTGGCGACAGTAATTTTCCACGACTGATCTGTCATTAGTGTGAAAGAAATCCTGCCAGCTGACATCGAGTCCGTCGGTGAAGTTGCGTACGTACATCAAACCCTTGTTTTCAAACTTCTCCCTGATCAATGGATCCAGCAATTGATAGATCTTCCGACAGTCAAGGATCGGCGATTCGCCCCCCACCTGCGCTGCCTTGACGCAATAGAACCAGATCAGCATCGGCCATTGATGCATGTGCGAGCTTTCATTATGGAAAAGAATTGTCTCGTCCGCAGGATAGGGAGTCGAGCCGTATACCTTGCCTCCCAGCTCCTCGCGCGGGAGATCGCCATATTCACCGAACAACTCGGGACAGAGAGCTCCGGCAAACTGCTCAAACTCCTTTACTGAATCAACTGCAAAACCGCGAAACAGGATCGCGCCATGTCGCAGCAGGTTCTGTTCTACCGCCTCGCGGTTGCCCGCGGCCCACTCTGCCAAATCCACGTCGTCAGCCGCTGGTTCGATCAGCAACGGTAATTGTTCTCCAGGTTTAAGCGGCCCCATCTTGACGCTACTCAACTGCGCCAGATCGACGCCTTTGCGCCTTACGCTTCGCAAGCGCTTTAGCCTAGCTTCCGGCGAGCCCTGCTGCTCAATCGTCGGCTGGCTTTCATCCTTTGCGATGTCAAACGAGTCCAGCCGCGCCTCCGGATCGGCCACCACACTCTCTAACAGCTTCTGGTAACTGCTGGAAAACCGCGCAATGGTGGCGGGTTCGAAGAGATCCGGATTGTACAACCAGAAACCTTCCAACCTGCCTTCCGTTTCCGACAGAAAGAGCACGAGGTCAAACCGCGAACTGTCCAGCGGCAGATCGAAGTACGCCGTTTGCAACTCCGTCAACTCCACTATTGAATCCGGGTTCTGCATCACCAGCAGTACCTGCACAATCGGGTTGTGACTCGGATCGCGCTCCGGCCTTAGTTCTTCAACCAGCTTTTCAAATGGCAGATCCTGATGCGCATATGCTTCCAGGGTGGTTTCCCTCACCTGGTGCAGCAGTTCCCTGAATTCCAGATCGTTCGCCAGCCTGGCGCGCAGCGGCAATAAGTTAGTGAAGAACCCGATTAGACCTTCCGTCTCTACGCGATTGCGATTAGCCACGTCTGTGCCGACGAGCAGATCCTGCTGACCCGAAAGACGTGACAGTAACAATTGAAACGCCGCCAGGCCGGTCATGAAAAGAGTTACGCCTTCGCGGCGGCTCAGTGTTTTTAGATCAGATGTAAGCGAGATGGACAAAGCAAACATCTCGTGGGCGCCACGGAAACTCTGGACCGCCGGACGCGCCTTATCTGTCGGCAGTGACAACAGCATAGGTGTGCCGGCGAGCTGTTTCCGCCAGTACGACGCCAACTTTTCCAGCCTCTCGCCGTGCAGCCAGCGCCGTTGCCAGGCGGCGTAATCGGCATACTGAATGGGCAAAGCGGAAAGCGGCGACGGCCTGCCGTGCGTAATAGCGTCGTAAAGTCTGGCTAGTTCGCGAAATAGAATTGCGATGGACCATTCATCGGCAGCGATGTGATGCATGGTAATAACCAGCACATGATCGTCGGTGCTGAATTTGATCAGCCCTACTCTTAAGAACGGACCCTGAGTCAGATCGAATGGTTGACTAGTTTGTTCCGCAGCCAACCGGCGGGCCTCAGCTTCTCTCTGCGGCTCAGGCAGCGCGCCAATCTCCAGCAGGGGAATTTCCATAAGCGTGTGGCTCATGATCCGCTGAAAGGGTGTTCCCTGCTCGGAACCAAAACTGGTGCGCAGCGATTCGTGACGCTTGACGATCTGATTGAACGACTCGCTCAGGGCCGCCACATCCAATTGGCCCCGCAATCGCAGGGCCCGCCCCACGTTATAGAACGCACTGCCCGGTTGCAGCTGATCGAGAAACCACAATCGTTGCTGCGCGAACGAGAGCGGGAGATTGCCGCCTTTAGGGACGGTCACAATGGGCGGCACTTGCAGCCCGCCCTCACCCTGAACCATCTGTTCCAATCTCTCAGCCATAGCACCAACTGTCAGGCATTCAAAGAGCGCACGCACCGGCAGATCGATGTTGAGTGTTTGGCGGATGCGCGAGGTTACCTGGGTGGCCAGCAGCGAGTGTCCGCCCAGCTCGAAAAAATTGTCGTAGATACCCACGGGACCGGTATGCAACACCTGGCTCCAGATATCAGCAATCAATTCCTCCATTGGCGTACGCGGAGCCAGGAAGTCATCAGTTTGTTCTTCCGATCGTTCCGGCGCGGGCAAGGCGCGGCGATCCACCTTGTTGTTCGGCGTCAAAGGCAACTCGTCGAGCAGGACGAAATCCGCGGGGACCATATAATCAGGCAGCGACGAGCGCAAATGGTTCCTGAGTTCGCCAGCGTTAGGAACGGTGCCGTCGCGGGCGACCACATAAGCCACCAGCCGCCGGTCTCGTCCCGTCGCTTCCCGGATGACGACGACAGCTTGCGCCACTCCTGGATGATCGGTGAGCGCGTTTTCGATTTCCCCCAGCTCAACACGAAATCCTCTGAGCTTCACCTGGTTGTCGATGCGGCCGATGAACTCGATCCTTCCTTTGCTTCGATAGCGGGCCAGGTCGCCGGTGCGATACAGGCGCGAACCAGGTTTTTCGCCGAAAGGATTGGGAGTGAACTTTTCAGCCGTCAATTCCGGACGGCGCAGATAACCTCGCGCCAAACCAGCACCGCCGATAAATAGTTCGCCCGCCACACCGGGAGGCACGGGCTGCATTAGCGGATCCAACAGATACACCTGCAGATCCGGCAGCGGCCGCCCAATCGAAGTAGCACCGACCTCAGTCTGTGCCTGATCACCAATCTCAGTTTCCAGCGGAGCCTGATGGTCGTGGACAAAATCACCGACTGAAGTCGGTGTTATCAGTGCACAAGTCGTCCATACAGAGCTTTCGGTTGGTCCATAAAAATTCCACACCGGAACTTCCAGTCGACCCAGTTCGATTGCGAGATCCTGATCCAGAGCATCGCCGCCACAAATGATTAGCCGCACGCTCCAATCGCGATTTTGTCGGGCTCGTTCCCGCGCCCCGAGCACTTCGCGCAAAGCCGAGGGCGTCTGACTCAGCACCGTAACGCCTTCATCACAAAGCAACTCAAACAAATCCGCGGGCGATTGCACGACCTCAAACGGCGCCAGCACCAGGCGTCCACCCTGCAGCAGGCAACCCCAGATCTCCCAGACTGAAAAATCGAAAGCGCTGGAATGAACGACCGTCCAAATATCGCCCGCGCGGATACCAAGCTGGTTGCGAGTGGCTGAGAATAGATGGACCACTGTCCGATGTGTGACTTCGACACCCTTGGGCCGGCCCGTCGAACCCGAGGTATAAATAATGTAAGCGAGATTCTCAGGCGTCACTGCACTGACCGGATTGCTGGTGCTCTCACCGGCAAAGCGGCCCGCTTCATCAAGTGGAATGATCTCTGCTTGCAGATCGGGCAACCCGCGCAACAATTTGCTTTCCGTCAGCAGCAGCGGCACGCGTGCATCTTCGAGCATGAACACGAGTCGGTCCCGTGGATAAGTCGGATCGAGCGGCACATACGCACCGCCGGATTTCAACACACCCAGCAAAGCGATAATCAATTCCTCTGAGCGCCCAAGATAAATACCCACCGGGGTCTCAGGTCCCACACCGTGACTTTGCAGGTGGTGAGCAACCTGATTAGCGCGACTGTTCAGCTCGCGATAAGTCAGACGTCGCTCACCGCAAACCAGGGCAATCGCTTCGGGAGTAAGCGCCGCCTGAGTTTCAAACTCCTCGTGCATGCACGACGCGGCCGCCGGCTCACTCTTTTCCGAATTCCATTCAGTGAGAAAGCGGTGGCGCTCATCCTCACTCCAGATATTCAGATAGCCGATCTCTTCGCCGGCATCCTGCAGGATGCTTGCCAACAGCGTGCTGTAGGCGGCCATCATTCCCCGAATCGTTTCGCCGTCAAACAGATCGGTGCTGTACTCCCAAATAGCGCTTAGCGCCCCGCCCTTATCACTCACGAACAGTGACAGATCGGTGCGCGCCGTGCCGCGATCAACCTCCAGCCACTGCAAAGCAACTCCCTGATGATCCAAAGCCGGCGGTGTGTTTTCCAGCGCGAAGATGACCTGGAATAATGGCGCATGACTCAGGCTGCGTTCGGGCTCAAGTTCCTCGACCAGCTTGTCAAACGGAATTTCCTGATGCGCATAGGCCCCGAGCGCGGCTTCGCGAACGCGTTGCAGCAACTCGCGGAAGGTGGGGTTGCCCGACAGGCTGGCGCGCAACGGCAGCGTGTTAACAAAGAGGCCTATCAAACTTTCTAATTCAGATTTGCCGCGGCCGGCCAGCGGAATTCCCACCACGACGTCATCCTGCCCGCTGTAGCGCAAAAGAAGTACGTCGAACGCCGCCAGTAAGGTCATGAAGAGCGTGACCCCCTCGCGCCGGCTGAATGCTCGCAGGCGATCCGCAAGTTCAGAGGATAGTTCTGTGTAGTGCCGGGCTCCGGCAAATGTCTGCACGGCGGGGCGAGGCCGGTCGGTCGCAAGTTCGAGCGCGGTGGGTGCGCCCGCGAGATGTTGGATCCAATAGGCCAACTGGGCCTCGAGGACTTCGCCCGTCATCCACTCGCGCTGCCAAACGGAATAGTCCGCGTATTGCACCGGCAGCTCCGGCAACGGCGAGGGCTGCCCTTCACGAAAGGCGCCATACAAGGTAGAAACTTCGCGCAGAAATACGCCCATGGACCAGCCATCGGTGATGATGTGATGCATGGTGATCACCAGCACATTCTCATCGGCGCTCAAACGAATCAGATGCCCGCGCAAGAGTGGGACCGCCGCCAGATCAAAAGGCCGCTCGCCTTCAATTTGCCACCAACGCCTGGCTTCCGCTTCGGCTTCGTCCCGGCCGAGGGCCGTTAAGTCGATGACCGGCAGTTCCAATTTCATTTCCCGGGCGACCGCCTGCTTCGGTTCGCCGTCGATCATCACAAAAGATGTGCGCAGCGATTCATGCCTCCGCAAAACTTCGTTGAGAGCAAGTTCCAGGGCGCTGAGATTCAGCGAGCCGTCAAAGTGCAGGGCATAGAGCAGGTGATAAACGCTCTTGCCTGGATCGAACAGATCCAGAAACCACAGTCTTTGCTGGGCAAACGATGCGGGAAAAATAAAAGGTTCCATATTACTTGTGGCATCGGCATCCTGCCGATGTTGTTGCTTGAATGTCTCCTACCGTGTCGCCTCTTTACGCACTACGCGCCAGAGGCGTGTGCCGTATCATCCTCTGACTTCTGTGAAAGCTCATCAATCAGAATTTCCTCAATTGCGTTTGCCAGGGCCGCAACTGTTCGCTTTTCAAATAATGCACCCAGCGGCAGGTCAATTTGAAAAACCACACTTGCCCGGGACACAACCTGCGTGGCTCGTAACGAATCGCCGCCTAATTCAAAAAAGTCCTCGAACACGCCAAGTGTTTCCAATGCGAATACTTCGCACCAAATGCCGGCGATGATTGCTTCAGTCTCATTGCGTGGCGCAACCAACGCGCCCTCAGTGCTGTGTTCGAGAGGAGCGGGCAGTGCATTGCGATCCAACTTGCCATTTTCAGTCAACGGCAACTGTTCCAGACGTACAAAAACAGCGGGCAACATATAGTCCGGCAACTTGCCGGTGAGGAAACTTCGCAATTCATTTGAAGTCGTCTCCTCTGCCGGAGCGGAACGCATGACCACATAGGCGACCAGATGCTTCAAACCCTGGCGGTCTTCTCTGACGAGTACGGCACAGTCGCGCACAGAGGGGTGCCGGCTCAGACAGTTTTCAATCTCACCCAACTCAATGCGGAAGCCGCGAATCTTCACCTGACGATCGCTGCGACCGAGGTATTCAATATCGCCATTCCTCAGGAAGCGCGCGACATCACCGGTGCGATAAAGTCTTTCTCCCGGCTTGGCGCTGAAGGGGTGCGGCAGAAAACGTTCGGCCGTCAAGTCCGGACGATTCAGGTAACCGCGACTCAGGCCGGCGCCGCCGACGTACATCTCGCCGGCTACTCCCACCGGCAGCGGTTCCTGCTGCTGGTCCAGAATATAGACTTGCAAATCACGCAAAGGGCGACCGATGGGACTGCGGCCCGCTGATCCTGAAGCACCGCGCTTGAGCGCGTGATGAGTAACGTGCACCGTTGTCTCAGTGATGCCGTACATGTTCAGAAGTTGTGGACGCCGATCATCATGCGCCTCGAACCAGCGGTCCACACTATTGCTGTCGAGTGCTTCACCACCAAGGATCACGAGGCGCAGGGGCAACTTAGCGCCGGTTCCGGCTTCCCTGTCCGCTTCCACAAATTGACGAAACGCCGACGGGGTCTGATTCAACACGGTGACGCGGGCCGCGCGCAGCAGTTCATAAAATTTTCCGGGCGCGCGACTGATCCAGTAGGGTACCGCCACCAGCAGTCCGCCATACAACAACGCCCCCCACATCTCCCAGACGGAAAAATCAAAAGCGTAAGAATGAAACAGCGTCCAAACATCGTTATGATCAAAGCCAAACAGCGACTGAGTCGTTTCAAAAAGACGGACCACGTTTTCGTGGGTAACCATGACGCCCTTTGGCTGTCCCGTCGAACCCGAGGTGTAGGTTACATACGCAAGGTTCAGCGGGCTTACGGCCGCAGCGAGCTGCTGTGCGACATCACCGTCGGTGTTCCGGCGCGAAATACTTTCCCAATCCTTGTCCAGACAAATCACGGCAGGGTGTTGACTCGCAAATCGATCTTTCAGCGACTGCTGAGTAAGGACCACACGAGCGTCTGAGTCCTGGAGCATGAATGAAAGCCGGGCGATCGGATAAGCGGGATCCATTGGCAGATAGGCGCCGCCGGCCTTGATGACACCAAGTATGCCCACCACCATCTCCAGCGAACGTTCGACGCAAATCGCCACCAGCACGTCAGGGCCAACTCCAAGTTTCCGGAGGTAGTGCGCCAATTGATCGGCCCTGGCGTCAAGCTCAGCAAAGCTTAACTGTTCATCCTGAAAGACCACGGCGGTGGCTTGCGGAGTATGCTTTGCCTGCGTGATAAAGATTTCGTGCAGGCATTTTTCGCTGCCGCGATCCGGAGCGGTTTGGTTCCAATCAAATAACAACTGTTGACGTTCCGCTTCGGACAGCATTGAGAGTTGGCCCACACGGCAATTGATGTTTGCCGCCATTCCCTCGAGCAAAATTCCGAGGTGACCAAGCATCGCTTGAATCGACTCCGGATCAAAGCGGCGCTCGTCATACTCCAGCTTCAGCAATAAACGCGATCCTGAGTAAGCGGCGAGCGTCAACGGATAATCTGTCTGTTCCAGCAGTTCAAAATGGCGGCCCTGTCGACTCGCCTCGGTTGGATTGGTATCCATCAGCTCATTGAGTTCGTAATTCTCAAAAACCAGCACGGTCTCAAAAAGGGATTTGCCTCGCGGCGCCGCGCTCCACTCCTGAATTTTGCCCAGCGGTGTGTGTTCCCAGTCGCGGAAGTTAATCTGCTGTTGGCGCAACGCCTTTAACCATTCGAGCAGAGGTCTTTGCGGATCCACAGCTACGCGCAACGGCAGCGTATTGATAAACAGTCCCAACATCGATGCGGATTCGGACCTCCAGTGCCGGCACGCGCGAGTCGCACCAAAGACGATGTCCTGAGATCCGGAATAGCGACTTAGCAGCAGGGCCCAGCTGGCCTGGACCATGGTGTTAAGCGTGATGTTGTTTTGTTGCCCGATGACCTTAAGTTTCGCGGTGAGCTCCGCCGAGAGGGCCTGCGTTTGCGCTGCATGGCGACTGGATTTGTTCAGACCGGCATCTTGTAGGGACCCTGCCTCTCCGAAACGCAAATCGGGCGGTGGCGTGAATCCGCGCAGGTAGTCACTCCAAAACTCGCGCGCGCTCGACCACTCCAACTGTTGCAGCCAGTGGATATAGTCGCCGTAAGGACGTCGCATTTCCAGGGCGGGCGTCGCGCCGCCCACGAGGTTATCGTAAAGCGAAAACGCTTCCCGGAGGACCATAGAGTGCGAACGGCCGTCAAGCAGCGCGTGATGAAAAGTCCAGATCAGGCGGTAATTCAAAGGGCCGAGTTTGAAACATGACCAGCGCATCAGCGGCGCGTGGGTGACGTCGAAACTGCGTTTGCGATCGCTCGCGAGAAAGTCTGCAAATGCCTGTTGTTGTTGCTCAGGCGCGAGGTGACTCCAGTCTTCGCTACGCCAGTGCAGTTCGACTTCTGCGCGGACATCCTGGAGCGGTTCAGGAATACCTTCCCAGCGAAAAGCTGTGCGCAAGATGTCGTGACGACCGACGACTTCCTGCCAGGCACGAAACAAATGCGCTTCGTTCAGAGGTTCATGCAGATCACAAACCAGCTGCTGAATATAGGCTCCGCTTTCGTGAAGGCTCTGCAACAACATGCCCTGCTGCATGGACGAAAGCGGATAGCTGGTGATGATCCTGTTTGCGCTCACTTGCCTTGTGTTCCCCCTCGGACTTGAAATGTACTTCTACCTGGGACCGCACGCTTCCAGCGTGCCAGCCGGGCCCGACAGGCCTTCTACCTTAAAGTGCTTCTACCGCAGCAACGGCACGCTGGAAGCGTGCGGTCCCAGGTCGATTAACCACGCGGTAGTCGCTTGATTTCGGGCATGACTTTTTGCTCTTCACTACTTGCGCTCAATAAAAACTCGGCCAGACCGGCAACCGTAGGCCTCTCAAAAAAATACCGCAGCGGCATACTCACATTAAATGTTTCCCGGATGCGTGACATCACTTGCGTGGCCAGTAGTGAATGCCCACCCAGATCGAAAAAGTTATCGTTGATCCCAATCACTTCTACCCTCAGGACAGCGCGCCACAGATTCGCGAGCCGCGTTTCAGTATCCGTGCGCGGCGCGACAAAAGCGCCGCTGAGATCGGCACGTGAAGGATCGGGCAGCGGCAGTGCCCGTTCATCAATCTTGCCATTGGGAGTCAGGGGCCAGGCTTCCAGAGGGATAAACGATGCGGGCACCATGTACTGCGGCAGCCTGCTCTTCAGAAAGGTTCTGAGCGTTTCCGCGGATATCGATTGATCCGGCGCAGGGATCACATACGCCAGCAGTTGCTGATCGGCGCTATCACTCGCGGGAATTACCAGACAGTCGCGCACTGCTTCGTGTTCGGCCAAGACATTTTCAATTTCACCCAACTCGATTCTGAACCCCCGAACTTTCACCTGACGATCCACGCGGCCCAGATACTCAATTTCGTATTCAAGCTCTCGACGTAAAACGTGACGGGCCAGATCCCCCGTGCGATAAAGTCTCGCACCCGGTTCGGCACTGAAGGGATTGGGTATGAACCGTTCCGCGGTAAGTCCCGGCCGTCTTAGATATCCTCGCGCGACGCCCTTACCTCCAACGTACATCTCGCCCGCAACTCCGATGGGCGCGAGTTGTTGTTGCCGGTCCAGGATGTAAACCTGTAGATCAGCGAGTGGACGCCCAATCAGGCTGCCGGATTCATTCTCAATCTCAGGCGCGGACAAGCGGCGGTAGGTAACATGAACAGTCGTTTCGGTGATGCCGTACATGTTGGACAAACGCGGGCGGTCATCGCCATGTCGATCGATCCACGGCTTGAGACTCCGCAACTCGAGCGCCTCGCCGCCAAAGATAACTTCGCGCAGTGAAAGTTGGTCGCTCTGCAACGCCTTACTCTCTGCCTGGATCAGCTGGCGAAAAGCCGAAGGTGTTTGATTGAGGATAGTTACTTTTTCGCGGCTGAGCAGTTCGTGGAACTCCTCCGGAGACCGACTGACCAGGTACGGCACGACGACCAGCCGGCCACCGTAAAATAGTGCGCCCCATATTTCCCAAACCGAAAAATCAAACGCGTAAGAGTGAAACAGGGTCCAAACATCGTCCGCACCGAAATTAAACAGCGGAGCCGTCACGGTCATCAGACGCGCCACATTGTTATGTGTGACCGCGACTCCCTTTGGAGTGCCCGTCGAACCGGAGGTGTAAATCACGTAGGCGACCGCCTCGCCGTCCAAAAGCTGTTCTGGGTTCTGATCGCTTGCCTCGGCAATCTCATCCGCTTGCTCATCCAGGCAAATCGTCTCGGCGCCAAGATCACGGAACGCCTCGGTCAGACTCTTGCGCGTAAGTACCAATTTCAAATCCGCATCCCTGGCAATCAAAGACAAGCGGTCCGGAGGATACGCGGGATCAAGTGGGACGTATGCTGCGCCGGATTTCAAAACCCCCAGCACAGTCACCACCAGATCCACTGATCGCTCGACACATAATCCGATGAGCTTTTCCGGTCCGGCGCCGCGCTTGATCAGGTAATGCGCCAGGCGATTTGCCCGGCGATTCAACTCATCGTAGCTGAGCTTCTCCTCTTCAAAACTGATAGCCGGGCGCTGCGCCGATTCCTCAACCTGTTGTTCAAATATCCTGTGAATCGTGGCACGGGCGTCCCGCCCGTGATCACTATCGATCAGCAGATCCCCCGCCAGCAGCAGTTCCTGTTCAGCCGGCGTCAACAAAGGCAGTTCGGAAATTCGGCTATCAGGATTGCGAATCAAGCCCGCGAGCAGAATTTGAAAGCGCTGCAGCAAACGCTGAATGGTGCGGCGATCGAAAAGATCGCTGCTGTAAACGAATTCGCCCGCCAGACCTTCGGGCAAATCCCAAAAGTATGCCTCGAGATCAAGGCGAGTGCTGTTGCCGTCAAATCCCATCGGATCGACGATGAAATTTCCCAACCCCAGGGCCTGCGGCACATTCTGCAGGGAAAGCGTTACCTGGAATAATGGATTGTGGCTCAGACTTCGTTCGGGTTGTATTTCCTCTACCAATTTTTCAAAAGGCAAGTCCTGATGACTGTAGGCCGCCAGTGTGATTTCCCTCACTTTTCGCAGCAGTTCACGAAAAGTCATGTCCGGGGCAAGCGCGGTACGGATTACCAGGGTGTTCACAAAGAACCCGATGAGCGACTCGGTCTCCTGGCGAGTGCGATTGGCAATCGGAGCGCCAATCACAATCTCATCCTGCCGCGTGTGGCGCCACAGCAGAGTTTGAAACGCCGCCAGCAAGGTCATGAACAGGGTTGCTCCTTCCTGGCGCGCCAGATCCTTGAGCGCGGCGTTTTGATCAGCCGAAAGAGCAAACGATTCGAACTCACCACGGAACGTTTGCACCGGTGGTCGAGGCCGGTCGAGCGGTAACTCCAACATGGCCGGCGCGCCGGCGAGCTGCTGCCTCCAATATGAAAGCTGTTTGTCGAGAGTCTCTGCCGTTAAGAATTCGCGTTGCCAGATGGCAAAGTCCGCGTACTGAATCGGCAGTTCGCTCAACGGCGAAGCTTCGTGGGCCCGAAACGCTTCGTATAGAGTAACCAACTCTCGAACCAGCAACGCCGTGGACCAGGCGTCGGTGATGATGTGATGCATTACCAGGAAGAGAATGTGATCGTCATCAGCCAGGCGGATTAACTGCGTGTCCAACAAGGGGCCCAAGGCCAGATTGAACGCGGTACCGGCATGCTCAATCGCCAGCCGCGCGGATTCCTGCTCGCGCTCGGGTTGAGGCCGGGTACTGAGATCAATTAAGGGCAGCGGCAGGGCCTGAGGGGGTTGAACAATCTGGACCGGCTCGTCGCCCTGGACCTGAAAAACTGTGCGGAGCGATTCGTGCCGTTCGATCAGCGCGTTGAGCGCCCGTTGCAGTGCGTCGCGGTCCAGGCTGCCGCTGATACGCATGTGCCGGGCAACGTTGTAAGACGGATTTCCCGGTTGCAGTTGGTCCAAAAACCACAGGCGCTGTTGCGCGAATGAGAGCGGCGCCGATTCCTGCGGCGAGCGGCGCGGGATGCTGCGGTTGCGTTGGCTGGTATCTGAGACGCCGCGCAGACGTTGCTCCAACAGCGCGCGTTTCGCCGACGAAAGTCTCGATTTTTTGTCGCTTGCGTTATCCATTCAACCAATTGTCCGACGAACTCCAGTTTGTCGTTTCCTGCGGTGCCGGCACCTTACGAGTGTAATCGACAAACTAAAGTTCGTCGGACATCTGCCTATCCAAACAAGTGATGAGCTTCGTCCTCGGTCATGGCATTGAGTTGATCGACCAGGTGATCTTCGATGACAGCGGCCAGTCGCTCCACCGTCACGTGCGCGAACAGTGCAGTCAATGGTAATTCGATTTTGAAGATCCCATTGATTCGAGAAAGCACCTGCATCGCTCTCAGCGAATGACCGCCCAATTCAAAAAAGCTGTCGCGTACACCGATCTCTTTCAACCCCAGAACCTCGCTCCACACTCCGGCGATCAATTCTTCCGTCACGTCGCGCGGGGCGACAAACTCCTGTTTCGCATTTACAAACGAATGATCGGGCAGCGGCAAAGCGCTTCGGTCGACTTTCCCGTTGGCCGTCAACGGTAGCTCTTCCAGCGGGACGAAGTACGTCGGCACCATTGCCGCGGGCAGGTGCAGTTCCAGATATTCTCTCAGTTGTCTCACTTCGAATCCTTCCGGACCGGGGACAACATAGGCCACCAGCGCATTCTCGCCTTGCTCGACGGTGGATACGACGACGGAGGCAGCCACCGAGGGGTGTCTGGCGAGAACGGCGTTAACCTCCGCGGGCTCAACACGTACGCCGCGAATTTTTATCTGCTGGTCGAGTCGACCAAGAATCTCTAATAGACCATCGGGGCGATAACGACCACGATCACCGGTGCGATAGAGCAAATCGTTTTCTTCGCCAGTGAAAGGGTTCTTGAAGAATCGCGCTGACTGCTCGGCCGCGGCATTAATATACCCGAGCGTACGGAAAGGTGTGCGAATCACAATCTCGCCCGGTTCGCCGATTCCGCAGGCCTTGTTCGCATTCAGAACCAGCGCCTGCGTATTGGGCAAGGCACGACCAACCGGCTGGACGCCAGCCTCCGGTTCTTCCGGCACGACATAGAAACACTTGGCCAGCGTTGTTTCAGTTGGTCCATAAAAATTTGCCAGGCTTCCGGGGCCGGGAAAAGAATTGCGCCACTGCCGCACCAACGAATCCGTTAGTGGCTCACCGGCAAAGAAAACCCAACGCAACGACTCCAGCGACACAGGCGAGGCAACTTCGCTCAGCCATGCTTGTGCCAGCGTGGGTACGGTGTGCAGGATCGAGATTCGATCTCTTTCAAGCCATTCGAGGATGTGCGCCGCTGAAGCTTCCGTTGAACCATCAGGCAGGTGCAGCGTGGCGCCGCTGGTTAACGGCAGAAAAATATCGCGCAACACCACGTCGAAAGAAAGTCCCGTCAATTGAGCACAGCGATCCGCGGGCGTGATTTCAAACTGCTCACGCTGCCACTTGAGAAAATGAGCCAGTCCCTTATGACAGCCGAGCACGCCTTTAGGCACTCCGGTTGTGCCGGAAGTGAAAAAAAGATAAGCGGGATCACTGGGACCAGGCTCAGGCAAATCGCTACTGATCACCTGCCAGCTTTCTCCCGCGTTTTCCTGGACCTCGCGCACAATCAAAAAAGGTATTTCGCGAAGCCACAAGTCGTCTGGCTGCCAATCCCCCACATAAAGAAGTCGCTGCGCGCGCGCTTCAGTAAGCATCAGTTTCTGTCGCTCGCCCGGCAGATTTCGATCCAGCATCAAGAGCACGCCGCCGCTTTTCAGAACTCCAATCAAACTCGCGATCAATTCAAAGCTGCGCGGACCGCTGACGGCGACAACGTCGCCCTGCGCCAATCCCCCACTGAGTAATTCATGGGCGATGAAGTCAGCCTGCCGCTCCAGATCACGATACGTCCAGGTGCGCGCGCCCTGGCGCAGGGCTGGATGCTCCGGTGACTCTTTCGCCCTGGCCATGAATGTCTTCGTAATCGGTTCTTGATCAGGCTCGTCCAGAACGGTTGCCGGATCGGGCAAGTACAATCGCGATGGCGGCGTTAACAGCGAGTACTGGCCGATTTGTTTATCCGGTTCGGCAACCATTTGCTGCAGCAAATATCGGAATTGTTCGAGCATTTCGACCGTGCGAGCGGCCGCAAACAAGTCGGTGCTAAAGGCCAGCGTAAGCTCAATCGTTTCGTTATGCTCTGCCGCGTAGAGCGTCAAATCAAACTGCGACCAGGCTTCGATGGGTGATGAGACTTCGGCCTTGTAACCACCAAACTCGATTTCGTTGTCGGCTGAATCAAACAAATTCAGGAAGACCTGGAACAGCGGCGTGCGACTCAAATCCCGCTGCTGTTGCAGTTCCTCAACCAACTTTTCAAACGGCAAATCCTGATGGGCGTATGCTCCGAGCGCTGTCTCGCGCACCTGTTCGAGCAAGTCGCGCCAGCTTGTCTCTGCCGACAATTTCGTACGCAACACGAGGTTGTTGAGAAACAATCCAATCAACCCTTCGGTTTCGGTGCGTACGCGATTGGCAATCGGCGAACCGACGAGAATATCGTCCTGGCCAGACAGCCTGTGAAGCAGAACATTGAAAACTGCCAGCAGCGTCATGAAGGTGGTGGCGCCGGCCCGCTGGCCAAGTAATCTGAGCGACTGGGTTAGCGACTTGGAGAGCGTCAGAGACCGCCGCTGGCCGCGAAAACCAACGATGGCCGGGCGCGGCCGATCCGTGGGCAATTCCAAAGTGGTTGGCGCGCCCGCTAACCGCCGTCGCCAATAAGTGAGTTGCTCTTCCAACACATTGTTTGAAAGTTCGTCTCGCTGCCAGGCTGCATAATCCGCGTACTGGATCGGCAACGGCGCAAGCGAAGACGAAAGCCCGCTGGAAAACGCATCGTAAAGGTTCGATAACTCTTCAAAGAAAAGGATGATGGACCAGTTGTCGGAGACGATGTGATGCATTGTCACCGACAGCAGAAAGTCTTCGTCCGCCAACTGTATCAGCGCGGTCCGCAACAACGGACCGCGCCCCAGATCGAACAGTCTTTCGGCGTCCTCGCGGACCAGCCGGCGCATCTCGTTCTTGCGTTCTGTTTTCGGAAGACTTCTTAGATCAAAGAGCGGCAGATCAAGTTCCAGCGTCGGTGCGATAATCTGGTGCGGCTGCCCGTCCCGTACTCCAATAGTCGTGCGCAGCGTTTCGTGCCGGCGAACAATTTCATTTAGGCTCTTGTGGAGCGCCCCGACGTCGATCGCGTACGGCAGTCGTACCCCGGCAGGCAGGTTGTAGACTGGTGTTCCCGGAACCAGCTGATCCAGAAACCATAAGCGCTGCTGGGCGAAAGACAACGGCACCATTTCACCGCGGGCTACGGGCCGGGGCGTCGAGATAGGTCTGGTCTTGCCTTGTTGAGCAACCTCAATCGTTGCGCTCATCGCGGCCACGGTCGGAGCTTCAAAAATAGTTCGCAAGGGCAGTTCGACCTGAAATACATCGCGCGCGCGTGAGATGATTTGCGTGGCTAAGACCGAATGCCCGCCGAGCTCCATGAAATTATCGCGAATACCTACTCGATCAAGCTTTAATACTGAGGCCCAGATTTCCGCCAGGTCGGCTTCCGTTTGATTGCCAGGCGGCACAAACGCTTCATCCAATTCGGGTCTGGCCACATCAGGCGCGGGCAGCGCCGCGCGATCGATCTTTGCGTTCGGAGTTAGCGGCAACGTCTCCAACAAAACAAAAGTTGACGGCACCATGTATTCGGGAAGGCTCTCTCTCAGGAAGCTGCGCAACTGCGGAGCGAGACGTCGAACAAATGATCCCTGCAATGGATCGTTTGCATAAACGGTCCAATCAACCGTCGCTTGCGTGCTTGAGAAAATTTGGCGACTCGCATCATCGAGAGTCGTGTGCATCGGGTGCGCGATCGTCACGTCATAGCATTCAAGTTTGCCCGAGGCGGACCAGGTCACGCGCACTGCGAGATTTGCTTCCGCTGCCATCCGCCGCCAGTCCTCCGGATCAACACCCACGTTCGCGATCTCACGCAAGCCGGCCCGCAAATCCGACACCGTCTCAAAATCTTCGGTGGCCAGCAACTCCGCAAGCTTGACGTCTGCATACACGCGAGCATTCGGCACATTAGTAATCGTTAAACTCTTGTCGCCCTCCGCGAGCAGGACACGGCTGACATCCGGCAAGCGGAGTTCTTGCGCCTGCCAATCAAGGGTGGTTGGTTTCAACCCACGAACCGGCTGTGCGCCAACGCGCAGAACGACGTCGTAGCGAAATTTTGTCGTCTCGTTTTGCGCGCTTCCACGTTTTAGCTGAACCTCAACCTGGCTAAGGCGCGGCAGGTGTTTCTGCAAAGCTTCAAAGAACGAGGGGTCGATCGCCAGTTGCTCGTCCTGCAAAATGTTCTTGCGAACTCGCCGGCGCAAATCGATTAGCGGCAGATATTGCGGGGCCTGCGACACCTGCACCGACGTATGAAACGTATTGGCCAACTTCAGATTGCGCAGATCGCCAATGAAGATCGTGCCCCCGGGCTTGGTCACGCTAACCGCCCCTTCCAGGACTCTCAACAAATATTCGACGCGGGGAAAGTACTGCGCCACCGAGTTGATGATTACGGTATCGAATGACTCGGGCTCAAAACCTTCAAAGTCGTCAGCCATTCGCTGAGACAAGGCCACCTGGGCCAGCTGCGGTCCGCGCCCCGCCAATTGCTTTTGCAGAAAAGCCTGAGCCGGCTCGGAAGGGTCGGCGCCCACGTAATATTCACAGGTTGGCGCGAGCCGAAATAATAACAACCCGCTGCCACAGCCGATTTCCAGCACTCGCCGGGGCCGCAACTCCCGGATCCGCTCAACCGTCTGGTCCACCCACTCGGCCATCTCTTCAACACTGTAAGGCAAACCCGTGTAACTACTGTTCCAGCCCGTGATATTGAAAGTAGGATCGCCTGGCGTTGGGACTTGCCTGTAAGTCTCATCCCAAATTGTCCGCCAGTCAGCCAGTCGATGTTCTTCGAGGACTGAGCCGGTGTCGCTAACACTCTCGCGCGTCTTAGTGACGACATAGGCAACCAATCGCTTTTCGCCCGGATCGCCTTCATCGGCTGTAACCACGGCTTCGCGCACCAGCGGATGCTGAGCAATAACGGTCTCAATCTCTTCCAACTCGATGCGAAAGCCGCGCACCTTGACTTGATGGTCCAAACGTCCCAGGTGTTCGAGTTTTCCATTCGGCAGGCAGCGCGCGAGGTCTCCGGTCTTGTAGAGGCGAGCGCCAGGATCGCTGCCGAGGTTATGCGGGATGAATTTTTCGGCTGTTAGATCGGCCCGGTTAAAATAGCCGCGCGCCAGTTGGGGACCACCGAGACAGAGCTCGCCTGCGGAGCCCTGGGTAACGGGTGTCATGTCATCGTCGAGTATGTAGGTTTCAAGATCTCGTATCGCGTTGCCAATCGTAACGGAACCTGTACCCAGATCCTCTCTTTCTACTTTCGTGATGCTGGCCCAGACCGTGCTTTCCGTGGGGCCATAAAAATTCCAGAACGGAATCTCCCAGGTGAGCAGCTCCGCGGCTAAATCGGCGGGCAATGCTTCACCCCCACAAATGAACAGGCGCAGACTCAGTTCCTTTTGCGGAAAGAATTTTTGGACCACATCATAAAGTTGTCGTGCCGCCGAAGGGGTTTGGTTGAGCACCGTGACTTTCCCATCACACAGCAGTCGATAGAAATCTGCGGGTGATTGCGTTACCAATAGCGGCACGATGATCAGCCTGCCCCCGGTTAGCAGAGCCCCAAAGATTTCCCATACCGAAAGATCGAAGGCGTAGGAATGCACGACGGTCCACACATCGTCGACACCAAAATTGAAAACCGGCCGGCAGGATTCAATTAGATGAACCACGCTTGCGTGAGTGACGCAAACTCCTTTCGGTCTTCCCGTCGAGCCTGAGGTGTAAATGATGTAAGCCAGGTTCGCGCTCGTACACGCGCCCATTGGATTTTGATCGCTTTCGCGTGCGATCGCCGGCCAATCTGTATCCAGGGCGATTACCCGAGCGTCGTGCGGCCCCAATTTCTCTCGGAGCGCTTCCTGTGTGAGTAGCAAACCGGCTTTCGCGTCCTGCAGAGTGAATTCCAGACGCTCAGCCGGATACGCGGGATCGAGTGGAAGATAGGCACCGCCGGCTTTGAGGATTCCGAGCAGGCCCACAATCATCTCCAGCGAACGCTCTACGCAAAGACCGACGACTACCTCCGGACCAACCCCAAGTTTTTTCAGATACTGGGCCAGCTGATTCGCGCGGCGGTTAAGCTCGCCGTAGGTTAGCTGCTGATCGCCAAACACAATGGCGATTGAATCCGGTATACGATCGGCATGCGCGGAAAACAGTTCGTGAATGCACCAGGCAACGGGCTGAGGGGAATTCTGATTAGGTGCTAACTGCGTCATCTGATTTTGAGTCTGGGGTACTGCGTTCAATTTGCAAGTTCCTCTTCGCAAGCCAGCAATTACAGAACCGTGAGCGGACCGGGATCCTGGCCGGGGGTGGTGGATGCGACCGGATCATTGACTCAAGCTTGAGTAATATTACCCGTCGCTACCGCTCCGGGTTCCGCATACACGCACCGCATTGTTGAACCTTGCAAACGATCCCAGGCGTTGTGAATTCCTTGCTCCGGCAACCCTTCAATTCTTCGACTAGTTTGACACTTCCGGCGGCATCGCAAGTCCCGTCGAGGACTAAAGAGTAAGCTGCGCACGCCACGCATTATTCGCGCGCTCAATATTATCAGAAACTGCGTTTTCCGAAGTTCGGCCTTGCACCAACAAAATGATGCGTAACTTTGCTTAGTCAACAGACAAATCGAGCGCGCCGCGCGAGTTGTCTCGCCAGTTGCCCGCCCGTGCCCACCCTTGATTCCTGAGGCATTAGCTTGCACTATATCGAACGCTGGCCAGGATTCAACCAGCGGACGCAGCATCAATACAAAGATGAAAACGCTCAAAACAACCGAAATACCTGAAAAACCAAGCAAATTCGGGGATTAGGCCGAAATGGCAATCGCGGCCGGTGGCTTCCTGTCCCGGATGTCTTAGAACCCCGGAAACTCTTCTCCCAGGAGGAAAAATATCGATGCAAAATGACGAACGGGAAGACAACACAATCTACAAGGTAGTAGTCAACCACGAGGAGCAGTACTCGATTTGGCCCGCCCACCGCGAGAATGCCCTGGGTTGGACGGATGCCGGAAAGTCCGGAACCAAGGCAGAATGCCTGGACTACATCAAGGAAGTCTGGACTGACATGCGACCCCTCAGCCTCAGAAAAAAGATGGAAGAGGCGCCCAAGGGATAACGCTGACGCCTTGATGAGCGGTTTCCCAGATTCGGCGGCCGGCGCAGAGAGGTCAGTACCACCTGCGTAAGCGGGTGGGTCTTCAATTGCGGTTAGAGATTTCGGATTCTTCGTTTCCTTAGTTAATCGCAATTCCACATTCGTAATTCACAAATCGCCTGACCCACCCGCTTACGCAGGTGGTACTGACAAATCCCGTGCGCCAATCCTTACCAGATCCGAGAGGCCGCATGCCAATCTGGCCCGCTCCGCCGGATCAATCATCGCTGGCAACCAGCGAGGTTCAGATCTGGCGGGCATCGCTGGATCAGTCGCCGACAACTGTCGATCATCTGCGGCAACTCCTTGCTCCCGACGAACAGTCACGCGCCGATCGCTTTCACTTCGAAGCGGACCGGCGCCACTTCATCGTTGCACGTGGATATTTGAGAACGCTGCTGGGACGCTATCTCGGCTTAGCTCCGCAGGGGATCCAATTCGTTTATACAAAGTACGGCAAGCCGTCGCTGGCGATGGAATTGGACCAGCATCTGAAATTTAATCTGGCACACTCCGGCGGCCTCGCTCTTTACGCCTTCACACTGCTGGGCGAGATCGGCATTGACCTGGAACACATCCGTCCCGAATTCACCGGGGATGATATTGCACGGCGTTTTTTTTCCGCGACGGAGGTGACCGCGCTGGACCAGCTGCCGGTCACGGAGCGGCATCAGGCCTTTTTTGATTGTTGGACCAGGAAGGAAGCCTTCATCAAAGCCAAAGGCCCCGGGTTGTCACTCGGCCTTGATCAATTCGATGTGACGCTAAGTCCGGATCGACCCGCCAAACTCTTACGCACGGGTTGGGATGAGGCTGAAGCGTCGCGCTGGTCGCTGCAGGCGATTGACGTCGGGCCTGCGTATGCCGCCGCCGTCGCGATCGAAGCCCACGATTGGCAGGTGAGTTATTTCCAAGTGAAAAATTGATGACCGGGCGGGCTTCAGAACTTGTAGGATGATTGATCTCCCAAGGCAAAAATTCTCGTGCACACCGGAAAGTCAGGAAGGGGACGCTGTGCCCGCCTCATGTTGCCCACGATCAATCAGCAACGGCAGCATCAATTCTTAGGACAGTTACCGATCTACCCTTCTTGAGTATTACCAACCTAAGAAGCGAGGACACGGGTCCCTTTCCTGCTGCCCGATGGGACTAATTTCAAATAGGAAGATGGAATTAAGAAAGATTCCGCAGAGGTGGTGTCTCGAACCTTATTTCTTCATTCTCTCGATCATCGCGGTAGTGGACACGCCTTCAATAAACGGCAATGAGACGACCTTGCCGCCGGCGGCTTCGACTTCTTCGCGCCCGTGAATCTCGTCCAAACCGTAGTCCCCGCCTTTGACCAACACGTCCGGCAACAGCGCCGCAATCAGCGTCCGCGGAGAGACGTCGTCAAAGACATGGACGTACGTTACCTGGCGCAACGCGGCCAGCACCTCAGCCCTTTCCAGTTCATTGACGATAGGTCGGCCGCTGCCTTTCAACTCCCGCACGGTGCGATCGCTGTTGATCGCCACGATGAGCGCATCACCCAGTCCGCGCGCCGCCGCCAGGTAACGCACGTGGCCCACATGCAGGAGGTCAAATACGCCGTTGGTAAAAACGAGGGTCTTGCCCATTGTGCGCAAGGCCGCGCGCTCTGAAAGGAGTTGTGAACGTGAATAGATTTTGTCGAGCATTGAGCAACTGAATTTACCACGCGAATCCAAAAATCCGTGAACCAGGAAACCCGTGAATCGGAAACCGTGACAAGCAAGCGGATTCAGTTCGACTGGTCACGGTTTCCGGTTCACGGTTTTTATCTCTATAATTCGCGCTTTACTCTGCGGGAGAAAATTTTGGCCGATCAATCAATACAAGACATCATTCCGGATAACGATCAGACTCGCGCGCGGCACGAGCATCTCAATTCGTTGCGCCAGTTGGTGGGCAACGTTTATCCCAACAAGTTCACTCGCAGTCAGGTTGTCGAGCCGGGGCATGAGGATACAATCACCGCAATCGGCGCAAGGTTTCGCGCCTATGAACCCACAATCGCCGAAGGCGACAAGCCGACGCCCGAAGAAATCGAAAAGGCGAATCAGGAATTGAATAAGGTCACCGTGCGTCTCGCGGGACGCATTGCCGCGCCGCCGCGCGTGATGGGCAAAGCCGCTTTCGTCCACCTATCTGATGGCGCCGGCCGCCTGCAGGTCTATGTGCGCAAAGCCGACGTGAAGGCCGTCAACAATGACACCGGCGCTTTGATAGAAGAGGAAGGAAAGGGCTGGGAACTCTTCGGCCTGCTGGATCACGGCGACTTCATCGGCGCCGAAGGCTATCTTTTCGTGACCAGGACCGGTGAGCTTTCAGTGCACGTGCAAACTTTGCAGTTTCTGGCAAAGGCGCTGTTGCCGCTGCCCGACAAGATGCACGGGATAAACGATCCGGAACTTCGCCAGCGCCAACGCTATGTGGATTTGATTGCCGGCAGTTTGAAGCTGGATCGCGAAGAAGGCGAACTGACTCCGCGCGAAGTTTTCGAAAGACGCTCGGCAATCATTCGCGAGCTGCGCGGCTATCTTGAAGAGCATGGTTATATCGAAGTGGAAACGCCGATGCTTACGCCGTTGGCCACGGGTGCGGCTGCGAAACCATTCGAGACTTATCACAACGCCTTGGGGATTCCCCTCTACGCGCGCATTGCGCCGGAGCTTTATCTAAAGCGGCTGCTGGTGGGCGGATTTGAAAAGGTTTATGAGCTGAATCGCAATTTCCGAAACGAAGGTATTTCGTCGCGGCACAATCCTGAGTTCACGATGCTCGAGTTCTACTGGGCCTATGCCGACGTGAATCAGATGATGGACTTTTGCGAAGAGATGATTCGTACGACTGTCATGAAAGCAGTCGGCGATACTAAAGTGAGATTCGGCGAGCACGAGTTCGCTTTCTCGCAACCGTTTCGCCGGCTGTCAATGAGGGAAGCGATTGCGACTTCATGGCGGCTACGCTTTCAGTACTGCCAAAGCGCCGTAGAAATAGTTGACGAATGGTTTGACGACGGCAAGCGAATAGCTTTCCTTGCTCAGTTTCTAAAACTCCTCGGCCTGGCGAGTCTTGATCCTGTAATGGAACAAGCTTTCATTGGAGCCGAGAGACAAAAGTACCTAAATCAGGAGTTTGCGTTCGCATGGGAAAACGCAAGAACTTATCAAGAACTGACCGATTCACGAGGTCAGCAAGCAAGCGCAGTTGCCGAGGACTTACTCTATCTCTTTGAGGAGTTGGCTGAACCTACTCTGATTCAGCCGACTTTCATTTACGACTACCCAAAGCCAATATCGCCGCTCTCGAAAGCCTCGCCAACTGACCCAACAGTTGCCGAACGTTTCGAACTTTTCATCGCTGGTATGGAATGGGCGAATGGGTTTTCGGAATTAAACGATCCGGCCGAACAATTCCAACGTTTCAACGATCAGGTGCAGCAGCGCGAGCGTGGTGATGAGGAAGCGATGGTCATGGACGAAGACTACATTCGCGCGCTGTCATACGGCATGCCGCCGGCGGCCGGGATTGGCATCGGCATCGATCGCTTCACCATGCTCTTGACCAACCGGCAATCAATTCGCGACGTAATCCTGTTCCCGCATCTGCGCCCCGAACGCAAACGCGAAGAGACAGAGGACCCACCGACAAGCGAGTAAGACAACGGTCCGCGAAAATGATTGCTTCAATGAAGAGGCTCCTCTCGTTCTCTCCCGGTTCAGACAGTCTGTGAAAATTTGGAGTTGGATGCCCCGGCCACGCCGTTGAAACCGGGTGAGAATGAGACAGTTTCTTATTTCGCGATCGTCTCCTGGTGTGTTATCACCAACCACTTACCACCGCGGCGCACGAAGGTGGTGCTGGCCCAGGCTGGCTTAGTCGCCTCACCACCGCAGGTGGCATCGGAGCTGCCCTTGTACGTAAGCACGGCCGCATCACTATCAATCATTGTTAGTTTGAAATCGGTTAATTCAAATGATTTGACTTCACAGCCCCCGGCCGCCATGTCCTTGAGCAGAGCGGCTTTCCCCTGGATTCCCTGATCACCGATGCCAATCGAGTCCGCGGCGACCCAGGCCTTAAACGGTTTCGAGTCCTTATTTTTCCACGCTTCCCAAAGTTTCTTTTCCGTGGCTATCAGACTTTTCTGGATCTGGGCCTTGCTCATCGCCGGCTTTGGTTTGGGCGAGGGTTCGGGTGTTGGCTTGGTGGCCTCTTGAGCAAGCGAAGCCGAAGCCAGCGCCAGCAGCAGGGTGATAACGAGCGGGAGATACTTTTTCATATTCATCCTCCGGTAATCAGAATTTTGGAATTGGTAAAGGAAGTGCTTTGGTCTTTGGTCTTTGGTCTTAGGTCTTTGGTTTTTGTGCTTTGTTCTTAGCTGTTGAGTGCCGCGACCGTCGTGGAAGTTTCGGCAACGACCAGCCAAGAACAAAGCACAAAAACCAAAGACCAAAGACCTAAGACCTACTTTGCATACGCGATGATTGTGCCGCCAAAGCCAACCGCCCACGCATGTTCGCGATCTGTGACGAAGATTCGTTCGAGCGGATGCTGCGTACTGCTTGGTTCAGCCGTCCAGTGCAGACCGCCGTCAGCGGTGCGAATCACCGTCCCGCGCGCGCCCACGGCCCAGCCTTCCAGGTCACTGATAAATTTTACATCCAGCAAGTCGGTCGTAATGCCGGCGTCCTGTCGCGTCCAGGTACGTCCCCCATTGATAGTGCGCAGAATGCGGCCGCCGGTGCCGACGGCCCAACCCAATCGATTGTCGACAAAAGAAGTGGCAGTGAAGCGAATGCCGGCGACATCGGTAGTCAATCTTGAAGCATGCCAGGTGTCACCACCATCCGAAGTCTGTAGAATGGTGGCGCCCGCGCCGACCAGCCAGCCGCGATCGTTGTCCACAAAAGCGCCGCCCAAAAGCAGATAACGAGTGGGCAATTGCAAACGCTTCCAATTCTTACCGGCATCAATAGTCGTGTAGGCAGTGCCGGCCTCGCCAAATACCCAACCGTGGCCTTTACGGGAAAAGATAAGGCGGGTCAGTCGCGTGTCGACATTGCCCCACTTCTTATCGTCACCGTTCACATCAACCTTTTCCCAGGTGGTGCCGCCATCTTCCGTGCGCATCAAATAGGTGCGCGGCGCTTCTTTGGTGGACAGTTCGTAGATGTTTGCCTCGCAAACCAACCAGCCGATTTGGTCGTCCTGGAAATAAACATCCTGGAGCGAGTCTTCGGTTGGTCGAGGTTGAATCTTCCACGTCACGCCACTGTCAGTCGTCATCAACAGCGCGCCCTTGCTGCCCACGGCCCAACCGGTTTTTTGATTGAGAAAAAAGACAGAGTGCAGCCAACCCAGCGTTCCCGATGTTTGCCGGCTCCAGGTGGCGGCCGAGGCGGTGAGCGAGAAGGCAGTAAGCAGAAGGCAGAAGGCAGAAGGCAGTAAGTAGCAGGCTGCGCGCGAGACACGGCGATGGAGAGAGGCGACGAGACGGGGAGGCGGCGCGAGCCATTTTCCATTTGTCATCTGAAATTTATCAATTGTCATTGCCTTCTGCCTTCTGCCTTCTGCCTTCAGCCTTCTGCCCTCTGCCCTCTGCCTTCTGCCTTCTGCCTTCAGCCCTCTGCCTACTGCCTTCTGCCTTCTGCCTTCTCCCTTCTGCCTTCTGCCTCCTGCTCCTTCTTCTTATAGTCCGGTGAAGATACGCGCGAAGCTCAACGTCTGGGCCATACCCAGGACCTTCTGAACGGACTTCCACTTATTTCCCGGCACAACAATCTGATCGCCGGGAATCAGGTAGGTGGAATCGGGAACTTTGCCTTTGTAGATGGCGGACACGTTCACAGGAATCGCGGCGAGTGTGTTATCCGCCTGGCGACGCAAGAGCACGACTCGGCTCTTATCTCCGGTTCCCAGCACTCCACCGGCTTCGGCAATCGCCTCCGTGACTGTCATTCGGCGATTCATCAGACGAATACCCGGTTGGCCAACATCACCGATGATGCTGTAGCGATAAGACGCAGCTTTATCAAGCGAGACTGTGACCTCTGGATCGATGATGTATTCGTCGTAACGCTTCTTGATCACTTCCGCCACTTCATCGACTGTTTTGCCATTTACGAACAGACCGCCCGGAATCAGCGCCAGCGAAATTCTGCCGCTGGGGGGAATGGCAATACCTGAACGCGAGTAGCGGTCCTGTCCAAATACGGATACGGAAATCACATCCTCGGGACCGAGTCGATAGGTGTTAAAGAAGTTGTTATAGAACGGAACGACCGCCGCTTCTTCTGAGCTCTGTTCCTGGCGATTCGCCTGCGTCTCAGGCGGGATGTCGGTTGGCGAAGCAGAAGGCTTCGGTTCCTGCGCGACGCTGGTGGCCGGTTTTTGTGACTTTGATTTATCAGTCGTGGTTCGCGGCCGGTTTTTGACTGTCGGGTCCTGGGTCGCGACAGGAACTGCCGGGCTGGGAGTGGCCACGGGCTCCTTGACGGCTGGTTCCTGGGCCATCACCCGCGTGCCTGCGCCGGCGATCGACAGGAACAAAAGAGCCGACGCGAATGCGAGCGGCCGGATTATTCTGAAGTGCTGCATATCTGTACCTCCCAAATTTTTGGTGGAGTTGAGTCTCCACCCGCGACGACTCAATGTGCGCCGCGCCCAAACATGATTATCTTGATCGTCTCGAAAAGAATGATGGCATCAAGCACCAGGCTCTGGTTTTTGATGTAGTAAAGATCGTACTGGAGCTTTTCTCGCGCATCCGCGATCGAGGCCCCATACGGATATTTAATTTGGGCCCAGCCCGTGAGTCCCGGCGCAATCAGGTGCCGCTGTTCGTAGTAGGGAATCTCTTCGGCCAATTGCGATACAAAGTGTGGCCGCTCTGGCCGTGGTCCCACGAAACTCATCTCGCCGCGCAGGATGTTCCAGAACTGCGGTATCTCATCTACGCGGATTTTGCGAATGACTCGCCCCACGCGCGTGGCCCGGTCATCGCCGTTGCTGGCCCAAACCGGTCCTTCCTTTTCCGCGTCCAATCCCATGGATCGAAACTTCATCAGGACAAAGGGGTGGCCATTCTTCCCGACTCGTTCCTGTTTATATAAAACCGGACCGGGCGATTCGAGTTTGATCAGAATGGCAGTGACGAGCGCGATGGGCAAAGAAACGATGGCCCCAATCAGCGCAACCAGCCGATGCATGACGTTACGGAAGAGGCCCGCGATGCGCGCCTGGCGACCGCGCCCGGAAAAGATCAGCCACGATGGCCGCAGCATGTCCAGTGACACGCGTCCCGTCAAACGCTCGTAGAAGGCCGCGCCTTCTTCGATGGACACGTCACCACCCAGACTCAATTGCAGCAATTCGTGAGTCGGAAACTGGCCGCGGCGCTCGCCCATGGCTACCACGATGCGATCGACGTTCTCGCGCCGGACAATCTGATCGAGATCGGCCGACAGTCCCAGCACACGCGGATTCAGCAAGCTCTTGCCCACCAGTTCCGGATCATTGTCGACAAAGCCAACAATGCGATAGCCCGCGTCCTTGCGACCCAGCACTTCGCGCGCCACTTCCACGGCATTCTCGCCCGAACCCACTACCAGGATGCGTTCGCCGAACTGTGGGTGGCCCAGGAACCAGTGAATACTGACGCGCCAGCCCACCATCAAACTCAGCGCCAGCGGCAAGGCCAACAAGGAGATACCACGCCCCAGCATGAGATGCGGAAAGATATAGAAAGTGATTGCCAGGGCCACCCAGGCCAGGCCCAGGGCCTGAACCAGACGCAACACCAATTCGCGCCGGTCATGCATCACCAGAAAATCGTAGAGGTCGTAAAGATAGAAAGCGGCAAGACAGAAAGCGGTCGCCACTCCGGCTTTCAGATAGCCGTGGTGCGTCACCAGCTCGATATAACTATCTACGGATCCCAGACGCAGATACACAGCAACGAGTATCGCGCCGAACAACACAGTAGCTTCGGCGAGCAGCAGGACTATCGTACGGGTGTTAAGGCGAGTTGATTTCAACTGATGACGACTACCTCCTCGTCTTCCTGTTGCCGCATCCTTTTCGCGGCTCCCTTCGCAGCTTTGATGACGCGCCGCTCACGATCGTAGTAGCGGTGCTGGTAGTAATAACTGTTCGAATCAAGGTTTGCATCGGCTCGATTCAGCACTACGCCGAGCATACGCTCGCGCGGTAACTGATCCAGCAGGCGATCCACGATCGCGTACTTGGTCTTTCCGGATCGCACGACCAGCAGCGCGCCGTCTGCTTTGTCGATCAAAACGCTGGCATCGGTAAAGATTCCCAGCGGCGGCGCATCGATGATCACATAGTCAAACATGCGTCTTGCTTCCTTTAGCACCCGCGCATAGGTTGGCCCGGAAAGCAACTCGGCCACGTCGTCGCGGGCCCGGCCGCCCGGCAGCAGGTAAAGTCCGGCGGGTTCCAAACGCACAATTGCATCTTCGAGGGCCATCTCTCCGCCGAGTACTTCAGACAATCCCAACTGCAAATCAATGCCCAGGTAGTGCGTGGCACAGGGCGCGCGCAGATCGCTGTCGATCAGCAGGCAGCGGACTCCTTCGGTTTGCGCCAGCAACCATGAAAGATTTAGCGAGGTCATCGTCTTCCCTTCACCGATGCCGGCGCTGGTAAGGACGATGGTACGAACCTGCTGATGTTCACCGGCCTGCAACACTCGGGTGCGCAAAGAGCGAAATTGCTCGTTGTAAGCCGAGCGTGGTTGCGTGATGGCCACAAGATGAGGTTCGACGCGCGCCGCGGAAATCGTGTAAGACATGAATTCCGCGGCACGCGCCGCCCCGGCAGCGCCCAAAGTTGCCCCAGCAGCACGCGAAGCGATTCCGTCGGGGAGTGCCGACCCGTCGGGCGCTTCCGCAGTGTGCGCAGTGGACGCTGAACTGTAGTCCGCATCCGGCGAGGTGAGGATCGAAGAGGCAGCGATTAGCTGCTGTTCAATCTCACGCGCGGCCGGCGTCAATCCGCCGGCGTCGCCGTTGCGGCGCTTTGAGTTCGCAGATTTTTGTGGTTTGACGCTGCCCGGTTGGACCGCGGCGCGTTTTAATGCTTCGTAAACTCTACCCATCAGATCTCCTTGTTATCATTCCCGACTTGCAGTCGACTCTGAAGTAATCTGAGGTCTTCAAATCGTCTCGACGGGAACCGGGACAACGGCTTCCGTGTCACTATCGGGCAAATTCGAGCCGGCAGCCCATAACTCGGCGCGACCGGAGGCGGAAAATATTCGCGCCGGGTCAGCGTGTTCTTCGCCGGGCTGCATGCCCCGATCGACGCGCGGCAACATGTCGAAAGTCTCGGCTACTTCTTCAATCGAGTTGCGGCTGATGGTGGTTTCGCCGGAGGCATAACCGGTCAGCAAAGCGTTATCGCAGAGATTGTTGATGTTGCGCGGAATACCCTCGGAACAGCGAAAGATGTAATCGATAGCTCCGGGCGAAAAGATATCGGTGCGCTCAGCGCCCGCGACCAGCAGCCGCGAAGTGATGTAACGATCCGTCTCTTCCACGCTCGGCAGCGGCTTGATTATGCAACGAAGAGCAATGCGCTGTTTCAGCTGGCGCAACTCCGGGCGGTTAAGCACCTCACGCAGTTCGGGCTGGCCCGTCAAGACGATTTGCAGCTGTTTCGCGGTGTCCGATTCGAAGTTTGACAGCAGGCGAATTTCTTCCAGCACATGAGTTGAGAGTCCCTGAGCTTCGTCGACGATCAGCACGGTGCGCAGACCGCGTGAGTGGCGAGATTCCAACGCGCGGCCCAATTCCAAAAGCAGCTCAGACTTGGTCTGCCACTTCTGGATATCGAGGAGTGTGGCCACATGCTGGTAAAACTCTGCTACTGAAAGCCGAGGGTTGAAGATGTAAGCCACCAGGACCGTTCGATCCAGACGCTGCATCATCCACCGCAGGATGGTCGTCTTGCCCGTGCCTACTTCACCCGTCACCACGATCAGACCTTTACCACTTTCGATGCCGTAGTGCAGGTTGGCCATCACCTCGGTATGCGAAGGAGTAAAGTAAATAAAACGCGGATCAGGCGTCAGCGCGAATGGCAGCTCTCTTAATCCGTAAAATTCTGCGTACACTCTTTTGAACCTCCAGTTTTGGCAAAGCGATCAAGCATGGGGACAACCAGCTTGTCGTCTGCCCTATGAAACGAACCGATCGAAAATATGTGTTGCGCGCAAAGCCAGCGCCAGCGCCGGAATGCTGGCCAAGGTCATGATGATGCCCATTGCCAGCAGCATTTTACGGCGCAGCGGACGAGTGCGGACTTCCTGTGGACTGAGAAGTTCCGGTACCGCAATCAAGACTGGTAAACCGGTGTAATGTGCGGCGTCTTCAGTGGTCTGAATAGTGAACAGTCGCGGAACTTCAAATATGCCGGCCAAAACAATTCCCAGCGCCATTCCCAGGGCCAGGCCCATGCCCGACAGCGTCCACCGTTTCGGCGCCACGGGCACGACCGGAAGATTCGCGATGTCGACGACCTGAATGCCGGCTCCCTGTTGCTGTGTATCGGCGTCCGCGCCCAGCGTTATGCGATTCTGTTGGGCCAGCAGTTGGTCGTAGTTCGCTTTCTTGGTGGCATAATCACGATCCAAAGCGCCGAGTGCGACTTGCGCTCCGGGAACACTGTTAAGTCGCTGCATCAGATCGGAAATCTGCTTCTCGCTTCCAGCCAGCATGGCCTGCTGGCGCTTGATCTCACCGTCCGTCAGGGTTGCCTGAGTCTCGAGATCTTTGGCAAGCAGATCAGGACGTTTGGCCAGTTTCTCTTGTTTTTCCTTGATGCGCTCTTTCCATTCGGCAACCATTCCGTCCATTTCTTTTTTGACTGATTCCAACTCGATCTGTTTCGCCTGGACGTCCGGATGTTTCTCGCGTAACTCCGCCCGCAGACGCTGCAGTTCAGACTCGATAGCGGCCTTTCGTTGCACCAGGTTTCCCCAGGCTATGGTGGTCTTGGGATCCGTCAAGTTCTCGGCGGCATCGGAGCGGTTAATCCCGGTTTGTTCACGCACCGTGGCCAACTGACTGGCGATGGCTGAACGCCGATCCTGCAGCCGGCCGATTTCGGCAATCAATGCTTTCTGCTGTTCGCGCAATCCAGTGAGCTGTCCCATCAGCGAAGCTTCTTCCTGAGGGAGATTGCCCAAATTCTTGTTCATGAAATTCAGACGATCGTTATCAATCTTATCGAGCTCTTCTTTCACCTGTTTTACTTGCGCGTCGAAGAATAACTTGGCGGAAGTACTGGTGTTGATCTGCGACTTGGTTTGCTCATCGATATATTTAGTGGCCAGATCTGCGGCGACTGCCTGCGTAGTGCGCGGGTCGCGACCGCGATAAGCGATATTAAATCCGTTAGTGATGTCGTTGCGGCTGGTATTGACCTCGACCTTGATGTTATTGCGCATGATGTCGATCATCACTTCCATCGGCTCGCCCCGCAGGCGTTCATCGCGATAGAGGTCATACTTGACGACCAGTGGCTCGAGCTGACTGCGGCTGGTAACGACCTGCGCAATACTGGTCAACTGGCGAGTCAGATTATCGTCGGACAAGGTCGGGACCACGCCGGTGAGGGTCGAAGGCTTGACGACGATCAATGTTTGCGACTCATAGATGTTTGGAAGGCGATAAACAACCCAGGCCATGGAAGTGGCGACGGCGATGGCCGGAAGGATGATCAACCACTTGCGCTTCCAGGCAATCTTCGCGTATTCGCTCGGGGTCCGCTGTCGAAACTCAACACTCATGCAACTACTCCTCTTGTCCTACACCTGTCCGACAAACTTCAGTTTGTCGTTTAGGTACCCGGGGCCTTTCCCCAGATTGAATCAATCCGCGCGATGCTTCACGACAAACTGAAGTTTGTCGGATTTTACAACATCGACAAAGACCGGCGGGCCTGATCGGCCTCGCCGAATGCCGACTTTTCTCCCAGACGCAGCGCCAGTTCGATTTCGCGTTTGGCACTGTACTTATCACCTTTACCAGCCATGGCCGCGCCCAGATGATAATGATAAGTGGCGCTCGGGCTCGTCTTGCTCTTTTGCGCTACTCCTTCATCTAAAGAGACCGCTTTCTGCAACTGATCGATCGCGGCTGCATACAAACCCTTCTTGAAGTAAACCCAACCCAGGGTATCGGCAAAGCCGGCGATTGTCGGGTTCTTTTGCACCACGCCCTGGGCCAGGCGGACCGCTTCGTCCAGGTTTCCTTTGCCCTGCTCCGCATAAAGGAAAGCCAGATTGTTGGCCGCAATTGCCGAATTCTGATCCAGCTCGAGTGCCTTGCGATAGTTCTCAGCCGCAGCGTCGTAATTCTTGCGCGCGTCCTCAAGCATCCCGATTAGCGTGTAGGCCGTCGCGTTGTCCGGTTTGAGCTCGACGATCTTTCGGTACTCGGCGATCGCGCGGTCTTCCTGGCGCGTATTGATAAACAGTGCGCCGAGGGCCGAATAAGCGGCCGTGTAGTTTGGATCCAGCTCCAGTGTCTTTCGCAGTTCGGCCTCTGCCCCCTGCTGGTTTTGCTCCAGACCAAAAATCTGTGCCCTCAAGAAGTGCAACGCAGGGTTGTTGGGATTTGAGCCAAGCGCTTGATCGATTCTGGCGTGGGCCTTGTCGCCCTGTTTCTGGCGCGCGTAAAGCTCCATCAGTCCGCTCAGCGCGTTGAAATTCACGGGATCAACCGACAAAGCATTCTCATAGAACCCGACTGCTTCGTCGGGCTTCTGTTCAAGCAACGACACGACTGCCAGGTTGACGTAAGCGTCCGTGTCCCTGGGAGCAATGTCCCGGGCAGCGACAAAATCCTGGCGCGCCCCGGTAAGATCCTTGGTCTGCACTCTGGCAGAACCGCGGGCGATGAATGCTCGCGATGCAAGTCCCGCCAGCATCTGCGGCGAGGTCTCGCGATCGGGCGCGGCTTTACTCAGGCGATCCAGCAGCTCTGACGAAAGGTGTAACGCAGTTTTGGGATCGCCGGTCGCCAGGCTCATCTGCACCTGCATCAATTTGCCCGGCAGATAATCCGGATAGCCTCTTTCCAGGTCGCCGGCAAAAGTGCGCGCCTGATCAAACTGGCCGAGGCTGAAATTTGTCTGCGCCATGAAGTAAAGCCCCTGGCGCGAGTTGGGTTCCTGTCTGAGAACTTCTTTCAGGTCTTCAACAGCTGCTTTCAGATCGCCAGTTTGACCCGTTTGTGATTTCACGCGCGCGCGCAACAACAGGGCTTGCCGGTCATGCGCATCTTTCTTCAACAGCTGGTCCACCTGGTCCATGGTCCCCTTGCTATCACCGCGCATCAGCAGAATCTCACCGAGGCGAAGCCGGCCCTGGACATAGTCCGGAGACTTGGCCAGTACGTCCTGATAGATTTGCACCGCGTCGTCCAGTCGGTTAACCGCCGAATAGTAGTCCGCCAACACAGCGCGACTCTCAGGCTTGTCCTTGTCCAAATCGGCCACCTTTTTGTAGGCCGCTTCAGCCTTATCAAGCTGTTTGGTAACCAGGTAAAAGCTGGCCAGCACAAACCGCGAATTACGATCCGTGGGCTCAACCTCAACTGCCTTGGTCAGCTCGGCTTCGGCTTCGTTCTTGCGATCAGCCTGTACCAGGAATTTTCCGTACTCTGTATGGGCCAGCGCCGAGACGGTGTTGAGCGAGATGGCCCGTTTGTATGTTTCTTCGGCTTTCGGCAAATCGTTCGTAACGATGTAGAAGCGCGCCAGACTCAGATGCGACTTCACGCGTTTCGGATCCAGCTCAATCGCGCGATTCAATTCTGCAAATGCTTTGTCCCGTTGGTTCTGAGCAAACAGGACACTACCCATCAGGATATGACCCTCAATGTTGTTCGCATCCTTTTGCAGGATTTCTTTGGCAAGACGTTCGGCCTGGGTCAGTGATTCAGCGGAGCGGGCGGCATTCGAAATGTAGTAGTTGCCCAGCGTCCAGCGCGCATCAAGATGGTTGGCATCCAAATCGACTGTTCGATTCAGCTCGTCAAAGGCTTCCTGAAATCTTTCCAGACCTTCGTAAGCGCGCGCCAGGCCCCAATGAGCGGCGGCGAGCTTGTCGTCAATCTGGACCGCATTGCGAAATTCCAGCGACGCTTCTTGAAATTTTTGATCTTTTAGAAAGGCTTCGCCACGGCTGACATGTTCGGCCTTGGCTCTTTCAGGACTGGTGCAAGCGCTCAGCAGCAAGAGCGTTGACAGCAGCGCCGCCAACAGGATGGGAAGAGAGGATTTACCTCGGCACTCAATACTTTTCATTTCGATTCAACTCCCGCGAAATTTAGTTCAGGGCCCTTTTTGCCCAGCTGTTCGGTACGCGTATCCGGGTCGTTCACATCATCCAGGCGGGCATTGCCGGCGATGACGATACTTTGAGCCAGACATCTTTAGAATAATGCGAATTCCTCTTCGATTCCCCGGAATCCGCTAAAATCAACTTCTCCTAATCCGGGACATAAGCCGGCAACACTGTCGAGACATCGGCGGCGAATCTTCCCGCCGTTTCAATCGCCGCGGATTCCGAATCCGCAACCGGCACTGTTATCCGCACCATCGAACCATCCGAGCGGCGGCGGCGCAGACTGTCCACCACCGTATAGATCTTTCCCCAGTATTCGCTGGCGACCGCTCGCCCACGTCCCTGGTACCAGTAAATCATCAGCTGTTTGTCTCGGCCGCTCTGGATCAAATAGCGATTCGCTTCGAACGCCGGTCTGCCATCCACCGGCTTGATCAGCATCAGCGCGGGCTCTGACATGCTCCAGCCGTTTCCCGGCAAACAATTCAAGGGACTGTGGTAGGTAGCGCCATTGCGTTGCGTTGCGTAATAACCCACGTAGAACGAAGCCACTTTACCGTCACCCATGCGGTAATTGCGCAACAAGTAATCATCGGCGCGCAATACGCCTTCGGTCGCGGCATCGAACCGCTCATCGGCTCCGATCTGCTCCCAGCTCGCCACGTTTTTGGGAAAATTCTTGAGCTCGCTGCGCTGAACTTTCGCCTCGTCACCATATTCCCAGGCATTCACGCCAATACCGCCGAGCAGGATTACCGCCAGCAGCAAGCCAAATCGCCAGGAGTTATTGAGTGAATAGCCCATATCTTATTTCGCTTCCCCGGCGGGCAGGATCCTTGCGGCGGTGGTCCTGGGCACAACCGTTCCCTCTTCCGTGCGGGTCTCTTTAGCGGCGGCGCGTTTCTTGCGGCCGCGCTTTTCAGCTTTTGGTTGAAATCGATCCAGCACCCAGCCAACGGCGAACATCAGAAACGCCGCCGCGATGTAAATCACCCATCCTGAGAAGGTGTGAAAGAACCCATCCGCCACGCCGGTGCCGTAGTAGTGAGCCAGCACACCCGTGCCACTGACTCGCAGGGCGTTTGTCAAAATCGCAATAGGAACCGCAGCGGTAACTAAAATTGCAGAACGCCAAAAACCATAGCTCTTCCACCAAGATGTCTTCGGTCCAGTCCCCGGATCTCGCGGATGAGTCAGATAGGCGAAAACCACCGACAAGGTCACCAGCGTCATCAGTGAACGAATGCCGCTGCAGGCTTCGACGACCTCCAGCTTGCGCGTTTCCAAAGAGCCGAGCGGCAGTAGCTCGATTACATTCCCGGCGCGCAGGACGGCGATACCAAATAGCCGCATGGACCACACGGCACAGCGTGACGCGAAGATCTGCAAGGGAAAGGCGATCTTGTTAAAGACAATGAGCGGGATTGGAATGGCCAGCACGAATAACGCCAAAGACACCAGCGTCAGGCGCAGGACGCGGAACCCCCAGAAATAGACGACGATGCCGGCAACCATCAGGACCAGTGACAGTCGTTGCGTATACAACTCGGATCCCGCCGTGCCCGCCCACAAGGCAAACATGGCGCACAAGACCGCGGCCCCGCCCCATAAACCGGACGGACGCGCTGGCGTTTGTTTGAAACGCTCGCGGTTTGACCACAGAATGAAGCCGATTACAAAGGGAATGAGCAGGCCGTGGGAATAGTTTTCGTCTGTCCACCAATCGATGCCGAGCTTCCGCAGAACGGTAGCGTAAGCAAACACCAGGGCAGCAGAGACGGCGAGAACTCGCCAGAGATACTTCGGGGCGATGACACTCATTACGTGGATTCTCTTGATGTTTTCGCTCAGAAAGGGCAAGTTCCCTTGCGAAAACCGGACGGTTTCTTTTTCAGAACCGAGGTGAGCCTGCATTCGTCAGGAACACGCTGGCAAAAGCTTAGCTCAAATACGGTTCAAAGGACAATCAAAATCCTCCATTAGAGTAAATAACTAATACACTCGGTTTTCCGAAAGTCGCCCGGAAAAGGTTCACAAGATTTGCCTTCACCGAAAGGCAAGTAGTCATGCCGTGCTACAACTGTGCCGGTGGTGCCCAGAACAGTTCGGGTTGTGCCCTGGACATCTTGCAGTGCGTATCTCAGTCCAGCATCGGTGAAATCGCCGGAGATCACGACGTTGCTAAGTGTGTTACCACTGGAGTACAGCGAGGTGTCAACCAACAATGGGTAAGTTGGAGTTACGGTGTGGGAGTAAAAGACGGTGCCGTTCTTGCTGTATTTCACGTAGCCACCTTCTATCGCCACGCGAAATCGATCTCCGCTGGTCCACGTCGTCTTCTGCC
>JAOAPY010000024.1 GCA_025463135.1 Acidobacteriota bacterium
AGCGATCTTGTTCGGGATCAGACCCACCCGCTACCGCAGGTGGTACTGACCTCATTCCTCGCAGTAACTCGCCGGGCAGTCCTTTCTTTCTCAGCAAACACACTAACGGAGCACTACCAGGTTCCCGCAAAGCGCCAGGACGCAAGGTCAACTGTCAGATCAAGGGACCGCTTATGGGGACAGAGACTCCTGTTCCGGATGCTTGCTCCACGTAACAAAGAAGAAGCGATACTTATCCGGATCCTCGACACTAATGAAGCGGCCTCCCCAGCCCTCGTCCGATGGAGCGGCCACAATCAGACCTCGCACCCGCAACTCGTCATGATAAGCATCGACATCACTTACGCCGATAAAAAAATGCGCGCCGCGGCCGCGACGCAACATTGTTTCCAGCTGCTGGACCAGCGTGAGTTTCAGATCTCCGGCGCGGAGCGTTGCCGTGGGTGGCTCCGCTTCAGGGTTGATGCGGTCGAGTTCGAACCCGAGCTGCGCAACATAAAAAGCCACGGACTCTTCCAGGTTGTTTACTTCCAAAAAAAGCAGATCCATGCCTGTAAACATACTTAACCAAGCCGCCTTTCAGTTCTGATCACACTGCGGTGAACAGCAAATAAATTCCATAGATTCCGCCAATCACCGCTAACCAGAACGCTGCCTTGGGCAACAACCTATAGCGTCTCAGAAGATTTGAATTCGGCAATGCCGTGGTGAAGGAGAGCATGGCGGCATGGGCCAGTAAGACGCCAAAGGCTATGACAAAGAACGCCAGGATTGCCAGCGGCCACAAAAACCAGATCCACTGAAAGCGCACCAGAAACAGCAGGAACAACCCCACCAGCAAACACAACAGCGCACTCAACCCCTGCCCGGTCGTGCCAACATCCTGAGCGGTGGGCGAAGTTTCGGGGACGAAGGTTTCATTATTAGCCCCGCGCTTAGGTACGCGCCGGGTCGAATCATAATCGCGACGCAGCGCTTCGTCCTTGAGAACGCGGTAAGCTTCGTTCAAGGACTTCATTTTCTCTTCGGTGCCGCCGCGGTCGGGATGATGCCGCGACGCCAGTCGTTTGTAGAGACGCTCAATATCACGGCGCGACGTGTTTTCGTCAGCACCAAGAATTTGATAGTAGTCTTTGCCTGGACCGAACTGACTCATCGCGAATTAGCGCTGCCCATAGTAACCGGAGGTCAGCCATTTTCGTAGAGTGGGGTAGCGTGTGTCATGGATTGCCAGACACATCGTCTACGGAGAAGCCCTTTTATCCGTAGTTCATTAACGCTTCGGCCCATAGGGGCGAAATGTTTATAGACCCACGAACCCCAAATTCTCTCTTGCTCTTTTCGGAGGAGCGGAATCGCTCATGAGTGGCGAGCGCTGATTGCGCTTCCGCTCCTCCGAAAAGAGTTGGGTGTCAGCGGTTCGTCTTTACTATAAACATTTCACTCCCAGCGGAGTGAAGACCACACTGAACGCCGGTAAATCAGGACCAGATTTTAGATATCGTCGTACTTTATGCCGCGAAACTCACTGTGTTAACCTCTCGCCGGCAGTTTCGGTGCGAACTGAAAATTATATGGCGCAACCTTTTAGCCCCGGCGACTATCTGACATTCCAGCTCGAAAGCGGTTATGGTCTGCTCCGCATACTTGCTGTGCAAGGCGAAGGACCTGAAAGACTGTGGCACATCGCCGTCTATGAGGAACTCTTTCCCGATGTGGATGAAGCGGAGAAAGCCCTCGCGCATCCTGAGTCGTTGCATTACAGCAAGCCGCATCTCGCGCTCACGGAACGCGCCTTCGAAAGGACGCCCGCGGCTCGGCTCGGCAACGCCGTACTGACTGAGACTGATCTCTCGGCTTATCGCGCATGGCTGAAAAACGCTGACCGTGCCACCTTTGATCGCTCGTTACTGCTGTTGCTGGGAATGCGCTAGACTTGCGGGCTCCGTTGCGACGATTGGGCAATTAACCTTCACGGGCGGGACGCCCGTGCGACACTCTCGCAGAAAAACCGGCTGGCTAATTTGACTGAAGCAAATCTATCGCGCCCTGCATTTATTTGGCTGGTGACTTCCCTTCGCGGGTTGTTTCCTGTCTTGTTGCTTTTGCTCTTGTCTACGCTTACGTACGCGACACGCGAAGAGCGCGTGGTGACCGCCTGGCAACCTGTTCATTACGAGATCGCCCTCAGTCTCGATGATAGATTGACCGAGATCACGAAAGCGCGCGTGGAGATAACTCTGCACGCGCTGCGAGACAAGGTCAATGTGATCGATCTCGATTTTGGAGACATGCCGGTTGACTCAGTAACTGTAGCGGGCCAACCGGCGAAGATTGATCGCACCTCGCGGCTGTTGAACGTCTATCTTGCTCACGACCTTATAATTGGCGATGGCGTTGTAATCGTCATCGAGTATCATGGCCGACCCAAAGATGGTTTGGTCCTGGCCGCGGATAAGGATGGCAAACCGTCAGCGACCGGCGACAACTGGCCCAATCGCGTTCATAACTGGATTCCCTGTCTCGATCATCCGTCGGCAAAGGCTACAGTCAACTTCACAGTTACAGCACCGGGCAAAGAACTCGTGGTTGCCAATGGCAAGTTGGTGAAGGTCTTTAACGCCACCTCGAGCACACGCACGTGGAGTTACAGCGAAGGCAAACCGATCCCCGCATATTGCATGGTCATCGCAGTCGGAGAGTACGCCAAAGCAGGACCAGCCACGCCTTCGATTACTCCACTTTTCTATTACGTACCGCAGTCCGACGCAGGCCTTGCCGTGCTGGGGTTTTCCCCAGCCGCACCATCCTTGAAGTTTTTCAGCGAGATGATCGCGCCTTATCCCTATGAAAAGCTGGACCTGATTGTCGGCGCCACACGCTTCGGCGGCATGGAGAATTCAAGCGCCATCGTGTTCGCAAGCAACCTGCTCGGCCCGCGAAACAACTCGCGAATGAGTCGCGCCTTTCAGATTAACGAAGGGCTCGAACAGGTCATCGCACATGAAATTGCCCATCAATGGTTTGGTGATTCGGTGACTGAAGCAACCTGGTCCGACCTTTGGTTGAGCGAAGGTTTTGCCACTTACTTCGCGGGACTATTCGTGCAGAAGCATGACGGCGAAGATGCCTTTCAGGCCTATATGAAACGCGCGGCGGACACCTACTTCACTTACGAAGGCAAGACACGCACACCTATCCACGACACGGAAACGGAAGACTTGATGCAGCTGTTGAATGCGAACAACTACCAGAAGGGCGCATGGGTACTGCACATGCTGAGATCGGAACTCGGCGACAAGACTTTTTTCGCAGGGCTAAGAAAGTATTATGCGGCGCACAAAGACTCGAACGCGAACACCGACAGCTTGCGCGCCGCACTTGAGAAAGAGTCTGGAAAAGATTTGCGGCAATTCTTTACGAGCTGGGTCTACGGAACGGGACACCCGCAATATGAGTTGACTTGGAAGTGGTTGGCTGACACAAAGCGGCTAAGGCTTACGCTCAAACAATTGCAGCGAGAGGCGCCCTTTATCAATCAGGTACCAATTGAACTTGTTGCCGGCAAGACAACCAGCAAATTAGTCTTGCAACCAACTTCCAAAGAGGTCGTAAAGGAAATCAAATTCGCGCAATCGCCCACCGCAATAAAGCTAGATCCGAATAACACCATTCTTAAGGAAGCCTCAGTCAAACCTGCTGATCGTTAGGTACTGGCGCAGTTTGCGACCTGTTAATGCACTCCTGCGCATTCCGTGTTGGAGTGTGTCACCACAGAACTGAAACGCTGCTGGTATTCAGCCGACGTGATAAACGAACAAACCATCCCGCGATAGTTATTCGGATCCTGATTGGTGATCACATCCAGCCAGAATGCGTACCCCCCCGGATCGGGGTTGCGTCGCAAGTAACCAAAATACTGCATCAACACAAACGACGGATTGTATTCCCGATCCTTGAAGGCCTGGATTTCTATCACATCACCAACCACCTGGGCGCGAGTCTTTCCGAGATTCATCGCATCAATCTGCTGCTGTCGCTCGCTCGTAAAAGGGGTCAGTCCAGCGGTATCGAAAAGCGTGTTGACAAACTGTGAATTACTGGAGGCATCCGGATAGGTCTGTTTGAATTCCGCCCGCTGCACAAATTCATTGAGCAGCGCTGCCTTGCTTGCCGGCAGATCTGATCCGCCAACCACCTTGCCGCGGTCCAACACAAACTCAGCGTAAAGAGGTCGCCTACCTAAAGAGCCTTTGTACAAGCGATAGACAAAGCTCCCGGACTGCTGGAACTCCTGCTCGATAAAAAACGCCGCGGAAATGCCGATGCGCTCGCTGTTGATACAGGCGCTGTTATTGCCACACATCGTTATCTGGCTGGTCCAATAAGCGAATCCGTTAACATCGGGTGTGCGACCGAGGAAATCGAGATAGTGTTGATTGACGAAAAATTGCGCCTCATCAAGCGGGTTAGTGGTGGGCCCAACAGTATCGTTGTCGACAATTGTCACCGTGGCAATTGAGGGACTGCTGAGAAACGTGCCGGGGCTGGGATTAGCGAGCGAAAGGTTTACGGTTCGATTACCCTGGACGTAAAGATTGTCTACGATCGGAAGTGAAATCGTCTTTAGTGTATCCCCGCCAGCAAACTGCAACGTCTTACTAACCGGAGTGTAATCGGTCCGGGCGGACGCCGTACCACCATCGGAAACAACATCAACTGAAGCAGCCTGCGAAACATTTCCCAGACGGGTAATCGTGATGGTTACTGCGCCTGCATTCTCCGAAACCAGATAGCTAGGACTGTTGAATTGAAAGCTACCGGCCGCTGCTGTTGCTTGCAGCTGACCGCGAATTTCGCCGTTGGGAAATGTGTTGCTGTGAACGTTGATATAGAGCAAACCGTCCTTCAAATTCTGTACGTCTGTGGGCGAAGGCGAGATTAGGAAATCACTTAGGTTCCCGGTTGGCAAAGGAAAAATAATCGGGGCTTGCGTGCCCGGCGCTGCCGCTCCATGAATATGCGCCGCCGTCTGCGGGCTTGATAAGCCACTAAAGTTGAGCGAGACACGCGCAGTCTTCTCGTCGGGGCTTAGCAGAACGGTCGCCGTACCGGTGGCCGTGGAATTCGTCGGCGGTGTTTCCTGGGCGCCGGTCAGACTGGCCACAAAAAGTGTGGGCTGCCGGCCGGAAATTTCATAGACCGCTCCATTCGTATTGGAGACTACAAACAAATCACCATTGGTGCCGGTCTCGATCGCTGTGGCAATACCAAAATCTTTGCCGATCAGCAGGCTCTCACTCTCGGTGATATCAAACTTATCGAAATTATCGGCAACCAGATCGTTTAGTCGCGAGTCTGTGAAAGAGAAGTGCAAGCGGTCCGGCGTCAGCTTAAGCCGGAACAGAAAGCCGCCCGCGAGGAAGGTGCGCGAGGCGCCGACAAACATATCGCCCTCAAACTGTGGTCCCAATCCCCTGCCCTGCACAAAACCCAACGCCGATGGGGCGACTGCATATTTCCAACTCAGTTCCGGTTCGTTGTAATGAGCTCCCGGCAACATGTAGAGTGCCGCCATTGCGGCAGTGGGTGTGTCTGCAATCAATGATGGCGGCCAGCGCAACTGTTGCAGGTTCCCCGCACCATAAGTGGACTCAATCTGCTTGAACTGACTAACGCGACTTGACGGGCCCATCATCTGCACCCAGCCATTGTTCGAGCCCGCGCTAACACGGTTCATTTCATCAAACGCGTCGTCGCCATTTTCCTGGTCCCAAAGATTGCCGGAAAGCGGATCGAAACCCAGCCCAAAACCGTTGCGCACTCCATACGCGTAAAGTTTTTTGATGTTCGCCGCGGCCTCGCCGGTCAGGCCCGTTGCCGCACTGTAGAAGGGATTGTCTGTCGGCGTTGTGCCGTCGTCATTCAGCCTTAAGATGAATCCGGTAAGGTGGGCATTATCAGGGTCTGGACCACCGAACTGATCATCCGGCACAGGCGCGCCACTGGTGACATTTTGGAGAAAGCCACGCCGTCCGTTGTCGCCCATCAGAATGTACAGCTTCCCATCCGGTCCAAAGCGCAGGATTCCTCCATTGTGATTACCACGCAGGGGCTGGTTTGCATCTGCCTGATACGCGCGCAACTTAATCAGGTTTCTATCGAACGTCAGCGTCGTGCCATTCCAGATATAGCGGTCAACGCGATTACCCAACAAAGGAACGTCCGGCAGATTTGTCGAGTCAACGCCGGTACTGCTTTCCGTCCAATATAAATAAACAAAGCGGTTGAGTTTGAAATACGGGTGCAATGCAATGCCCAACAGCCCCCGTTCTGAAGCGCTGTTGACGGCGAGATCGAGCGCTGTACTCTGCAGTACACCGTTCGTAACGCGACGAACTTTGCCGGTGTCTTTTTCAAGCACAAAGAAATCATTTGTGCCGATAAAGGCAAGGCTGGTCGGTTGACTCAGTCCGGTAACCAGAGTCTGGACGCTGAGGTTGGGATCCAACATTGACGGTCCGCTTGATTGCGTGGTCACGGTCGTCACTATCGTTGCCGTGTTATCGCTGGTATCGGGATCTGTTTCCGTCGCGCTCGCGGTCGCGGTGTTGCTGAACTGTCCTGTCGATAAGGGCATAACGATAATACTGGCGCTGGCCGAACTCCCGCTTGCCAGATTGCCGAAGTTGCACGTTACGATACTCGTACCCATGCAGGTTCCCTGCGACGCGCTGACTGAACCGAAAGTGATGCCTACCGGCAAAGTGTCAGTAACAGTCGCGTTAGTGGCCGGCGACGGTCCATTATTCGTGATCACCATCCGATAAGTAAGGTTGGCATTGACGATGGCCGGATTTGGCGAGGCAGTCTTGCTGATCGAAAGATTGGCGCTGGTTGGTCCACTCACGATCACCGACACCGGAGCCGAGTGTTGCAGGTTCCCACTGACGGCGGTGATGCTTAGAGCGTAAGTGCCGGACGGTGTCGCAGCCGTCGTGGTTATTGTGAGCACCGAGGTCTTCGCTGTCGTATCGATGATGTTGAGCGAAGCAGGATTGAACGATCCACCAGCCTCTGCCGACAGACCCGTAACACTCAGCGTTACATTTCCGGTAAAACCACCTACAGGCGTCACCGTGACATCGTAGGTTGTGCTGTTGCCTGGATTAACAGTTCGAGATGCAGGAGTAACACTCAAAGTAAAGTTCGCCGCCGGCGTCTGGTCCGAAATCTTCGCGATAAAAGCATCGCTCGCACCACTCGCATTGGCCCCTTGCAATGGCGCCGCCGTCGGGAAGTTGGTTGAAGAAGTATATCCAGTGATATACGCGTTACTTGTTGCATCCAGCGCGATGGGATTACTTGCGGTGACGGTGCTCTGCGAGCTTTCGTTGTTACTGCCACCGAGATAGGTCGAATACAAAAACGCGGTACCGGCTGCATTTAGCTTGGCGATGAAGGCATCACTGCCTCCGCCCCTGGTGCTCTGAAGTGGATTCACGGTGGGAAAGTTTGACGAGGAAGTGAAACCCGTCACGTATGCCTCACCGGACGAATTAACGGCGATGCCTGTACCGCGATCGTCAGCGTTACCGCCGAGATAGGTGGCATAAACTTTTGAACCATCGTTGCTAATTTTAGCGATGAAAGCATCGAAAGAGCCGCCTGATACTGGCTGCACTGGGTTCAGCACGGGAAAATTATTCGACGAGGTTTGGCCGACAACATAGATGTTGTTGGCCCCGCTATCCAGGGCAATCCCATAAGCCTTATCGTCCGCAACGCCCCCCAAATAGCTGCAGAACAACAATGAAGCGAGACCGCTCGCATTCGTATCAATCTTCGCCACGAAGGCGTCGAAGCTGCCACCGAAGCCGTTTTGGAAAGCATTCTCCGTGGGAAAGTCAGCCGAAGCGGTAAATCCCGCGAGGTAAGCTTTGCCGGAGCCATCAATCGCAATAGCGCTTGTTCGATCCGTGCCGCCACCTCCAATGTATGTCGAGTAGAGCAAGGCACTACCAGCCGCATTGAACTTTACGAGGAAGCCATCCGTGTCCCCTGAGCGTGATCCCTGATAAGCGTTGGTAGTAGTGGGAAAGCCGAGGGACTTGGTGCCGCCGGCCACATAGGCGTTCCCCGCAGAATCAACTGCCACGCCTTCCGCCGAATCATTTTCTTCCGCGCCCAGAAAGGTCGAATAGACCAGACTATTACCTTGTCCGTTCAACTTGAACAAAACTGCATCAAAGTCGCCGCCACGATAAGTGCCGGCAAAAGAACCCGGCGTCGTCGGGAAGTCCATTGAAGTAGAATCAACACGACCAACGACATATGCGTTTCCGCTGTTGTCGACGGCTATCGACGACCCCTGGTCCAAACCGCCACCGCCAATGTAGGTTGAGTAAATGACGCTCGTTCCCGTAGCGTCGATCTTCGTTACAAAGATATCTGCCAATCCGGCGTTGCCAAAAGCGGCGTTCTTTAAGGGAAAGTCTGTGGAGTTGGCGGCACCTGTAACATAGATATTGTTGCTGCCGTCAACGGCTATGCTGCGACCCAAATCGTCGCCGCTGCCGCCCAGATAAGTTGAGTAGACCAGAGTGGGATCGATGATCAGTGGCCGGCTTCGATCATACGACCCGACTGCGAATGCCGCCTGTTGCCTGCCAATCATTACATATCGTGACTTGATCAATTCGCGATGCCCATCGATGTCCTGATAAACAATTGGCTGACCTTGCCGTAATTCACCCGCTGGGGTCTGCAACACCAACTCACCCATGGAGGACAATGTTGTTCGAGTACCAGGGCCGAACGCCAAACGGATTAGGCGCGGGTCGGCGCCCGCGGCTATCTCAAAATCGTATTCGAGTTGTTTTTGATTTCCGTAGTAAGTCAGATTGATGCCCGGATAAACCTGCTCATAGCGTACGGCGCGAAACGTCGGAACACCTGTGCGCCACTGTCGAGGATCGTTGCCAATGAAATAATTGTGCCGGCCAGGAAATTCATCCACGCCGTGAACCACTGCGTTGCTATTCGCCCCTAACAGTTTGAAGCTGATGACCGAACGCGAAGCCGGCGCCTGAGCCGGGGCCGAAGATGTAGTTGCATTTTGATTCTGGCGGCGGACACGAGGCATCGCGTCGTGCAGTTGCAGCACAGCTCCGGTCTCAGTCAAAAATAAATTGTAGTTGGCGCCACGCGCCGAGAATTTTGCGCTGCCGTCAAACTGCCCGAGGTTGCGCTCAAAGCTGAGCGGCAGACGCTGGGACAATTGGTGAAGATCGAGTTTCGGCCTGGAGGAATTGAGAGACGACGGATTTTTTGCGTTCTGCCCGCTAACAGAACTTGCAGTCCTGGCTGCTCGGGGCTGAAAACACACCAGCCCGCAGATCGCGAGCAAAGCAACACCAAAAATGAACTTAGCCTTCAACGTAATCGTGGCATGGGCGTCCAGCCCATTAGTCGGGGCTGAAAGGACTGTCGTTGGAGACACAAAATTGGAGCGCGCCGACAACGGCGGCGCTTTGGATATCTTCGAAGTTCCCATCCACGAATCCAAAGCGGCGTCGCGCGCGGCGGCGTCCCCGTCGGGGCAGCCCCGATGGGGTGCCTGTGCCGGCCGCCGCGCTCCAAATATCAGCCGAGAAAACCTAAATTCGGGGTAGCAAATTTGAAAAGATTAGGAAAGACTGACGCTCTATCGAGCGGATCCAGTCCATACCAATTCGCCAGCGTCGCCGCATACTGGTCGATGGAGGTCGTTGGTATCCATTGGCCACGATTGCTCGTAGTGTCATCCGGACCGCCAAGCTGCAGGCCAGGATATCCAAAAGGTAGGCCAGTGCCGTCCGGCCGAACCGATCCGTAGAATTTACCGCCCTGCACTGCCCCACCCATGATGAAGGCGTGGCTTCCCCAGGCATGATCGGTGCCCACGCTGGCTGCGCCTGAACCTGATGGCTGCAGAGTGCGCCCGAAATCAGAGAGCGTGAAAGTAGTAACGTTGTTGCTCAATCCCTGGGCGAACATTTCATCATAGAAAGCGCGCATTGCTTGACTGATTTGCGTCATTAATCCGCCCTGTGTGCCCGATTGTGCAGCGCCGCCACCAGGATTCGCCGGGTCGCTTCCAGTTTCGTTGGTGTGCGTGTCAAACCCACCAACGTTACAGAAGAAGATCTGACGTTTCATCGTAATACCGGCTGCATCCCTGATCTTGATTAGCTTGGCAATTTGCTTTAATTGATTGCCCAGCGACGTATTAGGAAAGGCAGTAGGGTTACCCGCCGAGGGAATCTGTGGATCAGGCTGGTTCAAAGCCTGGTCCGCCGATAAGGCTTGCGATGTCGTATCACTCGCAGCCTTGATTAAGGTCGCGCTTTGATCAAATCCGAGCAACGTTCGATAGCTGCTGCCGAGGTTGTTTGGATTGGCTCCTGAAGGCCCACTCCAATTCAGTAACAACAAATTCGCCAAAGTAGTGGGCGCTGCGGCGATCGCCAACTGCCGGGAGTTGATTCCAGTAGAGAAAAGATTTGTGCCGGCCAACGAAATATTCATCGGCAACGCCACCGCGCCATTCAGCGAATTGGTTTTATCAGCTATGCGACCACCCCAGCCGGTTTGGCCCACAGTATTGGCCACCGAGGTCTGCTGCTGCGTCACCTGATCCGAGTGAGAGAAGAGTTGATAGGGACGTCCAATTCCAGCGGCGTAATTTGCGCGTGTGATTGGCTGGACCAGAGAACCGACATTGCACAGCACGGCAAGTTTCCCTGCATTCCAAATATCCATTAAACCCTTCGCCTGCCCGGGCACCGATCCAAACTCCGGCGAAAGATTGGGATGAAAAGCATACGAAACGCCACTTGTGTTGGACGGAGTAATCTTTGTATTGAGTAGAGCGGACTTGGGAACCGCCAGGTTCGATCCGGTGCGCACATTGTCGTATCCGTTGGTGGTTCCGCCTCCCGTCACCGTGTAGTCATCATAAGGAATGACCATGTTGTTGCAATCTGAACCGCCGCTCATGAAGATACAGACCAGCGCCTTGTAATCCGAAGCCACATCGGGCTGTTGCTGCTGGACCATGGCATCAACGAGGCTGAACTTGCCGAGGCTGGCGACCAAAGCAGCCCCGGTTAAACCACATGCTGAAGTTTTAAGAAAGTCTCTGCGTGAATCGTTCATCGTTTATCTCTCCACCTGATATTGCGATGAGGTCGCGATTAAGTAGATAGCCGTTTGCGTACGCTGCAGGGCTTGAGTCGTCGCATTCGCATTTGTTACCGCTGTGACCGTGGCAACAATGTTCGCGTTCATCGCCGCGGACATGGTCCCGTGCAACAGCCGCGTGTTGAGCGCATCTACGAGCTGCTGCGGATTAGTCGACATTGCCTGATACGAAGAAAAATCAGCCTTGGTGCCTGACGGCCGGTTCACACCGCTGGGAGCAATTCCATTGCCGCTGTTGGCAACAAACAGCGTATTTATGAAATTGGCTCGCTTATAGGTTGTGGACGTGTCCAGCAAACCAAACTCAGGGCCGAATAGGTTGGTGCCGGGCAGCCCGTAGTCGGCCGGATAGTAACTGAACACTGTGGGCGGATTAAAGAGGTTCTGGCCCAGGTCATTGGTGTAACTGAAAGGCGTGCTGGCCAGAACACCATCGCTGGTGGCATTGAATGTGCGGAGCAAGTGCGTCATCAGGAGCACTGGTTCACGCAAGTGACCATAGTTGGGATCATTCTTTACATCACCGCGCGCTTCCGGATCCAGCAGGATAGCGGTGATGACCGCTCTAAGATCCCCACGAACGCCGCTCCCATTATTGGCAAACACCGCGGAACAGCGACCGACGTAGGGAGGACTGGGATTACTAGTCACCAGTTGATGAATTAACTGATTGCAGAGATATGGTCCAACGTTAGGGTGATTGAAAAGGTTGTCAATCGCCCCATTCGAATTGCTTGCAGTTCCCCCTAACGAGACAACCGCGTAAGCCTGTGAATTGGCCGTCTGTTGCGCGGTAGTACCAGTGGTGCAATTTGCGCACGCAGGGATGAGCATCGGAGCGGGGTGATTAATATCGGTCAAGAGGGTCTTCTGTGCGATGTCGTAACGGTTCCTGTTCCCGTTCGGTACCATTGGGTCGAGATAGTTCGCGACTGCCGTCACACCGTCGCCGCTCCATACCTGGTTGGCCGCCAGGTCCCAACCGGTAAAAACGCGCGCCAGATTTGCGATAGTTGCCTGATCGTACGTCGGAACTCGATTCCCCTGTGCATCCAGGACCGGCGTGCCGTCCTGGTTCAGCAGGTCAACTCCAATCGAGAACAGCTGCATGATCTCGCGCGCATAGTTTTCGTTGGGAGTGGGATTCGCGCGATTGACCACTGAGTTCCCTCTCATGTTCAAGTATTCACCCATACCGGGGTTGAGAGTGACTTCATAAAGCAGCGTGCGGAAATTCCCAAAGGCATTGCGATCGATTGTCTGAAGGTAAGGTGAGTACCAGCTGGTTTCGTTGCCGTTCAAGGGAACGCCGCCGACCACAATCACCTTATGTAAAGCAAACGCCACTCGCTGCCTCAATTGATCGGGCTGCGTCAGAGCATTCGTAAAGAACTGCTTTTGTAGAGGATATAGCGTGTAGTTGTCCCGGAAACAAATGGTACTTGAATCGCAGGGCGGAGCCGGTGCGGCCGGGTAGAACTGCGGATAAGGCGTCATTGCCGGGTAGTCAGAGGACACGCTGGGAAACACGGGAGGCGTATTGAATTGCTCATTGATCCACGCTTGCATTCCCACTTGCTGTAAATGCGTAAAATCGCTATTGCTGGGTCCCCAGGTGGCCTGCTCCAGAAATCTTATTCGATCCTGATCGGACGGGAACCCGGGATTGCTAAACTGCGCCTGGTATTGGGAAATCGTCAGTGGCGTCGCGGCCGTCGGTGGTGTTGCCGGAGCTGGAGTTGGAACTGCACCAGCATCGTCGGCCGGCCCTCCGCCCACAGTGCCAATCGAAATTCGCACGCGGTTGCTCGAGGCTCCATGCAGGTTCAGGCGGAGAAGCACATCTCCCAGATTGCTGGTCATCGTGTCGTTTAGACGGACTACGACCATGTAGACGCCTTCGAAGCCGGGCACCTGGCCAACATACTCCACACTCAACGGATACTTGACGTGCGCCGCATCTTCAGCGTCAGCAGTGAAAGCTGTAAGACTCTCTCCAGCCAGCACATCGAGGTTCATCGCAAAGATCTCTACACGAGTGCGCGTATCGCTAAACGGCATCGAGGCCGTCAGTTTGAAGGGTCCGGGTCTCTGCGTAACTGACTCAAACGCGACAGCGCGGGTGGACACAGAATCACTTATTAGCACAGGCAGTGTTGCGGCGGCAGCGGTCCCGCTCAAGATGCCTGTGACGCTAAGAAGTAAGAATACGGGAACAACCCGGACGAAATACTCTCTCGTCCAAGACAGGAGACTGGTTTTCATAGAATACGGCTCCATCGAAGACTGAACATCCAACCGCGCTATGAGGTTTTTTCTTTGTCGGAGGGGCCGCCTGGCCATTGAACAAACCCAGGTTCAACGACACTATAACATGTTTGACAAGGCCCTGGTCAATAACTTAGACGATGGGCCTTGCAGAAAAGCCTAAGTAACTTTTCAATGGCGGTTTAGCGTGCGGATTTTAGGAGAGCGGGTGCGCGGTCTTCCTCGCAGCCTTCGGTAGGTTCGCGGATCTTTCCCAATTGATGACCTTTTCGCTTCAGCAGTTCATCCGCCAACTCAGGGCCTTCACTGCCGGATGCATAATTGGGAAATTCGGGGGCCGCTTGCTGACTCCAAGCTTCCAGAATCGGAGTGATTAACCGCCATTGACCTTCGGCTTCGTCACGGCGCGTGAACAATGTTGCGTCACCCTGCATTGCATCGACCAGCAAGGTTTCATAAGCTGCGGGCGAGCGCACGCCGAAACCACTTTGATAACAAAAATCCATATGCACTGTGCCCGTATGCATTTCCACGCCCGGCCGTTTAGCTCCAAAGGTGACGCTGATGCCCTCATCCGGATGAATGCGCATTACGATTACGTTAGGCTCAATCTGGTCCGAAGGCGTGCGGGCAAAAAGGGCCTGAGGCGTGCGCTTCAGATGTACAGCGATTTGTGTCAAGGACCGGGCCAGGCGTTTTCCCGCCCGCACATAAAACGGAACGCCCGCCCAGCGCCAATTGCCGATGTCGAACTGCACCGCCGCATAAGTCTCAGTTGTGGAGCTCGGATTTACGTTTGGCTCGTCGCGGTAGGCGACAACCGCCGCTCCATCAATCGATCCGGCGCCGTATTGTCCGCGGACCGTGCGGCGGGCGACTTCCTCAGTGGTCATGGGTTGGATTGAACGAAGGACCTGGACCTTCTCTTCTCTTACGGAATTGGCGTCGAAGGCAACCGGCGGTTCCATAGCCGTCAAGGTCAAGAGTTGGAGCAAATGATTAGCGACCATGTCCCGTAGCGCGCCCGCTTCTTCGTAATAACCTGCACGGGTTCCCACACCCAGTGTCTCGGCGGCGGTGATCTCGACATACTCGACGTAGTTGCGGTTCCAAATCGGTTCGAACATCGAATTGCCGAAACGGAAAACCAGAATGTTCTGGACCGTATCTTTTCCGAGGTAGTGATCGATTCGGTAAACCTGATCTTCCTTAAACACTTTCGCAAGCTCGGCATTTAACTGTTGGGCAGATTCCAGGTCATGCCCAAACGGCTTCTCAATAATGATCCGGGCCCAGCCTTTTTCCTGCTTTGCCAATCCCGCCTCACCCAGTCCTGCGATGATATTGGAAGCCAAGGATGGTGGCGTCGCACAGTAGAAGAGATGGTTGCGACTCGCGCCGGCCTCTGCCATGTCTTCCAGCCGCGCTCCGAGTTCGCGATAAAGGTTACCACCCACTAACTCGCCACAGATGTAGTGTATACGTTCGGCAAAATGCTTCCATTCGTCATCGCTGAACGGGCCCATCTCGTCAGAGGCTTGCGACCCCGCGAGCATACGTTGACGAAATTCTTCATCGCTGAGTTTGTCGCGACCAATACCCAGGATCTGAAAGCCCGTCATCGCGCCTTCGCGCACCAGATGAAATAAGGCCGGCATGAGCTTCCGTCTGGTCAGGTCGCCAGAGGCGCCAAAGATCACGATGACACAAGGGTCGGCTTGCGGTAGCTGTGCGTCTGCAACTTTGCCGGCCGGGGCTTCGACTATGGTGGTTGACACGATTGGTCCTTTATTCCTTTTGGCGATGCCGGAGTTCGATCAATAACGCTCTTCAATAGCTTTTATTTTTGCCAACCGGCGCTCGTGTCTTGGTTCTCCGCTGAATTCTGCTGCGAGGAAAGCGCGCACCAATTCGCGGGCCAACTCGACGCCGATGATTCGCGCCCCGAGCACCAGAACGTTCATGTCATCGTGCTCGACACCCTGATGCGCCGAGTACGTGTCGTGACATAACCCGGCGCGAATCCCCGGAAGTTTATTGGCGGCGACCGATGCGCCGACGCCGCTGCCGCAGATCACCAGACCACGATCCGCCGTGTGTTCAAGTACTGCAAGGCCGACCGCCTCAGCATAATCAGGATAATCGACCGGGGTGCTGGCGTTGGCGGTGCCGAGATCGATTACTTCATGCCCCAGAGTGCCCAGACAATGTCCCAGCACTTGCTTGAGGTCATAACCCGCATGGTCCGCGGCAATGGCGACTCTCATTCAGCTCCTCCGTTTATTGTTACTCTATGCATCCTTGAAGGTGCAAAACACTTCTTCATTTGCCGCTAGATTCTAACGCACGCAAGTCTTAACTTTCCAACCGCTCAAATAGCGATTTCAACTTTTAGCAGTCAGGCGCTCGGTGGCAATAAGAAGTTCCGCATTCAGGATCGCAGCTCCGGCCGCGCCGCGAATTGTGTTGTGGCTGAGGGCAACAAAACTATAGTCGAGCACCGTGTCACGTTTGAGCCTGCCAATAGTGACACTCATGCCCCTCCCTGCATCGCGGTCGTAGCGTGGTTGGGGTCGATCGCGTTCTGTGGTCACCAGGATTGGGTGCTCGGGCGCGGAATACAGGTGCAACTCCTGTGGTAGCGAAGTGAAGGAAGCCAGAACTTTCCCGACCTCCTCAACCTCAGTGGATTGATCCAGCTGCACGCGGATTGCCGCCATATGTCCGTCCGCGACGTTAACACGATTACATTGGGCACTGATTTTCATGGGCGCGGCTTCGATAACGCTTCCCTTTGGGCGACCGAGAATCTTTCTAGTCTCACTCTCAATCTTTTCTTCCTCGCCTTCGATAAATGGAAGGACGTTGTCGAGAATATCAAGGGATGCCACACCCGGATAACCGGCGCCGGACAGCGCTTGCATTGTCGTGGCGATGACGGCGCGCACACCAAACGTCGCATGCAGAGGCGCGAGTGCCAGCGCAATCATGATCGTCGAACAGTTGGGATTGGTAACTATGTAACCACCCGATGAAAAGCGCTTTCGCTGTCCCTCGAGCAGCTCCAAATGTTGATGATTGACCTCCGGAATTAGCAGTGGCACACTGTGGTCCATCCGGAATGCCGAAGAATTGCTAATCACCGGGTAACCCGCTCGCGCAAAGCTTTCCTCTGCCTCACGAGCAACATCGCCAGGCAGGCTGGAAAAGATCAGATCACAATCCAGCGGTGGCGCAGGCGGCTGCACGGTTAACGAGCGCACAGCCAAAGGCATCTCACCAGCCAATCGCCATTTACACGCCTCTGAGTAAGGTTTTCCCTGCGACCGATCTGAAGCGGCCAGCGCGGTCACTTCAAATTGCGGATGAGTTTCCAGAAGTTGAATAAACCGCTGGCCCACCATACCCGTGGCGCCGAGAATGCCTACGCGAAGTTTTTGCATAAAGGGAGTCTCTCTGTCAGATGTAGCATGGGCATCCTGCCCATGTTCCGGTCCAAACATTCATTATTCGCTTCACTTGAATCCCACGCACGAACACGGGTGGGACGCCCGTGCCACACTTGACGCTACCCTGAGATCTGCGCCAACCCAACCTTCAACCGGCGCACGCCTTCGGTCAGCTTCCCTTCATCCGCACAGAATGAAACGCGCAGGAACCCTTCGCTCTCAGAGCCAAATGCTGAACCGGGGATCGTAACCACTCCATAATCGAGCAGCTTCTCGGCAACCTCCAGCGATGGCCCGTAACCACGGATGTCAACCATGGTATAGAAAGCACCGTCGGGAACAACTGCGCGTACTGGCAGTTCTTTCGAGATCAACGCCAGCAAATGGTCGCGTCTTTTATGAAACGTGCGGCGAATTTCGGCCCGCGCATTCTCGGCTTCGGGCGTCCAGGCCGCCAGTGCCGCCTTTTGCGAAATTGTCGCAGCGCACGTCGTCACATAACCATGTAGCACCAGCGCACTCTGAATAATCGCTTGTTCCGCGCACATCCAACCCAATCTCCAGCCGGTCATACTCATTGACTTTGAAAGTCCGCTAATCAGTATCGTCCGTTCATAAAAACTCGAGATTGATTCCGGACGTTCGCCCGTATAATAAAGGTCCCGATAGATTTCATCGCTGACCACATAAACCCCGGTGTCGCGCAGGGCATCGGCCATGGCTTGCAAGTCGGCTTTCGAAAGGCTGCGTCCCGTTGGATTTGAGGGACTGATACAGACCACTACCTTGGTGCGCGGGGAAATCCTGTTGCGAAAATCATCGGCATCAAAGCAAAAATCATTTGCCGCCGGCAATCGATAATAAACAGGTTGGCCGCCGGCCATTCGTACAATCGTGGGGTAGGCAACAAAACCCGGATCCGGCATTAGCACCTCATCGCCCTCACCGACAAGCGTCATCAAAGCGAGGTACAAACCTTCCTGCGATCCCGCGGTGATGATTACGTCATCAGTCGCAAGCTTCAGGTGTGGATAGTCCCCTGCCACGCGCTCGCGCAAAGCCGGCAGACCGGCTTGCAGTGTGTATCCATTCTGCTCTTCGGCGATCACGCGAATTGCCGCCTGTCGCATTACCTCCGGCGTGGGCAGATCCGGTTCGCCCAGGCCCAAACTGATGTCTCCTGGTTTTGCTTTATCAGAGAGTCGACGAATGGGACTCTTCTCGATCCCTCGAAGAAACCGAGGCGGTTGAAATTCCTTCAAACTTGCTCCCTGAGAAAGCCGGCTTGGAGAAAGCCGGCATGCTCCTGTTTCCGCTAACGCAGGTAATCTTCTAATTGCACTGCACGATCAGTTTTCTCGTCTCGATACTTAACGATCACTGCGGCATAGATCGAAAGGCCCCACTCGCGACCGCGCTCACTTTGAACCGCGCGCGCGCCGGGTACGACCACGGCGCCTGCCGGAATCTCCAAAGGCTGATCGTTTTGGCGCTGACAGATTCGGCCGCTGACCAGGTCATAAACGGGTGTTGACCCGGTTAGAATCGTGCCGGCCGCCAGCACTGCCCGCGCACGAACGATGGTTCCTTCATAAACGCCGCAACCGCCGCCAACCAACACGTCGTCTTCGATGATCACCGGCATCGCTCCCACCGGCTCGAGGACGCCACCAATTTGCGCAGCCGCTGAGAGATGAACTCGTTTTCCGATTTGCGCGCAGGAACCTACCAGTGCGTGGCTGTCGATCATTGTACCTTCGTCCACGTAAGCCCCAACGTTCACATACATCGGCGGCATGCAAACCACACCGGGAGCGACGAATGCGCCATCACGAATACTCGAGCCGCCCGGCACTACGCGAACATTGTCGGCGACGGTAAGCGCCCTGGTCGGGTAAGTATTCTTATCAAAGAACCGCAGACTTCGGCTCGCCGACATCTCCTCCATGGTACCCATGCGAAAGCCAACTAGAATACCGCGCTTCACCCATGAATTGACGTGCCAGCAAGCCTCGTCGTCTTTTTCAGCGGCCCGCACCATGCCGCTATTGAGTGCAGCTTTGAACTCTGCAAACAACTCATGGTCGGCCGACGTGTATTCATTCCCGGGCCGCGCCGCCAGTTCCTCAATTTGTTCACGCAGCGGCATGAGACGTTCCCTTCACGAGTCCGAGCTCAAATAACACTTCGCGTAAACGAACGCGGCTGCTTTCCTTTACGGGGACCAACGGCAAGCGGAAGTTCTCTTCAATCAAACCCATCATTGCCAGAGCAGCTTTTACCGGGCCGGGACTCGACTCGATGAAATTGGTTTCCATCAGCGGCAAGAGTCGATAGTGCAAGGCGCGTGCTTCATCCCACTTCCCTGCCAGTGCCAGTTCAACCATCGTGGACATCAACTGCGGCGCTTCGTTCGAAGCTACGGAAACCAACCCGTCAGCGCCCAAGCCGATCAGCGAAAACGCAAATGAATCGTCGCCGGAGAGGACGCGAAAGTGCGCCGGTCGATCGCGCAGGATCTCCATCATCTGCGACAAATTTCCCGAGGCTTCCTTGGTGGCCACGATATTCTCGACCTCCCGCGCCAATTGTAATGTCGTCTGCGCGGAAATATTCGAAGAGGTGCGGCCCGGCACGTTATAAATGACTACAGGCAGATCCTTTATCGCCTCGCCAATGGCGCGAAAATGCGCGTAGAGCCCTTCCTGTGTCGGTTTGTTGTAATAGGGCGCGACCGATAGGACGGCATCGACGCCAAGCTCACGAGCTGTCACTGAATAAGCGATCGCGGCCGCGGTCGAGTTACTGCCGGCGCCGGCGATTACGCGCGCGCGGCCCTTCGAGGTATCCACGGTGATCTTGATTACCAGCTGATCTTCTTCATCGGTCATCGTAGCGCTCTCGCCCGTAGTGCCACAGGGTACGATCAGCTTTACGCCGCCGCCAATTTGATATTCAATCAGCGCGCGCAGGCGGTCCTCGTCGACGTCGCCGCCCGCGGTGAACGGAGTTACCAGAGCTGTAGCGCAACCGCGCAACCAGTCAATTTTCATCGTCATGATGCGTTATCCTTTCTATGGTCCGACAAGATTTAGGAAACCCTGATCAAGTGTCTCAACGCGTATATCGGTTTTGGCTTCACTCATTCTCACCCGGTTTCAACCGGGTGATACAAGCTAGCCTCGATTTGGATCTAACCGTTTCAACGGTTTCGTTTCGTGTCAGCTAAGTCGAGCGCGGCCAACCTCTAACCCAGGGGCCTGGAAACCGTTGAAACGGTTGACACCCTTGGAAGAGGCACTCTCCCACCCGGTTGAAACCGGGTGAGAATGAGAGGAAACCGCACCACAGATTCTTTTGAAGCACTTGATCAGAGTCTCCTTCAGTTCGTCGTTCTACGTAGCACCCTTCAGTCTGTGCTACTCCTGATTACTAAGAATCTCATCGATCACTTCAGAGAATTCATAAAACCCTTTGCGTCCAACAATCCAGCGCGCCGCCAGTAGCGCGCCGCCGGCGAAACCTTCACGCGACCGCGCCTCGTGCGTCAGCAGAAGCTGATCGGCAACAGAGTCAAAGCCAACTCGGTGCGTCCCGGGAATATGACCGGCGCGCGTGGACGCAATGGGCACCTCGCCGTCCAGTGTCTCGTTCATCAAGGCTCGCAATCGTAGAGCAGTTCCCGAAGGCGCATCGCGTTTGCGCGAGTGATGCGCCTCTTCAATGAAAGGCGAGTAACCTTCCACGCCGGCAAATAAGGCTGCTGCCTGCGCCACGATCCGGTAAAAGAGATTCACGCCTAAAGAAAAGTTCGCACCATAGACCAGCGCGCCGTCTCGCTGGAGTATCAGTTGCCGCGCCTCCGGTTCATGAGTCTGCCAACCGGTCGTGCCTTCGACCAGCGGCACCCCGGCGAGGGCACAGGCGTCGATGTTCTTAATGACGCCCGCGGCGACGGAGAAGTCGATGGCTACATCGTGGCCGAGCAATGCCGCGCTCATTTCTTCAATGCCGCGCGGCGCGTCACGCGAGCTGAGCGTAGCTCCGATGTCGTCGCCGGCGCGGCGCGCCAGGACCGCGACCAACTGTCCCATCGCACCATTTCCGATCAAAGCGATTTTCATAAGTCTGATCAGCTGTCGTTTGCCAGCAGCGTCTTCGTCAACGTTACATAAAGATCAACCGCCGTGGTTAATTCACTTTTCGCCACACACTCTCGCTCAGTGTGTGCCACCAGAATCGATCCTGGACCAATCAATAAAGGAGTGCCCCACGTCGAGAGGTATGGAATATCCGTAGTGAAGCGCACGATCGACCGCTCAACGCCATCAACAGCGTGCAGGTGGAGGGGTTCGTGCATCGACAAATACTCGATGTGCGCGCGCTCACGAACGGCCTCCTCCAAAAGCTTCTTCACCGGCGCGGCCGCGGCGGCCAAACGAATCTGCAATTCCGCGCGAGCGCCGGCCGCTACCACATTTGATCGCGCGCCGCCGGCAATCACGCCGATGTTACAGGTAGTCTCACCAAAGACTTCATCCCCCGGCCATTGACAGCGCCGAATGTCCGCCAACACATCGAGCAGTTTATCGATAGCCGACTCGCCCTGTTCCGGATAAGCCGAATGCGCGGCCGTGCCCTCGACGGTCAGGATAAGGCGCAGGGACCCTTTGGTCCCCACTGCCAATTTGTTGTCAGTCGGTTCGCCGTTGATCAAATAACGACACCCAACGGCGAGGCCATTCGCGTTCGCAACTTGGGCACCCAGGCTACCCATTTCTTCGTCGACCGTGAAAAGTAAACCGATGGCACTGATTCCCTGGCGGCGCAATTCCTCGGCGGCGCAGATTTGCGCGGCGATGATGCCTTTGGCGTCGCAAGCGCCACGCCCATAAATATTTTCTGCGTCTTCACTGAATGGAATATAAGGCGGCACGGTGTCCATGTGCGTCGAGAGCACGACCCGAGGCGAGCCAACGGTCGCAATGATGTTACAGCGTTCGCCCTCCACCTTTTGCCGCTCAACTTCATAGCCCAGTACCGCAAGGTGCGAAGCAAGAAACAATCCGACTTCTGCTTCATCCCCAGTGACCGAAGGAATGTCGATCAGCGTACGTGTCAGCTCGAATACGTTCATTGATCAGTTATGCCTTGCATGCCGAACGCCGACATTCTCTTGTTGCTTGATGGCAGCGGGTCTTTACATAGTTCCTCAACCTGATCAACTTCAAAGAACTCCTCGTGCAAGCGCGTGACGGCCTCCTTCACACGCGCTTCCTCGATCGCAAACGTCAGGTTGATACTGGAAGCACCCTGCGAGATTAGCGTCACATTGATATCGCTGATCGTGCTGAAAACCCGGGCAGCGATTCCGGGCGTACCACGTAACCCTTCGCCCACCACACAGATGATCGCCCGATCCCTTTCGACGCGCACCGTGCCCAACTGCGACAGCTCGGCGACAATCGCCGGCAGCGCGCCCGCATCGTCGAGCGAGAGAGACACGCTGACTTCCGAAGTGGTCACAACGTCCACAATCGTGCGATGCCGGTCAAAGACTTCGAACAAAGCTCGTAGGAAACCGTAAGCACCCAGCATACGCGCGGAACTGATTTGCACAGTCGTGACGCCGGTCTTGTGCGCGATAGCCTTGACCGTATGCGCTGTGGTTTCACTCTCAGCGCCCACCAGCGTGCCCGCATGGTCCAGCGCGCGCGAGTTACAAATGCGCACGGGAATATTATCTTCGACAGCCGGTTGAATAGTCTTGGGATGAAGTACCTTCGCGCCAAAGTAGGCGAGCTCCGCCGCTTCAGCGTACGAAAGACGCGGAATTGTTTGGGCTCCGGGCACGACTCGAGGATCGGCCGTCAGAACTCCCGTGACATCGGTCCAAATCTGAATCTCGCCGGCTCTCAGCGCCGCGCCCAGCAGCGCCGCGGTGTAGTCCGAGCCGCCACGCCCCAGGGTGGTGGTTTCACCGCCAGGGCCGGCACCCACAAAGCCGCCCAGCACCGGCACTATCGCACTGTTCACCAGTGGGCCAAGCGTTTCCTGCGAGCGCTGGTATGTTTCTTCAAACAAAGGCGTCGCGCAACCGTGCTCTCCGTCGGTAACGATGCAATCCCGAGCGTCAACCTGCTGAGATGAAAGACCCCGCCGGTTAAGCATTGCGGCCAGGAGCATGCTCGACAGTCCTTCACCAAACGACAACACAGCGTCTGCCAACGCGGCGCGTTTGTTGGGCTCCTCCGCTACTTTGTTTAGAAGCTGCGCGATCTCTTGGCGAGCAGCTTCGATCGCACGGAGCACTTCCTTCTGCTCGTTCGCGCGCAGAGTCATGGCCACGTCAACGTGTCGCGCAAATTGCGGCGCCAGTGTCGTCGCCGCACTTTGTGGACTACCTGCTCGAGCCTGGCAAACGCTTGCCAGCAAGGCGTCTGTCATTCCACTCATGGCCGAGACCACGACCACAGGACGCAAATACTTTTGACTCGCCACAATGTCCGCCACGCGGGCAAAAGCTCGCGCGTCCTCGACCGAAGTGCCGCCAAATTTCATTACTACGGGTTTCAGATTGTGCATAAAATAAAAAAAGCCGGTCGTGAATGAACACAACCGACTTCCTGGCCACACTAAAGGCCGAAATCATAATTTGAACGCCTGGCTTGAAGCGTTCAAATTAAGTGTCGTAGCTCTCCACCGATAACGGTGACAGTCCTGCGGATTTAGCCACAGCAACCAACTCAGCACGGGCGAAGGACCGGGACCGAGTTTCGGCGACCTACCCCTTTCAACAGGTCTTACCTTCGTCGCTAATTAGGAGGTGTGAAGACACACCCTTCTAATCAGGTACTGCTTACTGATGGAGATCGCGCCTCTACTGATTGCGAAAGAACTTTAAAAACGATGGCACAACTTAACGGGCGACGGTTGGGTTGTCAAGCTTCATCTTGCAAAACTCGAAGCGATAGACGCGGAATAGAAATGCGGCCAGGACCTTTAGTAATTTGATGCTAAGGATTTCTGACAGGCGCTAATCATTGATGTATTATTCGAACATCGATATTAACAGCATCATCAGGAGAATATAGATCGATGAGCACAGTGCCCGGTGCGGTCAGGCTTAACCGTCAAACGGCTGGTTTGCCGAAAGATCTTAGTGAAGCAGTGGAAGCGACGCTGGCTGACTGGCGCGCCAACGGTAACAACAAGGTGCACAAACTGTGGACCGGCGACCCCACACTTTGGACTCACAGAGACGAAGACAAGTGGCTTGGCTGGTTGCGTATCGCCGGCGAGCAGTTAGCCGACCTCGATCACTTGATCAGCGTTGCCGCAGACATTAAAAGCGCAAATTTCTCTCACGTATTGTTGCTGGGCATGGGCGGCTCGAGCCTTTGTCCGGAGGTGATGAGTCTGACCTTCGGCCGGCAACCGGGCTCTCCTGAATTGCATGTGCTCGATTCAACCGATCCCGCCCAGATAAAGACACGTGAGCAGCAGATCGATCTCGCGAATACTCTATTCATTGTTTCCAGCAAGTCAGGCGGCACGCTGGAGCCGAACATCTTCAAACAATATTTTTTTGCAAAGGTGAAACAGCTCGTCGGTGAACAAGAGGCCGGCAGGCGCTTCCTCGCCATCACCGATCCCGGTTCAAAAATGCAGCAGGTGGCCGAACAGGATCACTTTCGCCGGATCCTCTTCGGTCGCGCCAACATCGGCGGTCGCTATTCAGCGCTCTCTGATTTTGGCATGGCCCCAGCGGCGATTATGGGAGTTGACACAAAACTTTTTCTCGAGCGCACACAGGAAATGGTTGAGGCCTGTGGTCCCGATAAGTCGGCCGAGCAGAACCCCGGCGTTATGCTGGGCGCAATTTTGGGAACGGCAGCCCTCCCGCAGTTTGGACGCGATAAAGTCACCATCATCACTTCACCTGGTATTCACGATTTGGGGGCATGGCTGGAACAATTGATCGCTGAGTCAACCGGTAAGGACCAGAAGGGCCTGATTCCCGTCGACCGCGAACGTCTGGCTCCGCCGGCAAGCTATGGCGATGATCGAATCTTCATTTATCTGTGCCTTCAGACGAGTTCCGACGCCGAGCAGGATGCAGCCGTCGCAGTTCTCGCAGAAGCAGGACATCCGTTAGTGACAATCGCTGTCGAGGAAACCTATAACCTGGGTCAGGAATTTTTTCGCTGGGAACTCGCAACAGCGGTGGCGAGTTCAATCCTGCATGTGAATCCGTTTGATCAGCCGGACGTAGAGGCAAGCAAGATCGCCACGAAGGCGCTCACCTCAGAATACGAGCTCACAGGAAAGCTTCCTGAAGAGAAACCATTTTTTGCAGGAGACACTCTCGAGCTATTCACTGATGAAAGAAACCTGAGCGAACTGTCTGTAGCGGCTGATGAATCAGCATCGCTTGTTGCGCACTTAAAAGCCCATCTCGATCGGATCAAGCCGCATGATTACTTCGCCTTACTCGCTTACATTGAAATGAATGAGGAGCATGAAGCCGCGCTTCAGGAAATCCGTCACGCTGTTCGGGACCAGAAACGGGTCGCGACCTGCCTGGGCTTTGGTCCACGCTTTTTACATTCGACAGGACAGGCTTACAAAGGTGGTCCGAATAGCGGGGTCTTCCTGCAAGTCACCTGCGAAGACGCGGAAGACTTGGCCGTGCCCGGACAGAAATATACTTTTGGCGCGGTCAAGTCCGCACAGGCGCGCGGAGATTTCAAAGTATTGCTGGACCGCGAACGGCGCGCTCTGAGAGTGCATCTGGGAACTGACGTAAAAGCCGGGCTGGAAATACTGTCCGCCGCCATCATGAGCGCGTTGGGTTACGAGCTGGGAAAAGCGATCTGGGATAACGCTATCTGAAAAAAGGAAATCAAGATGCAACTGGGAATGATTGGACTCGGCCGCATGGGCGCCAACATGGTGCGACGCTTGCTGCGCAGTGAACATGATTGCGTGGTGTACGACAGAAATCCAGAGGCAGTGACCGCCCTTGCTGCTGAAGGAGCGACGGGCGCAGCTTCACTCGAGGAATTTGTGAGCAAGCTGCAACCGCCGCGAGCGGTATGGATCATGGTACCGGCGGCGGTCGTTGACAGCACGCTCAATGAACTAAACTCTCTGTTGGCCGCTGAGGACGTCGTTATCGATGGCGGAAATTCTTATTATGTCGATGACATTCGGCGCGCTACAGAGCTGAAATCCAAAGGCATCCATTACGTTGATGTGGGCACGAGCGGTGGGGTCTGGGGAATGGAACGCGGCTATTGCCAGATGATTGGCGGTGAGACAGCGACCGTGCGGCATCTTGATCCAATCTTCAAGACACTGGCGCCGGGCCGCGGTGCCGTTTCAACCACGCCGGGACGAGAGGGCGTCGAGGGCACCGCGGATGAAGGTTATCTGCACTGTGGTCCCAGTGGAGCAGGGCACTTTGTAAAGATGGTCCATAATGGCATCGAGTATGGGTTGATGGCCGCATATGCTGAGGGCTTGAATATTCTGCATCATGCGAACGTCGGCAAAGGCGATCGCGAGGCGGATGCGGAAACGACTCCTTTGCGAAATCCGGAACACTATCAATACGACTTTAATTTGTCGGACATTACCGAGCTATGGCGGCGCGGCAGCGTGGTGGCTTCATGGCTGCTGGATCTGACGGCGATCTCGCTGTTAAAGCAGCCGGATCTGGCAGGATTCTCGGGCCGAGTGAGCGACTCCGGCGAAGGACGCTGGACGATCAACGCGGCCATTGAGGAGGGTACACCCGTGCCGGTGTTGAGCGCGGCGCTGTACCAACGCTTTGGGTCCAGAGGCGAGGATGATTTCGCACGCCGGATCCTGTCGGCAATGAGATTTCAATTCGGCGGACATGTTGAGAAACCACACTAGATTTGCGATCTCAGATTGCTGATTGCGGATCTCAGATCTCAGATCTCAGATCGTCTCCGCTGGCCAACGGGCACAGGCTGGCAGCCTGTGCTACTGAGAAGAATGAAGCCGGAAGTTAGAATACTCGCAGACCCAAATCAGCTCGCGCACGAGGCAGCCGTTGAGTTTGCTCGTCTGGCCACCGATTCGATTAAGGCCAGGAACGTATTTAGAGTCGCTTTGTCGGGAGGGTCAACGCCAAAGAGCCTTTATTCACTCCTGGCGAATGGCGAACCATGGCGCTCAGAATTGCCCTGGGACAAGTTGCACTTTTTCTGGAGTGATGAAAGACACGTTCCGCCCGATCATCCGGACAGTAACTTCCGCATGGCTAATGAAGCCATGTTCTCAAAATTGGTGATCCCAACGGAAAACATTCACCGTATCAGAGGTGAAGAAGACGATCCCGCCAAAGCCGCAGATGAGTACAAGCAAGATCTGGAAAAGTCCTTTCATCTGATCGCGAATCAACTGCCTCGATTTGATCTAGTACTGCTGGGTTTGGGTACTGACGGCCACACGGCCTCCCTTTTCCCCGACTCTGATGCGCTGTCCGAACGTGAGCATTTTGTCGCTGCCAACTGGATTGCAAAGCTCAACGCGTGGCGCATCACCCTGACGTTTCCTCTGCTGAACAATGCGGCGCACGTGTTGTTTCTGGTAAGCGGGTCAGAAAAGGCAAACATTTTGCGCGCGGTACTGGAAAACGACAACGTCAATCAGTATCCAGCGCAAAGCATTCGACCAACCAGTGGCAGACTCTTGTGGCTGGTAGACAGAGAGGCCGGAGCATCATTGTCCGCCACGGTTCAGAATTCATCGATCACAAAATAGCTGGATGCCGACAAAACGTACTGTCCTGCTCTTCGACGTCGATAACACCTTGCTCGATAACGATCGGGTGACCGCAGATCTGCAACGGCATCTTGAAAATGAAGTGGGACACGAGCGACAGAAATGTTATTGGGAGATTTTTGAGCGCTTGCGAACAGAGCTTGGTTACGCTGATTACCTGGGCGCCTTGCAACGTTACCGACTCGAATATCCGCGCGATCCACACCTCTTGACAGTTTCCCGCTTCCTGGCCAATTACCCGTTCGCGAATCGTCTGCTGCCAAACTCACTTGATGTTTTGGATCTCTCGAGAACCTGGGGACCGACTGTTATTCTTTCCGACGGCGACGTCGTTTTTCAGCCTTTGAAAATCGAACGCTCGGGTATTGGGGACGTGGTTGACTGGAACGTATTGATCTATGTGCACAAAGAGCATGAGCTTGACGATGTGGAAGCGCGCTATCCGGCTGACCACTACATAGTCGTCGATGACAAGCTGCGAATCCTTTCAGCTCTGAAGGACTACTGGCACGAGCGCGTCACGACCGTCTTTCCCAAACAGGGCCACTATGCATTTGACCAGCAAATGCTGGCCACTTACCCCCCTGCGGACGTGGCGATCGATCGCATTGGCGACTTATTGAAGTTTGATCTTGCGACACTGGTCGCCGCTGCGGCTCCCCAGGGTTAATTCAAGATGGAAGGTTACAGAGCCAGGAGCGGTAGCGAACGGATTCAACACGCATTTGTCTTAAGGCAAAGCCTCGAGTGCGGCTCGAGAGCAGGATACGGTCGCTACCCGCTCCCGGTTCGGTAAACTGGCGCTTCTTTGACAGGCTATTTCGCTACGGGCACCGCATTACCCTTTCCCATATTCGGTGTGGACTTCTTTTTCGCATTCCTGCTAAAGTAATAACGCGTCGCCACCTTGCAGTTATCGGCGGCGCGCTGTGCTGTTAGGGCTCAAAAGGCTTCCACACACATGTCTCCCGCCAGAAGTCGTGGTTCCCGACTCCCGATTTCACAAGAGATTTTGAATATCGACTCGCGCTCCCCTGTCCAGTAGTAGTGCGCGTTTCGCCTGGAGTTTTATATGCCATCCCCCATTTCGAAATTGACTTCCAACTCGCAAAGAGTCCGGTTGTTGGTATTGTCCAGCCTGCTGGCCCTGGTTGTTGTTGCCGGCTCTTCCTTCGTCATCTATCAGCGTTATCGCTCAACCACACAGCGGATCAATTATTCGCAGCTGTATCGGATTGCAGAGGGTGCCTCGGCGACTTCGCTGGTCGTCGAAGGTGAAACCATGACGGTGCGCACCACCGATGGCTCGCTCATGCAGGCGACGGTTACCAGCGGTGCTGCCCAGGAAGGGCTGATTGAACTACTGCGCAAGCGCAATGTGCCCATCGAGTTTCGCGCGCTGCAGCCCGGCCTCCTTGCTACGGCTTTCAACTGGCTGCTGCCAATCATCATTCTGGCTTCGCTGGGATTTATCGGCTGGCGCGTCTACACAAGTGTCAGCGGCCGCGACGGCACTTTCAAACCCGCCGACTCAAACGGTAAGCAGAACGTGAACTTTGCCGACGTGGCTGGAGTTGACGAAGCGAAAGCCGAGTTGGCTGAGACGATCGAATTCCTCCGCGACCCTTCGCGATTCGGACGACTGGGCGGGCGAATACCGCGCGGCATTCTGATGTCAGGCCCTCCGGGAACGGGTAAGACTCTGTTGGCACGAGCTGCCGCTAACGAAGCCGGTGTACCGTTCCTATCGGTCTCTGGATCGAGTTTTCAGGAAAAGTTTGCTGGTGTGGGCGCTGCTCGGGTGCGTCGCCTGTTCGCACAGGCAAGAAAGCTTTCACCATGTCTGATCTTCATCGACGAAATCGATGCGCTCGGTCGCCAACGCGGGCGCGGCGGTGATTCCGCGTCCGCCGATCAGGACCAAACGCTGAATCAGCTGCTGGTGGAGTTGGATGGATTCGATCAAACCACAACCATCGTTGTTATTGGTTCGACAAACCGGCCGGACATTTTGGATCAGGCGCTGACGAGGGCCGGACGCTTTGATCGAGAAATCACCGTCAACCTGGCAGACGTTCGCGGCCGCGAGGCGATACTCGACGTGCACGCGCGTGAGTTGCAGTTGGAACCGGGTCTTGATCTGCGCTGGATCGCGCGCGGTACCCCGGGCTTCTCAGGCGCCGACCTGGCCCATCTCTTGAACGAAGCCGCTATCGCTGCCGTACGCGACAATTCGGAAGCCGTCAACCGCAGTCACGTCGAGTACGCACGCGACCGTATATTGATGGGAGCCGAGCGCCAGGGCTTCATGATGGATGAAGACGAGCGTTATGCGACAGCCGTCCACGAAGCCGGACACGTTGCTGTGGGTCTGGCGGTACAGAACGGCGATCCGATTCACAAGGTATCGATTCTGCCGCGCGGTCGAGCCCTCGGTGTCACTCAACAACTTCCCGAGCGGGATCGGCTAATGAAGAAGCGCGAGTATCTCGAAGATCAGATCGCGACCTTGCTGGGCGGTCGCGCCGCGGAACAGGTACTGTTGTCCACCATGACAGCCGGCGCTTCGAACGATATTGAACGGGCGGTGGAGATTGCGCGGCGCATGGTCAGTGAGTTCGGTATGAGCCCACTCGGTCCGATTCATTTGGGCAAGCCGGAGGATCCGCATAGCCAGGCGCTGTTGGATCGCGTCGAAGAGGCTACCCACACGATTATTAACACCCAAATGGATCGGGCCTGTGAAGTGGTGCGCGACGCACAGGAAAGTATTGCGCGTCTGGTAGAAGGTTTGATCGAGCGGGATACGCTTGATGCCGATGAGATTCGAGAGTGCTTTGCCGACAGGAATGTTGTGCAAGCAGCGTAGGCTTCTGTCTCCGAAAAACTTTTTTACAATGGCTCCGTGAATCAATCGTCCTGTGGGGACGAAATATTTATAGAAACATAATCGGAATAGTCAAGCTCGCTCCGGAGGAGCGAAACCGGTCAACACCAGGCCGAACATTTCGCTCCTCCGGAGCTTCAAGTTCCGTTGTTGCTGGTTCTATAAACATTTCGTCCCTAACCGGGACTGAAGCGCAAACGATTGGATTCCGATTCATTGTTACTAGGACTTTAGAAACACGACACTGGCAACCTTAGACAGGTATTTACCAGGCCGAATCCGCTCTTTCCAAGCTGACTCACGCCTTTCAGCTCCGCCAACCCTTCTCTCTTTCAGCAGTCATCGCCGTCGCGGTCCAATTTGAATCATTACTCATTCAGATCCTTCCTGATGCCGGTTATTCCTTGCACGTCTGAGCTGTCGCGTGAGATAAAAACACAAAAAGGAAGTACTAGTCGTGCAAGATCTGGAAACGTCGCTGGCCAACATAACCCTGGCACCTTACATCGTCAAAGCGATGGCGCTCATTGGTGTGCGTCGCCGCTCAGGCAGCAATATGTTTCGGCATCAGATCAGCACCATGGGCATTCTGCTCGATTACAAAGTTACTGATCCGGTACTGCTCAAAGCCTCTGTGATCCACGACCTGTTCGAAGATGCGTCCACAATGCCGGGTGTGACTGAGGAAGAAATTAGGGGGATCGATGCCGATGGTCCAGCGGTCTATGAGCTCGTGATGGAGGTAACGATCAGATCCGTGGACGGAGTGCGGGAGCCAAAATCCGAATACCTCCGGCGCGTCCTGCGAGACGGCAGCGATCGCGCGCGTGTTCTAAAACTAGCCGACCGCATCAGTAATATTATTTCCCTGGGCTTTGTCCACGACGTTGCGTTCGTGAAAAGGTACCTGCGCGAAACCAAAGATCACATCCTGCCCTACGCCGAAAAGATCAACCCCGACATGTTCCGCGAACTGTCGGATCTGGTCGCTAACCGCGAGCAAATGTGCGAATGAAGGAGCTGCACGTGCAAGTTTTGAGGTAGGTATCGATCACCTGCACTTGCATTTGCCCCTTTTGGCGGCCCTGAGGGATTAGGTACTAAATGCTTTTGTCTACCCCTGCCACCAGGGTGGTCGTTGCCACAAAGCGATGACCGATATTGTCCACCATCACACCGAACCCTTCTAATGTTCTCACTCCCAGCAACGTCAAGTCTCCCGGCTCCGCAAACACGACTTCATCGTTCGTCTCGTAGCCTTCGGCGCTGAGGATGGCATAACCCACCTCTCGTTCAATCTTCTGCTGCGTTGCCCTAGCGAACATCCGCTTTCGACGTGGCGTGATACCCACCGACATCAAAACGTCCGCGGGAAGCCATGTAAGTTCAGATCCGGTGTCCACCAAGGCCGGTACCGGGGGCGTAGTGAGTTCCTCGCGTTTCGGATTGCGAGCGACGACATTGACCTTGAACGTGCTCATGACCTGAAGCTTACCGCCGTACTCGAGTAAGGGCAAGATGAATCATGGCGAGTCGAGGGCCTACATCTTTCCGTCGAAGAGCGCGCTGACGGATTTGCCGTCGTGGATGTTCCGTATCGTCCTGGCCAACAGCGGCGCGACGGAAAGAATATGCATGTTGGGGAGTCGCTTCTCCGCGGGAATCGGCACCGTATTGGTGGTCACGATTTCATCGATATCAGGTTGAGCGCGCAGCCGCTCAATTGCCTTTCCGGTAAAGAGGCCGTGTGTACAGGCAACTGTGATTCTTTTGACGCCGCGCTCACGCAGCTTTGTAAGAACCTCGATCATCGTTCCACCATTAGCGATCTCGTCGTCAATGACGATTACATTTTTGCCGTCAACATCGCCGACGATCGCGTCAATGACTACCTCGTCGTCACTGAGACGCTGTTTGTTCGCAGCCGCCACGGGCAATTTGAGCAGCCGTGCAAAGTGTGTGGCTGCCTTTGCGTTTCCCAGGTCAGGCGATACCACGACAGTGTTCTTCAAATTACGATCACGGAAATGAGCTGCCAACACTTTTAGCGCATTCATGTGGTCCACCGGCACGCTGAAGAACCCATGGGCCTGCGGCGAGTGCAACGTCATTGTCAAAACGCGATTCGCACCCGCCGTCGCGAGCAGGTCGGCCACCAGTCTGGCAGCTATAGAGATGCGCGGCGCATCCTTCTTATCGGAGCGTGCATAGGCGTAGTGCGGAATTACCGCGGTGATCCTTGCCGCGGAGGCTCCACGCGCCGCGTCCAGCATTAACAACAGCTCCATTAAATGTTCCTGCACTGGCGGCACCAACGGTTGAATCATGAAAACATCCGCTTCACGACAATTTGCCCTGAGCTGCACGCCCAGACAATCGTTGCTGAAGCGGTTGGTTGTCATCGGGCTGAGAGGCAACTTGAGGCGCCGGCAAATTTCCTTCGCCAGATCCGGGTGGGCACTACCGCTGAAGATGACAATTGCTCTCACGAGCTTCTCCCTGTAAGGCAACCTGTTAGTTTGCGCATTCGTGACATTCAACGTCGATCGCAAGCTAACAGCTTGCGTTACCTGGGTCGCGGTGCTCTTTTACGCGCCCTTGTAAACATCCGGAGTTCGTTCGCGGTGAACCATCACCCAATCACCATTTTCTTCCAGCGCTTCCGCGCCGAGGTCAAGAAAAAGACTGAGTACCGCCTGGTCGCTCGAGTCCTTTACGTCGTGCTCACTCGGTAGTGCTTCAGTTGCATTCGGTGCAGCGGGTTCGTGGGGAGCCAACAGTTTGGCGACTTGTTTTGTCGCCCGTTCGAAGAGCGACCTCATCCAATCGTAACGTTTGGCCTGGGCGGAATAGGCCATCTTCTCAGCATAGCCGCCAATCGCCGCGCCGATTGCCGGTGAGATGCCCATGATGACGATAAGCCAATGGCGGTAATGTGAATGCTCACCAAAGTCGGGCGAGAAATGGTGCCACGCGACTACCAAAATTGCCAGCAGAAGGCCAAAGATGAAAAATGCTTTCGCTAACTTGTCATGCCGCTCAAGCTTTCCATGATCGCGGCGTCTGGCGCGTGTAAAAAATTTCCGCTGGTCCTCAATCCAATAATCGATGACCAGCCGAATTGGGTTTCGCGCCTGCTGTTCATCGGCTTTTTCCTCGGCAGGGGACACCGCATCGCACTCATTCCTGGCCACCACGTTCCAGGCACGGATACCGTTGCGAATCCAATCCAATTCGGTGCGGTGCTGGCGCAGGTAATGCTCCGCCACATCGTCCGGCAATCCGGCGACATTCCAGAAGAATTGCACTCTTAGTCCTTCGGCGAGCGCGCGGTAATCAAGATGTTTATTCTGATAGTCCTGCCATTTTGCCAACGCGTAGATACAAACCGCGATTCCCAGAGCCAGTGGATAGAGCATGAGAATCGAGGGATTGGGCAACAGGTGCGCATAGACTTCAAAGCTGAGCAGGGCCATGACCGCGATCACAAACAGCGTGAGCAGTGTCAATTTCCTGCGCCGTTGAAAGTGCAGCGCCAGAGTATCGGCGATGGCATAGCGATCCAGAATGAAGCGCGCCGTGGCAGTCAGGGCGGACAGTTCTGCACCCGGGATTACATAGTTCCTGTTTTTCTCGACCTCGGGCGCAAGCCGGACAGAAAAGCGTTGCACATCGCGGTTGAATGACTCCATCCGCTGCAGGATTCTACCGAACGACTTCTCCAACGGCTCCTCACTCTTCCACCCTTCGGGAAATCTAATGTTGAGTTCAAAGGGAGTTCCCGAGGGTGTCGGATTCTTAACTCGTGGTGTCAGGATGTGATAGACGGGACCGTTATCAATGATGTCCAGCGGTTTGCGCTCAACCGCGTAAGGCGGTGGAGTACCATTCAATTTGAAATCGACAATTTGCGCTGTGCCACCTACCAGGGTGCCAGGGCTGCCGTCCCACAAAGCTATGAGAATGTGACTGTGTTGGGCCACGTACGCGCCCGCCAACGCATATTGCTTATCGCGTGCTGGTCCATTCGCTTTGACGGCGGCAGGTGTGTTGCCTGGCAAGAGTGGAAGCTCGAAGCATTTCCAGGCGCGCTTCAGGAGTTCTCGAAATTCCTGCTTCGATTGGGCCGCCTTAAAATCTTCCTCATAATCGCCGAGAGCCAGTGGGAGTGGCACGGCCAGTCTGGCGCCCTGCTCCAGGGCAACCTTTGCCACCAGCTGATCTGCGCCCTGGGCCAATGGAGATAGCACCAACAAGGGTGTGGTTGGATACCGCCGCAACAGATCCTGAATAATTTGCCCCACCTGGGCTCGCAATTGCGGCAGGTCAGCGGGGCGCAAGTCCCTGTGGCCGGTAACGCCAATGATGATCGGGAGTGCGACTTCTGGCGAGAGGGGCTGGGAATTCGCTGACATAAGGATCTATCGTGGTCGCCAGTCTCGTCGGAAGTACTGCACGACTGGGAATCACTGGCGTTCTATGTTCGGGCGACAGAGTATCATCGTTAGGGGCTGTGAGTTAATGCTTTTTTGAGTTTCGGTTCCCCCCAGACCGCGGGCATCCTGCGTTGTGGCACGGGCGTCCCGCCCGTGATGGGTGGGAGTAACACCACCTCACGCGGGCGGGATACCCGTGCCACGTTTATTTTTGCGTCAGAGCTGCGAGCGATCCTCGCGACCGGAGCTTGGCCTGGTGGCCAATTTAACCTCGCGGGAAATGCGTTAGCCGCGGCAACGGGTGTATCGAGTTCAATCTAATTCAGATCGCGGTGATACGACGCGGTAGTGGGTCAGTTTGATGTCCGATAAGCTTTAAGCTTGTCGTAACGCCGCGACAAACTAAAGTTTGTCGGACATTTGCAGCGAAACTGACCCACTACCAGACGACGCGGTGACATTGACCTTGGCGCGGTCGATGGCTTATCGTTCGAAGCCCAAAGTTCATGTCGGTCGTTATCGATCCAGGCTAGCCTGACTAACAAGCAAACAATATCCACCCGCTATCGCTGATGGCTCTGATAGTAACCCATCCGCTATCGCTGATGGTTGTGACTGGCGCCTGGCTCAATTGGCCACACTACTAATCCGATTTTCGGCAATTTTTGAAAAGCTAAAGGAGCATCGGTATGCGAATGCCATCCAGATTTGTCTTCGTCTCAATACTAACACTATCGTTTGTGTCGGCGTTGATCGTGTTCACGACGCGGACACACGCGATTGAAAAGAAGAACCCACCCGCTAACGCAGGTGGTTCTGACAAGGCGGCCTCCCTCGCCCAGGAACCGCAGACGCCGCCGGCTGGTGCCGGGGCCGGCCAGGATCGGCCCGGGCGTCCGGAGGTTACCCTCGAGCCAAAACCTTATGACAAGGTGATTACCAAAGACGCCAAGTCAGATCCTGGCGTCTTCACAGTTCATACATTGAAAGAAAAAATTTATTACGAAATCCCCAGGAGTGAACTTGGCAAGGAATTTCTCTGGGTAAGCCAAATCGCCCGGACCACCCTCGGCGCCGGCTATGGCGGGCAAGCGGCGGGCAATCGCGTCGTCAAATGGGAGCGCAAGAATAATCGCGTGTTATTACGCAGCGTGTCGTACGACGTCGTGGCCGATCCCTCGCTGCCGGTTGCGCGCGCGGTGCAGGCGTCAAACAACGACACGATCATCATGGTCTTTAATGTTGAGGCTTTCGGCAAAGACGATTCGTGCGTGATTGAGGTCAGCAAACTCTTCACCACCGAAGTGACCGAGTTCAGTGCGCGCACAAGATTACGGGCACGCGGCTTTGATCCAGCTCGTTCTTTTATTGAGAAGGTCAAATCATTTCCCACGAACATCGAAACCGAGGTTTCGCAGACTTACACTTCTCCGCCGGATGTGACGCCAGGCGGCGGAGGTGGACCACAACCACCCCCGAATCCGTTCGCCACCGGTATGCGAGCCGGAACCAATGCGACCGTGGTCATGCACTACAGCATGGTCAAGTTGCCGGACAAACCGATGATGCCGCGTCTGTTCGATGAGCGCGTTGGCTATTTCACCATTCAGCAGACCGATTATGGTGTCGACGAGCAGCGCGCGCCCAAGCGCGTTTATATCACCCGCTGGCGCCTGGAAAAGAAAGACCCAGCCGCCGAACTTTCCGAGCCGGTCAAGCCAATTGTCTTCTACATCGATCCGGCTACGCCGACAAAGTGGGTGAAGTGGATCATGAAAGGCATCGAAGACTGGCAACCCGCATTTGAAGACGCTGGTTTCAAAAATGCGATCCTCGCCAAACAAGCGCCTTCGAAGGCCGAAGACCCGAACTGGGACTGCGAAGACGCGCGTTACTCCTGCATCCGTTATCTGCCGTCGACGATTGAAAACGCGTCAGGCCCACATGTTTCTGATCCACGCACGGGCGAGATTCTGGAGTCCGACATTCAGTACTATCACAACGTCATGAACCTTCAGCGCGACTGGTATTTTGTTCAGGTTGGTCCGCTGGATCCACGAGCTAAAAAACTTCCGCTGCCCGACGATCTAATGGGACGCCTGGTGGAATACGTAGTGGCACATGAAGTGGGACACACGCTCGGTTTTCAACACAACATGAAAGCCAGCTCCGAGTATCCGGCCGACAAGATGCGCGATCCAGCCTGGCTTAAGACTATGAGTCATTCGCCCACCCTGATGGATTACTCGCGCTTCAACTATGTCGCGCAACCTGAAGACAACATCCCCGTCGAAGATCTGATTCCCAAGATTGGGCCCTATGACAAATGGGCGACGATGTGGGGATACAAACCAATCCCTTCCGCGAAAACTCCTGATGAGGAAAAGAAGACGCTTGACGAGTGGGCCCGCGAACAGGACACCAAGCCTTACCTGCGTTTCTCGACAGCTGATTCACGCGGTTCGGATCCGGGCGAGAACACGGAAGCTGTCGGCGACGCTGACGCTGTTGCTTCGACCGCGCTGGGGATCAAGAACCTGCACCGCGTCGCGGACATGTTGCTGACGGCGACTTCACATAAGGGTGAACCCTATGATGATCTGGAAGAACTGTATGGACGCATGCTGGGACAGTGGGCCACTGAGTTGAACCACGTGGCCACGATCGTGGGTGGTTTCGACTCGCAGCAAAAACATGCGGGGCAGGACGGCGTGCGCTTTACCATGGTGCCGCGGGCGCGACAGGTGGCCGCGGTCAAGTTTCTGAATGAGAATGCCTTTGCCACGCCGACCTGGGCCATCCGCACTGAGATACTCCGGCGCATCGAACCCACGGGCGTATTGGAGCGAGTGAACTCCGCCCAGGAGCGCGTCTTGAATAGCCTGTTAAGCAATACTCGCTTCTCGCGTCTGGTGGAGCAGGAAGCGATCGATGGCGCGGCCGCCTATCGACCGGCGGATTTTCTGGTCGATGTGCGCCGCGGCATCTGGCGGGAAATCGAAGCCGGCCCGATCCACATCGATCCTTATCGACGCAATCTGCAGCGTGGCTACATTGAACTGCTGTCCGGCAAGCTTAACGGTAGAACACCAGTCACTGACGACTATCGAGCGTTGATTCGCGCAGAGTTGCGCGACCTCAGCGCGGCTATTGGCACGGCTTCGGCACGAGCGACCGATCGGGCCACACGGGCACACCTGGCGGATGCCCGCGATCAAATAGTGAAAGCGCTTGATCCGAGGTTCGCGCCACCGGCGCCCGCGTTAACGGTTGGCTTTCCCTTTGGCTTTAATGAGGAAGGGCAAGGTCGATCATTCGACACGTTTAACTTCCACGACTGCTGGCCGGACTATTCGGTCCGGCGACGGAACGAATAGAAGAGTTAGCCACAGATCTGCACGGATAGAGACGGATTCCGATTGAAGCGAAGAGCACTCATTGCTTTTTCATATCTGTTTTATCCGTGTTCATCTGTGGCTGATTTCCTGTCCCCGTTTCGCGCAAGCTGAAAGATCCTCACTCTCAGAGTCGTGTTTCCAAAGCCAGGACACGTTTAAGCAGGCGAGCATCGCCAACCCTCTCAGCCACTGCTCTAAAATCAGTCGTCGCTCCCTGCCAACGCAATTCTTCAGCATCCGTGAAGAGCGGCGCGTCAAGGCGCAGCGTTGCGAGTTCCTTGAAGAGCAACGCGCGTTCGCGGTTTTCGCCGAGAACACTCGCGGGAAATTCTTCGATGTGGCCGTACCGGTTGATGAGTGTAGCGGAGGTCTTTGCTCCCAGCCCTGGGATCCCGGGATAACCATCCGCGGCGTCGCCCACGAGCGCAAGGTAATCGGGGATGAACGGCGGCGCGACACCAAATTTCGCGCGCACGCCTTCCGCATCGCGAATGATTTCCCTTCTCCGATCTATCTGGACTACGCGCTCGCCTACGACACATTGGGACAGGTCCTTATCAGGCGTCCAGATGCACACCTTTTCTACTCTTTCATCTTGCGCCGCAAGATGAGCCGCGGAAGCGAGCGCGTCGTCGGCCTCGAGCTCGATCATGGGCCAGACGACGACGCCCATTGCAACGAGCGATTCCTCGAGCGGACCAAATTGCGCGCGCAGCACGGGCTCGATCCCGGCGCCGGTCTTGTACCCGGCCCACAGACCATTGCGAAACGATTCGATAACATGATCGGTCGCGACTCCGATATGTGTCGCTCCGTCTTCGAGCATCTTCACGACTGTGCCCAGCACGCCAGCCACGGCGCCAAAAGGTGGATCTGTTTTCTTAAAACGCCTGACGCCGTAGAAGTGACGAAAGAGTTCGTAGGTGCCATCAATCAAGTGAACGATCATTTGTCGACAGGTTACTCGCACCGGCCCCGTTTAGGAAAGTTGAGTTGTGAAGGAGTGCCCTCCGCAGATTATCTACTCCGTTTAAGAAGCGCACTTGTCCGCCCGTCGCGGGGCAAAAGTGCCCTTTCTAAACGGGGTAAGATCTAATCAAAATGGATCTGGTCCTGGTCATCTGTTTAATGTCTGCGAAATCTGTGGATAATAAGTCCAATGACTACGAACTATGTCGATCTGCTCGCTGGTCGTTCGACTAGTTAGTAGAAGAGCAAAGAATCCGGCGGCAGTCGTTCGGGGCTTCGGCTCATAACAAACGTTAAAGGAGAAAATTACAATGCGAGTAATGGTAATTGTTAAGGCGAGCAAGGAATCTGAGGAGGGCGCGAAGCCGGACGAGAAGATTCTTACCGAAATGGGCCAGTACAACGAAGAACTGGTCAAGGCCGGGGTCATGCTGGCGGGCGAAGGCCTGCATCCAAGTTCAAAAGGAAAGCGCGTCAAATTCTCGGGAGCAAACCGGACCGTGATCGACGGGCCGTTCGCTGAGACGAGGGAATTAATTGCCGGCTATTGGCTTTGGCAGGTGAAATCGATGGACGAAGCCATCGACTGGATCAAGCGCGCGCCTTTTGGTGGTGGAACCGAAATCGAGTTGCGCCCCGTATTCGAGATGGAAGATTTTGGCGCCGAGTTCACACCCGAGCTTCGGGAGCAGGAAACCCGCCTGCGTGAACAGATGGAAGAGCAAGCAAAGTCGTGAGACCACTGCCTTGCGCCGCGGGGCCTCACCCCCGCTGCTATTATTAGGTTTACCTTTTCTATGCGTGCCTTGCGTTCTTCGTGCGTGCGCCGCAAGCATTACCCGCAGAGACGCAAAGCCCGCCAGGGCGATTGGCAAGCCCGTGGCATCTCAAGAAAGATCAGATCTCACTTTGTAGCGGCCAAGCCGCGGCTAACCTTCTTTCTCGCAGTTAATCATCCAGGGCACGCCGAACTGATCCGTAAGCATGCCGAAGCGGACCGCCCAAAAGGTCTCCTGCATCGGCATTTGGATCGCGCCGTTTTCCGCGAGGGCATTGAATATGCGTTCCGCCTCCGAAGGCTCATTGACACTGACGGATACTGAGAAGCCGCCGGGTTTAGAACCGCGGTCGGGCGGAGCGTCCGAAGCCATCAACACTTGATCAGCAACGGTGAGCCGCGCGTGAAGAATTTTATTCCTCCATTCGGGCGAAACCTGGTCTTCTGCCGGCGTCCCTGCCGCAGTCATCATCATCTGAATCTTGCCGCCAAGAACCCTTTCGTAGAACTTGAATGCCGCTTCACAATCTCCGTTGAAGAGAAGGTATGTACACAATTTCATGGTTTTCTCCCTTGTTTGTTCTGCTTGCTCTTTGGCAGACCACTCTGCCATCAGCGCCCGCCGTGTGGCGCCGGATGCCAGCGGCCATAAGCGACGAGTGCACAAAGCAGTCCGGTCACTAACGGCACTATGGCCGCCCCAAAACCATCACCCATGATCGTTAACACTATCGCTCCGATCATGATGATCAAAAGACCGGCTGCGGCCAGCGATGTCAGACCTTTTCGAATGCGCAGTAGACCGGGCAGTATCAACCCGAGCGCACCGAGCACCTCACACAGGCCAATGAATCGGATCAGCAGCGCCGGCAGATGTACCTGATTGGGTGAGCCCATCGCCGTGAGTGTCTCGATCGACAGCGCCAACTTGGTCCCTCCAGCGAAAAGAAAGAGTAGTGCCAGCAGCACTTGAATAATCCACAGTACAATGTTCATAGTCCGTTTTCTCCTGTCGAAACCATTCAGCAAATTTCTTTTGGCGCGCATGTCCTGTGCCCTTCGCGCCGCCTGCAAACATGGATGCTCAACCGAGGTCCTATCGGCGCAGAGGAATAATCGCGCGCAGTTGTCCATCCCTCAACCACAGGCCGCCCCATATCAGCGCGCCGAAAATCACCGGAAAGAGCACCGGGAACAGACCCGCCTCAACTCGTACATGGGTAGCAACTGCGCCGCCCAGATAGCCTGTCAGCAAAATTGCGCCCAGGACAGACGTAGTCGGGACGAGATAAAGCACAACGCAAGCGGTTAAGACAATCCCCAGTGGCAGAATCACGCTTTCAGGATATCCGAGATCGATAGTGGCCTTGATTACAGGCGCCGGCTTTACCAATTTCATAACACCGTCAACCAGCAGGAACAGTGCCGGTAGCGCACTGATGACACGTCCGGCCCATATTGCCTTTCTTGAAAGAGGAGCAGTTTGAATATCTGCTTGCATAAGTTTGCCTCACCTGACTATTGGTTTGGAGTAGTTCGACCTCTTGAGTCTAATCAGACGCTGACTTTCGGCCATTACTATTCGGTCGGCAGCCCGGCGATCTCCAGCACGGGACGAATCTCGACGGTACCAAAACGCGCCGGTGGAATCCTTTCAGCAACGCCGATAGCCTCGTCGAGGTCTCGAGCATCAATCAGGTAATAGCCGCCGAGTTGTTCACGTGTCTCGGCAAAAGGGCCATCAGTCACGAGACGTTTTCCATCACGCACCCGGACGCTGGTGGCGGTTGCGACAGGATGCAGCGGGCTGGCGTCCAGGTACTGCCCAGTAGAATTCAGTTCCCGCGCAAGTTGTGCCGACTCGACGTAACAGTGCTCGCGCTCAGTGTCGCTCAGCGCCTCCTCATTGAGGTAAACCAACATCATGTATTTCATATGTCCTCCCTTACTCAGGCCGAAGCAATTACGTCCCTGGTTGTAGGTTACTTTACAGGGGCTCACGGCCCCTGAGGCAGCCTCGTTTTCAAGGCGACGCTGGACTATTCTTGCTCGTGCGCTTCCTTGAGAGTATTTATGTCGAGTTTGTCCATTTTTAGCATGGCCTGCATCACCCTGTTTCTTTTTTCCGGATCTTTGTCTTTCATCAGCTGGGCTAAAATAGTGGGAACGACTTGCCATGACAAACCATATTTATCTTTGAGCCAACCGCATCTCGATTTTTGTCCGCCTTCAGAAAGCTTTTCCCAGAACTCGTCTACTTCTTCCTGCGTCTCACAATTCACTACCAACGATATAGCTTCGGTGAATTTGAATTGCGGCCCTCCGTTTAGCGCTATGAATCCCAGGCCATCGAGTTCGAATTCCGCGACCATCACCGTCCCTTTCGGGCCAGGGCCGGCTTCGCCATAGCGGCTAAGGCCAACGACTTTTGAGTTTTTGAAAATAGAGACATAGAAATTCGTGGCCTCTTCTGCCTGGTCATCGAACCATAAAAATGGGGTAATTTTTTGCATTGTTTCTCCTCTATTCCTTTTGGTTTTCTATCAAAGCCGAGACATCCGGCTGAACTCTGCTCTTTCTACTTACAAGTCGAACGAAAGGAGGCCGGATCGACAGGTTAGATTTCTTTTTCGGAAAACTTTATTCAAAGATTACGGGACTGACGTCAGCCATTCCAGCATAAAGGAGAAAAGGTACTCGTTCAATTTGAGTTTCCGAACTGGCTGCACGAGGTGCGGTCACCCGGGAAACACGGAAGTGAGACAAAGTTTCATCATCTCATTCACAACCGCTTTCAACCGGGTGACCCTGGCTCTCAAAACTCCTAACCGTTTTAACGATTTGATTCTACAGCAGTCAAGAACCGTTAAAACGGTCGAGCAATTCAATGAGCGGCAAAGTCACCCGGTTGAACGCGGTGAGAATGAGATTCGCACTTATACTTACCCGAATTGGATCCCACGCAAAGCGAACCGGTACCGGAGAAAGATGCTAAAGTTGAAACGCAAAAAGGGGCCGCAAAGCTGCCCCTTCCTACCTGCCTGCGCGTGCAACGAGAGCCGCTTTTAGAGAACCTGTCTAAAAGCGGTGGGTGAAATGTATTGGAACATTGGCGTCCCTGGCGGCAACCGATCCAGTTGTAGAAATGTTGTATCGAACGCCCAGTTACGCACGGGCGCACCATAGATCGAGACTCCACTCGTAATGTACCACCATTGCCCCACAGCCTGCGTCGAGTGGTACAACGGCACGAACGAACCGACGAAGTTCCATCTGCGATCATCCGACACCCAGTCTTCCAGGAACCGTGGAAAGTTGTGCATCCCTCCACTGAGCCGAGAATCGGCGCCATTGTCAGCGTCGGGAGTTCCGCTCAACGCGGAGAGGTTATTGCCGGCAATAATACCTGCACGTACAGACGTTTCCGCCGTAACGTTGGGTAGAGTCTTGTCTGCTCGCCGAGCTGTGTAGTCGTCCGGGTTCAGCGCACTGCTACTGTCGAACCAGGTCTTCGACAGCGGGAAGAAAGCATCGGCAACGATCGACGCGGGGACCTGGGTATCGGTGGCGGTGGGCAGGTAATGGGACGGCGCTGTGGGATCATTTAGCGAGGACGACCCGCTGGCCGGCGCGACATTAATTCCGGTCGTGTTGTAGTTACCCCAAATGTAAACCATGTTCTCGGTTGCCACCGTGATTCCCAGGGTTGTCGATAGTTTTCCGGCGGCGCCGGTTACCTGCAAGCTTTCACCGTTGAACAGACGTACGGAATTCCGGAAATAGTTATGATTGGGACCCGTTCCGTTCGACCAAGCTGCAACTGCTATGGCGCGCTTGACTCGATCAACTCCGTACGAGGGATTTGTAGTAAGAACCGCAGGGTCCGGACATTCGGTTACATCCTTGACGAGCGCACCAGTATTCTGAACATCTTCACCGCCGTCCAACACACCGTTTGAACCGTAGATATCTTCGTTATCAACCATGCCGTTACTGCTGTTGATAGTCGCTCCCGTCGAATCGACCATCGATCTTACTTTGTCACCGCGGCGGTCTGAAACGTAGACGACATAGCCGTCCGGCTTGCCTATGTTTGTGCTCACGGCATTTGTATTGGCGAGCAGGTTCTGGTCATAAACGCCATCAAGCCAGCGTGCGAGGTTCCGCATGTTGAGTTCGACAATGTTGGTTATGCCCCGCTCGTAGACTGCATTCTGAGAAACAGAGGTCTTGAGGTGACCTTCACGGACGTTATAGACATTGATCGGCACCAAAGCATTCCAACTGGCCCAGTTGGCGCCGGCCGTGCCGGAAAGCAACGTTGCCAGCGAATTTGAGGGTGGAGTATCCGCTCGCTGAGTAGTGTCGTTCGTGATAGCAGTTAGGTAGCCATTGGCCAGGCTCGGATGTGTGGAATCGACGCTTATTTCGCCGTCGGCCCCAATGGTTGTGCTGTTGAGTATGTAGCTTAAGTAGTTGGTGCCGGTGGGGCTGCTCGCATCGCGACTGCCCTGCGTGAATGCGGCCCACAATGGTCGCTGAAGTTGGACAATAGAATTCGGCTCCCCTTCGGTCATGCCCAGGCTGAGAATCTGTGAGGTGACGTCAAATATATTCCCGTTAGTATCGACGATTTGAATCAGAATGCGGCCGGTGATTCCGGATCCGGATGGAATGACGGTTCCGTTGGCTGATTTGGGAAGCGCATAGACTGTTCCGGTATTCAATGTGTAAGCGCCGCTGAGGAGGCCCAAGCTCCCGTTCAGCGTGAACGTGTTTGCGTTTACGACTGTAATAACCCAATAGATATTAGGCGCGGTGGCCGTGTTATTAGCCGCCGTCGTACCACCCACGCCGCCAATCACCACGAGATCGCCGGTGACAAATCCATGTCCGGTCGAAGTAATCGAAATAGGGTTGGTTTTAGTGACGCCGGTGATAGCCTTTGTCACGGGAATCCTCACCCCGCGAACGGTGTCTGCCTGTCGTCCTGCAGTTCCGTTCTGCGTCTGCAGTACGAACGAGGAGGCTGTCTCGTTGTAGCTGTTACTGAAACTGGTATTGATGTCGTTAACCCCCCACAGTGCCCTGCCCCCGCCGTTGGCCGTTGGCAAGGAATTCAATGCCGAGTTTGGCAGCATAATGGGATCGAAGGTCGACAAGGCTACACCCTGGCCCGCTGGAATTCCGGAAGCATCCGTCGTAGAGGGAGCTTCATCATCAATCAAGATACGAATCTCAGATTTTGAATGATAGCGTGAGTCACCCAGCGCAGTAGGTGCGGTCGGATCCGGACTGTCATTTGGCATCCTGCGCTTGATGAGCTCTCGAGTCGGATTGTTGTCCAACTGCAAAGGCAGCTTTAGTGGCGCTGCGCCCGTGGTGCGCGTCAGTAGCTGACCGCCAAACTGGTTAGCCGTTCCCGCGGACGCGGCGGCAACGGAAGTGCTGTTCCAACTTGCGTTAATCGTACCGTTAGGTGAAGTCGGGAAATAGCCTCGCTGCCCAGCCGGATTTGCTGTTGCCGAGGTGAGATTTGGCCCGTTGGTCATGCTGCCCCTGGTAACCGCCACGTTAATCGATCCCACTTGCATTGAAACAGTGGCTCCCGAACGCGTACTGCCATTGCGCAACACATCGAAGATGAACTCGTTAGCGGTTGTTACTTTGGCGAGGAACTTGACGCTGCCGTTAACGTAGATATTTCCGTTGGCATGGACGCGTCCGTTGAAGGTGAAGGGTGGTCCGGGATGCAGTTCGATGTCCTGGTCACTGAACATGCCAAACTGAAAGAGAGGTATCAGATAGTTGTTCATGTCGCGTGAGAGCTTGCATTGCGCCGTTGACGATTGGGCGGTTGTAGTAAGCGTATAGGGTTTGAGATTGGCAATCAGACCGCCAAAGGGACCGTAAGGAATGGTGACACTGGGATTGTTTCCCATAGCCGCCAGGGAGGCGCTGTTCAGGGCGATAGTGTGATCGGGAAACGCGTAGCCCTCGCTGGTCAGCTCGGCCGGATAGCTGAGCTCGATCTTGTGCAGTTGCGTAAGATTCGGACGGGACGTATGTGCAAATAGCGAACTAAAATCGTTTGTCATTCGCTCAATTGCCACGGCCGAGGCGTAACACGCCTCAGTGCGTTTGAGATCGCTGCCGGCGATCTTACTTTCCACCTGCACCACGGCCAATACACCAATGGCGATGGCGCTCAACAAGACCATCATGAGAATGGCAATCGCGAGCGCCGCGCCACGCTCGCCGCGTCTTTGATCAGATGGGTTCGCTACTATGGGTACTGACAAATGTTTCGGCAATATGATCATCGTTTCCCTCAAATATAGAAAGACTGTGAGCGGCTCGCCCGCGGGTTTGGTCGATTCAGGAAGCAGATGCACGTACTACCTGACTCGAACCGGCGGGACGCCCGTCCCACGTTACAGCGCCTGGCGAAACTGCATGTTGCGCACACTGGTGCTGGTCGTCATCGTCAGTTGTTGCCGAGAACCGTTCTGAATGACGTGCGGTGTTTCGACGGTGACCCTCACTTCAACCTGCCGAACTCCCAGCTGTTGCGCCGAAGTGGTCAGCGCCGTGGTTGCGCTCGGCGTTACATTGCCTACCGAGTCTGTCGTGATTATCGAATAGTTGAATTGCACGTCGAGAACATGTTCCGCGATCATGCTTTCACGGAATCCTGATCCCGGAACGCCAAAGACCCGCCGCATTAGTAGTCCAGTGGAAGTAACGTAGTACTGAATGATCCTCATTCGCTGGAGAGATGTGGCCAATGTTGAACCGCCCGAGATAGCCCAGATGTTCCCAACAGCCCCCGGCTGATTGAGTCCGTAAAGATCGCCGGCGACGAAGGACAGTTGCCGGGCGGCGATGTTGATGCTGGTGATGGTGCAGAACGCAGCGCCTGCCGATGAAGTCAGGAAGTACACCTCACCCTGAGTGAAGATAGTCATCGGATCGCCCGCGGGAATCGTGATGGTGCTGCTCGCTGGATTTACGGCAGCGGCAGCGAGACTGATGCTGTTCCGATTATTAAACAAGAACTCTTGATCCTGTTCCAGGATCGTTTGCCGGTCGGTGCCGGTACGAATAGTTGTTACCGGAACAGCTCCGGTGATCGCGGTGTTCGCTGGGACATTGTTGTCGGTAGTAAAGATCCCGAGGTTAATTATTCCGGGGGTAGATGGATCGGTGACTGGGTTTAGTGTTATGTAGTTGGTGACAAAGGCCTGTGGGGTTCGGATATTACTGATACTTTCCAATCCGTCACCGGAATTCATGAGATCTCGGTTTATGAATTCCTGCGCTGTCCGCAGGTTTTGCTGGGCATCCGTCATTTCGTAAGTTGTCAGCGCGACTTTCATTGAATCCCGAACCAATGCGAAGATCCCTCCAATAACTATAAGCATCACCGTCATGGCCACGATGAACTCGATGATGGAAAAGCCTCCCTGACTGCCGGCGCCACAGGCGTCCAGCGTGGCACGAGCGTCCCGCCCGTCATTCAGGCGCGAATCCCACTTAAGCTGCTTCACTCCCCGCCGAAAGATCGTATGGACATCCCGCCTGTGGGCCGCTCGCGGGACGCGCGTGACACCTTCAAATTGCGTCACACCTGATGTGACAGGGGCGCCCCGCCCGTGACTGACGGGCAAGAGGCGGGGACCGCTTTCATACTGTCTCGGCTTGTCGATATGGACCATGGGTGCTCGTTTTCCAGCTAGGGGACGTAGTTACCGTGCTCATCGTCGTTCAAGTAACTGACACCAACGAGCGGGGGTTGCTGGGTCGTTCCACCGTTGGGGGAGTATTGGAGAGTGACCTGAATCCTCTTGAGAGTAGGACTCAGTGAAGTGATCAATATTTGACGTGTAACTCCATTGACAGCTAGAGCCGGATCGGTGCGGCCCGGATCGTCGAGCGTGCCGTACACGAAGTCAGCACCAGGAACAGTTGAAACGGGAAGGAATTCTGCGGGAAACCCCGCAAAGGAACTGCCGACCACTTGTGCGTTCGAGATCTCGGCAAAGTTTAACTGACCGCTGTTGCGCAGGGTCTCCATCTGTTCCAATGACGAAACGACAAGCAGCTTGGCATTGGTAAGACCGCGCCCACTGTTGCTGGCCATCAGTGCATATCCAATGGCTGAAGCGACGCCCAGCAGACCAACGGTCAAGATAAACATCGCCACGACCATCTCGAGAAGAGAGAAACCGTTCTCGTGTCGACCTAGCTGACGATTGCTTGTGTGGGAACACCTACTCGGAGTATTTGTTTCCATTCAGCGTGTACCTCCATACCTTTACTCTGCCTGATGCTCCCGCCACCGAGATTGCCGATGCTGTTCCCTGAGCGGCCGTGCTGTTGTAGAAGAACATGGCTCGGTCCAGTGGAATGCCGGCGGTATCTATCACCGACCCGTCCGCCTGAAATGTAATGTTTATTTTTCCGCCGGCGCCTGCAGGTACTAGTGGTGTCATCAGAATATTGTCATCCAGTTTAGTGACCGGTATGACGGGAGCGCCGATGGGTAGCGGAGGCGAACCGGCAGGAATCCCGTAAGTTATTTCCGCGGCTGACAGTCCACCCTGTGTAAGGGGAAAACTTGTGATAACCGTACTGCACGCGGTATTGGGAAAGCCCGGCGCCAGGAGAATTCCTGTTCGACTAAGATTGCATGCCGGAGTAAGGGGTTGATTGTTGTGGTGATTGATGATCGTGATTTGCTTCATGGTCGGGGCATCGTCGTATTGAAATGTGATCGACTGGCGCTCGGACATTGCTAACTGCCGGGCGTAACGCAGTTGCGCCATGATCTCGCGCGGCATGGCAGTCGAGCGAAGCAGCCGGCGTTGCCCAATCATCGCCGGTATTGCAAGCGCGGTAAGTATCCCCACGATTGCCAGGACGATCAGCAATTCGATTAATGAGAAGCCTTGGATCGATCGCACGGTATTCGGATTTGTGTCAGGCATAATTCCCAGATGGCTAGTGGTTCCCGATGGTGGCGAAATTGAGGGAAGAGGTGGGTGAGACTCTGGCAGAAAGACCTATCGCAAGCGCCATACCGAGACCACTCGGTCTGCTAAACATTGAAGCATTGGTGCGATCACAACGGATCGCTGAGGGCACCCGCGGGCGGTATGCCCCGGCACACTGGTGCGCGTGTCCCAAATAGTCCGAACTCGCAGGGGTAGTGAATAGCGGCGGTAAGCCGCGAGGGACACGGACAAAGAGCAACTGTCTGCTGACAACTGATTACTGATTACTGAGTTACCGCATCGACACGCCTGCCGGGAATACTTAACATGAGACATGCTACAAAACGCCAACGCGGCAGTTGAGGCAGTCTACCGTTCCGATTGGGGGCGGATCGTTGCCACACTGATCCGATCCTTCCATGACTTTGACGTCGCGGAAGAGGCAGCGCAGGAAGCTTTTGCTGCCGCTTTGAACCAGTGGGGCGATTCCGGGGTCCCTGACTCTCCACCCGCGTGGATCATCCAGACGGCCCGCCACAAAGCGATCGACCGCTTAAGGCGTCAGAATCGGTTTCAGGAGAAAGTTGAATCGTATGTCGCTTCCGGAATGATTCAGACAATCGAAGAGCCGGACTACGCCAAATACGATGACACACCTGAAATTTCCGATGATCGCCTGCGCCTGATCTTCACTTGCTGCCATCCCGCGCTGGCGATTGAGGCGCAAGTCGCATTGACTCTGCGGACCCTCGGCGGCTTGGAGACCGACGAAATTGCCCGCGCGTTTCTGATGCCGCCGGCAACCATGGCGCAGCGCCTGGTGCGCGCCAAGCGAAAGATCCGGGACGCGCGCATTCCCTATGCGGTGCCTGATGCGAACGCTATGCCCGAACGGCTCGACGCTGTGCTGACCGTGATTTACCTTGTCTTTAGCGAAGGCTATGCAGCAACGCGGGGTGAGTCGCTGGTGAGAACGGATCTCTGTGCCGAGGCCATTCGTCTGGGCCGGCTCGTAAGAGCGTTGCTGGCGCCGCAACCGCCTCCCGAAGCAACTGCTCTCGTCGCCCTGATGCTGCTGCACGATTCGCGGCGCGAGGCACGTCTCGATGACGCGGGAGATATCATCGTTCTTGAAGAGCAGGATCGCAGTCGTTGGAACGAAGGGCAGATCGCCGAAGCGCTGCCGCTTGTCGCCGAAGCGCTGCGCGGCGAGCCTGGACCGTTCGCGCTGCAAGCGGCCATCGCTGCTGAGCATTGTAGAGCAGCCCGAGCCGAAGATACTGACTGGTTACAGATCGTGCGATTCTATGATCAACTGGAACTGCTCCAGCCCTCTCCAATTGTGTCGCTAAACCGAGCCGCGGCATTGGCAATGGTGGCTGGACCAAAGCCGGCCCTGGCGCTCATTGAAAAACTCGCTGCCGGCGGCGAACTCGAAAGCTATCACCTGCTGCACGCGGCACGCGCCGATCTGCTCCGCCGTGTTGGATCCAACGTGGAAGCAGCGCAGAGCTACACGCGGGCGCTTTCGCTGGCAGCAAACGAAAGCGAACGACGATTTCTCGAGCGACGCCTGCGCGAAGTTCAACTCGCCGACACGCATAACTGAAATCAGACGCAGTTGTCCCACGCGCGTCCCGCCGTCTTGTGAGAAACCTCCTTAACATATCTTCACATTCCATTCACGCACTCTTTGCGTCGCTAGTACCCGTCACAGCGTCTTAGTAGCCGATTCAAGACTAGTTCGAGTGTCCAGAGCATTTGATTTGGAAGCGCCACGACGTTTCGCTTCGTCAAATCCCTGAACTACAGAAGAACGGTCCTCTGAATCAGAAAACTATTCGACTACACGGGGGACCTAATAATGAAGAGATTTGCCTTTTTTGGCTTGCTGCTGTTTTCAACCTATGGGTACGCCAACGCCCAATCCGACAACAAACCTGAGTTCTTCGGCGGATACTCTTACGAGAGCGCCGATTCCGGAATCAAGAGCACCAACCTTCAGTCCGCAGGCATTTCCAGCACCAGTCTTGACAAGCGATTCAATCTGAACGGATTTAATGTATCCGGCGCGGCTTACTTCAAAAAACATCTGGGAGTGGTGGTTGATTTCTCAGCTCACTTCAAGAGCCGAGATGACTTCTTCGATTCGATTGCGACGCGCTCGAAGATGTCGTTGTACAACATAACGGCCGGGCCGCAATATCGGTTTTCGAGCAAGAGTCGTTTCACACCATTCACACATGCGCTGGCTGGCATCGCACGCCGCAACTTAAGAGAGACACTTATTGGTGGTGGCGATTACGCGACGGATCGGAACACAAGCTTTGCTCTGAATCTGGGCGGCGGCGTCGACTATAAATTGAACGACAGGTTCGCCCTTAGACTATTTCAGTTTGATTACAATCCAATCTTCCTGCGCCGGCGCACAATCAATACGATTACGTTTCCCGATCAGACGCTGAATGGCATCCGCATTTCCGCGGGTATCGTCATAAAGTAAAACGGATCTCATGGCAGTTACAGAACCGGGAGCGGACTGCGGGCCCCGAGCGGCAGCCCGCTTGGCGTGGTGGATGCGACCGGATCCAGATTCGACCTGCGGAGCAACAGAAACAGATTTAATGCCTGGGTTGATCGTAGGATCCGGTCGCCACCGCTCCCGGTTCTGTAAATACTCGCCCCCAACTGATTCATGGTTTCAATAATTTTCGGAAATTATTAAGGAGACTTATTCATGACGTCATCATTCTCTCTGCTACCGGCGGCATTACTGCTGACCGCCGTTGCTGTCCCAGGATTAGCACAAGCTCGCAAGCTCGGCGCCCCGGAATTGCAGGAACAAAAACAGTTGAACGGCGTTCCGCGTGACTATGGTGCGCTCGTGACCGAAGTGTTTGCTCCAATTACCGATCAACTGAAGCTGACAAAGGAGCAACAATTCCAGATCGTGGCCATTATCACGGGCACCGAGGTTAGCGCCGAACCGCTGATTTCAGAGCTCGATCAAGTAGACCAGCAGCTCGCAGCGGCAACCTTGACTGATGCGCCTGATGAAGACGAAGTCGATCGACTGTCAGCACTGGAAGCTTCACTGCTGACTCAAATGATCGCCATGAAGGCTCGGGCGAAGACTTCCATCTATCAGATCTTGACTGCGAGTCAGAAAGTTCTGGTCGCAAACAAGCTTCTCGGTAAAAGGCCGATCGAAGGCAACCTGGGTGCGATTGGAGTTTTCTAAAGGCGCCGCTCAGTCGTGTCACGGGCGCAGATTAAATTCCGCACAACCAGTTGTGCGCCAGCCTCGCGTCCTGGATTTCTAACTGCGTGGGGCTGATTCGTGTTTACCGTCACCTAACTGTTCTATCTGCTCCGCCAACTTCTCGGGCCTGGTCTCCTCCTGCAGGACCCTCGCGTGCGAGTCGTCTGCAAACTCAACGCCCACCTTGTCGGCAATCTGGTGAAGGATGGTAAGCATTTTCGTGTTCTCCTGTTCGGACAGGAGATTGATTTGGAGATCAAGGTGGTTCCTTTTCTCGCTCACCCGGGAATCGTGGTTCTGACTTATCAAGATGAAGGTCGAAAGGAAAATCGCTTCAAGCGAAACTACCAACGTAAGAAAAGTGAAAGGAAAGGGATCGATGTGTCGCAGGCCGGGTAATAGATTGAGAGCAATCCAACCGCCAAACCACGCGACATGCACCCATACAAACGTCATGCTTCCGCAAAAACCGGCGATCGCGTCAGCTACCCGGTCGGTAGACGTCCGTTGTTCCTGGGCAGCTTCCTCCAGCTTCCGCACCGTTTCGACATTGCGGCGGGTCAACTCCTCGACACTCTGAGGTGAAGAGACCGGCGAGCTGGAATTTGTGTCCGTTTCGTTTTTCGAATCCATGAGAGTAGTCAGGCGATGCACCGTCGCCGGAGTGAATGGGCAACTCGGTGCTACTCGATCACAACACCACGAAGCCGCGCGATGTTGCGCACCTTCATTACCACATCGTCATCAATAACCTCCTGGCCGCTATGCCAGGCATTTATCTCCTCAATGGGGCGACCAAGAGCCACGGCCAACTTTTCATCACTGGCTTCGAAAGCACGATCTCGTAATTTGAGGAGCATTGTCGCGGCTGATTCTTGTCCTGTGCCGCGGTCATCGACGGTATGTTCCCCTATTCGTGGCGCGAGAGATTTATCATGGCCCTGAGTCCTATTCAGCAGCAAGTAGACCAGAGCGGTTCCCAAACCCAGCCCCGCTACAAAAATCCCGAGTCGACGATTGATCATTGCCTTTCCGAGCTTGGCACGAAGATTTTCCCTGCTAATCATCTCTGTCCCCCTTTTTCTTTTTCGCCTGGCGTTGTGACGGTGTTACTTTGATCTTCCAGCAAGACTCTTCTTCAAAATTTGCATCAGATCAACGACATTGCTTTCGGTGGCTTCTTCATCACTGCTCATATGCACCACATTGCTGCGTTTCGCCTGTTTCTTCCTGGCCAGCTTTAACAACCGCTGTGTCTCTTCATCTGCCGCGGGGGTGAACGTCTTTTTAGACTTCTTCCGGATTAAGGTCTCGAATTTTTTGACTGCGGCCGGCGTTGCTTTTTTCTTTGCAGGCAGGTCGATGTCTTTGGGCGAACGCACCTCATCAGGGAAACGCATCGTCTCGGCCCGCAGAATGCCATGGTCCGAAAAGATGGCGACCAAGTGTTCCTTGCCTCGCATCACAAAGGTGGCGATTCCCGCCTGGCCATCCTTTGTCATTGTTTCTGCCAGCAGCTTGTAGGCCTTTTCCGATCCGCCATCGGGTGTAAGAAAGTAGCCACGCTCAAAATAGAGCGGTGGTATGGAGTCTTCCTTTACAAACCTGGTCAAATCGATATCGCGAGTCTTGTCGGGCGCCAGTCGCTCCAGCTCTTCATCAGTCACGACCACATATTTTCCCTTGCCGATATCGTAGCCGCGGACCATTTCATCAGCATCGAGGTCCTTCTCTGTTTTTTCCGAATAGTATTTTCGCGACAACGGTTCGCCATCCGGTCCCAACATGCGCAAGGGCGCGCGACTGGAGCGGTTGGCGGGAAACAGGTTGACCGGCACACTGACCAGGCCGAACGTGATGGTGCCGGACCAGAAAGGACGACCACCTCGTTCCTCACTCGCTTGCGTCGTACGATTCGGCTTTTTATGAGTCTTAGGCAGCGCGCTTCTCCTTCCTGCCCTTTACGGCGGCAATGCTCTTGCTCAGAGCACTGTCGAGAGCCGTGGTCTTGCGCTTCGACTTCACCAGCTTTAGCCTGGGAGCGTGGCCTTTTGCTTTGCGCTCAATAAATTCCAAAACACGATCGCGATACTCATCCTTGTAATCTTCCGGATTGAATTCATCGGCGAGCAGGCTGACCAGATGCCGTGCCATGCTGATCTCCTTTTGGCTGGGTGCTCGGCCTCCGGGCTTGGGAAGCTTAGCCGCTGAAATAACCTCGTCGGCGTTTCTCAAGGTCGCGAGAATCAAATAGCCATCCTGGGCCCGTAGCGCGCCGCTGTAGGCCTTGTTCCGCATAACCCAATCGGCAATTCCCTCCCTTTCGGTTTTGGCCAGCGCTTCGGCCAGGGCAAAGTAATTCTTTTCATCGCCGTCCGGAGCAAGATAGTAGGGACGCTCGTAATACTGCTGGGCGATCTGGTCGGTAGGCACAAACTCTGTGACTGAAATCTCCCGCGAAGGTTCAGGCTCGATGGTCTGCAAATCTTCTTCGGTCAGGATCACGAACTTCCCCGGTTCCAGTTCGTAGGCCTTTTTGATTTCCGCCGCGGGGACTTCCTCGCCCCCATCCTGTTTCACCATGTGTTGCTTAACCCTTTGATGACGACCATCAAGAATGTTAAAGCGCACGTTTCGATCAGTCACCGCTGAATAGAGTTTGACTGGGATCTTGTTGGTACCGATTTTGATTTGACCTTTCCAGATCGAACGGGCTGCCATATTCTTCGCCTCGATTCGCCGCTTGCCGGCGGGAGTGGCACACTTCAGTCGGTCGTACCATCACAGTCAAAACAAGTCACACAAACGGTGACCGTCTCACGCACCTGCACACAATCTGAGCAGTGCGGTCCATCGCAATCGGCACAGCGAACTTCCGTCTCATATAAATACAATTGACTGCACGCCGGACAGATTTCTGTACCAGCTTCGAGCCACCATGGTTTCATCATTCCCAATTTAGCCACTTCAAGATCAGCTTTAAGCAGTTCTCGTTCCACAGTCGTGAGAACGCACGATAAAAACCTGTCAAGTGGACCACGCGCTGGTTCACTATGTCAGGGATTCAATTCGGATAGTGATGAATCCGAGTCTCATTCTCACCCGGTTTCAACGGGGTGACTTGCCGCTCACTCGAATTGCTCAACCGTTTTTACGGTTTTTGACTGGGGCAGATGAACCGTTAAAACGGTTACGTAATCGGCAAGTCCCCTGCGCACCCGCTTGAAACCGGATGTGAATGACATGAAGAACACTTAGTTCCACTTCACTTGTGTCCCGGCTGAATCCCCATGGTGCAGATTGAGAACTCAAGCTGAACCGGTACTTGCTCTTCTTTCTAATTGCTAAACCAGCATCGGGTCTGTATGATTTGCCAGTCTGAAGTGCCCACCCGAAAGCACTACAATCCAAAATCAAACAGAAATACAGGAGAGACCACTGGAATGCTGAAAAAGAAATTCGGTAGAATTACGCTGCTTACTTGTGCGCTGGTTCTTATGAGCTTTGCCGCGAGCTACGCCCACACTCAGGTCAGCTACACCTTCAAGGTGCATAACAAAAGCAAGAACAAGATCGTGAAGCTGTTGGCGTCTGAAGACGGCAAGGCCTATGCGAAGTTCGACATCGGCGATGGTATTGCTGGCGGCGAGACCGCCACGCTCGAATGGGATAAATCGACCGACAACGGGAACTGTGAATGGCATTTCAAGGCGGTGTTTGATGATGCCGAGGAGTCAGAACCGGCTACCTTCGACTTTTGTGAGAAGAATTTGGTGTTGGAATTTAATTAAGTAGTTCAGCACTTTTCGCAATCCCAAAAGATAAGGCCCCTGCCGATTTACGGTAGGGCCTTTTCGTTTGCGGGAACCTTGTGCCTTATGATTCGCGGACGGAAGTCGTCCCTACCTAAAGAAATACGGCTGCCAATTCCGGCAGCCGTAATTTCTTCATATTAATGGTCGGGGCGAGAGGATTCGAACCTCCGACCTCACGGTCCCGAACCGTGCGCTCTACCAGGCTGAGCCACGCCCCGACATCAGCGAGTTGGATTCTAGGTGAGCAGCCTGTGAGAGTCAACCGAAGGGCAGGCGAAGGAATAGAGTTCCGTAAGGAGTTATGACTGCAAACTGCCTTATTTGTCTTTCACTTTCCATTTTTCATTTGGCATTTATCATTCGCGGATTCAACTTGGAAGTGCGACAGAAAATCGTTTATCGCTTCGCCCAGAGGGGCGAGATGTTTATAGCCGGAGGTCCTTTCGTTTCTCCAAAGCTCCGTAGGTGCGCGATTGCTTTTTGCCCGCCCCGGCGAAGTTTCTGCTGCCGGGTTTCGCTCCTAGCGGGGCGAGATCTTTGGGCCTGCGCTCCTGGCTATAAACATCTCGCTCCTCTGGAGCGAAAACGAGTTCAACTGTTTGCACTTCAAGTTGAAGCCACTATTGATGATTGGCTGTTTCGACAACAAACTCTCGAAGACGCGCTCCTATCTCATCGCGCACGCGGCGAAAGACGGCCAGCCGATCCGATTCATCCCCCTGGGCCAGGGCCGGGTCCTCAAAGCTCCAATGGATACGTTGCGTGTGGCCCGGAAAAACCGGACAGAGTTCGTTCGCGTTATCGCAGACCGTAATTACGTAGTCGAACTCCCGCTCGACGAATTCATCGACCGACTTTGAATGCTGGGTCGATATGTCGATGCCGATCTCATGCATTGCGGCGATGGCTTCCGATCGCACACTGGTCGGCGAAACACCTGCGCTGGCAACTTCGAAACAATCGCCTCCCAGCTGTCGCAATAACCCTTCGGCCATTTGGCTGCGCGCGGAATTGCCGGTGCACAAGATTAGTACTCGTATTGGATCAGTCACCTGTTCCCTCTTTCGAAACCGCGAGTCGCTGTGGGCCAAGCAGCCAGCTAAACAAGAGCGTGGCCGCCGCGGCGCCAACCAATTGCGACACAATGAACCCGGGAGTATCCGCGGGACGCACTCCTGTAAAAGTATCGCTGGCAGAGCGCGCCAGGGTCACTGCCGGATTAGCGAAAGACGTCGACGAGGTAAACCAGTAGGCCGCGGTGATGTAAGCCGCAACCGCGAACGGCACCGTCAGCCTTGGCGTTGCTTGCCCGTCACCCCGGACAGCGGCGCTGCCATGGATCACGGCCAACAATCCAAAGGTCGCCACCAACTCGCCAAGCAATTGCCCACCACCGGAGCGAACGTGACGGGAAGCGAAGAAAAGCGGTAGACCAAACATCAAATGCGCGAGAGCCACACCCGCAAAGGCTCCTGCAAGTTGAGCCGCGACATAGGCAGGAAGATCGCGCCATGCAAGCTTTCCCAGCCAAGCCTCTGCCAGAGAAACCACGGGATTCAGGTGGGCGCCTGAAATTGGACCAAACGCAAGAATGAGGGCCAGCAGGGCCGCGCCAGTGGCAACCGTGTTGGCTAGCAGTGCAAGAGCCACGTTACCACCCGCTAGCCGCTCACCCATGATTCCTGAACCAACCACGGCAGCCAAAAGCAGCGCAGTGCCAATACCTTCGGCGACTAGCCGGCGCGGCAAGTTCTGTCTCACCGCGCAATTCCTACGGGCGCCGGCGAGCAGCAGGAAGCATCAGGTGTCGCAGACGATGCGGAGGCTTCGCGCGATCCGGTTTCCGCCGGCGAGCTTGTAACCTTGTCGCCGCATTCGCAGGACGCCGTCTCGGCCAGGTGGTCTTTCAGCACAACAAATACTTCCCACTCGTTGCCGTCCGGATCGCGTACCCAGGCTTTGTCCTGAAGCGCATAACAACAACTGGTTTGCATTTCGTCGCGCGGCAACAAGCCAACCTGGATCCAGCGCTCACGCACCGCGTACACGTCCTCAGTCGAAGCGACCTGAATACCCAGGTGTGACAACGCGCCCCGGCCTGTAAAGCCGGCTTGGTTGATCGTAAGGTTCAGCGGCGGGTTCTGGACGTCGAACTTGGCATAGCCGGTGCGCACCTTGCTCGGCTCGATGCCCCACAACTTTCGATAAAATTCCAGACTCTGCTCTACATTGCTGACATTCAGGGCCAGGTGGGCTTTCAGCGCCTGGACTGGTTGATTTTGCGTGCCGTTAATCATCATGTTGCTCCCTCGTTTAATTTGTTCGTATTTGCTTATGCAAATATGTAACGCAGAATAAGTCTGCATCACATATATGTCAAGTCAAATATGAAATCGTGTATAATACGCGGCGTGAAGCAAAAGCCTGTGGATATGGAGTTGTTCTTTCTGGCGCTGGCGGACCGCACGCGGCTGCGGCTGCTTAGCCTGATCGGCGAAGACGAGGTTTGTGTCTGCTTCTTTGTGGAAGTATTGAAGACCAACCAGCCAAAGATCAGCCGGCACCTGGCGTATTTGCGAAAGGCCGGCCTGGTCAGCGCCAGGCGCCAGGGAAAATGGATGCACTATCGCATTACCCGGCCGCACGAAATACATGCCCAGAGAATCTTTGAGCAGGTCATGACCTGGCTCAGAGACGATAACGAAATGCGGAAGGATCGCGAGCGCCTGGTGAGTCTGTGTTGTTCACCGCGCCCGCCCGTACTGATCCAGGGTGCGCCGCGTCCGGCTCGGGTGGTGACGTGACGATAGCCTTATAGATCAATCGTCCAGTCCGGGAAGGACAGTAAGGAAGGGGACCCTGTCCCCGCTCAACTTACAAAACAATCAAGCAGGACACAACAAGTGCAGGCAAAGCTGAGAGGTCTAATTGTCAGTTGAATGTTTGCCAGCTTGAGCGGGGACAGGGTCCCCCTTCCTGACTTGCCCGGTGCTAACTGGATTTTTCTAATGGTAAAGCCACTAACTGAACGCGATCGGATTGCTGCACGCGAGCAGCCGAAGGGGCGGCCGCTGATGCATCAAAGCTGGGGCGAGCTGCTGTTCATGCACTGGCGTATTGATCCCGTGTTGCTCCGCCCGCTCATGCCACAAAAACTGGAGCTGGATCTATTCGACGGCTCAGCCTGGATTGCAATTGTGCCCTTTACGATGTGGAACACACGGGCGCTGTTCCTGCCACCAATCCCTGGAATCAGCGCTATGCACGAATTGAATGTGCGGACCTATGTCTACTATGACGGCGTGCCGGGCGTTTGGTTCTTCTCTTTGGATTGCACCAGCGCCGCGGCGGTGTTGGGAGCGCGCACAACATATTTCCTGCCTTATTACAACGCCGACATTAAAATAGGAGAGGAAGACGCAACCGTTGACTACTCGTTGACCCGGACGGAAGATCCGCCGGCGGAATTCCACGCCAGATGGACCATCGGCGAAAGCCTGCCGGAAGCAAAACCTGATTCGCTCGAGTTCTTTCTAACCGAACGTTACTGCCTTTACAGCGAACACCGCGGAAGGATCTACCGCGCACGCATTCATCATCAGCCCTGGCCCCTGCGACGGGCGGAAATCTCGAAGCTGAACTCGACGATGATTGAGGCTTTGGGCCTGGAAACTCCGGAAGGCGATCCCTTGCTGCACTATGCGAAAGAACTGAAGGTCGACATCTGGTCGCTCAAAACGTTGTCAGGTTAGCCTGGGGTCTGGACCCGTGATAATTTTGCTGCATGTTCGATCGCAGCCTTCGACTTCTCCGCATGTTCCAGCGCCAGGATCAAGAGGCCTTCGACAACCGCTCTGTCGGTGGCGTTGAGCCGGGTTTGCGCGATGAGGCGTTCGCTTGCTTCGATGTGCCGCCAGGCCACGCGCAACAGGTCCACGACTTCCAGCCTGGATCTCCTGGTTTGTGGCTTCGGCGCGCTCATCTTGTTTTTATTCTGTGCTGCATCCTACACGTGAGACGCCGTCCTGTCTACGGGCTGCACCTAAAAGGCACTGGTGCAGTTTGAGTTTGCGAAGCCTAGACGGCATCGAACGCGGTCGCAAACTAACAGTTTGCGATACGACATCGAATCGGGCATTAGCCATTAAAAGAAACAACACGCAATCAGGCGAAGAGGTTAGAATCGCCTTCCAAAACGCACAGCGGATTAGCGAGGGACAAATAATTGACGACTGTGAAGGAACTAAAAGATCTGCGCACGGCTCGCAAAGCCAGGCTTCCGGAATTTATCTCACCGCAACTGGCAACCCTGGTAAAGGCGCCGCCTCGCGAAGCCGACTGGTTGCATGAGTTGAAGTTTGACGGCTATCGCATGCTCTGTCGCATCGACCGCGGCAAAGTCCGATTCTTCAGCCGGAACGGCAAAGAGTGGACGGCAAAATTTCCCAGCGTCGGCGCCGCTGCAAAACTGCTGCCCGTCACCAGCGCGATGCTTGATGGCGAAATTGTGATTGTCGATGCGCAGGGCCGATCCAGTTTTCAGAAGCTGCAACGGGCGATTGGCACAGGCGCCACGGCAGGCCTGGCGTATGAAATCTTTGATCTCATCTACCTTGACGGTTTTGATCTCACTCGCGTCCCGCTCAAGAAGAGAAAAGAACTCCTGAAAGGAATCTGCGGCGGCAGGCGTGACCTGCTGCGGTACAGCGAACATCTGGAAGGAAATGGTGACGCCTTCTTCAAGCACGCCTGCGAGTACGGCATTGAAGGCATCGTGTCCAAACGCGCTGATTCACCCTATGAGTCAACCCGCACGCGAAACTGGGTAAAGGTGAAGTGCGGCAAGCAGCAGGAGTTTGTGATCATCGGATACACGCCTTTGACAAAGAATCTGCCCGGCATTGGCTCGCTGATCCTGGGTGTTTATGAAAAAGGCAAGCTGGTCTATACGGGTCGTGTAGGAACAGGTTTCACAGTGAAGCTGCGAAGCGATCTGCAAAAGCAACTGGGCAAGCTGGTGCGTAAGACCTCGGCATTGTCGCTTGTACCCAAGGAACCCGGTCTGCGCCAGGCCCATTGGGTGGAACCAAAGTTAATTGCGGAAGTCGCCTTTGCGGAATGGACTGACGATGGCGCAATCAGACATCCGTCCTTTCAGGGTTTGCGCGAAGACAAGAGTCCGAAAGAAGTCGTGCGTGAGTTACCAAAGTAACAATCGTGAGCGCAACTCAAGTCGAGTGAAGCCGCCCGCGTATCAATAAATGCGCGGGCGGCACACACTCGACCTTATTGACCGCCTACAAGAAAGACGTCCCACGCCCATTTCGCGATATGCGAATGCCTGGTATCGGTGACCTTGGCTCGATACCTGAATTCATTACCATTCTGGTCTGTCCGGCGACTTGTCTTGAAGTCCAGGGAGATCGATTCAACACCTAACTCGCTCAACGTATGAACCTCCCAAGGCTGACAGACACCATCGTGATTAGCGTCCTGCCATAAACGAAGTTGCGTAAACATACCATCGCGGCGATCGATTATTCCGTCGCCATTACCCTGGTTCTCGGGCCTGTCGAATTCAGCCAGCGCCACGAAACCATTGGCGACTGGGGATTGTCGTTGCGGAGTATAATTGCCGAACAGCTCCATTCCGTTATCGACAATGCCGTTTTCGTTGCGATCATAAAATAGAAACGCATTTGTAGCGCCTGACACGGGCCAGCCAATGCGTTCCTTTAGACCATCGGCGTTGAGATCAAAGTCGACACCGTTCGCGGCGTTAGTGAACTGGAAGCCACTGCCGTCGACGTCAATCAAAATTGGTGATCCTCCCTTAGCCTCACACTCGCAAATATTGGGACGCCACAGTTGGTCCTTCTCGCAATGTGTTGCACCGTTTCCATTACGGCACACGCACGCCCCCGAAACCGGGTCCCGAATATTGTAAGTCGGATTGGTACACGGGATTGGCGTCGGGCTGGGAGCCGCACTCGGAGATTGAGTGGAGGGATTGCCAGTAATTTCAGGTGTGGCCTGATAGGGGTCAATAAACAAGCAAAGCACCCAAAGTACGCTGAGGGCTGGAAGGAATACCATTCGCATACGAGGCTCCTATAATGTTAGCAAGCTACGCCGAGGTATTGAGTGGTGGTAACTCCGAAAAACTATCCTGGCGGATTGTTAAGCGATCGTATTCCTCGAACCCATTGACAGCGACACGTTGTGAGATTAGCGGGAGCAGAGCCTTATTACAGCGGAACCCCATGCTAAAAACGACTATTTCCACGCGCTCATACCCTGCTTCTGGAGGGTAACTCGTCGACATATCTACATGTGGTGCCGCTCTGAGGAGGTCTTGCTCATTTTGCTGGGGCTGGTAGGTAAAGCGTAGCGTCACGGTTATTGCACCGAATAACTTTTGCATTGCTTAAAAGGCTGGGACTCTAGACGCCTGACTCAATGCGGGTCTGGCTTGATCGTGCAGAGACTTTCGGGCGACCGAACAAATGCTCGCGCACCGGCTTGGGAAAGCGACTGGCGCAAATGACATCCCAAAAACTATTGGTTATGCCGTAGCCCCGGTGCATGCCTTTGGAAGTATGGTGATAGAGATGGTACTTCTTGATGTGTCGGAAGTAACGATTTCGGAAGTTGTAAAAGTGTTCGCAGTGGTGAATCCACTCTTCAGCGACATAGAACTGCACCACCCCGGCCAGCAGCATAGGCGCAGAGTACAAAGGAAACAAGAGACTCACCGGGACCGCAACGACAAAAATAGGCATCAGGTCTTTTAGCCGCCCATTGATGTGGGTGCCATCAAAAGGTCGTTCATGATGTCCAAAGTGAGTCGGATCGAGATACTTGTTCGAGAGATAGGTGAAATACTTCTTGTACTTTCGGTTGGACACCTTCCAGTGACGATGAAAAACAAAGCGGTGCGAAAAGTATTCAACCATCGTCCACACGGGGATCCCGAAAAGAAAGAAAGCCAGGGACCGAAAGGGATGTACCGAGCGCAAACCGATGGTTAACAGGATGGCAGCATACGCGGTGTAGAAAATAGTTACCGGGTAGAGCGTGCCACGCGAAATGGCAGCCTGCTCTCGCTTATAAGGACTGTGGGGAAGAAAGGAAGGGCGTGACATAAACCTCTCTCTTTTCGCTTAATTAGGACTGTCTGGCGACGACGCGACATCCTATCACATCAGGAACTATTGGCAATTCCTTTTTGACCTGGGGTAGTGCCCGAGCTTGGCTACAGGCGTTCTGAGTACCGACTTCAGTCTGACACTTTTTGCCCGGTTTCAAAAACATGCGTAAAAGGCGGTACTCTAAAGGCCTGAGATGGAACTGCCGAAAGTTAGCGAGCGTGGCCTGCAGCGCCTGCTTTGTCATCCTTCAAATGTTTCAAATGGCGTCTGACCCACCAGATAATTGCGAGCACACCGATGATGCCAATCACAAAATCAAACCTGTGAAACAGCGTTTTGAGGGTCTCGTCTTTGTTCCACTTCTCGCCGAGCTTTTGGCCGACGTAGGCCAAACCCAAACACCACGGCAGTGAACCCGCGAAGGTGTAGAGCACAAAGCGCGTCAAATTCATGCGCGCCACGCCCGCCGGAAAAGCAATAAAAGTTCGGACAGCCGGCAGTAGACGGCTCGTAAATATGATCGCCTCACCATAACGACTGAACCAGCGATCAGCCAGCTCCAGATCCTGACGTGAGATCAGTACATACCGGCCGTACTTCTCGATCAACGGTCGCCCGCCATACATTCCCACCCAGTAGGCTACGAGGGAACCGAGCACGCAACCGATGGCCCCGGCAATGCCTACGCCCCAGATATTCATTTCCCCGCGAGATACCAGGTAACCGGCAAACGGCATGATGATTTCTGAGGGAAGAGGTATGCACGCCGACTCAATCGCCATCAACAGCGCGACGCCCCAGTAACCGAGTGCGGAGATCACCGCTACGATAAGGACCGAAAGAAATTCAATTATTTTTGCGATCATTAATTACGGATGGGAGGTCTTTGGTCTTTGGCTTTTGATTTTTGGTCTTTGGTCTTTGGTTGTTGAACCTTGGTGCTGTATTTGATCTGCCTTTTGGCACTTCCGATCTCAGATCTCAGATCTCAGATCTCAGATCTCAGATCTCAGATCTCAGATCTAAAATTGGCAATCGTAAACGCAATCGAAACTCACTTGTCTTCTTTCCAGCCATGCTGCCCGATCAGCGGCACAAACGCGCAGGGACCGTGATCCTCTTCGCGGCTTCCCTTCTCCGTCTTGATAACACGCACAAGCTGCTGCGATTCGCGTGCGGCTCCGACCGGGACCACCAGCTTGCCACCAACTTTCAGTTGCGCTACCAATGGCGCAGGAATGTTCGGTCCTCCCGCCGCCACGAGAATTCCGTCATAGGGTGCATTGGCAGCCCAGCCGAGCGTGCCGTCAAAGCACTTTACCGTGGCGTTATAGATCCCCAACTGGCGAATGCGAGATTGTGCCTGCCGCGCCAGATCCGCAATTCGCTCGATGGCGTACAGCTGTGCGGCAACTTTGGAAAGCACCGCAGTCTGGTAACCCGAGCCGGCCCCTATCTCCAGCACGCGGCTGTTCTCGTCGAGCTCGAGCAGTTCGGTCATGCGCGCCACAATATAGGGCTGAGATATCGTTTGATTGGCGCTGATGGGAAGGGCGTGATCACCATAAGCCCGGCCGCGCAAGGCTTCGGGCACAAAGAAGTGTCGCGGCACAGCGCGCATCGCCTCCAGCACGCGTGGATCCTGGATGCGATAGTAGTCCCTGAGCCGGGCGACCATGCGCTCGCGCGGAATTGCGTATTCCTGGCTCATGTCAGGCGGCTTGGGAGTGATGGGTGGCACCGTTTCCAATGACTCAGCTCTTCTGCAACAGTTCCGGAGTGCTGATGTCGTTCCAGGATTCGATCGCGGCTAACGCCTGATGGTCGGTCATATCACTTTTGAGCGGCGTCACCGAAATATAACCGCGCTCGATGGCATTGTAGTCCGTGCCGTCCGCTGAGTTCGATCTGAAATACTCTTCTCCGATCCAAAAGTAGGGTTTGCCGCGCGGATCGATGTGTTCAGAAATGACAGGCCGCGCGTTCTTGATTCCCTGGCGCGTAACCAATGCGCCCTTGATCTCGCCACGCGGAATGTTGATGTTCAGCAACGTTCCTTCAGGCAGTCCTTCAGCGAGAACTTTACGAACGGCAAGTACCGCGAAATTCGCCGCTTCCGAAAAATTAAAATTATCACGCGCTACGAGACTGAAAGCCAGACCTTGCACGCCCAGAATCGTTGCCTCGAGCGCGCCGGCCACAGTACCCGAATAGGTCGCATCATCGCCCAGGTTGCCGCCGTGGTTGATACCTGAAGCACAAATATGTGGGTGTTCTTCTACGGGAAGGATCTTGTTCAAAGCGAGAGTAACGCAATCGGTGGGAGTACCATCGACGGTCCAATGTCGCTCGTCGAGCTGTCGGATGCGCAAGGGTCGGGCGAGGGTCAAACTGTGAGAGGCGCCGCTCATCTCTGACGCGGGCGCCACCACATAGACGTCACCCACCTCGCGCAGCGCCTGTTCCAGCTTGATCAGGCCGTCAGACTGGATGCCATCGTCGTTGGTAAGAAGAATCCGGGTCATCGAAAACAGCTCTTAGCGTTTAGCCTTGACTCTCAAAGTGGCGCTGAATTCCGGCACACCACTCTGAGGTGGGCGCTCTTTCACGAGCGTCCACTTCCCTTCTTCAAACTGTGAACGGCAAGTGAGAGAAGAGCGCGGTAACGATATCCTAATCACGGGCTGGGCGTGGAGTGCGCATACGGCTCTTCTTCTTGTTGCGCTTGCGCGCGAGAGCTGATTTGAGCTTCGCCTTTTGACCGGGCGGGATAAAGAACGCGTGTTTTTTCGCGTCCTTGATGATTTCTTCGGTCATCACCTTGCGTTTAAAGCGTCGCAGGGCACTTTCAATTGACTCACCGGGATTAATAGTAACTATCGCCATTCTTTGTCCGCCTAACTCTCCTATTAAAATCTCTGCAGGTTAATTCAAACTCGCCTATTTAAACGCCCAGAAGGCCTCTGGTCAAGTTGCCAGCACCTCAACATAGTTGAACCCCGCGAATTTGGAGCCCTTTCGCGGGGTCCCTGACTCTAATATCAGCCACGAAATGAATAACAGGCTGCCAGCCTTTGGTGGTTGATATGCGGCAACGTCATCTGCAAGCAGGCGGCCTGCAGTACAAGCTCGACGGTGTCGTACTAAACTCCGACCGCTTCCGGCACGGGCGCTGCTTTCTTCGCCCCCAGACCCTGAATCTGCACTGGCTTATCAGCTTCCTTGGTATCCATCTGCTGCTTCATTACCAATTCCTGATAGAGCTTGCGCATCATCACGGCCTCTTCGTGCGCTGTCTTCGGACCTTCCATTTCGGGTTTATGGGGTCGCTTAAGGTCGACCGGGTTGAGCACCATATTGTGGCTGGCATCGCTCAACGTCACTTCCTTGCCATGCGCAAAGATTTCGTGGCGGCCGTGATCTTCATACCACTTCGCCACCGTCGCGTTCTGGTGCATGTTTTCAATAATGTTCCGCCAACCGATGCCGGTGTTGTAAGCGCAGAAGGAAATCTCACCTTCCTGGGTTCCATAGGGGATAATGCACATTTCCGTGCGACGGAAATCGTAATTGAACAAGTCCTGGAACCACATGCCGGCGATGAACAGAAAGTTCCAGCGATCGGCGCGGCGCTTTTCGATGTCGCTTTGTGTTCGGTCGCCGCTGACCTTGCCGTAGTTCTTGCCGGTCAGGCCAAATGACTTGTCAAATTTCTTGAAGAGCTCGTACAGCGTGAATTGCGATGGTGATTTGTACGGATTGTAGTGCTTTAGAAGCGCCAGGCCCATCATGATGTTGGACGCCCACTTGCCGCGAGCCGCGTCAGTGATTTTGCGCATGTCCTTGACCAATCCGGGAATGCTAAGAAATTCCGGCACCGGGCTCATTTCACGCGTTTCCTTGTCAACCATAACGGCTGTGCCCACGCCGCAGTTGGGATGGCATCCACACGATACCTGGCCCCATTCAGCATCTGGTCCATGGACCAGATCGGCGAAATCCGCGAACGCACCCATCAGGGAAAGCGGGAACCAGTCGCGCGTCGGCTCGGTGATGCCAACCTGATTTTTGACGTCATGCGCCAGGTGCGAGAGTGTGTAGCGCTGTTGTAAACGACGCTGAGCGGTAATCTCCTCATCACGCCCGGTAAATGAAACCGGTTGAAATGAGAGGAACGCAATCTTCTTGGGATTGTCGAGAGCGAAGCGAATAATTGAACCAACCTGATCGTTGTTAATGCCGTTGACCAGGGTCGTAACCAAAACGATCTCAACGCCGGCTTCGTGCAAATTATTAATCGCGCGCAGCTTCACATCGAAAAGGTTGCCGACCTGGCGGTGGCTGTTGGCATCGTTGCCAATGCCGTCGAATTGGAAATAGACATAACGCAGACCAGCCTCGGCAGCTTCGCGACAGAATTCTTTGCTCTTCGCGAACTCGATACCATTCGTCGCGGCCTGGACGCTGTTATAGCCTACTTTGCGCGAGTATCTGATGGCTTCGAGGAAGTGGGGAGATATGGTCGGCTCGCCGCCGGAAAACTGAACCGACATCTGTCGTCGAGGCTTGATGGAGATGGCATTATCGAGGATCTCTTTGATCTCGTCCATGCTCAACTCGTGAACAAAGCCAACCTGATTGGCATCCATGAAGCACGGGTCGCACATCATGTTGCAGCGATTTGTCAGGTCGACGGTTAGGACCGCGCCGCGACCGTACTTGATAGTGCTCGTGCCGTGGTTATGAAGTTTCTCATCATTGTGCGACTGGATATCGCGGCCGGGGAACATCTTTTCGATGTGCGTGAGAAACTTGGAGTCGATGGCCATCATATCTTCGAAGTGGCCATGGATGGCGCAATCCTTGATCATCCAAATCTCGCCATCACGCTCAATAATCTGAGCTTTGATCTCGCCGACTTTTTCGTTGATCAAGATGCTGACATCCTGCTTGCCGCTCAAAATCGATTCTCTGGCCTCGATTACGCAATTCGGGCAAAGTGAGTCCGTGGTGCGAGGATAGCCAAGTGTTGGCTTGGTCTTTTGCCAGGATTTGAGCAAGGGTTTGTCCGACCACTTGGGCGTGAAAGACGGATTCGGTTTGTACTTATTTACTACTTGAATTGCGTCAAAAGCAGCGCCCGCCAGCAGGGTCAGCCCTCTCTCCGCATGTTTAATAGGTCGCATCTCTTTGCCTCGTTAAGTTTGGTTTGAATTAAGACTACTGAACGCACAGGTCACAGGTTCGCACGACGATACCCATAGAATACCAGTGAAGCAATGGCAATGACCGTGCCGCTATGTATTGGAAAAGGTAACTGAGGAAATAATAGAAGTTAACTACCGAATCACGTGTATTACCGATCTAAGAAGACGGCCAACCCGCGTGTCGTCAGGGCCCACGCTCATCATGCCAAGCTCATGCGTATCATTCTGTCCGGGCCAGGAGCGGGTTGTTAATTATTTAGGAGCATAGTAACCGGCGCGAGAGCTGACGCGCTGATCCGGTGATGCAACTTGCACCCGAACCCTTCGAAAACGTCCATCGCGCAGCTTGTTAACTGGAGAATAGTAGAGTGCGTATTGGTGGCGCAATTCGCTTGCGACTTCCGCATAAGTCGCTTCCAAATCGTCGAAGGACTTTGGTTCGTAGAGTCGCCCACCGGTCGCCCTCGTCAATTCGTCCAAATTTCGTTCGCTCGCCGTGAGCGCGGCCAGTCCCAACCTGAGGTCATCTATTCGCAATTGATTGAAACGGACACTCGCGGGTTCGCCGGCGAGCAGGTCATTGGCTTGCGCTTGTTTGATGGTGCGCTCAATTTCAATATTACTAATCACGTAGATCGCCGCTTGCGCTCCCAGCGCGGCCTGCAGCGCCTTATCAAAGGTTGTTCCCCGTCCGCTGTCGATCCCGTCGGTAAGAATAATTATCGCGCGCCGCGAACTGCTCCGTTGAAACTGTTCATTGGAGGTCAACACAATGGCGTCATTGAATCGCGTGAACATCCCCGGCGCCACACGATCCAGCGAGCGACGAAATTGCACGCGACTTCTGGTCCAATCCTGAAGCAGCAAGACCCGGTCGTCGAACTGGATAAGGCTGACTCGATCATCAGAGGCAAGCGCTTTCGCAAATCCGTCTGCCGCTTTGCGAAAGTCATCAAGGTTGCCGGCCACCGATGATGACGTGTCCACCATCAGCACCACGTCAACTGCAACCTGGCGCAGGCTTAAATCACTTAGAGGCTGTTCGATATTCTCTTCGAAGACCCGGAAGTCTTTCCGCGTCAGACCCTCTACCAATTTACCGTTGCGATCACGCACTGTAACCGGCAACAGCACCTCGGTGGTATCCACCTTGATAATGTCATCGGGATCGATCTCCTGAGCGCGAGAATCACCTTGGATGGGAGTCGGAGGTGTCCTCGGGTTCTGGGGCAGGACATCCGGGACGATGGCGAAGCTCGCCACCAGGAAGAGTGCAACCCCGAAAGAGAGGGAGATGCCTGGAAGCCGTGACTCTGGCAGCATCTCCTTTAGTTCTCCCTGGATTTTTCGGGCGTCGCGGTCTTTGGTATCGGTGACTCGCCCATTGCCGCTGACATGGCGGCAATAACAGGTTCAGTAACGCGATGCTTGCGCAGTTCGGTAAGTTTGGCAGGTGAGAGATCAAACTCTACCGGAGATTTCTCAATGCGCTTGACTATTGTTCCTTCCGAAAATCCTGCTTCGACGAGTTGCATGACCGACTCATTATTTAGCGTCGGGGTCCTTTCAAGTTTGACGGGTGCCCCGCCTTCCTCAACGGGCGGACGAAGAATGCGCACCGTGGCGCTCCCAGCCGTTTGGGTATTACCCTGATTTGCGCCGCTCATGCCGCGGCCATGTGATTCACTCTGCGAAGAACCACCAGAGCCGAAAATTGATGTGCTCTGATCTTTCTGTGCGTCATCGTTGTCACCAGCCGGGGTTGTGCTGTTCTTGAAAAAAACATCGTCACTCAAATCGTCGGCGCCCAACACGTCCGCTCCGCCCTGAGAAAGCATGGCAAGAATAGTATTCTCGGTGACGCCGTTGTGCTTAAGCTCAATCAGGCGGTCTGCGTTGAGCTCAAAAGTATTCGCGCGTGAATGAATGATGGCGATGATGGTCTTTTCCTTGAAGCCGGCGCGCACCAACTTGATCACCGAAGCATTAGTCAACGGCTCGGGGCGACGCTGCGCAAAGGCTGACGCCGTTGCCAGGAAAAGACAAATGGCGACGACTGTAATGGCTTTGATTGAAAAGGCTTTCATTCTTCTGATGGTGGGGCCATTCCTTCCTGCTTTCAGAGCGCCGGCATCCCAGCGGCGACAGTACCACGCGCCGCCGGTGCTTTCGCGCGACGATATCGATAACTGATGCGACGAACGTAGTCGCGCGTCTCGCGATAAGGCGGCACCCGATGACCGAACTTGACTACTGCGCCTTCGCCGGCGTTATAACTCGCGAGCACCAGGTCCACTCGGCCGTTGAATTGGGTCATCAATTGCTTCAAGTACCGAGTGCCGGCGGCGATGTTTTCGGCCGGACTGAAAGGGTTTCGCACGCCAAAGCGCGCGCCGGTACCCGGCATCAATTGCATAAGACCGCGAGCCCCTTTCGGAGAGACAGCCCGCGCGCTGAAATGTGATTCCTGCTCCATCACACAAAAGACTAAATAAGGATCGACTCCGTGTTTCACGCCATTCTGCTTGATTAGCGAATCAATCTTTGCGTTTCCTGTAGTCCAGCCACGTTCTTTAGTAGACTGGGATTGCGCCGCACTTTCCAGGTCTTCCCGCTCAATTCGCTCGATGCGGCTGCGTTCGATATAAATATTTAGCGAACCGCGGCTATACCAGACACCGGCTAACGATTCATTTGCGCTGTCAGCTTCCACCCGCGCGCCGCCGATCAGGTAGATCCAAACCGGCTGGGCCGTTGCGATTGTCGGTGAAGAATTAACGACCGCCGCTTTTGCAATTTGATGAGGCGCAGTCTGTGCCACGACTGGCGGACGACTGATCGACTTCACTCGGTCTCGGGAGATCAGGTAAGTGACGCCGCTTCGCGTATACCAAAAGCCGTTTTCATTCTCCCCGGCGTCGTCCACGATCGCGTCGGTGCCGTCAATCAATCTGAGCCGCATTTGCGTGTCCTGCTTCAAATTATCATCAGACTCGTCTGCTTCCGGAATTGACTTCGAAGCTGTGTGCTTTCTCGCACGCGCCTTGGAGCGATGCCCTCGCTGCGCCGCCGTCACGCCGTAACCTGTCAGAAAGATGATCAGGATAACTATCAGATGCCGCGTTGTATTTAGGTTCTTCATTGCTGAGCGATGTGGCATCGGCAGCTTGCCGATGTTCTGTGCAGAAATACTTTCTGCTTCACTTGACTCTTGCGTAACTTACATGGGCGGGACGCCCGTGCTACGTGTCCGCCGTGCCACTCAGCCAACCACTACCGAGGGCGGAGGAGCAAAGGCGTGCGACGTGCCGAAATAATTTCGCCAGGCCACATCCACGATTTCGGCAGTAAGTTCCAAGGACCGTCCTTCAAACACACACAGGTCCGTCGCTCGATCCAACAAATCGCGCGGCTCGCAACCCTTCATTTGTCGTTCCTCGATCCGGTACTTGGCGAGTACATGGTCCAGGCAAGTCTGGTCGCAAGTAATACCGCGGGCGGCGGTTGCGGCCTTGAAGATTTCTGAATAGGCCGCCGCGGTGGGCGGCTCGACGCGCGCTCGATAACCCATGCGTCGCAGGAATGCCTGATCGGCCAGGTCGTTCTCGTCGAGATTCGTTGAGAACACCACCAACTGTTCGAACGGGACCTCGATCTTTTTACCGGTATGTAAGGCGAGGTAATCTACTCGGCGCTCGAGGGGTACAATCCAGCGATTCAAGAGATCCTGTGGCGGCACTCGCTGTCGTCCAAAATCATCAATGACGAGCGTCCCGCCATTCGACTTCATTTGAAATGGCGCTTCATAGAACTTTGCCGCCGTGCTCCAGGTGAGATCCGTGTTCTCCAAAGTTAACTCACCTCCGACGATCACCAGGGGCCGCCCAATCAGCACCCAGCGATGGTCGTATCCGACCGGCGTTACCTCGTCGGAAGCAGCCTGATGACAGTGCGCGTCGAACACGCGAATGATTTGGCCGTCGATTTCGACCGCGTAGGGAATCCAGATTGCTCCTGACAACGCGCTATTGATCCGTTCAGCCACGGCAGTCTTTCCCGTTCCCGGCAGACCGGTCAGAAACAATGACCTTCTGGAGTTAATGACGCAACCCAGTGTTTGCAAGAGCGATCCCGGCAGCACCAAATCCTTGAACGCGTCGCGCACAGTTTCCATCGCGGCGGGATGAGCAGGTATCGACTGCAGCTTCATCATGTGCGTGTAATCATCCAGTGATACCGGGGCCGGACCGACATAACCGCAAACCGATAGCAGGCGCGTCAGGCGATCCCAGCCATGGTCCAGCATCGCGTATCGGGTTGATCCGAGCGTCGCCTGCTGACGCACTTCGATGAGCTTTTCGCGATAGAGCTGCTGCAATAACTCCTCGGTGAGAGTACGCGGCAAACGGAGACGCTCCGCGACTGTGGCGGTCGTCGGCTCAGCCATCATCGCAACGTGTTTTAAAGCGAGATCGCCCAGGAACGCTTCCGCGATTCCGGTCTCAGCCAGCTCTTCCGGGACCACCGGCCCCATCGTCTCGATTTCACAGCGAGAGAGTATTGCGGTTTGTGACATCATAGTTTTTCTTTCGCAGGGATATGTCAGCAACGTCAGGTCATTTTGTGGGTGCTGGCGACCTCGGTTGATTCGGCTGTGGCCGTATTTCCAGCTGCGGGCGCCAGTCTCCCCGTTCTTTGATAAAGAGCGATTAAGCGGCGCGAGGCAATCGCGCTGTGTGGATCGATTCGATAGGCGGCCTGGTAGTACTTGATCGCTTCGTCGTCACGTCCCAGACGTTCCAGCATGGTAGCCACGTTGATGTTGCCGGTAACTTCGCCGCCGGCGCGTGCAAAGTGCTTATAAGCTTCTTCAAACTTGCCCAAGCGACACAATGCCAGGGCCAGGTTGTTCAAGATGCGTTCATCGCCGGGCGCCAGCTTCGCGGCCCTCTTCAAACGGTCGACCGCCGCGCGGTAATTACCATTTTGATAAAGAGAAAACCCGAGGTTGTTGAGACTCTGTGCATCTTCGGGCTCGAATTTAACCGCCTTTTCATAGGACTCTTTCGCGCGATCCGCAAAGCCCTTTCGCTCAAAAGCCACTCCTAAAAGGCTGTGGGCCGCTGAGAGTCTGGGATCAAGCGAGACTGCCAGGGAAAGCTCGGCAATTGCTTCGTTCGTTTGCCCGCTCTCCAGAAGCGCGCGGCCGGCGGCCAGATGTTCTTTCGCAGAGCCGGCACTCATATGCGCCTTTGGCGCGGAGCGAGCATCATCGACGTTCTCCACCCCGACGCTGGCAAAGTTTTCGGAGTCCTTCTCCGTCATTCTTTCAAGCTTCCCATGTTTATGCTCGAACAGACTGCCCAATGCCTTAAAGGGAGCGGCCATGATCCGCGCAACCTTATTGCCTTTCTTTGTGTCGCCGGTTTTTCCAGCAGTCGAACCGGAGTCCTCAATCACGTTCGCTTCCGTATCGCCGTCGCGCCCGGTAGTGCCGGCGCTCCATACCGCTGTCGCGGCGATCGTCAGTATGAAAGCGATAAAGATGGCGATGATGGTTCGCGTACGCATAGCTTTTCTCCTTTTCTTCTACTGCATCTTGCCGAGTGTATCCATCAGGTTAATGGCCGCGGGGCCAAGGATGGCGATGAACAAAGTGGGAAAAAGAAACAGGGCAAGGGGAATCAGCAGTTTGACCGCTGCTTTCTGTGCGGCTTGTTCAGCGCGTTGGCGGCGCTTAGTCCGCAGTGAATCAGAAAACACTCTGATAGCGCGCGTAATCGACGTACCGAATTTGTCGGTCTGAATCAACATCGCCACCAGGCTGCGCAAGTCGTCAACTCCGGTGCGCTCCGCAAGATTGCGGAGAGCTTCATCACGTTCCCGACCAACGCGAATTTCGAGATTAGCCATCTCAAACTCTTCACTGACGTCCGGATGAACGTCTTTGAGTTCGGAGGCTACTCGCAGCATTGCCGCATTTAGTCCCAGTCCCGCTTCGATGGAGATGACCATCAGATCCAGCGCGTCCGCTAAGCCCCAACGGATTTGCAGCTGGCGCGAGTTGATCATTCGACGAAGCACGTAACGCGGCAGAAAGAAGCCGATGATGAATCCAAAAAGAATCCAGAGCATTGCCGAACCCATCGGTCGTTGCGCGGCGGCACAGCCGATTGCCACCAACACCGGAAATCCCGCCATGGACACGAAGTGCACGGCGCGAAAAATAACCGCCGCGCTTGGCTGGCGATAGCCGGCATGCATCAATTGCTTCTGCAGCTTCTTTGCTTCGGAGGCAGAAGGCGGAAGGAGACGGCTGAACGGAGACGCGAGACGCTCGGCAAGTTCGCTGGCCGCTCCCTGATCCTCAGTAATTGAAAATGATGGCGCCGCAGCGCTCGACGTTGAGCCGCCCAGTTTCTTCAGTCGTTCGGTCGCCGCACTTTGCGGTCGGACTACCAACCAGTAAAGGCCCATCAGGACCAAAGAAATACAAACGAAGGTTGAAAGGGCGATGATTAAAAGCATGGGGTTGGTCTTTGGCCTTTTGTTTTTGGTCTTTGGTTTTTGATCTTTTGTTTTGATCTTCGGTTTCGCTCAGCGGGTCGTAACTCTTTACCTATACAAAAAGCCAAAGACCCAAGACCAAAGTCCAAAGACCATCTTTAGATTTTTATGTTGAGTATCTTCCTCACCACCAACATCCCCGAGACTTGCAGGACCATGGCAGCGGCGATCAGATAATGACCTCGTTGGTCCTTCCAGAGAACACTCATGTAATCCGGATTCATGATGCTTACGGCGAGTGCCACAAAGATCGGCAAGCCGCACAGTATCCAGGCAGACATCCGCGAACTGGTTGTTAATGTCTTCAGATCTCCCATAATGCGAAAACGCTCGCGAATCGTATAAGCGACCTTCTCGAGAATCTCCGCAAGATTGCCGCCGGTTTCGCGTTGAATGAGCACGGCAGTCACACACATGCGCAAGTCGAGCAACGGAATTCGATCAGTCAGGTTTTCCAAAGCCAGCTTGAGCGACAGTCCCAGATTCTGCTCTTCATAAGTCTTGCGAAATTCCGTCGCGATGGGTTCCGGCATTTCGGTGGACACCATGTGCAGCGCCTCCGCGAAACCATGACCGGCGGAGAGGGCGCGGCTCATGAGTTCCAGCGCATCCGGCAAGTTCTCGAGAAATGCGTCAAAGCGTTTCCTGCGTGTCCACCATACGTGGATGAAGGGCACCGCCGCCGCCGCCAGTCCGCCCAGAATGACCAGAAGAAAATTAGCGCTGATCATAGAGACGGCCAGCGCCCCCAGGATCCCGGCCATGCCGGCAAACATCATCAAGCGCGAGGGAGTGATGTGAAGATCCGCCTGGTCCAGCATCCTCTTCAAACGCAGGGTCGCTTGCAAATCCACCAGCACGCGATTGAGCCACGGTATCTCGCTCATCAGCTCGGTACGCGCGAGGATCACTTCGACATCTTCGGTGTGCGCCGAGTGCAACAGGGCTTCGCTTAGCCGCATGCGCAGTCGTTTACGTTTAGCATCGGAACCGCGCGTAGCGGCCAGGTACGCTCCAAGCACGACCAGCAAGCCAAAAACAAAAACGAGAAAGGAGATGAGCATTTCTTACATGTCCTCGAAAAAGACGCGTGGCAATTGCATGCCGCAGGCTTTAAGTTTTTCGGCAAAGCGCGGCCGAATGCCGGTGGCGCGGAAGCGACCCAGAACCTGGCCCTGCGAGTCCATGCCGGTGCGCTCATAGAGAAAGATTTCCTGCATCGTAATCGTGTCGCCTTCCATTCCCGTGATCTCTGAAATGGAAGTAACCCGCCGCGAGCCGTCGGGATGTCGGGCGGCCTGCAGCACGAGGTCCAGCGCTGAAGCGATCTGCTGCCGCATTGCGCGATCCGAAAGCCTCATGCCGGTCATTTGAATCATGGTTTCAATTCGGGAAAGCGCGTCGCGCGGCGTGTTCGCGTGAATCGTCGTCAAGCTGCCATCGTGGCCGGTGTTCATCGCCTGGAGCATGTCGATCGCTTCTCCGCCGCGCACCTCACCGATGACGATGCGATCCGGCCTCATGCGCAAAGCGTTTCGCACCAGGTCCCGCTGCGTGACTTCCCCGCGCCCTTCGATGTTGGGCGGCCTGGTTTCCAGGCGCACCACGTGGGGTTGTTGCAACTGCAATTCTGCTGAGTCTTCAATGGTTACAATACGTTCGTCTTCGGGTATGTATGCGGAAAGAGAGTTCAAAAGAGTGGTTTTGCCGGCGCCGGTACCACCGGAAATCAGAACATTGAGCCGGGCCTTGACACACATCTCGAGCATGTCGGCGATGTCTTTGGTCAAGGCGCGTTTTTCAATTAGCTGTGTCATGCGCAGGGGTTCTGCTCCGAAACGACGGATCGAAAGCACCGGCCCATCGATTGACAACGGCGGAATGATCGCATTGACACGCGATCCATCCTTGAGCCTGGCGTCGACCATTGGTGATGACTCGTCGATACGCCGGCCAACGGAAGAAACGATCCGCTCGATCACACGCATCAAATGCTCATCGTCTTTGAAAGCTACGTTTGTAGCTTCAAGTTTCCCCCGGCGTTCGACATAGATCGTGTGGTGTGAATTAACGAGAATGTCCGAGATGGTCGAGTCGGCGAGCAGCGGTTCAAGCGGCCCCAGGCCAAACAGTTCGTGCTGCACCTCATTGACTAAGCGATCGCGCTCGGCTGCCGACAGGGGCATCGCCTCTTCGACCAGCACGGTCTCTGCCAGGCGCGAGACTTCGGCATGAAGCTGGTCTGGTGCCAGCGACGTCAACTTCGTCAAATCCATTCGGTTGATGAGCGCGCGGTGCAGACGCGACTTCATTTCCTGAAATGTATGTTGACCGCTTACCTCGCCGCTGTTGCCGTTACCGATGACGGCGCCAGGCAGACTTGCTTCCTTTATGAATCTTTCACGCAGTGCCATGGTAGTTGTGACCTATTAAACTTTTCCCATTGTGGTCTGCAGATCGAATTGCGGCTGATCGCGACGTAGTAGTGAACCCCAGAAACCGCGCTGCGGTTTGGGCTCAGCCACCGGCATTGATGCGCCCCCAATCACCTTCGCAAGGCGTCTGATCTCCTGGGCCAGTTTCGAGTTTGAATCTGACTGCACCAGCGGCTGGCCCAGATTTATCGAGGTCACCGCCGTTTGGTAATCGCTGGGAATGAAACCGCTGACCGCTTCGCCCAGAAACTTCTCGACCTGCTGCAGATCAAGGTCGATCTGCTTGCTCCAGCGATTCACAACCACGCGGATCTTCTTGCGCGGATAGCCCAGCCGGTCAAAGATTTCCAGCGCCCGCTGGGTGCTGCGAATGGCTGGTATATCCAGAGTCAGAACCAAAATGATCTCGTCAGATTGGTCCAACGCGGCCAGGGTGATCGCATCAAAGGTGTGTTGTGGATCAAGCACAACCAGCTCGTAAGAATCTCGCAAACGCTGCAGCACTTCGAAAATGTGTTCCGGCTCTACCTCGTCGGCGGCGTCGACTTCTTTGGGGGCAGCCAGCAAAGAGAGCGTGGACGAGTAAGGAGTGATAAAGCTGTTCACCAACGACTCATCCAGACGGGCGCGGTGTTCGGCCATGTCAGCGATTGAATATTTTGGATCTACACCCAGAAACAGCGGCAGGTCTCCGGCCTGAAGATTCAGATCGACAAGCACTGTCCGACCTGCCATTGCCGCCGCCAGGTTGGTCGCGAGAAAGGAAGTACCGCAGCCGCCTTTGCTGGAAAACACGGAAATCATGCGGCCTTTCTTTCGGGGTGCTTCAACTTGATCGTCACTGAATGCCACTGTGCGATCCAGGACTGTCTTCAACTCCTGGGCAAAGATGGGAATTCGCAGAAAGTCCCGGGCCCCTGCCCTCAGACTGCGCAGGATCAAATCCGAAGAGTCGCTGCGCGCCGCGGAGATGATTGCCATCGTCGGTCGTTCCCTGGCCAGGCGCTTGATCATCTCAATGCCCTGCTCTGGATTAGAGTCGAGTGTGATTAAGGCTGCGGCCGGTTTGAGCCGAACGATTTCATCATAAAGTTGTTCTGCATCGTTCCCACCGGCGAGCAGGCGCGTGCGCTCGTCCGCGGACAGCGCCTGCCGGATCTCTTTGAAGTTCTCGAGACCGGCGCTAAGAACCACCATGGTGATCGTTTGTGTCATAAGTAAGTGTCCGACGAACTTTAGTTTGTCGTCGCTGCCAACAGATGAGCTCTCAAGTTAAGAATTCGCTCGTCCTTTCAAGGTCACGACAAACTGAAGTTCGTCGGACATCGACGCCTAATTGGGAATGATGTTGCAGGGTGCATAGGGTGCGGCGCTGGGAATATCACAAGGTACATAGCCGGCACTTTCACCCGTCTGCGATGTCCTGTAAGCCGGCAGATTTATGGTGGTGCCGACGAGTGGCACAGCGAATTTGAATTGATAGTTGATGATGCTGACGCTGGCCCTGGCGCTCAATTGAATCCCATTAAAGTTGACATAATCGACCTGCACGTTACTCGTCGTCAGTCCCGCGGCGACGGGTGCCGCGGTCGCCGGATTCGCGTTGGGATCGCCATAGACCACCATGTTCTTGACCGCGGCAATGCCGGCCGCATCATTCTTTCTCACCACAGCGTAACGAGCACCACGCCGAGCGGCATCTCTTAGCGTGTTGTGGATCCAAAGCAAACGACCGAACTCGAGCACGCCAAACAGCGATGTAAAAAAGATTGACGCGACAATGGCGAGCTCTAACAGGCTGGCGCCTCGTTCATATCTTTTGGAATTGCGGCTAATCATGATCAAAACTCCTCACCCCTGATTAGGACCGTTGAACAGCTGATGCATTGTCGAGCTCGCATTCATGTTGATCTTCAATGACAACGCGGGAATGCCTGTCAGTTTGCCCACATCAAATATCGGCTGATACTGGTAATTAATAATCTTTACCGTCACGGAATCGATGGTGTTCTGTGATGGTCCATTGGCGGTAATTGAGACGTTGGCCGTACTCAGACCCGGAAGGATTGGCCCTTTGGAGGTATCGGAAAAATCTCCATAGACCACCATGCGACTAGTCTCGGGAAACTCCCAGGGTTCGCTGATGCGCCATTTGGAAGCATGCCTGGCTCCGGCCCGGACCGCATTCTCCAACGTGCTGTAGGTGTAGAAGAACCGTCCGAACTCGGCCGCGGCTCCCATAAGGACAAGCATGACTGGAAGCACCAGGGCGAGTTCAACAAGCTGCGAGCCCCGCTCTTGACGAAAGAAGCGCTTGATAAGAGAAGCCGGCTTAAACTGAATCCTCATTGGTTTTACCTCGCTTAACGTTCGACAAACTTCAGTTTGTCGATTGAGTCGCACAGGCTAACAGTCCGTGCGGCATGCCCCACAGGCTGGCAGCCTGTAGTACAGTCGACGACAAACTCAAGTTTGTCGGACTCTTCTTGGCGGACTTACTTATAAAGAACCGGTATTGAAAGGCCGGCCATCTGCGGCGAGCCCGGTGAGTAAGTGCCAACAGGAACCGCGACCCGATTGGGGATGTACTCGACGACTAACTGGCAACTGGCATCGACTTTCTTACGAATGAAAAACGCCCCGAGGTCATTGGCTGTGACCGAGCCGCCCGCTGTGTCATAGGCAGTGTTCAAGGCGATAGGCAAGGTCATGATGCGGCGATTGGGCATGCCGTCGGCTCGTTCCACCGACCCACTGCCCTGCTTCGCTGTGTACTGTGCATAGGTAATGGTCTCATCGACGATCGTGTCGGGAGGCTCGTCAATATTGTTCGATCCGGGGTGGACCGAATAGTCACCGAACCTCGTGTTCGTTCCAATCTGAGCATAGCGGCACATGCTGGGCGCGCTGAGATTGCCCGCTGGTGATGTACCGGTCAGGCGCGCCACGGTATAGCCGCTGTCCATGTAGCCATACGCATGGATCGATCCGGTCGCTACCATGTCGCCGCCCTGATAGGAAAGAATGCGATAGCTGGTGGCAGAGTTGTTGTTCCAATCTTTGGGAGTGAGCGTGTACACACCCCCAGGCTGGATCGGCGCCGCCGCGGATTCAATGAAGGTGTAGGCCGAGTAGAACTTATTCATGGTCAGGCCCACCGAGATACCAGCCGTCGCGGTCGCCCCGAGATTCTGCGTTTTGTTGATGACCATCGACGCGAAGGTGATGTTAAAAGGCTTGGGAGGAATCGTGACCTTTACAAAGCGAATATTGGTTGCGTTTCCCTCGGCAGTCGTCTGGTCCACATAGGGCCCATTGAGATTGACAGCATAGGTCAGGTCAAGATTGGCCACGGTCACGTTGTTGTTATTGAAATCGTATTTGTTGAGGACCTTGGTTGCCTCGAGGACTGCCGAACGGATGCCGCCAGAGGTGGAGTTAAGACGCGCGGCCGCACCGAGGGCCGCCGTGTCCGCCGCGTTCTGCATTTCTGCCTTCACGGTATAGAAGTGGCTGATGTCTACGGCCAGTCCCGTGGCTAATAAGAGTGAGAGCATGGCAACCGCGGATAAAGCCATGACTGCGCCGCGCTCGCCTTTTCGATGATCGGGCATGCGATGGCGTGGCACGGACGTCTCGCCCGTGTTCGTCGCGCCCGAGGGACCTTTCATACTCTGTCCGGCGTCGCTTGCTGTCTTAACTTTCATCGTCGCTCTCCTGAATTTCACTGCTGTGGTCGCAGCCTGTTTCCTGTATTGGGTTTTCCTGGGTAACCACACGCAAGCTGGCAGCTTGCGTTACACCGATGTGTTCATTGCAGGAGCACCGCCAATGCATCTGCTAACTTGATTCGCGTCGCTCGCAGTGCCGGCAACGAGTCATTCATCGCTGTCGCCTTCGCGCCCACGGCATCACTCTTTGTTGCCGGACTGCTGTCCTTCTTGTCTTCTGTTTGCTGTTCCTTCTCTGTCTTTTTCGACTCAATCGACTTCGGTTCGGCGGGTGCAACCGTCTGAATCGACCCGGAAATCGATGACCCGCTCTTGCCCTGTATGCCTTCCCCCTTCGGCTCAACTCCCAGTGGTGATCCGGTTTTCAACCCATCGATGCCGCGCATTTGCGGCAGATCGTCACGGTTAACAGGTTTGACCAGATTGGCCGTGACTATGAACATCAGCTCGGTCTCATTTTTCTGAAAAGACTTTGACTTGAAGAGCTCACCGAGGATAGGAATGCTGCTGATCACGGGCACGCTCGAGAGCGAACGCGTCTCGCTGTTATCCAGCAAGCCGGCAAGCGCAAACGATTGCCCGTCGCGTAATTCAACGCCCGTCTTGGCGCGACGTGTGCGCAGACCGGGAATCAGGAAGCCGTCGAACTTCACTCCGTTGGCAAAGTCGATGGTCGAGACTTCGGGCTCGAGTATGAGCCGGATGTGATCTTCATCAATGATGGTGGGCTTAAAGGTCAGCCGCACGCCATATTCTTTGAAAATGATGCTGACGGTATTCTGTCCGCCGCCGCCGCCCTGGACGATGGGCACAGGAAACTCGCCGCCCGCCAGGAAACTCGCCTGCTCGCCGTCCATGGCAATCAGGTTCGGCTCCGCTAAGTCGCGCACCGCTCCCTGTGTTTGCAACGCGCGAATCATTGCCGCTGTGTTACCACCGAGGACGAAGAGGTTAAGCGCGCTGGAGAGACTGCCCCCCAGAACACCATTCGTAACGCTGGTAAGCGAGCTGGGTCCACCGCCGCTATTCGCGTACGTGCCGGTGCCGGCGCCTTGGTAAGCATAAGAAGTTCCGAAGTCTTTCATCCGGTTCTTGCTCACCTCGGCAACTCGAACCTGCAATTGCACCTGCGCCATGGCCTTCACCGGCGATGCCAGCATGTTGACTACTTTGAATCCTGCTGCTTCGACGACGCTTTGAACCTGCGCTGAGACTTTCGGATCGCTCACGTTCCCGGAGAGCACGACCGAGCCGTTAGCCTGGCTCAAGCGAATATCGTCTTTGGGAAAGAGCGCGCGGATTTGCGAATCGATCAGCGACAGGTTGGTTCGCACATAAACATCAAAGACCAGGTATGAGCCGCTGCCCTGCTCCCAGGCAATGAAGTTGACCTGCCCAAACGCTTTGCCATTCACGATCACCTGATCCGGCGTAACCAACACCGCCTCAGCAATCTCCGGATTCGAAACTGAGAACCGTCCCACCGGCCGGTCAAAGTTGATGACCCTCGACTGGCCGACCAGGACATTCACCGCGATCGGCTCTTTCTCTTTGAAAGACGCCTTGTACGAGGTCTCCTGAGCCTGTGCGACGCCGCCGGCGAAAACCAAAAGAAGGGACGCCAGTGTCAAATAGTTGGGGCGCCAAATAAGGGAACGCTTTTGCATGATTAGCTCCTCTGCCGAGTGCGGATTTCTGATTTCTGATTTCGGAATTTTTCGTTGCCTGTTGGCCCCATTCCAAAATCAGAATTTTCAATTCTCAAATCGTTGATCCCACCCGCTAACGCCGGTGGTACTGACAGGGCTGCCGCTGTCTTAGGGAAAGTCGACGTTGCGTCGCTTGGCGCCTTCGATCATTTCAACTGACGCGCGCGGGGGATGGGGCATGGGTGCGGCAACTGGTTTTACTTCCGTTTGCGGACGCGGTCGCGGCGCCGACTTGGCAACGGGTTTGGGTTGCTCGCTCTTAAGTGAACCGGGATCGGGTTGTGTGGTCGCATGTTCACCAGTGAGGAGTCCGTGCTTGTTCACACCTGTCGTTTGCTCATCACCCTGGTCGATGGAGTTGCGCATGACGAGCTGCAACTTGCCTTCGGAGGAAGCGAGCGCGAGCTTTTCCGCCTGCTCTGGTGTCACCAGCAGAGTGACAACTTTGACGCTGTTGGCGTCACGCTGATTTTCCGGTTTATCGATGTTCTGACCGTTGGCGAGTACCTTGATATTCTGCAAAACGATCTTGGAGATGGGACCCTGAGAGCTGCTGCTGTCATCCGGCCGAATCACTACTACGACATCGACAAGCGTGCCAGGCATAATGAAGCCGGAAATCCCGACCACATCGTCAACCTTCACAGTCATCGCCCGGTAACCTTCCGGAATGACGGCCGACAAGCCGCCGGCGGTTCCTTCCGGCGCCAGCCGCGATTCGGTTATCGGTTCGCGCGCTGCGATGTTAACCACCGCTACTCGGTCGGTCAGTTTCGCAGCGGCTTCGAACGTACCGTCGGGCGTAGACTCTTTGGGAAACTGAACCATCATTACCTGTTCGGGAATGATCTTGGTTCCTACAGGAATCGCGACCTTCGCCACGGCAACCATGTTCAGATTTTTTGTGTAGGCCTGGGCACTCGACAGATACCGGCTGACAGACACAGCTGCGAGTAACCCAAATACCAGGGCCCCCGCCAAAACGAATAGAAAACGTTTGTTGCGCATTGGTTCATTCTCCTGCCGGCTGACTTCCGAGCCGGCCATAAGTTTTATTCTGTCTTCCAGGTCCTGCCGTTGGCCCACCCGCTAACGCAGGTGGTAGTGACCGGCCTACTGCCTTCTCCCTCGTCTACCAGCCATGAAAGAGGAACAGCGAAATCAAACTACCGAATGTGATTGCCACGCCATAAGGGATCGTGAGCCGGCGGTCATTGGGTACGGCAAAGCGAGGCACACGCTGACCCGGTAAGAGCCCGAACACGATCTGGAGCACGCGCATCATCGTTACCTTCATTTGACCTGCTCGCAGCATCGAAACGATTCCCAGCACCCCGCCGGTTAAGGTAACGACGATGAACATCGGCAACACCAGATGCGCGCCGGCAACTGCTCCGATGGCCGCGAATAATTTGACGTCGCCCGCGCCCATGGCCCCAAAGATGTGCAGTACGAACATTAGAAAAAAGGCGAGAGCACAACCACCCAGGCTGGCGAGCGCGCCCCCAAAACCGGCGAAGGCGACATTAAGAAAAAAACCAACGATCAAAGTAGCGAGCACAAAGGGGTTCGGTATGCGGCGATAACAGATGTCGTAGTAAGAAATGATGAACGCCAGCGGGATCAGAAATGCTGCGCTTATGAGCGTCAATGGACCAGACATCTTGTTTCTTCCGCCCTCTTTCTGTAAGGCAACCTGTTAGTTGGCGCAGGTTCAAGCCTTCGCGAGTCTCGCGGCGGCCTTGCTTGCTTTACAATTGCCTACTTGATGTTGTTGGCCAGATTGGTGATAACGCCGCCGATGTTCTTGCCAATCGCGGTGAAGGCCACGACTACTGCGAGCGCAACCAAAGCCGCGGCTACAGCGTATTCAGACATTTCAAGTCCCGTTTCATCCTGAAAGAATGCTTGAATCACGACAAACCTCCTTGCGAAGATGGAGGTGCGCGCTTTGCTCGTGTGGCCCGGCGCGCCCTCCGCTTCGCTATCTTTTTCTACTTGATGTTGTTAGCCAGGTTGGTGATCACGCCGCCGATGTTCTTGCCCAGGGTGCCGAACACAAGAACGACTGCCAACGCGATCAAAGCCGCTGCTACTGCGTACTCTGAAAGTTCCAGACCTGTCTCGTCACGAAGAAAATTCTTAATCATTTCAATTGCTCCTTGTAGATTTGGTTTAAGAGTTGGTGTTTCGTCCTCCGCCGTGCGGTTGCAAGTCCGCCTTTAGGAAGGACAGTTTGCTGAAGTTTCAGTAACCATGATTCAGCGTGGATACACCGCGCAGATCTGAATCGCCTTCGGTCTCGACGCGGCCGCGCTTCGTAGTGACGCTTTCGCAACTGAGACCGAGACGGCCCTCACCTAAGCTTGCCACGACACTTGCCAACCCCAGCACAACGACCAGCAGGTCACCTTGCAGACTGTCGGCGAGTGCGGTCGCCCGAATGCCTGCAACTAAAGCGATGACCAGGAATGGTGTTGCGACGGCGATGCCGAGTAACGAAAAGAAGACTTTGCGGTTTACACTTTTCATGGTTCTTGTCCTTGCCCTCCGGCTCGCCTCTTGGCTGACTTGCCCTGCGGCTCGTTTGCCTTGCGGACGAATCAGGTCATTACAAGAGGCGTGCCACCGCTCGCTAATTATTCAATCTTTGATTTTGTTGAAGTATTGTTGAAGTTCGAGCGTGAATTGGCCCTGCACTTGTCGCCCTCAGTTGACAACGAAGGCGTGGCGAAAGAGCGAACTGCCCGGCAAGAAGCAAGGAATGAGTTGTTCGGCTGGGGTTATTACGCTGTCGCCGTGAGGTTACAACAATGGGTGAGCGATTTAACCGCGGGATGCGGGGAGTGAGGTCACCTTTCCATCAGGTTTCTGTTGGATGTCTCTTATGTTCTCGTTAGTTCTTGCTGCTCCATGGTCGAAAAGTATAGGGCGACGTTGGGCCTCGGGTGATGAGGACTCCTGGAGGATCACCGTCTCGTAAAAATCACAGCCTGATTGTCTTCAAAAACTTTTTGCCATCTCTGATCTTGCCGCAACAGGCTGGCGAGCGCGGCGTCGGGAGTGATCAGCACCGTACGCACACCATACTTGTCGAGTGAGTCCGACCATTGTGGTTCACCGGCGTGAGTGGCCATGAACTCTGAGAAGAATGCGTCGCCGTAGACATCAGCGCGGCCGTCAATGAAGACGCGATAGTCCGGATAGAGTTTCCAGATCAGATAACCACCCCAGTGGTATTCGTTGTAGACGGGTTGCGAAAGTTTATTAGCACGCATGAACTCCAGGGCCGCCCTGGGAAACTTCTGCGCTTCAACCGCGGGCTGGTTGGCGATGGTCCGCTGCACCCGCACGAGCATCAACCCGAGAGGCACGACAACCAGCAATAATATGTTGAGCGCGATCTTCAAACCGGCCTGCGCACCTACTGCTCGCACTTCCGGTTTGGTAAGCCACCGGCCCCAACGTTGTGATGTCAGCCAGATCCACGAATGCTCGGCGAATATCGGCACTGCGACCAAAACAAAGAAAGGAGCGTTACGTCCCGATCGCAGCATGGCCCAGGCAGTGCTCATCAACAACAGCACCTGCGTAAACGTGATTCGCTTCCCTGACAACGCCAGCGCGCTAAAGGTCGCGAGAATTAACAGCGCCAGCGGCTGAAACATCAACTCGTGAAAGTTTGGCGTGCGCCACTCTTCGATGAACTTCATCATCGCCTGCGAGGTAAGGGTTTCGAAGGGATAAGAGTAGAGGCGCGCGCCGCTCGGATTCGCCAGCACCGCCAGTCCACAGCTGAGTAATACCCAGACAAGCGGGCGTACACGATGCCAGACTTCGCTGAACGACTCGTGATCTACGAGCACTGCGTCCAACGACCTGCCGATGATCATCAACAATATAAGGACGAGACCGACTGCGAATCCCGCGTGCAGGTTTACCCAGAGAGCCATTAACGGAACGAGCCACCAAGTTGAACGGTTGTTGTGATCTCTGTGGGAGCGTTCCAGCAGGACAAGAAAGACGCTGGCAAAGAGAAATGAGAACACCTGTGGTCGTACGCCCCAGGTCGGCCCGGCGGCTAAGGCTCCGAGCAGTACCGCCGCACCGGCAATGTACACGTGACCGGCTCGCCTGGCACATTGGCGATAGGTAAGAGTGAACCCGGCGGTGATCAGCAGAGAGAAGGTGACAATCAAACCGCCGAAGCCAACCGCGCGGTAGACTGAATAGATGAATACTTCGGCTAGCCATTCATGAGTGATCCACTTTTTCCCGGCGAATATCGTCGAGAAGATGTCCGTCTTTGGGATGCTCCCGCTTTCCACCAGGTACTGTCCAGTCTTTAGGTGCCACCAGAAATCAGGATCGATGATCTGACGTGTAGCCAGCGTAAAGATCAACAGCATGAATACGAAAGCCAGCAGCGCCCGCGCAGAGAGATAGGATTCGATGCCCTTTTCCTGACCCGCCTCCGAAGCGATCATCGGCCGCACTGCCACATCAAGCAGCTCTAACGGGGCATCTTGCGAGATATTTTGTAAGTTGGCAGGCGTCATGTACAGATTGATTTACTGATGCGGTCCCTTCATGTCCGACTGGAATCGCTTCTCGCCGCAGAGCGGCGGAATGTTTATAGATCGCGTTAGAAGAAGGGGCCTTCGCTCCGGAGAAGCGCAATGTGTCTCCGCGCATCCAGGTATTTCGCACCGGAGCTTTAATGTCGTTTGGCGTCCTGGTTCGATAAACATTGCGTCCCTCCGGGACTAAAGCAATCTCGCTCTATTAGGTGAAACGTCCTCACCAGTGTCGAGAATTTTGAGAGATAGAACTAACGAAGGCTGCTCCTGATCATTTGGACATTCACGCTCGCCTCGCCGGCGCGCAACTTCAGCCGATAAAGCCTGTAATGACCTACTTGTTCGCCGCCATCGCGCTCATACCAGCGATCCAGGTTCGTAAGATTTCGCTCCTCAGCGACTGGCATTACCAAATAGGAAAGCTCTGTCCGGGTCGCACAGTCAAGAGTGAATGAGGCGCAATAGTCCGCGTACTGCTTTAGCTCGTTTTCGAGTTCGGCGGCGCTGATGGGCTTCGGATTCAGACTTAACCCTTTGATGGTGCGCTCGAAACCAAAGAGGCCGGCAGTGAAGCCATATTGCCGTTCGTTTCCGAGAATATTCCGCAGTTGGGCGGGCGTAATTCCGGTGTAGTAAAGATATTGATAAAAACGTTCCTTGCTTTCAGAGACAGTGACGCCGGAGAAAACCAACATATGCGGCGCCCAAAGCACCGCTTGCGAGGAACTCGTGGGCAAACCATCAGCGGCTAATAAGTCCGTCAACAGAATCGTCGACTGAGGCTGTTCTCGTTTTCTTTGACCCAGGTTGGCGAGCGTCTCAAGCCGTAAGCTAACTACCCTGGCGTCGTCGAGACTCCGATCAAATTCCATACTGCGCCTGGTCGCCACAACCGTTTCATAACTGCCCCATTCAAATGCCGCTATGGCCAGCCACAGAACCGCCTTGCGACGCATCCTGACGGACGAGCCTGCCGGTGTCTTCACTACCATAGCCAGGACCAGCATCAGCGAGATGAGTGCCGAGTAATTAGCCACAAACATTTCATAGTGAAGCGGCTGTAACGATCTTCCCGTGATCATCTGCTGATTGAATACGACGAAGGGCAGCAGCGCGAACGACATGGCAAAGAGAGTTCTTATGTCTCGCCCACCTACTACTTTGCGACGCATTAACCACGCCAGCAGTACTAGAACTGCAAGCGAAATCAATTCCGGAAGGCGGAATAAGTCGGGCCGGTGGGATAACTCGAGGGCCTGCACTGCATCCAGACTCGCAGCGCGATGCGCATACAAGCCAGCCAGTGGAATCAGCGTCAGAAGAGAAACAAACCCGGTGATGCCGAAGGTTTTTAGATGGCCTTGCCAGCCTGGCGGCCTGGCTATCACCCACAACAGAAATACACAAGCAAGCCAGGCTGCGGCACCGGTCCAAAGATAAACGTACGAATAGACCAGCAGGCCAAACACAATACCCGCACCGGTCGCGAAGGCGGCCGCTGCCAATCTGTTCTTCAGGGTGACGGTCTGCCAAATGATGACGAAAAAAAGCAGGAACAACGGAAACGCCGCGGCCGGTTGATAGCGCCGCAGAAACATCAAGTAGTTGTAAAGCGGCTCTCCGCCAACTATTCCTGCCGGCAATCCGTGTCCACCCGCCACAGTCCCCAAACACAAGACGACGATCGTTCCGGCGGCCGCCACACCATCGTCACGCGTCGCCAGCGCCAATAACCAGAAGAGGACCAGTGAAGCTGCTCCGGCAGTCAGGGGCGTGAGTACAATGAAAGCTGTCGCCGCCGAAACACCGAACGCGCGCGCCGTAAAGGCGATCAGATAAGCCGGAACAAACTGAATTGAGAACAATGACTCGGGCTGTTGATTCCCGGCTGTGTCATCGCGTCCGCTGTAGGGATCGTTTCGTCTTGGCCGGCCCGCCATCAACGCGTTGACATACGCGGAATAGGCAACCTCATCGCCCACGCCTTCGATGGCCGCATAGGAACCGTTCCATTCCGCGCCCCTGCTTAGGCGGAAGTGAGTATGCGGGTAAAGAGAGAGCGCTATCATCGCCAACATGGCCAGCACGCCCCAACGCCAACGAATATGCGTTTCTTCTCTCAAAGAAATTCCTGTCGTCAATGAACGCGCAATACCCTAATTAACAGCGCCGAGAATAGGACCAGGCTCAGCACGCTGCCGGCGATGGTGAAGGTCCACTCAACCAGCGGGCTCTTGCGACCCAATGCACCCCGCAGCATGACCATGCCGCACTTCCACCCATCCTGCTGATAAAGTGGCAGAATGTTCGTGGCTGCTAATAGAAAGTTCATCAGGCTGAAACGAGTGCCGCTGGTGGCAGTCGCCGCCAACAGATTAGCGATTATGCCGGCCAAAAGAATCAAGACCTGCTGAGGAAGCGGCCGCTGCTGCAGTTCACTCAAATCAAAACGTACATACGCACCAACCGGTAAAAGACGCACTCCAAAATCTATCTTTCGGCATTGAAACCCGAAGAGGATTCGGCCCCAGCCCAGACCAAATTCGGTTACGGTCACGCCGCAAGCGCGCGCGGCTGCTAAGTGTGCCGCTTCATGGAGCAGGAGGGCGAGCAGGAAATATGCGAGGCTGGAAATGATCATTTGTAAATTCGGGGACAGGCCTATTCATCAAGTTGCGCAACAAATTGTTGGGAAGCTAACCGACGTGGTCAAAGGTCAGATATGCGGGGTGCGGAATTGCAAGCCGGGCTCAGTATCTTCCTGCAGAAATTCACCTACATCGATTGCCAGTCGCTTCAGCTTTTTATAGAGCGTCTGGCGCGAGCCCAACCCCAGGGCCGCACTTGTGCGGGCGACATTACAGTCGTGCTCTTTGAGTGTTTGGGTTATTACTCGTCGTTCGTAATCGTCCAGCAACTGCTCCAAACTGCGTTCAGCTTCATTCACTTCTCCCGGCTGTGCGTTGACCGGTAGAATCCGCGGGTTAATGTGATTTCTTCCGATGTAACTATTTTCTTCCGCATACAGCACCAGCCGCTCAATCTCCGCGGCCAGCTCACGCACATTTCCCGGCCACGAATATGCCTCGAGCGCGCGAATAGCATCACCGGTGATGCCTGCAATCCGGCGATCATTGCGCCGCGAATAGTGGGTCAGGAAATGCGAGATGAGCACTGCCGCGTCCTCAGGGCGGTCGCGCAGAGGGGGCACTGAGATTTGCAGGCTCGCGATGCGATAGTAAAGGTCCTCGCGAAAGACCCTTTGACGAATCAACCCCTCGAGTCCTTTGTGGGTGGCAGCTATTACCCGCACGTTTACTTTTCTCGGCGCACTCTCACCGAGCGTATGAACTTCGCCCTCCTGCAAAAAGCGGAGCAGCTTTGGCTGCAAAGGCAGAGGCAGATCGCCAATCTCATCCAGAAACAGCGTGCCATTCTCGGCAGCTCGGATCAGACCCTGACTCTCGTTGAGCGCGCCGGTAAAGCTTCCCTTCCGGTGACCAAACAGGATGCTCTCCACCAGTTCGGCAGGGACCGCTGAGCAGTTAAAGGGAATGAACTCCCGGTCAGATCTCTTGCTCAACCGATGAATCGCCCGGGCGATCAATTCTTTTCCGGTTCCCGACTCGCCGGTTATGAGGACTGCCGATTCAGAATCCTTGATGCGCTCCACCGCCAGGGCGACGGTCGCCATTGATCGGCTGGCGAAGATCATTCCCGGAAGACGCGCTGGCTGAAGCGGAAGCTGTGGTTCGCACTGGATCGCCAGGGGCGGTTCAGCTTTTGTTACCGCATATGCGTGCGCGAGTTGGGTAACATTGATTATTGATCTGAGACTTCGCGCCTGTGGCGCGTTGAGTGGCCGCACACAACGAGCATAAATCGCCGCACCCTCACGGAAGGATGACGTCGCCGCCAGGGGTAAACATATTGCCAGGTCCCCGGCCTTTATTTCCGTTCTGCTGCTGCTCACAGCCAGAGTGTCAGCCACCACCTGAGCAGCTTCGTCGAGCTCATCGCTATTTAGACCTTCGGCCCACTTCACTCGCGGTCGTTCGCCAAGCGGGACTGCCCAGATGGAAAGCCCATAGGTGGGAGTCAAAGCCTCTACGGCGAGGCTAAGCTTCAACATCGCCTCGTAAAGGAACTCCGGACCGGCGAGCGCTGCTTCGCATACGGATCTGACGATGGCATCGACCGGCAGAATGCTACGATCGCTTAAGACGGAATCGGAAGTCGCGGAATCAGGGGAATCGAACATTTAAAGCCCTTCATGGACCTTTGGCCATTCATAGTTGATTTGCCTGGCGAGAGGGAAGGGGGCAGGGTCAAACAAACCTGGCTTCTTACGAGTACAACTTACTATGAGTCGGGATTTCCAAGACACGCGAATAGCCGGCAGCGGCCACTGGTCAGCGAGTCTAGAGCCAACAGAATCACGTGTCAACAAGTTTCAACACAAGCCTGGTAAAAGGAACTTCCTGTACGCCTTGCGTTCGCCCTCTCCATGCTTAAGCGCGCTTAAGTTGAAGTAACTATTCAGCTTACAGCCCTCAAACACTACCCCAAAAATAACTTTACAGCCTTAAGCACTGGTGCTAACCTCCGGCAACCTTGCCGCTAACTTATTGACAGGCAACGGATTGGCAATTGAACTCCGGCACACTCCATTGGGGTCTGGAGATTTCAAAGACGCGTTATCTTGTGGTTTTTGCGAATAGTGAATTAAGCAGCTCCTTAAATGCTAAACGACTATTTAGCTCGCAATTCCAGGATAGCAGCGAAATTGCCATCGAACCGACGCCTTCCGGCTCTCAGTTGGACAAGGTAAACCGCTCTTCAATTTGAAAACCACCGCGAATCAGGTTTCGAGCGCGAAACCATCGTTCGCGTTGAGTAATTCGGACCGCACGGACATGGAGGTGCTCCTTGAGCAGGGTAGCGAATACTTACTGGGTTGACGACCGCATTCGTTCGCAGCGTGTAGTGCCGCGAACCGCATCAACTCTGCCAACAGTAAAGGAACTCTCAATCGAGATCATCGGTACGCGGGCTGAGGTCCGGCGGCGAGGCGGGATCATACCTTCCTGGGTAATCCTGGGAATGATCATGTTGGCTACTTTCAGCGTCTGCGTGACAGTGACCATTCGCACTCATGGAGAAGCATCGGCGGCTTCGTCGCAATTTGCAAAAGTACAGCAGGACGTTGACGCGCTGCGTCGCGGGAATGCAGTCCTGCAGAGTGAAATAAGGCGCTTGAGCTCTGATCCAAAGGCTATTGAGTCCGCCGCCCGGTCGCAGCTTAACATGGCGCGAGCTAATGAGATTATTGTACCGGTCGAATGAGCAATTGGGGTGCTCGTTCGCAGCCCGGCGCGGCAATCATTTTCATCCGCCCGTTGCCTACCGTAAGTCCCCTGCTTGAAGCCACGTATCTCGGGTCCCTGCCGTTGTGGCGCGGCTGTGATGAAGTCATCACGGCCGCGCTCCTTTCCTGCAAGTCATACAACTCAGATAATTGCAATTTGACACTCAAATAGTCGTCATCTAATATCGAACTCCGCCTTATTCGCACAATCACCAGAGAGGTTTATGGCTGAAATCAAAGAGATCTCTTCTCCGGAGCAAGCCGAACTCGAACGCTGGGAAAGGGAGACACTTGCGCCGGCTCTAAAGAAGACGCCGGAAGCTAAGAAGCGATTTGAAAGTGTCTCACTCGATGAAGTAAACCGCCTCTATAGTCCCGCGGATCTAATCGAGAACGATACAGCGCGCGATATTTCCTTTCCTGGGGAGTTCCCCTACACCCGCGGCATTCATCCCACCGGTTATCGCGGCAAGCTTTGGACGATGCGGCAATTCGCCGGCTTCAGCACGCCGGAAGAAACCAATGCGCGCTTCAAATACCTGCTTGCCCAGGGTCAAACAGGTCTTTCGGTAGCTTACGATCTGCCCACGTTGATGGGCTACGACGCTGATTCACCACTAGCCGAAGGTGAAGTAGGAAAGTGCGGGGTCGCGGTGTCATCACTCGCAGACATGGAAGCGTTGTTCGACGGCATTCCGCTCGAGGGGGTGACGGTTTCGCAAACGATCAATGCGCCAGCCTCTGTGTTTCTCGCCATGTATCTGGTGGTCGCCGAAAAACAAGGCGCTGACTGGAAGAAGATTTCGGGAACGTTACAGAACGATATTCTCAAGGAATACATAGCTCAGAAGGAGTGGATCTATCCGATTCGGCCGGCGATGAAGCTGGTAACGGACACTTTTGAGTTCTGCACCCAGCAGGTGCCCCGTTACAATCCGGTATCGGTGAGCGGGTATCACATTCGTGAAGCAGGTGCGACAGCCACCCAGGAACTCGCGTTTACCTTGCGGGATGGAATTGAGTATGTGGACTGGGGCGTGAAGGCCGGCTTGCCAACGGACGAGTTCGTTCCCCGTATATCGTTCTTTTTCAATGCCCACAACGATTTTTTTGAAGAGATCGCGAAGTACCGGGCTGCCCGGCGTATTTGGTCCCGCGCAATGCGCGATCGGTTTGGCTCCTCCAATGAACGAACTCTCAAGATGCGCTTTCACACGCAGACTGCGGGAGTCTCGCTCACGGTGCAACAGCCGCTGAATAACATCGTGCGGGTAGCCATCCAGGCGTTGGCAGGTGTGCTTGGCGGCACACAGAGTCTGCACACGGATTCCTATGACGAGGCGCTCGCGCTGCCGACGGATCGCGCGGCACTGATTGCCTTGCGCACACAACAGATAATCGCCGAAGAAACCGGCGTGGCAAATACGATCGATCCTTTGGGCGGCTCATATTTCATTGAAGCATTGACGGATAAGATGGAGAGCGCAGCGCTTGATTACTTTGAAAAGATCGATGCCATGGGTGGCATGGTCGAGGCTATTGAAAAGGGATTTCCACAACGTGAAATCCAGGATTCAGCTTATCGCTATCAAAAGGCTGTCGAGCGCGGCGAGCAAACCATCGTGGGAGTCAACAAGTATCAGATGGACGGAGAGTCGACAGAGATTACCACTTTGGTAATCGATGAATCGGTGCGCGAGCATCAAATTGAGCGATTGCAGAAGACTCGCGACCGGCGCGACGGCGGCGCCGTCGCAAACGCTCTGAACAGGTTGCGAACTGCCGCGCAACAGAACGAGAACACAATGCCCGCGACGATTGAAGCGGTCCGCGCTTATGCTTCGCTTGGTGAGATTTGCTCCGCGTTGCGAGATATTTACGGAGTGTATGAGGAACCCGCGTTCTAATTTTGCAATGAGCAAGATGCCCCTCAGAAAATTCATTTGTCTGACCTTCCTGGCAACCATTCTCGGCAATACGGCGCACAGTCAGAATACAATTCAACCCGGCACTGCCGTCATTCAACAACGCAGAATCGTATTAACTCGCTCTCGCACGGTTGCGAGGGAATTTCCGGATCGCAAGACAGCTATTATTCGCTACCCGGTCGTAAAAGGACTCGAAGATGCCGAAGTGCTGCGTAAGGTTCAAAAGCTTCTGGCAGTGGAAAATGCGTTTGGATCCACGCTAAAAGAATATCGCGAAGATGCCTGGCTGACCGATATCAACTACAAAGTCGGATACAACCGGAACTACTTACTGGACGTCATGTTTTCGCAGAGTGGCATGGGCGCTTATCCGGATACACAAACAAAGCACTTTCTTATTGATCTGAAGAGCGGTTCAGTAATAAAGGCGGCCGACGCTTTCAACGCTAATCTGTTGGCAAGGCTGGCCTCGTTGGTAAACGCAAAATTGCAGAATGAAGTACGGGCCACTATTCGGCGATTTGAAGGTGACAAGGACTCCTCGGCGGAGGAAAAAGAATCTCTACGCTCAACGTTCGCGGACTTGAGATTTACAGAAGAGAACCTCGACGAATTTTCGGTAAGTCCCCGGGGAATTACATTCTTATTCGACGCCGGCTTTCCCCACGCAATCCGGGCACTGCAACCTGCCGGACAGTATTTCTTTCCTTTTTCAACACTTCAGACGTATATCAAGCGCGATGGACCTCTCGGTGTCCTTCGTGCGGGAAACTTGAAATGACAGAAACGAAGATTCGGGTGCTGGTAGCAAAACCCGGCCTCGACGGACACGATCGCGGCGCCAAGGTAATTGCGCGCGCGCTCCGAGACGCGGGCATGGAAGTTATCTACACGGGTCTGCGGCAAACTCCGGAGATGATCGCAGCGGCGGCCCTGCAGGAAGATGTCGATGCAGTCGGCGTCTCCATTCTCAGTGGCGCGCACAACACGCTGTGCCCCCGGATTGTTCAGTTGCTTCGCGATCAGGGCATGAATGATTGTTTGGTTTTGGTAGGTGGCATTGTTCCCCAGGAAGACATCCCGAAATTGAAAGAACTGGGCGTTGCCGGCATTTTTCTGCCGGGCACTTCAACTGAAGACATTGTCACGTTTCTACGCGCTAACGTTAAGCCACGCGAATGACTAAGGACGAAATGCCTGGGGTGGTCCTTGAGTTCATCGACACCGCTGCCATCATTCGATTCAATCGACCCGCCAGTCGCAATTCCCTCTCCAGCAGAACTCTAACCGGGCTCGACTCAATATTCTCAGAGGCAACATCACGTAGCGACGTGCGTGCGATTATCTTCACGGGCACAGACGATGTCTTCGCCTCGGGAGCAGATATTCGCGAGCTGGCCAAACTCGATCAAGTATCGGCGCGGGCCTTTTCCGAACGCGGTCAAAGACTCTTCCAGAGAATTGCCGACGCACCGCAACTGACAGTGGCCGCGATTAATGGTTACTGCATGGGCGGGGCTCTTGATCTGAGTCTTGCATGCGATGTTCGCCTGGCCGCCGGCAGCGCAATCTTCGCCCATCCCGGATCGCAGCTTGGCATTATCACCGGCTGGGGTGGCACGCAAAGACTGCCAAGATTAATCGGCAAGTCCCGGGCGCTTGAATTGTTCTTCACTGGGCGCCGCTTCAGCGCCGCCGAAGCTCTGCGCATCGGCCTCATATCCGCCATCGAGGATTCGGTACTCGACGCCGCGATCAAATTCTCCAGGAAAACAAAAAAAGAGGCGGCAGACTGCTCTGCCACCCCTCATGTGACTTCGAACTAATTCGTCAGAACGAGAATCGCACACCCAGTTCCGCCGACAAGCTGTGCGGCACAGTCACGCCACTCGGTGTCAGGAAATTAGTAGGCGTGGCAAAAGTCGCCAGCCGAATATCGGTACCGAAATTGTTTCCAAAGTTCGCCCTGTTGGTCAGATCGAACACCTGGAAGATCACGGCGATATTCGTCCGCTCTTTTAGCTTGAAGTTCTTAGTGATGCGCGTATCAAGCTGGAAGTATGGTTGGCCGCGTATGTTGTCGAAGGGGGCATTCATGCACTGCCCAGCTCGAAAACAGTTTCTATATTTCACCGCGTTGCTTATCATGAGCGGGACTCCATTCACTACATTAATGAAGTTGACGCCCGGATCTCCAAAGGCATTTAAAGCACTCCTTAAATCATTGGGACTGGTGGTAAGAACTGTTACGTGAGCAGTGCCCCTACCGGCTCCCACTCCCAAGATGTCAATCGAAGCGCCATAGCCGGCAGTATAGGGACGCCCTGATTCCAACTGCATGACGGGCGCGAATTGCAATCCAAAGGGCAGATTAACAACTCCGCTCATTGAGAACCTGTGACGTGAATCACTCGGAGTCGGTCCCAACTCTGATGGATCGAATAAGGCATACGGATTCCATGCGCGATTGCGGAACGCTGCCGAATTGCCGTTGTAAGCCAAAGCACGCGCCAATGTGTAATTGGCATTTACGCTGAAGTGGCGATAGAGACGCTGTCGATAAGAAATGTTCAGGCCATCGTAGCGAGACCTGCCCGTCGAAGCTTCCAGATCGATACGGCCCAAAACCGGCTTACCAGCGGCAATGAACGCGGGAGTGAGTACCCGGGCGCTAATTTCAGGGCCGTTTGCGTCGCCCAAACCGCAGACTTTGCCGCCGTTCGCACAAAAAATCTTTAGCGTGGGATTAATATTGACGGTCTTGGACTCGTGGAGTCCGAGAACGTGTGTGTATTCAATCTCGAGCACTGAGTGCGAGTTCAGCTGCCATGAGTAGCCCAGGTTCCATTGCTGGGTATAGGGGTTTCGATAGTCCGGATCCATGATGCGACCGGTATTCCCTGCGGCCAATTGAGTCTGAGGTGCCGGAATCGTCGGTAAGGGATCAACTCCGAAGCGCCAGGCGGACAGAAGAATATTCGTGCCGGGCACCAAATCTCCGCTAGCGATACTAAAAGCGCTGGCAAAAATTGTCGGGTTAATCTGTTGAATCATGAACAGCGGCACATTCAAAAACGTCTGACCGTAATAGAGCCCATACCCGCCGCGTAGAATGTGGCGACCAGTTCCGCGCAGGTCCCACGCAAATCCAACCCGCGGACTGAAGTCGCGGTTGTCGTCGTGTGGTAAACGGGCGGCGGCCGGATAATTGATGGCCTTCAATAGCAGGTAGGTCCTATTTTTCTCCTGGGCCTGCGTGCCGATAAGATTGAAGTCCTTGTCCCAACGCATGCCGAGATTCAGCGTCAAATTCTTTCGCGCTTTCCAGTCGTCCTGGAAATAAACTCCGAACATTTTCGCTCCACCAGGAAGATTGAAATAAGGATCTCCAATTGCGATCGTCATACCACCAACCGCACCTGCTTGAGCGAATTTGTTCGGATAATTCTGGGCATCGTTGAGTATCCTGCTGGGAAGGTCTTTAAAATCGATTTCCAGAGTAGGATTGAATTCAAAGAAGCCGCCCAGTTTTGGTTCCTTCAGATAATCAAAGCCCATTCTGAAAGTATGCTTACCACGGTTAATCGAGAGGTCATCTTTGAATTGATACTTTGTCTGGTAAGACTGCTGCGGCACATTGGCATTGGTGCCAAAGCTAATGCCGTTGGGAAATGTGAAGAGTGGCACTTTAGTGTCAGTATCGATCAGATTGTTCCAGTAGGAATAACCGACCGTTGCCGCGTTAACGATCGACGGAGTCAAAACCGAGTTCAGAGTGATGTTTCCCAGCAGAAGCCTGTTCTTGGTGAAGTTCCCTTCGCTAAGGTCGTTGCGCTGGCCTGACTGATCATTGAGACCGAGGTTTTTCTGATCGCTAAAGCTGGCGAAGATGTTGTGGTTCGAATTGAAGGTATGATCGAATCTCAGATTCCAGCGCCGATCATTGTAGGGAGTTGGCAGCACCGCGGCCGGATCCGCTCCCAAAGTCTTGACCAGATTCAGTTCCGCCAGCGCGGAAGAGTCCACCGGGATAGAGGTCGCTTCCTTCTGCTTTTCAAAAGCGAAGAAAAAGAAGGTTGGATGATCGCCCTTGTTGATTGGTCCACCAATCGATCCGCCGTACTGCTTGCGATTGAAAGGCGGCTTTGACTTAATGGCCGTGTTACTCGGCGAGACTTCGGCCGCGTTCAATTTACGGTCGCGCAGAAAAAAGAAAGCAGAACCATGGTACTGGCTGCCGCCGGATTTGGTCACCACGTTAACGGCAGCACCTTCGCTGCGACCGTTGACGGCCGAGAAGCGTTGCGTGCTGATCACGAATTCCTGAATGGCCTCCAGCGGGAACTGCATCACCGGGCCGCCTACCGTGTTGTCTTTGTTATCGATGCCGTTGACGGTTACGTTCACATTACGTCCGCTCGATCCATTGACGGCAAAGACCGCGATGCGGCGTTTGGTGGGATCGTACGAATCAACCGGTTTGACGCCGGGCGCGAGATAAGCCAGGTTGCCGAGGTCTCGTCCGTTGAGCGGCAGATCCTGCACCTCGCGCGGGGTAATATTCATACTGATATCGGTCTTCTCTCTGCTGACCAGTTCAGTCTCACCTGTAGTCACCGTAACATTAGCGGTCTGAACGCCAGGGCTCATATTAAAGTCGTGGTTATTGGTCTGCCCAACCAGCAACTGCACATTCTCAGAGGTTACATCACCAAATCCAGTGGCAGTCACTTTGATGTCATACAGACCCGCGGGCAGTAAGTCGATCCTGTACTCTCCATTGTCGTTTGTGGTAGCCGTGCGGGTTTGCCCGTTGGCTTTGTTGGTTACAGTCACGGTGCCGCCTTTGATGACCGCCCCGTTCTTGTCCAGAACAGTACCACTCAAGCCGCTACTGGCAGTTCCCTGCCCCAGGGCAGCACTACACAAAAGCAGCAACGATAAAAGACAGAGCCACACTTTGACAGTCGGTCGCGCCGACCTGTCGACGGAATCTTTCCTGGTCATGAGATCCTCCTAAGGTGGTGTGACAGTGAGCAAGCTCACCGCCTGGGGAAAATCAAGATGGACTAGTTTGTTTGCAACGACCCTGTGGGATGTCCGAGGTCAGACTCAAAAACGGGAAAATGGGGTGGTGTATTTTGGTGGCCCAGATTCCAAACTCTTGAATCCAGCAACGGACTTTTGGAAGACGCGCGTATGCTACTCCTTCCGCAGGAATCGTGCAATTCCTTTTTGGCACTCTTCAGTCATGCGCGCGATGACGTTTATGTCGAGGCCCGCGTGAAGTCCTTCGCGGAAATTCAATCCGTCCATTTGATAGAGGAGTTGTTTGGAGAGAGCTACAGCTGAGGAGCTTACTTTTTCAAAAGCACGCAGATAATCTTCGATCGCCTGCTCGAATCTCTCATCAGGCAATACCTGGTTGATGAGGCCCATTTGCATGGCCTCGTCGGCGTCAATTTCGCCGCCACGTGTGATCAATTCAAAGGCCCGCTTTTCAGAAACGTTGCGACGCAATATTGCCATCACCATCGCCGGGACAAATCCGATCTTAACTTCCGGATAACCAAAGCGGGCAGAGGCTGAAGCCAGCACAAGATCACAAGCAGTGGCGAGACCACACCCTCCGGCCAGCGCCCTGCCTTGCACAGCAGCGATCACCGGTAGTGGCAAGTTGCGAATCAGCAGGAACAGTTCCAGTAATGAACCTGCGTCTTCCACGTTTTCCCCGACTGAGGCTCCGGAAATTTTCTGCAGGGCGGAAAGGTCGGCTCCCGAACAGAAATCTTTTCCGGCTCCAGTTATCAATACCACACGCACGGCCTTGTCTTGCGTCGCGGCCCTCAACGCTGCGGCCAATCCGCTGACGATCGCCTGGTTCAGGGCGTTTCTCTTCTCCGGACGATTTAGCGTGATGCGTCCAACCGGACCATCGGCTACATAAATCACGCTTTCGATTTCTGCCGTCATGCAAGTCCCCTTTTTGCCGAGGTATTACTGTGGGCGGTCTCTTCATTAAGAAAATCCAACAACGCTGCATTAACTTCGGCAACGGCTTCATTCTGCACCCAGTGGCCGCTATCGGGAATGCGCACCTCGGAATACGGAGCGTCGACAAATCTCTCAAGCCCACGCACTGTGGTTGGAAGAACAGCCATGTCGAGTTCACCATAGATAAAAAGCGTGGGCACCTGAATCTTCTCTTCGCTTCGAGTGCTTTTGTCCTTGCGGGCAAAGAGTGAACGGAAAACATTCGCGCGATAGTAGTTTAGAGAACTCGTGAGCGCACCCGGTTGGCCCAGTGCTTCCTTGTAGACGGCGAGGTCGGCAGCCGTGAACGCGCCCGAACGGAAGCTGGTTTCCCTGTACATCTGCTCAACCCTGGCAAAGTCGTTTGCGCGCGCCCACCATTCAGGTATGCGTGGCAATTGAAAGAAGAACATATACCAACTGGACAGGAACTGGCGCACCGTGAAGTTCGCCTGCCAGGCTTTGGGTGGCGGTACCTGTAATGCAGCCAGTTTGGAGACAACTTCCGGATGTCGCTGCGCGACGGCCCACGCCACTGCTGCTCCCCAATCATGTCCCACGACTACTGCTTGCTCCTTACCGAAGTATTTGATCAATCCCAACACATCCTGCGCCAGGATTTCGATTTGATAGTCCTCAATGTTAGAGGGCTTGTCACTAAGATTATAGCCACGCATATCAGGCGCGACCACGTGATACTTTTCGCCCAGCGCCGGCAATTGATGACGCCAGGAATACCAGCATTCAGGGAAGCCATGGAGCAGTATGACGAGTTCATCGCCCGCGCCGCATTCAGCGTAATGAAGACGAACGTCGCCTACCTGAGCATAGTCATGTCGGATGGGTGGTGAAGCCATAGAACAAAAGTAGGGGCGGACAAGGTGTGTCCGCCCGCGTCACAAATTCCATCGACCAGGGCGGACACATAGGTCCGCCCCAAGGTTCCTTTCTCAGGCTAATCCCAACTCTTGCGCCTCTTGATCCGGTATCTCAATTTCCATTCTTAGCAGCGCCGTGGAAAAAGTTTTACCTTGCGCATCGGTCATCAAGGACAGAGTGCCGCCGCCGCCAAGACTCTCATGCAGCAGAAAATTAAGCGCGCCAAGATTCGGCAACTCAAACCGTTCGACTTTACCTTTGCAGATTCCCGCGAAATGTTTTTTTACTCGATCGTTGGTCACTTCACGCACCAGCAACGGATAGTACTTGTCCTCGAGCGCAATCAGTCCCACGTTTGCCGTGTCGCCTTTGTCGCCTGAACGCGCATGCGCCAGGTTAAGCAGTTGAATTCGCATACGTGTTTACGCTTCGACTATCTCAACTCGCGGCGTGATCTCGCCCTTTGGAATCAGTGCGGGCCAGTAGGCGACGATTTCTTCGACCTTCGGCCTGCCGCCGGCAAATCCGGTCACTCCCGGTGGACCAGTCAACACCAGCGGTGCAATTTCTTTGGTGAATCTCTCGACTGCCGCCCGATCATCGCTGCGCACGGCCACACGCAATTGAACTTCCGGCAAATCATCTCTCGGTTGGCCGGCCAGCGGGCCATGCGTCGCATTGACGCCCAGAAACTCGGTAAGGATCTGGTCAAATTTCAAACCCAGGCGGTCCAACCGCGTGCGCAGTATGCGATCGGCGGCCTTTGCTTTCTCGTAAGCCTCAGGCCAGGAATAGACAAGCGTGCCGACAGCCTTGTAACCGGCCGAATAACTGATCGAGACCTTAAGAAATTGAGTTGCCGGTCTGCCCTCGATACCAAAGACGCGCACGCGATCGGTGCCTTCATATTCGAGCTGTACGGTCGTGAAATCCGCTACACAATCCGGCGTAAGATATTCACGCGGGTCGCCCATTTCATAAACCAACTGTTCTTTGATAGAAGGGATGATCACCCATCCGCCAGTGCCCTTGTGTTTCGTAACCACGAAGGTACCATCCGGCAACGCCTCGACAATGGGGAACCCGACGGTGGCGAGGTTGGGAATGCTGCGCCACTCGTATTGGCAATTGCCACCCGAAGCCTGAGCGCCACACTCAATGATGTGCCCGGCAATAGTTCCCGACGCCAGCCGGTCCCAATCGTCGACCGCCCAACCAAACTCATGAATCATGGGCGCCAGGGTCAGACCCGTGTCGGTGGCTCGGCCTGTAATAACAATCTGCGCGCCGCGATTGAGCGCCTCAACCATGGGCCAGGCCCCGAGGTAAACATTCGCACTTTGGATGCGATCGCGCACTATGGATAACGGCTCGTCCGTATCCATATTACGCAACTCAATGCCGCGCGAGATAAAGTCGTCAAGACGCTGCATTATGTCGTCACCGGTAACAATACCCAGTTGGAATTTTCCCGCCAGACCAAGCTCCCGCGCCACCCCCTGTACCGCCGCGGCACAACCTTCGACATTCACGCCGCCGGCGTTGGCTGTAACTTTAATATTCTTCTCTATACAGGTGGGCAAGATCTGCCGCATTAATCCCACAAAGTCTTTGGCGTAGCCGGCAGCTGGATCGCGAGACCGTTGCTTCTGCATGATCGACATAGTTACCTCAGCGAGGTAGTCGAGCATCAGATAATCGATGGGTCCTTCTTCAACCTGGCGCACCGGCGCCTCAGGCAGATCCCCCCAGAACCCTTGTCCGCCCGCAATACGAATTGATTCCTTCATTGAATTTAGGTGCCTGCTGACAAGGAAAGCCCCGCGAGATCGCCTTACTTCTTTTGTGCCGAGTCAAACGAAAACACGCGCCGTTCACTGGCTGAAGGCATCAAGCTCAACTGATCTCCCTTTTTGGTAGCCCGCAGGGAAAGCATGGGAAGCGGTGGCAGCACGGGCTCGCCGGGTTGCGGCGTTTTCCATTCTCCAAACATCATCGCGACTGCCGTGTAGTTACAAGTCGTCACGGCGGTGAAATTGCCGGTTTTGGTGTTCGAACCTGAGTTGAGCGTGAAATGATTTCCGATAATAGTCAGCGTGGCATCCCCGACCAGGCCGGCGTCGGGATAATCAACTTTCCCGTTATAAGTGCCCGACAGATCCGTCCGATCCTCCTTCTCTGGATCGCACCGTCCGGGCTTTGGCGACGTCGCCGCCGCCGCAGTGCTTTTATCCTCGGACTTCTTTGTTGGAACTTCGGCATTCTTTGCGGCTGCTTTGTTATTTACGCGCCGCTCGCGAGTGCCTTTTTTCGCGGGGCTGTCGGTGCTCGCTCCGGCAACTGTCGCAGTTTTCTTCGCTGTTCCTGCAGCTGTCATCTTTGTTCCCGTTGACGCAGCCGCCGTCTTTCCGCTTTTCGCTGTTTTTTCCGCCGGCTTAACGGACTTGCTGACGCCTGGTGATTTAGCCGACTTCCCGCCGGATATCCAGCCCTGACCCGATACCCCGGTCGCGAAGGTACAGGCGGTCAATAGCATGCCAAGCACCGTACTTCTGAAAATAGTTTTCCCCTCAATGTACATGACTCTACCTCCCTCTGAGCGTCAATCGGTTTGTTCAACCGAACTTAGTCGAAAGCACAAACTGTCCCAGATGCGGCCCACTATAATTCAACGCCGTTCTTAACGAAAGTTCCAGCGCATCACGCGTATTCTCAGGCGTAATTACCGCGTCGACAAAACCGCGCGCCGCCGCATACTTTGCGTCAAGCTCCCGCTCGTACGTCTCTCGCACTCGGTCCATTTCAGCTTTTAGTGCGTCGTCCGGACTTTCTGATCGCCGTTTTAATTTTTCCAGCTCAGTGCCAAAGGTTGCCTGCACTGCTGAGTCACCTTCCATCACGCCCATGCGACCCGTGGGCCAACTGTAAATAAAGTCGGGATCAAACCCCTGACCAGCCATCGCGTAGTAGCCGGCACCCGACGCGTGATTCACGGTGAGCACAATCTTTGGCACCGCGGCCGTCGCCATCGCTTCAACAAAGCGAGCCCCGGCCCGAATGATGCCCGAGTGTTCAGCTTCGGCGCCGACCATAAATCCTGATACGTCCTGAATGAACAGCAAGGGTATTTGATGCCGGTTGCACGTGTCGATGAAGTAAGCAACCTTCTCTGCCGATTCGGTATACACGATACCGCCAAAGCGCGGTGGTCCTCCTCCGGGCGCGCGGGTCATGCCTCGATTATTCGCGATGACTCCCACCGGAATTCCGCGAATGCGAGCGCGTCCCGTGATCATCTCTTTGGCATAGTCCGCCTGAAATTCGTCCAGATGGCCGGCGTCCAACAAACAATCAAGCAACTCTCGAACTTCGTAGGGCTGCCGATGATCTTCGGGAATGATGTCGTAGAGACTGTTCGCCGTTCGCGCGGCTTTAACGCCTTCCGAAATCGCCACGGCTGCCGGAGGTCGGGGCGGCAGCTCAGAGACGAACTCCCTAATCTTCTCGAGACAGGCTGGGTCGTCTTTAACTCGATAGTGCGCAACACCGGAAAGCTCGTTATGCGCGCGCGCACCTCCCAGCGTTTCATTGTCGATGGTCTGTCCGGTCGCGCCCTTAACCAGGTTCGCGCCGCCGAGCCCCATGAACGACGTACCCTCAACCATGATAATGAAATCGGAGAGTGCCGGGAGATACGCTCCGCCGGCAATACACGGGCCCATCACGGCTGATATCTGCGGCACCTTCAGATAGTGACGCATGATCGAGTTGTAATAGAAAATTCGCGAAGCGCCATACTGTCCTGGAAATACACCGCCCTGATAGGGAAGATTGACGCCGGCGGAATCGACCAGATAAATGATCGGAACGCGCGAGCGCATGGCGATCTCCTGGGCGCGCAGAATTTTCTTGATAGTTTCCGGCCACCAGGATCCCGCTTTGACGGTGGCATCGTTGGCGACGATGACGACTTCACGCCCGCTGACACTTCCGATGACAGTTACAACTCCCGCCGAGGGCGAACCACCGTCATATTGATCATAAGCAACGAGCAAGCCGATCTCCTGTGAGTAGGAATCTTTATCGAGCAGCAGGTCGATACGCTCTCGGGCGGTGAGCTTGCCCTGCTTGTGTTGCCGATCAATCTTGTCGGGCCCGCCGCCACGCCGCAGCTTTGCCTCGAGACGTTCGAGGTCGGCGGTCAATTCGCGGAGCCGTGTGCCCGATTCCTTGACTGATGGGGATGGAGATCTCTTCATGAATTAAGCCGGACAGCCGGCAACCGCCCAACGCATGTTTATTGTTTTGAACTCGTGTGTGATTTCAAAATATCATGGGCGGAAGGGTAAGACAATTAGCGTGGTCTCTTGGTGCGTGGTCAAGTGACAGTTCGAGCATCCCCGCGTAAAGACTACTGCCAAAGTACTTTCGTCAGTTCCCGATCGCTAACTGTAGCCGGTATCCCCTCAACGATTAGCGCACGCTTACCGATCAACTCCATCACTACTCCACCTTCATTGGTGGTCCATTGCCGGCGGCTGGCTGAGGAGGACTCTAATTCCTTAACCTGAGAGTTAGCATAGCGAAGCCTGGTACGTTTGATGTAAGCGTCAAAAAACTCCTGCGCGTCTTTCTCTGTGTCCCAGACGCTCATTTGCGTTAAGAAGACCTCACCAGGCTGAGTTCCTTCGTAGACCTCGTAACGATCGCCGGCCCAACCTGCCGCCGCCCGCTTCGATTCGGCCTCCGCATTCAGAAACTGATCCAGAATCAGGTAGTAACTCCACTCGCCGTTCACATCGTAATCAACCCGCTTCCATTTTGAGCCCAGCTCCGCGCGCACATCAGGAAGACTGACTTTGACCGGCGCCTCGTTCGCAAAGTATTTCTCCGGATGCAGAATTTGTTCTGAAGATTGCGGCAGCGCTGAGAACGCCTGTGACACCGCGGTCCAGCCACCCTTTTTGTACACGGCAGTGGCCCACTCCAGTCCCTCTTCATAAGGAAACACCAGCGACTCACGCAAAGATCGTGGAGCTTGTTTGTACTGTTCCGTGGGCATGGCGCTTGAGCCGAAGGCCCGCATGAACGCGAAAGCAATCATCGGGTTCCTGGCCATATAGACCTTCATCGCCAGCGTTGCATCGCCTTCGATCAGTGCATGGGCCGCCAACTCCGCGTCAGAATCTCCTTTGGGCCAGCGTTCAAAACGTCGCAGATTGAAATGCTGATCCTGCAAGGCATGGGTCAGTTCATGAGCCATGACCGGCTTCTGACCTTCGAGGTCGATCCAATCAGCGATAAAGAAATGCTGTTGTTTAGGATCAAAATAGCCGGCAACCTGTTCGGTTAGAAGCTTGATAAGAAAAGCCCGGTATTGAAAGTCGGGCGGCACCATGCCCAGTTTTTTCAGTGTCAGCTCAGTTGCATGCGTTTCGGCGGGAGTGGTTTCTTCATCCAGATTGCGAATCACCATGCGTTCAATTTCGGCGCGCGACTGGGCGCCGCTTTTGACGGGGCGCAGAATCGGCAGCTCTCTGATTTCGCTCGTCTCTTTCAAGACCGCGGCGGTCGTCGCCACGATGGCGGCATTCTTGGCGTTCTCGGCTGCGACCACGGCCCCTTTCCGTTGCGACGCAGACGCTGGGTTGCCCGCTAAAATAGAGATCCCAAGCAGACTTAGAGTAGCGGAAAGGACCAGCAGGATTCGGATTCTCTTTGACATCTTCGACCCTCCGCTCTTATATTCCGCTACGTTGCTGAGTTAGTTTAGTCAGGCTAATTAATTCTCTGTCGGACAGAGTGTGGGAGGCATTTACTCAAATGACAAGTCCGGCCCAACAAGATCCGCCGATCGATGACTGGCACGAGACCCTGATTCGGGTACGTTATTCTGAGACGGACAAGATGGGCATAGTCTATTATGCCAACTACCTAATCTGGTTCGAGATTGGCCGGACCGAGTACTGCCGCGTGCGCGGCTTTTCTTATAAAGATATGGAAGCGAATGACGATGCCTTTCTGGTGGTTGCCGAAAGTTATTGCCGCTACAAAGCTCCCGCTTATTACGATGACGAGTTGTTGATCCGGACCCACATCACCGAGATGCGACGACGCTCGCTGCGATTTGGTTATGAAATCGTCAGAGATGCAGATGGTCAGATCATCGCCGAAGGAGAAACCGGGCATGTAGTTACCGATGGCGACGGACGCGTTCGCTCCTTCCCGGAAGGCTATTCGCAACGCTTGCTGGCCCCACCGATAGTTAAAACTACGACGACCTCCAATCTGGTCCCCGACGGCGAGGGGCCGAATTAATAGGCCAGTACAACAGGCAGCCAGTCTGTTGCTCTTCCGTTAAGATTCGAGTAAACAAACGCCGCGGGCAGCCTGCAGTAGCTCAGGACTCATGACTTAAATTCAGCCGCTGAATCTCACGGGCACGCCCCGTAACCTCATCAATGTTTATCACCACCGCGCAAATTCTTGCCTCGCCACTGGCGTGTTCGGCGCGCCGAAACGTAACCGAGGTGAAACGTTTGATGACATCAGCCGCGTTCATGCCTATCACCCCCGCATAGCTGCCAGTCATGCCGATGTCGGTCAGATAAGCAGTGCCGTTGGGTAAGATGGTCTCGTCGGCCGTCTGCACATGGGTGTGCGTCCCCACGACCGCTGAAACGCGGCCATCGAGATATCTTCCCATCGCAACTTTCTCCGATGTAGCCTCAGCATGTATGTCGACAATGCGCACTCTCACTTCAGAGGGCACCGACTGGAGCACCTGGTCGGCGGTGCGAAAAGGATCATCGGAAGGCGGCATAAAAACCCTTCCCATTACATTTAGAACGGCGACGTCGATGCCCTTGACCTGTCCAACCCACAAGCCACTCCCCGGTGTATTGGGAGGGTAATTAGCCGGCCGCAGCAAACGCGGTTGCTTTTCGATGTAGTCGATGGCTTCACGCTTATCAAAAATATGATTGCCTGACGTCATTACATCGATACCCGCAGCGAACAGTTGTTCGCCCAGTGACGGTGTGATAGAGAAACCGCCGGCCAGGTTTTCGGCGTTCATGATGGCGAGATCGATACCGTGCTGCTCACGCAGATCCTGGAGCCGCTCAAGCACCGCCAGCCGGCCGGGCTTGGCCACTACATCTCCGATAACGAGTACTTTCATAACAAAATAGTAAACCGCGGACTGTTAACCGTGAATAGTAACATGGGTCCTGTTCACGATTGACGGTTCACGGTTTAGGAAAGGTTGGCAGGAGGAAAATCCGCGAGGTCGTTCCGAAGCCGAGATTGAACCTGCTTAGCAGGTGGGTGACCTGTGTCTACCGCAGCCTCTGGCAATTCTTAACAATGAAGAACTGCACTGGCAGATGCGGCTTCGGTCTCCCTTTTCTTCGGCGTTGGCTCAATCATCGTAACTCGGTGACGAGCCCTGCAGATATTTCCCTCCGCCGGAATGGATACTAGCATATGCGAGTACTCTGGTGAAGCGACTTGTTTTAGGGATTCTCAGATCTCAGATCTCAGATCTCAGATCTCAAATCTCAGATCTCAGATCTCAGATCTCTGATCTCTGATCTCGTTGGAAATCCTGAGAGATTCTATTTGTCAGGAAAAACAAGGAAGAAAGCCGCAGAGGTGACTAGCTAAACGAAATGTTACCCGAATTGCCCTTTTCCTGTTCCAGGCTTGACCGCACCTTGAGCAACCGATCAAGCATTTCCGCACACTCACCGCTGCGCGCGGCCAGTTGGGAATCCGCTTGCTCATGAAGGTGCTTCAACCGATGCAGTTCGTCGGCAATGTGCAGGGCCGCGAGGATTGCTACTTTCAGCGAGTCGACCGTGAGGGTCCCTGACGAAATTTCGCGCATGCGGCCGTCGACAAACTCGGCCAGTTGAATAATGTATTCAGTGTCGCCGTCAGAGCGAATGTTGTAGGTCTGATTATAAATCTCGACCCGCACTGTGGGGGTGGCTGTGGGTGCTTCCATTCCGGTCTTACTCAGATTCATCTTGTAACGCAAACTGTAAGGCCACCCCAGTCGAGCTGCGCCGCCGGGGACCCCGGGTTTGCGTGGTGGCGATGGCTTTCAACGTGCAAACTCTGGATCGCCTTATCTTAGCTCTTCCGCCATTTCCGGATCGACAGCCGCTACAGCATCGAGCATGGCTTCGACCTTCATGCGGATCATGTCGCGTTCGGCGAGCAGCTTTTCGACCTGCGTTTCCAGGCGCTCCTTTTCGTTCAGCACGTTGCCTATGTCGCGTCGCATCAGCGACAGTTCTTTTTGCAGTCCCTCGTTTTCCTGCCTGAGCGACTTGGTTAATTCGATGGTGCGATAGATCTTGTCCTCAAGATGCGAGAATTTTTCCAATCCAGATAAACCAACCATCTCTTCTCTCCCCGGACAAAAACAAGCAACTTGTTGAAGCCGTCAGATTATGCGACTTCGCGCCCGCAAGCGCAAGACTCATTTGCCAAACACACCCGATTTATTTTTCGATCAGTTTCTAATGAAGCTCGGCGTTAAACTTTTGCGCCAACTTGGCGACGAGGGATCTATGCCGCTCTTCTACTTCATCGTCGCGCAGTGTGCGCTCATCTGAACGATATTCAAATCGCAAAGTGATCGATCGCTTGTCCTCAGGAATGTTTGCTCCTTCATAGACACCGACAAGTTGAACCTTGCGACACTCTGCTTCCTTATCGTCCAACACCGCTTGCAGGAGATCGGCGAACGCAACATCTCTGCTTACCAGGAAAGTGACATCGCGACTAACCCCCGGGTAACGCGCCAACGGCCGATAAAGGACTGGACGCTCTGCCGAAGCAAGGAAGGCAGTCAAATCCAATTCGCCGACGTAAACAGCCTGGCGAAATTTGTAAGAGGCGGCAACAGATTCGGAAAGACGTCCCAAGCTGCCAATCACTTCTCCGTGGAGTTTAATCGCGGCCGTTTGGCCTTCGCGCAAATGCCTGGCGGAGACTTTCTCGAACTGCAGCGGTCCGAACCTCGTGGCGTCGACAGCGGCTTCCAAAGCACCCTTCGCATCATAGAAATCGATTTCACGCGAGGCCTGGGCCCGGCCTGCTTCCTGCACTCCTCCACTCGCAATAAAGGCCAGCGCCTCGCACTCATGCGGCAATTCAGCACTTTGTTCCGCCGCAAAAATACGCCCGATTTCGAATAAACTTACGTCTCTTTCACCGTGATTCAAATTATGGCGCAGCGAACTCAACAAACCCGGGACGAGGCTGGGACGCATGCGTACAGCATTCTCGACAATCGGATTCCGCAAAGTAACGAGAAGCTCCTTCGATTTCCTACCACGCAATCGCGTCGCCGCCAATTGTGCCCCCAAATTCGGCAGCAGCTCAATCTGATCGTCAGTCGCAGTATCGATAAAGCTGAAGTTAATTGCCTCGTCATAACCACTGGCCAAAAACGAGCGGCGCAACGCGCGTCTCGTCAACTCTTGCGGTTGGTACTCGCCGGCAGCGTGGGCCGCGGGCAGTTCCGAGCCAATCCGGTCATAACCGCTATGACGGGCGATCTCTTCAATAAGATCTTCTTCGCGCTCGACATCGATGCGCCAGGTGGGAACAATGAACGTCAACGAGCCTTCATTAGACTCAGCCTCATTCGCTATTACAAATCCAAGGCCTTTGAGAATTCTAAGCATCTCAGGCACGGCCACACGCAGCGAAGTCAGCTCCTCAACTCGCGCGAAGTGAAACTCAATACGCCGTTCGGGCGGAAGATCACCGACGACGTCGATGACGTTCTCAGTAGCCACGCCGCCGGCAATTTCACAGATCAGTTCAATACATCTTTGCTGCGCCCGAATCACTCCGCCATAGTCGGCGCCGCGTTCGAAACGTCTCGAGGCCTCGGTGTCCATGCCCAGGGCCCTGGCAGTTTGGCGAACGGAATCAGGATTGAAGTAGGCGCTCTCTATCAACACATCGGTCGTCTGACTCGAGATCTCGGAATCTTCGCCACCCATGATCCCAGCCAGAGCTACCGGGCGCTGGGCGTCGGCGATCACCAGCATGCCCGCTTCCAACTTTCTCTCTACGCCATCCAGCGTCTTGAGCGTTTCTTCACTTGCGGCGCGGCGTACGATTATTCTTTCTTCGTTCAACCGCGCAAGATCGAAAGCGTGCAGTGGCTGTCCGAGCTCGTGCAAGACGTAATTGGTGATGTCGGCAACATTGTTGATAGGACGTTGACCGATGGCCTCGAGCCGCATTGTCAGCCATTCAGGTGATGGCGCGATCTTTACTCCGCGCACGATACGCGCTGCGTAACGAGGACAAAGATGCGGGTCAAGAATCGCGATGGAGGTCAGATCTTCAGTTCGTCCTGCAACCGTGGGAGGTTTCGATAGCGGGAACGTCACCTGTCCGGATTCAATTACCGCTACTTCGCGGGCTATGCCGATATGCGAGAGACAATCGGGACGATTGGAAGGTACCTCAACATCGATAATACTATCGCTGCCCTTATCCTCAACCGCATCGATCGCCAGCCCAACCATAGTTAGGGACTCGCGCAACTCGGCCGGCGTGAGAATCGTGCCGGTCAGCTCGTATAGCCAGTTGTAGGAAATGTACATGATCCGAAAAGATGGTCTTTGGTTTTTGGTCTTTGGTTTCAGATTTCAGGTTTCGAGTTTCAGATCAGTTACCGCTGCCGTGGCATTTGGAAGTCAACGTTACTAGGCCCAACCACCAAAGACCAAAAACCAAAGCCCAAAGCCCAAAGACGAAAGCCCTTCTTTTTTACTCAAACTGTTCCAGAAATCGCAAATCGTTTTCGAATAACAACCGAATATCATCAAGCGAATACATCAACCCGCACATGCGATCGATACCAAAGCCAAAGGCAAAGCCGGAGAATTCATTCGGATCGACACCCGCGGCGAGTAATACATTGGGATGCACCATGCCGGATCCACCCAACTCAATCCAACCTGAGTTCTTGCAAATCCGACACCCCGATCCCCCACACTTAAAACAACTAAAATCAAACTCCGCGCTGGGCTCGGTAAAGGGAAAGTAAGAAGGACGAAAACGCGTGACTGTGTTGGGTCCAAACATCCGGCGAAGAAATTCGGCCACCGTGCCCTTCAAATGCGCCATCGAGATACCACGATCTACACACAACCCTTCGACTTGAAAAAACATTGGGTTATGCGTCGGATCGGGAGTGTCCCGACGAAAGACTCGACCGGGAGCAATCATGCGCACGGGCGCGCCGCGCCGCTGCATCGCATGAATCTGCACGGTCGACGTCTGCGAGCGCAGGGCAAATCCGTCCGTGGTGTAAAAGGTGTCCTGCGGCGCGCGGGCAGGATGACTTTGCGGAATATTCAAAGCATCGAAGTTGTAGAAGTCGGTTTCGATTTCCCGACCGTCCTCGATGGCATACCCGAGGGTGACAAAGATGTCTTCGATTCGCTCTCGCACAAGTGTGATCGGGTGAAGATGCCCGCGCCGTGGGTGACGACCGGGTATGGTGACATCAATACTTTCGCGCTGAGTGCGCGCGCTCTCAACCAGTCGATTCAGAGTCTGTTCGGCCTGTTCGATCTTTTGGCTAAGGTTGGATTCAATCTGCTGGACCAGTTGCCCAAATGCCGCGCGCTCGTCCGGACTGACTCGGCCAATTGCCTTCTTACAGGCGGCGAGTGCGCTCTTCTTTCCGAAGTGTCTGGTGCGAACCTCAGCCAGGGCGCGCTGTTCGGACTCGCCTTCGCGCAGACTTAAAGACGTCTCCGCGACAGCGTCACCGGTAAAGCGTACAAAGCGCTCGAACTCCTGCTCGAACGCTTTGCCTGCCGCTTCAACCTGGAGTTTTGGATCTTCCTGGCTCTGACCTTCGGCCATCACGACGATTACACCTGCGAGCCGGGCCCGCTTTCAGACGACAATGGAGCTCGACAGCTACGCCGCAGCCTGTTCACTCTGCTTTTCATTCAGAGCGTTCTTGGCCTGGGCGGCAACTTCACTGAACGATTCCGGATGATGTACAGCCAAATCGGCCAAGACCTTGCGGTCCAGTTCGATACCAGCCACCTTCAAACCATGCATCAACTGAGAATAGTTGAGACCGTTCAGACGCGCCGCGGCGCCGATGCGCACAATCCACAAGCTACGAAAATCTCGTTTTTTCAACTTGCGCCCGGTGTAGGCAAAGTTCAATCCGCGCTCAACCGATTCCTTTGCTGAGCGATAGAGTTTTGATTTGGTGCCGCGATAACCTTTCGCCAGCTTTAATATTTTCTTGCGTCTTTCGAGACGCTTATTTCCACGTTTTGCTCTGGGCATGATTGCCTCCTTAATAAGTAAAGACGGTCTTTGGGCTTTGGTCTTGGGTCTTTGTTTTCACATCCAGCAGCGAGCCTTACATATTCACAAGGCCATCTCGCCTGGAAAAAAAACAAAGACCAAAGCCCCAAGACCAAAGTCCTAATCCCTGCCATAGGGCAGCATTGCTTCCACCCGCTTTTGATCCGACTTCGACACCAACGCGTCGATATCCAAAAGCCGTTTTCGCTTGTTGGACTTCTTCGTCAGAATGTGGCGCGCATGCGAATGGCCGCGCTTGATCTTACCGGTCGCAGTGAGACGAAACCGCTTCGCCGCGCCCTTGTGTGTTTTCAGTTTTGGCATAATTGCCCTCCCTTAAGATATTCGTGTAACGCAAGCTGCCGGCTTGCGATTATTGTTGAATGCCATTCCCGCTTACGCAAACCCGAGGTTCCCGGTGGGACGGACGGGGTCCCCGGCCGAGCATCTCGGCTGGGGCGCCATACCTGCTGGGGTGGCCTTATAGTTTGCGTTAAGCCGGCAATGACTATTCGCTATAAAATTCTAGCTATCACCTTGCGGCGCCGGTCCTGACGATCCGCCCGGAGCAGCAGGTGGCGGAGTGGCCGGCCCGGAACTACCACTGGGTGGTGGCGCAGCATGCTCAATCTTGCCCGCGGTCTTATGTCGTTTGGGCCCAAAGATGATGAACATCTGATTGCCTTCCATCCGCGGACGCGCCTCTACCTCTCCGACGTCAGCGAGATCGCCTTCCAGCTTTGCCAGGATGCGCGAACCCAATTCGCGGTGGGTCATCTCTCGACCGCGAAACCAGATAGTCGCCTTGACCTTATCGCCTTCCTGTAGCCATTCGCGCGCGTGCTTCATGCGATAGTCGTAATCATGATCGTCGGTGCCGGGGCGAAACTTCACTTCCTTGACGGTGATGGTGACCTGCTTTTTCTTCGCCTCATTGGCCTTCTTTTTCTGTTCGTACTGGTACTTGCCAAAGTCAATGATTCGACAAACGGGCGGTTGTGCAGTCGCGGCTACTTCGACCAGGTCCAAGCCCCGGTCACGGGCCGCGCGAATCGCCTCTTGAATTCCCAGCACGCCGAGCTGTTCGCCTTCTTCACCGATGACACGTACTTCGGGCACTCGAATTCTCTCGTTGATACGCGTGACCGGCAATCGTCTATGATCTGGTCGCGAACCGCGACCTCGAAAGCCTGTAGCTATTGCTGCACCTCCTTAAGTTAAAGGTTTCAAGTTTCAGGTTCGAGTGTGATTAAGCTCGAAACACTTACCTGACCCTGGAAACTATGTGTTTGTTAGAGCGCGCGACTCGATCAGCCGGTGCGCCTTCGTCTTGAATTCTTCCAGCGACATCGCACCGATGTCGCCCTGAACACGCTCGCGCACAGCTACCTGCTGCTGCTCGACCTCGCGATCGCCAAGCACGAGCATGAACGGCACTTTTTGCATTTGCGCGTCGCGAATCTTGGCGCCTATCTTTTCACTGCGCAGATTTGCTTCCACGCGCAGACCGCTTTTGCGCAGTTCGGCCGCAACGCCGGCGGCATAGTCATTAACGCGATCCGTAATCGGCAACACGGCCACCTGAACCGGCGCCAGCCACAAAGGAAAAGCGCCGGCATAGTGTTCGATTAAGACTCCAAAGAACCGCTCGATCGATCCGAACAGTGCGCGATGGACCATCACCGGCCGATGCGGCTTGTTGTCTTCACCAATATATTCCAGCTCGAACCGCTCCGGCAGATTAAAGTCCCACTGCACGGTTCCCAATTGCCACAGGCGACCGATGGCGTCCTCAATCTTAAAATCAATCTTCGGTCCGTAGAATGCCGCTTCACCCTCAATCCGTTCATAGTCTATTCCGCGCCCATCCAGGCCGGCTGCCATTGCTGCTTCCGCGTTTTTCCATTCCTCATCGGAGCCCAACCAACTTTTAGAAGTGTCGCTGCCCTTCACTGACAATTCGAACTTTATTTTTTCAAAGCCAAAGGTCTTCAGCACCTGATACGCAAAGTCAACGCAGCCATCGATCTCATTACGGACCTGTTCCGGCGTGCAGAACAAGTGCGCGTCGTCCACGGTAAAACCGCGCACGCGCATCAAGCCGTGGAGAGTACCGGACAACTCTGCCCGATAGACCGTGCCCATTTCGGAATATCGTTGGGGCAAATCGCGATAGGAACGCTGTTGAGATTTATAGATGCCGATGTGAAAAGGACAATTCATCGGCTTCAGGCGAAACTCAACTTCTTCGATCGTCGTCGGCGCAAACATCGCGTCGCCATAGCTCTGTTCGTGACCGCTGATGCGCCACAGTTCGCGCTTGGCGATATGCGGCGTGTAGACAAAGCTGTAATCACGCTTGATCAATTCTTCGCGCAAATAGTTTTCCATCTGCTGGCGGATGATGCCGCCCTTCGGATGCCAGAAGATCAATCCCTGTCCATACTCTTCCTGAATCGAAAATAGATCGAGCTCGCGGCCCAACCGCCGATGATCGCGCTTTTCCGCTTCCTCACGTTGCTTCAACCAGGCGTCCAATTCTTCCTGGCTGAAAAACGCGGTGCCATAGATACGTTGCATCTGCGGCTGCTCAGAGTCGCCCATCCAATAGGCGCCCGCCAGCGAAAGCAATTTGAAAGCGCGCAGTTTGCCGGTGTGGGGCACATGCGGCCCGAGGCAGAAGTCTATGAAAGGCGAGCCATCGATGTAATAGACACTGACGGTCTCTCCGCCTTTGTCATCGATGAGCTTGCACTTCAATGGCTCGGCTCGCTCTTCAAAGATACGCAGGGCGTCAGCCTTGGCAATTTCTTCGCGCCGATACGGCATGCTGCGCTTAACAATCTCGCGCATGCGCTTTTCAATTACGGGAAGGTCCGCCTCGGTCAACGCTCGCGGCGCGATCACGTCATAGAAGAATCCATAGCGCGGATCGTCGAGCAGCGCCGGCCCAATTCCCAACTGCGTACCCGGGAACAGATCCAGAACGGCCGCCGCCAGCAGGTGCGCAGTTGAATGTCGCAGGACTTCCAGGCCGGCCAACGTTTGCGGCAACACCGGTTCGATCTTGAGAACGTTGCCATTTGCTGAATCCAACTCGAAAGCCAGATCCACCTCAGCACCGTTCACACGAGCCGCGAGCGCCTGTTTGGCAACGTCACGATCCAGGCGCTTCAGGGCTTCTCCGACCGTTACCGGCCCGACAAGCTGCGTTGCGGCGCCATCATTGAGTTGTACGTTGATTTCGCTCATTACTACCTCACAAACCGTCGTCCTCAGGCTTTGGCGTGGGAACGGATGACCAAATGCACGGCGGCCCAACAGCGACCTCGCCGGCTTAGGCTCCTACGATTTGTGATTTACCACTTACGATTTACTACTTCTCTGATCGGTTTCGATAGGAGCGCCTTCGTAGCGAGCCCGCATGGCGGATCGGTTAAAAACTAAAGAATCGTGTTGTTGTTCGATTCATCACGAAGGACTTCCGGAGCTTCTATCAAAATTTGATACTGCGTAATCGCTTGCTAACGGGATGAAATGTAACGAATGCGCCTAAATAAGTCAATTCGTGAAGGGTGGCTGCGAGAGTGGCGAGTACTAGTGTCGCGTGATGGTCGCGAATCCGAACCTGTTTCGTTGCCATAGGCCAATTAGAGCACGACTTGTGCAGCACTCCAAACATTAGCCCGTCAAATCTGAACACTCCTGCAAATGCATCTTGAGCATGTATCTTCCAACCAGCCACAGCACTTGCCCTCTCTCATTCACACCCGGTTTCAACCGGGTGATCTAAAGCTCCTTTTGGCGTTCGAACCGTTTCAACGGTTTCTGGTTCGCTGGCGAGAGGGGTAAGCCGTTACAACGGTTTTCGGAGATACGCCGTTAGTCACCCGGTTCAAACCCGGTGAGAATGAGATGCCTGCAACGCGGGCGGGACGCCCGTGCCGCTTTCAGGCCATTCATCACTTTCTACTAGGCAAACTCAGACCTTTCATGTTAATAGATCCGGTCTGCGCGAAAAGCAACAAGTCGCTGTTACTCCTTAGACTTACGATAGCGCAAAGGATCGCAAAACCTATGTCCCGAACGCTGCTGGTGGTTGTGGTGGTGCTCTTGTACGGTCTGCATCAGGACTTCTGGTTCTGGCGTACCGCGCATCCGCTGGTTTTTGGGTTTGTCCCGATAGGGCTTTTCTATCAGGGCTGTTATTCCGTGGCCGCGGCCCTGCTCATGTGGTTGCTCGTAAAATATGCCTGGCCTTCTCACCTTGAAGAAGACATTGACGAAAGCACAGTTAAGGAGGACGCCAGCGCTTGATTCCCGCCATCGTCGTCTTCATTTACCTGGCCACGGTACTCTACATCGGCATCTTCGCGTTTAGAAAAGCTTCGGGAGGAAAGAAGGCCGAGGATTATTTTCTCGCCAGCCGCTCGCTGGGACCTTTTGTTTTTCTCTTCTCGCTGTTCGGCACCAACATGACGGCCTTTGCGATACTGGGCTCGTCCGGGCATGCCTTCACCAACGGTATCGTGACCTTTGGCTTGATGGCCTCGTCGTCCGCGTTGGTTATTCCGCTAACTATCTTTTTCATCGGTACGCGAGTGTGGGCCCTGGGAAAGAAATATGGCTTCATGACTCCCGTGCAGATGTTTCGCGATCGCTGGGAGTGCGGCCACATCGGAACAGTAATCTTCGTCTTACAGGCGGTCCTGCTGATTCCCTACATCATTATCGGAATCATGGGAGGCGGGACGACTCTAAATGCAATTAGCGGCGGAGTGATTCCCTTCTGGTTTGGCGGCGCTATTGTGGCGCTGGTAGTAATGGGCTATGTCTTTTTCGGCGGCATGCGTGGCACGGCCTGGGTCAACACGTTCCAGACAATTCTTTTTCTCCTGTTCGGCGCTATCGCCATCATTGTCATCGGGGCGGGCATGGGGGGATTTCGCAGTGCGGCCCAGGCGATGCTTGCCTCGCCGGCTTTCGCACCATTGCTGACGCGCGAGCGGATCTCGCCGCTGTATTTCTTCAGCTATACTTTCATTCCTCTTTCGGCCATCGCCTTTCCACACATTTTGATCTTCTGCCTGACGGCAGAGAAGATGAAGCACTTCAAGAAGACTGTGATCTTCTACCCGCTTTGCATTCTGGCGATCTGGCTGCCCTGTGTGTTTCTCGGAGTGATGGCTAATCGCGTTACCGACGTGCCGCAGATTCGGGCCAAGCAGGAGGCACGCAGAGTGTTGGCGACCCAGGGGAAGGCCATGGCGCCCGAAGCGCGCGATGAACTGCGCGAGAAAGCGGCGGGCGACGATGTGATTCTGCTGTTGCTGCAGCGTTATGCACCGCTGTGGCTTGCGGGTCTGCTGGGTGCGGGCATTATGGCGGCCGTGATGGCCAGCGACTCACAGATTCTGGCCCTGTCGACAATGTTCACCGAGGACTTCTTTGCCTTTTATGGAGGCAAGCGCCGCTTTGGGGAAGCTGTTCAGGTGCAGACCGGAAGGCTCTTCATTGTACTGATCACGATGGTGGCGTACGCGGTGGCGTTGCGCGCCCCGGAGACCATTTTTGAACTGGCGATCCAGTATGCCTTTTCCGGTTTTGCGGCGCTTTCACCACTGCTGGTGGCGGCCCTTTTCTGGAGAGGCAGTACAAAGTGGGGCGCGTTGGCCGTCTCACTTTGGACCGCGAGCGCAGTAATTGCCGTGGCGATTTATCAACATGCGGTGCCGGCGCCGGCACCCGGACCGCCAATCGTCAGCTGGTCCATCTCAGGTCTGGACGTGCTCTCGCGAACGCCGGGTGGGACCGCCGTCTTCGGATTCATGCCCGTTGTGCCGATGGTGATTGTTTCGTCACTACTGATGATCGTCGTTTCGCTAATGACCTCGAAGCCAAAACAATCGACGATTCAGAAGTATTTCCCGCAGGGGTAGGGCGGAAGCAAATCTGTTTCGCCGAAGGCGTACGCCAATTCCAGCCCCGGGTAAAACCCTGGGGTTAACGAACTTACAAAAGAACCTTCAACCCTGAAGGGTTTGGCAAATGACAATCTGGATCCTCGCCAACACCTTCAGTGAAATTCTGCCTTACCCAGGGTGATACCCTGGGCTGGAATTGACGAACGCCTGCGGCGTAGAAGACAAGAACAAGCCCCTGACAGGGCGGTTCGTAGGCAATTCCTCACTGCGTCTTCATCATTTGATCGCGCTTCGCTTTGAACTCGCTCGTCGCTTTCCATTCGGGAAACCTGTCGCCCTGGGCCACCCGATAACCAATCGTCGTCAACAACTGCGCATCGTCAATCGCACCCGTCAGGTCCCAGTCCGGTTTAATTTCATCTGAAACTTTGTGATAGTCCTTCTGCGTGTATTCGTCACGTTTCTGCTGGCTGTAGTTCGCGTCCTTGCCCACATAGTCAATACCGGAATCCGGATACAACGCCGGCACGCCCTGCTTGGCAAACTCGAAATGATCGGACCGATAGTAAAATCCCTTCTCGGGTTCCGGGTCCGGATTGACAACCCTGCCCTGGGCGCTCGCCGTTTCGCGCAACAGATCGATGAGGGTGCTGTTGTCGTCGCCAACCATGGTGATGTCCCTGGTTCGTCCCCATTGGTTGACGCCATCCATGTTGATGTTGGCCAGCGTCTTATTTAAGGGATAGAGCGGGTTCGTCGCGTAGTATTTTGAGCCCAGCAAGTTCTTCTCTTCGGCCGTGACGGACATGAAAAGAATTGAGCGCTTTGGCGGTGTGGGCAATTTTGTGAAAGCCTCGGCCATCTCTAAAAGCGTCGCCACACCAGAAGCGTTATCAATGGCGCCGTTGTAAATCTGATCGCCCGGCAATTTCGGATCGCGACCCAGATGATCCCAGTGGGCCGTGTAGATAACATATTCGCTTTTCAAAGTGGGATCGGACCCTTCGACTTTGGCGATGACGTTGTTTGAATTGATGTTGCGCAGCGTGTTCTTGATGTCGAAATTGGCTTTGGCGTTAAGCTCCACGGGTTTGAAGTCTTTCCTGACCGCGGCCTTCTTTAATGCGTCAAAGTCCTGACCGCTCGCCGTCAGTAACTCTCTGGCGCGCTCGATAGTGATCCATGCTTCCACGGCCGGTCGTTTCATATTCTTGTCAGGCGTTTGAATGTCGAAGTTCTCGCGCGACCAGCTGCCGGAGACAACTTCGTAGGGATAACCGGCGGGTCCAGTCTCGTGAATAATAATCGCGGCGGCGGCGCCCTTCTCTGTTGCCATCTCGTATTTGTAAGTCCAGCGACCGTAATAAGTCATCGCCTTGCCCTTGAACATTTTCTCATCGAGTTTGTTCGCATCGGTGGCATCGGGCACGGCGGGATCGTTAATTAGCATTACGATTGTCTTGCCTCGCACGTCGACACCTTTGTAATCGTCCCAGCCGTACTCCGGCGCTACCACGCCGTAACCGACAAAGACGACATCGGAGTCTTCCACTTTCGATTCGGGAACGATGCGGCGCGAGACGGCGACGCAGTCCTGGGGAAACTTAAGACTAATTGTCTTTCCACCCGCGGTGAAAGAGCCGGTCGGTTGGGCGGTGAAGCCGGCTAGCGGGACTTTCTGCACATATGTTCCGTCAGGGTTCCCGGGCTTCAGGCCCAGCTTCTGAAACTGCTCAGTTAGATATTTGACGGTAAGCTCTTCACCCTTTGTGCCTGGACCACGTCCTTCCAACTCGTCTGCTGAAAGCGCCTTAATGTGCCGCAGAAGATCATCAGAGTTGATGCTATCCAACGCGGGTTTGAGTTCAACCGGGCCGGCGACAAAGGCCGTCGTCGAGTTTGCATTGGCCGGCTGGTTGCTCGACGGTGTTTTCTCACAGGCGATTGCCAGCGTCAGCAACACGAAGCAAAGAGCGAAAGAAAGAATACGTTTCTGCATGAGCTTATTTTCCTTGTCATTCGATTCTTGAACGACAGAAAGGTTGACAGAATTCACAGAACTGACAAAAGAAATAAACAAATCAATTCATGAGAATCAACAAGCCAAATGTGCATCTCGTAAATCCTGTCCATTTCAAACAAAGATCATCCAAAGCAATACAAGCGCCCATCCTGTGAACCGATCACGATGCGACCATTGGCGATCGCTGGCGACGCAGAGAGCGGCGCGCCGGCATTAAATTCCCAGAGCTTTGCCCCGTTGGCGAGACTGAGAACGTAGAAGCGTCCATCGTTCGAGCCTACAAAGACGCGACCGGCGGCAATGGCCGGCGATGATTCCACACGCGCGCGCGTGGCGAAGGTCCAAAGGGCCTTCCCTGTAATGCTGATGCCATGGACCAGCTTGTCGCGACCGCCCACCACAACTCGATCGTTAGATACCGCGGCAGATGAATAGAAAGGAAACCGGCGCTGCGGATGTTGGTAGCGCCAGCCGACATTGTGGTCTTTCAGACTCACCATTAACACTTCATTATTGAAGGTACCGTAGTACGCGGCCCCACCCCTGAGCGCAGGCGAGGCACCTGTGTATGCACCTGACGAAACACTAAACACTTCCTTGCCGTCAGAGAGGCGAATAGCGTGAAAGACCTCATCGCAGCCGGCAAAATATGCCAGGCCGCCGGCGATACCTGGCGTTGAATGCACTGGCCCTTCAGTGCGAAATTTCCACAGCAGTGCTCCGTTGCGCGTTGAGAGACAGTACAGGTGCTGATCGTAAGAACCGATCAGCACGCGATCACCCACCACTACCGGTGACGATTTGATTTCGTTTCCGGCCTTGAAAGCCCATAGTTTCTTGCCGTCCGGTGCATTGACGGCATGTAAATAGCCGGCTAAATCTCCAACATACACGACACCATTGCTATATGCGGGCGACGATTCACCAATGGACGATCCCGTCGCGTACTTCCAATAGACCGCGCCGTTATCAAGGTTGAGCGCAACCAGGTCGCCTTTTTGGGATCCAACAAAAACAGTACCGCCCACGATGGCCGCTGAAGATTCAATCGAATCCCCGGCTTCAAAAGTCCATAATTGCTTCAAGGTGCGCGGCACATTGGATTGCGAGACGCCGGTGAGCGATAGATTGCCGCGAAACTGGGCCCAGTTGTTGGCAGGCGCGTCCTGGGCCCGCAGTGGTGAAGTAAAAAGGCAAAAGTAAAAAGGCAAAAACAGAACTACAGTTAGTTGCCGAAGCAAGCTTTCTTTTTTCCTGTTTCCTTTTTCCTGTTTCCTTTGCTTCAATACGCCCACTCGTAAACCTCCAGTGCACCCGTCGCGTCGAACGGTCGCGGATTAAAAGTTCCGGTCCACTGCTGCGCGGCCTCAGCGGCGAGAACCGGGAAATCAGCAGCAGGAATTCCAGCGCTTCGCAGACCGCCGCGCAATCCGCCGGCTGCGGCGAGTGCTGCCAATCTTTGTGCCAGGATTTCCGCAGGTTGCTGGTTGTCGCCGTTTCGATTTGCGCTCGACAGTTTCAAAAGTTGCGCGTACAGTTCGCCGGCTACTTCTCCATTCCAACGCACTACGGAGGGCAACAGCATGGCGATGGCCGCGCCGTGAGTGGTGCCGTAATGGGCTGTCAATGGATTGGCGCAGGCGTGCGTCGCGCCCAGCATCGAGTTCTCAATTGCAGCGCCCGCAAAATGAGCACCGAGTTGCATCGCCCCACGTGCTTCCACATCATTCGGTTGGTTCAACACTCGCTCATAATTCCGTTCCAGCAGTCGCCACGCTTCGCGCGAAAAAACTGCTGAAAGTGGATTGCGACTGACTGTCACATAGGTCTCAACTGCATGCGCAATCGCATCGAAGCCGGCGGTCGCGGTAATCGTATTTGGTTGCGAGATCGTCAGCGCCGGATCCAACAACGCCAGTCGAAAGGCAGCCTTGGAATCTCCGCAAGCCATCTTGACGTGTGTGTGCGCATCGCAAATCAGGGCATAGCTCTGGGCCTCACTGCCGGTCCCCGCGGCGGTGGGAACACCAATCATCGGCAGAAGAGGTTTGCTCGCCTTCCCATAGCCGAGATAGTCCTGCATCTCGCCGCCATTTGTTAGGAGCAAGTTAATGCCCTTCGCGCAGTCCAGTGAACTGCCGCCACCGAGGCCGATGATTGAATCAACCTGACTCGCCGCCGCGAAGTCCCTGCCGGCTTCGACCATCGTTGTGTCTGGATTAACCTCGAAATCATGGAACGAGGCGACTTCAATCCCGGCCGCGCCTAAGGGCCCCAACGCTTCAGCGACATGGCCCGAAGCCAGCAGGCCACGGTCTGCTACGAGTAGCGTGCGCCGAAAGCCAAGCTCACGGGCCAACTCGCCCAGTCGAGTTATGACACCAGCGCCGAAGACCAAACGGGTTCGAGGTTGAAAATCGAAACTTTGCATTCAAAAGATCGTCGGTGCATTCCCAAACAGGTTCATTAAGACTTTGCGTCTTTGCTCCTTAACGGGAAAGTGCTTCGACTATGTGTGGAAGCTTCCCGCAAAGGCGCAAAGACGCAGAGTCTCAATTGCTAACGCTCTCACTTCGCGGGAGTGTTAGGTTTCGCTGGGGGAGTTTCCGCAAGAGCGTATAGTTGGTTGCGATTCGAGATATAGAGCGTGCCGTTGGCCGGCACCGGCGTCGAATATACCGAACTGCCCATGTTCACTTCGCTAAGAACTTTCTTGGTCTTCCCCTCTTGCAGAATCACCACGTCTCCGTCCTCATCGCCCAGATAGATCTTTCCGTCGATGAGGATCGGCGAACCCCAGATAGCCGCAAAGAGATCATGGGTCCAGAAGGGTTGACCGGTCTTTGCATCAAGTGCATGCAGAAAGCCGCTGAAGTCTGCTTCATAAACAATGCCGTCTTTGATAGCGGGCGTGGAGATTGAACGACGAATCTTGTCGTAATGCCAAACCAGTCCGTCTTTGGTTATGTCGCCGCGCTTGGTGGCATCGATGCAGTACATGTGGCCCACACCCTCGCCGTGTTCCGGATCCTGGCCGTTAGCGATATAAACCCTGTCCTCGTATATCACTGGAGTCGAGATCAGTTCGTTGCGTGTCTTGGGCCATACAGAGTCCTTGGGATTTGTATCGAACTCCCAGAGCTTCTTGCCGGTCAGTGCTTCATAGCCGCGAATCCAGCCGTCACCCTGCGCATGAATGACCATGTCAACGCCGCCAATCTTGCCCACCGTCGGCGAAGACCATTGGCCGTGCAGGATGCGGTCGAAAACCGAATTGTCTTCCCAAACTAATTTCCCTGTTGTCTTACTGACGGCGATTATCGCGGGAGACTTTGGCGAAGGAATGTTGACGTGACTTTCGTCCTGACCGTTTGAGGTGCTGACATAAAGAAGATCGCCAAAGGACACGGGGGAGGAATTCGCCATGTTGTGCGGCAGCGAACCGACTTCCTCCATCATGTCGAACTTCCAAAGAACGTCGGCGTCCTTTTCACCCTTTAGCTTCTCGTCGGTGTATGGACCATCGTTCTTGCCGTCGCGAAAGCCCTTCGTATCGAGCGCCACTAACTCGGCGCGGTTCGTTACGTAATAGAGTTTGTCACCTTCAACCAGCGGCGAAGAACAGACGCCCTGATAAGGCCAATCGTTAACGCGCCCGGCGACCAGTTTGTCAGAGACTGCCTGCCACAGGAATTCACCATCGGCTTCGCGGAAAGCCATCAAGATGCCCTTGTCGCCGGTCACCTTCGGATCGCGCACGCCTTCATTATTGGTGCCGACATAGACCTGGCCGCCGGCCACCACGACATTGCCATAAGATTGCGAGCCCAATTGGGCCACCCACTTGACGTTTTTTTTCGTCTTGACGTCCCAGGTGGTGGGCAGACCCTTCATGTTGGAAACCATGTTGCGATCCGGCGAACCACCCCACATGGGCCAGTCGCCTTTGCCTGGATCGGAGGCGGAGGCGTGGGGAGTAGGCAGTAGGCAGAAGGCCGTAAGCAGCAGGCCGATTGCGATCATCGAGAGCGTCCTTACCGAATAATAACCACGGTTGTTTTTCGATCTAAAAATGCGGCTGTTCCTTAATTCATTCGACATCATTTTTTGTCTCTCTTCTTCTGCCTTCTGCCTTCTGCCTTCTGCCTTCTGCCTTCTGCCTTCTGCCTTCTGCCTTCTGCCTTCTGCCTTCTGCCTTCTGCCTTCTGCCTTCTGCCTTCTGCCTACTGGTTCTTATAGACCTTCAAATTGTCGAAATAGATCTCGGCGAGTCCGTTGCCGAAGACTCCCGGAGCACCTTGTCGATTAGGAATCGGATCGATGCGCTCGAGCATCCAGTCCGCGGGTTCGGCATCGCCAACCGCCCAGGCTTTGCCGCGTGCGCGCACTTTACCGTCCGGTAAATTTTCGACACGCAATTTCAGGTGATACCAGGTGTCGGGCTTCCAGGCAAAGGGTATCTTCACCGTCCGCGCGGTTTCCGGCTGCCAGGGTTCGATGTGCAGCGACTGACTATTTCCATACAGCGTTAACCCATAGCGCTGCGCAATTACTCCCGCATCACCCTGTTGCCGTCTTTTCTGTGTGCCCTGCACGTCGGCTTCGATGGTGAAATCCGCAAGGTTTGAAGGACCGAAATAGGCGCGGGCGCGGCTGGCCAGTGACGAGCCTTCCGTGGTCTTAACCAGAACCTTGTTGCCATTCAAATCGCGCACAATATATTTCGGCGTGGTGTTTACCCACGTCGCGGGAATCGTATTCACCGCCATGCCGTCAAAGTTTTCGTTCAAAGGCAGCGGCGGAAAAACGCGTACGCTCGCCGTGCCTGTAATGCTCCCCACAGTTGCTTTCACCAAACCGGCCTGAGCCACGGAATCCGTGGACACGACAAACTGGCCGTTCGAAATCGCGCCCTTCAACTGATCAAGTGACCAGGTGGCAGCTTTCTCTTCGCCAAGAAAATGTCCCTTTTCATCGAACATGCGAACGCGGAATGAAACTGTCTCGCCGGGCTTCAATATGAGATCGGTAGGAACAACCTGAGCGAAAGTTGCGGGACCTTTGTTGATCGGATCTCCGGCCGCCAGGCTTGGGGTTCCGCGAGGCCGTTCCGCTTTCTTCCCGATGCAATAAAGATTCGCGTCGCTAACCACATAGACTCGCCCATCGGAAACAGCGGCCGAGGCAATGATCGTTTCCGGCAACGCCGCGGTGCCGAGTTGATCCTGATCGAGAATCTCCACCCCGGTAGCGCTCGGTTTCAGAATGTAGAACTTGCCGTCCTCTGTTCCCACATAAAGCTTGCCATCGGCAAACACGGGCGAAGCCTTTTGAATCGTACCCAGCTTCTGCAACCAAAGTTGCTTGCCGTTAGCGACGTCAAAAGCAGCCAGGTTAGCACCATTATCAATCTGGTAGAGCCGATCGCCATCGAGCACCGGCGAAGAGAACCCACCTTGCCAGCCATAGACTTGCCACTTAATCTGGTCCTTCTTAATCTCGCCCTTCGCCCCGGCGTCCACGGCGACGATCATTCCCATCTCATTTGAATCAAGGTTCTCTTCACTATGCGTGAGTATGGCCACTCCGTTGTGGACTGCCACGCCCGTATTCAGACCACGCTTGCTAATCTCGTACTTCCACACCAGCTCGCCAGTCTCTGCTTTGATCGCATAGGTCACGCCATCACTGGCGCCCTGGATGAGAAGACGCATGCCGTTGACGTTAGCGATGAGCGGTGCTGCATAAGTTGTATCATAGGGTCGACCGCCTGGTGCGCTTATCCACATGGTCTCACCGGTCTTCTTATCAAAGGCGATGAAACGATGGGCGCCACGTGCGTGTTGTCCCCACTGAAAAGTCACGCCGCTGACGATGACCAGGTCGCCGTCGACAAGCGGTGAGACTGTGCGTCCGCCATGCGTTGTCAGCAGGCCGAAATCTTCTCCCAGGGACCGCTCCCACAAAACTTTGCCATCGCGAGTAAGATTCAACAGTGTTCCCCCGACTCCGAAAGCATAGACATTGCCCGTGGTCGGATCACCAACCGGTGAAGCCCAGCCAACTCGGTGCGGGGGCACATCGCTGAGATAGATATTAAAACGATGTTCCCAAAGCAACTTGCCGGTGTCGGCGTTGAAACACATCAGGCGTTCCTGTTCCAACTCGCCCTTGCCCGCGGTGTTCTGCAGATAGAGACGCCCATCCATAACAATCGGCGCCGAGCGTCCGCCAAACGGAGCTTTCCAGGCCAGGTTTTCACCGGACGGCGACCAATGTGTCGGCAGGTTCTTCTCTGCTGAGACCCCATCGCGCGCCGGGCCGCGCCATTCGGCCCAATCGCTGCCGGCCACGGGAGCAAGCAGAAATAACGAGAGTGCAAAGTTCAAATAAATGGAAAGAAGGTTAGTCATTTTGGATTTCCATCATACATCCATGAATCAGGAGGCCGCAGAAGAGAGATGTAGAGAGCTAAACCCGGACACACTGCAACCTTAGAGATGTAGAATACGTAAAGACGCGTTGTAGTGATTCAAAATATTTCTCTTGACCCGTATACCGTTCAGCACAAAGATATCGCTTTGTAAGATTGAGTCAAGCCAGCGCGGTGACTTGTCAGTACCACCTGCTTAAGCGAGTGGGTTCTTGTTCCGCTTTGACCCACGCTACGCAGGTGGTACTGACAAACCACAGCGACCACTCACATGCCTTTGAAACCGATCGAGTATGAGAGGAAGTATTGAAGATGAAACAGACTGCCCTTCTTCTATGTGCGCTGTGGCTCACTTCCCTTGCCATCGCGGCCCAGACAAAACAGGAACTTAACGACCAACTGTTTGAAGCCGCTCGGGCGGGCGATGCCGTGCGGGTGACCGCGTTGCTGGATAAGGGCGCGGATGTGAATGCCCGCTTCCGCTATGGCACCACAGCGCTGTTCAAGGCGGCCGAACGCGGCCATCTTGAAGTTGCCAGGGTACTGTTGGCGCGCGGTGTCGACGTTACCGTCAAGGATTCTTTCTATGGCACCACCGCAATCTCGTGGGCCCTGCAAAACGATCACCCTGAGGTAGTGCGCGCAATACTTGTTAAAGACAGCGCGGGCGTTGATGAAGTCTTGCTCGTGGGAGTGCGCGCAGGAACTGTCGCGCTGGTGGAAATTGCGCTGGCCCAGGGTGGGGCTAAACCGGAAACACTTACCACCGCTTTGTCGGTGGCGATGAATGATAAAGACAAGACCGCGATTGTTGAGATGCTGAAAAAGGCCGGCGCATTACCACCGCCGGAAATTGACGCCGCCACTTTGCAGCGCTATGTCGGCAAATACAAGGAGGAGCGAGGAACTGAAGTTATTCTTACCTTCAAAGACGGGAAGCTCTCGGCCACCGTGATCGGCCAGCAAACCATTCCCTTGAGCGCCGTCGACAAGGTTACGTTCAAGCCCACGGCCTTTGACGGGATCGTCCTTACGATGAATGTCGAAGGCGACAAGACTGTTGGCTTCACGATGAAGCAGGGAGCCAACAATACGGTATTCAAACGAGTCGAGGAAACGAAACAACCGTAATGAGATCTTTGGTCTTTGGTCTTTGGTCTTTGGTCTTTGGTTTTTGGTTTTTGGTTTTTGATTCTGGCTCGCGATGCTTTATCCAAGATCACGTTCAACGTGATCGATTGAGCCAAAGACCAAAGGCCCAAGACCAAAGACCAAAAAAGAGGTTCAGCAAAATGAAACCCTTTCTGGTGATTAGTATATGCCTTGCTTGCTTGCTGCCGGCTGCGGCGCAGAACTGGCCTCAGTTCCGCGGTCCCGGGGCCACCGGCGTAGTTGAAGGGCGCGCGACAGCGGCAACGTGGAATGCGGAAAAATCCCTCAACACTCGTTGGAAAACCGCGATACCCGGTCTCGGGCATTCGAGTCCGGTAGTCTGGGGCAACAAGGTCTTTGTCACTACCGCTGTGACCAGCGCGGCCAAAGACGAAACGCGTTACGGTCTGTTCGGTGACGTGGCCCCTGTAAAGGATGATCCGAAGCACACCTGGAAGGTCTATGCCCTTGATAAAGAGACCGGCAAGATCCTTTGGGAGCAAATTGCCTACGAGGGGTTGCCGAAAGTTAAGCGGCATCCGAAGTCTACTCACTCAGACTCAACGCCGGTGACCGACGGCAAGTACCTCGTCGTCCTCTTCGGATCGCACGGCCTCTATGCTTATGACCTGAATGGCAAGCTGCTTTGGAAACAGGACATCGGCATGCTTGATTCGGGCTGGTTCTATGATGCGGACTACCAATGGGAGCATGGCAGCTCGCCGGTCATCTATCGCGACCTCGTCATCATTCAGGCCGATGTTCAAAAGGATTCATACATCGCCGCCTACAACTTGAAGACGGGCAAGCTCGCCTGGAAAACGCCACGCGAAGAAATTTCCTCGTGGGGCACACCGACTGTTTATGAGGGCAAGACGCGCGCCGAGTTGATTGCGAATGGTTCAAAAGCAATTCGCGGTTATGATCCATTGACCGGCAAAGAGCTCTGGCATCTTTCACCCAACTCTGAGATTACAACACCGACTCCTTTCGTAGCCCTCGATCTAATTTTCGTAACCAGCGGCTATGCGCCTATTCAGCCGATTTATGCCATTAGGCCCGGTGCGAACGGCGACATCTCATTGAAAGACGGCAAAGAATCGAACGAATCAATAGCCTGGAGTAAACAGCGCGGTGGTCCATACATGCCGACACCAGTCGTCTATGGTGACTTGCTCTACACTTGTTCGAACCAGGGTGTGCTTACGGCCTACAACGCCAGGACGGGTGAAAAGGTTTATCAGGAACGCGTGGGCGGCAAGGGTGCGCCCTTCACGGCTTCACCCGTGGCGTCAGACGGCAAGTTATTTCTCTCGAGCGAAGATGGCGACGTCTTTGTCGTGAAAACAGGACCGAAGTATGAACTGCTGGCGACGAATCCCGTCGGAGAGGTCGTGATGGCCACTCCGGCTATCTCCGATGGGTTAGTCATAGTGCGCGGGATTAATCACGTATTTGCCTTTGGCGAAACAGCCGCACCGAAGGCCAAAATGTAACGCAAGCTGTTAGCTTGCTTGCGTCCGCAACGGCATTCAACGTCGACGCAAACTAACAGGTTTGCGTTGCAAAGGGCGGACCCGCAGGTCCGCCCTACAATCAACGCTCGTCCTTTAAGGAAAGCTCATCATGAAACGCTACGCTCCGTTTGTTGTAACCTTTGTCTTGTTCTTAACAGCCTTCGCATCAACTGCCGCCGCTGATCCGAACTGGCCGCAGTGGCGCGGTCCTGACGGGCAAGGCATATCGGTTGAAAAAGGTCTGCCCGTCGAATGGAGCGCCACCAAAAATGTTAAGTGGAAGACAGCGATCACGGGCCGCGGTCACTCGTCACCCATCGTTTGGGGAAAGAAAATTTTCCTGACCACCGCACTCGATGGCGCTGTTATCCCCGGCCGCACGCCTGGAGTTACTCACAAACTCTCTGATGGAACCGATTTTGTTCATCCCGACGCGGTTGGTGCAAATCTGCGACATACGTTCAAGGTCATCTGCATCGATCGCGAAAGCGGAAAGATTCTGTGGGACCGCATAGCCTACGAGGGTCCGGTCAAGGACAGCCGCCACAAGGTAGCCAGCTTCGCCTCTTCTACGCCCGCGACTGACGGCAAATATGTTTTTGCGTTCTTCGGCAGCGAAGGCCTCTACGCTTACGACTACAACGGTAAACTGGTCTGGAAGCAGGACCTCGGCACGCTGGGAACAGCCAGTGTCGGTTATGGGGTGTCGCCAATTCTCTATGAGAACCTGGTGATCATGCAGTGCGATGACAGCGGCGGTCATTCATTCATCGCGGCTTTTGATAAAAAGACAGGCAAGGAAGCCTGGCGCGCGGCGCGTGCCGTCGACATCACCTGGAGCACGCCCGTTCTGGTCCACACCGGCAAGCGTACAGAACTGATCGCGGCCGCGGCCGAGGCTATCATTTCCTACGATCCCGCAACAGGCAAAGAACTGTGGCGCCATAAAGGTCTGGAGAGTAACGCTGTTCCCACTCCCGTCGTTTCAAGAGATCTCGTTGTAGTAACCTCCGGCTCGCCTCTGAAGATTGCGCTCGCCCTCAGAGCGGGCGGCAGCGGTGATGTCACCGGCACTCCCTCACTTGTATGGTCTTACAAAAAGGGCACCGCCTATGTACCCTCTCCCATTCTTTATGGCGAGTACGTTTACCTGATGACAGGTAATGGCTCGATTAGTTGTCTGGACGCACAAACGGGTAAAGTTGAGTACGAAGGGGCGCGCGTGCCCAAGGCTACGATGTTCCTGGCCTCGCCGGTTGCGTTTGAGGGCAAGATTCTTTTGACCAGCGAAGAGGGCGACACGTTCATCCTGAAGGCGGGACCTAAACATGAGGTATTGCGCACCAATTCGCTGGGCGAGCCGGTATACGCTTCTCCGGCAATCGCCGATGGCCGGATCTTCATACGCGGTGAGAACAACCTCTACGCGATTGGGAATTGAAGGGAACAACAGGGACGAGTGTGACGTCTAAGTGTTGACTACTTCTTCTCATCTCACCCGGTTTCAACCGAGTGAATTGAGGTCGCTTTATGTTAATCGAACCGTTTCAACGGTTTCGTGCTCGATGAAGTGAGGTAAACCGTTGAAACGGTTTGAGAACTTAAAGGGACCGCTATCACTCGGTTGAAACCGGGTGAGAATGAGAAGAAGCCAGGTTTGTGGGCAGGCACTTCTGAGTTGCGCGGCCTTAGCAGGATTTAAGGAGACATGAAATGTTTGAAACACCGGAATCGACGCCCTGGCATCGCTCAACGACTGTTCTGATCGTCGCCTCGCTGGTTCTTCCTCCCGTTGGCCTTGTCTTGCTTTGGATTCGCCGCAATACGCCGGCGGTGGCAAAGATTCTGGGCACGCTCTGCATCGTCCTGCTTGCCACCGGTTACTTTTACGCGTTCCGCACCTGGCGTCGAAGCAGCGATCACGAAGCGTTGTACGACGCGGTCGAACAGAATCGCGCACAACAACAAGCACAAGGCGTCCCCGTGAGCGCACAGCCGGCAGCCGCCGCTAATGCTGCCGCACAATCAACGCCTGGCGCTTCCCCGGCAGCTAACGGCCAACCTGCAACCGCAGCCACCGGAGCTGACACTGCCTCGGCGCATGCTTCAAGAAACTATTGGACCAGCTTTCGCGGCCCTAACCGCGATGGCCGTTATGACGAGATGGCCGTCGTGGCATCGTGGCCGGCACAGGGCTTAACGCCGCTTTGGAAACAGCCCCTCGGTCTGGGCTACGGCTCGTTCACGGTTGCGGATGGCCGTGCTTACACACTGGAACAACGTCGCAAACAAGAAGTAGTTGCCGCCTACGACATCACCACCGGACGGGAACTGTGGACGCAGGGATGGAGCGCCGCATATACGGATTCGACGGGCGATGGACCACGCACAACCCCCACCTGGGATGAGGGCCGGCTGTATGCGCTTGGCGCAACCGGTGAATTGCGTTGCCTGGATTCCAGGACAGGAGCAGTGATCTGGGGCAAGAATATTCTCAACGACAATCAGGCGGGTAATCTGCAGTGGGCCATGGCCGCGTCGCCGTTGATCGTCGAAGACAAGGTCATCGTGCTGCCCGGCGGCACTGGCAACAAATCGGTAGTGGCTTATAACAAACTTACCGGCGCTCCCATCTGGAAATCGCAAAGCGACACAGCCGCGTATGTCTCTCCAATGTTGGTGACGCTGGCGGGCAAACGACAAATACTCGTCGTCAGCGCCAACCGCGTGTTCGGCCTGGTCCCTGAAGACGGCTCGTTGCTGTGGAGTAATTCCTGGGACACCGATATGGGAATCAATGTCTCGCAGCCGATCATTGTCGACAAGAACAGATTCTTTATTTCTTCCGGCTATGGCAAGGGCGCAGCACTGGTCGAAGTGTCCGGCAGTGGCAAGAGCTTCTCAGCGCGCAACGTCTGGGAAAACATCAATATGAAGAACAAATTCAATAGCTCAGTTCTTCATCAGGGATATATTTACGGACTGGACGAAGGGATTCTTACCTGTATCGATGTAAACACCGGCGAACGCAAGTGGAAAGGCGGGCGCTATGGTTATGGGCAAGTGTTGGTGGCGAGCGGCAATTTGATCGTGACCAGCGCGGAGGGCGATCTCGCCCTGGTCCGCGCTACACCCGATCAGTATTCCGAGATTTCGCGTTTCAAAGCTCTTGAGGGTCAGACCTGGAATTATCCGGCCATCGCCGGTGGACGCCTGCTGGTGCGTAATGCGAGTCAGATGGCCGCCTACAACATCGCCGCGCAGTAAAGTTGTAGAGCAGGCTGTCAGCGTGTTGTTGCTGCCGGTCGGTCTCTATCGAAGCATCAACAGGCTGGCAGCCTTTGTACTGTTACTTCTTCAGAAAGATCCGTTTCGCTTCATACGACCCCGTTTGGCCCATCGACGTACGAGGCAATCGTTAACTCGCCTTCGCCGGTGAAGGCCCATTTCCTCATCAACTGAGTGGTCACGGGACCTTTGGGGCGTCAACACCTCAGTGACTAAGATTCCGTTGGCGCTGGGAAGCCACCTGGCTGTTCGTTTGCCCTTTAATACGGGTGCATTCGCCGGTGCGTTGGGCGGCAGCCGCGAGGTGAAGTCGTATTCCTTCCCGTCCAGCCTGCGTTTCTTGTTTTCTTTCTCCTTCCGTGAGAAAGCAATCGTGCTTGTGTGCTTTCCCTTTGCATCTTTGCATCTTTGCGTCTTTGCGGAAAACTCCTTCAGTATTTCCCGCATGGGGCGCAAAGACGCAAAGACTCATTATTGGATCTTAAGCGAGCTGAGCGTCGTCTCATCCTTAATCAGAATACGATTACCAAGTACCACCGGATGGGCCCAGGTCGGACTCATGGCGACCGTGTATTCAGCTGCCGCGGCGTACTCCGTTTTGCTCATCGGCACAACGATCAACTTCGCCTCGTTGGTAAGTGCCAGCAGGAACTTGTCTCCCAGGTTGAGTAGGGCGGCGTTCTCGCCCATGCGCCCGGGACTTTGCCAGAGAGTTTTTCCCGTATCGGCGTCGATGGCAAAGAACTGGCCTTTCTTAAGCGCGGATAAGCCAAGCAACATGTTTCCCTGCAAGACCGGCGAGTTCAGATACATCTGGTTTTCCTTGTTGTTCCAAATTTCCTGCGGAACAATTTCGCTGCCCTGCTTAACCAGACGCAGCGCCGACAACCCCAAACCTTCGCGCGAAACAATTAACGTGTCTTTGTAGGAAACAGCGGTAACGGAATTCTCTTCATATTGAGACTTGGCCGGCAACCTCCAGAGAAGTTTTCCCGTCGCGGCTTCGACACCAACCAATTCTTTCTGCGTGAAGTTGACTATCTGCCGGACGCCGGCGAGCGTAACAATCATCGGCGACGAGTAAGCCGGACCGTCAACATCATTGGACCACTTTACTTCACCCGTTTCGCTATCAAAGGCCGTAAGCGCGCCTTTGTCCTGACCTCCAACATGCGCGATCAGCAAACCGTTATCCACCACCGGCGACATCGCCGTACCAAACCACGGCGACGTGTGTGGATACTGCGCCGAGAATTCACGCCGCCACTTCAGCTTACCCGTAGCGGCGTCATGGCAAGAGAGCACTCCGGAAATGCCAAAGGTGTAAACCTTTCCCTGGCTGATGACCGGCGTGGACTTTGGTCCCTTGCCATGACCGGTTGCCGCCGGATGCATTTCATAAGCAATTGCCTGGCCCGATTTCCAAATCTCTTTCCCGGTGGCCGCGTCAAGACAGCGCAAGACTTCCTCGTCATTCTGGCGTGCAAAGATATAGATCCGGCCACCCGCAACCACGGGCGAAGCATGGCCAATACCGACCGGAATTTTCCATTCCTCCTTCAATGCTTTCGGCCACGTCTGCGGCAATGAAGCGTCGGTTACCTTGCCGTCGCGATTTGGCCCGCGCCATTGCGGCCAGTCGGCGATCAGGCTGCCGCTGGTGAGCAGGACGACCGCGGTAATACTCAGAGCACTCAACCAAAAACGAAACACTCGCATTTTGAAACCTCCTGCGAAATCGTTTCAGAACTTCGGATTTATTTCCTAATCTTTGCCAATGAGAGCAGCGGCGCAGTCATGAACGTAGTGGCCAGCGCCATGATAACCATCATTACGAAGATGCGCGCCGATAAGATTCCCAAATCGTAACCGATATTCAGCACCACCAGTTCTATCAAGCCACGCGTGTTCATCAAGACGCCGATCGCATACGAGTCGCGCCAGCTCATCCTGGTCCAACGAGCCATCAGCATGCTGCCGACCAACTTACCCACAACGGCGACAACAACAATGGCCGCACAGATGGACCAACTGGTCCAGTCATTTAGCAAACGGATTTCCGTACGTAATCCCGTGAATACGAAGAAGAGCGGCAGCAGAGCCGCCGAACCGAAAGCCTCGAGTCGTTCTCTAAGAAACTGACGCACTCCGGCTGTCGTGGGCATGATCACGCCCGCGAGAAAGGCTCCGAAGAGAGCGTGGATACCGATGCTTTCAGTAAACCAGGCGCACGCCAGTACAAACGCCAGGATGCCCGCCAGCAGACCCTTGACATGTGTTTGATTCTCGACCCGACGCGTGATCAGAGTTCCAATGCGCGGTTTGACCAACAAGATCATTACGGTGACGAAACCAAGCACCAGAGCAATAGTAACCATTGAGCCGGAGACACCGCTGGATTTCACAATCGCGATCACAAACGCCAGAATGCACCAGGCAGTAACGTCGTCTATGGCGGCGCAGGCGATGGCGGTGCTTCCCAAACGAGTCTCTGTAAGGCCTCGGTCTTCCAAAATTCTGGCGAGCACGGGAAAGGCCGTGATGCTCATCGCGATTCCGATGAAGAGAGCAAAGGCAGTGAACGAAATATTCGCAGGCGCCAAAGGCCCGTACAGAACCAGTGCCAGAGAGGTGCCCATCAGGAACGGAACGATGATGCTGGCATGGCTGATCATGATTGCCGCCGCCGCCTTTTCTTGGAGATGCTGGATATCGAGCTCCATGCCCACTATGAACATGAAAAGGACGACACCGATCTGGCTCAGCAGTCCCAACGTTCCCATTGAAGCAGGCGGAAAAAGAAAAGCCATGATGGGAGGCGAGATGAGTCCCAGAACGGACGGTCCCAGGACAATTCCGGCCACCATCTCACCCATCACCGGCGGTTGACCGATTTTTCGAAAGATACCCGCTATCAATCTGGCTGCGACAATGATTACGATAATCTGGAGCAACAAAACGCTGAGTGGGCTTCTCAGGTTAAGCTGCAGTATTTTGCCCAGGTAGCTCCCTGGAACCTTAGTCGCCGCTGCTGTTGGAGTGGCGACTACCGCGGCAACGGTGTTGGCTGGTGAGCGGCCTGTTTCCAGCGAGGAGCCCTTGGCCAGAATAAGCCAGACTCCCGCCGCAAACATTATCAGCAGAATCACGTAATACAAGTAGGTTCTGGGTTTGTGTGGGGGTGACTTTGACAAGGTCTGCGCTCCCGAGGTTGATTCGCTGATGGAATTGGTAAATGTAACACCGAGTTGGAGAGCGAGTATAAGGAATTGTTGTAAGGTGCTCTCGACTCAAATGATCCGGTGGGCAAGCAGCAGTCAGGAAGGGGACCCTGTCCCCGCTTCAAGATGGGAAATTTTTCTTGCAGGGGTTACTCCTGTGACTCTGCAAGGTATTGAGATTCTCTCGTGCTTGATTGTGGCGCAGGTTGAAGCGGGGACAGGGTCCCCTTCCCGACTTGCCCAACGGCCGCTGGACCTCTTAATTCAGGAAATGAGTTCCGGGTACAGCATTACCGATGAAGACACACAACCCACAAGGCGTACCCCGCAACCTAGTAGCTGCGGCTTGCGAAGGGCCAATTGATCATCGGTTACATTGATGTTAATTTCGTTACCAGTGGAAACTCCCAGTGAGATCAAATTCAACTGCTCAGGAAATCTGATTCACTCTTTAGAAATCCACAAAAAGTTAATAACCAAAAGCTCGTATCAATTTCCGTAATTTTGGCAAGCGCCCATGCGCGCGAAAGATTTATGACCGCTAACACAACTCAACCAAGCACTGCTGTCGGCAATTATTTCGTTTCCAATTATCCGCCGTTCTCGCAGTGGAAACCGGAAAACGTTCCGCAGGCAATCGAGGCACTCAATCAAGCGCCCCGAACCGAGGAACCCTTCGGCCTCTATCTCCACATTCCGTTCTGTCGCAAGCGCTGCAAGTTCTGTTATTTCAAAGTCTACACAGACAAGAATGCCAATGAGATCGAACTCTATCTCGACGCCTTAATCAAAGAAGTTGAACTCTACAGTCGCACACGGGCTTTCCAGGGACGCCAGCTTCGCTTTGCTTACTTTGGCGGCGGCACGCCTTCTTACATCAGCGAACGACAACTCCACTATCTGGTCGACGGCCTCAACCAACACGTGAGCTGGAGCAATGCAGAGGAAGTAACGTTTGAATGCGAACCCGGCACACTGAGAAGATCAAAACTGGAAACGTTAAAAGAAATCGGCGTCACGCGCTTGAGCCTCGGGGTCGAACATTTTGATGACGAAATTCTCGCGGCCAACGGACGCGCACATCTCTCTCCGGAGATTTACGAAGTCTATGATCTGGCCCGGCAGGTTGATTTCCCGCAAATCAACATTGACCTTATCGCCGGCATGGTCGGCGAAACAGAAGCGAAGTGGCGAGACACTGTTCGGCGCGCACTCGAGTTGCAGCCGGATTCGGTCACCATTTATCAAATGGAACTTCCATACAACACCGTCATCTCGCAGGAGATCATTAATGACGGAGTTGCTTCGCCGATCGCCGACTGGCCCACCAAGCAGCGCTGGCTTGACTACGCCTTTGATGAATTTCAGGCGCGTGGTTATCGCATTGCCAGTGCTTACACTCTGGCCACCACGTCAAAGCCCTGCCGCTTCATTTATACCGACGCTCTATGGCACGGTGGAGACATGATCGGTCTGGGCGTTTCCTCTTTCTCGCACTTTGGCGGCGTGCATTTTCAAAACGCGCATAGCTTTGAGGAATACCTTGCATTGCTCGATCAAAACCAGTTGCCGCTATTGCGAGCGCTGACTTTGACACCGAAACAGAAATTGATCCGCGAAATGATTCTGCAGCTAAAGACGGGCGCCATTGATATGAATTATTTTCAGGGCAAATTCGGCGTGGATGTCTGGAATGAGTTTCAACCCGTCTACCAGCGCCTTGATAACGAAAAGCTGGTTGAGCGTCACAACGGCACGATCGCGCTCACGCGCAGCGGCTTGTTACAGGTCGATCACTTTCTTTCCGAATTCTTTGAACCAGAATTAAAGGCAGTCCGTTACGTGTAGAGGCAGCATGGAGCAGATGGAAATTAACACTAATTTTGATGTCATTGTTATGGGCGGTGGACCAGCAGGCAGTACTGTGGCCGGCATCCTGGCACGCGAGGGCCGCAAGGTGGTCCTATTCGAAAAAGAGCGATTCCCGCGACATCATATCGGCGAGTCGCTGATGACCGACACTTACTTTACCTTCCAGCGCATGGGCTTGCTCGAGAAACTCAAACAAAGTCCGTTCGTGCGTAAGTACAGCGTGCAGTTTGCCAACCCGGCTGGAAAAGAATCGCGTCCTTTCTATTTCTTTGAAGCGAACCATCACGAATCTGCGGTGACCTGGCAAGTGACACGCGCGCAGTTCGATCTGCTGCTGCTCGAGCACGCCGCCGAACAGGGGACAACCGTCTATCAGGAGACCCAAGTCAAGCAAGTGCTCTTTGACGGGGACCGCGCATACGGTGTAGTTGCGCGTATGACAGATGGTTCACTGCAGGAATTCTACGCGCCGGTCATAGTTGATGCGACCGGGCAAACAGCCATGCTCTCAAACAAATTCGGCTGGCGGGTTCGCGATCCGAAGCTGAAGAAGGCCGTGCTGTATACCTATTTCAAAGGCGCCCACCGCGAACCCGATCTCAACGGCGGCGCCACGCTCGTGCTGCGCACACCACTGGGGAGTAATGGCTGGTTTTGGTATATCCCGCAGGAAAACGACATCACGAGTGTCGGCGTGGTCGCCGATCCGGAGTACCTGGTCCAGGGTCGAGGCCAGGATCTGGCGAAAATCTTTTTCGAAGAGGTCGAGAAGGTTGAATCCGTGCGCCGCCGCGTAGCCAACGCAGAACGTACGGACAAGATTTATTCGATCCTCGACTATTCCTATCGCTCAAAGAATTTTGCCGGTGATGGCTTTATTCTGATCGGTGATGCTTACGGTTTTCTTGATCCAATTTACTCGTCGGGTGTGCTATTGGCTTTGAAGATGGCTGAGTTGGCTGCTGACAGTATTCATGACGCCTTCAAGAACAATGATTTCTCCGGGGCGCGCCTGGGCCAGTTTCAAACGAAGCTCGATCAGGGTATTGAGTCGATGCGCAAGCTGGTGTACGCCTTCTATGACGAGGGCTTCAGCTTTTCTCAGTTTCTAAACAAACACCCCGATCAGCGCGTCAATATCATTAATCTTTTGATGGGAGATGTTTTCAAGGAAGGCGTGGATGACATCTATGGGCCAATGGCCGAATTCGCCGAGATTCCTCCGCCGCTTTATGAACAGTTCGACAACGAAGTAGAGGAATCGAGTCCGGATGAGGTTTTATCCGTGAAGTACCAATACTACGACGACCGCGCAGTGCTGCAAGAGTCCGGGGACTAGACTCCGCCGTTGAGAGCGTTCTGCACATGTGATCCTATGTCGCTCGTGTAATTTGCAGAGCCTAAATTAATAGCGAGGCTTTCATATGGAGTGTCAACTTCGAGAACGTTCTGAGCTCCGTTAGGAGCGGGATGTTTATAGCAACGAACAGCAACCTGATATCCAGCTCCGTATGAGCGAAACGTGGTTCGCTCCGTCCGGTGATATTTCGCTGCTACGGAGCTCTCGCAATCTCTCAGAGCCGTTTTTCTATAAATATTTCGTCCCTACCGGACTAAAGGCGGCCTTCAAATCTTCGTTACCAGACAGATGTTTATCGAAGGGTCCCCTACACTCTCAAAACAGCAACTTCACGCCAAACTGAATATGCCGCGGGTCCCGCGCTGAAGAAATCGTGCCAAACGTTGGCGAGCCCAGGAAATTGTCCGGCAGGTTAAAGTTCGGATGATTGAAGAGGTTGAAGAACTCCGCGCGGAGCTGCAGGTTCAGCCGCTCGGACAGATTTGTATTCTTCAAAAACGAAACGTTCACGTTCTGATATCCCGGCCCCTCGAGAATATTCCTGCCTGCATTGCCAAACGTTCCGCGCGCCGGAAAACTAAACGCAGCAGTATTGAACCACCTATCAGTCGAGTGATTGCCGAGTTGCGGATCGCCCACCAGGTTTGGCCGATCGTTGGCTCCAAAACCAAGAATGGAACGGCCCGTACCGCTGTTATCGATGTCCGGCAGCAGCGCTACTGTAAAAGGACGCCCGGACTGCAAAGTAATAATGCCGAACGTCTGCCAGCCGCTCGCTAGCGTAGAGAGCCAACCCGCATCAGCCAGATGGGCCTTTCCTTCACCAAACGGCAAATCATACGAGTAACTCGCGGACAGCCGGTGCCGGACATCAAAGTTCGAACGACCGCGCTCGGCTCGTCCGTCATAACTATTCTGCGGAAAATTTGGATCACCGGCGCTGCTGAAAAAGTTTGACGCATCGTCGGTCGACTTCGCGAATGTATACGAAACCAGCGTCGCCAGGCCTTTGGAAAGCCGCTGTTGAAAACGCGCCTGCAAGCTGTGATAGTTCGAGTTCGCGCGTGATTCCAGCAGATCGATATCGTCAAAGCGAGGATCCGGCCGCGGCACAAACGGCAGTCCCGGGGGCAGCGCACTCGGCTGCGGTTGATTGATGTCGCGCGCCGTCAAGAGTTTCGTTCCCTTCGAGCCCACGTACGCGACTTCCAAAACACTGTTGCGTCCAAACTGCCGCTGCACATTTGCATTCCAGTGCTGCATGTAGGCCGTGCGCAGATTTCGCTGAATGGCCAGGGCCGAATCGGGTAGCGGAAACGGGAAGAAAGCGGGAAACGGATTGCTTAACGTAAGCGGCAAACCGGGAAGCGAGAAGAAAATATTGTTATCAAAGTACGGCGAGTTGAAGTAGAGCGCTTCGCCCGGCGCCAGCGGCGACTGGTCATAGTAGATACCATAGCCGGCACGCAGCACGGTCTTTTCATCCCTGCCAATGGTCCATGCCAGGCCGACGCGCGGGGCAAAATTATTCTTATCGGAATCCACGCCGCCGCGCGGCACTCCATTTGTCCCCACGCGCACCAAACTTCGTGTTGCCAGGTCGAAAACGTTTGCGCGATCCTGCGCATCAACCGGCGGCGTGTTGTACTCGTAGCGCAAGCCGAAATTGAGAGTCAGGCGAGCTCTGGCGCGAAAGCTATCGTTGACAAAGAAATTGTAACTTTGCGTGCGCAGGTGCTGCGGGTTATCGACGTGAGCAACACTGGTAAGCAGTGGGAAACCCAACAGCAGATCGGCCAGGGCATTGCCCGAGATTTGCGCAAAGGGCGAGAACTGCGCGCGCCCGCGCGACTCGACATCCCGGAAAGCATTCTGCTGCGAAAAACGCAGGTCGCCGCCAAACTTAATCAAATGACTGCCGCGCGCATAGCTCGCGGTATCCAGCACCTGATAAACATTCGTCACACTGTTCTGAGGATTATTTCCTTCATCACCCAGCGGTGAGAGACCAGTTACCGTTATGAAACTCAAGCCGGCATCGCGAGCATTGGTTGAGATCACAGGAAGACCCAGGTCGGGATTGCGTGTGCTCGCCTGCTGAGTTACGGATGCAGCTACGCGGCTCAGCGCCACCCGCGCCTCGTTAACCAGGTTCGGGGTCAGCACCAGCGTCAGCGCTCCCATCACATTTTGACTGCGCCGTTTGACGGTGTCGCCAAATCCGGGGACGAGTGAAAACCCTGAGCCGGTGAAGGGCTCGAAAAGATTACGGTCGCCAAAACTATACCGAAAAGTAAGATCCGCCTTTTGACTGAGTCGGTGATCGACACGAGCGTCGAAGCTGTCGTTGCGATCGCGCTGGTTCGGTGAAGAAACAAAGTTCTGCAGCAGCGCGTTGCGGTTCGGCAAAGGATAAAGGTTCGCTATGGCACGTCCGACAGAGTTAATTCTCGTCGACGGAATCACCCCGCCGGAAAAGGGCATACCGGTAAAGGGATCGATCGGTGCGCCGAAGAGACTCTGCGAAAAATCACCCGCGCGCTCGCGCGCCGTGGGCACGTTGGTAAGTCGCGTGATGCCCTCGCGCGAGCGGGTGCCTTCATAGTCAGCAAAGAAAAAGGTGCGATCGTGCTTCAGCGCGCCACCGATCGAGCCGCCGAACTGATTGCGAAGATATTTTGGTTTCGACTCTGTTGCCGGAGCGAAGAAATTGCGCGCGTCCAGGACCCCATTGCGGTGGAATTCAAAAAGTGAGCCGTGGACGTTGTTGGTCCCGGACTTGAGTACTACATTTACCTGCGCGCCCGGATTGCGACCAAACGCAGCGTCGTAACTGCTCGTAAGCATCTCGAATTCGCGGATGGCATCCACCGGGGGCCGAACGCCGAATGTATTCAGCTTGGGGTCAACGTTGTAAACACCGTCCAACAGAAAGTTGTTACCGTCTTCACGCGCGCCGTTAACGCTGAAAGCAAAATCACCGCGCGCAGATCCGGCCGATCCGGGCGCCGCGGGAGCAGCACCGGGCACAAGCAAAGTCAGTTCGTAAAAGTTTCGCCCGTCGAGCGGCAAACCAACGATCTGCCGATTCTCAATCACGGTCCCGAGGTCCGAAGAATCTTTTTTTAATTCGCCCACGTTCGAAACCACCAGGGCAATGTCATACGGATCGCTTACCGCGGCGATTTGCAGCGACGCGTCTAAACGCACTTCCTGATTCACATTTAAGGTGAATTCGCGCGGCAGAGTAGCAAAACCTGACGCTGAGACTTCCAACCGGTAGGAACCGGGTTGCAAAGACGACAGTGCATATTCGCCTTCGGCTCCGCTGGTTGTCGTGCGGCTCTCCCCGGTTTCCCGATTGGTAAGTTTCACCTGGGCGCCCTGAATTACTGCGCGGTTGGGATCAAACACAGTCCCGCGAAGTGAAGCGCGATGTGTTTGCGCCGCGGCCCCCGAACACAACAACAATAAGACAATAAGCGAAAAGAGTTTTTGATTGCTCGACATTCAGGGCTCCTGCTTTACCTAATTTTTGGATGTGCTACCGAAAACTCGGAAGTCTCGGGTGTTGCGGACATTATGACGAAGTCCCTCGCGAAATGCTCCCGAAAACTGGCTGATAATTTAACAATTCGACTGATGTTTTATCTATCAAAGTCGAAATCTGACTGTTAGAATGCAACAGTACTAAACGGACAAAGACCACTTATGGTTTCAAAGTAGTTTGAGCGTCTCTTTTTGTTCACTGCCGGCGTTCGTTCATTATCGCTGTGTCGGGGCACAGACTTCAGCCTGTGATTCACGACCGAGCATAAACCAAAACGTGGTCGTAAGTTATTAATCGTCATCTTAATTTTGGAGGCATCGATGCTCTGGATTATTTTCGCTCTCGGCGCTGCGGTCGCCTGGGGGCTTTATGGGCCGGTACTGCACGGCGGTCAGGTTGCTCTCGGGAATAATCCCATGCGTGCCCTGCTCTGCGTGGGTGTCGCATATTTTTTGATTGGCGTCTTGGTGCCGGTTGCCAGTCTTTCCGCACAGGGCGGATTGCAGGGATTTACGATGAAGGGCTCCACAGCAGCAACGCTCGGCGGCGCACTTGGCGCGCTGGGGGCCATCTGCATCATCTTCGCATTCAAGAGCGGCGGATTGCCGACATATGTGATGCCCCTGGTGTTTGCCGGCGCGCCCGTGGTGAACGTGCTGTTTTCAATCTGGATGCATCCACCAAAGACAGCGCCTAATCCCCTGCTCTACATCGGCTTTGTGTTGGCCGCCGCAGGAGCCGGCATGGTCCTGTATTTTAAGCCTCAAGCATAGGCGAGCTGCTTAAGGACAGGTTCATTTTCCATTTCTCATTTGACATTTCTCATTGGACCATTCGTTCGTGCGATCCTTCGTTCTCGCGTGCTGCCAATGTGACCAATAACGATCCGCGGGCAATGACAATTGAGAAATGCCAAACGACAAATGACAAATTCCCCCGGTCTCCCCGACCACTTGAGATGACAAGACTCACTGTACTAAGGAGATCGCCAATGACTTTCAGCGTAAGAACCCTGACAACCGTCGCCTTCCTCGTTTGTTTCCTGACCATGGAAACCGCCGCGCAGACGACTGGTGAGTGGCCCCAGTGGCGCGGCCCGAATCGCGACGGCATATCCAAAGAGACAGGTCTGCTCAAACAATGGCCCGCGGATGGACCACCGCTGATTTGGAAAGCGAAAGGCGCCGGCCGGGGCTACTCAACACTCTCGGTGTCAGGCGGGCGTCTTTTTACCATGGGTCTCCGTGGCGATCGAGAATTCGTTATCGCTTTCGACGTGGCCACGGGCAAAGAGGTCTGGGCCACGGCGCATGGCAGCGCCTATCACGACAGTCGTGGCGATGGTCCGCGCGGAACTCCCACCGTCGACGGGAATAGTGTCTATGCCCTGGGTGGCAATGGCGATCTCTCTTGTCTTGATGCCAAAACCGGTAAGATTCTCTGGGCCATGAACGTGCTGCAGAAATTTGGCGGCCACAATATTGGTTGGGGCATCAGCGAGTCACCCCTGGTGATCGGTGAAAAGATTCTTGTCAATGCCGGTGGCCCCGGCGCTTCGATAGTGGCGCTCAATAAGAAAGACGGCACTCTGATTTGGAAGAGCCAGAGCGACAAGGCCGGTTACTCGTCGGGTATGCCGGTGCAGATTGGCAACACCACGCAAGTGGTCTTCTTTACCGATCAACGCGCTGTGGGTCTTGATCTAAAGGACGGAAAACTCTTCTGGGAGTATGCGCGCGCGGCTAACGATACCGCCAATGTGGCAACCCCCATCGTCCGCGGTAATCACGTATTCATCTCTTCGGACTATGGCACCGGCGCCGGCATGGTGGAGATCAAGGCGGATGGGAAGGCGCAGGAAGTCTATTTCACCAGGGAAATGCGGAATCACCACAGCAGCTCCGTGCTAATCGGCGATTATCTCTACGGTTTTTCAAGCAGCATCCTGACGGCGATGAAATTTGATACCGGCGAAGTAGCCTGGCGGGATCGCAGCGTGGGCAAAGGCTCCCTGGTCTTTGCTGACGGCAACCTTTATTGCCTGAGTGAGAACGGTGTCGTTGGCCTGGTCGAAGCTACGCCCACGGGGTATCACGAGAAGGGCCGCTTTCGCATCCCGCAAGAATCGCTGCCCACCTGGACCCATCCCGTGGTCGCCGGTGGCCGCCTTTACCTGCGCGATCAGGACACAATCTACGCATTCGATGTGAAGGAAAAGAAGTAGGAGCGATGGATTATTTTTTTGATTAACGTCTCTGGTCCGGGTCGAACTAAAGATATTGGGCAAACTTGAGCGGAGACATAAGGTGTCGCGATGAAACGCCTCCTGAAGGCCATTACTCCACCTCCAGTAAGAAGACTCGCGCGCATACTTTTCCCTTTGAAGCGCTTCCACTGTCCTGTTTGTCAAAAATGGCTTCCTCATTTCGAACGCCTTCCTGACTACTGGTTTCAGAATCTCGACAAGTATCAGTATGTGCATTCGATATTTGCCTCCGAAACGGCGAACCTGCTGCAATATTCGTGTGGCAGCTGCGGCGCCAGTGACAGGGATAGGCTATATGCGATCTATATCAAAGCGCGCCGGGCTACCGAGGCTGATAAAATAACCTTCATAGAATTCGCCCCGACGCCCGCCTTGTCTGGTTTGATCAAGTCCCTTCCGGGAATCGAATATCGATCAGCGGACCTCTACGATGAAGCTGCTGATGAGCAAGTTGATCTCACGCACCTTCCTTATGCCGATTGTTCGTTCGATGTATTTCTCACTTCCCATATGCTTGAACACATCGAAGACGATCGCCAGGCCATGAGAGAGCTCTATCGAATTCTCAAACCGGGTGGTTGGGGGATCGCAATGGTTCCTATCCAGCTGGATTTGGAGAAAACTCTTGAGGGACTTCCCATCTCCAGCGAAGGTGAGAGATGGAAATACTACGGACAAAATGACCACGTGCGAATGTATGCAAAACAGGATTTCATCAGCCGCCTTCAAGATGCGGGTTTTGAGGTGAAGCAATTCGGTGAAGACCACTTCGGAAAGGATGTGTTTTTGCTGCACGGCCTGCACCCGCGATCGGTGCTCTATGTGGTAGAGAAACCGTCGGTAAGCAGCTAGTTAAAGTCGCATCACTCACGGAATTTGGACGCGTAAATTATTCCTTTGCGTCTTTGCGCCTTTGCGGGAGACGGTTCTGATATCATGAAAATATTTCCCGCAGAGGCGCAAAGTCGCAAAGTCCTGGTCGATTGAGATCGGGGCGTTGTTCACCGTGACGGATACAATCATTTCTCCGCTCCGCAACCAGCGCAGGCGCGCTTTCTAAACGGTACCTGAGATTTTAAGACCTTCTATTCTATTCGGCGCGCAACGATGCCAATAAGGGCGAGCACAAGGCCGCCCAGGTTGCCGCCACGGTCGCGACCAATCCCGATATCAATACCAACAGCAACAAAAAGCCCAGCGAAGCATTTGGTAACTGGCCACCACGTGCCAGGAAAATCGGAGCTATCGCGAGCGCGGCGGCGAACGACCCGGTTGCCAGGCCACTCAACAGCAGCAAAACGTTTTCAGCGATCACCATAATAGTAAAGTGCGATGAGTTATATCCCACTGCACGCAGCAAGGCCAGTTCCTTGCGTCGCTCCAGGACATTGCGCAGCAACACCGCCGCCATGCCGAGCGTGCCCAGCAGCAATCCCAGGCCACCGAGCATTTGGAACGTCGACAGATATGTGTTTTCAACTCGGTGAAAATTAGCCAGTCGCTCGGCGGTGGGCACCACATCAAAGCCAAAATCAGCAAGCCGATCCTCGAGAGCCAGACTGATGGCCGCTTGATCTTTTTCCGGGGCGTCGATCAGAAAGAAGCGATAACCCTGCTCTTGCGGAAACAGTTTTAGAAAATTCTTTTCCGCCATTATGAGTTCGCTTTGAAAGATACTGTCAGCCAAAGCGCCGACAATGCGCAGTCGCACAGGACCCTCACTACGGTTCAGGACAAACTCGTCGCCCATTTTCAGGTGCAGCACGTAGGTCAGCGAATTTGAGTCAGCTATCACGGGAACGACGCCGTTACCCAGTTCGCGATTGAGCAGCAGCCAGGGATTGTCAGTCTCTTCGCGGTTACCTGGAATCGAGGTCTGAAAAGCAAAACGGTTGCTGCGAATGAACTGTTCGGTTGCCGCCAGAATCCGTGGACTGTGAGGCTGATAGAGATTCAAACAACTGGCATCGTCACCTGGGTGCAGACGAAAGCGCGTAATGCCGGCGCCTGCAAGGACGGCCGCGTTCTGGTCGCCCGCCAGATTCAAGGCCTCGCGGCCTTCGCGACTATTGGGATCGTGAATCAACGGCAGCAGCGATTCTGCCAACAGAGGAAAGCCTCCGCTGCCGGACTTCCTGTCCAGCGCGACACTATTCGTCTCGCGCCTGAACGCATCTACCGCCACGATGATGAACGTCGCCGAAGCAATCAAGGCGATGCACAACACGCTGCGCCCCGGACGATAGGTAGCGTTTCTGAATCCCAATCGCAGCACTGACAACCAACTATTGCCATGAATAGAATTCCTTCTCGCCCGCCGCAGCCATACCGATTGGAAGCAGAGCAAGGCGATTAGACACGCTGTTCCGCCGCCGAAGAATCCCGCCGTCTGTCCTAATAAATGAAACGAAGCCGCAGCCAGGAGAAGCAGAGTCAGCACGGCGAACGAAAAACCGACACGTACACTGGAGAAAAGACCGCCGCGGTTCTTCCGTGTCTCCGCGTCTCCGCGTCGCCTTTTTTGCGTGATCGTGTCTCCAACGCCGCTCGTCCCCATCAGCAGGCTGCGGGTCGATGACTGCTTCAAACGTCTCAAGGTCCACCAGACGCATACCAGGGCCGCGATGACTCCACCTACTCCACCTGTCACAAGGGACCACAAAGACGGATGCAGTCTCAACGTGGTGGTGCCGACCGCTCCCACCCACCAGGTGCGCAGACCAAACATCATGAACTGGCCGTACGCAACCGCTCCGGCCAGACCAATCAGACTACCCGCGACGGCCAGCAGCGTGCCTTCCAAAACAAACAGCGAACGAATCCGCGCTGCCGGAAAACCTATGGCCTGCATGATGCCTATCTCACGCAGGCGTTGTTCAATGCCGAGTTTGAAGAAGAGGGCGGTTAGCAGCAGTGCCGACACAACCAGAAAAAAACTGAAGTAGAGAAAGTATTCGCCAAAGTCAGTAGCGCCGCGCGACGCCGCCAAACCCTGCGCCCGCGCGGGCAAGATAACCAGCCCCATGCTCGCGGGATCCAATGTCGATGCCAGTTGGCCCGCATATCGATCCACGACCGCGTTTGCGTTCCCGGCGGGCGTGAGGCGCATTGAAGTAATCCTGCCAAAGCGCGACTTCCAGAGATCCTGTCCTACCTCGAGAGTAATAAAAGCCTTTGGCGTGGTGCGATATTGCTTCCAATAATCTTCATCCTGTTTTCTGATACGACCAAGGTCAACGGGAAAGGGCGGGTCCCAATCTGACATGCTGTCCGATTCGCTGATGCCGGGATAGTCAGGAATCAAATTCCTATCGGCGGCCAGACCAGTAATCGGTACCACTGCGACCAGTTGAAATGCCGCGGTCCGGGTTTCAAGATGACCGTCCTCTTGCCAGACATAGTATTCGAGCGATATTTGATCGCCGGCGCGCGCATTCAGTTCGCGTGCGGCCCATTCGTTTAGAACGATGGGCGGCTGCGCGGGCCGCTTAACGTTTGCTGCCGGCTCACCCTGTGGCGCTGGCGACTCGCTTCCCTTTAATAAGGAATGGAAGGTTGGCTCATCCAGCGCAGTCACCAGGGAATAAGGTACCGCTCGCCCACCGCTGCTGATGCTGTTGGCAACGTAGGCGAATATCGTTGACGTCCGCATTGAAGATGCGGAAGCGACTGCGCGCGCCTTTTCCGCGAGCGAGTCATCAACCAGCGTACTGCCACGCTCAAGCGAAATACTCTTCTGATTCGACACGAGGCGCAGTCTTACGTCGTAGTCGGCTAGCGATGCGGTGCGCCGCAGTATCTTCTCGATACCAGCCTGGCCCTCAACACCGGCGTTCGTCACCGACTGCTTCGAAATCAGGATCGTGTTGACCTGGTACGATTTCTCGAGTTCTTTTTGCAATAGCTTGAGCGGCACAAAGAGTGCCCGAACCGCAGTCTGCTGCGGCCGCGTGGAGAACTCTCCCAGATCTTCCGCGGAGATGATCTCTTTTATCGTAAGTCTCAGCGTGCGGCCCAGGTCTTCCTTGCGTCCGTACAAGGATTCGCGCGGTACGTTGGAAGGCTTTTCAATTCGCAAGAGTATTGAGTCGCCGAGGTGCGTGTTTAGTTCCCGCGCCAAACTATCGCTCAGGAAGACTTCTCGATTTTGTGGGGGTTGCTTCCCTTCTCGCCCGTGGAACTTCCAGAACCGTTCATCAACGCCGTAGACTCGCACTCCCCCGGCGCGAGCTCCGTTGGCTTCACTTACACTTCCCTCGAGCTCAATTAGTGGACAAGCGGCAGCAAATCCACTGCGGGCAAAGTCCGGTTGCTTTTCAATATCACTCGCAAGTTGCTCGCGGAAGAATCCAGTCGCTGAAATTACGAAATCGGTTTTCCCCAGCCGCTGCAGGAAGAGATCGCGCAAACTGGCCCGCACCGAATCTCCCACTAACAGGGCCCCAGCCAGTACGGCCACAGCGATTGCCACACCGAACACCACGGGCAGGTTCGTGCGCCAGTAATAGGCCAGGTTTCGTTTGACTAGTTGCGCGGTTTGCATTGAGACAAGTTCGGTACAGGCGTTTAGAGTACCGCCTTCAGTCGGGCTCTTTCTCACCTAATCAAAAAGCCTGCTAAAGAAAAGGCCCAGCTGAAGGCGGTACTCTAAATACCTGTCGCTCGCAGTTGTTGATCGATCACGTCATACCGGCGCGGAAAACGCGCGGCAAGTTCAGCATTGTGAGTAACCACCACCAGAATCGTCTGCTGTGCCTGGTGCAATTTCAACAGCAGAGAGGCCACAGCTTCCGCCGCGACATGATCCAGGTTGCCGGTTGGTTCGTCACATAACAGCAACTGTGGTTTCATGACCAGCGCCCGCGCCAACGCCACGCGTTGTTTCTCGCCGCCGGAAAGTTCGGCCGGACGATGTTCAAGACGATCAATTAGCCCGACTTGCTCCACTAACTCGCGTGCACGTTTTTCGTAGTCATCCTTCGCCGCGGCAACCAGCGTCGGCGTCAAAACATTTTCGATTACCGAGCATTGCGGCAGCAGGCAATGGTCCTGAAAGACAAAACCGATCTGCCGGTTTCGGAAGGCCGCCAGCTCTTTCTGTTTCAGTTGGAAAGGGTTCTGATTATCCAGGGTGACAGTGCCGCTCGTGGGCGGCTCCAGCGCGCCCATGATGTAGAGCAGCGTGCTTTTACCGCTTCCCGACGGACCCATAATGGAAACCGCTTCGCCACGCGCCAGCGAAAGGGAAACGTCGCGAAGAATTTCGATCGTCCCGCTCGGCCCCGGATAACTCTTGGAAACGTTTTCGACCTTGAGCACTGAACCTCCAAAGCATCAGCCCACAGATTTACACTGATGACCACAGACGCAACTATTAGCGCGACGTCGACGTTCCTTAGTTCCTCGTAAAACTTCTCCCGCCTTTGCGCTGATGTTCGGTCCAATCCGAGTAAGTCAGTGTTGGTCTGTGGTCCTATTCAACTGCTCAGTACACTTTCGTAGGCTTCGAGCGCCCGGTCGGCCATCCGTGAAGCACTGTAGTGCTCGCGAACTTTGACCGCTCCAGTCGCGCCTAATTTCGCGGCGAGCGCCGGGTCACGATAGAGTTTCAGAAGCCCTTCGGCCACGCTTTGCGGATTGTCCGGCTCGACCAACAAGCCGCCGCCTGTCTTCTCAACGATTTCCGTGAAAGCCCCGCGTCGCGGCTGGACCACGGGAACACCACAAGCCATCGCTTCGAGCAGAAAAATTCCCTTCGGCTCGTCGTAGGCGGCCGGTACGGAAAGCACATCGAGTCCCCGCAGAAAAAAAATCTTCTCCTTGCGATCCAGCACACCGCGATAGCTAAACTCTGATTTGAGACCGGCCTTCGTCATCTCCTGCTCAATGTCGCCCAAATATTTCTGGTGTTCAGGGGCCATATAACCCGCCACTTCCAAACGTGCCTGAGGCAGATCACCACTCTTACGCAATATGCGGTAGGCCTCTGCCAGCACGTGCAGGCCTTTTTCCGGTGCGACGCGCGCGAAAAATCCAATAGTAAAAGGCCGCGAATCCTGACGACTCTTCTGCTCGTATCCCTGCAGGTTGATCCCCAGCGGCACTACACGGATCTTTTCGCGCGGTATCGATAAATAGCCGGGCATGAATTCAGCGTAGTAATCGCTGACGGCGATGAAAGCATCGACATGTTTGACGTTAGCACGGATGAGATCGAGCGCTTCGCTCCGATAAGGCTCGAGTAACCCTTCGAGAAACAGATCCTCACCTTGCAGGGTGCAACACACCGGGCGGCCCAAAAGCTCCTTAATCGGCTCAGCCAATGAAATCAGCAGCGTGTAAGGTAAGCTGACGATGTCAGGCGGTGGTTCATGCCTGAGCCAGTCGAGCATTTTAGTAATTTCTTTTTTTTGAAAGCCACCTGTTCCCTTCAACATCGAAACCGTCATTTCACCGAGCATCTTCGGGCTCGTTGAAATCGAATGCCGCGCAGCCATCTTCAACATGAACGTCGAGTCCCATAAGCCATCCAGCCAACTCGGTGTCGCGCGGAACATCGGCACATACTGCTCCAGGTAAACGCTGATGCCGCCAAAGAAGACTTTTTCTTTACTAACGTTGGGTTCGTCGGTTCTGGTGGGTGTATACACCGGCATGAGGATGACGTCGTGGCCGCGCGCGAGTAACTCAGTCGCCAGCGCGTTGTCACGCAGGCAGCTGCCGCAATACATCTGGCCCGCCCCACCGGTGAGATAGAGTATCTTCATCCGATCATCCGGCCAGGGCCTGCTGAAAGGCGCGACGTCCGTACAGGTGTTCAAAAAGATTGCCTTCGTGCGGCTGGTCCCAACTAAGGTGGTTCGTGGCCAACGGACCGATGTTCAAGCGATCAACGTTAGGTGCGGCCGCGAGTTTTTGAAGCAATTTGGGATTCGAAGTGATCGCCGTCACCACTAAACTCGGGCCCAGCGCCTCAGGAATCTGCTCCTGCTTGCAGTTAACTACACTGGCAAAAGGAAAAAGAAACTCTTTGTTCGCCAGCGAGTGTTCAGGACCATCGCATAGCACGATCGTTGGCAAAAGATAGGAACAGCCCTCCCAAATCGTCAGGCGTTCGCCGACGCGATACTCGGCCGTCACCTCGGTGGCGCCGGATTCGCCGAGACCCTGATCGATTAGTTGAGAAATCCGCGACGCTACATTCGCATCCGTAAATGGAGCGAGCTGAGCTTCCGGATCTTCGCTCGCGCGAGGTGCGATCTGTGCCAGGCGCCGGGCCAGAGCCGCGGCAATTTCGCGCCCGTGGGCCGGCACCCAAACACTTGAAGCATTCACGCACGAGCGCCCGCCATTCTCGACAATCGAAGCGACCATCACGTCCAGATATTTTTCCCAGTCGTCGATGCAGTCTTCACCGATAACCAACTTGCTGTAGCCGGGGCCATGAATCTCGAGGCGTGGATCGTTTTCCCAGAGGCTCGCAGTTGTAGTATCTCCGAAGATCATACCGCGCCCGCAGCTGCGCAGAATTTCCGCGCCGCCGGCATGATCGGCGGGATAGAAACTAAACGCCGCGCGCGGCGCTCCGGCGCGAATCAACGCCTGAATAATTCTGTATGGCGTCCAGGGCTCGGCGCTCCCCGGTTTGAGCACCAGCGGTATTTTCAGCGGCACCGCCGGAATCCATAGTGAATGCACGCCCGGTGAATTATTCGGCAGCACCACTCCCAACGATCTTGTGCGTGGAAAGAAACTCAGCGAATGCCCATTCACTTCGCCAAAGCCGCGATCCAATACATCCCAAGCCAGATTTCTGGTCAAGCCATTAAGCACGTTTCCCATTTCGGCGAGCATGCTTTGAATCTTTTGCATGTTTCGCCGTCCCAGAACATGAGGCAGACCCGTGGTAGCCGAAACCTGCCGCACATAATCTTCCGGCGCTTGAAGATCGTCGCCGAGTGGCAGCGTGTCGTTGATGAAGTGATGGGCTGCGCGAGCGCAAATCTCAACCAACTCAGCAATGGAAAACCCGGCGAGCGCCGCCCGCCCGGTTTCCTGATTGCGCAGATCGCGACGTATCAAGCCAACATTGGCCTGACTGATCTCGACAAACAATTCGCGCGTCCGGTGATGCGGCACACGGGCGAGATCCAGACTCTTGTAGGGTTCACCCTGGCGCAAGATTGGAATATGAAGCATGAAGGTCTTTGGTCTTTGGTCTTTGGTCTTTGGTCTTTGGTCTTTGGTCTTTGGCCAGCGCGGTTACTGGCGTTTAGAGTACCGCCTTCAGGCGGGTTTTTCTCCCGCTCAAACTACCCGACTGAAGTCGGTACTCTAAACACCTGTAATCCGTCACAACTCTTTGCTCATTGCTCTTTGCCATTTGCCCTCAGTACACCCCTTCCACCACGGTCGTATTCAACTTCGAAAACGGACGGACATTGCGCACGCCATCCCAGGGATAAAGTTCGCAGGGTGGTTCCCTTTCGGCTTCGTCACGCTCCAGAAACCGCGGCATAAAGAATTCTTTGGTCAGAGTTGTCAGACGCACCCGGCCCGTCTCACCATAGTCGACCACCTGTTCAGTGTTTTCCGGATCGACCACTTCAATCATGGCCCGCGGATGAGGTGGATAATAGATGATCGCGTAGTTGTCGGCCGCTGCGCGCGGCTTGTGCACCGCCAGCCCCATCAAGGTATTGCCATAGGTAGCCGCGAAGTAGGCGCCTTCCAATAATTCTTCGACGGCGAAGCGATGAAATTGCGGCGTCATCTCGGTGCCGCCACAAAACACTCCGGTGATGCCCAGTTTCTTGAGCGATACCTTTTCGCACAACGCTTCCAATAACTTTGGTGTCGTGAAAAGGCATTTGATGTTGTCGTGAGCGCGTAACTGCGTCAGTCCCTGCTCGATTACATGCTGCTTGTATTGCTCGGCCATCTTTGCCTGGCCCATCTTGATCAGCTTGATCACCCAGCGCGGATCCAGATCAACCATAAAACAGATGCCGCCGCGATACTGGGCCAGGTGTTCTACCGCCAGGCGCAGCCGCCGCGGCCCGGTTGGACCCAGTGACAACCAATCGGCGTCGCGCGGGAAAAACTCGTCGGGCAGCGTGTCACTGAACGCTTCATAGTCGATGCGAAAGTCTTCAATGCTGATACGCGATTTTGGCACGCCGGTGCTGCCCCCGGTCTCGAAAGTATAAATCGGACGACCCGCGTAGCCCTTCGGCACCCAACGTCGCACATCGCGGCCACGTAGCCATTCATCTTCAAAAAAGCCGAAGCGATCGAGATCCATGTAAGTTTGAATCTCTTTACGCGGATCCCAATCAAGCCGGGCGGCATAGTCCAACCAGAAAGGACAGCCGGTGTCCGGATCAAAGTGCCATTGCACAACTTCACGCACCCAGGCATCCAGTGACTCTCGCGATTTCGTTATGTTCTTTTCCAGAGTAATTTCCGTAGCTGACATTTTTCTGTTGCTGAAAAAGGATTGATATTGATTTTACGTAAAGATACCAGAGGAAGTTTTCAAAACATAACGATTGCTGAGATACAGTGGGGTTTGCCGTGGACTGTGAGTGAATCGAGCGAGTGTCTTACGCCTTCGGCGTACCCGTAACCCCCAAGGTTCAGATAGTTACTCTTACACAGAACCATGGGCGGGACGCCCGTGCCACGATTATTACGAAAGAAGCTCAGTCACGATTGCATTCACGTGAATTTGACTGGTATCCAAAAAAACAATGCCCGCGTCTTGGACCGCTTCCGCCGTCAGAATCAAGGGTAGTTCCGTCCCGCCCAGAATCACACCATCGATACCTTCATGTGCTTTCATACGCGCAACGATCTGCAGCAATCGAGCGCGCGTCCCAGGTAGAAAGGTTCCGAGTATCAACTCTCGCATGTACTTTTCATGAATATAGTTCTGTTCATCTGCTTCCGGCAGACAGATCGTGATTCCCTTTCTGGAAAAGACCTCAGGATAAAAACGTCCACGCATCGTGAAGCGCGTGCCCAACAGAGCGAGCCGCCGCAACCCCTGCGCCTCAGCGGCAGCGCAGGCGGCCTCGACTATGCTGATGAGAGGAATCGCTGACCTACTCGAGATTTCCTCAAACACCAGGTGCGGAGTGTTTGAGGAAAGAACTCCAAAGTCAGCACCGGCGCGCGCCAGCTTTTCTACCTCAGCGACTATATATTCGGTGAGAGCGACCAGGTCATTTCCCTCGACGAAGGCAATCACCTTCGTCAGATTAATACTATTGATGATGATCGAGGGATAACTTCCATCCTGCTGCGCCTTCCTATAGGCGTCGATGAGCAGACGGTAGTAGGCAATAGTTGACTCGGGTGCAATGCCGCCGATTATGCCAACAGTTTTCATAGCGAATTCCTTGCCGCATCGGAACTCTTATTGCAGCGAGCGTGTCTCTTCGGCGTGGAATCACGGGAGGACGCCCGTGCCACACTGGTTCTAACTATTTCGCAACGCCACCATCGGATCCACCTTCGACGCCCGGCGCGCGGGCAGATAGCTGGCCAACAGGGCGACAATAGTAAGCAGCAACGATATGCCTGCAAACGTAAGCGGGTCGACTGCGCTTACTCCAAAAAGCAAGCTGGCCATAACTCGAGTTAACGCAAAGGCCGACAGCAATCCTACGCCGACGCCGATAGCCGCTAATTTTGCGCCGTCACGCAATACCATCTGCAAAACGTCTACGGCTCTCGCTCCCATGGCGAGGCGAATCCCGATTTCGTGCGTGCGCTGTGTCACTAAATAAGCCATCACGCCGTAAATTCCCACGGCCGCCAGGAGCGCCGCCAACACCGCGAACAGGACCAGCAGCGACATACTGAGCCGGCGCTGCGCGAGCGAGTTGGAAACAATCTCTTCCATCGTCTGCACCTGCGAGATGGGAATGTTTTTGTCCAGCGATCGCAGCGTGCCGCGTATGCCGGGGACCAGACTTTTCGGATCGCCATTGGTGCGCACCACCAGAGAAATGTTGCGCAGGGCATTCGGATAAGGGTTCTGCACCATGGGGACGTACATTGCGGGATTCGTGTCGGCATCCAGAGACGCCAGCTTTACGTCGCCGACCACGCCGATGATCTCCCGCCAACGGTTCGGCTCGGGATAGACCTGAATGCGCTCGCCCAGTGGATGTCCATCGGGAAAGAAGCGTGCGGCCATCGTCTTATTAATGATGACAACATCCGGGGCTGCTTTCATTTCTCGATCGGTAAAGTCGCGCCCCTCGAACACCGGGATTCCCATGCTACGAAAGTAGTCCTGGCTGATGGCCCGATAATCGACAGTCGGTGCGTTTTCAGGAGGCACAGGTCTGCTCTGAATCGTAAAGCCGGTCGACGCATTAAAGCCCACCATCGGCACGCGAATGGCGCCCGCCGCAGTTTCAACGCCCGGCACGGTCCTGATTTCGGTGAGCAGCCGATCATAAAACGCAGCTTGTTTCGGGATGTCGGGATAACTCTCCGTAGGCAGTCCAATGCCAATCGTCAACACGCCTTTGGGATTGAAGCCGGGCGCCACCCGGTTCAGGGAAAAGAAACTTCTCAGCATTAGCCCTGCCGCCACCAGCAAGACCAACGCAATCGCCACTTCCGATATCACCATCAAGCTGAGCAGTCTCTGATGCACAACACTTGCGGTCATACCCCGCCTGCCTTCTCTCAGCGCGTTGGTCGTTTGCTTGCTCGAGCGCAAGGCCGGTATTAGTCCGAACAAAACGCCGGTAACCAGCGAGACCACGGCGGTGAAGCCCAGCACTCGAAGATTGATTCCAATTTCAGCAGCGCGCGGAATGCTATTGGCACTGATGCCGACCAGGGCCGGCACGCCCACTAACGCCACCAGCAACCCCAATGTGCCACCCACTAAACTCAACAATACGCTTTCGATAATCATTTGCCGGACCAACTGCAGTCGCGTGGCGCCCAACGCGGCACGAATCGCAAATTCGGTGCGCCGCCCCGCCGCTCGTGCCAACAGGAGGTTTGCGACGTTGGCGCAGGCGATTAGCAGAACGCAACCGACCGCCGCCAACAGCATTATGAGTGCCGGCCGCACGGGGCCAACGACCTGATCGTGAAGCGGCAAGACGTAATAGCCGGCGCCCGTATTCTCAATGGGATACTGCTGAGCGAGGCGGACACCAAGGGCATCCATGTCCGCGCGCGCGGCGGCGAGTGTTATGCCAGGCTTCAGTCTGCCAATCAGGCGCAGGAAAGCCTGACCGCGCAGAATTTCTTTTGGTTGAAATACCAGAGGGACATAGACCTTCGTTTCCGGATTGGGAAAATAAATACCGGGGGGCAGTACGCCGACAATCGTGCAGCTCTTACCGTCGACAGTAAGCTGACGACCAATCACGCCCTGGTCCGCGCCATAGCGCTGCTGCCAGAGGCTGTGACCAATCATCACGACCGGCCCGGCTCCAGGCTGATCTTCTCCACTCAGGAAATCACGACCGATTAACGGCTGAACTTTGAGGAGCGAGAAGAGGTTAGCCGAAACCCGTGCACCGCCGGTGCGCTCAGGCTGATCTCCATCGGTAAGAATCATTTGCTGGGTTCTGAGCGCCGCAATCTGCTCAAACACTCGGTTCTGCTCTTTCAAGTCAATGAGGTTCGGCACCGACTCAGGCAGTTGATCTGTTTTCGTCGCCAGGCTGGTTTTCCAGATCGTCACTAACTCGTTCACATTTCCATAAGGCAATGGCGCCAGTAGCACCGCATTCACCACGCTGAATATCGCCGTGTTGAAGCCGATGCCCAGCGCCAGCGTGACCAGCGCCACGACCGTGAATAATGGCCGCTTGCATAAACCCCGAGCTCCATAGCGAATTTCCTGTAGTAAGTTGTCAATCATTCTTTCCTCCTCTGTTCGAGTGCCGGCCTTCGCTCACGTTTGAACCTTCAATTCCAATGCGTCCAGTTTGTCTCAGCGAAAGTGTTCCGACATCTCAAAGCAATCTCCCGGCGCCAGCAAAACGCCGTGCACCGCGAGTGCGCGACAAAACGCGCGCGCGTCGCTGCCATCCCTGAGCCAGGGAAAACTCGTTAGCCCGCCGCGCGGACGTACCCAGCCAAGGTCATCGTCGTGTTCTGTGGTGAATTGATCGAGCAGTGCAAGCTTAGTTTCCAATTCCGTTTCAGACAGTTTTATCTGCATTTACCCTCGCCAGACATTCACAAAATCGCTCGACCTCTTCTTCAGTGTTGTAGTAGTGGACCGAAGCTCGAACCAGGTCCTTGATCCCGCGTTCGCTCAAATCCAGACGACTATATTCTTCCAACGAAACGCTGACGTTGATCCTGAACTCTGCGAGTCGGCGCTGTACCTCTGCTGAACCTGGACCCTCAACATTGAAGGTGACGATCCCGCACCGCTCTGCCCCCTGGTCGTGCACGGTGACGAAATCCAGCTCTCGCAATCGCCCGCGCAATTGTTCGGCAAGTCTTTTTATGCGCGCCCATGTCACCTCGACATTCCAGTCGAGCGCATAGTCAATGGCCACACCCAATCCCGCTTTGCCCGCGAAATACATCTCCCAATTTTCAAAACGACGCGCATCCGGCGAGATCTCATATGCGTCTTTCGTGACCCAGCGGGCGGCGCGCATATCAAGGAACGGCGGCTCAAGTTGTTCGATAAGCTCGCGCCGCACGTACAGGAATCCGATGCCGCGGGGCCCGCGCAGGAACTTGCGGGCGGTCGTGGTGAGGATGTCACAGCCGATCTGCTGCACATCAATCGGCATTTGGCCCACCGACTGGCAAGCGTCCAGCAAATACAGCACGCCTGCTTCGCGAGCGACCTGGCCGATCTGAGCGGCGGGATTCACCAGGCCGCCGTGCGTGGGCACGTGAGTGATGCTGATTAGCTTTACGCGTTCGTCGATCATCCGGCGCAGAGCTTCGACTGAAGTCTGGCCTTGTTCGTCGTTGGGGATAACTTCGATTTTGGCGCCGGTGCGTCGCGCCATCTGCAGATAAGCGATGTAGTTGCTGATGTATTCGGCCTTGGCAGTGAGAATGCGATCGCCGGGTGCGAAGGGAATGGAATAGAACGCCATGTCCCAGGCGCGAGTGGCATTCTCAACCACTGCGATTTCGCCGGAAGTGCAATTGATAAGCCGCGCGGCCGCGTCATAAACATGCTCGACAATCTCGAGCTGGCGTTCCTTCGCTTCATAGCCGCCGATGGCTGCTTCCAATTTCAAATGATTGACAACCGCGTCGAGTACTGGTTGCGGCATCAATGATGCACCGGCGTTATTGAAATGCAGGACACTCTCGCAAGCCGGCGTGTCCCGACGCGCTCGTGCTAAATCAAAGGTCGCTGCCTCAGGGGTGTTATGCATGCTCTCTCTGTTTCCGTGAATCTTGAGCTCCGGCGCCCGCCCTTTCTTACTGTTGTTTTTTCCTCTTCTTGCTTAGCGTGCTTTTGCGCCGTTACGGGAAATCTCTGATGTCTTCTCATTTCCCTTGTTACGCAAACAGCTTTCGTTCAAGAATTGTTCGCAGGTTTCTTTCGTGAAAGATTCTTTCGAACGGCGTTGGCTCAACTTCCGGGGGCATGAAGTTTTCCAGAGGTGTTTTCAGAAAAGACTCGGCCGTGCCCGAAGCGTTTGAGGCAAACGCCCGATCCCGCAGGCGCTCAAGATAAAAAAGCGCATTGCCGATCGCCGCGGTGCTGCGAACATCGCCATGGCTGGAAATCAGTCTGCTGCGCGGCGCCTGCTGCAATCGCCCAAGAGCTGTGAAAAAACACTCGGGCGTTGAGTACATCAGATAGGCGATGTTCCCCACCACAGTATCGCCAACCATCAAGAGATCAGCTTGGGGAATGTCTATGGTCAGCGTGCTCGAGGTATGACCGGGATTGTGAGACACGTCGAGCGTAAAGCGTCCCCAACGGATCGTGATGCCTTCCTTCACCAAAATGTCCGGCTCGACAAAGTGCGCCTCTTCTTCCGCGGAGCGATACTGTTCCGAAGTGAAGGTGTCGGCATAGTTTTCGTGAGCAATTACCGAAGCCCTGGGAAACAGTTTCAACGCCGCGAGGTGATCGCTGAAGTAATGGGTGCTGATAATAAAGCGCACTTCTTTTCCGAGCTTCTGTTCCACGAAATTCTTCAATAGCACAGCGTCGCTGTGACTGCCGACGGCATCAACCAACAAGGCCTCGTTCTGAGCAATGAAGATCGTCGAGTTGGAGCGATAGGTCTCGCCAACAAACAGATAGAGATCCTCTTCAATCTGATTTACAAGCACGATTATTCCTTCTCCAATGATTCCACCTGGGTTGCATACCACTCGGGAAGCCCGATGGCGCGGACGGCGGCTGCCATCTGCCGGACGTATTCACTGCTCGGAAGACTCTCCTCCATATGCGGGGCGATATAACAAAGCGCCGGCCGGAGATTGCCATCGAGCGTTTGGGCCAATACTGCCTCCGGCAAATATTTCAAATTGAAGCGCTGCTCGAGACCGCCATAGAGTTTCGAGATTTCGTCGTGCGTGAGCTTCGCTATCGATCCATAAACAAACGAGCGCTCGGTGGGAATCAGATTTACTCGCGGTCTTATACAGAGTTGATAGCCACTGATTCTGGCGGGAATGACTTCGGGCGAGTTGATGTCGTTCGCTGTCAGCACACTCGGATCCATGTAAGTGCCGTAAAAGAAGATCCACACACGATTTTCTTTCACTGTGTCCGGTTGCATCATGACCTGGTGTGCTGACTCCAAATTCTCACTACTATGACTTTGTAAATTTGAGCTTCAGTCGGGCGGAACGAAGTGTTTATAGAATCACGATTCGTAAGTTCGTCCCTCCGGAACTGAAAACCAGCCACGTGTGTTGCAAGAATCTTCAGTCACGACTCTAGAATCCTTGTAGCGCAAGACTTGATGCAAGTGAGTCAAGTTTGCATCGGACTTTCTTTGCGTGCTTTGCGCCTTTGCGGGAAATTCTTTGTCGCCATTGAAGAGCCTCCCGCAAAGACGCAAAGCACGCAAAGGAATCTTGTCGGTCTCTTGTCGGTCTGAGGCGTAGCCTCGCTAATATCTTTCCGCCTCGGCTTCAGGCGCAGAATACGCGCGCAGCAACGATTAGCGCATCCCGGCACGCCAGTACTTCATCAACATTCACATACTCCTCCAGACCGTGGTAACCCATGCCACCGGGTCCAAAGATGACGGAAGGAATTCCCGCGGCACCGAGCACTGCTGCATCGGTCCAGTAAGTCATACCTTCGCAACAGGTAGCATGGCCGATACTGCGCACCGCTGCTTCCAACAATTGCGGAAAATCATTTCCTGCCGGCGTCTCGTAAGGCGGTCTTTCGAATAAGAGTTTCGCGCCCCCCGCAAACTCCGGATCTTCTCGTCTTAACGATTTCAGGATTTCTTCGACCTCGACAAGCGCAATGCCCGGTTGTTCGCCCGAGACATTGCGTCGCTCCATTTGCAACACACATTTGTCCGGATAGGTAGACATCTCTCGCCCGCCCTCAATCAGCGAGGCATGCAGCGAAGGGTGACCCAATAAAGGGTGCGGAGTCTGACTCTGTAATTTTTGATTAAGCGACTGCAGCCTTTGCAGCACTCGCCCCATGTTGAGGATAGCGTCGCGACCCTCCAGTGGGCGGCTCCCATGCGCAGCCCGTCCTTCTGTAGTTACTTCAATCCAGGAAAAACCTTTATGCCCGGTAGCTACGACCAATCCGGTTGGCTCGGTGACGATGGCCGCATCGGCGTGCCAGTCTTTTACTAAAGCCTCAGCACCGATACTCACGTATTCTTCATCGACCACGGCGGCCACGATCAGACGGCCCGCCTGCCAGCCACCGGTATGGGCCAGGGTGCGCGCCGCCTCGAGCATTGCCGCGAGGCCACCCTTCATGTCGCCGGAGCCGCGGCCATAAATTCGGCCATCCCGTTCAACCGGATCGAAGGGATGGTCCATACCTTCGACGCCCACGGTGTCCAGGTGCCCGCAGAACATCAGCGATTTGCCGGGCCGCCTTCCCTCCAGGATTCCGATCACGTTCTGGCGACCCGGCGCAGCGTCGGTAACCGTCACGTCCATGCCGATGGTGCGCAGATAACTTTCCACCGCGCCGGCAATCTCCTGCTCGCCCGCTCCACCAGGCACGAGTGACGGATTCACGGAATCAATGGCTATCAAGTCGCGCAGCAAGTTGAGAGTCTTATTGGCCATGGTGTTGTCTCGAGTTGAATTATTAAGCGAAGGCATCGGCCTTGTCTTTAGGTCGAGTCAATTGTTTTTATGAGTTCTTAAGCTGTCATTATTTGCGCGTTGTTGCTAATGCGAAACAGCTGCTGAAGTTTGTAGCTTCGGCTCGCTTTCGTTGGGGTCACCTGATCCTGGTGGGGAGGGAACTAACCCCTTGAAAGGGTTCGGAAATTCAAATTTCCCCCTGGCCACCCTGGTCTACTGCCCAATTCGGCGCCTTGACAGAGGGAACACCTCGACTTAGAGTTATGGATAATCCCCCCCCAAAGCCTGCATCGTTCTGTAAGGACGAGGAAAGAGAAACTCTTCGAACCGAAGGAGGCTCAGGCGCATGACTAAAATGAAACGCAGACACCAGTTCGCGGGCATGGCCCTTTTAGCGTTTGCCTTGCTCATCATTATGAGTGCCAGGGCATCGAGGAGCCAGCATCCTCAGCAAGTTCAGGCGCAGAGTGAACGTTCTGAAGTGACTGATGCTGTTCGGAAGGGTGGTTTGCGCGAGGCAGCTAGACTAAAAGGCAACTACGTCATCACCGTGAAACCGACTTGGGACGCTGTGTTTGCCGACGTCGAGGCACTCACTAGTCACAGTGAAATCGTTATCTTGGGCACTCCCACACAGAGTTCGTGCCGCCTTTCTTCCGAGGGCGACACAGTGATCACTGACTATGAGGTCAGTGTCATGGATGTTCTGAGAGGGAAGAATCAACCTGGAACATCGATAATTGTGAGCGCGCTGGGGGGACTCGTTCGATTCCCTGACGGAACCTCGGCTGAGGTCAGGACGCCGGGTTTCAAAATTGAGATAGGCAGGACTTACGTTTTTTTCTTATCCGAGAAGGATACAAAAACTAGTGCCTTTCACATGACGGGTGGATTCCAAGGCGTGTTCGAGGTTTTGGCGGACGGCACTATTTCTCAGGACCGTCAGACAGCCCAGGTCGTCAAGAAGTATAAGGGCGTAGGCATGGGGAGTTTTCTTCAAGAGATACGTAACGCGTCACAAAAATGGCCCAGTACTATTAAGTGCTGCCCCTGATTTGACCGTTTTACCTCTATTCGTTGGGTCGCCTTGCTAACTCTACCGACGAACATTTAGTTACTCGGATATTAAAATGAGAAGAAAAACGACCCGCTATAACGTCTTGCTCGCGGGGTTCGTCTTGATGCTTGGTACTGTAGCTATTGTTGTCGCTCAGCAATGCATGCAGAGTTCCGACCTGAACGACCTCAGAATTGGGAAGATTGTACCGGACTCCAACGGCGTAATACATGTCTCTTATAGGTTCGTTGACGCGAATGGTAGTCCGACAACGCCGTCTGATGCCGTGAATGATTCGTTAGCGAATGCGATCTCCCAATGGAACGCACTTACATCCACCACCCATGTTGTGTTCGAGCCGCCTTCGGCAAACTCCTCCGCGACCATTGAATTCAAACCGACCACTAACCCAGATGACACGGGACTCTGTGCTGCGTACCATCCGAGCAATGATCGCGTTTTTTACAACCTTGGGTTTGTGCAAAGAGCGCAAAATAGTGTCGCTGATGCTGCCACCGTATTTGCTCATGAATTGGGCCATTTCCTTGGAATGGATGAGGCAGGGACAAATCCGTCTCAGGCTACCATCATGAATAATCCCGTCGTTGGACCAACGACAACTTGCCCATCGGCGTCCGTGCCAACGACCACTGTTCAATCAGGAGATGCGACCAAGGCGTTCGAATGTACAAATAGTTCTCAGACGGCCAATGGTCATCCCATTCCGAGTCCAACACCGACACCCACGCCCCCTCCAGCTCCGTGCCCATTAACTGAGTGCAACGAGGGCAGCGGGTCACAAGTTGATTATTGTTCGTATCCTAATGATGGTTGCCCAAATGGGGATCATAATACTGGTGGCTGCTGTCAGCCCGATGTGCCTAGTCCGATCATCATCGACGTGCTCGGCAACGGCTTTCACTTGACCGACACCAGCGATGGAGTCTACTTCGATCTGAACAGCGATGGAGCGGCGGAGGGTCTGGCATGGACAAGTGCCGGTTCCGACGATGCCTTTCTTGTGTTGGATCGTAACGGCAATGGCAAGATTGACAACGGCGCAGAACTGTTTGGCAATTTCACTCGTCAGCTGAACCCGCCTGCCGGCACTTCGAAGAACGGATTCAATGCCCTTGCCGATTTTGATAAGCCTACGAATGGTGGCAACGGTGACGGTGTGATCGATAGACGGGATGCGGTCTTTTCGAAGCTACGCTTGTGGCAGGATATAAACCATAATGGAGTGTCTGAACCTAATGAGTTATACAGACTCCCGAGGCTTGGGGTCGAGTCCGTCTCACTGGACTACCGGGAATCAAAGCGGACTGATCAATATGGCAACCAGTTTCGTTATCACGCCAAAGTGGATGACGCGAAACACTCTCATGTAGGCCGATGGGCCTGGGACGTATTCTTTGTTAGTCCCGCAATTGCTCAGTTGACCGGCCGATTGCAACTGCCAATACAAAAGAAATTAACTCCTCCCTTCCCCGGCTGAACATCGGCGTTAGTCTGCTATGCTAGGGGTAGCTACACTCTACTGGTTTACCCGCTACGATCGCGGCTGCTTTAATGAGATGCGATCCGCTCATAGTTCCCAGCCACAATAACGGTAAGCACGCTTGTCGCGCGAAGTCCTTCCCCGTCAGCAAGACGGCTTCAATCAATCCGCAGACAGGCGCAGTCGCTTTCGATCAGTTTCAACATCCAACGGACGCTTGGGAATGCGATTGCGGCGGTGGCGAGGCGCCATCGGGGCAATCCAGCGGACTGCGCGGTCCACGCCTAGATCGTGTGCTAGACCTGACCCCTAAAATCCGTCCACCTAATCGTAGGACGTCACCACCTTGTTTTACTTCGATTCCGTTTGGATTTGAAAGAGCGTTAGCTCTCAGCAGTAGGCGTGTCCGACGGCAGCCAGGCGCGTGCTAACGGTGAGCGAATCAGTGAAGCACGACTCACTTCGGATCCGTGTGACCGCTCCTTCTTAGCAGAAGCTACGCTAATTATGTGGCGTTTAATCGAGCGAAGCCAAGTTTTCATCAGTCCTCCAAAACTGGACGCCACATAAATCTGAACTACATATAAGTGCTGGTTCGACAATTCAGCCACAGATTTCCACCGATATATACAAATTAGCCAGCGACTTCTTCTTACGGATCGGTCTTATCCGTGTTCATCTGTGGCTGACGATTGCTACCGCTTTCGCATTGAAGCAAGGCCCGCTCCGGCGCCAATCAAACACAGTCCGGCAATCCGGTCGGGCAAAGACGACAACGCCCTGGGAAGCAAGCGGCCACCTCGCTCGGCCAACCAGCTGTAAGCCAACAACACAGGAATTTCTACTGCTATCGAAAGAATTCCCAGCACCAGGAACTGCCGGAAAACGTTACTGGTCGGTGTAACAAACTGCGGCAGCAGCGCGGTAAAGAACAGGATCGCTTTCGGATTTGTCACTTGCGTAATGAGCCCTTGTGAGTACAGCCTGCGTTACAAAACATGAAAGGTCCGCACCATGTGTACTTGTTCGATGAAGTGAGTAAATCCAGTTTCAGTGAGCATCCCCACCACTGCATCGTTGCCTTTGCTAAAGTTGTAGGTTGAGCGCCCGCAGGCCAATTCCAGTGGAGCGTAAACACTCTGCAAGGCACACGCGATGGTTGCTTTTGCATCAGGACCGGGAACGGACACGCACTGATATAACGCAATGTCGAGGGTCCTTTCCTGCTCATCGCGTTTCTTTCTGAAGAGCGCATAGCCAACCGCGGCGCCATTCCTATCCGACACGATCAGTGCTTCCCCATTGTTGCGAGCGAGGCTTTGCCAATGGGTCTGCCACGGCTCCAGTTGCTGATAAAACTCGAGTTGCCCGACATCGAATGGCGCAACGCGTCTTGCTGAATAGGCTTGACTATCGGGATGATGAAACGCGGGCTCGCTTAGACTGCCTTCGCGTTTGAGGGAGATAAGACGTTCAAATATTTCATATCCGAATTGCTGGTAGAGTGAGATTGCCTGCTGGTTTTCGCTAATCGCCTCGAGGGTTGCGCGTTCAACACCCTGAGCAATATAAAGATCAAATGCAGCCCTCAAGAGTGCCTTGCCGATGCCGCGGCCTCGAAACTCCGGGCTAACGCCTGTCCCACCATTCCATGCCACCTTGCGGCCCGCATCCATCCTGATGCCGTTGAGCAAGAAACCCGCCGGCCGGCCCTCAGAAAAAGCCACCATTGAAAACTCCGGCGACAGTCCCTCGCGCTGCAAGCGAGCCAGATAAGCGTCCAGGGACATCGTCATATCGACAAAGTAGCCCTGGAACCCCTTGTTCCAGATACGCACAGCGTCTTCAAAAGAGCATTCGCTTAAAGGTCTGATTTCGACTGTAGCGGCACTATCCATTGGTATCGCTCTTCTCGAAGCTTACGACAGGCGCTACTCGCCATTCCGATATTCCTCACGCAGCATCGACATCACTACCAGTGAATCGAAGCCCGCTTCTGCCTTTACACATTCGCGCAAGACACCTTCGACTATGAAGCCATGAGATTCATACACATGACGCGCGCGGGAATTTTGTTGCTTGACATCCAGCCACAAACGATGCGCACCTCGTTCGACAAACGCCAATCTCTTAATCAGACCCAGGGCTTCCTGGCCATATCCTTTGTTCTTTTCGGTAACCACGATGCGGCGCAACTCGACGCTTTGGTTCGGATCCGTTAGTCCGGCCATGATGATGTAGCCAACCGAACTTTGATCCGCTTCAGTCTCGATTAATAAGCAGGTCAACGTCTTCCGAAACCAGGGTGTGGGCGTGCTGTTCCCGTGTCCAGCACGTGACGAAAAGACTGTTCTCTGGACTATGCTCTGCTGCCAGAACAAAATCGAGATCAGCTTCTGTCGCAATGCGCAAACAAATCATCATTTGTTAATCAATAGACCAGGCAACTCAGCTATCGAAGAGAGCAAGTGCGTGTGCGGCGCTTGCGCCAGACGCGAGCGGTCATGTGCGCCGGTCAGTACGCCCGCATTCCATCGCACTCTGGCATTATGACCTGCTTCCAGATCCAGCACAGTGTCTCCGACATTCGCCACGTGCCGCATGTTGGTCGTACCCGTCAACTCCATCGCACGGAAAATCATGAATGGCGCCGGACGCCCCTGCCGCACATCGTCGGCACAGACTACGCCATCAACCGTTTGGTTCTGCCAGTTCAAAGCCTTGAGCAGCAGTTCGGTAATATCTCGATCGAAGCCCGTGTTCAGGGCGACGTGAATACCTTCCCTTCTCAATTCCTTAAAGACTCGCTCTGCATCTTCGATTGGCTCGACGCCATCAACGCTATATTTTCGCGCCAGGTATTCACGAAACGAGTCGTAAACCAGATCCGCGCGGCGCAGGCGATCCGGACTTTCCGGAAGCAGGTCCAACACGGCCTGCCGCTTGGATGAGCCTCGGACATTTCTAATCTGCTCGGCAGTAAACTCAATATGGTGGTCGGTTAGTGCCGCGGCAAAGGCAGCGGGGACCTGGCCATGGTCCTTTACGGTGGTTCCAGCCATATCAAAAACAACTAACTTTGCCTCAGTCACGTTGACACTCTCCTGACTGTTCATTAATCCATCCGCCTCTACTACTTTCACATCCACTATGTCCGACATTTCAGTCTTCATTCCGGACTTGCGGAAGTCACGGGATTATCTCTACTCAATCGATGGTCGTTAGACAAGCACCGAATTTCCTATCGATTAGAATGCGCGCATATAATGCTGACGCGAGCCGAAAAAAAATATTCTTCCACCCTTCAGAGCCACCTTAGTGTGGAACAGCATCATAAGTCTTTAGCGCAGCGTTCAATACTTTTCACAAATTCTCAGAAGGCGATGACACACCCGACTAAAGCAATGTATGAATTCGGACCTTTCCGTATCGACATGGAAAGGTATCTGCTGTTGCGCGACGAGGAATCAATCCCTCTGTCACCCAAGGCCTTTGAGACTCTGGTGTTTCTGGTCCAACACCGCGGCGAGGTGGGCCGGAAAGACGACATCATGAGCAGTATCTGGCCTGACACCTTCGTTGAGGAAAGCAACCTTGCGCAGAACATCTTCCTGTTGCGAAAAGCACTCGGCGAGGACAAGCACGAACACCGCTATATCGTCACCATTCCCGGTGTGGGCTATCGCTTTGTGGCGCCGGTGAGAGAATTGGCAGGAGCTGATCAGGCGCCGGTGCGAGATACCGGACAAGGGGTATCCTCGATTGCCGTCCTTCCCTTCAAGAGCATTGCCGCACAAGAGAGCGATGCCTTCCTGGGGCCGGGACTGGCCGACGCCCTAATCATGAGACTGAGCAGCATCAGAGACATGAAAGTGCGGCCCACCACTGCCGTCTTAAAGTACGGCAGTGCGGATCACGATCCGCTGCTAATCGGGCGCGAATTAAAGGTGGACGCGCTGCTAACAGGAGTGATTCAACACGAGGGTGAAAAGATACGAGTCTCGGTACAACTGGTTAGTGTCAAAGACGGTATTACGCTTTGGGCTGACAAGTTCGACGATAAATTTACGGACATCTTTGCCATCCAGGACTCTATCTCCGAGCAGGTGGTTCGCTCGCTCGCACTCAAACTCAGCGGCGAGGAGCAGCGCCAACTGCGAAAGAACTACACCGATAATCCCGAGGTGTTTCACCTTTACCTTAAGGGCCGCTACTTCTGGAATCAACGGAACGCCGACGGCTTGAAGAAAGCGCTCGTGTACGCGCAACAAGCCATCGCCCTGGAGCCAACTTACGCGCCCGCGTATGTAGGTTTGGCTGATACCTACAGCCTGTTGGGCGCGCAACATGGTGTCTTGCCGCCGCGAGAATCGTTCCCGAAAGCACGCGCGGCGGCATTACGGGCCCTGGAAATCGATGGCACGATCGCCGAAGCCTACGCTTCCCTGGGATTCATCAATTGCTGCCACGCGTGGGACTGGTCGGCGGCCGAACAGAATTATCTTAAGGCGATAGACCTCAAGCCGAATTACCCCACCGCTCACCACTGGTACGGCGAGCTATTGGTCACCCTCGGAAGATTTAACGAAGCAGTGATTGAACTACAGATGGCCCGGGAGCTCGACCCGCTGTCGCTGGCCATCAATGCTGATCTGGCAGCTTCTTACTATTACGCGCGGCAATACGACAAAAGTGAGAGCCAACTACGCAGTTTGCTCGAGTTCAATCCCAACTTCGTTCGCGCCCACATAATCCTGGGCAAGGTCTACGGTCAGAGGGGCAATCACGCGGAAGCGATTGAAATTTTGCGCCGGGCGGTTGGTCTTACCAACAATGACGCCGCCACGCGGTCCGCTCTCGCGCATGGTCTCGCGATTGCTGGTGCGACCAGCGAGGCCCGCCAGAATCTGGATCATTTGCAGCAACTTAGCGCCCGAACCTATGTCTCGGCTGGAAGTATCGCGGAAATCCTGGTGGGCCTCGGCCAAAAAGATGAGGCCCATATCTGGCTGGAAAAAGCCTACGCGGATCGAGACATCGAGATGATCTGGCTTAATGTCGATCCTTTATACGATCCAATCCGCGACGATGCGCAATTCAAGGCATTGATCCAGCGCGTCAATCCCGCGCTTATATAAGTGGCACGGGCGTCTTTAAGCGGCGCGGGCGTCCCCGCCCGTGGATCTCTCCAGAGAGACAAGCCGCCGAATCACAAGCATGATGCTGCTGCCGCAATGAGATTTATTTAGAACTATTGAGGCAGTTCCTAAAGACAGATTTCCTGTCGCAAACTATGCTGAATTTGAGTTCGCCTGGTTGAGTGAATAGTCGCCTGGGACCCGCGGCTTCCACTTGCCGATTGAGAGTTGTCGCGAAGCCACCCAAGGGGAGAGCAATCTTGAATACCAACTCTGTCAAGAACATTTGTGAAATCTACGCGACAGCCGAGCATGAACGAGTTGTGCTCTGGTCTGATCCAACTTGCAATTATCGAGGCATCATCGCGATTCACAGCACGGCGCTGGGTCCGGCTCTAGGCGGCACGAGGTTTTGGAATTATGCCAATGATGAAGAGGCCAGCCGCGACGCGCTGCGACTATCGAAGGGCATGTCTTACAAGAACGCGCTGGCCGGATTGCCCTTTGGCGGCGGCAAGTCCGTCATCATCGGCGACAACAGGACCACCGATCGCGAACGAATCTTTCGGGCGCATGGCCGCTTTATCGAATCATTCGGTGGGCGCTATATCACTGCGGAAGACATTGGGACCACCCCTTCCGACATGGAATACGTGGCGTTGGAAACCCGGCACGTGGGCGGCTTGCCTGGTCGCTCGGGAGATCCTTCTCCGGTTACTGCGCACGGCGTCTTTCGGGCTCTGCAAGCCTGCGCCCAGCATCGCTGGGGGACGGCGGACTTAAGCAGGCGAGTCGTCGCTCTTCAGGGATGCGGCAGCACCGGCTATCACCTTGCCAGGGAGATTCATGAAGCAGGCGCCGCCCTCGTGGTGGCGGATGTCGATCCGGAGCGGGTGCGGCACGTGGTCTCTGAGTTTGGCGCGCAAGCGGTCTCTCCGCGCGACATACTGAGCGCTCAGGCCGACGTCTTCTCTCCCTGCGCGATGGGCGGCGTTATCAACGACGAAACGATCCCTGCCTTGAAAGCGGAAATCATCGTTGGCTCTGCCAACAACCAACTGCTCGAACCTCGCCACGGTGATCTTCTAAACGATCTGGGAAAGCTTTACGCACCTGATTACGTGGCCAATGCCGGCGGCGTTATCAATGGCTGCCGCGAACTTTTAAGCTGGGCGGCCGCAGATGCAGCAGTAAAGGTGAACGCGATTTACGACACCATGCTCGAGCTTCTCGACAAATCAAAGGCGGAAGGCATGCCTCCCTTCCGCAAGGCCGATCAGTTGGCAGAGCAGCGACTGTCAGCGGAAAGTTTTATGGGACCGATCTCTACAGGTTCTACGATGACTCCGTGAGAATTTTCCAACAACTCTGATTGTGGGACGTGCATCTCGGGTGTGGTCACGGGCGGGACGCGTCGGTTCACTTTTGCGGTGCCTCAATTTCTGAATCAATCACTCCTGCAAGCATCGGACAGTCGGGAAGGGGACCCTGTCCCCGCTGTTTCTTAGGCAAACAGGCAACGAAACCCTTCCCTTGAATTCCCGCCCCGTCGAGCGGGGACAGGGTCCCCTTCCTTATGCTACTTCTTCAAACTGATTCACTACGTCCCTGCCAATGAGCCTTCCCCGCTTTCGCCGCATTTGTTAGACTCAGCCGAATTTCGGGTCGGCTCGGCGCGTGTTTCTGCCTGTCCGAGGGAACGCCATGGCATCTGAGGATTACGTCTGTCTCAATATCGAATGTCGCTTCCATTCGCCGGTGCCTGAACCGTTCTGTCCGAACTGCGGCCATCAAAATACGTTCGTCTCGCAAGGCAACATGCTTTGGCGGCGCGTGATCGGCGGCATCCTGTCTTTGGCCATTGGCGGCTTCGTGTTGCTGGTGGCCGTGTTTGCTTCATTCCTCGTTGCGAACCAGCCCAAAGCGATGGCGGCGAAAGACGCGTTAATGCTTCTGCTTCTTTACGGCATCAGCGTGATGTTTTTACTTGGCGGCATTTCTCTGATGATTGGTGGCGGGAGGTGGTTCATCAGGTCGCTGGTCTCTTTCGGTCGTCGCGGCGGGTCTGGGCAGATCTAAGGTCCGACCGCTCACGCTATGCCCCCTTCGACATAGCAAAGCCGCCATTCACTGCACAACCAGGGTCCTTCGCTGAATTCTTTTGCATGCTTCGCATCTTCGCGGGAAATCTTTCTCCCGCAAAGACGCAGAGCACCCAAAGGAATCATGGGCTCTAAAGCACCGAATGGGTGTGGTCCGCGCGGGCCGGCAGAATGTCGATTCGAACGCTCTCTCCATCTGACAATATCTTTGATCTTCAGATAGGATAGTATTAGGAATAAGAGAGATCAAAATGGCCAAACCGGTATTGCTAACGGTCGACGATGACCGGGAAGTCTTGCGGGCAATCGAGCGCGATCTGCGACGCCAGTACGCTGGCGACTATCGCGTGCTGCGCGCCGAATCGGGTCCCGCTGCGTTGGAGATTGTTCGAGAACTGAAGGTCCGGAACAGCACCGTGGCACTTTTTTTGGTCGATCAAAGAATGCCCGGCTTATCCGGTGTCGAGTTCCTGGAGCAAGCGATCAAACTCTATCCCGATGCCAAGCGAGTGCTGTTAACAGCTTACGCCGACACTGACGCAGCCATCGCCGCGATCAACGAAGCGGGTATCAATCACTATCTGTTAAAGCCCTGGGATCCGCCTGAAGAAAATCTTTATCCGGTACTGGACGGGCTGCTCGAAGATTGGCAGGCGGCGTTTCCACGTCAGTTTGAGGGCGTCCGTGTCCTGGGGAATCGGTGGTCGCCTGCTTCGCATAAAATAAAAGACTTTCTGGCCCGCAATCATGTTCCCTATCAATGGCTCGACATTGAGACCACGGAAACAGACGCAGACGTCAAGAGCGTCGTTGAACTGCTCGACGAAACTGATAAACAAGACTTGCCGCTCGTGATCTTCCCCAACGGTTTACGCTTGCATCAGCCCACCACCAGCGAGCTGGCCGAACATTCCGGGCTCAAGACCCGGGCGGCGGAAACATTTTATGACCTGGCAATTGTCGGCGGCGGCCCGGCTGGTCTGGCGGCGGCAGTTTACGGCGCCAGCGAAGGTTTGAGGACGGTCATGATTGAGCGCGAAGCCCCTGGGGGACAGGCAGGCATGTCGAGTCGCATCGAGAACTATCTGGGATTTCCCAGCGGACTCAGCGGCGGCGACCTGGCGCGTCGCGCCGTGGTTCAGGCCCGGCGGTTCGGTGTTGAGATTCTTTCCGCCGAAGCCACTGCCATCCGCCTGGATGGTCCCTATCGTTTGCTAAAGCTCGCCGATGGAGCGGAACTGAGTTGTCATGCTTTGCTGGTGGCCACCGGTGTCCAGTGGCGCAAACTGGACGCGCCCGGCGTCGAACGACTGAGCGGCGCAGGAATCTACTACGGCGCGGCCATGACCGAAGCAATGTCGACCAGAGACGAAGATGTGTTCATCGTGGGGGGCGCGAATAGCGCCGGCCAGGCTGCCATGTACTTCTCGAAGTACGCGCGGCGAGTAGTAATGTTAGTACGAGGATCTTCTCTCGCGACCTCGATGTCGCAATACTTGATCACACAGCTAAAAGAGACCGCAAACATCAACATCGAATTCAACTCGTCCGTGGTCGAGGCGCATGGTCAGGACCATCTCGAAGCAATTTCCATCCACTGTACGGTGAGCAACGAGATCAACAAGGTACCGGCCAACTCGCTGTTCATCATGATCGGGGCGGCTCCCAACACTAGTTGGCTGGCGGATATCGTGGAACGCGATGAGCTTGGGTTTATTCTTTCCGGACCCGACCTGTTGCGCGATGGAAAGCGGCCTAAAGGATGGCAGGCGGACCGCGATCCGGGACTTTTGGAAACGAACGTACCGGGAATCTTTGTGGTCGGCGACGTACGACATGGTTCGGTCAAGCGAGTCGCGTCGGGCGTAGGCGAAGGCTCGGTGGCGATTTCATTCGTACATCAATATCTCAGCAAGGTGGTGTGATCGATGGACGACACAAAAAGAGAAGGAGTCGGCGTGCCGGTACCGGTGTCTGGCGTAATTGAGTCAGTGATCGCAACGAGCAATTCACCCGCGGATATTGTTGAGGCACTACGACGCGTTCATGTGTTTGCCGATCTCCCTGAGGACCAACTGAAGTGGTTCGCCGGCAACGTCGTAGACCGGCGGCTCGGAGCGGGAGAGGTCTTATTTCAAAAAGGCGACCCGCCGGATTGGATGGTCATTTATCTTGAAGGCGAAGTGCACGCTTATTGGGATGAAAACGTCCACGACCTTATATATATCGGACGAGCCGGAGACCCCGCCAGCGAAGTAAGCGGCATGCTTCCCTTCTCTCGTATGACAGTCCTTGGCGCCACCGGACGCGCGGCGACAGAGGTGCGCGTGCTGCAGTTTCCCGTTCGGCTGTTTCCCGAGATGATGCATCGGATGCCGACCCTGGTGCAGCGCCTTGTCGGTATCATGAGTGATCGCGTGCGCGAATCGACTACTGCCGATCAGCAACAGGATAAGCTGATGGCCCTGGGCAAACTCTCAGCGGGACTTGCGCACGAGCTGAACAATCCAGCGGCCGGTGCGACTCGTGCCGCCAACGATCTTATCGTCACCCTGGCAGAGTTGCGGGCCGCTGACCTCCGTCTCTGCCGCCATGACCTGACAACTGAGCAAGAGGACGCCATCCGTAGTTTTGAAGATGTCGCGCTCGAACATACGGCTACCACTGTGCAGTTGAATTCGCTGGAGCAAAGCGACCGGGAAGATTTAGTCGCCACCTGGCTTGAAGACCACGGCATGGCTGATCCCTGGAAACTGTCCGGCAATCTGGTTGAGGCCGGGATTGATGCCGCGGGCCTGCAGCGAATTTCAGATGTGCTGGAGCAAGGCACCTTCACCGATGTGCTGGCCCGAGTCAATGCCCAACTCGCGGCGGCGAAACTCGCGAGCGAAATCAAGGCCGCTACCACACGCATCTCTGAACTCGTGGGCGCGATTAAGGAATACAGCTACATGGACCAGGCCTCGATGCAGGAAGTCGACGTTCATAAGGGGCTGGAGAGTACGCTTCTAATTCTGAAGTACAAGTTGAAAAGAAAGAGCATCGTGGTAACGCGTGAGTATGCCGAAGAATTGCCGCGCATCAAGGCCTACGGCAGTGAACTTAACCTGGTCTGGACCAATCTGATTGTGAATGCTGTAGATGCTATGTCCGAGGGTGGTCTCTTGAAGATACGTACAAGAAAAGAACCGACTGACATCCTCGTAGAAATTCGTGATAACGGATCGGGTATACCGGAAAATCTGAAGTCAAAAATCTTCGAGCCGTTTTTTACGACTAAGCCCGTCGGCGATGGGACCGGACTGGGATTGGATACCGTCGCCCGCATCGTGCGAAAACATCGGGGCAATATTCGTTTTGAATCGAAACCCGGCGACACTTGTTTCCAGGTTCGCCTACCTCTCGATAATGGCTAACGGGTTTCGATTTCCGCACTCATTTGAGCGGGACCTCTCCGATCATCTATGCCCCTGAATAATTTGCATAGCACTGTTTTCCTGGCGGTCGCGATCGCGTTCTCAAAAGGCGCATGAAATGTTTTTCCGAAAGTACCTTACCTAAGTGAAAAGCAAGGGTGAAAAGCAAGCGCGGCCGATTGCAACGCACGGTTGATGCTTGGTTTGCGCGCTCGAAGAACCGGAAACAAGAGACAAACATCAAGGAGCAGATCATGATAGTTTTAAAGGCTACGAAAAAGCGATCGATCAGTACATGCCTTGCAGCCGCAGTCTTACTGCTAATAGCGCACACCGCTTTCGGTCAAATCCGAATCGGGCGCATCAAGATCACCAAGCCGAACATCGTGAATTCGAAGGGGGAAAAACCTCAGCCTCAGCCGGAAAATACATCGCTACCGTCTGATGCCGGGAAAAAACCGGCCGCAGGATCTGAAAGTTCGGCGACCGCGGCCGTGCAGAATGACCCGCCCGGTTTGTTGAACTATTTCCTTAGTGAAATCGCGGAGGCAAAAAAAGATGTCGATATTTATGACCCTGCCACCAGACTCTACCTGGTAAAGGCAGTACAAGAAGAATGGGTGCTCCGTGCGGTATCGGCTCGCGCGCGCGCCGAACATGCGGCAACCGTGAAATACACTGAATGGCGACGAGCGAATCCTGGAAATGAACTCGACGCCGCGCTCGATGATCTTGCCAAATCTGTCGCGAAGAAACTTCCGATTTACAAACCCGGTGTGTCCGCTTTCCAATTTCATAATCCGGTTGCTGAGAAACTGTTGATGGGTTCCTTCACGAATACCGCGACGATGAAAATCCACCGTCTGGGAGTGGGGAGCGCAGGCTGGATGATTCAAAAAGATAGCGATGGACTTCCCAGTTACCGTTACAAGTTCGCGAACGTTTATTTCCGCGACACCAGCGACGATCATCCGTATTGCCACCGCGTTTCCGTAAGGGTGAAACAGGATTATGCAGGAGGCGGCACCTATAGTACTGAAATCTACCGCTCGAGTGCCGATGACGAGCTGTTTGCCTGTCCTTAATCAAGAATATTTCGGCCGGCGAAGTAGATCAAGGACCCGTTACCGCCGCGGGTGGAAACCTTGCGGCTAATGAATGCAAATGTTGGTCGAGCGATCCTATTTCCGCGTAGCGTCAAGCAAGATCGCAGAATCGCAGCTCTAAACTCATCTTTTCAGATACTGAAAGAAATGTGCTGCGATTCTGCCCGCCGGGTGTACTATTGGGAACCCCTGAGGCGATCTACAACTTCCGATTAACTGTTGCCCTCCAGGGGTAGGTACTCCAAACTTCACGGGCTTTAGACCATTCTGGAGCCAAGGGAGCGACTAAGATGAGCATCCATCTGCATGTCCGCGTCGGCGTCGAATGGGTCAATGATTTCCATAACGACAAATGCAAGCAAAACGATCTGAGTTACTGCGACGATCAGGTGGTTGGTTTTTACAACCACATGGGCGATCACGGCCACATCAAGGTCTTCAACTGGGGCAATGACAATGCCTGGGAGACGGATTTCCGCCACCCCGATTTTGGCGGAGACTCGCTCAACTGGAGTGACGACGTTCACTTCTGCATGGTCAACGATCATGGCGGGAACTTTTCGAACGTCGTGGTTTTCTCTTTTTCCAAGGCGCACACGAACTGCTCGATCGCTTCCACGCAGATGCGGCTGGGCCGAAAGAATCTGAAATGGCTCGCGGCCCTGGGTTGCGATGCCGTGCTCAATACCAACGGCGATCATATCTGGGCCGTTTGGAGTGGGCCGATGCAGGGCGTTCATATTGTTTGCGGGTTTATTGGGACAGCGGCCGATTCCTCCTGGACCAGCGATCTGGGAGAAGATTTCGCCGACGACATTTGCGATGGAGACACGATCGCCGGCTCGTGGGTATCACGCGCCTATTCTTTTTGGACGGGCGACGACTCGATCGCAATCGCGGCTGGTGTCACGCGCGATGACGCGATCAACCGGCGTGATCACGAAAACCTCGACTGGCGAGATTCAAGTGTGGCTCACACCAACTGGCTCGCCTGGAAGTATCGGACCTGAAACAGACCGGAGAAACCTCATGGCTGAAATAAAAGTAAATGTAAAACTCATTCCCACGCCCCGCGGGCAGGCGCGCATCTATCGCTTGAAGTCACCGAGCGTAAACGAAAAAGCCGTTCGGGGACTGGCACAACTGCTCGGCATGCAGGCAGACGCAAAATCCGGCGCGCTGAAGAGCGACGCAGACAAGCTCACCTATTCCCAGGGAGCCCTCGAATTGACCATGTACCGGGCGTCTGGAGGAATTCGCTTCATTGATCGAGCACGCTGGCAGGTGGATGACCGCCAATCGGACTTGAAGATCGAGGATGCGGCGGCAAGCCGGCTCGCTCAGACCTTCGTCAAGAAATACCAGCTGGCACCGGCTGGGGAAACGAAGTTCCTCAAAGCCGCGCGGCTGCACGTTGCGGAAGCGACGGAGGGCGGCAAGGAAGCTTCCGATCGAACTATCGATGTGGCGGTTGCACTGCAACGCCAGGTCGACAAGATTCCGGTCGATGGACCAGGCGGACAAGTCGTTGTATATCTGGACTACGAACGCAAAGCGACCGGGATTGAAAGGATCTGGCGCGAGATCGCCGGAGTGCAGAAGCAAGGCGCGGCCTATCGGACTCCTCAGAATGCGCTGGAGGATATGGCGGCGCACTTCAAGGCTAAGCAGTGCGTCATCGAAGTCCAGGAAATGCGTTTCGGATATTTCGAGGAAGGATGGCGCAGCAAGCAGCAATATCTGCAGCCCGCTTACGTGATCATCGGGATGCTGACGTCGCCCGACGGCCTTACTCGCAAGCGGACAATCTACGTTGCTCCCGCGCTTACCAACGCAGTCGGCCGGATCACGCCGCCCCTGGAAGTAAAGCGCCCGGAGCAAGAAAGGCCGGCGGCGAAATACTGAGAGCCGCATCAGGCGCCACGTTGAAAAACGCTGACCCAGAGTACGGCGTCCCCCTGGCTGAGGTGGAAGTCAGGATGCGTCCGGGCAATTTCTCCCAGACCGGTTTTCTGGGGCCGGACGAAAGCCTGCGCGAAGTCCTCGATGCCGATGCCCGAACGCTCGGCGAGCTCGGCGTGACCGCGCCGGCGCTGGCGGTGCAATTGAGGGGGCTTCTCGAAACTGCAATCGCGACCAAACAAACTGTCACCAGCGTCGGACACTACAAGGTCAAAGTCCGGCGTTACAAGGGTCCCCAGATTTGTCCCTTCGCGCCCCAGCCGTTTGAGAATCCCTGCCCCGGAGACGGCATCTGGCTCGCATCCATCGATTGGGATATCCGGAATACCCGCCGCTCGGTTCGGCTTGCGGGGCCGGGACTCATGGTTCATCTAATCGGCGCTCACGCTTTCTTCGAAGGCCTGCAATCGCCCTATCGCGTCGCGCCGCGGGCGCTTGTAGAGCTCCTGGAGCTCGGCCCCTTTGCTTCCCGGAGGGCGGGGCGAAGCGACTGAGAATTTGCCCGCACTCTGACATGAGAACCGCCGACAAAGCTTCTCTTCACTACCGCGCTTGCAATCTCTGCGAAGCGATATGTGGGATTGAAATCACCGTTCAAGCCGACCAACGTCTGGACATCCGCGGTGACAAAGACGACCCCTTCAGCCGCGGATACATCTGCCCAAAGGCCGCCGCGTTGGGTGATCTTCACTATGATAAAGACCGGCTCAAACATCCCGTCCGCCGCACTACTAATGGTTGGCAACGCATCGGATGGGACGAAGCCTTTGACGAGGTAGCCCAAAACCTCAAACGCATTCACGCGAAGTACGGCAGGAATTCCATCGCAACTTACCTCGGTAATCCCACCGTTCATAACTATGGCTCGCTTCTATTCGCGCCTGGCTTCATACGGAGCCTGCACACGCGTAACAGGTTTTCCGCGACCTCTGTGGACCAGTTGGCCCATCATTTATCCGCTTACCTCATGTTCGGTCATCAACTTCTTCTCCCCGTCCCGGATCTCGATCGCACAACCTTTCTTTTGATACTCGGAGCGAATCCGGCGGTCTCAAACGGCAGCATGATGACTGCTCCCGGTGTGGGTCAAAGGTTAAAAGAAATTCGACAGCGGGGAGGCAAGGTAATACTCATCGACCCGCGTTTTACGGAAACCGCCCGCTTGGCCGACCAGCAAGTATTCATAAAGCCCGGCACCGACGTGTTATTGCTGCTGGCGCTACTACACGTTGTTTTTGACGAAGGACTAAGTCGCCTCGGGCCCCTCGCAGCGTTCACCAAGGGTCTGGAGAATATCGCCCAGCTCGTGGCCGAATTTCCTCCGGAGAGAGTGGCCTCAATTACCGGAATTAACTCCGATCAGATACGCCTGCTGGCGAGAGAATTCGCTGCGGCGGAGTCCGCTGTCTGCTATGGAAGAATCGGTGTCAGCACTCAGGAGTTTGGGGCCGTTTGTCAGTGGTTGATTAACGTCTTGAATACGGTGACCGGTAACCTGGATAGCCCGGGTGGCGCCATGTTTACCCTTCCGGCATTTGACCCTCTGTCAGCACCCGAAGGCTTGGCGCCGAGCGGTAGTTTTGCCCGCTGGCACAGTCGGGTGCGGAAGCTACCTGAATTTTCCGGAGAGCTCCCGGTAGTCACGCTTGCCGAAGAAATTTTGACTGAGGGTCCCGGACAGATTAAGGCTTTTGTAACCTCTGCCGGAAACCCAGTGCTATCGACGCCGAACGGCCGCCAGTTGGATCGAGCGCTTGCCGGTCTGGAGTTCATGGTGGCTATTGATTTTTATATTAATGAGTCGACAAAACACGCGCACATTATCCTACCGCCTACCTCGTCGCTCGAGCGTGAGCACTATGATGTGGCTTTTCATCTACTGGCAGTCCGTAACACGGCCAAATTTTCACCGGCATTATTTCAACCAGACGAGGAGAGTCGACATGACTGGGAGATCTTGGTTGAATTGCAAACACGGATGGAACGCGAGGGCCTGTTCGGCAATCTCTTTGGACGGGTGAAACGAGAGTTCATCAAAAGATTCTTCGGGCCCGAAAGAATTCTTGATCTGGGTTTACGCTTTGGCCCTTACGGCGCCCGGCTTAACCCTTTTTCTCGTAGTTTGACTTTGCGAAAGCTCAAACAAGCTCCTCACGGAATAGATCTTGGCCCCTTGCGTTCATGCTTACCCGGACGATTGCGTACTGCTGACAAACGCATTGAGTTAGCGCCGGAAGTGTTGGTCGAAGATGTCAAACGGGTGAAGGCAAAATTGCTGGATAATCCGCCTCTTAACCGGAACGGCTATCTGTTATTGATTGGACGACGACGGCTTCGCAGCAACAACTCCTGGATGCATAACAGTCAAAGATTGGTTAAAGGCAAACCGCAATGCACAATTCTCATGCACCCCCTGGATGCTGCTCAGCGCCACCTGAGCCGAGGTCAAACGGTTTTGGTGCGATCAAGAGTTGGAACCGTAACCGTGCCGGTCGAGATAACCGAGGAAATGATGCCTGGTGTGGTGAGTATTCCCCATGGGTGGGGACATGATCGGCTGGGGATTCAATTAGAGGTTGCTCAACAACACGCCGGCGAAAGCATCAACGATGTAACGGATGATCTAACAATCGACGCTCTTTGTGGGACGGCAGCCTTCAATGGGACATGGGTAGCCGTTGATGCGACGAACTGAGTCAACTCATCTCAAGAAAATACACGCTGAAAGCGTGCTTCAATAGCCGTGGGCAGCGCCCGCGTATACCGACACCTAAAGAAATCATGCAGCCCTGAAAGGATCGGTTTTCGATGGCCGATGTTTGACCCCTTTTTGAGGGTCTCTCTTTTTCTAATCGACGATCCGTGGACGGCGCCCACGGCTATTAAATGTCACGCCTTCAGCGTGAACTCAACAGAAGGCGGGATGTTCGAGCGCGTCGAAGGCGGCTTTTTCGACACTGCCGGCCGGCGTCAATAATCCTGCGAGCACTCTTTTCATCTCTTCCGACTTAACGGGTTTAGAGATGTAATCGTCCATACCTGCCCCAATGCATTTCTCGCGATCACCTTCCAAAGCATGGGCAGTCATGGCGACAATTGGAGTGCGTTTAGTCCGGCCTTCTAATCGGCGTATTTCAGCGGTTGCCGCGTAGCCGTCCATCTCAGGCATCTGGCAATCCATCAGCACCAGGGCGTAGGGGATGCGACCCAGAGCTTCGATTGCCTCGCGCCCATTAGCCACCGCATCGGCGCGATAGCCCAGCTTCAGCAGTTGTCGCACGGCAACTTTCTGATTCACGATGTTGTCTTCCGCGACCAGTATCAGTTTAGTGGATATTTTCGTTTCGTCCTGCGTAGCGCCTCCGCTTTCGCGCCTGAGCGAGAGCAATGCCGCTTCATTTGCCGCCCCTGGCATCCTGACGCCGCTCATCACCGTGGTCAGAGTTTCGAACAACCTGGATTGCCGGGCGGGCTTGGTAAGATAAGCCGCAATGCCAACTTCCTGAGCTATTACACCGTGGCGCCGTTCGCCGAACGAGGTCAGAAGGACCAGGGGGACAGGCGCAATTTCCGGCGCGGCCTTGATGGCCCGAGCCAGATCAAAGCCATCCATCTCCGGCATCATCAGGTCAAGTATCGCCAGATCATAAGCGGCACCCTCGGCCGCAGCCGCGGCCAGGAGTGCCAGGGCCTGTTGGCCTGATTCCGTCTCAGTGGGCACCATCCCCCAACACTTCGTTTGATGACAAAGAATCCGCCGATTGGTGGCATTGTCATCCACAATCAGAACGCGCAACTGATCAAGGCTCTTGATAACGGGCGCGACAACGACGGACCCGAGTGATTGTTTGTCGAACCGAGCCGTGAACCAGAAAGTTGAACCCTCTCCCGGCATGCTGGTAACACCAATCTCGCCATTCATTAGTTCAACGAGTTGTCTGGAAATGCACAGGCCCAAACCTGTGCCGCCGTATTTGCGCGTGGTTGAGCCGTCAGCCTGCATAAAGGCTTGGAATAGATTCTGCTGCGCGGCAGCACTGATTCCGATTCCAGTATCGCTCACCGTGAAGCGGACCGTTATGGAGGTTTCGGTTTCAATCTCATTCGTCGCTCGCACGATCACTTCGCCCCGTTCGGTAAACTTAACTGCATTCCCAATGAGATTTGTCAGTACCTGGCGCAGTCTGCCCGGATCGCCGAGCAAGGCGGTCGGGAACTTGCACGGAATGAGTGAAGCCAATTCAATATGTTTGGCTAACGCCTTATCGGCCAGAAGTTCGAGTGAGTCCTCGATGGCGCTGCGCAGGTCGAATTCCAATATTTCGAACTGGACTTTGCCGGCCTCAATTTTTGAGAAATCCAGAATGTCATTGATAATCGTCAGGAGCGAGTCGGCACTGGACTGAATGGTCTCAGCAAAATCTCGCTGGTCGACATTGAGTTCCGTATCGAGGAGCAGTCCGGTCATGCCAATCACGCCATTCATCGGCGTGCGAATCTCGTGACTCATATTGGCCAAAAACTCCGACTTCAGACGAGCTGATTCCAGAGCTGTATCCCGCGCTTGCTTTAACTCCTGATCGATTTGCTTACGTTCTGTAATGTCGCGAGCAATTACTACGGCGCCGACTAATGTGTCACTCTCGCGAATCGGCGTGCTTATATATTCGACTGGAAAACTACTGCCATCCTTTCTCCAAAACACTTCGTCGGTAACGTGTTGAACGGTGCCCTTCCTGAATGCGCCGTAGATTGGTGATTCCGTGAGCGGATACGGGGAACCGTCTGGTCTGGTGTGGTGAATCGTAGCGTGTTCTGACCTCCCGATTAGTTCCGTTTCCGAGTAACCGAGCATCTTACAAGTCGCTGCGTTTACATTCACTATGAAGCCTTCCGCCGATGTTACGATCAATGAATCGCCCATCGATTCAATGATGCGGTCGACGTAGTCTTTGGAGACTGTTGTTCGGCCCAGATTGTCAGCCATTTGATTGAAGGCCCCGGCGAGCAGACCGATCTCATCGCGAGTATTAATCTGAATTTTCGCGCCGCGTCGACCCAAACCAATCTCCCGCACACCGGCGGCAAGTTTTTTCAAGGGCAGAGAAAACGAATGAGACAGAAACAGCGCAGTCATCGTTGCAAACACCAATGCGCCAATCGCCGAGTACGCGACCAGCCAACTAACGTCACTTACACGCTGCTCGATAAGGGAAGACATTCCAGTAACTTCTTCGTATCTGGCCTTCGAATAACCCTGGACCAGGGGAACAAGTTGCTGTTCGTAATCCGCTTCGACTTCATTGTTCAGTATCTCGTCGGCGTCGTCCGGTGAGGTCCTGATGACTTCCAAATACTTTTTGAGAGCTTTTTCATATCGAAGAGAACCCGCCTGAATCGCCCCTAAAGTCGCAAGTTCTTCGCTCTCATTGGCAATATCGGTGGCGCTTCCGGACTGGTGCGCTTCCTCCAAACTGCGTTGAGTTATCTGTGTGAGAGAGTCGAGAATTTCCTTAGTGTCGCTTTCGCTCTTTAGGATTAAAGCCTCTGCGTCGCTGGCTGCGCTCTTGGCGGCTTCCCTTTCCATGGGTTCCAGGCGAGCTCGACGTTTCTCAGCCATTATCTCTTCGGCAGCCTTCTGCGCGGCAATAAACGTCGCCGGAAGTTTGGACGCAAGGCCTTGCAGTTGTACCTCAACGGTCGCTACCTGGCGGGCATTGCGTTGCACTTGTCTATTGGTCTTAATCAAGAAGACTGCAAGGCCGGCAAAAATAACCGGCACACCCAGTAAACCGATGAATAACTTATTGCGAATTTTCATCTTCAATTCCTTTTGTGAGTTAACACCTCGATACTGAGGATGCCGGCACCAGGGAGCAATTCGCGCCGGCGAATTAGTCCTTACCGGTGATCTGGTGTAGCGCGGAATTCATATACAAGATTGACGATAACTCTAAAGCCATCGGCTTCCCGACTTAATCCGAGAGGCACTCCGACACCAAACTCCAGATCTCTCGGAAGTTTCCAAACAATTCCGGGCGTAAGATAGAGATTGCTTTCCCTGGAGCCTTTGCTCCAGCTGATCTCATTTGTGAAACGCGCTCGGCGGTAGGGAACAAACATGCCGCTGTTCCATTCGACTGTCTTTTCATTTGGACTCCCTTCGTCAAGAGTCGATCGAGTTATCGAGCGGGCAAAGCTAAGTCCCAACTGACTAAACAATTGCAACCGCGACAGCCTGGGAAAATCTTTCGCGAGGACCACGTACGGTTCGTATTCAATCTTGCGTTCAGAGATTCCTTTCTTTGCACTCGCGGCGGGTAAGCCAAGTTCGAATCCAACGGCGCTGTGGAAATTCGAGCCATGTATATTCATGAAGCTGTATTTTGTGCCAAGACGTACGTCGCCCGAGCCGTGCGAAATCAATCCACCAACCGTTTGTTTGCGGGCAAAGGATTGCCATTGCAGATCAATCTGCCAGGAATGACTTAGACCATACTCGAGAGTCAGATCATTCGAGAACTCCTTGTTCACTTTGCTGAAGGTGAAAACCGAAGTCAGCTGAAATGCGCCCTTCTCCTGCGGGTAAACCAGTTCCGTTTGAAAGACGCCCTGGAGCGGTTGGTCGCGTTTGTCCTGCGCCTTCACGCGTGACGCATAGCTTAGAGAAACAGATATTGCGACTGTGATGAAAAGAACTTTTTTCATTCTGTTCTCCCGGTTAGTATTGAGGTTAAGGGAAGGCATACGATTGTGCAGGTAATAAGTGGTTGTGGTGGGGTTTCAGACGGCGGCCCTGACTTAAACTGGAGCGCAACTGACTCGGGAAATCCGTCGGGGAGCCAAGCAGTATGTGAATTGAACCATCGCCTTAGTAGAATCCGGGCGAGGCTCCTCAGAAATGAATGAACGAAGTTAAGCCGGGGATGGGGCGAAAGAGGGCACGGCCTGTACAGGCCGCCCGGTCCAAAACGAACTTTCCTGTCAGTCCAGCTGCCGATCGCGCTGGCTCAAGGAAAGGTAAGCAATGGGCGTGCCCAGTGAGCGCGACTTCGCGGAGAGCCTGCACCGGTTCAAATTCGAGTAGTGCTCCATTAAGGTGTTGCAAAAAAGGGGAACGGTTCGAAGGCAATGAGGTCAGTACCACCTGCGGAAGCGGGTGGGTTGTCGTTGGAGCAGCAATAACGCCGAGAGGATCTGGTTTGCCCAGCGATCTTGTTCGGGAGCAGACCCACCCGCTACCGCAGGTGGTACTGACCTCATTGCCTCGCAGTAACTCGCCGGGCAGTCCTTTCTTTCTCAGCAACACGCTAACGGAGCACTACTGAAACCTAAGGAGAGCATTGAGCAATGAATAGGACCTTCAACATGTCTGCCTTCAAGGCCCTTAAGGCCTTAGGCATTGCAGTGCTCATCTGCTGCTCCGCGCTTAACGTGAATAGCCGCACCCCGAAGTTCAAAGTCGTCGCGTTCTTTACCGCCAAACAGGATCCGGCGCATATCAGCTTTGTACACGAGGCCAACCGCTGGTTTCCTGAAATGGCGGCGAAATACAATTTCACCTATGACACCACATCCGATTGGCAGAATCTGAATTCAGACTTTCTTGCCAAATATCAGGTGGTTATTTTTCTGGATACTCGTCCAGAAGATCCTGCACAGCGAGCTGCGTTTAAGGAGTACATGGCACATGGCGGAGCCTGGATGGGCTTTCACTTTGCCGGCTTTGCACTGACATCAACGCCACCTTCAGCCTATCCGGCCGACTGGGACTGGTACCACAACACCTTTCTCGGGTCAGGCTCATACGTCAGCAACACCTGGAGACCTACGTCGGCGATTCTACGCGTCGAAGACCGCGGGCATCCGGCGACTCGTCACCTGCCTGAAACTTTCAAGTCTTCACCAAACGAGTGGTATCGATGGGAGAAAGATCTGCGACAGAATCCCGACATAGACGTTCTGCTGTCCATAGACTCAACCAGCTTTCCGCTGGGCACCGGGCCAAAACAGAACGAGATCTGGCACAGCGGCTACTATCCCGTGGTCTGGACGAACAAAAACTACAAGATGCTCTATCTCAACATGGGCCACAACGACATTGACTATGAGCACAAGTACGACAATACCAACAAGACGTTGTCATACACGTTCGACAACACAATTCAGGATCGACTGATAATCGACGGCTTGCTGTGGTTGGGCAGGAGAGAAATAAGAAGGTGCGTTAAAGGAACTCCTCCGATCCCGCCGCTTCAACAACCGCTATATCCGCACTAATTTGCCGACCAACTCATTTAACAGGGGAGACGTGTTTGAAATTGCTTTGAGGAGCAGGATTAATAGAATTTTGAAACCGATGGAATGGACTAAGGTCAAGACTTTGAGGGGTAACGTTCTTGCGCGGCTAACACCGTAAAAAAGTTTCCAGGAGGTCTGCGCACTAAAGCTAATAGTGACTCCCACTCGCCGCTCTGCGGCGACGGCAGGTGCGCTTGGGCGCGTTGCTGAACGCGCTCTCCGTGGTGTGGCCAGGGAAAAACCCAACTCTGTCTTAAGATCATTTAGGCGTTGTCTAATACCGCTTCGACATCGATGGCGATATCAATCTCATTACTGACGACAATCCCGCCGCGGTCCATTGTATCCTGCCAACTGACTCCAAAGTCCTGACGATTGATCTGAGTGGTTGCCAGGAAACCCGCGCGCGTTCGTGGTCCCTTGTTAACTCCATCCTCCCACCAGGGCGTCGCCCACTGTCCCAGGTAGCGAACATTCAATGTGGCCTTACGAGTAACTCCCCGAATCGTCAAATCGCCTGTGACTGCATAGTCGTGCTCGCCTTTGACCTCAACTTGATTGCCCGCGAAAGTCATCTCCGGATAATGCTCCACATCAAGAAAGTCTGCGCTGCGCAGATGGTCGTCGCGTTCCTTCACTCCCGTCCAGATTTCCCTGGCATCAATCTGTACTTCCAGGGAAGATTTCTCCGGACTTTCCAGATCAAACTCGAGCGTGCCGTGAATGTTTTTGAAGTGTCCGCGAACGTAGGTCACCATCATGTGCCGTGCGCGAAACTCGGCTGCGGTATGTCCGGGCTCGAAAGTCCATTTAGCCATTGCTGAAGCCTCCGTCAAATATTGAATTCATCATTACCTTTCTCCACAGTTTACTCTACCGTATCATGAATTTCTCCCTGCTGTTTCCGTTACTAACTCTATCGCAACCCCCACGGGCGGGACGCCCGTGCCACACTCTATCGCAACCCCACGGGCGGGACGCCCGTGCCACGCTTTATCGTCTTCCCACGCGACGAGTGCTGTGACGACTAAAGAACGATCGCCATCAAGGGGCTTCCACCGACGATGAAGACGTGCGTCACAACAGCGCCGACCATAATACCGGCGAGCATCAGCACGGCCAATCTCCTCTCGCTTACCGCTTATGTCTCACGCCGTACGCTCTTCTTCATGTCGTTCTGACGCGCCGGCCGCCTCATAGCCGATCTTCTTCAAGAGGACGATGAGCGTCTTGCGCTCCGCCCTGGTCAGCGAGGCGGACGTGAGCCTTTCCATGTCGGCGGCGTGATCGGCGTAAATGCGCGTGATCAGTTTCCTGCCGCCCCTGGTTAAATGAACTATCCTTGCCCGCCGATCGGTGCCGTGCGCGCGCCGCTCTACCAACCCCTTCGTCTCCAAACGGTCAACTGCGACGGTGATCGAGCCGCTCGTCAGCAAAACCTTTTTCCCAATCTCATTAACGGGAAGCGGGCCTTTGTGCAGCAGGGCTTCGAGCACCGCGAAGTCGCTCCCGCACATCTCCAACTCGGAGATGCTCTTTTCAGCATAGGCCTGAGCCGCATGCGACGCTTTCCACAACACCAGAAAAACGTGAACACCGCTTCCGCCCGTCAATGATTCCGGCTTCCCTGTTTTCACCTTTTTTTAGTTACCTTGATATCAAGATACTTCGTATTAAGGCAGGTGTCAACCCGCGCCGTATTGGTTCGGGTTGCTGTGGTTGCGTAAGAGTAGTTGCAGGACCTGTAGCGGTAGCGACCGAATCCTGCGTTGATCTCGAAACGGTGTTCCGTCTTGACCCCCGGCGAGACTTCGGAAAGAATTCACTGAGCGATTGATTGGTTAGCTGGCCAAAACCATTGTCGGCCGGATTTAGAGTTGCCAAGACGGCGAACGAACCTGTCCGCGAGGCCTACGATCCCCAGGCTTGGGATTGGGGGTTACGTCATCGCTGCTGAAACCAAGGGAAACACCTCTGCAAAACGTCCCGCGAAAAAAAGAATGGGTGCTCACGGACCAGGCCTTTGCTGGGTTGCTGGATTGGCTGGATGATGGCACGAATTCGCGCGGGCAATCGTATCTGGATCTCCGCCAGCGCCTGGTCGCGTACTTCGATCGGAAGAACTGCCGCGCGCCGGATGACCTGGCAGACGAAACCCTGAACCGCGTAGCTCGCCGCCTGTTGGAAGAGGGGGCCATCGTCAGCGAAACCGCGGCCCGTTATTGTTACATCGTCGCTCGCTTTGTGTTTCATGAATACTTGCGCGGGAGCAATGATGAGGTCGCGCTGGATGCATTGCCGAGTGAGGTCGCCGCAAGCCATTCTGCTGTCTCCGGATCAGATGATGAAGGCGTACGTCGCGAGCAGTTGCTAAGTTGCCTTGACCAGTGCACTGAACAGTTGGAGCCGGCGCATTGCGATCTGATCATCCGTTACTATCACGGCGAGCAACGCAGCAAGATAGAAAATCGAGTCACCCTGGCGCAACAACTCGGGATAACGATAAATGCGTTGACCATTCGCGCGTGTCGTATACGCGATAAACTGGAGGCCTGCGTCAGGGAGTGCGCTCGTAACGAATGAAATGTTTTTGTCGGTTTGTCTAACAGGTTTGGAAGCAGTGTGTGAGTTCTAATGAGCGAAACGAGCTACAACGAACAAGGGATGGCCGATTATCTGCTCGGTTCTCTACCCGCGGTCGAAACTGAGCGATACGACGAATTGAGCGTTGCTGACGATGAGTTTGTGGCGGCGCTGAGCGCCTGCGAGAAAGATCTGGTTGACGCTTACGTGCAGGGAGAACTTACCGGACGGACGCTGGAGCAGTTCACATCACATTATCTCGCTTCGCCACTCAGGCGAGACAAAGTCGCCTTCGCGCAAGCATTGCAGGTTTTTGCGAAACGCACCGCGAGCGACGTGCGACGCAAAGACGCAACCGATGGCGCTATTAGCCGAGGATGGTTCTCGCCGGCGAGCAGGTTCCTGGCGCGGCGACCGGCCTTGCAATGGGGACTTGCCACTGCCGTACTGGTCCTGCTGACAGCCGGCGGCTGGGTTACGATCGACAATATGCGACTCCGTCAACAGATGTCTGAGGCGCAGATCCGGCGAGATGAATTGCAACTGCGCAAAGATGAGCTGCAGCAGCAACTGGAAGCTCAGCACGCAGCGAACTCGAGAGCCGAACAGGATCTTGCGCAAGTGCGCGCCGATCGGGAGCGTTTGGACCAGGAATTGAAGAAGCAAACGCAGCCGTCACCACTACACGCCCAAACGAGCATCGCTTCCTTCATTCTTACTCCAGGGCTGCGTGGCGCCGGACAGATTCAGTCACTTTCTATTCCGCCCGGCTCCGCTCGAGTGGCGTTGCAGTTGAACCTTGAACCTAATGTCTACCAGTCTTACCGGGTGGCTTTGATCGATCAATCTAATCATCAAACGTCGTGGCGGAGTGGACAACTCAAAGCCCATTCTGGAAAGAAGGGCGAAGTTGTCAGCGTCAGTTTTTCCGCTGGTCTGCTCAAACCTCAAACCTACGTTCTGCAAGTCTCTGGCATCTCCTCGAACGGCAAGATCGAAGTGATGAGTGACTATCCGTTCAAAGTCGTGAAATAATAGCGCCTCAAATCCGACAGCCAATCTGGCATCATCGGGGCGCGATATGTTCAAGCGAATCGTCGATCACGCACAACCAAAGATATCGACCCGCATAAGTCTGCGGTTTGTCGCGCTGTTGCTCACCGCGTTCGGAGCCCAAGTCGCTCACTCCACAAGCGCAATAGCGTTCGCAGACGGACCACAAAGTCTGCCGGCAGCCACGGCACTTGAATTGGGCAAACCCCTTGAGCGTGAAATCACTGGAGGACAGACGCAGAGTTATCAAATTACACTGGCCAAAGATCAGTTTGTCGATGTCACTATTCAACGCCGCGGGGTCAATGTTGTCGAGCAATCCTTCGCGCCGAACGGCAATTTGATTGCGAGGTTCGCCTCAGAATGGCGACCGGAGGTTAAGGAGACTGTAGGATTTGTCGCTGAAACAGCAGGCGCGTACCGGCTGGATGTCAAAGCGACGATTAGAGGCTCCGTCGGCCGCTATGAGATTCAGATCGGGGAAATTCGCTCGGCGACTGAACATGATCGCTTGCTGGACGAAGCCCACCGCCTCAGCACGGAAGCTTCCACCCTCGGAACGGCCGGAAAATATCAAGAGGCGGCTTCATTATCAGTGCGAGCAGTTGGGTTAGCTGAAAAAGCTCTGGGGCCGAATGACGGCTTTGTCGGCCTTCTGCTTAATGAGTTGGGATCCTACCAGCGCAACGGGGGAGAGTATGCGAAAGCTGAAGCGACACTCCAACGCGCGCTGGCCGTCAATGAAAAGGCGCTGGGCCCGGACCATACGCAGACAGCTGACTCTCTGAATCGGCTGGGCTTGGTGTACCGAGCGACGAACGATTACGCAAAAGCAGAGCGGCTGTTGCGGCAATCACTGGAGATTACCGAGCGAACCCTGGGCCCGGAACACCCGAGAGTGGTGGTGTTTCTGGACAACCTCGAGGCGGTTGAGTTCGACCTGGGGGATCTGACGCAAGCTGAACATGATCTCGAACGCGCATTGGCGATTGCCGAAAAAGTACTCGAGCCCGATAACGTTGACAAGGCGCGCTTACTCAACAACCTCGGGAATCTCTATCGCGCACGAGGCGACTACGCACGGGCCGAGCCACTATTGCTGCGAGCGCTGGCACTTTACGAAAAGAAGTTCGGTCCGGAAAATCCCAGGGTCGGTGACACCCTGCAAAACCTGGGTATCATCGCTCGACAAAGAAAAGACTACGCGCGGGCCGTGGAGCTGTACGAGCGCGCTCTGGTGATCAGAGAAAAGACGGTCGGGCCTGAGCACGCGAATGTCGCCGCGCTGCAGAATAACATCGCCAACATCTATCACGCCGAACGCAACTATGCGAAGGCGCTGGAGTTGCAACAACGCGCGCTCAGCATCGCTGAAAAAGCCGTCGGGCCATATCACGGTCTAACGCTGACCTTACTGGCAAATATTGCCAGGACTCATATGGCGACGGGCGACATCGCCAGCGCCATTCAATTTCAGACCCGGGCGGAGATGGGCCAGGAAGTTGCGGTTGCTTTGGATTTAGTGATCGGCTCTGAACGTCAAAAGCTTGCTTACATCGACGATCTCGCGGAGTCTTCCGCGCGCACCATCTCTTTGAATCTCAGCTTTGCGCCGAATGATCAGGGGGCAGCTAACCTGGCCACGCTTGTTCTTTTGCAGCGCAAAGGACGCGTCCTTGACGCGATGTCCGACAGCTTCACAGCTCTGCGCCAACGATCCAATCCCGCAGACCAAAAACTGCTTGGCCAGTTGAACTCAGCCGTAGAGCGGCTCGCCAAGCTAGCGCTCAGCGGGCCGGGAAAAATGGCGCGTGAAGAATATCAGAAGCAACTCACGTCGCTGGAAGAAGAAAAAGAAAGACTTGAAGCCGAAGTCAGCGAACGGAGCGCGGAATTTCGCGCGCAATCACAGCCAGTGACGATTGCCGCCGTCCAGGCTGCGATTCCCAACAACGCCGCGCTGATTGAGTTCGCCACCTATCGTCCATTCGATCCCAAAGGGGTCAACTCTGACGAAGCCTTCGGCAAACCTCACTACGTCGCTTATGTCGTGCGTCATGTAGGCGCAGCTCAAGGAAAGGACCTGGGTGACGCCAAAGCGATCGACGAGGCGATTGGTGCATTGCGTCAGGCCTTGCGCGATCCGCAGCGAAGCGATGCGCGCGAATTAGCGCGCGTAGTCGACGAAAGCGTAATGAGGCCTATCCGTGAGTGGCTGGGCGATGCCACGCAACTGCTCGTTTCCCCCGACGGCGAATTGAATCTGATTCCCTTTGCCGCGCTCGTTGATGAGCAGGGACGCTTTTTGATCCAGCGCTATTCGCTTTCATACCTGACGAGTGGGCGGGACCTCCTGCGTATGAAAATTGCGCGCGAAAGCAAAAGCGGGCCAATCGTCTTAGCCAATCCATCGTTTGGCGAAACTAACGAGTTGCCAGCCAAAGCAAACTCAGCCACAAGTCCGTCTAAAAGCAAGACCGAGCGCCCCAGCGTTACTACGGGACAGGACCTGTCCCAGGTTTATTTTGCCCCGCTAGGCGGCACGGCGCAGGAAGCCCGCTCAATTCAGTCGCTGTTTCCCGACGCCAGCTTGTTGATCGGGCCCCAGGCCACTAAGGCTGCGCTCGAGCAAACCGTCGCGCCGCGCGTACTGCATATCGCCACACACGGGTTTTTTCTCGGAGAGCCGGCTACAGTCAACAACCTAACGCGCAGCATCAACGCGACTCCTAACGTCACCAATCCGTTATTGCGGTCAGGCCTCGCCCTGGCCGGCGCCAATCGTCACAACGTCGGCGGTGACGATGACGGAATTCTGACGGCGCTCGAAGCCTCGAATCTCAACTTATGGGGTACGAAGCTGGTGGTCTTGTCCGCCTGCGATACCGGAGTTGGCGAAGTTCGCAACGGTGAAGGCGTTTACGGATTGAGGCGCGCCTTTGTAATTGCGGGAGCTGAATCGTTGGTGATGAGCCTCTGGCCGATCAGCGATTACAGCACGCGCGTCTTGATGACCAACTATTACAAAAACCTCAAGCAGGACATGGGGCGCGGCGAGGCTCTGCGCCGGGTGCAACTGGATATGCTCAAGCGAAACCCAAGCCTTCATCCTTTCTACTGGGCCAACTTCATTCAATCCGGCGACTGGACCAAGCTCGATGGCCGGCACTGATTCGCCGAAATGTTTTTCTCAAACTCTCTTATCAACATGAAGAAGGCGAGAAATGAAAGTTGTACCCCGAATTAGCAAATCATGCGTGGTGCGATCTATGGCATTGAAGTTTGTGGTTCTGTTTTGCGTCGGCGTGGTCGCCGTCTGCTGCTGTGGCTACAGACCGCCAAACGCTGGTGCGCAATTCCAGTTGACGTCAGCGGCGCCGCTCCAGGAGCCGCCGCCGGCTCCCGAAGCAACTCCGGCCGAGGACACTGCACGCTATGTCGCCTGGATGGAGAAGCAAGCAAAACCACTCAACGATAAACCCCACGAGGTTGTCTCGCTGCGCATCGGCGATTGGGGCTTTTTCTATCACGGCGATCGGCCCGTGGGCAGTTGGAGGCCGCTGCAGGGCCGGACCGCCGTTGATCGTTCGGGCCACGCAGTGACGGAGACTGAAAATGGCGACTGGTTCGCTTTGCTCAGCACCAGCGATCTTGACGCCGCCGGCGCCCTCAAACGAGTGGCCTGGCTGTTCAATGCCGATGGTCTCGTCCCGACCGCTAAACCCCGAACCGCAAGAGGAGACAAGTTCACCGCACCGGCGTTAACCGCTAAGGATGGCGCCATCAGATTCCAGGGCTGGTGTGAAGCGCACTCGGACCCGCCATACGAAATGCGAATCACCATCGTCGCCACCATCAAGGGAACCAAGCTGGTCGTCGACCCCGCCAGTAAACTGTGATCAGCCGAATCCAGAGCCGGCACATTCTGAGATATGCGCAGAATCCTCATTTCCGGCGCGTGAAATGTTTTTCCCGAATTGTCTTATCCAGACACAGGGGGAGAAAATGAAAAAGATTTCATCGCTATTAATTGTCTTGTCCATTGGCCTATACCTCAGCGTGCAGACAGCTTCCGCGCAGCTGCCGATCAAAATAAAAATCCCTAAGACCAAATCCGACCCGACTTCAAGTCAGCCCCGGCAAGCCACTCCCGACGTCGATCGTTCAGAATCCCGCTCAGACTCGGCGACTAGGACGGGAGCGGGAAAGCCGAGTGGATCGGGGGCAAGTCGGATCTACGTCGATCTTCATCCCACCAGCAAGCTCCTTTGGGTCAAGGACTCCATTCGTATAAAGGCTAAAACACATGACGAATACTGGAAATTGCCGAATGAGAGAAAATACTCGAGCTGGGCGCCAACACTCGGTTTTGATCTTTTTTACGATAACAAAACGGATGTGAACTATGTTGCCGAATACCTCAATCCTGACGGCTCTTCGTGGTTCACTGAAGAGTTGGACCATAGCACCTACGACCCCGCCCCCGAAACCGGAACTGTCCACTATCAGAGTAAGGATACCTTCAACAATCTGCAGACCAGGTCCACTGCGGCGATTGGAAACTATGGCGTAAGAATTAAGAACCACGAAACGGGCGAAATCGTCTTTCAAGGCAGATTCAAAGTCAACAAATTTCGTTGGGACGACAATCCGCAAGATAAGAACAAATTCGATTTCTTCGTGGAACACGACTGGCTATTGCCGATTGGTTATGTCGGCTTCAATGAAAACACCGGGTTTGATTTTGGGGCCAAGCCAATTGACGTGAGCATCTGGCTCAAAGGCAGTAGCGATACGAAAGACCTGGAAGCGCGCGTTTTCTTTAACGGCCGGCAAATCGCCACGACTGCGAATGACGGCGGCGTAGTCAACAGAACCGAAGAGATCGGAACCGAACACAGCATCTACACCACGGACGTCCACGATTGGAAGCTCTGGCACTTCGAGTGGACGAAAAGACTCGTCTACGACAACAGTGGCGAGTTCAATCACAACAACCTTCCCGACGCATTTTTCGCCGACAAAAACCCGGGCGATTATGTTGTCAAGATCTTTCGCAAGGGGACTCAGGTGCGTGAGTTGCAATTCACCATCGGCCCCGATAGTCGAATCGTCGATGCCGGCTATCAGAAGCCGATGACGCTCACTGAATACAAAGTAATCGTGCCCGTTAAAGTCATCGGCGCTGCAGAAAAATGGAACGCAACAGCCTGGCAGACTGATGCCTTCTACGGTAATCCCCTGCCGGGTTTCAGTGCCCGGTAAATCGGCGAGGACCGCAGTTACTTAGGATTCTAGTAAGGGTCAACAATGGAAAAAAGAACAACCAGGATCGCACGATCATGGGGCGCGACCATCGGATATTTGATTGGCGCCATTGTCGCATTTGGCGTTGCTATTCTGCTCTTCATGACAATCGTCGAAGGGGCGATCTCGTTCGGTTTTGCACTGATCCCGGCAATTCTGGCGCTCATCCTTCTATTCATGTCTTTCGGCGGCGCCGGCGCGACCACTTGTCCTGGCTGCGATGCGCAGTTGGGCGGACTCAGTACCAAATCCAACGATGGTGTCCTATGCGCCGGTTGCCACCGCTACTCAGAAGGTAAAGACGGCTTGCTCTGGCAGACCGACGAAAATCGAATCGCCGACGATCCCGTCTTCACTTCACCACTCCCGGCGCAGTTCACTTTTCCGCAGGGATGCTGCGTCTGCGGCCAGCCGGAGGTGCGTCGGGAAAAGATTACTCTGCGAATGCAGAATGCCTCGTCGGTAGTCACGGTTGCGGCCGTGGGCGTGACTACCAGCACGACCGTCTCAGTCGAAGTGCCGCATTGTGCAGAACACAAGGAAGGGGCACGACTAAGCGGCACGCCACAATCTACACACATCAGGTTTCGCTCGTATCCTTACCTGCGCGCTTTTTGCCAGGTCAACGGCACTACTCCCGGATGATTACAGTGGCCGCGGATCAACGTCTTGAAGTCTTCTGAATAAGGCTTCTCGCTTCAAGGTTGTCTTCAATGACTGCGATCATAAGTGGTTCGTGAAGATCCATTCCGACCCCTGGCCAGTCGAAGCGCCCGCCCTCCGTGAATCCAGTCGGTCTTGGCGCAATCCCTGACCCGGCGCCCTATCTCTTTAGGGCATCGTGAGATTCAGCGATCACGCGGGTTTGACGATCGAACCTAAGGGCGTCCGGACTGCTCAGCGTGCCATGCTTCCGCATGTCTTCCCAGATATCAGCGCTTTGGTGATACAGGGCCCCTGCTGAAACCAGCAACCCTCGCCGCTCGCCTAACGCGGTTCTGTTGCTCGCGGCGATTATCGTCAGGGCCTCGCCCACGTCAGAGGATGCATACGCCCGATAGCTGCGGAGATAGACGTTGGTTGGATCATCGACTGTGTCCGCCAGCAGTGCCTGGGTCTTGCGGCAAGCGTCCAGCGCGGCGACGGCATTGCGATCCTTCGCCAGCGCGTTGCTGGTCTTTGCATAGCTCTCGATCAAGTCCCAGCGTTTCCATAAATCCAGCGGGTCAGCCGTCGCCAACTCTTCGCGGATTGCCAATGCCCTGCTCTGGTGCAGTAGAGCATCTGCCGGCTTGCCAATTCTGGCCAACATGCTCCCAACCTTTAGATACGCTGACGAAAGATCGCTGCGGAATTGTGCGTTGGCCGGATCGGTAACGGACTGCTCTTCAAAGATCCGTAACTCGTTGCGGTAACTCTCCAATGCGCCGTTGATATCGCCGAGATTCTCCAGCGTATTACCGACTTTTTCAAAATCAATTCCCACCTCCTGGCGATAATGCGCATTCATTGGGTAAGCACTCGATAATTTCGTGTCCAGCGCCAGCGCCCTACGGCTCGCCGCTAAGGCACCCACTGCGTCGCCCTGCCATAACAGGACCTCGCTGCTCTTTTGATAAACGAAAGGAACGGCAGCGCGGCATTTTTCGTTGGTGGGCTCGGTTGCCAACACTGCTTCAAAAACCGCCAATGCCCGGCTGAGGCTTTCCGCCGCGCCCGTCGTCCCCCCTTGTTCCAAAAGCATTTCTCCGACATCAGCATGACTTACCCCAAGGTTAAAGCGAGCTTGCATGTTCATTGGATTCTCTGCCGCTAAGGCTTCCCGCAGGACCACCTCTCTGTCGGCATTTTCCAATCCGCCGGCCGTATCGCTAGCCGTCCATAATAGCCTGCCAAACTCCCGGTAGCTGTCGGCCAGATCACTGCGTAATGAGGAATCTTTCGGATTGGCTGCCACCAGCGTTTCCCGAATTCTCAACGCCTTGCGATAGCTTTCTTTGGCGCCGGAAGTGTCACCCATATTGGCCCGCAGAGTCCTGCCCTGAACGTCGCCTACTTTCTCATAGGCAGTTGCGAGTTCACGCTGAAGTGACGGATCATCATTCGCTTCCCCGGCCAAACTGTCGAGATACTCCAGGGCATCCTTGACCAGCCTCTCGCGCACCGGCATTGATCCGGGAAGATCCTGGATCGCCTCGTTATAGTCGAACAGCACTGAGTGGGCCAGCTTACGCACCTGGTTGAATCGCCGTTCTGCTCTTGCTCCTGCCGCCTCTGCTCGAGCGCGCTCGCCGCGAGCCACGTGAGCCTCCCATCCGGTCGCAGCGATGCCCACCATTACAATGAAGCTTATGATTGCGGCCGCAGCGACCGCCACAGTGTTTCTCCGGACGAACTTCGCTGCGCGGTAGGAGAGCGTCGCTTTGCGCGCCACAACCGGCAGACCGTCCAGGTGTCGGCGAATGTCTTCAGAGAATTGCCCGACGGAAGAGTACCGGCGGGACGGCTCTTTCCGCATTGACTGAGCACGATGTTGTCCAAATCACCGGCCAGCTTGCGGCGGAGCTTTTCCGGACGTCCGTCGCGAGTCTTACTGACAGATTCCGGAGTGAGCTTCTTACCCTTCCGGCCACCAGTCGTTACTTCTTCAATGCGATTGATAACGGTGCTCGGTTTCTCCGGCTCACTATCGCTGATGACCTGTACGATGTCCTGGTCCAACAAGGTTTTGAAGTGATAGGGAGAATGGCCGCTGAGCAATTCATAAAGCAGCACTCCCAGGCTGTACACATCGCTGACCGTTGTTACGTGCTCTCCCCGAACCTGCTCTGGGCTGGCATATTCCGGGGTCATCAATCGTTGCACCATTGCCGTCGTAGCTGCTCCCCGGCTCGCTTCGGCGTGAAGCAGTTTGGCAATCCCGAAGTCGAGCAGCTTCGGTACGCCGGCAGCGGTCACCAGAATATTGCTGGGCTTGATATCTCGATGAATCACGAGATTTTGGTGCGCATACTGAACCGCCGAACACACCGTGCGGAATAGTTCGAGTCGAGCCGAGGTTGAGAGTCGCTCGGTGTCGCAGAACTCATCGATGGCCTGGCCTTCGATGTATTCCATTATGAAGTAGGGCAGACCAGTTTCGGTCGAGCCGCCATCGAACAGACGAGCAATGTTTGGATGATCAAAGCCGGCCAGTATCTGGCGTTCATTGCGAAAGCGCGCGAGAACCAAATCCGTATCCATGCCACGCCTTACTACTTTGATAGCGACCTGTTTCTCGTACTGATCATCGTCGCGCGTCGCCAGGTAAACAGTGCCCATCCCTCCGCGGCCAATTTCTCGAGTGATTTTATAAAGTCCAATGTGCTGACCAATCATGGCCTGGGCTTCATCCTCGACGAGTAGTTGCGCGGCATCGCCGAAAACTGACCCTTGAATGAATCCTTCCGCCTGATCATGTGAAGCCAAAAGCGCTGCTACTTTTGCGCGCAAGACGTCGTCCCCAGCTGAGTGAGCGACAAGAAAGGCGCTTCTTTCCTGGCCATCAAGCACCAGGGCCGCATGAAACATTTCGTTTATTCGCTGCCAACGTTCTGGAGTCATGGCCAATTACCTATTGCTGATCTCAAGGTGCAACCACGCGCGCGCCATCTTCCAATCGCGTTCAATAGTGTCGGATGATACCTGCAGGACCTCTGCTATTTCGGCAACGGTCAACCCGCCAAAAAACTTCATTTCCACAATCCTGCATTGCCGTGGATCGATGGTAGCGAGGTTTTTCAGCGCCTCATCCAGGGCTACCAGATTTACGTCCTTCTGCTCAAAAGAATTGACCGCCACTTCCAAAGACACGCGCAGTGCGCCCCCACCTCGTTTTGCTGCCTGTCGATGTAATGCGTGATTGACCAGAATACGCCGCATCATCTCCGCCGCCAGGCCGAAGAATTGGGCGCGGTTTTGCCAATTTACATCTCTCTGATCGATGAGCCGGAGGTATGCCTCATTGACCAGGGCCGTCGGCTGTAGAGTGTGATTGGGATTCTCCCGACGCAGGCGATTAACCGCGATACGGCGCAGTTCCTGATAAACGAGCGGTAGCATCTCGTCGAGCGCGGCCTTATCGCCATTGCTCCAGTTGACGAGGAGCTGAGTAACACCTGTGGGCGCGGGATCCAGCATTAACCACTCTTTTCTATCACAGAAGCTTACTCTCCGAATCGGGCAAAGCGAAATTGAGCGTTGCGATGCGGGTTTTTAGCTCGAGTTCCTGCGTTAGCTAATAGAGAAACTTATTGGCCTTACTTGTAGCACAGACTTCAGTCTGTGTTCGGCGCTCGTAAATCACAGACTGAAGTCTGTGCTGCCTGCAATCGTAAAGGAATTAAGGAGCAGAATTATTATGCAAATCAAAAGACGAAACACACTGGGATTACTTTTTTCCCTAACGCTCATCGTTGGTGCAGCAGCGTCATTTACGGTACCACGATCTCATGCTGTGGAGGCGGCGCAGGACAACAGCATTCAGTCACGTGCAACGAAGACGCGAGCACCTCTGACCGAGAGTCAAGCAAGGGAAGTGACTTCAACTAATCGGCGTACCGCTTGCAAACGGGGATGCGACGACAGGTATTCCAGTTGTCTTGCCGGCAAAAAAGCCAAAGGTTGGAGCGATGATCGAGCCGAGAAAACCTGCGGCTTGGCCGCTCGATCCTGTAAGGCGGGCTGTGACAGGAGATAGCCCACAACCGATTGACTAGCCTAGCCGCTTTGTTACGCAACTGCGCTGCGGGTCAACACTCAGCGCCTTTCCAAAGAGGAGAATGAAAATGAAGAAAAGTTTGTTACTGGCTGCCAGCCTGCTGGTGATCATCGTAGCGACTGGTTCCGCATTTGCTCAATCTACTGACCGGGACCATCCGACACCGTTAAGGTCCGATGAAATTAAGGGCGAGTTAAAGGGCGAGGAGATTGAGTATTTCTATTCCTTTACCGCCGGCGCGGGCGAAGTCACACTCACGGTGGATGTGAAATCGTCGGGTGGCACGACGGGGACTGCCTTTGAGTTGTTGGACGCTGATGCCAACAAGGTGCTTATTTGCTGTGAAGGTGCACAGGCTGGCAGTACCGGTGAGAGCGGACGCGAGGTCGCGAGCATCAAGCTCGGCAAACGGCAAACAGTCATTCTGCACCTGACGCCTTTCAAATACGGCAATGGAACGTTCCGGGTGCGAATCGGTGGTGCGGTGGCGCTCGGAGAGCATGGGCAGAGATAGTGTTCGAGACGCTTACCGGTAAGGCTCCAGCAATGTAACAACTGAGGGGATTAGTAGGCGCGTGGGGATTTGAACCCCAAACGCCTACGTCAACTCTACCTCCCGCAGTCAGTATTGCTGTGCGTAACTATCTGACTGAAGCGTTGCTGATACTCGGCCGAGGTGATGAACGAGTAGACCATCCCTCGATAGTTGCCTGGCGGGCGCGTTTGTTCGACGTTCAGCACGTTCACCCAAAACGCAAAACCATTGTGGTCCACGTTGCGCCATCGATAGCCAAAGTGTTCCATCAGCACGAACGACGAAGTGTGGACCTCAACTTTGAATTCTGCGCTATCAGCCGCAGCTTTCAACACCGCACTGCGACTGTGATTCATGTCGCCGCCATTGTTGCCCGTGCTGTTGTAGGCCGCGATCAGCGAGTCACTGGTTCAAAGGATGATCAATAAGAAAGCGCGGACACGATCGCCTGAAACTCTCGCTCCTAAGTATTTTTTACAGCTACCTAATCGTCCAGGGTTTCAATCAAACTTCAGTAGTTTCGGAGTTAACCCTCAATAGGCGAGGTTCTTTCTCCAGGAGTTCAACCAATCCGCTCTCTTTCCCCCACAGAAACGCAACACGTCGTAAACCGAACGCTATAGCTGGAACTGGACCGTACACCAGCAATGACCCTCTGCCTGCTAAAAGAGACATCCCTTCTTCCAACTCATTTACCTCGTAGCAAACATGGTAGGCGCCACAACGAATTCTATCCACCCATGCTTGTACCGGGCTGGTTTTATCTGTGGGTGAAATGAGTTCCAAAACAGGGCCGTCTGGTCTGCGCAGCAACGCAATGGCGGCTTTTTGTTCCGGGTCGTTGTAGATTTCCGAACTCGTGTACCCCAGTTCCTGATAAAACCGAATCGAACCCTTTATGTCGGGGGTTGCGATGCCAACATGATGAAAAATGAAATCAGGTAGCAGCATTCTAAGAAGGTTTCCTTAAGATGAGGGCGATGTTCATTGGACGGTCGCTCATATCAGGTCTGTCGCTTTCGTATATTGGATAGACCCATGTCTTGTCGATTTCCCAACCTGCTTTGATGCAGAGTTGTGAAACTTCTTCGGCATTATGGAATAAATAGATATGATCGATCGCCGCGGCAAAGACAACCGTGGTCAGAAACAAATGGCCTCCACCTTTTGTGATTCGGATTAGTTCTCGAAGCGCCTCCAGGGGTTTCTCGATATGCTCGAGGACCTCTCCCATGATCACGCATCCAAATACATTTGATTGAAAGCGTAGTCCACTGGGGTCGGTCACGCTTGCCTGGATGAACTCAAGTTGGCTTTCATGGGTCTGGACGTCAGCAACAAAACGTTTTGCAAAATCAATGGAGTAGGGGGAAATATCAAGGCCCGTATAATTGAGCGCAGGCGCACTCTTTAACATATATCTGAGATACAATCCCATCCCAGTGCCGACTTCCAGGACTTTTGTCTCAGCTGACAGTGTCGGCAAAAAGTAATCCCTAAAATTCTGCAACAGCAGGTAGTGATTTGGCCAAAGCGCTTCGGTCAAAAGCAGCCCTTCCAGGTAATAGCCGCAAAAGAGATCCTTGTTCTTGTACACGGCATCTAATGTTTCTTCCTCTGTGCTGTACAGGTAGGATTTTGTTTTCTCTAATTGACGCTGTAGTTTCAGAAACTCGATGCATACCGTGACATAGGCTTTGACGCAAGAGCGAAGTTTCTCTTTATTACTGGAATCCAGACGCTGCAAAATTTCTTCAAGCAATGGAAGTCTGTCTTCAAGTGATGGTTGTGTCTTGTCAGCCGCCGCCTTGTATAGGAAAGGCATCTGCCGCTGCAACTCGGCTAAACATTGCCGGCTTATCGGAAAGGCGTCTTTCAAAAGGACACGCCCTTTCTCTTTAGTGCCTCTACTGCAGCAGAGAAACTGTTGAGTTCAGTGAGTTCACTCACCAGAAAAGACACGCCAAAAACAGCTTCGATCTCGATAATGAGAGAGATCATGGCCAGGCTATCCCACTTTTCAACACTCTTTTGTTTCAAAGAGTCGCTGATTTCAATCAGATCCACCTGTAGACTATCGGCGAAGCACTGTCTTAGTTTTTCTAAATTCTCATTCATCTTAATGAAATCCAGGCAGGTGGTTTTTGATGCTTAAAGAAATCTTCCAAAACAATTTGATAGGTCACTTCCGCGGCGGATTCGTGAACTTTTCGTGCCCCTTTGCTTTGATAAAAGCTCGCAGTTTGTGAGTTTTTTCGGGTGGGGATGTATTTCCCGATAACACGCGACGTTCCTCTATTCTCCAGATCCGACAACGTCTGAAACAACAAGGCCTCCTGCACACCGCGACCCAGGGCTCGGCAACTCAATAGGAAAGAATCAAGTTCCCATTCATCGTGATCCAGTTTTTTCACGATCGAGAGTCCAACAATGCCTTGATCTCCAAAACGATCTTTCACCCTGATTACCTGGCCGTGAAACAAATTTGGTTGTTCCAGCCATTGCGTCAATTGAGCCAGGGAATGCCTCCGGGTTGTTAGATTAAATTGATTAGTCTTATCCAGCAATTGATGTATTCGAGGAAGGAGATCTTTATTCCATACTTGAACTTCCGCTTCCAGCTGGAGATTGGTGAGAAACTCTTCGACTGACTGAGCTTGCTGTTCCAACTTGCTTCGATGCTTTTGCGCTTTATAGTCTTGAGTTCGACCGAGATCTTCCGAGGTGATCGAAACTTTGAGGAAGTCCAGGCCATTTTCGAGGTAATCCAACATACTAAGAACATCTGGCGTTTCAGGCACTCGGACTTCAGGAAGCAAGGCCCGCATGTTTTCTCTCTCGTACGCAGATTCATCTAAAAACACAAACTGGTCTAAGCCCAGGTTCAATTCCTCTGAAATTTCGATCAGGTTGTTTGCCTTATTGTCCCAATTCACTCTTGAGGCGACAAAACTATCGTAGTTGAGGGGCAAGTCTTTGTTTTTCTCGAAGACTTCTTTGACAAGATATTCATCGTTTTTACTGAGCAGAACCAGCAAAAAGCCATTCTCGGAAAGGATTCTTGCCGCTGTCTGCAGTTTTAAGTAAAGGTTTCCAGGAAAGTCCTGGTGCAGCTGAAGTCCCTCGACGCCATCCTCGCCGACAATGCCGCCCCACAACGTGTTATCAGCGTCCAACGCCAGAACTTTAGCGGAGGAGATAAATCGAGGTGCAACACTTTTGGCGAGTGCGGTCGCGAGAACGATTTGACCAAAGTTGCTGAACGGTTGATGGCAAAGAGCTTCTTGCTTGCGATCAAAGATTGATGCATTGCCGCTGATGGAGTTCCTTTGGTGATTCAGGTCTACCATTGAGAATCCTGGCTCCAAGTCGGCGGCCGCATTCACGATCAGGGAGTAGTGAGCGCTAATAATCATATTTTGACGCGCACGTGTGCCGGCAAGAACGGAGTCGGCAGGTTGCTCGTTTAGGGGGAGGGCGAGGACAGGGGCGATGGACAAAGCCGTTTCCATGATCTGTCGAACCCGAGCCAGAGAATGATCCAGGACCTCGGAGAAATTTGATGCAGAGGGATAGTTCCAAATTCCGGGCACGAGATCCGGCATTCTCCAGGCTAAGAAGAGAACATCGAATGGAAGGTTCCGGTGTTCCTGATTCAAGCGACTCTTGGGATCTAATAATTCCGATTCGAAAACATTGAAGTCAGCGAAAAAAAACTCCGGGAAGATGCCCCAGCGCAAAAGGGCCAGACAAAGGAGGTCCTCCAGAAGTTCGAGGCTAAAAGATCTCAAAACCCCGATACGAACTTTGAAGGGCTGTGCTGATGGATCCTCGCAAATCTTCTTCAACAGCTTTCGACACGCAGATGGGATCCCTTGTACGAGGACGCTATTGATCTCCTCCTGGTATGAAAGAACATTTGAACCTGACGAAACGGGAGGATTCCAACCCAGGGAATGTTTCATGAGCATTTTTGTAATCCCCGCCAGAACCTAAGTCAGAGACGTAACCCCATCGTGGTGCGCTCCCTGTGCCGAGTAAAGCGACCGGCTAAAAAAAGACTTTACCAGCTACGTGGCATAAGGGTAGGCCGGATCCTGTAGATAGGCCGCATCGCCTTCAATCATGTTCCAGAAGATAGGAGGGGCGCCAGCCAGTTTCTTTTTCGGATCATACAGGAAAAAGGGTACGCTGCCGCGATTCCGGAATCCACTAGCTGTTAGCGCTTCGTCGGCAAAAGGTGTTGACGCTACAGCGAGAACTTCGCAGGTTTCAGGAAGCTCTGCCGCTACCCTCGCGGCTAGTCGATAAGCAGCAGTCCACTGCGCGGCGTCTTGCGAGTGCAAACGGATGTCAGCTATCCGCGTCTGACCTTCTACGTGACTCAGGAGAAAGTACCCCATTTCGCAATCATTATTCAGGAGCGCATAGCCCAGGACCTCTGCAGCTGGACAACGAAGCCAGTAGTTAAGATAGTTGGAATCTCGCCACGGAATGGGGTAATCGGACTCATGTTCATAATGCACGACAGATTCAAATGAGTTAATGCGCTCGGCACGCCAGCCTTTGGAAATTGCCCCCGGTGAAGATTGGCTCAAGACCGTGTTCCGCAACAGTCGCGCGGTCCCTTTCCAAATGGGTTCCGTTGGTCGGGTGCGGAATTGTCTCCAGGGTCTAACTACTCGCGCAAACAAAGCCACCTCGCCGGCATGCGCAAATCCGAGTCGGGGTACAATCGCTCGGGTATCAGGTGAGCCGCCAACCACGATAGCTGCGTCGCTGAGACTCAGCAACTGCCTCTTCAGCATGAAGCCGGCCCCCGGAAGGTTCCTGCCATTCGCCCAATCTATAAAGCAGTTGCACGTTACCCGCTGGCCCGAAAAATGCAGATTGAGAGGCCAGACAGCACAGTGCGCCTGTATCTCACCTTTGTTGGTTAGTAAATAACTGCGTGAGCCTTCCCACTGGGGGCCGGATTCGAAATACTTCCAACGCAATACTTGGCTATTTGCAAATATCGCGTCCGGACTCGCATTAAAAACCGATATCAGTAGCCTGGCTAAGGCGTCGAGGTTGGCCGGCTCTGTTCGATGGAATTCCAGCGTCACGGATTAGAGACCTACTTAACAGTTGCGGGCCGCGGTGTCTCTCCTCAGCAGATAACCCAACCTACAAACAACTTAAGTTGGTCTTTGTGCAGAGATCTACTTCAAAGAACTATAGCGCGTTTTGGCCCCTCGCGCATCGACGATCCCAGCAAGTAGCTCCTGGAAGTAGGGAGTCGCCCCGACTGGCTCGACGCCGATGCGACGTAAGAGAAACCGGTCCGCACTGCTGGAGTTCAAGCCGCGCTCCGAAGTTAAGGCCGTGCGAAAACCGCAACGCTTTACTACCTCAACCGTCTGTTTGGTAAAGTCCGCAAGTTTACCGTTCGGATATGAAAAGTGTATGAGGGGTTGGTCCAGCTCTTCTTCAATGCGTCGTTTGGAACCTTCGATCTCCTCGCACAGGATACCTTCATCGCTTATTCGAGAGAGGATCGGATGTGTTTTAGTATGAGCCGCAATCTCTACTCCATCGCGTACCATTTGTCTGACCTCATCCCAACCCAGCGGTGACCATTTGAACGGAGGTGAGGTTGGCACCGCAACCTCCAATATTTTAGGTATCAGACTCATTAGCTTAAGCCGGTCAGTGTTTCCCACTGTTATTAGAGTGTCAACAGTTCGTTTGGCTGCACGAAGCCTTTGTTCCTGTGTCTCAAGCATGAGGTTCTCTGTTTCGCCGTCGGGAAATGGGAGCGAGACAGACTTTTGAGCGGTGTGCTCGAAGGCATATTCGATCTGGTTCCACCAGGGCCATAACCGTTGATCCAGGAAATCGCTAATGACACATACGGTAGGATTTATCTGATAGTCGCGAAAGACTGGATATGCGTAGAGGAAGAAATCACGATAGCCATCGTCAATCGTGATGGCCACGTTATTGTGCGGAAGCGTCCTGCCCGCCTCGAGGCTTTCAGATATGGTCTTCATTGAGAGAGGCTGGTAATAGCGGCGTATGTGCTCGCATTGTTCCTTTAATCCCGTCGTATCGGGAGAGAATGCGTGGTACATCAGAATCCGCACAGCACGCCGATTGAATCTTCGCACTGCACTAACTGCGCCGCTCGAATGCAACGCCGCACGAATGATGCCCTTGACTGTTGGAGTCACAATTAGCCGATCTGAGGCCGGATTTAGCGAGTGTGCAGGGAAGCAGGCTCGTGAGAATCAGCCCCTCTGGGAAATAGAGGCGATAAATATCACCAATCCAGGGAAGAATCAATAGTTCTCATGCTGCCGGTGGCGGGTCAGTTTCGCAGCAAATGTCCGACAAACTTTAGTTTGTCCCGGCGTTACGACAAGCTAATAAGCTTAGCGGACATCAAACTGACCGCGAGAATTATTGTAATTGAAACGGCGGCCATCAACTGCAAAGTCATCGGATATGAACTCAAAGCCTTTTTAACCGAAGATAATGCGAACTGATGATACAGGTATAGTGAATACGAAATGCGCCCAAGAAACTTTAAGACCCGCCACTCGCTCCAACTCCAGAGAGGTGCTGAGTACAAAAAAGATCATGACACCATGAGCACCCGGGACGCGAGGGATACCAAAATGAGAAAAGATGACGAGAAAGATGGCGACTGCACGGACGCCATCAAGTGCAGGAAGATGGGATTTGTTAAATGGTAACGGTAACTCAGTCTGTTGATACATACGTAGTCTCAAAGGCGAGTAGAGATGCAAGGACTGCATTGTCCTTCACAAGCGGGAACCAAGAACTCTAACATCTGGCTCGTGAGAATTTAGCCTTTGAAATAGCAAACGAACATAGGCCAGAGCCCGTGAATAAGTCAAGAATCTCTCAAGAGGATTTCCACGGTGAATCTGCTGGAGAGAGAACTTGAACAACGCGAGTAAGAAAACGTGCGTGGAGATAAACCAAAGAGATTTACGGTTGAAATTTTCTTGCCGCACCTGGAGTTGGATGGTAGTATCGCGGCTCTAATCTGTTCCATTGATAACCCTTAACCCGGTTGAGGCGCATGCTTCTTCACCTCCGTCTAATAGTTTATTTGGTGCTCCGTTGAATTGTTAGCCGCACGCAAAAAATCCGTGCGTAGGAACGAAGTGTCAGGGGCTTACTAATAAGCCAGGTCGCTCCGATTGCCGCCGGTACACCTGACACACTCCGTTTGTTTTGGAAAATAACTCATGGCTTGGAAGTCGCTCCGGAATTCACTTACCACTAAACCTCGGGTTCTGGCCGGCCCAATACTGCGCAAGGTGACGCCTCAATCGGTCACGGTCTGGTTCGCGTTGCGCGTCGGCGCCAACGTGAAGCTCGTCGTGCTGGATGATCACGACGCCAAGGTAATGGAGGGGTCGCGAGCGACTGTGGCAGTCGGATCCAACTTGCATCTGGTCGCCGTAACCGCGATAGCCGCAGCGCCCAGTCACTTGAGCGAAAACGTCATTTACAGCTATGAGGTGACGTTCGACTTCACTGACCAAGTGTCGATGGGCCTGGACCAGGCGACCGCTAACGCCCCGCTTGCCTATCCACCCTTTGCGCGACCCAGCTTCTGCCTGCCGTCGAGCAACCTTAATACTCTTAGGTTGCTGCAGGGCTCGTGCCGCATACCGCATGGCAACGGCAAAGATGCCCTGGACCTGGCGGATTTCCTGCTCGCCCAATCAGCTGGGGATCCCGCCAGGCGCCCACAGCAGCTACTGCTCACAGGCGACCAGATTTATGCGGACGACGTGGCACCCGAGATCTTGCTGATGCTTACCGACGCGGCTGAGGTGCTGCTCGCTTGGAAGGAGATGCTTCCGGTTTCCGCCCAACACGGCGGACCGCAAACAGCCGATCAACTGCCACCATTTCTGCGCCGGCCTATCCTGGACGATGCCGGGTTCACATCGGAGGACCTCGACTCGCATCTGATGTCCTTCGGCGAATACCTGTCTATGTATTTGTTCGTCTGGTCCGATGTCTTGTGGCCTGGCGAACCGGACCTGCCGGGATTCGCGGACGTCGAGGCCGCATGTCGCGCCAATATCGTTGGCGACAAGGCCTTCAGAAAATGGCTGATCGCACGCGCCTACGGTCACGATCGGCAACGCTTCCCGAAAGAAGCTGCCAAGATCCTCCTGTTCCGCGAGCCGCTGCAGCGGGTTCGTCGCGTGCTCGCCAATGTTCCCAGCTACATGATCTTCGACGACCACGAAGTAACCGATGACTGGAACATGACGCGCGATTTCTGCAAGGGCATCTACGGTAACGCGTTGGGCCTACGCGTGGTCCAGAACGCGCTCGTCGCCTACACGCTGTGCCAGCACTGGGGAAATGCCCCCGAGCAATTCGACCTCCTCGGGCAGGCGGCGGCGCCGTTGCCGGGCCGGACGCTTCTGACGCTGGTCGACGGCACCAACGCCGGACGCTATGAACTGGACTCGTCGACGTTGCGCGACACCGTCGGGGTGCATGACGATACAGTGCTGCAGGGCCGACCGGAACGAGGCCTGTTCCACGCCCCCAATACGTTGCTGTTCAATTTCACGGTCGAGGGGCCGGCGCATCAGGTAATCTTCACCGACACTCGCACTTGGCGCTCATTTCCCAAACACGATGACGAGGGAGGCGTGCTGTTGTCCAGCGATCAACTGCTGCAGCAGATAGTCCAGACACCGCCCACCGGCGAACGCGCCCTGCTTGTCGTACTGACGACAAATTCACCTCCGGTGCAGCCCATTCGCACCGCCACACGATACGACTTCATCTCAAACACGTTCGAACACTTCCCCGATGTCTACGAGGCTTGGGAATTGCCGTCCCTGCCTTTCGACCGGCTGATGGTGGCCTTGAGCAACAAGCTGCCGCTGGTTGGCGGTCAGCGCACCGGGCCGCTCATCCTGCTGTCGGGCGATGTCCATCACAGCTTCGCGTCGCGGATGCTTTATAAGGCCAAGGCCCGATTCGAGGACGCGCAGCCGCAGCCGGTGAAGTCAGTAGTCGCGCAGTTGGTGGCCAGTTCCTTCCGCAAACAGACTGATAGTACGCTCGGCTTTCAGCGGGAAGGTTACGCGTACGGTCCCAACTGGCTCGCGCGACTGCTGATCCCGTCGCATACTCGCGAGGGCTACGCCGGGTGGAACACGCCGGCTGGCGCCGAACGTGCCGTCGGACAGAGAGGCCACGAGATCGCGGGTGCGTGGGTGCCGCTTCTAACGCTCACCCTCGATCAGGCGACGCTTCAGGTATCGCCCGATGGGTTTTTCCTGGGCGTCGCAATTAACCCTGCTGAAGCGCCGGACTACAGCTATACCCTCGACTACCTCTTGCCGACCCTGGACACCATTCCCACTGAGCAGCCTGCACCGATTCCGGCGCTCGGTTCCGGCGCCACTCTCCAGGATCGGATGAAGGCAGCTGCCGCCTTTCGCACAGCCACGCGGCAATTTCGCAAGTACAACGCCGGCAACGCGAAGGTCAGTAAAGTGATCGGCGTCAATAACCTGGGCGAGATAACCTTCAACTGGGACGCCAACGATCCGCGCAAAAGAAAGGTCAGCCACACACTGCACTGGCGCATCGACCAGACGGACACCGTTCAAGTCACCGACTATGTAGTGAGCCTCGATCCGGACGATGCCGGTTTTGCCGAGATCCAGCCGCGGGCCATGCCATGAGCTCATCACTCTTCGACTCGCTCGCGCGTGGCTTATCGGCGCTGTTCGCGCCCATTGCCCGCGTGGTTGAGAACCCCGCATCGCTGAACCGTCTTCTGGCCACGCTCGGCGTCACGCCGGACGCTGACAGCCGCAAACTGGCCATCGCGCTCGGTGCGGTAGGTCAGTTGAAGCATGAAGTCGAAGTACTGGGAGCGCAGACGACGCCATCGTTAGAGAGTATTGCCGCAGTACTCGACGCATCCGCCAAAGCGTTCGAAGCGCTGCAGCATCTCGAGCATGCTGGTGGCCCGCTGAGCGAGTTGGAAGGGCTGGGCCAGGACCTCGTAACCCTGCTGATCATCGCATACCTCGAGGGTCGTGCCCCGGCACTGCGCCATGCTGCCGCGCTGCTGACGCTGCTTGAACCCGCCGAGGAGCAGCAAGGCCATCCACCGGTGATTCGAGACGGCAAGTTGCTGCGCGAGCCGTATCGCCTGGAACGCTTTCGTCTCGACCGGCTTCCAAAATTGCTGCGCGATCCGGTCACCACACTGCGCGCCGAGTACGGCAACCCGTTGGCCACGGCACATGATGCCGCCGCCATGGCAGACAAATTGTTTCCGCGACTGCTGCGTCTGTTGCGTGCATTGGGAGTCAGCTGCCGCTACGGGTACGATTCGGACCACGAAGCCTTCCTCGGAGACGCAGCGCCCCTGATGGCGCACTCCCTGATCGTCTATTCCGAGGACCCGCTGAATGCTGCGGCGGACGAGGCCGGACTGGTACTTTCGTTGTCGTCGGCAGAGCAGGGTGATCTGGGCCTGGTCATCAGCCCGTTCGGCGCGCTCTCATCGCAACGCCCCGCCGGTCCATGGATGATCGAGCTTGACATGACCGCTGGTGTGGATGTGCTTGCCTGGGGTCGTCATGGGCTGACGTTGCTCGCCGACCTGGGAACTACTGAAGTCGCAGGCAGGCTGTCCGCGACGCTTGCCTCTCCCGAGGAAGAATCAGCCTTCATCTTTGGCGCGGCGAACGGCTCGCGCCTTGAAGTCAAAGGCGCTCAACTTAAAGTTGAGACATTCCTCTCCGAGGCTCAGCAATCGCTCGAGCTGTCAGCCGATTTGTCGTCTGCGGCAATCGTGATCGCGCCTGGCGATGGTGATAGTTTTCTGCGCAGCGTGCTACCGCCCGACGGGCTGCAAGCGAAATTCGATTTGGGTCTGTCATGGTCGAGCGAACGAGGCCTGATCTTTCGCGGCGCCGGCAGCCTGGATGCAACGCTAACGGTCGGTCTGTCCCTTCGCGGCGTGCTCACGGTGCCCACCATTTACCTTGGCCTGCGCGCGGGGAACTCTGGAGTCGAGGCTGAGGTTGCGGCCAGTGTGGGTGTTTCCATCGGTCCGATCCACGCGATTATCGACCGCGTTGGTGTGGCCGCGTTAGTGACCTTTCCCGAAGCGGGCGGCAACCTCGGTGTTGCAGATCTGGATTTTCGTTTCAAACCCCCGAACGGATTGGGCCTGACCATCGACGCCTCAGTTGTTGTCGGCGGAGGTTTCCTGCGTTTCGATCCGCAGAAGGGAGAATACAGCGGCATGCTGGAACTCCAGATTGCGGAGAGAATCTCAGTCAAGGCCATTGGTTTGCTGACCACCAGGCTGCCGGACGGCGGCAAGGGTTATTCGTTGGTCGTCATCATCTTCGTGGAAGACTTCACGCCGATCCAGCTGGGGTTTGGGTTTAATTTAAGGGGTATCGGCGGGTTGTTGGCGATTAACCGCACCTTCGACGAAGAGGTCCTGCGCACCGGCCTCAAGAATCACACGCTGGACAGCGTGATGTTTCCGAAAGACCCGATCCGCAACGCACCCCAAATCCTCAGCAACCTGAACAAAGTCTTTCCCCCGGCCAAAGATCATCATCTATTTGGACCGATGCTCCAAATCGCGTGGGGCTCGCCGCCGCTGATCACGGCGAATCTGGCTCTCGTGCTCGAGCTCGGCGCGCGTCGGCGGTTGCTGGTTCTGGCGCAGGTCGTGGCTATTCTGCCCAAACAGGAAAACGACCTGGTGCGCTTGCAGATGGATGCCATCGGTGTGCTCGATTTCGATCAAGGCACGGCTTCGCTCGACGCGACGCTGCACGATTCGCGACTGCTGAAAAAATTTGTGCTGACGGGCGATATGGCAATGCGACTGAAATGGGAATCGTCGCCGAACTTCGCCCTGGCTGTCGGCGGATTGCATCCCGCCTTCAACCCGCCGCCGAACTTCCCCAAGCTGGAACGCATCGCGATAAACCTCTCTTCGGGCGACAACCCACGCCTGCGCTGCGAAGCCTATTTCGCCCTGACCTCCAACACAGTGCAATTTGGGGCACGCGCCGAGCTCTACGCCTCGGCGCATGGCTTTAGTATTCAAGGCGAGATTGGCTTCGACGTGCTTATCCAGTTCGACCCGTTCGCTTTCCTGGCCGATTTTGAGGCGCACCTGCAGCTCAAGCGCGGTTCGACTAATTTGTTCAAGATCGGAGTCGAAGGCTCGCTGGCAGGCCCGCGGCCGCTGCACATAAAAGGCAAAGCCACGTTTAGCATCCTGTGGTGGGACGTTACGATCCGCATCGACACGACATTGGTTGAGGGAGAAAGGCCGCCGCTTCCGAAACCCATCGAGGTACTGCCCCTGTTGAAAGCCGCGGTGGCCAATCCTGGCAACTGGACCAGCACCCTTCCCGCGGGCCATCGCGCAATGGTCACATTGCGCGCAAAACCCGCTGCGGGCACCGATGTCTTACTTCATCCGCTCGGCACGCTGACGTTCAAAGAGGGTGTCGTCCCCCTGAACTTTGATATTTCCAGGTTCGGCCAAGCCGCGCCCGCTGACGGTAGCCGCTTCACGATCACCGTAAGTTTGGGTGCAGACAAACTGGAGAGTAAGCCGGTGAGGGACTTCTTCGCCCCGGCCCAGTTCATCGAGATGAGCGACGATGAAAAGCTCTCCAGACCCTCTTTTGAACAGATGGACGCGGGCATCACCTTTGGTTCCGACCTATTCACCATCACCGACAAAGCCGACGATTGGCTCGAAGTCCCGGCGCTCGAATTCGAAACCTTTATCGTGGATACAGAAACGAACGTATCCCGGCGCAGCCAACCGGCGGGTCCGCAGAAGTTTTATCTATTGAGCCACGAACTCCTGCTCAAGCAAGCCAGGTTCGGCGCCGCCGCCAACAGCGAACTTCGTCGCACGGGCAAAGCCAAATACCGCACGACGACCGACAAGTATCGGGTGGCAAAAGAAGGTTGGAGCATCGTCGCCATTGAAGACCTGACAGTGCAGCCAGTGTCCGGCGTCAGAGCGGGCAGGCCCGCGAGCTATTCCGAAGCTGCGCAGTCGCTGCGAAAAACAAAACAAGAGGATTCGGCAAAAGCCGCCGGCTTGAAGATTCTCCGTCTATCGGAATTGTCTGAGGGTTGACCTGGCTGGTAACTGATCTGCTATGGCTGACTTAACTGCAAATTATGTGTTCTTACCCTGGATACGCCAGGGCGCCGCATCGGGTATTCAAACGACCGACATGACCGCGAATCAGGCCGGAGTCGTTTCGGTGACCATCAGGCTGCAGGTCAACCTCACCGCCGATGTTGAGCACCAGGTCCGCCTATACGGCCCCGGCGATGTTATCGGAATTGATCCGCAGCAGGTAATACGCACGGAGCCCCGTCACCTGGCCAGGGATTTCGAGCCGAATTACTTTCCCGCCATTGAATTTGATCGTCCGGACTTTCCCTGGCTCTTCACGCCTGCGAAGGCCGATACAGCGAACAAGCTGCGTCCGTGGCTCTGCCTGATTGTCGTGCGGAAACAAGAGGGAGTCACGTTGCGTGTCGACCGCAATCTACTGCTGCCGGTACTCGAAATCCGAGAGCCGGCCCAGCCAGACCGCGAGCTGCCGGACTTGTCGGAATCGTGGGCCTGGGCGCACGCGCAGGTTACGGGCGCCAAACGGGATTCTAATTCCCTGAAAGCAGCGTTGGCGGGTGATCCGGCGCTGACGCTGTCGCGGTTGTTGTGTCCGCGCCGTCTTGATCCGTTGACGGAATATCTCGCCTGCGTCGTTCCTACATTCGAGCTGGGCCGCAAAGCCGGCCTCGCCATACCGATTCAACGCGACGAGCAACGCGACGAGGAAAAGGAGTTGGAACTGGCCTGGAAGTTGGGTGCGCCCTCTCTCGCCGCGGTAACCTTGCCGGTCTATTTTCACTGGGACTTTCGCACTGGCTCGGGCGGCGATTTTGAATCGCTGGTGGGATTGCTCAAAGCGCGCCCCATGCCTCCGGAAGTCGGCAAGCGGCGGTTGGTTATCAGTGATCCGGGTTTCACCATGAAACCCGCAGCGGCTCCCGATGCGAATGAAATGGCGCTGGGCCTGGAAGGCGCTTTGCGACTGGTTGAAAGTAAGCCGGATGAGTGGCCCACTGCTGTGCGCTTACCGTTCCAGACCGCGCTGCAAGACATCCTCGAGACACCGTGGAAAATAGCAACGAAGGAAAGTGGGGATGCTCATGACCCAATCGTCGGGCCGCCGATTTATGGATGCTGGCAAGCGGCGCGGCACACGGTGGAGTTTAGCCCACCACCACCAGCCTCGCTGACCTGGTTGGACGAATTGAATCTCGATCCGCGCCACCGAACGGTCGCCGGATTGGGAACCCAGGTCGTGCAAGCTCAGCAAGAGGAATTGATGGCCGCGGCCTGGGAACAACTCGGCGAGATTCAAAGGATGAACCAAATCCGGCGTCAGGCCCAGCTCGGCCGCACCGTCAGCGCCATTTACCACGCCAGACACTTCACGCAATTCTCTCAAGAGACGCTGCTGAAAGTCCTCGCTCCGGCGCAATCGCGCGTCGTCGTCGAGGCAGGCACCCCCACTGACAAGCGGGCGCTGTTGTCTCACAAAATCTCGCAATCGGCCCTCCCCGCCAGAACCGTCTCCGCACCATTGCGCCGGTTTACCAGTCCGCGCGGAGTGATCAGCGCTCGTTTCCTGAATGCCGGCGCGCCCCCCATCGCCATCGTAGCTAAGCTGAATATCCCCACACCGATTGTTCCGCTTCTCAAGAGGGAAGCTGGTTTGGTTACGATCAATCAGGTTTCGGATAGTCAGAGTGGGCCCATCGGAGGGCTGCTAAAACAGACTGTCAGTTTCGAGCGAATTTCCAGGAGTCTTTTAACCACTCCCAGCCTGGGCAATTTCAAAGTTGTTGCCGAAGGCTTCATGCCGAAACGAAGCCTGTTGAGCTTTGAGTCGGGGCTGCCTGACAGTCCTGACGCGGCTATGTTTCGGAAATTGGTAAAGGCCCAGCAGGACTATCTCAAGGAGATCTTCACTCCTATTAAACCCATTGCGCCGCCGCCGATGGACATGTCCGGCATCGACCTCAAAGCCAAACTATTGCGCAGCGTCAATCCCGAAAAGACCATCCACGCGCGGGTAAAGGCCTCCCTCATATTAGCCGACGGCGCCGAGGCGCCCGGGGATCCACTCGAACCGATTATGGATGCCCCAAAGTTTCCACAGCCCATGTATGAAGCCTTGCGCGATCTCTCGCAGGATTTTCTGCTTCCCGGCCTGGAGTACGTGGTGCCCGATACCGTTTCGCTGCTGGAGCCGAACCCGAAGTTCGTTGAATCTTTCCTGGTCGGACTGAATGCTGAGATGAGTAGCGAACTTCTCTGGCGTAATTATCCGACGGATCAGCGCGGGACATACTTCGAACAATTTTGGGACACGTCCGCCGACAAGGCACAGAGCGACATTGAGCCGATCAGCAACTGGGGTGAGCGCCAACTCGGACAGAATATGCCGCGCGCGAGCGGGAACCTGGTATTGCTCATTCGCGGTGAGTTGCTGCGCCGGTACCCGAACTCAGTGATCTACGCGGTGCCGGCTGTAATGATCAACGGGCAACTCGACCTATCAAGCAAACCTGAGGATGAAAAACATCCACTCTTTCGCGGCACACTGAAACCCGACGTCACGTTTCTCGGCTTTGACCTGACAAGCTCGAAGGCACTGGGAGAGCCCCCGAACGATCCCAATGGGTGGTTCTTTGTAATTCAGCAGCAACCGGCGGAGCCAAGCTTCGGTATGGATGTGGCTGACTTCGTGAAACAGCCGCAGCCGCCTCCACTCACCACGTGGAACGATCTGAGCTGGCGACATCTCGTTGATACCGAAGAGGAATTGAAGAAACTATCGCACGCCTCGATCAAGAAGGTGTTGCCGGACATTGACAAAGCGAAGTGGGGCCTGAGCTCCAACTCCGCTCATCACGCTTACATCACTTTACAACGCCCGGTGCGCATCGCTATTCATGCAAAACAGATGCTAGCGAAAACGGTTAGGTCGACTGATGCACACTCCTAATCCTGACATTCCAAATATTCAAAACACGCCGGACGTGGGATTGAAACTTTCCGCCGATCCTGCCCGCCCGGTTGTCTTGTTTCCGGTGCGGATCGAGACCCGGTTCTTTCCCCAGGCTGACGGCAGTTCTGAGCTGCGGGTACGCGTCTACCCCGATAAGATTCACATTGATTCGCACGAGCCCGAATTGACCCCTGACGAAGTGACCTGGGGAAAACACTTCTGGGAACAGACCCTGGAAGCGGGCGCCGATGAGGAGCGGCGCAAGGCCGCCTGGCGGCAGTTGGCCGACCGATTCGATTCGCCGCGCGCCGGGTGGATTGCCCGCACCCTCCAACCGCCAAAGGATCAGCCGTTGCTCTTTCCGACGCCAGCGACGCAACCAGAGGTGTGGATGCGCGCGCCTCTAACACGCGTATTGCCGAATTTCTGGGTGCTGCTCGGTTACAAAAATGGACGGCTCGTCGTGAATGTCAAAGGTGGTTCGATCCGGAATCCACTAGCGGCCGGCCCCGACCCCTCTCCGTCAGCCATTGTCGACGATATGGGTATCGATAAGGGTATGAAGTGGATGGTGGACTTCGACGCGGCGGAAGAAGCAGGAATGGGGATCCGCGCCAAACTGACGAAAGATGACGCGAACATGGGATTGGACTTCGTGCTGGTGATGGGCATAAAGGATCCCCCGGGCGCGTCAGACCTCGCAGAACTTTTCAGAGCGCACCATTACACCGATGGAACGAGCTTCCTGGCGCCCGGCACACCTTCCAACAATACGGAGGATGCGCCGTCCGGCTTCAGCTCGAAGGATCACGGTCACGAAGAAAGCTACCAGGCCGAATGGATCGCACCCGAGTTTAAGTCCGGCGACAAGTCAAACGCCGACGTCCTGGCAACCGCATTTGGACTGGCCGATGCCGGAGCGATTTTTGGTAACCTGCCCAATGCCGCCGAGAAAAATGAGCTTGACGCACGGCAAATGAATACGGCTTTGTGGCAAGCGACCTGGGGATACTTCCTGTTGCAGATGCTCGGTGTTGGCCAACCCAACGAAAGCCCGTTGACTGACGAAGATATCACCTGGGCGCGCACCCATTTCATTGAGAACGTGCGCGCGAACGGGCCCTTGCCGGCAATACGCATCGGCAAGCAGCCGTACGGGGTTTTGCCCGTGACCTCGCTCAATGCCTGGAAACCCCTAAACGTCCAGGAGAGCGAGTCGAGACACGAGGCGGCGTTGCGGGATTTCCTGCTGCGGCTGCGCGAAATATGGCGGCGCACGTATCCGGAGATCCCGCGCCTCGGCCGGACCGGAGATGTCAATCAGGAGAAGGGTATCGATAAAGATCTGGCCGAAGTGCTGAGCATGGACGCTCTGTCATCCAGCTACTCGCTGCGTCACTTGATGGGTCGGCACTACCTGGAACACCTCTGGGTGTTTCTGGGCGCCGACTCTTTTTTGGACGCCTGGAACCTCCCACCCATCGTTGAGCCACCGGAAGAGGAGCCGCCGACGGAAGATGACCCTCCCAATGATCTGACTCCACAGCAAAGAATCGCCTTTATCAAGCGTCAACGCGCAGAAAAGAAGGCTTTCGACGATCGAGTAAAAGCGAGAAAACTTGCGGTCAACTTAGCCCGTTCGCAAAGGGCCGCTTTCATCCGCGCCCGCCGCGACGCGCTCTCGGCATGGTGGGCAACGCAGGAACGGCTGACTGCCTCGGTGTTGCAAACGCTGGGCGTGTCGTGGCGGCCGAGATTGGCGCAAGCCGTCTTTTCAACACCTGTCGCCAACCTCAAAGGCGCGCTGGTCCAGGACGATCAAAGTTTGTTGCTCAAACCAAACTACATCGAGGCGCTGCACGATGCCCGATCCCTTAACCGGATCAACTTTGGGATTCTTCAAACCTTGCCGCCGCCCGAATTACTGCCGGTGTTGCCGCCGCAGCCGCGCACTTTGCTCTACCTGCTGTTGCGCCATTCGATGCTGTTGGAATACACCACCGCCGCTTCGCGCTTGCTGATCAATCGAGGCTTGTTGCAACCCGCGCTGCGTCGCGAGCCGGAGCTGGTGGATCTGCCAATGGGACAGTTGACACTAACCGTCTGGCGGCAGATGGCAACAAAAATCAGCGTGGCTGGCGAGGCAGGGCCGATGGAACTCGGAAAGTACCTGCTCGGTTTCATGCCTTCCGGCGAGCCCGACGTCGCGAGAGAGCCCGATCTGAAACCGTTGAGCGAATTCCGCTCCAGCTTGGCCCACTTGAAATCGCTCGAGGTCGACAAGCTTGAAAAGTTGATGACCGGCACGCTCGACTTGTGTTCGCACCGGCTGGATGCATGGATTACTTCGTTTGCAACAAAACGATTGCGCGATATGCCGAGCGCAAGTCCCTCCGGAGTGTTGTTCGGCGGGTACGGTTGGGTCATGAACCTTAAGCCGGCCGACCCGCAAATCAAAGTTGCAGGACTGCCCGGTGAACCGGACCCAGTTTTTCAACCGGCCAACAATCCTGGTTTCGTTCACACGCCCTCGCTGACGCAGGCCTCCGCGGTCGCCATCTTGCGGAGCGGTCATTTGTCCCACGGCGGCGCGACTGCCGAGACGCCGAATGATCTGCTGTCGATCGACCTGTCGTCAGAGCGCGTGCGGTTAGCAACGTGGCTGCTCGATGGCGTGCGACAAGGACAACCGCTCGGCGCGCTGTTGGGTTACCGGTTCGAACGCGGGTTGCAGCAAGTCAAGAAGGCCCAGTTCTTACCGACCTTCCGCGAACTCGCTCCGCTGGTGGCGCGGAAGTTGGAACAAGCGAATCAGTCCGGCGGGGCGCAACCCGTCGAAGCCATCGCTGCGAACAACGTCGTGGATGGTTTAGCCTTGCTCCGGCGCTGGCAGAAAGGGAGAAGCGCCACCGCACCGCCGCAATGGACCACGGACACTATTCCCTTTGGCCAAGCGGTCGGTCAACAGAAGATTAAGCTTCCTCCACCCGATCCCAGCAACCTCGAATTCAAAGCAATTCTAGTTGAACTCGTAGCTTTAGAGACCGCTGTGGATGCCCTCAGCGATGCGCTGATGGCCGAAAGCGTTTATCAGGTCGTCCGCGGAAATCCATTGCGCGCGGCGGCCACGGCGGAATCCATCGCGGGCGGCGAAACGCCCCCGCCCGAACTTGAAATCATACGGACGCCGCGCACGGGCATCGCGCTGACGCACCGGCTGGTGACGTTGTTCAGCGGTGAGCCGACGCTTCCTCCCGCCTGGGCGCTGCCGATCAACCCGGTTCGCGCCAATGCCGAGCCGCACCTCAACACCTGGGCAGCGAAACTACTCGCTAACCCGGCCCAGGTGCGTTGCGTGGTTGAACGGCTTGACCCGGACAACTCAAGAGTTTTGGAGTCGAAAGAACTTCGCCTCAACCAGCTGCGTCTGGCGCCGCTCGATTTCATCTACGCGCTCGAGGGCGGACAGGGCGGACAGCAAGCAGAGATTGAACAACGCATCCTGTACACGATTATGCGCCGGTCCGACGGCTTCGCTCCCGGTTCGCTGCTGCGCATCAATCCCAACCGCAAACCGGAATGGACCACCGACGAGCTCAGTTATGGAGAGTTCAGCGAGCTGCTGCGGACTGCGCGCAAAGTGTTGACCGGCGTGCGCGGAATTGACGACCACGATCTGAACCCGCCCGATCGCAGCACGAACTTCAGCGTGGATGTACCTGACCTGGAAGGACGTGCGGCCGCCGCCGAAAAATCGTTGCGCGATACTCGGACAGATTTCCGGATACAACTTTCTACGCCCGACACGGTTAGCCTTGAACTGCTGCGGGAGTTGATCACGCGTTCGGCAGGTCTCGGCGTAGCCGGCGCCGTGCCACTTTCCGTTGCTGGTGATTTGCCCGCAGACCGCGAAACGTTGCTCACGCAGGCGGGCTCAATTGAAAAAGAATTGGCCCCGCGTGTCGATCTGCTGGATGCGCTTGTTCCTGGTTTGGTCGCCGGCGCGCCGGTGGAGGAAGTGAGGCGCGATGCCGCACTGGCGCGGTTTCGTATCGTCTTCGGCAAATCGTTCCTCGTGCTGCCGCGTTTCAGAGCAGCGAATGCCGCGGAGCTCGAGAAAGCGTTGGCGGACAGCGCAAAAGTACAGGATGGCGATCCGTTCGCGGCCGCCACCTGGTTCCGGCGGATGGCACGCGTGCGGGAAGGAGTCGCCCGGCTGAATGCGGCGCTCACTTATTCCGAAGCACTCAACACTGGTGAAAAACTCAACCTGACCATCGCACAGCTTCCGTACGTCGAAGAGGACCGCTGGGTCGGCTTGCCGTTGAAAGCGGGGCAGAGTATGCCAGGTGGAAAATTTTCCCTCGTCGTGCAATCCGCTGCCGCGATCGACGTGCGCCTGCAACTGGCCGGGCTGCTAATCGACGAATGGGTCGAAGTCGTGCCGAACGCGACCGAGACCACCGGTATCGCGTTACAGTACGATCAACCCAACGCCGCCCCGCCGCAAACGATCCTGGTCGCTGTGCCGCCGGAGGTCGGAGTGCCGTGGACAGTCTGGTCATTGCAACAGGTGCTGCTGGAAACACTCGATCTGGCCAGAATCCGCGCGGTTGACCCTGACGCTCTGGACGAAGTCGGGCATTATCTGCCCGCGCTGTACTTTGCTTCCAACACTTCCAACGATACTGTCTCGACCGACTTTACCAGGATCAAGTAGAGAGAGTTATGCCATCAATTACCAGTTGGATGCGGCTGGAACCGCGCAGCCGCGATGCCGAGATGAACACCAGCTTGCAGGCCAGAGTTTACGATCCGCTCTGGCTGCTGGCGCGGCAATGGCAATTTGGCGAATTCGAGGGCGAAGACAACGGCTCGCCGGTGATAGCACGATGGCGCGGGGAATCTGCGCGGCTCACCCGCTATCACTCGGGCGTTGCTTCAGGCGCCCAGGTCAACGCTTCAGCTTATGATGGCCGCAGCCTGCCACTGGAAACAGCGGTTGAGCGGGAACCCATTCTCTCCACCAATCAAGGAGCGACTACGGAGAGGCTCAGGCTAGCCGCAGAGGCCGGCCAGCAGTTTCTCCTCATGCTGGGCCGCTTGCTGGACGAGCAAGTGGTCTCGAGTGATTACCGTGAGGCGTTCATTCGCCAATATCCTTTTCATGCGTTGACGACTGACGAGCGGGACACGCTCGACCGCGACAGCCTTCACTTCTTTGACTTGATTGCATCGCGAGTGCCGGACGGCAGGCGGCTTTATGCAGACTTCCGTTCCCCCGGCGTGGCCGGAATTGTCCTGGCGCCGGCTTTGAACATTGCTCACGGAGATTTGGCAGAAGTCAGAGAGACCGCGAGACTTTGGGTGCAATGGTTCGAGACGTTTTTCAGCGAGCCGGAAAAAGGCAATCCGTCGTGGTTGCCGGAACGCATGGAATATTCCTTCTCGGTTGGCACCCGGTTCGGCGATGGCGAGCGCGTCTTGACGGCACCGGAATATTTTGAGGGACACTTGGACTGGTATGCCTTCGATGCCAATGCTGATCTGAAGCTCGGGGCCGCGACTGACGTTTCTAAAGAAGTCATGTGCACGGCCATTCCTTCTCCGGTCAGTTTTCGCGGGATGCCGGCGGCGCGGTTCTGGGAATTTGAAGACGCGCAGGTTGATTTCGGTTCAGTGGATGCCGGGCCAACCGACCTGCTGCGCCTCCTGCTGGTGGAATTTGCGCTGACTTACGGCAATGACTGGTTTGTCATTCCTGTCGAACTGGAAGTCGGATCACTCCATCAGACCCGCTCGCTAGTCATCACTGATACCTTTGGTGTCCGCTCGCTAATCAAATCTGCCAGCCAGCTGGGCGAACCCATTTCCAGTTGGCGTATGTTCCAGCATTCCTCGTCAACAGGTGCCGGTCAGCCGGCGTCAAACTTGTTCTTCCTGCCACCGTCGCTGCTCAAGAGTTTGGAGAGTAGGCCGATTGAAGAGGTGCTGTTCCTGCGCGACGAGATGGCAAACATGGCGTGGGCGGTCGAGCGCGTTGTCGAGAGCGCGAGCGAATACCCATTGAGTAGATACCAGCCACAGCGCCCCGCGGCACCACCGACCGAGCAAGCTGCCGCTAACAAATTGGTCTACAAATTGACTACCGAAGTTCCCGATAACTGGGTGCCCTTGATGCCCGTGAAAAACAGCGCCGGTCTGCGTTTGCAACGCGCGAAAGTGCTAAGAACAGACGGCCGGTCGCAATTTATCGAAGCGCAGGGCCGCATTCTCAATCCGGATGTGCCGAGTCAGAAGGATCTGAAAATCTTCGAGGAAGAGATCCCTCGCGAGGGTGTCCGCGTAACGCGCCATTATCAACTCGCGCGCTGGCACGATGGCTCCACTCACCTTTGGATCGCTCGGCGCAAAAGAGTCGGCGGCGGCGAGGGATCGAGTGGATTACGGTTCGATCTTCTTGAATCCAAATGAGAGGTAGTTAGCTTAGACCTCTAAAAAAGTTGAGGAGATATTTGAGAGTCGTCGTAGTCGTTTCACAGCCAAGAGTCCGGCAAACTGTGCGGCCAACGACGAACGGAGGACAAGACTAACGAAACAAACCAATAAAAAATGGTAGGCGCGTGGGGATTTGAACCCCAGACCCCTACCGTGTCAAGGTAGTGCTCTACCCCTGAGCTACGCGCCTAAAGCTTTCAATCAAACTCGCAATAGTCCGACCAAAGCGAAGCCAGAAAGTAGCAAGCAGGTTGCAGATGTGTCAAGCAGCGATCCGACAGCCAGGTGGTCTTTGAACTTGGTCTTTGAGGAACGCCACCGTTGCTCCGCTCATGCATATCGGAATCACTTAAGCATTCGTAGTCTCGCCAGCCAGCTGTTCCCATTCCTGATACAACTGCCGCAATCGCGCATCAGTGCGTTCGTAGTCCTGGTTCAGGGCCTGAAGTTTTTGCACATCGCGGGCGACTTCGGGCTGGCTCATCTTTTCGGAAATCTCGCGCAGCTCTTTTTCGGCCGCCGCAACTTCTGCTTCCACCGCTTCCGGAGCACGTCCGTTAGCCTTCTTCTTCTTTACAACTTTAACACCAGGCTTCCCGGTAGCCCGCTCAGGCTTAGGTACATCCCGGGGTTCCGCGACGTTGGTTTCTTCCGGACCTGATTGCCACTGGGTGAGCCCTTCGGACGTAGTCGGATCCGGAATAACGGCGACAGCTTTGGCAACTCCGCCGCGCAGGTAGGCGGCCTTCCAATCATGGTACTGGGTGTAATCGCCGTCAAAGTGTTCCGCTCCACCGGCGCCATCCAACGCCAAAATTTGCGTAGCGACTCGATCCAGGAAATAGCGATCGTGACTGATGGTGACAATCGTGCCTTCGTAGGCGTCGAGTGCCTCTTCAAGCGCTTCGCGCGAGGGAATATCAAGATGGTTCGTCGGCTCGTCGAGCACCAAAACATTGACGCGAGAGTAGATTAACTTGGCGAGTGCAAGCCTGCCCTTCTCACCGCCGGATAGATCGCTTACATGTTTGTAGACATCATCGCCGCTGAAATGGAACTTGCCCAGGAACGAGCGCAGCTCGCCGGCTGTAGCGGATGCCGGCGCCACGCGCCGCAATTCCATGATGATTTCATTGCGGTCGTCGAGATCATCGAGTTGCTGTGCGTAGTACCCAATCTGCACCTTCGTGCCCCAACGGACTTCGCCGGCCAGCGGTTCAATCTTTCCCAGAATCGTTTTGAGAAAAGTCGTTTTCCCCGAACCGTTGGGTCCAATGATTCCGAGGCATTCGCCGCGCCGCAAAACAAACGAGATGCCGGCGGCCAGCAATTTTTCCGGATAGCCTACGGTAGTCTGGTCCACGCTTAGAACATGATTTCCAGTCCGTTCAATGGCCTGCAGGCGAAAGTCGCCCGATGATCGGTCGGCACGCACGGCTTCGACCCGCTCCAGCTTGGCCAGCATCGTACGCCGTGACTTGGCCTGTTTGGTTTTCTGCCCGGCGAGGTTACGCCGAATGAACTCTTCGGTTTTCTCAATCAGGTGGCGCTGATTCTCATAAGCTCGCTGTTGCGCTTCGCGGCGCTCTTCGCGTTCGATGAGAAAGGCGGAGTAATTTCCCGTGTAGGTGGTCGCGCGTCCGTTCTCTAATTCCACGATGCGGTTGCAGGCGCGATCGAGAAAGTACCGATCATGACTGATGATCACGTAAGCCGAAGCATAAGTTTGCAGAAATTCTTCCAGCCATTCGACGGCCGAAACGTCCAGATGGTTAGTGGGTTCGTCCAGCAAAAGAATATCGGGTTCGGCCAACAGCAAACGCGCCAGACCCAAACGGTTTTGCTGTCCGCCCGAAAGTTTTTCTGTTTCCAACGTCCACGTTTCGCGCTCAAAACCCAGGCCCTGTAGAATAGCTTCAGCTTTGGCCCCATATTCAAAGCCGCCTTCGCGTTCGAACTCGTGCTGCAAATCGCTATAGCGTTCGAGCACCTTTTCGAGGTCAGCATCGGCTTCCGCCATGCGGTGTTCGAGCTCGTGCATTTCATGCTCGATCTGCTGCAAGTGGCCAAACGCGGCCAGCGCTGCCTCATGAACAGTGGTCCCCGCTTCAAAGTGAATGTGCTGCGCCAGCAGTCCGAGCCGCACGCCGCGCGCGCGCACTACATCACCTTCATCAGGTGCTTCCTCTCCGCTCACGAGCCGAAAGATCGTGGTCTTGCCGGCGCCATTACGACCCACCAGGCCGACATGCTCGCCGGGGTTTATCTGCAGCGAAGCGCCGCGTAGCACGTCCTGCGCCCCATAAGACTTGAAAACATCTGAAAGTCGAAAAAGCATCTTGCCTGCTCGTTTAGTTTAGAGAGCGGACTTGTCCGCCTGCTAGTCGCACCACTCAACTGCCCTCAAAAGATCATTGCTGCACCGGTTGCTTTCATTGCCGGCGAGGCGGACAAGTCGGCCTTCTAAACCTGGTGCGATTTTTTCGGAACTCCGAGATCGCCTTCAGAACTGAATGAAGGATCTCGCTTAACGCACAAAGCAGGTGTGATCCAGGAACGTCAGATCACACCCGCCGTTAATTGGTGCCGCCTCTTAACGAACTATTTTTTTACCGGCGAAGCGGAAGAAGTCGCCGCTGCTCCGGGCGTCGCGGTCTTGGGCGCCGCCGCGGCCGGCGTCGGTGTCGTCGCAGGTTTCTCGGTCGCACCGGCTGCGGGCGAGTGCACGGCTTCGGGCGCCGCCGGTCGCAGGCCCAGGTTGCTCGGGTTGTTGAGCATCCCGGTCGCAAGCTTATTAACGATCTTCGCCTCGTATAAGGAAAGCTGCAGCAGGGCAGCATTCAAAAGCTGCTGGCGCTGACTTCTCAGGGCTTCCGTAATTTCTTGTCGCACTCCGGGACTTTCGAGTGTGCGATTTTGAGTTTCCAACCGTTTCTCTTTCAGCTTGAAGATAAACCAACGTCCGTTGAACTGCACTGGCGCTGTATAACTTCCGACCGACATAGTCGGTCCAAACAATTGGCTAATGAGGGCCGGCGGAAAACCATTCTGCTTCAGTGTTTCTTCCGACGCAAAACCGATGTCCCCGTTTTTTACATTGCTGGGATCTTCGCTTCGCGCACGAGCGATTTCCGCAAAGTCGGCGCTCTTCAACGTCTGGTAAATATTGTCAATCTTTATTTTTGCCTCGGCCTCACTCTTCGCGTCATCCTGGGCTGCATTGTCAGTAGGATCAACTACTATCTCCGCTAACTCGACACCGCGACCCAGGACGAACTGTGACTTGTTGGCGTTGAAAGCTTCTTCGACTTCCCGATCGCTTATGCTAACGCTGGCCGTGTATTTGTTTTGCAGCTTTTGTATGGCCAGGAGCTTGCGCGCTTCTTCCCTGAAAGCCCCCTCCGATTGATTAGTTTCCTTCAGGCGCTTCTGAAACTCTTCCTCGGTCATCCCACCCTCTTGCTTCTTGGCCGTGATGTACTGAGATACCTCGTCATCAGTCGGTAAGAGCTTTTCATTTTCAGCGCGCTGGTAGAGCACTTCCTTTTGAATCAAGCTGTCAAGAACTTGTAGCCGCGCCTGAGCCAAACCAAGTTGCGTCATTTGAGACTGTTTTCCACCCGTCTGTTCGGTTATCACTTGCTCCACATCAGAAAACATAATCGGTTTTCCATTGACGGTCGCCGCTACGGTGTTGCCACCGTCTGATCCGGGATCCTTGCTGCAGGCGGTAAGACCAAACGCGGTCAGGGCGGCCAGGGTAATGGCGGCGAGTAACTTAACGGTTTTCTGCACTTAGTTCGTTGCTCCTTCGAAAGTTGTCTGATTGCGGCCCGCGTCTCGCTGCTTGACGGCCACAAAAAGCGTCTGCTATAAGCTTACGTTTGCGAATCTGACGATATTTGTATCAATCGGATCCCATTTAGATGTCTCGCACTATTGCGATTGCCGGAGGTAAATCAAAAAATAATGGCTAAACGATGCGAAGTTTGTGGCAAAGGACCACAATTCGGAAACAATGTTTCTCACGCTAACAACCGCACCCCACGCCGGTTCAATCCAAATCTGCAGTCGATCCGCGTGGCCCTGCCAAAGGGTGGCGCCCATCGAATGAAGGTATGCACAAGCTGTATAAAAGCCGGTAAGATCGCCAAAGCAGCCTAAGATACCAGACCAAATCTTCAAATACCTAACGAACCGGCAGGCGTGAAAGCCTGGCCGGTTCAGCTATTCCCCAACAAAGGCTATCGCTTCAATTTCCACCCGGGCATCCCGCGGCAAACGCGCAGCCTCTACTGTAGCGCGTGCCGGTGGTTGCTTAGCGAAAAACTTTCCGTAGACTTCATTCATCTGCGTGAATTCATTCATATCCGCGAGAAAAACAGTCGTCTTAACGACGTGATCCAGACTGCTGCCGCCGGCCTGGAGAACAGCTGAAAGGTTCTTTAGGACCTGCTCAGTCTGCTCTGCTATGCCCCCGACAACAAACTGGCCGGTCGCCGGATCGGTAGGTATCTGACCCGAGGCGAATATAAACCCGCCCGCCTTAATAGCCTGAGAATAGGGCCCAATCGCCTGCGGCGCCTGGTCAGTCTGGATGCTATCCTTCATTACGATGAAAGCCTTTTCTGCGTGCTGCAAAACAAAGCGCGCATTCTAGCAGAAACATAAAGGTGGGCAAAGCAGGGGCGCTCGGAAACTACGTCGGAACGCAAACTATTAATTGCGTTCGCGTTGAATGCCACTCAACCCTCGCCAACTAACGGTTACCGTTAGAACGCAGGACGCTAAAGCCTGCATCAGACGGCGCCCTGCAAGCGCTCGACGTCCAACACTCCGGGAACCCCTTTGATGGAATTGATCACTTTGTCCAGATGCTTCACGTCGAACACCTCGACGGTGACTTCGATGTGTCCACGCTCGTCAGGCGCGACACTGGCCCGAGCGTCACGAATGCCTGTTTTCATGTCGGAGATGGCTCCGGTTATGCCGGCGATCATGCCAGTGCGGTTTTCAGTAACGGCCCGCAACTTCACCGCATATGCGGTTTGGTCCCCACGGCCCGCCCACTCGACATCGACAATGCGTTCGCGGTTGATCATCAGTTGCTGCACGTTCTTGCAGCGAGTGCTGTGCACGGCGACTCCTTTGCCGCGCGTGATGTAACCAATTATTTCTTCACCATGGAGAGGATTACAACAGCGCGCCCGCGCCACCATTAAGTCGTCGACACCCCGCACCACAATCGAATCATCGCCAAAGTGGATAAGACGCTTAACAGCGCGGACGCCACTACGTAAGCGCGACTCCTTTTGTTGGTCGAGCTGTTCAAACTGTTCCGGTCCCAGGTACTTGGCGATGACGTTGCGTGGGATCAGCTTGCCGTAGCCAATTGCGGCCAGCAGATCGTCGACCCGTCCGTAGCCGTATTCGCTGGCAATACGCTTCATGTTGGCGTCGTTGTTGCCGAGTAATTTTTTCGGGGACAGCTGAAATCGAGACGCTTCTTTCTCGAACAATTTGCGCCCAATCTCCATTGATTCCGCGCGTTGCTGCTCAGCGACCCAGTGCCGAACACGATTGCGGGCGCGCGAGGTAACGATGAAGTTCAACCAGTCGCGAGAGGGATGTGTATTGGGATTAGTGAGAATCTCAACTACATCGCCATTCTGAATCTCAGTTCGCAATGGAACAATTCGTCCATTGATCCTGGCCCCGGTACATGTATTTCCGACCTCCGAGTGAATCATGTAACCGAAATCAATCGGTGTGGCGCCCCGCGGCAGTTGAATTACCTTACCCATGGGCGTAAAGGCATAAACATCCTTGGGATAGAGATCCAGCTTGAGGGTGTCGAGAAAGTCGCGCGAATCCTTTACGTCCTGCGTCCATTCAACCAGCGAGCGCAAGGCCTGCAGCGTATTGTCATCATCATGCGCGCCGCGCTTCCCTTCTTTATACTTCCAGTGCGCCGCTACACCCTCTTCGGCTATGCGATGCATCTCCTCGGTACGGATCTGGATTTCGAACGGCTGCCCTTTGGAGCCAATGACCGAGGTATGCAGGGACTGGTACAGATTGTCGCGCGGAGTGGCAATCCAATCTTTGATGCGACCAGGCACGGGTTTCCAGTTGTGATGAATCACACCCAGGGCCCCATAGCAGTGGCGAATTTCGTTGGGTGTGATCACGCGAGCGGCTACCAGATCATAAACCTGATCGAGTTCCACCTTTTGCCGGCGGAGTTTTTTCCAGATGGAATAGAGCCGTTTAACTCTGCCCTCGACCCGAGCCGGTACTCCAGCCTCGCTCATTTTTTCTTCAATCTGCGCTGTCACCGCGGTAAGAAACTTTTCGTTTTCAGGTCGCCGCTTTTCAAGCTGGGCCGCCAACTCACGATACTCGTCGGGATGCAGATGTTGAAAAGCGAGATCTTCAAGTTCGCTACGCAGTTTGCCCATCCCCAGACGGTGGGCGATGGGCGCAAAGATGTCCATGGTTTCCTGGGCGATGCGCTTGCGTTTCTCGGCCGGCAAATAGTGAAGGGTGCGCATGTTGTGCAGGCGATCGGCAAGCTTTACCAGCACAACGCGAACGTCGTCGACCATCGCCAGGACCATCTTGCGCACATTCTCGGCCTGTTGTTCCTCACGCGAGACATTACTGATCTGGGCAATCTTGGTGAGGCCGTCGACCAAGTGAGTAATCTCATCTCCGAAGTACTCGCGGATGGTTCCGAGTTCGACCAGTGTGTCTTCGACAACATCGTGGAGCAGGCCGGTGGCTACCGCCACTTCATCGAGCCGCATGTCGGCGAGGATGTTCGCGACCTCCAGGGGATGCACCAGATAGGACTCGCCCGAAGCACGTTTCTGTCCCTTGTGTTCGCGAGCAGAAAAGAGGTAGGCGCGGCGAAGCAAGTCTGAATCAGCCTGCGGATGGTTCTTTTGAACCTTAGCGACGATGTCTTCGATGCGAATCATTTGGCGAACCAATGGGAACGGGGCGGCCCGAGTTCCAGAAAACCGGATTATAACAAATAGGTGGTGCCCGGCTCGAAAACCGGGCACCACCTATTTGTTACTACCCAAGCGCGAGTTTGATCCGCAGCTTAACCGGCGGGCGGGGAGGCGGCCTTCTTGGCTTCCTCCTCTTTGCGCTTCTGCTCTGCCTTGGCCTGATTGATCTTGCTCAATTCGTCGGTGCGTTTCTGCGCCGCCTCTCGCTGTTTATCCAGCTGCGCCTTGTCGTCCATCTTGCCGTCCATCTCGGCAAGCTTGGCTGCCTCGAGCAGGAGATTTGTCTTATAAGACCAGGCTGCCTCACTGTTGGCATCGAGGTTGATGGCCTTTTCAATCTCTTCCAGGCCGCGTGCTACGCACATTTTCGCGTTTTGAAACTCTTTTTCGTCCTTGGGCTTTTTGAAACTGACGGTGGCCTTGTTAGAGGAGGGATCGACGGTTGTGACCTTATTGCTGGGCAGGTCCGTAATCTCGTTCGAGCAGTGCCAATCCTTGCTGGCGAGCACGACATACGCTTCCGAACGCTTGTCGGCATCCGCATTGTTGTCGTTCGCACGTTGCAGGATCCACGCGCGTTGTTGCTGCTCTTCCTTTAAAGCTCCGAGCAGCGAAGCAACTGCCTTATACGCTTCTTCATTCTTGGGATCCTTCTCGAGGAGTCGCTTGTACTCTTCGATGGCTGCCCGCGCTTTGGCAAGATTTTCCGGAGTATTAATGCCGGGCTGATACTCGCGATGCACTATGCGAGCAATAAACAAAGGCGCGGTCTTATTATCCGGATCAAGCTCGAGCGCCTTGCGCGAGTGTTGCTCCGCTTCCGCGAAATGGGCCTCCCGATAAGCCCGCGCGGCCTCGTTCAATTGGTTCTTGGAGCGAATTCGGTTGATGACACTGCAACCGGAACTAGTGACGACTAGCAGCGCCAGGACAATCGCGATCCTGGAACGAGAGAGTTTCATTTTATGTATGGCTCCCCATAGAATTGAACAGTAGTAGCAGCAACCACAGAGAAGGACACAGCGCCGAGCACGAAAGCAGCGGATCTCACTGAGGTAGATCGTCTACCTGCAAACCGACTGGATTCGCGCCGGCCCCTTTGATGGCGTCAATCACCTTTACTACTTCACCATACGCAAGAGACCTGGGAGCTTTGACAAAGACCGTCTTCTCAATTCGCTCCGCTTCCGGTAAGTCCACCCGGGTTTCCATCCCCGGTTTGAACGCGCGTTCCACTTTCCGTTTCTCAAAAGTCTGCTGGAGCTTTTGACTCAGCGGGCCCGTGTCATTTACCGAGCCTATATTGTCCTGGTTCAGTTTCAGCTGCAGATCATTCGAGATAGAAACGACCAAAGTCAACGGGTTCGGTTTTAGTCGGCTTAAATCCTCGTTCGGATCTTTCTGGGTTGGGATATCCGCCTTAAAGCGGCTCGGCTTCAAAGGCGTCACCACCATGAAGATAATCAACAATACCAGCAGCACATCAATCAGCGGGGTGACGTTGATATACGGTACAGCCCGCCCGCCGCCACCAGAACTCATTCCCATAATCTCACTCCTCTATTAGCCAACCCGCCACGGCAAACGCCAAGCAACTCCACGGAGCTTGTCAAGGCTCTAGAGCTTCGCGGGTGCAGGTGTAGAACCGGCTCCCTTCTTCTTGTCCGCGACCAAGCCTATCTTGTCCACGCCCAGTTTCCGAACTTCATTGATGACCCCGACCACTTCGCCATAGCTGACCTTGATGCCGCTTTTGATATAGACGATGTGATCCTGTTCATTCTTGATGTTCTTCAACATCCGATCGACTTTGTCGGCAAGGTCGGTCTTGGCCACGTGCTGTTTTCCAAGATAGTAATCACCATCAGTGGGAATGGAGATTACCACTGACGATTCCTTGATGATATTCGGGTCGACGTCGGCGGCCTTCATATCGCGCGGTATAGCCACGGTGATGCCTTGTTGCAGAAAAGGCGTGACCACCATAAAGATGATCAGGAGCACCAACATGATATCGACCATCGGCGTGACATTGATTTCCGAGGAAAGGCCGGCACCGCCTCCAGATGACATTCCCATAATAAAACTCCCTCTAGTTTAATACCTGACAGAATAGTTGCACCGGCACTCCTCAGAGAGTGTCATGCCACTAAGCTTGACCTCGGGCCCAGGCCACTATGGCTTCAACTGCTTGGTGCGGTTCTTGATGAAATAGTCAACCAACTCAGACGCTGAGTTGTCCATTTCCACCACAAAGCCGTCAACCTTTCCAGTAAAGTAATTGAACAGCCACACCGCGGGCACTGCTACCAGGAGTCCGAGAGCCGTGGTAAACAAGGCTTCGGAGATTCCGCCCGCGACCGCCGCGATACCCGCGGTTTCTGCGTTCTTCATGCCCTGGAAAGCGTTGATGATACCGAACACGGTTCCGAACAAGCCGACGAATGGCGCCGTTGAACCAATCGTCGCCAGGCCGGACAAGCCGCGCCGAAACTCCGCGGTCTTAATAGCGATTGCCCTCTGCAAGGCGCGCTTCGATGCCTCAATTTCGTCGCCGGAAATATCAGACGACTGTCCGTGCGCGCGAAACTCCTGCAGACCGCTGCTCACGACCATCGCCAGGTGCGACTTGCGATGCTTGTCGCTGATATTGATGGCTTCCTCAATACGATCGTTCTTTAGCGCCTGAGCCACGCGCGGCGCGAACTCGCGAGACTGCTTCTTCGCGGCCGAGTAAGTCAAATAGCGCTCAACCATAATGGCGATCGAATAGACCGACATCAGCAGCAAAACAATAACGACGCCAATCGCGACCGCGCCCATGTTCCTGATCATGTCAGTCATGGTGAAGCGGTTCGCGGCGGCCGCGCCGGCAGCAGGACTGGCGGCAGCCTCCTGCAACAAGAAGATCACGATACCCAAAGCTTTTGTTCCAAGAAGGCTAATTAGAATAGTCACGGTACACCCCTCCAAAGGTTTTCTGAGCGTTACATTAACAAGCAGGGCACGCGTAGGACCATACCGACAACGGCAAAATGATCCTGCAGCAACCTACGGTTATTGAGCCACGAAGTTGTACTGAATCACGCCGTTTACTTTGACCGGCTGCCCGGAAAGCTTCGTAGGCGAAAACTTAGACGCGCGTGCCGCAGCTACCGCCACCGCTTGCAATAAGGGATGGCCGGAAATCGCATGAGCAGAAACCACCGTTCCGTTTTCATCGATCAGCACCTGTACGACAACTGTGCCTGAGGCATGCGCCTGGCGGGCAATTTGCGGGTAGGTCGGCTGAACCAGATGCACGGCCTTGCCGTTTAGCACACCGCCCGAAATAGGAGCTCGAGGCGGAGTGGGCTTCGGCTCCGGCGGCGGAGGAACGTCCGCAATCTCCACCTTGGTTGGAACACCGGTAGTAACTGTCCCGGTCCCCGAGCCGCTCGCCAACGGGGCAGCAGCGTTCGAGTTAGAACCACCCACAACCGTGGTTACGCCGGCGCGCACAGGTGGCACGTCAGAGGCCTTAGTCGAAACTTCTTTCGGAACCAATGCCGTAGTCGAGACCGGGGCAATCAGGTCGCGGCGAACGTCTACATTCTGCTCGACCTTTTGCGGCTTGGCCGTATCCTGCTTCTCGGGCTGGTTGGCCTGTGGAGGCACTGGAACGGGAGCGACAAGAGTAGTCAACTCGAGGTCACCCGTATCCAATTGCGCATCGTAAAGGTAAATGCCGGCCACAAAAAGTGTCACGCCAATTACCAGATATATCGCCACGGTACCCAGCAAAAACGAACTCTTACGAGAGAGATCCTGCTTGTGGGAACCCGACTCAACTAGGTTATCGAACATTTTTCTTTTCCTCCCTACTCCGGTGCCAAATGGATCAGGGGTGCGAAATCATTTAGAAAATTGCGACAAAAGAAATTGATGGGGAAACAGCAGCCTCTGCGATTCCAAGAACTTTGAAAGCCTGTGAACAGCCGCCGTGAAAGAAACTCGCCGGCCAGATCAACATAGACCGCCGCCTCCGCTTGAATTCAATTCGCAATGCGGTAACGACTCTGCTATTTAATTGGCCAGCAACACGGGCAGTCTATGCCGCAATCCGATGCAAAGTCAAGCGGAAATTCAACTACTTTTGGCCTGTGATGAGCAGGCGGCAAACTGGTTCTTCGCTAGGCGCGGCCCGCTCCGCTCGGTTGCTTCCGGACATTCGCCCCGGTAGTCCTCTGCTTAGCGTTGCTTTCATTAGCGGGCGCTCTCGAGCCCGTGCCGGCGAGCGGTTTCGGGGCGACCGCAATGGCCCGATTCGCGGCGTCCAGACGTTGCTCCCACCACACCATGATAGGACTGGCAATGGCCACCGAGGAATAGGTTCCAAAGCTGATACCAATCAACAACGCGACCGAGAATCCAAACAACACCTCACCACCAAAGACCACCATGGCCAGGACTGAGAGGAAGACCAGGCCCGAGGTGATGACCGTGCGCGAGAGGGTTTGATTTATGGAATCGTTGGTGACTTTATAAAGAGAGTCGCGCCGGTGTAGACGTCGATTCTCGCGAATGCGATCAAACACCACAATCGTGTCGTTAACCGAAAAACCTACCAGGGTCAACAGCGCCGCAATAACCGTGAGGCTGATCTCCCACTGGAAAATCGAGAAGATGCCAAGGGTCACCAGCACGTCGTGAAAGACAGCAAGAACGGCCGCGGCGCCGTAGGTCCATTCAAACCGAAAGGCGATATACAACAGAATACCCACCAGGGCTGCCAGGGTCACGGCTATAGCCTTGTTACGCAATTGCTGTCCCGCCACCGGCCCCACCGCCTCCGTGCCGATGATCTTATAAGCCGCATTTGGATCGGAATTTAGATCGGCTTTTTCGGTCGCTTCCACACCGAACTTGGCCAAAGCTTTTCTGACTTTGACTTGTCCAATATCGACCTGGGCGCCACCTTCCTTGGTCGTGTCCGCCTGTGGGCCCTCGAGCGGCAGCTTGACTAAAACCTCATCAGTCTTGTCGGTAACGGGCTGAACGATGGCGTCCTTCACACCCTGTTCGGTAATCGCAGCGTGGATAGTCTCGGCGGGCGGCCGCTGGCGGAACTTCACCGTCATCACTGTGCCGCCCTTAAAGTCAACACCCAAATTGAAAGCCTGCGGGGCTTCCGGGTGACGCTGATGGTTCCATTGACGAAAGATGGCCGAGCCCAGCCCGGCCAACATCAACAGAATGGAAACCGCTATGAACCAGCGACGATTCGCCAGCCAATCAATTTTTACGTCCTTGAAGATTTGAATCATGACTTACTTTAGATACTCAGCGATTCAGCCCGCTCCTTGCGACTGAGCAGCCAGATGAAAATTGTGCGCGAAACATAAACGGCGGAGAAGAGATTTATGACCAGGCCCAGAATCAGGGTTACCGCAAACCCGCGAATAGGTCCGGTACCAAACAGAAACAGGAACAAGGAAGACACGGTGGTGGTAACGTGGGTGTCGATAATAGTTACAAAAGCGCGACCAAATCCCTGATCCACGGCCGAGGCGATTGTTTTTCCCGTGCGCAATTCCTCACGAATGCGCTCGAATATGAGCACGTTCGAATCGACCGCCATACCAATCGTGAGAATAATTCCGGCGATGCCGGGCAGCGTTAGCGTCGCACCAAAAATCATCAACCCCGCCATCATCAGGATCACGTTTAGCAGCAGAGCCACCACTGCATTTACGCCGGACCCGCGGTAGTAGACGAGCATGAACAGCACGACCAACCCCAGGCCCACCAACGAAGCTCTCACACCGGAACGAATTGAATCAGCACCCAGGCTCGGCCCGACGGTCCGTTCTTCCAGATACTCAATCGGCGCCGGTAACGCGCCCGAACGCAGGGTCAGGGCCAGGTCATCCGCGGATTCTTTCGTAAACTTCCCGCTGATTTCACCCGAGTCAAATATCTGCGACTTAATAAAGGCGACGGACTTTACCTGGTCATTGAGCACCACACCCATGTATTCGTTGATATGGGCCCCGGTCCAGGCGCCGAACTTGTCAGCGCCGCCCTTCTTTAAAGAGAACTGAATCTCATAGTCTTCCGTGCCCCCGCCCCGGCTGGGTATTCCCGCCGCGTTGCGCAACTCGCTGCCGTCGATGATCGGGGGTGTTTCAACTACTACCCATTTTGTCGGCTTCGGTTGATTCTTATCTTCCTGCGACGTCGCCGTCAGATCCATCCGTTCCGTGTATTCAACCACTCGACGATTGACCGGAACGGATCCGCCGCTATTCAACGACGCGATCGCTTCTTCTTTAGTCGCATAGGTCTGCACCGGTGCGGGACTGGGAGGACTGACCACATGTACCATCTCAAGCCGTGATTCGCCGGCGAGAAGTTTCTTAACGCGCTCAGGGTCTGTAACTCCCGGCATCTGCAAAAGAATCTGATGAGAGTTCTGCGACCCATGCGTCTGCAGCGTGGGTTCAGCAACTCCCAGCGCATTGATCCGGCTTTCAATAATGCGCAACGCCTGTGTGGTCGCCTCGTCAGCCAGGGTTCGTTGAGTAGCAGCGGAAAGACTCCAGGTCAGAATGTTCCCGGACGACGAGAAGGACCATCCTGGGCGTTCACCCAGTTCGACCTTTTTCTCGATTGCTTCCCGTGCTTCTTTCGTCTTCGAAGCATCACCCAGAGTAAGTACCACGCGATAGTTATTTGCGGATACGTCAGCGTGCGCTTCCTTAACCTCGAAGCCGGCGTCTTTGGCCGCGTTCTGGGCGGCGACTGCATTGTCTTCAGTCAAACGCTTCAAAAACTCTTCGGTCTTGACGCGCATGACCAAATGCGAGCCGCCCTTGAGATCCAGTCCTAAATGAATGTTGTCCCGAAGGTTTTGCTTGATGCCCGATGCGGTGAAATCCTGTTTGCGCGGCAGGCGCGCACTCGCCCCCATGATCGGCGGCATGAACACCTTATAGAGACCAAGGACGGTGATGATTACGATTAGGGCGATGCGAAACGGAAGGTTCGTCTTCTTCATAAATACTCGAGTGCCGCCGGTAGCTGCACACCGGCTTTGGAATTCCTCTAAGCCTTGGTCTCTTCCTCCACTCCCGCCACCGCGGTGCGTGAAATCTCAAGAATGGTTTTGTCGGCGCTGCGGATTAAGAAGCTGGTGTCTTTGACGCTGGTAATCGTGCCCAGGACACCGCCCGTGGTAATGACGCGATCGCCCGCCTTCAATTCCGAGATTGTCTGCTGAAGCTTGCGTTGACGCTGTTGTTGGGGCCTGATCAGCAGGAGATAAAAGACGCCGATAATTAGGAGCATCGGCACGAACGAAACCAGCGCGCTGCCGCCTCCCTGAAACAAAAGTAGTAGGGTGAACATTTATTTTTGACTCTTTCGGTTCGCCGCGCGCTTCCGATCCTGACCCAAAAAGCGCAAGTCGGCGATTTGCATCACTGAACGCCCGAGTTGACCATCTCGGTGAATTCCCGCCGGAATTGGGTGAACTTGCCAGACCGGATAGATTGCCTTACACGTCGCATGGTGTCAAGGAAGAAGGCCAGATTATGATGGGTCAACAGGATGCTCGCCAGCATCTCGCCGCTCATATAAAGATGTCTCAGATAAGCCCGCGAATGTCGCCGGCATACCGAGCAGCAACAGGTCTCATCCAGCGGCCTTTGGTCCGTCGTCCACTGCGCATTCTTGATATTTAGCTTACCCCGCGAGGTGAAAGCCTGGCCATTTCGCCCATTACGGGTCGGAAGCACGCAGTCAAACATATCCACGCCCAGGGCCACGGCCTCGAGCAAATCTTCCGGAGTTCCCACCCCCATTAGATAGCGCGGCTGTTCTGCCGGCATCAACGGAGCAACTTCGCCGACGACATCCCACATGACAGTCTTCTCTTCACCCACGCTCAGGCCGCCGATTGCGTAGCCGTCAAAGCCGATTTCCCGGTTACGCTCCAGACTCTCGCGACGGAGATCGAGATGCGCAGCACCTTGAATGATTCCGAAAAGCGCCTGGGCGCCGCTCAGGCCTGCCGCGGATCTTCGGCCGTAGTCAGCACCTTCTCGCTGCAGTGAGTCGAACCGCTCGCGAGAGCGCCGGGCCCAGCGTGCGGTCAATTCCATACTTTGTCGCGCTTCATCGTGAGGTGCTTTACCCGGCGCACATTCGTCGAAGACCATGACAATGTCAGAGCCCAGCGCTGCCTGTACCTCCATCGAAACCTCTGGAGACAGAAACTGCGGACTGCCATCTACATGCGAACGGAACTGTGTGCCTTCCTCCGAGATCTTTCGCAGCTCGCCCAGACTCCACACCTGAAAACCGCCAGAGTCTGTTAGGAGTGTCCGGTCCCAGGCAATAAAGCGATGGAGGCCGCCACAGGCCCGGATTATTTCAATCCCCGGACGAAGCCAAAGATGATAAGTATTGCCGAGAATAATTCGCGCATCGACATCCGCGGCTTCAAGTTGTTCAAAGCGGACGCCCTTTACGCTGCCGGCAGTCCCCACCGGCATGAACACCGGAGTTTCAATGTCACCCCGCCGCGTCCTAACGATGCCGGCGCGCGCTGCGCCTTCCTGTGCGAGCAGTTGAAAACCAATCGAGGGCTGATGCATTTCTTGATATTGAATCCGAGGAGATTGAACTAACAGAGGAACATCAAATTCCGTTAATGCGCAGGATCAAACGCATCCTTTGATCTGCAGGTCATACGCATCCGTTTAGACAGGGCGCCGGAGGACAAGTCCGCTTTCTAATCGGAAGGAGTTTTTGAGCACGCAAAACACGCGTAGTGAAAATATGTTGTCTTTTGCGGCATTATCCTTTGCGGGAGCTTCTCGTCTTCCTGTGGCGCTCTACTATCCTGAGCGGCGTGCCAAAAAAATCAAATTCTTCGCGCAGCCGGTTCTGCAAATACCGTACATAGGAAAAGTGCAGACCCGGCTTGCCGCCGGCAGTGAACAATACAAATGTGGGGGGCCGCACGCTGACCTGCGTCATGTACTGCACGTGAAGGCGCGAAACACCACCTTTCACGGGAGCCGGCGCGCCACCACCACGAGGCTGGGAAACTGCGTCCTCAAAAAACGCGTTGAGCCGCGAGGTAGGAACGCGCAGATTGCGTGCCTGGTTCGCTCGAATAGCCAATGGCAGAATTCGTTCGACCCGCTGACCAGTGAGTGCCGAGATCGTTATGACCGGCGCCCATTCAAGAAACTTCATCTTGTCGCGCAAACCTCGTTCGAATTCACTCACCGTCCCGGTCTGCTTGTTTTCGAGTGCATCCCATTTATTAACTCCGAGGATGATCGAACAACCTGCGTCATGTGCGTAGCCGGCGATGTGCGCATCAAGCGCGGTAACACCTTCCGCGGCATCGACCATCACGATGGCCACGTCCGCGCGTTCCAGGCTCTTCATCGCCATGACTACCGAGAGCTTCTCTGCCATCTCTCCGGTTTTACCCTTGCGACGAATACCGGCGGTGTCGATAAGACGAAACTTCTGTTCGGGGGTTTCCAAAACAGTGTCGATGGCGTCGCGCGTAGTGCCCGCTACCGGCGATACGATCACGCGCTCTTCGCCCATCAGACGATTCAATAGCGAAGACTTTCCTACATTCGGCCGGCCGATAATCGCGAGTCTGAGTTCCTTTGCTCTCGCGGCCCGCTGGTCGATTTCATTCGCGTGGGCGTTGGTCTCACCTAACCCCTGGATCAACGCATCCAGCAACTCTCCCAGACCAATTCCCTGCTCTGCCGAGATCGGAAAGACCTCTTCAAAGCCAAAACGATAGAACTCTGACGCTTCCGCTTCCACTCTGGCGGCTTCTGACTTATTTGCCGCCACCAGCACGCGCTTGCCTGTGGCGCGCAGTAGTTTCGCCAACTCTTCATCCAGCGGAGTCAACCCCTGCCGAGCGTCAACTACCCAGATCAGCATCTGCGCATCGTCGATCGCAAAGCCTGCCTGTTTGAAAATATTTGAAGGGATAATGGCGTCGTCATCGGGAACGATGCCACCGGTATCGACAATGGAAAAGCGTTCACCACCCCAGTCAACTTCGCCGTAGATGCGATCGCGCGTAATGCCGGGCTCGTCGCCGACAATCGAGCGGCGCTGACCGATTAGCCGATTGAATAGAGTCGATTTGCCGACATTTGGCTGACCCACAACTGCCACCAAGGGCAGCGGAGCAGGCACAGACTCGGCGATTGCCACTTTTTCGTTTGCGGTTTCAATGCTCATTAATTTAACAATCCCAGCAGCGAGGCAAGCGTCTAGTTCATCTCCACGTAGCTTGAGGAACAACGTTAGGGCAACATACCGGAATTTGCCAGTGACCAGGACCTACCAGGCAAGGTTCAATCGCCTCAAAATCTGGACAGATGGCCTTCATAAGAGTAAATTCTCCGCCACGCAAACACGCTTTTGCTCCTTTGCGTCTTTCCGGGAACTCCTTTCGGATGTTCACACAAACGCAAAGGCATAGCGGAAAGATTCTGATACCTGAACCAACATTCGAGGAGATTTCAGACGATGAAACGCAGAGTCTTCCTGCAAACCGGCGCCCTTGCCTGCGCGGCAGCCGCAGCCAATCCCGTACCGGCAGAATCGGTAGAGCGTTCGGAAGCAACAGCGCCGCCCGCACCTAAGACCTTCGAACTCGACGAAGTTACCATTGCCGAACTTCAGGCCGGCCTGAAGTCGGGAAAGTACACTGCTCTCTCTCTGACAAAGAAGTATCTGCAGCGAATCCAGGAAATCGATAAGCATGGTCCCGCGGTCAACTCTGTCATTGAAATAAACCCTGACGCTCTGTCGATCGCCGCCGCGCTTGATCGCGAGCGCAAAGAGAAAGGATCGTCGCGTGGTCCCCTGCACGGTATCCCCGTGCTGATCAAAGACAATATCGATACGGCCGACCGCATGATGACGACTGCGGGATCGCTCGCCCTTCTGGGTTCGACGCCGTCGCAGGATGCCTTTGTTGCCAGGCGTCTGCGCGAATCCGGCGCGGTCATTCTCGGCAAGACCAACTTAAGTGAGTGGGCCAACTTCCGCTCGAACCGTTCATCGAGCGGCTGGAGCGGGCGCGGAGGCCAGACCAGAAACCCCTACGCGCTGGATCGCAATCCGTGTGGTTCCAGTTCCGGTTCCGGCGCGGCCACCGCGGCGAATCTTTGCGCGGTAGCTATCGGCACCGAAACCGACGGCTCTGTCGTTTGCCCATCGTCTACCAATTCCCTGGTCGGTATCAAACCAACCTTGGGATTGATCAGTCGTGCCGGTATCATCCCCATCGCACACAGCCAGGACACTGCCGGGCCGATGTGCCGAACGGTCACTGACGCTGCGATACTGCTGGGTGCGTTGGCGGGAGTCGATCCGCGCGATAAAGCAACCAGTGCCAGTCAGGGCAAGGCTCTAACTAACTACACCACGTTTCTCGATCCTCACGGACTGAAAGGCGCGCGACTGGGGATTGTGCGCAAATCTTTCGGATTCAATGACGGCGTAGACAAGTTGCTGAACGATCTAATCGCCGAGATGAAAAGACTCGGTGCGGTGATTATCGACCCGACTGATATTCCTACCGCCGGCAAGTTTGATGATTCAGAGTTGGAAGTACTGCTTTATGAATTCAAGGCGGATCTCAACACCTATCTCAGCGGGTTGGGTGCGAAGGCGCCGGTCCGCTCTCTGCAAGAGATAATCGAGTTCAATGAAAAACATCGCGACCAGGAGATGCCCTACTTTGGTCAGGACCTCTTTGTTAAGGCCGAGGCCAAAGGGCCGCTAACTGAAAAGGCCTACCTCGATGCACTCAAGCAAAACCGGGAGATGACTCGCGAGGATGGAATCGACGCAGTGCTGCGCAAGCACAAACTCGACGCCTTGATCGCGCCCACTGGTGGCCCGGCCTGGCCCACCGATTGGGTTAATGGCGATCATTTTACCGGCGGTTACTCCAGCGCTTCGGCCGTCGCCGGTTATCCGCACATCACCGTGCCCGCGGGCTATGTGCACGGTCTGCCGGTTGGTATTTCTTTTTTCGCCTCAGCTTATAGTGAACCGACATTGATCAAACTGGCATACGCTTTTGAGCAAGCCACGAAAGCGCGACGTCCACCAAAATTTTTGCCCACTGCTAATCTATAAAGAAGAGTTGGGTTACCATACGATTATGGTCCATTCTTCCAACCCTCGTTTAGAGACCGGACTTGTCCGCCACCGTCGAGGCACAACCGACGTCTTTAGCCGGGCGGCCCCGCTGGAGTGGTCGTGTGCCCTCGCTAAACTGCTGCGTCGCACATTGATACTTATCGGCTGTGGTTTAGTTCTCGTTTGCGCTATCCCCTCAATTCAGGTCAAGGCACAGACTCTTCAACCAGCCGCTGACTTTCGCGGCACCTGGCGCTGGGCCGTTTACGCGAAAAGCAGAGCCGAACTGCCGCCGGCGTATCGTGATGAGAACTTGAAAGATGTTCCCGCCGCGGCCGTCGAGTTAACACTCACTCAAAAGGGTGACAAGCTCACCGGTGAATATTCTGCCAGCCGCCGTTTTTTGGCGCGGGTCGAAGACGGCGAAGTGGACAGCAACATCAAGGGCAACGTCGCCCGTCTGGAGTTGACGAGTGGCTTTGGCGGCACTGTCACTGTACTACTGACGCTGCTCGGCAACAGGTTGCACTGGAAAACAATTAAGTCCGAGGGCGAATCTTACTTTCCTGATGATGTCTATCTCAGCCGCGTGGTAAGAAGAAAGAAGCGACACTAAGCAGTCTGAAAGCAAGATAGCAATTTTCAAGAAGCGCCCAGTCGTTGTTGAGGTTATCTTCCCTCAATGATACAAGGCGTGGATCTTGAGAGACTGTGCCGTTTGCTTTCAGTGCGGTAGGCACGAAATGTTCATAGACCGAAGACGATGCTGGTCATGGGAACCTAATTATGGGTGGACAAAGCCACACTGCGCTCCTTCGGAGCTATGTTTTCGCTTAGATTTGATAACTATAAACATTCCGCCGCTCTGCGGCTGAATATGTAGGCGGAAACATGATCAACCAATCGTGAAAGGAAAAGCCAATGCCCCGCACCGCAACTGAAACAAAGAAGAAATCCATCTACGGCGTTCATCCCGGCGTCGCCATGACGCGGAAGTGGATTGCCGAGCTCAAAGACAAGACCGGGCGTTCGCTGGATGAATGGTTGACCTTAATTAAGAAGAAAGGTCCCACAGAGGAAACAGCGCGGCGCGAGTGGCTCAAGACCGAACATGGTCTGGGTACCAACTACGCCTGGTGGCTGGCCGAACGCGCGGGCGGCAAAGGAACGGAGATTGGCGATCCCAATGACTATCTCAAAGCCGCCGAAGGCTATGTTGAAAAAATGTTCTCCGGTGGGAAAGCAGAGTTACGCCCTGTCTATGACGCTCTGTTGAAGCTCGGCCTCAGTGTGGGCAAGGACGTGAAAGCGTGTCCGTGCCAGACCATCGTGCCGCTTTATCGCAAGCACGTGTTCGCTCAAATCAAGCCCACCACACGGACGCGCATCGACCTCGGTTTCGCTCTCGGTGACATGAAGCCAAAAGGTCGCTTGATCGATACCGGAGGCTTTGCGAAAAAGGATCGCATTACACACCGCATCGAAATCACTTCCGTCAAAGACATCGACGCCGAAGTCAAACAATGGTTGAAAGTGGCCTACGATCGTGACGCATAATCTGCGGCTTCGCAAGAAAAACAATGACAACCAAATCAGCAAAGAAACTCTCGGTAAAGGCTCCGCGCATGAGCGACGAGGCCGTGAAAGCTAAAACGGGCAAGATCTGGAAGCAGTGGTTCGGCATTCTGGACAAAGCCGGTGGCAAGAAGATGACACATCAGGAGATCGTGAAGTATCTCAGCACCGAACACGGGGTCGGCTCATGGTGGCAGCAGATGCTCACCGTCAGCTACGAACAACACAGTGGCCGGCGCGCGCCGCATGAAAAACCGGACGGCTATCAGATTAGCGTCAGCCGTACCATCGCCGTACCTCTTGCCCCACTCTATGAAGCATTTGGTAATGCTGGAAAGCGCGCGCAGTGGTTGCCGGAAGAGGGTCTGATCGAGCGTACCGCTACGACCAACAAATCAATGCGCGTGACCTGGAATGATCGCAAGACCAGTCTCGAAATATCTTTCCTGCCCAAGAGTGAAGACAAGAGCGTGGTGGTGGTCCAACACAGCAAATTGCCGAACGCCGGCGCCGCCGCAAAAATGAAGAAGTACTGGGGTGAAGCGCTCGACCGGCTGCGAGCGATGTTAGAGAAATGATTTCTCTCTGTAACGCAACCTGTTAGTTTGCGTCGCCGTCCGCATCCCCGCACCGACGCAACCTGACAAGTTCATTTACTCATGATTGCGCATTTCACCAGACTCTACGCGGACCCCGATGGTGAATCACATTTCCAGGATCCCAGCCGGGAACTGGATCTCGTCGAGTTCGCTCCGCCGGCTCCGCCGCTTTATCTTTCGCCACCCGCAGCCGCGACCAACTTCTCTTTCTTTGGCGCGCCTTCCGGTTGGCACAGCGACTGGCATCCTTCAGCCAAACGCAATCTCTTTGCTGTCATTACCGGCGAGTGGGAAGTCAGCGCGAGCGACGGCGAAACGCGGCGCTTTCTCGCGGGCAGCGTCCTGCTGGTTGAAGACACCACCGGCAAAGGTCACACCTCGCGCGTGGTCAGCAACGAAGACTCCCTCGCACTACTGGTGCTGTTGTAACGGCAGGGATTCGCTGGGCGCTGGAGCTGTCAGTACCAACTGCGTAAGCGGGTGGGTTCTTTGTTTTGCTCGAGTGCCTTTCGACTAACTGATCCACCCGCAACGCTGGCGGTACTGACCCGAACGCTCGCGCTGGATCTGGCCAATCTTTTCAAATCGTAATAAGCTCACTTGCGATGACATCCTCTCAAACGGTCCCAGCGATTCCATCTCAGCCTTCGACGACCGCGCATTTCGAATTAGGACGACGCGGCGAACAACTTGCGGCCGCCTATCTCGAGCAACAGGGCTTTGCGATCGTGGCCGCCAACTTCATCTTGCCTGTTGGGCGCAATATGCGCGGCGTCATCATCAATGCGGAGATCGACCTCGTGGCTTACGAAGGACCGACCTTATGTTTCGTCGAAGTAAAGACGCGCGCATCTGATTGGTTTGCTCCGCCGCAATCAAATGTGGACCTGAGAAAGCAGCGTCAGATTGCGCGCGCTGCGCGGGCCTATCGGAGACTGCTCGGCCTGGAAGGCATGGCTTATCGTTACGATGTCGTGAGTATCGTGTTACCCACTGCCGTTGACCGGACAACGGCGCCGCACATAGAAATCCTCCGCGGGTTCTGGACTGAAGAGAAACTCCGCAAGCGTCATTGGTCGGAACGATATTGGGACTAACAACAATTAGCCACAGATAGACCAGGACACTCACAGATCAGACAGACAGTTTTATTGCGCAATTGATGCCGACATACGGTAGCGCCTGATTTGCGACAGGCGTTCAGAGTACCGACTTCAGTTGGTACTCTGAACGCCTGTGAAAATTATGCACTATCCCACCCTCTCAGACATTGAACTCTGTCTTTGATCCGTGCTAACCGGTAAAACTCTGTGGCTATTCTTCGTCAGCCAAATCCCTGCGCAAAAGTCTTGTCAGCCGCGACCGCGCGCATTATGCTTGGCGCCTCTTTTTCAAACCAGACCGGGCTGACCAGGAGACCACGACATGATTTGCAACAGCTGCGGGAACCCGATGGATTCTATTCACCGCTTCTGCCCCAAGTGCGGAGCGCCGGTCCAGTTGCAGTCACCTGCACAACCACAGCAAGTGCCCTACACTGCGCCTTACACACCGCCACAGTATGGAGCACCGCCAGGAATGCGTGGGCCGGGCCCTCTACCACCAAAGAAATCGTTTGGTTGCGGCAAGATAATTTTGATTCTGGTGATCATCCTCGCACTCCTCGGCGCTGGGATCGGCGCCGCTATCTATTACGGCTATCGCGCCGCTGAAAAAGCTTTGAAGACCTCGGAGCCTTACATCATGGCAGTCGACGCCCTCAAACAAAGCTCCGCAGTCAAAGAGCGTTTGGGTGATATCGAGGAAACAGGTTTTCCGCTGGGCGCCTTCAGTACGGATGCAAGCGGTTCAGGCAAAGCTGCGTTCGTGATGTCTGTGAAAGGCACAAAGGGCACGGGCCAGTATCAGGTTGACCTGACGCGCACAAACAGCGTCTGGCATATCAACACCGCGATTGTGCGGACTCCTGACGGACATACGATTCCCGTCGTTGGTTACCGCGGCGTTCCCGACGCACCCGAGGCGCCCGATGTTAATGGCAACGGCAATTCCAACGACGCCGGCGCGAAAGGAGCAATCAAAGGCGGAGTGCTGAATGCGAAAGCCACCAGTTTGCCTAGCCCCAATTACCCTGCCGTCGCCAAAGCGGCAAGAGCCTCCGGCACGGTGGTGGTCCAGGTGTTGGTTGACGAAACAGGCAACGTGGTTTCGGCTCACGCGATTTCCGGCCACCCACTGCTGCGGGCTGCCGCCGAAGCCGCCGCGCGCAACGCGAAATTTACTCCCACAAAATTGTCCGGCAAGCCGGTCAAAGTTTCCGGGACGATCAGTTACAACTTCACGCCCGAATGAGGTGGCACGGGTGTCCCACCCTGTGCGCGGTCCCCTCCGCGTGCTGCGTCGCACCCGTTCGCCGATGTCTTCTAACGAAAAGTCTCGTTTAAAAAAGGGACTTGTCCGCCCGCTGACGGCAACACTCAATCGCACACCAGGGACCGTCTTTACGCCTCGCCGTGCTGCTGCGAATGGGGCGAACAAGTCCTTTCTAAACGGTCCCGTTTTTCCTACCTTCGGCGATTCTCGTTCCTGACCCCACGCCAATGCGCCCAGCCCCTCACAGCAACACCTACACGAATCCCCAATCCCCTAAACCCTCGTCAGTTAGTCCGGTCAAAGTTCCTGGGACGACTAGTCATAACTTCACGTCTGAAAATGGAGATTCAAGGAAGCAGGACTTAAGTCTCAGGGTTTGGAAACGAATAACGTGATCATGCAACACCTACACCCTACTCCCAATCCCCTGCACCCTATCGTTGACCCCCGCCCTATTGCCTCAAAATAAAATCTACTCCTACGGTGATTCGCCCGCTTGACAACAATAATTTGATCGCTAGAATCCTTTATGCTCAAAGCGGGAGTAGCTCAGTGGTAGAGCATCGCCTTGCCAAGGCGAGGGTCGCGAGTTCAAGTCTCGTCTCCCGCTCCACATATCAAGGAAAAAGGCAAAAGCAAAAGGGAAAAACCAGTAACGATTTTTGCCTTTTAACTTTTGCCTTTTTCCTTTCCTCCGGGCGGCGTAGCCAAGTGGTAAGGCAGAGGTCTGCAAAACCTTTATTCATCGGTTCGATTCCGATCGCCGCCTCCAATTTTTTCAATAACTTAGAGACGATCTCGAAACCGGCAAAAGTGTGCGTGTAGTAGGAAATGTAGTAGCCACTCTGGCGCTTGCCTAATCCTGCCACCTCTTTACAGCCCAGTCCGCAAGCTCCACGGCTCGCTTCTCCAGCCTCTCAGGTGTCCAATCCGCGATCTTATCCGCGAAGGCTCTAGCGCTCTTAAACATTGAGTCTTTTCGGTAACGCTCTCGCTTTTCTGAGTACTGCTTATTCGAAACGCTCGTGTTCATCTTTTGGGACAGCGGAATTAGATTCGCGAGAAGGTCTTTTTGATCGTGATGCTGTTCTTTTGAGAAGGACTTGTACCACTGCTTTGCAGGTGTTTCAGGAAGGATGTGTTCGATCCAGGGTATATCTTTCGGCGTGTCGCCACCAAGGCTAACGTCATACTCCATCAGAAGATATCGTGTAACGCCCACGCCATATAGAGCCCGACGCCGTATCGCTTCTTTGAAGTCTTCATCTTTCGGCCAAGCTATTGTCTTATACTTCGTGATCTCCCTCTTTGTTCTTTCGCGGGTCGGCTTACCTTCGCAGTCTAACCAAAGGCGCTTGAATACAGCGTGTAGCCCGGTTGGCTCAATTCCGCACACCGCTCGCCTCACTAGGAAAGACTCGATAGTTTCCAGAACCTCCTGGCCTACTAGGTCTGACAGGACCTTTTCTTGGACAGCCTTTGAAAGAGGCATAAGGAATGGATAAATAGAACTGGGTGATTGCGACCGCCAAAGGCTCTTAAAACGGTTCGCAACGGGCTTGGAGTGGCCCATCCTGTTGGTCCCGCAGGCTATGTCGATAAAAGCGTCCTGAAAACGACCCAGCGCCTCAATGATTGTTTGAGGATCAGGTATGGCTTTCCACTGATCTCGCAATGTGCCATAAACCTCAGCCTTGGGGATGTTCGGATTCTGGATCAACCCATAAGGAAAGAAGTACGAATCAAATAAGTCTTTACCACCCTGCTTGAATTTTTCGTAAAAGGGTTGCCAATAATTCTGATCGACGTATTCGATATCGGAAGGCGGCTGACTCGCAACCCGTGAAAAGATTTCATTGCGCACAAGGTCGCCGATTGTCATCGGCTCTTGTCGCGAGTTGAGACTATCAAATATTTTCGGTCCGTTAGTTGGGTCGGACACGTCGATCTGCACCAAGCTCATTCCTTGAAGGAGTGTGCTATAGACACTAAGTACTCGTTCTGCTCCACCCTGGTCGTATTCATGCTTTAGGAATTTAAGCGCAGATTTATAGTTGTTCCGTAACGGTCCGACGTCCTTTCCTGAGCTTGGCAGAAACTTAGCAGTGAATGAGCCTAATTTCTCTTTCAGACCCTTCCCTTGGAGGACGTGAGTCAGAACGTGATTTAGTTGAGCACGATCCTCCTTCCCAGGATGTAGTTTTAGATTCGATATCAGCTTCGTATCGCGATTGATTACCAGATACTTTAGAAAAAGACTCGCGGCTTCAGAAGGATCGCCAATGTCAGCAAGCGTTCGAACAGTCGCAGCGATGTAGAGGAAGATTGTGGTAATTCTTTGCTGTCCGTCAATGACTTCGAACAAACCTGGATCAGAAGGATTGTGGTCCCGTCCGTGGAGAATTACAGCTCCCAAAAAATGCATCTCGCCCGTATCGACAATAGCTAGGATGTCCTCCTCAAGGTGTTTGAGTTTTTCAGGCTTCCACTTATAAGCCCGCTGAAAGTATGGGACCGCGAAGATCACATCACCTGAAATGAGAGTTGAGATATCAGCTTCGTCTGAGTTGTTTGTTAGTCGATTCGGCTTAGGCATGGTGTGCGGTCCAATCCGTAAGTGGGTCTAATCCAATCGTCAAAAGAGGCTTGCCTTTAAGGCTTCCTTTAGAGGCGGAACAAACCACGCGACATTCCTGGTAAGCACTAACTTCTTGCGACGAACGACTGGAGCTTTCGCATCGCTTGAAACTGATGCTCTTCGGTCGGATGCGCATAGCGTAAGACCATCTGTATACGGGAGTGCCCGAGCATCGCGGCGAGGGTAACCAGGTCGATCCCGGCCATGGCTCCGCGAGTGGCCCAGGTATGACGAAGATCATAGAGTCGGAACCGTGGAATCGGGCTCTCGTTTGCTTCGGCTCTGATGCGGTTGACTCGCGCCAGCGTGCCGACGTGCGCACGATTTACTTTGATGATCGGTTGGTCAGTTGCTCGACCGGAAAAAACAAAATCGCCTTTCACTTTCTCAAGCCGTCTGGCCAAGACCGCGCAAGCCGTCACAGTGAGCGGGACTTTGCGTCTGGCCGCCTTTGTCTTGCCGAAAGGATTTAAGAGATAGCCGCTTTCAAGACAAACGTTCTCGCGGCGAATACGGCAAACTTCCTCGGGACGCATTCCGGCTTCAAGCATCATCGTCGCGATGTCTCTTAACGGCTGCGATGCAGCGAGAAGGTAGAGCTTCTCTTCTTCAGCAGTGAGCACCCGCGTCTGCTCACTGTCTTCCGCAAGAAACTTGACCTTGCTAACGGGATTCCTCGGAACGGTATCTTCAAAGCGATTGAATAGAATCTTCAGGCAAGCCAATTCACGATTGATGGTCGCGGGACGAAGGTGACGGCCGGTGAAATCGCTTTTCTTTCGCGCTCGCGACCTCTTGAACTTCTCAACCGTCTCTGGCGTGATCCGATCAAGTGGAGTGGCGCCGAAGAATCTTTTCAACGCCTTGCTGCTGACTTCGTACCGCGGTTCGAGCGGGTCGGCTGATGCTCAAAGAGATTGATCGTCATGCTCGAAGCGGTGCGAGCTTCAGTTTCGAAACGACCCTTGCCGGACGGCGCTATGCCCTACTCATTCCGCGCTGGCAGAGGAGTGGATACCGTGTCCATCTGATTTTTCTGAAACTTCGAAACGAATTGTTGGCGGTTGAGCGAGTAGCCGCGAGGGTCAGCCAGGGAGGACACTCCGTCCCTGACGACGTTATTCGCCGTCGATTCAAACAAGGCTGGCGGAACTTTGAGAACATCTATCGCGGACTTGTAGACTCATGGCAGTTGTATGACAATTCAGGTGAACGGGCGCAGTTGATCGAGGAAGGATGAAAGTTGTGAAACAGAAGAAAGACAACAGCGGCAACGGACGACTTACCGGTGTGGAGGTCGCGCTGCGGCGCGCTGGCCGAAGGGCTCGCGAGCTGGCGGCAAACACCGGCACGCCACTGGTTATATACAGCGAAGGGAAGATCAAGAAGCTCAGGATCCCCCACGACAAGTAATCAAATCCTCTTGATTGGCCTGAATCACCTTGAGATCACTTGATGCCTAACAACAGAAAGAGACGACCGACGCATCCGGGCGAGATTCTGCGCGAGGATGTCCTGCCGGCGGCAGGATTGACGCGAGACAAGCTTGCGCGCCTGCTTGGCGTCTCGCGACGGACTATTAGCGAAATACTCCACGAACGCCAATCCGTAACTACGGACATGGCCCATCGACTTGCTCGCGCTCTTGGCACGTCGCCGGAGATGTGGCAGGTCTACAGCAGGACGTCGATCTCTGGGACACACATCACGCTCGATGCAAAGAATACGAACGCATCAAACGGGTCGCAACACCGAAAGCAGAATAACGATTGAAGTCAGTGCCGCGAGCGGTGGCACGTAAGGCGCACCGGCGAAAGCCGGCGCGAAAGGAGCTACCCCGCGCTCACCTGCAAGTATTGTTGGGCGGCGGCGGGGTAATTAAGAGCAAGCCTGACGCGATGAAAGTTGTGGACACTTTGGTTGCTGTGAGAAAGAAATGGTCAACTTCGGCAGCCGGTGGCTGTCGCCTCTATTGAAGGGTTCGACGGCTATCGCTAATTACAGATGTGGTGATGGAAAAACTGCCTTTCAAACATAGGAGAATATCTCATGACGAACAGACTCTTCCTTTCGCTGGTTGTCGTCGCGTTGTTATGTCTCGCGGGATGGACGGGGTACGCTCAGGTACAAAGAAGCAATCCGATCCGGCAGACTTGGGAGTACATCGTGGTTGATGCCTACAATGATCCCGACCGAATTAAAAGTGCTTTTAATCAGTATGGGGCTCAGGGCTGGGAGTATGCAGGGAGGAGCGGAGATTATTGTCTTTTCAAACGCCCCAAATAACTTGTAAATAACCCTCTACCGTTTGGTTGAGTTGGGTCACCGAAAAGAAGGAGCTCGCTACGCCGCCGCCGAACAAGCGCTTGGAGCGGACTCGCCATGAGCGGGCTTCTTTCTTAAGTTGCGTGGGCAAGCCGCTCAAGCGCAGGCGTTATGCGGCACTTTATGCGACACTATTCCTCAGGTATTTCAGATCCAGCGTTGCACCGCCTCAGCAGTATCACTCGGCTTTGTATTGAAACAAATCTTGGCTGTCGGCGCATGCTCATGTACAACGTTCAGAAGCTTTTCAAAGAGAATGAAATGCTTAGAGATTGTTCGCAAGCCAGCGCCGATCAGGATGCAATCGAAGTGTTTCCGGTGGAGATGAGCTACTACAACTTCTTCGGCCGTCGCTCCAAGGTCAGTCAAGCACATTTCCGCTTCATATCCAAGGTTCTTCAACGTGGACTCGTCTGCGTCTAGCGCCGCTTGTATTTTTTGAGCGTCTAAGCCAGGGGAAGCGGCGAATTCGGGTAACGAGAAGTCGATCCGCGTCGGCTCTAGACCAATGATCAGAACACTCTTGCCCGTAGTCATGTTTGCCTCCGATACGTTCGCGTGTGCAGTGCGCTGAGTATGACATAGACTTCAAGGCCACGCCCGCTTGAGTTTGTGCCGCCCAACTCATGTTGGTGCCACGCACGCGCGCCAAACATGATAATGCTGAAGCACGAACGCTGGAAGGACATCGGCGGCGAACAATACTCTGCATACACGTTTTGTCTTGCTGACCCTCAGGGGTACGATGCTCGTAGGGCTCTTAGGCCGGACGCACAGTTGAACTGGACCGTGGAGGCGGACAGTCACTTTGCCGCCATGACTGCGCATTACAAATTCATGGACTGGGGTGACTGGGGTACGTACACCACAGATCAGGAATGGGACATGCAGCCTTATCCCAAAGAATGGTCGCAAACGTAAACATAAGCGACACGCCGCAGAGTTCTGGCGGTGTTAGCGCGTTTTTCAACATCGGGCTGTTCGACAAGTTAATGATTTCGACTGTGGGGACTTTTGTGGGGACTCTGCGACGATCTTGAGTGTTACCGAGCAACGAGCAGATCAGAAAGGCCCAATGTTTACGCGCCGATGACACTCAATGACACTTGGTAACAGACGTCTTGGTCGAACTGCAAAACCTCTATTCATCGGTTCGATTCCGTTCGCCGCCTCCAAATACCCTCCAACTATTAAACGACCAGTTTAGTCCGCGGAACGATGCCAGCGTATAGTCATCCACCCCAACCGAGATGCTCGGCCGGTCCCCCGGTCTGCGTAAGCCTCGGTATCAAAGCCACCAATGATCGTTGAGCGCGGTACAAAACACCGAGCGAGCGCAAGGGGATCCAATGCCCAACTTCAAGATCGAGCGCTCAGCTACATCTGCCGTTAAGGTTCACCAGAATCGATCCGGGCGTCATCTTTTGGTAGTCTCCTATTTTAAGTTTTTCCACTTATTTGCCGGTTGAATCATGAACCGAAGCGCACGTTATTCTTTCTTACTCATCATCACCACCGCCGCGCTAGGGGCCGGCGCCTGGGCATTCATTCACTTTGGGATGCTAAGACGTCAGGCCCTTCGCCAGGACGACTTGTCCGATAAGCCGAGCGAACGCCGCGTCGATCCTGATCTGTGGGCGCGTAGCCTGGAAAAGATAAAGGAGGATCGCGGCGGCATCGGAAATGTCGCGCTGGAAATTCCATCAGAGCTCCGCCATTACAGTGACCGGCATTGGTTCCTGGCAACGCAGGTTGCCGAGGTCAAAAAACTCAACGTGCAACGGTGCCAGGACTTTGTGGATCTCGCGGCAATGGTCGAGCACGGCGAGGTCGCTTCGCTGCCTGCGGTCACCGACACCTATATCCTTTTCGGAGTCGGGGCCAGAGTGGATGGTGGAGTGTTCACGCGATTTGTGGCCAATCAGAACATCGGACTTAACGATGAAGCCGGACTGCGCGATGCCTACGCCCGGCTGGAATCCGCGCACGCGACCCTGCAGAAAGAAATTTCGGGTCTGCAGACTCAGTTGGCCGCGCTGAAAAATGGAGCTGGTACGAAACAAGACGAGCTGCAAAAAGAAATCACGGCGCGACAGCAGGAGTTGAAATCGAACGATGCAGACAAGGCGCAGCTCGAGCAATATTACGGGCCGGCTTCCCGCTCGGCGGAAAGCCGGCCCAAACTGTTGCGCGATTACAATTCGCTACAAGCGCTCGCAAAGAATTTCGGTGGGCGCTCGTTTAATCTCGACGATTCATCTGACCGGGAGACGCTGAAGGTTTATCTGCTTAGCTCGCTGAGACCGCAGGCGCTGAAGGTTCTTGAAGAAATCGCAAAGGCCTATCACGACAGGTTTGATCGTCCGCTGCCCGTCAGCTCTCTGATTCGACCGGAACAATATCAGCGTGTCTTACGGAGAGTTAACCGGTATGCCGTGCTCATCGACACGCCGCCGCACTCGACGGGTCTCGCATTCGACATCGATTATCGGTACATGAGCGGCGCCGAACAGAATTTTCTGATGACGGAACTGGCGCGCATGAAGGACGACGGGCGCATTGAAGTCCTCCGCGAACGTGGCGCCAACTACCATGTCTTTGCCTTCGTCGACGGCGTCCGGCCAAGCGATGAACTAATCACCGCGTCACTGGAAGACGCCGGCGGATCTGACAAGGAAACAAATCATGTTGAGAAGACCGACGCGAATGCCAGGACGAAACCGCGACCAGCGAAGAAGAGGCGGTAATCGGACCGTCACAGAGGGGTTTTCAACCTGAAGGTGTTGGATTCAATAGCCGTGGACAGCGCCCACAAATCTTCGATTAGAAAATAACGGGACAATTATCGGCTGATCTTCTTTCAGAAATTACGAAGCGATGCGAAGCTGAGACTCCGCGCCGCTTTTCTATTTTGCGAGCCGTGCAGGAGAATTCTACGCGAAAAATTATTGGGCGCAAGACTTGTGCAAAAGACCCCGTTTTGAATCGAACTTTTTTTTGCGTGCTTTGCGTCGTTGCGAGGGGCTCTTCAAGGGCGACAAAGGAATTTCCCGCAAAGACGCAAGGCACGCAAAGGAAAACCGCTTCCCGCAAATTGTTGACTTATTACGATGGATGGTTTAGAAACCATCATCCCCTTGTCACACGCTCCATTTATCTTTGATAGATGATTGCCTCGTCGGCATCAAAGGGCTTGCCAAATGACTCAAATGGGCCAACAGCGCCAACAGCAATTGTCGCGCTTTGCTTTCATTGCGGTTTTACTAACCTCGCTCCTGTTTCTATTTTCTGCCATTGGCCGCACTGCTCATGAACCGGGGACCCCTCGTGAGCGGGCTCGCGACACACCGCGCACTCTTCTCAACTCAGCAGCCATTCCTTCCTTGATTGTCGCGTATCACGGCGTGGCGGCGATCACGAGCAAACACGTTGGTAAAATACCGGCAAGTGATCGCGGCGGAATTCGTGAAGAGGTTCCGAAAAAGTACCAGGCTCGTTACCGGCAATGGAAGGAAGAGTTTCTCTCTACCGACACCGGGCGCCTGCAATGGGCTTCGTATCAAAGCAATGAGAACTTCACCCTGACGGTGGTGGTAACGCGTGACAATCCAGAGGGCGGCACAACGGGCAACTACAAATGGAACGAGGCCGGCAAATTGGTGGCGGCGACTATTACCCTGGGGTGCCGGCTTGATGCCGGCGTTCCCAATCCAGTCTATTTTCCGGTGATGAATTCGCTGCTGCCGACGGCATCGACTCATGAGATAGAAGGTGAAACACTGGCAGCAGCCAAGCTGGCCCACGAGTTCGGTCATGTGAATCGCACGGCCAAGGGCGACTCTGTCCTTTACCAACTTCAGAGTCAGTTGATGCCTCAGTACAATTCGATCTTTTTGAGCAACGGCCGTGATACGAGCGATCCGCGTTTGATCGAAATCGCGCAAAAGATGGGCGGCACTCCGGTCGAGGTTTGGGAAGATCGCGAGTATTGGGGCGAGACAAACGCCATGCTCTATCTCCGCGATCGATTCGTTGAGGATGGGATGCGCTGCCTACTATTTAACCGGATCAAGCACAGCGTCGATTTATATGCTCCCAGCTATGAAGAGCGTTTTCTCAACATTGCCCAATCAGCACCGACCGGCCGGCATTGTGCGTGGTAGATGTCCGAGCGGCGCAATTAGCCCGCCTGGTCCGGGCCGCGATGCAGGTGACCACAGTACTCGACCAGCACAACACTCCAGGTAGTGGCTAATTTGGAGAGCGCCGACGTGAGCACCCGAGCGCGGCTGCCTCGCCGGGGACCCCACCTGTCGGCGCTTTTCTCGCTGCGACGCTGGTTACAAACAGGTCCATTATTAAAGTAATGCGGCGTCGAGTCGCCGGCCAAAGTGGCCACCTCCCACAATCCAGTTTCACTGGCACTCCAGGCACGACCACATATATAATTTGGTCCGCCCCAATTTTTCAGGACCGCCTGTTTTTGGCGCTTCCTGTCCCCTGTTTCAGACAATCCAGAGCTCGCCTCAACCTTGCAGGTTGAGTTCTGCCCTCCCGTGGATGGGAATCGGAGGCCTTTCAGTCATGGACCAGAGCGCGCTTGAGCCGGTAGGAAATCGCCTACTGGCAATGCTTCCCCGAAACGAACAGGAGCATCTGCTACCTCATCTGGAGCCAATCTCTTTTAAACTCGGCCAGGTCGTCTATGAATCCGGCGGGCAGCAGGACCATATCTATTTCCCGACGACTGCCATCATCTCTCTCTTGTACATGATGGAGAACGGCTCATCCGCCGAAATGGGCGTGGCGGGCAACGAAGGTTTGGTCGGCATCGCTCTCTTTATGGGAGGCGATACAGTGCCCAATCGCGCCGTCGTGCAAAGTGCCGGCGAAGCTCTGCGGATGAACACCAGGGTGCTGCAGGACGAGTTCGCGAGGGGCGGTACCTTTCAACGCTTGTTACTGCGATATACGCAGGCACTAATGACGCAGATGTCACAGACAGCTGTTTGTAACCGCCTGCACACAGTTGAGCAGCAACTCTGCCGCTGGCTGCTACTGAGTCGAGATCGCCTGGACTCGGATGTATTGATCATGACGCAGGAACTGATCGCCAACATGCTGGGAGTGCGTCGCGAAGGCGTCACGGGCGCCGCGCAACGTCTGCAGGAAAACGGATTGATCAGTTACGTACGCGGCCGCATCCAGATACTCGACCGCAAGGGTTTGGAGGCGACCGTCTGCGAATGTTATCGCGTAGTCAAAGACGAGTACGATCGCCTGTTGCATTGAGGGGATAAGCGTCAGGCTGTCTTTGCTGTTACAGGAAAGTCTGAGCCAAGCGTCATGGGCTTGAGTTTGTCTCAGCCCGCGCGGGCGAAAGCATAGAGTCTCGCACCCGCTTCGCGGGTTAATGAGACTTTCTCTCGATACCTGATCAGGTTCGAATCGGTAAGTGCGCTACCGCACAGACGGCCAATACTCTCTTGTGTTATTCATAGAGCATTAACTGCCGACTGAAATTCAACCTGTAACAACTGTACCAACCCATCCCTTTGTTTTCTGTCGACACTCATGGCTCCCACTAAGCCTGGAGGTCCCCCGGGCAAACTTTTGAAACATGTGCAACGGCACGCTGACGCCCCCTCGATGAGGTTAGCAATATGACCACGCCCAACCCGGCACAAGAAGGGCTCATAGTTTCAGAAATTCGTTACCGCAGACTCTTTGAGGCGGCGCGCGACGGTATATTGATTCTGGATGCCACAACTCTAAAAATTACGGACGTGAATCCCTTTATGACAGACTTATTGGGATACTCACGCGACCAATTCATGGGAAAAGAACTCTGGGAAATCGGGCTATTCAAGGATAAGGAGGCGAGCAAAGAAGCGTTCAAGGAGTTACAAGAGAAACACTATCTCCGTTACGAAGACTTGCCGCTTCAGACCATCAACGGGGACATTCGAGAGGTGGAGTTTGTCAGCAATGTCTATGACGAAAGCGGCCGCCAGGTTATCCAGTGCAATATCCGCGACATCACAGAGCGGCGCCACGCAGAGGATGAACGACAAGTGCTCTTAGAGAACGCGCTGGCTGCCCAGGCAGAGGCTGACAGGGCTAGTAACATCAAAGACGAGTTTCTGGCCACGGTTTCACATGAGCTGCGGACTCCGCTGACCTCCATTCTGGGCTGGTCCAACATACTGAGCGAAGGCAAGGTCGACGAGTTCACCTCAAAACGGGCAGTAGAGACGATCGTGCGCAACGCTCGGGCGCAAAGACAACTGATTGACGATCTCCTCGACATCTCGCGCAACCTTACGGGCAAGCTCCACCTGGACGTAGCGCCGGTGGAACTGGCGCCGATAATCGAAGCCGTCGTTGAGAGCATGCGGCCAGCCGCAGATGCCCGAAGCATCAATCTGCAGACCGCGATGGATCCACAAACCAGTCCGATCTCCGGCGACCCGGCTCGGCTCCAGCAAATAGTCTGGAACCTCCTATCCAACGCGATCAAGTTCACCCCCAAAGGCGGCCGTGTGCAACTGTGGCTTGAGCGCATCGAATCTCATGTTGAAATCACAATCAGCGATACCGGCCAAGGCATTGATGAGGCAACTCTACCCCACGTGTTTGACCGCTTTCGGCAAGCCGATTCGTCCAGCACACGCAGACACGGCGGGCTCGGCCTTGGGCTCTACATTGCGCGCCAGTTGGTTGAGCTACATGGGGGGACGGTGACCGCTGAGAGTCCAGGCTTCGGAAAGGGGACAACACTAAGGGTCATATTTCCACTGATCAGCGTTCATCACGAAGAGAACCGCGTGGAGATGACGCGCGCCCTGACCAGGCCAACAACTCTCTCAAAACGGCAACCATCGCTTAATGATCTGCGCGTGCTCGTCGTTGACGATGAATCAGACGCTCGCGAGCTCATCTCGGTGGTGCTGACAGGGTGCGGCGCTGAGGTGGTATCGGTCGGGTCGGCGACTGAAGCACTCAATGAAATGAACAAACGAAAATTCCATGTGTTGGTGAGCGATATCGGCATGCCGCGGATGGATGGCTATGCACTCATAAAAAAAGTACGAGAACTGTCGGCAGAACGCGGAGGTGAAATTCCCGCCGCGGCCTTAACGGCCTACGCCGGAGTTGAAGATCGAATGCGCGTCCTCTCTGCCGGCTATCAGATGCATATACCAAAGCCGGTAGAGCCGGCTGAGTTAGCCACCGTGGTTGGAAGTCTGGTCCACCGCTACGCCGTGACTGAAAGTATTTAGGAGTTCGTTGACCCGGCGGAAGCGGCCCCAGCTCGGCGACAGGCGACAGCCGCTTAGAGTACCGACTTCAGTCGGGTCTTTTTGCTTAGGGCAAAAAGGGCGTCATCGCCTCATGAACGCGTAACGCCCTGTGGGACAACTTTGTAGTGTCTCGCTATTTTGTCAACGGGCGCCAAGCTTTGCCACGCGCGCCAGCACGGCGATTCTAACCAAATCTTTGAACGAATGACCTGTTAAGGGAACGCAGACCGTGCGAATCCGGCTATCATAAAAGTGGATCGTGTATCCGTCCGCGCCTTTGGTAAGCCTGCCGACACTCAGTTCAAAAGGAATTGCCTTTTCAGCCCATAGTTCATTAAGGACCTCCTGCGCTTCGGTCTTCATACTTAGTGGTTCACCGACTGCATTTGCTTCCGGGGGAATTAAATACATTTAAGTTCCTTCTTCCAGGTGAAGTGAGGTGCGCGCATCATACTCATATGAAGATTGAGCGCAAATTGGGGAATACCTTAGACCCCTAGCAGGCTGCTGAAAAAGTAACCTTGCTACATGGAGCAACGTAATAGTAGCGAGTAGTCGAACCTCGCAACCAGGAGAACAGAAACGAATGCGCGGAGACGATCTTCAGCAAGCGGGAATGTTC
>JAOAPY010000036.1 GCA_025463135.1 Acidobacteriota bacterium
GGGCTCTAAGCAACCATGCGGGTGACGATCTGTTGCACCTCTCGGCAAATCGCCTCCAACGGGGCAAGCGATCCACACGGTCAACGACATACTCTTTAACTTGCATGGCTTACCATACAAGCGGGTGGCAGCATAAAGCCTGGGTTGAAGCGCAGCGGAACCCCAGGACAGTGACAGTTCAAGTAAGCGAGCCCATGAAGTGGGCGACAGCGGCTTCGATGAAGGCGTTTGATGTAAACGTAACTCACGGCTGTTTCGCTGTGGCCCGCTTCGCGGGCTCGCAATCTATCGATGATCTGATCCTGGCGTTCCGCTGCGCTCCACCGAGGGCGGGGTCCCAGCCGAGCATCTCGGCCGGGCTGCGAGACTTTATGCTTCCGCCCGCTATCGCGGGCCAAGGCGTTTGTATCACTCATTAAAATCAAACTCCCTCACAGCGCGGATCTTTTTCGAGCGAGCGCGTCTTGAGGAGGTCCCACGCGGTCCGATTTACCTTGGGCGCCATATCGTAGTACCAGTGATCGTGTGCGGGAATCTCGATTAGTTCGACGGAAAATCCTTTGCCGTTAAGGTGGTCCCTAGTGGCTCTGGCTGTCAGCGGGAAGGCGGGATCAATGTCTCTCACTTGAACGAGATGGGAATCTTTCGCTTCGCCATCTCAAACAATTCGTTATCAGATGCCGCAAGGGGACCTTTGTCGACGGCTTAAGTGTCGACGGGGACGTAGAGGTAATACGCGCTTGCGGGTTTTCCCGACCAACTGAACCTTTATTGGTGGTGTGCAGAGCTCTTTGTATGAGTGTCGTCAAGCTTATCAAAGCTCGCACTTAACTCCGCATAATCACTGAAAAACTCATGTGACATATCCCAAATAGCAGTGAACTCTTGTGCAAAGATCTTGGGCCAAGCTGCATCTTTACCTCTTACGCAATATAAGGGGCTGCTATCGGAGGAAGAACTGAAGAGATATTGAGTGACAAAATGTTGGTCATCCACACGAAGAATCGAGCAGTATAAGGGCACATGAGAAAAAGTCCTCACTTGAAACCTGCTCTTAGATTCGTCTGGCAATCTTTGATGAACCTCCCAAAGGGTTTTATAGACGTGATGCAACTTATCGCTAATAAAATGTCCGATATTGACGTCCTCCTCCGTCAAGAGTGGAAGATACTTGTTGTCCTTGTGCATAATCAGCCATCTAAAAGTGACATTGTCGTGCTCGATTTTCGTTAGGATTACATCAATGAGTTCGGTTGAGCGAGTCCATCCGAACATAGTGCGGCCCATCAGATCTACGCTCTCGACCGAATCTTTTATTAAGTCAACCCAGTTTGACTGGTTGCCATAGTTTCCCAACCTATCATAGACTGCCTCAAGACCTATGGTTTTGCTCCTTTCGATTACATCGACAGCCTTTGATAGCCTCTCAATTTGTTTGCCTAAACTCTCGATTTGATTCTCGATGGGACTGCCCCCACTTAATCGCCACAGATAATCAAGAATGACTACTGCTATCGAGACGAGACCAAGATTCAGAGCAATTGCCTGTGGGATTGCTAACCCTTTCAATTCCAGCAGGAATGAGAAGACAATTAGGGTCGTACCGACGGAAAGGAAGAGAGTGTTTCGCATCCAAACTGATATGTTTGGTTTCACGAGCTGATTCAGTTGTTTTGGTTTGTGAGGCATCTAGGTTTTCAAGTTCTCCCCGAGTTGCGGATGGACTCCCTGTGGCGCTTAAGACTGACGGCAGACTAGCATTGTTTTGGTATCTAAGCCTATCATAGCCAGCGCTTTGATCCACTCCTGCTTGTCAGTATTATGCGCTTTGCGTGAGTAACGACGGAAGTAGATCAATAGCCGAAAAAAAAAGCGGCCTCGCTCTGGAAAAGAGCGAGGCTGCTTTTGTTCTTGCGGAGGAGAAAACTGCATAGCATTCTCTCCTAGAACACAATCTCAGATCTGAGAAGTCAAATCTCAAATCGGAGAGTTGTGGATTACATACCCATGCCGCCCATTCCACCCATGCCGCCCGGCATTGCGGGGCTGCTCTTGTCGTCGTCGGGAAGCTCCGAGACCATGGCTTCCGTGGTCAGCATCAGGCCGGCGATGGACGCCGCGTTCTGCAACGCAGTGCGCGTGACCTTCGCAGGATCGATGACGCCCGCTTTCACGAGGTCCTCATAGACTTCCGTCGCGGCATTGAAGCCGTAGTTCGAGTCCTTTGAGGAACGAACCTTTTCGACCACGACCGCGCCTTCCTTGCCGGCGTTCTGAACGATCTGGCGCAGAGGCTCTTCCAAAGCACGACGCACGATGTTGACACCGATCTGTTCGTCAGCATCGCCTTCGCCTTCAGGATTAGTCAGGAACTTCTCGAGCGCCTTTGCAGCGCGCACGAGAGCAACGCCACCGCCGGGAACGATGCCTTCCTCAACCGCGGCGCGGGTTGCGTGCATTGCATCTTCAACGCGCGCTTTCTTTTCCTTCATCTCGGTCTCTGTAGCTGCTCCAACTTTGATCACAGCAACGCCGCCGACCAGCTTCGCGAGACGCTCTTGCAGTTTCTCGCGATCATAGTCCGACGAAGTCTCTTCGATCTGGGCGCGCAGAGTTTTCACGCGGCCTTCGATGTCGGAATGCTTGCCGCTACCTTCGACGATCGTGGTGTTGTCTTTGTCGATAGTGATTTTCTTGGCACGGCCCAGGTCCTCGATCTTAATGCTCTCGAGTTTGATACCGAGATCTTCGCTGATGACCTTGCCACCAGTCAGGATCGCGATGTCTTCGAGCATTGCCTTGCGACGATCCCCAAAGCCCGGGGCCTTGACGGCCGCGATGTTCAGTGTGCCGCGCAGTTTGTTAACGACCAGGGTCGCCAGCGCTTCACCTTCGACATCTTCGGCGATGATCAGCATCGGCTTGCCCATCTTGGCCACCTGCTCCAGGATCGGCAGCAGGTCTTTCATGTTGCTGATCTTCTTTTCGTGAATCAGGATCAATGGATTATCGAGAACTGCTTCCATCCGCTCGGGATCGGTGACGAAATAGGGGCTGAGGTAACCGCGATCGAACTGCATACCTTCAACGACTTCCAGTGAAGTGTCCATCGTCTTGGATTCTTCCACGGTGATCACGCCATCTTTGCCGACTTTGTCCATCGCTTGAGCAATAATGTTGCCAATGGTTGCATCACCGTTGGCGGAAACAGTTCCGACCTGGGCGATCATGTCGCCCTTGACCGGCTTTGCCAGACGGTGAATTTCGGCCGTGGCGCGTTCGACGGCTTTGTCGATGCCGCGTTTGATGGCCATGGGATTGCCGCCCGCTGCAACAGTCTTTACACCTTCGCGGAAAATGGCCTGTGCCAAAACCGTGGCTGTGGTGGTGCCGTCGCCGGCGACGTCCGAAGTCTTTGAAGCGACTTCGCGAACCATTTGGGCGCCCATATTCTCAAGCGCGTCCTTCAATTCAATTTCTTTGGCGACCGTCACACCGTCTTTGGTGATGGTCGGGGAACCAAATTTCTTGTCGATAACGACATTGCGACCCTTGGGGCCGAGGGTAATCTTGACTGCGTCGGCGAGCTGATTGATGCCTCGCAAAATCGCCGCGCGCGACTCCTCGCCGTGAACTACTTGTTTTGCCATTTCTCTGTCTCTCCTGCTGAATTGTTCAAATATTCAGCAAAAAAGGCGGCTGAGTCTTTGTAAGACTACTTGCCGCCCTTTTTGCCACCAGCTGCGCCTGCGCGTTCGATGATTCCCAGAATCTCGTCCTCGCGCATGATCAGCAATTCTTCACCGTCAAGCTTGATTTCAGATCCGCTGTACTTGCCAAACAAGACGCGATCGCCTGTTTTGACATCCAGTGGTTGGCGCGTGCCGTCATCCTTATATTTTCCTTCTCCGGCAGCAACGACTTCGCCTTCCTGGGGCTTTTCCTTTGCTGAATCGGGGATGATGATGCCCCCACGTACCTGTTCTCCCTCTTCAATCCGGCGCAGAATTACGCGGTCATGAAGGGGTTTGATGTTTGTAGCCATTCTCGATTGCTCCTTTCGATTTCTCTTTGGAAGTTAGGTTATTTATTAGAGCCTTGTGCCCAGCCATGCACGTCTTTCTGGCACTCACTGTTAGTGAGTGCTAAGAATAAAACGTTGAGTGAAGGGTTGTCAACTGAGGGACTGTGGATGGTTGTGGAGCAGGTGATTTGGTAAGACGCATTTCCCATTGAGGGCCATGGTTACAGAACCGGGAGCGGGGTAGCGACCGGATCCTCCACACAAGGACGCGTTGGTAAAAAAGCATAGGAATCATGATGTAGTAATCATGATGATTGAAGGATCCGTTCGCTTCTAAACGAAGGGTAAGTGGGGACAAGTCCGCCTAGCCCGCGGCGCGCTTGGCTGCACGGGCGGTGGCGCGTTCCTGTTTTTGATAGATGGCCACTCTTTTTGAGAGAGTATTGCGATGAATGCCCAGGATTGCCGCAGTCTTGGATAGGTGCTGTTCGTGCTTTTGCAGTGCCTTTTGGATGTATAGCTGCTCGAATTCCCCAACCGCCTCGTCCAGGAGGATATGGCCTTCGAGCATTTCGTTGATTAAGGCTTCAAGCTTTGAGCGCATCATCGTCCAGTTTCTAAACTCGTGCGATGTCAGGTCTCGTTCCGAATTCGCACATCAAGCAGCGGAGTTTGGGCCAAAGTACCAAGGACAAGAGCCCTTACTAAGCCGGGTCCTAAATTCAATGTTGAATCCCAGCATCCCGTCGCTACCGCTCCGGGTTCTGTATTGTATTGCCCGGTTAGACGTCGAAAATGATCCACTACGACTAAGCCGGGTGGTCGCTCCGCTACAATTCTTCGCCAGTCAGGAGTTTGTAGGCTTCGAGGTAGCGAGCAGTGGTTGCCATGGCAATTTCCGACGGAATTGCCGGAGCCGGCGGCTGCTTGTTCCAATCGAGAGTTTCCAGGTAGTCCCGGACGAATTGCTTATCAAAGGACGGTTGCGATTTACCAGGCGCATATTCACCCAGCGGCCAGAATCGAGACGAGTCAGGGGTCAGCGCCTCGTCAATCAAAATAATCCGGCCATTAACGTCCCGACCGAATTCAAACTTGGTATCTGCAATGATGATTCCACGAGTGCGAGCATACTCACGCGCTTCGTTGTACAGCCGCAATGATGTGTCGCGCAGGAACGTAGTATCTTCGTCACCCAACAACTCTCGCATCCGCTGTTCGCTGATGTTTTCGTCGTGGCCTTCTTCCGCCTTGGTAGCGGGAGTAAAAATTGGTGCGGGGAGTTCCTGCGATTCAATCAAACCTTCAGGCAAGCGGTGTCCGCAAATTTCGCCGGTCCGCTGATAGTCTTTCCATCCGGAGCCAACGATATAACCGCGCACCACGCACTCGACCGGAAAAACTTCGGTGCGCTGAACCAGCATCGATCGCCCACGGAGTTGATCGGCATGACGGCGAATTGGTTCAGGCATCTCTTCAATGCTGGTGGTAATAAGATGATTTGGTACTACTGCGCCGAGCTTCTTGAACCAGAATTCGGACAGGGCTGTCAGGACTTCACCCTTGCGCTCGATGGGCGTGGGCAGGATGCAGTCGAAAGCAGAGATGCGATCCGTGGCCACGAGTAGTAGTTGCTGATCGTCGACAGCATACACATCGCGCACCTTACCGCGCCGGGTCACTTTGAGATCGGAGATAGGAGATTGTAGAAGAGCGGCAGCACTCATGAAAATTCACCTGCGGATCTTTTATTGAGAGCGAGCGGCATCTTGCTCGCGCTCTCAGCCTTTGTCAAGCAAACATCAGTTTTATGATCGGCCTATGGTTGCAACGCAGCGCGCAGCGCGCGAATCTGCGCTGCATGATTGTGTGCATGCGCGGAGTAAATCTTTAACCAATCTGCGACAGCATAGCGACCACTCTCAGTATGACTGCCTTCGCGGTCCCAATCGGCGCCGCTCATTTGGTCGATGACCTGCGCCGTGTTGGCACGCGCGGCATGGAATGCTTCCAGTGCCGGCGCAACATCGCGCTCGTTATATTTCAGGCGCATAGCATACTCGTCCTGATCGTATCCTTGAATAACTGGATGTTCTTCGCACAACAACCTTCGCAAACGAATGGCGGCAGCGGTTTCGCTGTCTGCGAGATGGTGCACGATTTCTCTCGCGCTCCACTTTCCGGCGATGGGATGAGCCGTCATTGATTCGGCGGGAAAGTCCTTGAGGCTTTCGATCACTTCTTCATACCCGGCTTTGTACCTGGCGATCAGATCCTGTCTTTCTTCAGGGGTCATGGAGATGTCCTTTTCGAGTAGTGGCCCGGTTCGGGTTTTTGTAACGCAAGCTGCATTACAAATCAGGCAACTACCACTTTTCAAGTTTGGTGGTTAGTCGTGTAACAATATGGGTTCCATAGCGATGTTGCACGTTTTTACAATGGTATGCATATCACACCGCGATCCGTTTCTTGAAACGGAGCCTGATGACTTACGGAAAAATATATGAAAACAAAGTCTTACAACCGATCTCGAATTGGCATAATAGCTTTATCGCTTGTCTTTGCGCTTGTTTCGATGCCGGTCCTTGCTCGACGCCCGCCAGCCGGACAAGTTCAGATCCAGCAGCACGCTGTAAGGCCGCTGCCGCCAACGCAATATATTCCCAGTCACGACTACGACACGACGCATATTGCGCTGACTCTGCACTTTGATTGGGAGCGCGAACAGACGGCCGGTACGGCAACGATTAGTTTCGCGCCGTTGGTAAAAGACTTGAACACGGTCGAATTTGACGCGGCCAACATGACCTTCGGCGGTGTGAAGTTGTCTTCGGGATCGTCTCTCAAGTATGAAGCCGACGCTGAGAAGCAAAAACTGCGCATCGTTTTGGACCGCGCGTATCAACCGTCCGAAAACGTCACGCTGATTATCGATTATCACACTAATGGCCCTGTGCCGAAGCTGGTGGGTCTGGTAGGTGGGGGCTTGAAGTTTATTAAACCGACACCTGATGATCCCACGCGCCCAAAACAGATCTGGTCGCAAGGTGAGACTGAATATAATCATTATTGGTTTCCCAGTTACGATCACCCGAATGATTTTTTCACGACCGAGATAACCGCCACTGTCGAAAAGCCTCTGACTGTAATCTCGAACGGCAAACTTATTGAAACCAAAGATAGTGGAAATGGCGAGCGAACTTTCCATTGGAAGATGGACCAACCGCATGCCGGCTATCTGACTTCGATCGTTGTCGGTGAGTTCACGCCGGTGGTGCAGGACTATGCGGGTATTCCGGTGATCACCAACGTCTACAAGAACGAAGTCGCCGAAGGAAAAGTAACCGCAGCGCGTCTGGCCGAGATGGTGAAGTTCTTTTCAGAAAAGACCGGGCTTAAATATCCTTATGCCAAATACGCGCAGACTACAGTGCGGGATTTTGGCGGCGGGATGGAAAACATCAGTGCCACCACGCAGACGGACAATATGATTCACGACGCGCGAACCGAACTTGATCAGACGCAGGACGGATTGCAATCGCACGAACTCGCCCACCAATGGTTCGGCGATTACGTGACTTGTCGTTCATGGTCCGACATCTGGCTCAATGAAAGCTTCGCCACGTATTTTCAGGCCATGTGGGATGAGCATCACCTGGGCCATGACGATTTTCTTTACCTGGACGTGAAAGGGAATCAGGATCAGTACTACACCGCCTGGCGGTCAGGCAGTCGCCGGCCCATCGTAACCAAAAACTATCTGACCCCGGATTCTGTCTTTGACACCTACGCATATCCACGAGGCGGGGCTGTGCTGCACATGTTGCGTACCTGGTTGGGCGAGGATAATTGGTGGCGGGCCATCAATCATTATCTGACGAAGTACGCCCACCAACCGGTCGACACCGAGGAGTTTCGCATTGCCATCGAGGAATCGACGGGTCAGTCCATGGACTGGTTTTTTGATGAGTGGCTGTACCGTATGGGCCACCCGGTTTTTCAAATCACCAAAAACTATGATGCTGTTACGCGAAAGTTAACCCTGACAGTCAAACAGACGCAGAAGGTCGATACTGAATGGCTGTATCCACAAGCCGGCTTGTTCCAGACACCGGTCGACGTCGAAATTGTGACCGGCAAGAGCGCTCGAGTCGAACGCGTAAACGTCGAAGCCAAAGAGGAGCAATCTTTTATCTTTGCTGCCGACTCTGAACCGCTGCTGGTTAATTTTGACTATGGCAACACACTCATCAAGCAAGTCGAATTCAACAAGTCGACGGCAGAGTTGATGTACCAGGCCTCTCGCGACTCGGATGTTATGGGTCGGATGTGGGCGCTGGCCCAACTGACTGAAAGGATGCAAAACGAGGTTACCGCGGTTTCGGATCGCGACGTGATTGCGACTCAGGTGGCGGAGGTGCTGACGAAGGACAAGTTCTGGGGCATGCGCCTGGAAGCAGCGAAGACCCTCTCGAGGGGAGGCGAAATCGCCCGACGGGCATTAGTCTCGGCGACCGCGGAACAGAATGCTCGGGTTCGTGCGCAGGTGCTAACCTCGTTAGGAGCGTCCAGGGATCCGGCCCTGAGTAAGATATTTCTTCAATCTCTCAACGACCAGAGTTATGCAGTAATAAGGGCAGCGTCGCTGGCCCTGGGTGATACGAAGAGCCCGGAAGCGTATGAAGCCCTGAGCAGCCTACTCGAAGTGCCGTCCTGGCGAGATACGATTAAAGTGTCCGCACTGAACGGTTTGACAGCTCTAGGGGACAAGCGGGCGCTGGACGTAGCCCTGCGCTTGTCAGAAAAGGGAAACGCAGCTGCGGTCAGGGCCGGAGCCTTGAGGTTGTTAGGCGCATCCGGGAATAACGATCCCCGCGCCTTTGTCGCTTTGTCCGAAACGCTCAGAGAGGCCTTCGCGAAGGGAGATCTGGTAATTTCCACCGCTGCGGCTGAAGGGTTAGTGAAAGCGGGTGATGATCGAGGGCTGGCTCTGCTTGAAGAATTGCTAAAAAAGCCTGAAGGCTTGCCGCAAATTCGCACTGTCCTGACTCAATTGTCAGAAAGCTTTCGCCGCAATGCACTTGGTCCCAAAAACGATGCAGCGCATCCCTAACAGTGCTGAAAGGCCTTTCCAATCGCCCGAACAGGAATTTGGAGTAAGCCAACCGGGCGGCTTTCTTCCCATTTCGGCGTCCAACGAGGAGTCGCCCTGCGCTTGCCGGCTGCACTTCAAAATGTGGAATCGCGGAGCCGTTACGGAACGGGATTAGTGATTGAGGGTGACCGAAAACCGTCAGGTATTGAGACCGGCAAAACTTTAGGCTTGAGTTTGTGGCGCTTTGTACGGTAGTATTCATTCGCCCGAGTAGCGCTGTCCATGGCGCGTCCCCTCTTAACCTCCTGCTTGTCAGTACTTACTTATTGGACCAAAAACGCCAATGATCGCTGACAGACAGAACAAACCACTCAGGGAAAACCACTCTTTAGTCGATTCGGGCGACCATAAAGTTTCTTTACTTGTGGTTGAGGACGACCAAAACATTTCAACCGCGATTAGTGAGTACTTTTCTCGCGCAGGCTACAGCGTGAAAACCGTGGAAGACGGATTAGCAGGTGTCAAAGCGGCATTGGACGATCGTCCGGATGCCGTAGTGCTCGACCTGATGCTTCCCAAAATGGATGGTCTGGCCGTTTGCAAGGAATTGCGGGAAAAGATTAGTTACCTGCCGATTCTGATGCTTACAGCAAAGGACGACGTGGTTGATAAAGTGCTGGGGTTAGAGATGGGCGCGGACGATTATATTACCAAGCCTTTTAGCCTGAGAGAACTTGAAGCACGCATTAAGACGGTTCTCCGACGCACGCACAATGCCGCTGCCGCAGCAGACGGTCTGAATAACGAGGCGCCAATAGTTCGCGGAAAGCTGCGTATCGATGCAGAGAAACGAGAAGTTTCAATTGGTGACCGTGAAGTTGAATTAACACCCAAAGAGTTTGATTTGCTGAAACTCTTTGCTTCGAACCCGGGTAGGGTGTTTCCGCGTAAGTACCTGCTGGAAAAGATCTGGGACTACTCTTACGAAGGCTATGACCGTACGATTGATTCACATATTAATCGGCTGCGAGCCAAAATTGAGGACAACCCGGAAAACCCACAAATGGTTCTGACCGTTTGGGGCATCGGCTACAAATTCAGCGACGAGCACTAAACCAACGGTCGCTGACTCTCCGTAAATTCCACCGCAGTAGTTTCGATTGACATACCACCTTTAGACTCCCTGGGGAGAATGAGGCCGCCCCCGCAACAGACCCGGACCGCCGCGGCTGTCAACCTCAGCATATTCCCTCCGGGACCGACCGACTTCAAAATTATGCGCAAGCCTGACTCGTTAAAGATCAACGCAAAATTAGCGGCATCGATTCTGGTGCTCATCGGGCTGAGTTTTACGCGCGGTGCTGATTCGCAGGCGCAGGAGTACCGAGGTGAGCCCGTCACAGTATCGAGCGTCTCCAGTCGTGCTGCGGCCAACGGCACCGTCGTGTCGATTGCCGCGGATGGGCCACTGAACCGAGCCCAGACCTGGCAGGACCGCGAAGGTTACCATGTAGTCGTGCCGTCGGCCGGTACGCAAAACGCAATCAAGACCGGCAATGGAATAAAAGTCAGGCAGTTGGATCGTTCACTCGAAATTGTGATCCAGACCAAGCCGGGTGCCAACGTCACCGTGCAGCCAACCGGCAACCGTCTGAATCTGAACGTGGACGGAAAGCTCGATCCGCGCGAAACGGAAAACCAAAACGCAAAGTCAGAAGCAACGCCGCGAGTTGACGATGGACTCAGCGCCGACAGCTCCAAGGTGGCACGCCTAAACAAGACCACAGGCGCCGACTCGCCGTCAGCTAAGAACGAATCCAATCAAACCACCCCTGCCTATTCTGGTCCAGCGGTTAGTTCACCTGCCGCCGCGGAATCAACACAAGACCTAAAGGGCCAGTCAGAAATGCCCACCGGAGAATCAAGTGTCATGTCAGGCGCAACAGTTTTGATAGCACTCGGTCTGGCCTGCATTGGCCTTCTGGTTTTGCATCGCCGGCGCTCCAGCGCCGCAGTCGCCGTAAGGGAAGAAGACGACGGCTTTGAGATGATTGATGACTTTGGGGAATCTCGCTCAACGGGCGCCGCCGCAGTCAAATCAGGAAGGAATAATGAAGGCCCGGAAAATCTTATGAAGCTCAGTACGTCAGCAAGCAACGGTGGGTCGCCACAAAGGAAGACGCCGGCCCGTCTGCCCGTAGCCATGCCGGTCTCTTTGTATGGGGCTTACCAGGTCGATATGGAGATTGGAAAATTGGTGCAGGGCCACGCGCACAGAATTGATGTGATTGGTTCACGCGCGCCCGACGATCGTCGCGCTATCGAGGCTTCATTGCTTAAAATGTTGTCCTCGGGGGCGGCAGATGAAGAATTGCAGCGCCGCGCCCGCGGTGCTTTGGAAGAATATGGTTTTGTTGCTCGGCAGAGTGCGGCGCTGCTCACGGCTTCCGATCCTTACGAGCGTACTTCGGCAGCAAGAATGCTCGGCGACGTGAAGTCACCTGCCGCGCTGCCGTTCCTCCTCGAAGCTCTTTACGATCATGAATCGCTGGTACGGAATCAGGCTGTGCTTAGCATTGGCGAACTCCGGTTGCCGTCAGCAATAGGCGCCCTCCTGGATATCGCTCGCAAACACCCGGATGTACCAGGCTCGCTGTTGAGTCGCGCGCTCAGTGCGTGCTCAGTGGAAGGATTGGACTTTTTCGACGCCGGTATTCCCGCCCCTCGCCTACTCAACGGAGTCAATGCTCGCCTGCTGGCAGAGGAAATCACCAATCTCGAGCCGGCGGCAACCTTCGAAGATCTACCGGAATCGGCGGATGAAGAGAGATTTGTACAGGCTTTGGCGCAAGTTCAGAGTGAGGACCTAAGCGAACGCTCAGAGGCCATCAAGGTGCTCGGCCAATTCTCGGTACGAAGTTCCGTCACAGCCCTGGCGAAAGTGGCGGGTCTGGATCCGGAAGCAAGTCTTAAAGCGTTGGCCATTTCAAGCCTGGCTTTCATCAATCATGAATCTGTTTTTCCGGCGATCCTAATCGCCATGGCGGACGAATCGCGCGAGGTGCGCGCGGCAGCCGCCAGATCGTTATCGCGATTGAGCTTTGATCGCGCCGATGCCTACATCCGCGTGACGGAAACCGACGATGTCGAATCTTTGCGCGACGTCGCCGAAGCTTGCATCAAGGCTGGAATTGCCACGCAAGGCATCGACAAGATGAGTAGCGGCGATCACCAGGCCTACGAGTCCATGGCTGTAGTGTCTTTGCTCGTAAAAGCAAAACGATTCGAGCCACTGCTTGAGGCGATGACTAATCATTCGGATTTGGATGTGCGCCTGGTGGCTATCCATATTCTGGGATTAGCGGGCGAGCGGTCGCTTATTGAATCGCTGCGACAGTTGCTGGACAATTCCCACGACGATATAGTCAGCGAAGCTCTACTGGAAGCTATCACGCGGTTGGAAATGCCTCGGGAGGCTCAGCAGACTGAGAGCGCATCCGATTGTGAGTTGGAAGGCCAGCCGATCAACGAAGTCGCCGTGACCACGAACGATGAAGTGGAACAGGAAGCAGGATACGACTTCGTATCACAGCCTGTAAGTCAGACCGAAAACCAACCTCCACCCGAGCCTGCTCTAACGGAAGTTGAGAGCTCTGGACTGCCGGCGCCCCCGATTGCATAATGCAGTCGGCAGCGTCTTTCCCCCATTTGCCCCAATGAACTCATCACAAACTCAGCACTCAGGATCGCAAAGCAACAGGCGCGGAACTGTCTTGACTCTGTCGCTTTCTCTCGTTGTTTGTTTCAACCTGCTGCCCGTCATAGCCCAGGTAAGGAGCCCCAAGCGCATCACTTCAGTTTGGACCGCTACGACTGCTGAAGGCTCCAGGGTGCATGTAGTCTCGGACGCCCCCGTAAATGATTACGAAGGCTACACGCGCGGCGGGCGCTTTTACGTGAAGATTCCCCTGGCGGATCTGCCTACAGCACGTGGCAGTTTGCTGGGACGCGGCTTTGATGACGTACAGATCCAACGGTATGGAGACGGCATCATCATTTCCTTTCGGCTGCAACCCGGAACTTCCGCACGAGTGGAACAAGCGGCCAATCGGCTGGAAATTGTTTTCACAACACCAGCTGGTTCAAGAAGTGCGGTGGCCGGAGCCAGAGAAACCGACGATGCTAATCGTACGCGCGCACGACGAATTGCGGACTCTGCCGGTCCTTCTCCGGCAACGTCACCTGCCTCTGCCCGGGAAGAAAGATCGATACGCCGGCCCAGCGGCCACCGTCACCTCCGATCGGGTGCTGGCGCCGTGGGTACGACCAGCAGAGTGGAAACTGCTCGAAACAGCGGCAGTTCCGGAGTCAAGGGAAGCAAGCCTGAGCGGGATAGTCGGAATTCCGGTCCAGCGGAAAAAGGAACGCCCACTCGACCCAATACTGAAGTGTCCTCTGGGGCTTCAACCTCTGCCCGCCCCACTCCGGCTGCAACACCAACCAGGACCCCGTCCAGTCTTTCGGGCTCCGCTTCACCTGCGGGCACACCAGCCTCGGTCGCAACGCCGCGACCCAGCGAATCCTACAGCCAACTCTCGTCATCGCCTACTCCAAATAAAACCGCGACGACAAGAGACAACGATTGGAAGAGTCGAGCCCATTATTGGAGAGTTTGGGCAGAGTTGAATTGGCTGCCGATACTGATCGGTGTCCTCGTCGCCCTGGCTTTGTTGGTGCTGCTCTTTTTCTGGCGCGCTGCTAAGCGCAGCCGCGGCGATGCCGCCGATTGGGATGAATCATCAAACGAAACAGTAGCTTCAACGAAAGCGGCGCCGGAATCTCTAACCGCCGGGGCATCACAATCAGTCGACCCAACGCCCGTCGCGCCTGTACAAACTCAAACAGCGGCAGCAGGACAAACACATTCGTCGAACGCAGCGCCCAGCGAACAAGTAAACCATCAGGGCGAGGAAGCAGAGCGGGAGGTTTTTGAACTATGAGTGTCGAGTTTCTATTTCAACTTTGCGCGCAACACGGTATCAAGTTGACGCTGGCAACCGATGGCAGCGATCGCCTCCTGGTGGACGCCCCTAAAGGGTCCTTAACGCCCTCTCTGCGCGAAGCCTTAACCGCTCACAAACCCGAGTTGATTGCGGCTCTTAAAGCTCAGTCGCAGGCCGACGCTGAATCAGTCACCGTGGTGCGAGCGGAGGTTGAGGCAACAACCACGGCTGCGCCTGCAGTCGAGCCTGACGTCGCCGTGCCTGCTGTCCACAGTAGTGCTAGGCCGGCTGGATCGACAAAAGCGAATTCAGAAGCAGGTCAATTGGAACGTGCCGAGGTCGAGGTCAGGAATCTTCTCGAGGGACGCAGCTATGACGTGCAGGTGCTCGATGCCTCAGACACAGCCACGCGTCAGGTAATAGCAACGGCCCTGCTTTCAGCCTTCTCGGATCCGAATACGGAGCAGCAGGGACGGGCCAGACAGGGATTTTTGGACCACGGATATTTTGATGAAACCACGCGAGAGCTGCGGACCGCGGATTCTCCGGCAGCACGCGCGGCCGCGGCGCGCAAGTTAGGCGCGGCCGGCAGCCGGCTGGCCACTCCGCACGTCATTGCGGCGTTGAGCGACACCGCTCCCGAAGTGCGACGCAGTGCCGTCGAAGCGTTGGGCGCGATTGGCGACCCCGCTGCAGTGGCGCCCCTGAATGACCTCGTGGTGCGCGAGACGAGCCGCCAGGTGCCTCCGAGCGCAGTTCGACAGGCCATCGACTCCATTACTGCCGTTGTGTCTCCCATGGCGGCCGTTAGCGAAGCCTCGCCTGAAGCGGTGATCTCGGAACCTATCAGTGAAGCCCATGATACGAATGATGCTTCATCATCTACCGAAGTCGCTCCGCCAGAAACCGCAGAACCTTCTTACACCGAGAAGTTGTCACTCGAGGAAGAGAGCCTTCTATTGGAAGAAGAAGCGCTTCGCAAAGCTGTCGAGGAAGTTGAACTGAGAAGGTTGGCGGCCGAAGCTGCGCGTAAAGAAGCTGAGCAGGAAGCGCGGTTGAAAGCCGAACAGGAAGCCGTTGCCAGGGCGGACGCTGAACAGCGCCGTCTGGTCGAAGAACTGGCTCGCAAACAGGCAGAGGAAGAAGCGGCCCGCCGCCTGGCTGCGGAAGACGCACGCATGAAGGCAGAGGAGGAAGCCCGGGCCAGGGCTGAAGAAGAAGCGCGCAACCGCGCTGAAGAGGAAGATCGTTTCCGCGTCGAAGCGGAAACGTTGAGGAGAGCCGCGGAAGAACTTGCCAGGAAGAGAGTCGCCGCCGAAGCAGCACGTAAAGAGGCGGAAGAAGCAGCGCGTCTTCGCGCCGAGGAACTCGCTCGCCGGCAGGCCGAAGAAGAAGCGGCCCGCCAGCACGCCATAGCTGAAGCGCTGCGCCACGCCAAAGAGGAAGTTGCCCGTCGTATGGCTGAAGAAGCTCGACTGCGCGCGGAAGAGGAAGCCCGACTGCGCGCAGAAGAAGAAGCTCGACTGCAAGCAGAAGAAGCCCGACTGCGTGCCGAAGAGGAAGCCCGCCTACGCGCGGAAGAGGAAGCTCGGCAACGTGCCGCGGAAGAGGCGCGCCGACTGGCTGAGCAAGAAGCCCTCCGTTTGGCTATCGAAGAAGAAGCCCGCCAAGCCGCGGAGCGACGACGCCGTCAAGAAGAAGAGCGACTGCGCATAGAGGCTGAGGCCCTGCTACAGGCTGCAGAGGCGGTCGCGCGTCAGAGAGCAGAGATTGAAGCGGCCCGTCGTAAGACTGAGGAAGATGCGCAACGTCTGGCCGAAGAACAGGCGCGCATGCAGGCGGAGGAGGAGGTTCGTCGCCAGGCCGAAGCAGAGCGACTGAGAATTGCTGCTGAAGTAAGTCAGCGCGCGGAAGCGGAGCGTCGCCGTCTCGAAGAGGCGCGCGCCCACGCTGAAGCAGAACAGCGGCGCATGGAAGAAGAGGCCCGACGGTACGCCGAAGAAGAAGAGCTGCGCCTGGCCGCGCTTGAGGCGGTAAAGCAGAAGGCTCAGGAGGATCTGGTCCAGCGCGTGGAAAAGGAACAGCGCATCCGCAGTGAAATCGAAGCCTTGCGCCAGGCTGAAGAGCAGCAGCGCCAGCGTATTCAGGAAGCGGAAAATCGTCGCAAGACGGAATCCGAAGCGCGTCGCCAGACGGAAGAACTGGCCCGTCTGAAGGCCGAAGAACAACAACAACTGCGGGCCTGGGAAGAAGCACGGTTGCTGGCCGAGGAAGAGGTTCATCGGCAGGCCGAGGCGGAGCGTCAGCGGTTGGAAGCGCAGCGGTTGCGGGTCGAGGAAGAGAGGCGTCGCACTGAAGAAGAACGTGAGCGTCTCGAAGCCGAGATGCGCCAGCGTACGGAAGAAGAGGAGCGTCACCTGGCGGCCCTGGAAGCCATTCGTCATCAGGCTGAGGAACAGGCGCGTGCTCGTGCGGAAAAAGCATTGCAGATGCAGAGCGAGATCGAGGCCCTGCGTCAGGCAGAGGAAGTCCGTCTGAGAGCGGAAGAGGAAGCCCGCTTACGCGCCGAAGAACAGCGTCACGAGTTCGAAGAGGCGCGGCGTCTTGCGGAAGCAGAGCGCGCGCAAGTCGAAGCCGAAGTAAGGCAACACGCCGCTGAGCGCGAGAATCAACTCGGGGCTCTCGAATCATTGCGCGAACAGGCGAAACTGGACGCGCAGATCCGCGCGGAACGCGAACTCCAGGTGCGCGCTGAAATTGAAGTGCTGCAACAGGCGGAGGAAGTGCAACGCCGGCAAATAGAAGAAGCCGAGAGTATTCGGCGCGAAAAGGCCCAGCAACTGCAACGAGAAGAAGAGGCCCTGCGGCAAACCGAACTGGCGCTGCAACAACATCGGGCCGAAGTAGCGGCGATCCGGAGAAAGGCGGAAGAGGAAACTGAGATGCTCGCTAAAGAGCAGGAACGTCTCAGGCTCGAGGAAGAAAGCCGTTCGTCCGCCGAAGAAGAGCGCCGCCGGCTGGAAGTCGAAACCCGCCATCGCGCTGAAGAAGAAGAGCGAACCCGGCTGCATGAATCCCGCCGGCGCGCTGAAGAAGAAGCCCAGAGAATTGAAGAAGAATCCCGTCGCCGCGCAGACGAAGATGAACTCAAACAGGCCGAGTTGCAGATGCTGCGCCGGAAAGTTGAAGAAGAAACGCGCAACCGGGCCGAGCAGGAAAGACGGATTCGAGTCGAAATCGAAGAGCTCAACAGGGCCGGCGAAGAGCAACGCCGGCGACTCGAAGCGCAAGCCGGACTGCGAGCGGAAGCTGAAGCTCGGCTTAAGCTGGAAGAAGAACGCCACGCAGCCGAAGAGCGGGCGCGGCTAAAAGCTGAAGAAGACGCGCGCCGTTTGGCTGAAGGTGCGGCCCGGCGTCGTGCCGAGACCGAGCGGCAACGCCTCGACCTGGAAGCGGAACGGGCGGCTAATGAAGAAGCCCGACGCTTTGCCAACCGGCCGCCTTCTCCCGTCGTTGCTGAACCCTCTGATCAGTCGCAGTTGTCAGTTGATGAGTTGCCTGCGTTGGAATCTGAATGGATGGATGTCGATCTGGAACAGCCTCGTCTCTCAGTGCGGCCGCTTTCCGGCCCGGCACTCCAGTATGAAACCAGCGAGCCGACCCCCGCCGCCCACGTCATTCAGGCGCATGAGATCGAGGTGGTCCGCGAAGAGAAAGGACTGCTGGCAGTCGACGAGGAATCCGCCGGCGTGCCCTCAGAAATTCTCAAACGGCTCAAAAGTGAAAATTCAACAGACCGAGCGGCGGCGCTGACAGAACTCAGCCAAACGGGCGGCGAAGATTCGTTCCACTTGATCAATAGGTCGTTTGACGATGCCGCACCTGAAGTTCGCAATGCCGCAGCTCGGGCCCTGCACGATGTTCAGTCCGATCGGGCGGCTTCGTTCACAAGGGCGCTTCGGGAAGGTTCGCCGGAACGAAGACGAAAGATTGGCGCCGCGTTGGCCGATTCCGGTCTGGCGAGTCAGGCTATCAACAATCTTACCGGTGAGAGTCGAGAGCGCACTTACGATGCATTTTCACTCTTGTTCCTGATGGCCAAGGCGGGAGAAGTGCAGCCATTGATGCGCGCGATCGAGGACCACGCCAACATCGAAGTTCGCCTGGCCGTCGTTAAGCTGCTGGCCCTGAGCGGCCAGTCGGAAATCGTGCCCGCGTTCCGCCGCCTGGCGGTCCGTGGATCGTTGCCTTCGGAAGTGAGATCGGCAGTCATGGAAGCGATATACCAGATCAGCAGCCAATCCCGCGAGACGGCCCATTCGGCCGCTTAAGAAGAGCAAGGAGCGAAGGGCAAACAGCAAGTCGAGGGGTGAACTTCGAGTCAGCACCACCTGCGTTAGCGGGTGGGTGGATAAGACAGAGACCGTCCTGCGATTAGATCGTGAATGGAGCACTACTCAGCTTCATTCACGATTTTTCTTTTCATGCGGCCGTTCTTGCTCGTTTCGGTTTCGGGTTCACGGTTCACGGTCTTTCGCGCTCCCGTTGTTTCTGGCTAATCGCTCCCCAGTGCGCGTAAAATCTCCCTGGAAAAAATTCTCAATCTCACCCTCAGGAGACAAACGATGAAAACACTTACGTTCCTCGTTCGTCAGTCGTCACTGACGTTGTGCGTTGTTCTTTTTTCAGTGTTGGCCACGACGGCTCAAACACTCACCTTCAATTACCAGGGCAAACTACCCGATGAATACAATCAACCAACCGGGTCCTTTGATTTTCAGTTCAACTTGTACGACGAAGTCAACGGCACAAACGCGCCACTTAATGCCACACCAATTGTTCTTGAGGACGTGGCAGTAATAAACGGCATGTTTAGTGTATCGCTCAACTTTGGCAGTCTCTTCAGCAACGGCGCTGATCGCTACCTGGAAATCGGAGTACGACCCGGCGACAGCACCGGAGCCTTCACCACGCTGGACCCGCGGAAGCAAGTCACTTCGGCTCCATACACTATTCGCAGTTTATCTGCTGCGACTGCGGACGCTGCCACCAACGCTGAAAACTTAGGCGGGACTTCTTCCAGCGACTTTGTGCAGACAACGGATCCGCGGTTGACGGATCCACGACTGCCGATTCCGGGCAGCAACGACTACATTCAAAACACGACCAGTGTGCAGTCTGCTGCGAACTTCAACATCGACGGCACCGGTACCGCGAACGTGCTCAATGCTTTGACGCAATTCAACATCGGCGGTAATCGCGCTCTGAGCGTTGCTGGCGAAGGAAATATTTTTGCCGGCCTCGATAGTGGCCACAGCAATACGAATGGTAACAATAACTCATTTTTTGGGTCCGGTGCAGGTCAAACCAATAATACCGGATTCCGCAACTCGTTTTTCGGGTCAGGGGCGGGCTCCAGCACTGGAACAGGACACAACAACGTGTTTCTTGGAGGAAGCGCAGGGGCGACGAATACGAGCGGAAGCTTCAATGTGTTCATCGGTGAAAGTGCTTTCGTCAATAACACCGGATTCAATTTCGCGGGTACCAGTAGTTATAACACTTTCGTGGGCGCCATTTCGCAGGTCACACCCGGGAATGCTCTCTTCTTCGCCAGCGCCATTGGTGCGCGCTCCGTAGCCACCGCGAGCGATACGATAGTCCTGGGAAAAATTGCCGGCGTCTATGACGGTGTCTCACGGCCGGCTGACACGGTGCAAATTCCCGGATCCTTACAAGTCACAGGATCGGTTACTGCTAGCAACTTCAATGGTGCAGCGTTAACGAACATCAACGCCTCCAATATCACCACCGGCACTCTCGACAACGCTCGACTTAACGTCATACCGATCAGCAAAGGCGGCACGGGATTAACATCGGTAGGCGCCAACGGAAGTTTCCTGCGCAGCAACGGTACAGCCTTTACGAGTTCTGCTTTGCAAGTAGGGGACGTGCCCGATTTGAGCGCGAGCTACATTCGCAATCAAACAGGCTCGGCCCAAAGCGGCGGTTTCAATCTTTCGGGCAACGGCACGGCCACTGTGTTCAATGCGACGACCCAATTCAACATCGCCGGCACTCGTGTTCTGAGCGTCTCAGGAACCAACAATACTTTTACGGGCGTTAATGCCGGCACTGCTAACGTCACCGGAGCGGACAACGCTTTCTTTGGTTCAGACGCTGGTAGAGTCAACACGTCGGGTACTGACAATGCCTTTTTTGGAGTGCAATCCGGCCGCCAGAATACTTCTGGTGGGAACAACTCATTCTTTGGCGTGAATACGGGTTACGGTAATACGTCCGGACACAGCAACTCGTTTGTCGGTATGCAGGCGGGCCAGAGCAATACAGCCGGTCACAATAACTCCCTCTTCGGCTATATTGCGGGTATCAATAACGCAACCGGCAACTTCAATTCAGTCTTTGGTTCCAACGCCAATGTTGGTTCAGACAATCTCTCCTATGCTGGAGCAATCGGCTCAGGAGCTCTTGTGAATGCGAGCGACACGATTGTTTTAGGGAAGGTTGCGGGAATATATGACGGCGTATCACGATCGGCGGACACGGTACAGGTTCCGGGCAACTTGAACGTCGTGGGAACAATTTCCGGCAACATTGATGGAGCAAACCTAACTAATCTGAATGCCTCAAACATAACGACTGGAACGCTTGCGGATAGCCGCCTCTCTTCAAATATCGCGACACTTTCCGGGGCGCAAACCTTTACGGGCGCCAAGACCTTTGCAAACGGCATCAATGGCGACGGCTCAGGCTTAACCGGACTAAACGCCAACAACATCACCAGCGGAACTCTCGACAACGCTCGGCTTGGAATAGTGGGAGTCGCCAATGGCGGAACAGGCTTAACGACAGTTGGAGCAAGTGGAAATTTCCTGCGCAGCAATGGCGCGGGTTTTACGAGTTCAGCACTGGCGGCCACAGATATTCCGGCCGGCAACACAAACTACATTCAAAACACCACGACGCCGCAAACCGGAGCCAACTTCAATGTTTCGGGCAATGGTGTCGTGGGAGGCGATCTTTCGGTAAGTGGGTCACTCAACGCGAGTGGTTCCGGCTTAACCAATCTCAATGCCGCGAACCTGACAAGTGGGACGCTCGATAACGCGAGGCTGGGTTCGATTCCGACGGCGAACATTGCCGACAGCGCTATCACGGCGCCGAAGATAGGGGGCTCAGCGGTAACGACCACGAAAATTGCCGACTCAGCCGTGACGGCGGCGAAGATTGCCAGCAACGAAGTGGTCAAGAACCTGAACGGGCTGACGGATAACGTGACGTTAGCGGCGGGCGATAATGTGACAATCACGCCAGCGGGTAACACTCTGACGATTGCGACCAACGGCGGCAACTTCATTCAAAACTCAACCACTCAACAACCTGGCAGTAACTTCAACATTACGGGCAACGGCTTGGCCGCGAACCTGACCGCCAGCGGCGCGTTATCGGGAAGCGTTGTCAATACCGCGACGTACTTCAACATCGATGGAAATAGGGTCTTGTCGCAACTCGGCAGCAACAATATTTTTGTCGGCTATCAAGCCGGCTTGAACAACACCACCGGCGACCGAAATGCGTTCTTTGGGATCACAGCGGGCAGAAACAACATCTTAGGACATACCAATTCCTTTGTTGGCTTCCAGGCGGGATACAACAATACGAGTAACTCAAACGCGTTTTATGGAGCCTACACTGGCTTAGCCAATACTGAAGGCTACTACAATGCTTTCTTTGGCACGAGCGCGGGTTACAGCAACACGACTGCCGGTAACAACTCTTTTTTCGGCACAAACGCAGGCTTTACCAACACGACGGGTTACGGAAATTTATTTCTCGGCTCCTTCACTGGTTATTACACCACAACGGGCTACAACAACTCGTTTGTCGGCACAAACTCCGGCCTGGCAAATACGACCGGAATTGCCAACACCCTGCTCGGGGCGAACTCTAATGTCGCCGCCAATAACCTTTACTTTGCTACCGCTATTGGCTCCGAAGCAACGGTCAGCACGAGCAACACGATTGTATTAGGACGCACCGCGGGGCAAGATACTGTTCAGATTCCGGGCAGCGTCGGGATTGGCACCTCAACTCCTAACGCCCAACTCCACATCATGACTCCCAGCACCTCGGGAGACGCGCTAAGGCTACAGCGGAACGTTAATACTAACGGCTGGGGCGTGGCCCAGTACTTCGGTCTGAAAAATAGCAGTAGCGGTGCAACTGACTATGCCGCCATCACTGGGTCAATCATGAACAATACTGCCGGCTCCGAGAGCGGCGCGATGGCGTTTTATACACGTAACGCTGGGACGCTGACTGAGCAGGCGAGGTTGGACAACAACGGTAACCTTGGCATTGGCACGACTTCACCTACAGCCAAACTTCATGTTGCCGGAACCACCACGGTTGACGGAATTCTAAAACTGAACGCGCTCGGTACTGCGGGTGGGAGTAGTCTCTGCCGCAATTCATCCAATCAAGTCGCGGCCTGCTCGTCCAGCTTACGTTACAAAACAAACGTCGCTCCGTTCACATTTGGCTTGAGTCTGGTGCGACGCCTGCGCCCGATTCGGTTCGCGTGGAAAGACGGCGGCATGAAGGATCTCGGATTTGGCGCCGAGGACGTCGCTGGTGTTGAACCCTTGCTCGTGACCTACAACGCGAGCGGCCAGGTCGAAGGCGTCAAGTACGATCGCATCTCAGCGGTTCTGGTGAACGCCGTCAATGAACAACAAACGCAAATCGAGAAGCAACAGACACGGCTGGAATTGCAACAAGCGCAGATAAAGGCGCAACAAGCACAAATCAATCAACAGCAGGTCCTAATCGACGGGTTGAAGAAAGTGCTTTGCCGCCAAAACTCCCGCGATCCCGTTTGTCAGTAGAGCAAAGCAAAGAGCAAACGGCGAAGAGCGAGGGGCAAAGGGCGAAGGGGACCAACTCTTCGCTCTTTGCTCTTTGCCCTTTGCCCCGCTTACTATTCCTTACCACCATGTCTTTCAAGTTAAAGTCGGATTACGAACCAAAAGGGGATCAACCGCAGGCAATCGACGCTTTAGTCCGAGGTCTCGAAGACGGGGCCAAGGACCAGGTGCTGCTCGGAATCACGGGTAGCGGCAAGACATTTACCATTGCCAGCGTGATTCAGAAAACCCAGCGGCCCACCCTGGTAATGGCCCACAATAAAACGCTGGCGGCGCAGTTGTATCAGGAATTCAAGAGCCTGTTTCCGGAAAACGCCGTTGAGTATTTTGTCTCGTACTACGATTACTATCAGCCAGAGGCGTACATGCCTTCGGCCGATTTGTATATTGAAAAAGAGGCCATTGTTAATGACGACATCGATCGCCTGCGCATGTCAGCTACGCGAGCGCTTTTCGAGCGGCGCGATGTCATCGTAGTTGCCAGCGTGTCGTGCATCTACGGTCTGGGCGATCCCGATGCGTACTATGGCATGCTGCTTTTTCTCGAGCCGGGCGAGCGCCTGACGCGTGAGGCGCTGCTCCAAAGACTGGTTGAGTTGCAATACGAACGCGCCGATGTTGATTTTAAGCGCGGGTCCTTTCGTGTCCGTGGTGATGTGGTGGACCTGTTCCCGAGTTATCAGGACAACGCCTATCGCATCGAACTGTGGGGCGACGAGATCGATTCCATCTCCACTATCGATCCACTCCTCGGCGAAGTAATTCATAAACACACTGCGCGCGTGCCGATCTATCCCAAGACCCATTATGTGATGTCCAAAAACACCATCAAGCAGGCGATCAAATCCATCCGCGCCGAGCTTGAGTGGTGGGAACCAAAACTGATCGCTGAGGGCAAGCTGGTCGAAGCCCAGCGCCTGCATCAGCGGACGATGTTTGATCTCGAGATGATCAAGGAGATGGGCTTTTGCCGCGGCATTGAAAACTACTCGCGGCACCTGACCGGGAAGAATCCCGGCGATCCGCCGCCGACTCTGCTCGATTACCTGCCGCGCGACACTATGATGGTGATTGATGAAGCTCATCAGACTGTGCCGCAGGTGCGCGGAATGTTTGAGGGGGACCAGTCGCGCAAACGGACGCTCGTAGAGTACGGTTTCCGCTTGCCGTCGGCTCTCGACAATCGGCCGCTCAATTTTCGCGAGTTCGAGGAGCGCATTGGCCAGACTGTTTATGTCTCTGCCACGCCCGGACCTTATGAATTGACAAAGGTGAGCGGCGAAGTTGTTGAACAAATTATTCGACCCACCGGGTTAATGGATCCCGAAGTCGAAGTGCTGCCTGTCAAAGGACAGATCGATCACCTGTTGGAAGAATGCCGCCTGCGCGCCGAACGCAAGGAGCGCGTCCTGGTGACGACCCTGACCAAGCGAATGTCCGAAGATCTGACTGAGTATTTCACTGAAGTTGGGGTGCGCGTTCGCTACCTTCATTCGGATATTGTGACCCTCGACCGCATCAAGATTCTGCGCGATCTGCGACGTGGAGAATTCGACGTGCTGGTGGGAATCAATCTGCTGCGCGAAGGGTTGGACCTGCCCGAAGTTTCATTGGTCGCGATTCTCGATGCTGACAAGGAAGGCTTCCTGCGTTCTGAATCTTCCCTGATTCAAACCATCGGCCGGGCGGCCCGAAACTCGAGAGGCAAGGCAATTCTGTACGCCGATCGAGTTACCGATTCCATGAAACGGGCGATCGGTGAAACGCGCCGGCGCCGGTCCGTGCAGGAAGCCTACAACCTCGAACATGGCATCACGCCGCAGACAATCATCAAGCCGATTGAAGCGACACTAGTCACTGCTTACGAAGCAGACTATTTCAAGGTGCCCCTCGATCTCGACGAATACGAAGAATATTCGGCGGAGAAAATCGGCCAGACTATCGATCAGCTGGACAGAGATATGCGCGAGGCAGCGAAGCGATTTGAGTTTGAGAAAGCCGCCGAGCTGCGCGATCGAATCAAGTATCTGCGCGAGAGGGAATTGCAGCTGAGTTGAAGGCGACCGTCTCATTCTCACCCAGTTTCAACCGGGTGATTAGCGTGCTATATGACGCGAAAACGTTTCAACGGTTTACCTCTTAGTTGTGAAGGTCACAATTGAGAAACCGTTGAAACTGTTATTACTAGTGTCGATGGATCCGCTACACCCGGGTGTGAATGAGAGGAGTTGCAAGCTGATTTCACGATAGCATGCTCATCCAAACTCAACCGGACCAGATCCAATCTTTCCTTTCCGATTCCAGCTACGTGCAGGGCGGCCACGCTGAGCGTGTAGTCTTTCCCAAGGACGCGAAAGAAGCCGCGGAAGTTTTGGAGGCGGCGACGCGAGAACATAATCCAGTGACCGTCTCTGGCGCCGGAACGGGCACCGTCGGCGGGCGCGTTCCTTTCGGCGGCATCATTCTGGCCACCGATAAACTGGATCACATCAAGCGCATTGTTCGAGAAGATGCAGGCGGCCTGGCTGTCGCCGAAGCAGGCGTGATTCTAAGCGATCTACAGCAGGCTGTTAACTCTGAAGGCTTGCTTTACCCGCCTGATCCAACCGAACGCGGTTGCTTTCTCGGGGGCAATGTGGCGACCAACGCCTCAGGCTCACGCACTTTCAAATATGGGCCCACGCGGAATTACGTGCAGCGGCTGACGATTGCATTGGCCGGCGGTGACGTTATTGATCTTCATCGAGGGGAACTTTTCGCCGCGGCTGATGGTCGCATAAGAATTCCACTTTCCAACGGTCGAGAAATTGAAGCGCAGTTGCCATCATATTCAATGCCGCGGCTTCGCAAACACGCGTCGGGCTATTTCGTAGCTCCGGGAATGGACATCATAGATTTATTTATCGGCAGTGAAGGAACGCTGGGCGTGGTAATCGAAGTTGAAGTGAAGCTGTTACCAAAGCCTGAGGGACTCTTAAGCGGAGTTGTGTTTTTTGCGTCCGAAGAAAAATTGCTGACGTTCGTCAGTGAGGCACGTGAGCGGTCCCTTCATTCGCGGCAAACGAGCGTGGCGGAGGATATTGATGCGCGCGCCCTGGAATTTTTTGATAGCCAGTCACTCGGCTTTCTGCGGCAACGCTACGAGACGATTCCGTCAGCCGCAGTCGGAGCGATTTTTTTTGAGCAGGAGACAACGCCCGCAAGAGAAGAGGCGCTAATGAATGGATGGTTGTCGTTGCTTGAAGAGCATGACGCGCTCGCTGAGCTGTCATGGTTTGCCACGAACGAACCGGATCAGGCCAGGCTACGCGAATTTCGGCACCAGCTTCCCGTACTGATGAATGAATGGTTCGCGCGCCATAACCAACGTAAAGTTTCGACCGACATGTCAGTTCCGGATAAGGAGTTTTCCGGAATGCTCCGATTTTACGAGGAGACTCTGCAAGCCGATGAGCTGCGCTACACCATCTTCGGGCATATTGGCGACAACCATGTTCATGTAAATATTCTGCCGCGGAATGATGATGAAGGCGCAAGGGCCCGCGAAATTTACGTGCAGTTCCTGAAGCGCGCGGCTGCCGTGGGCGGCACTCTTTCAGCGGAACATGGAGTCGGAAAATTGAAACGCGAATACCTGCAAATTTTCCATAGCGAGCAACATCTGCGCGAGATGGCGGCGTTGAAACGCGCATTCGATCCTGCGGGAATATTAGGGCGCGGGAATATTTTTGCCGAAGAATATTTGTAAGCTACAGGTGTTTAGAATACCGCCTTCCAGGCGGGTTTTCGATTTATCCGAAACCAGCTTAATTTTCAGCGCAAAAACCCGACTGAAGTAGACAGCCTAAGCGCCTGTAGGGCATCTCTGATTTGTCCTTCCCACAGATCAAATCTACAATCGTTATACCCTGATGCTTCGTTTCACTACAGCCGGAGAGTCACACGGCCGCGCCCTGGTCGCGATTGTTGAAGGTCTGCCCGCAGGTGTGCCTGTGGATATAGACCAGATAAATCACGAATTGAAGCGCCGCCAGTGGGGCTATGGCCGCGGCGGCCGGATGAAGATCGAGCAGGACGAGGTCCAGATTCTGAGCGGTGTGCGCCATGGATTAACACTCGGTTCGCCGCTGGCCCTGATGATTGATAACAAAGACTGGGCCAACTGGACCGAGGTGATGGCGACCGAAGCGCGCGACCTGGAACCCGAGAAGTCGCGCCGGGTAAAGCGCCCTCGCCCCGGCCATGCAGATCTTGCCGGAGGATTGAAGTTCGGCGCGCGCGATCTGCGCAACATACTCGAACGCGCATCGGCCCGCGAAACCGCGGCGCGGGTCGCGTGCGGCGCGCTGGCCAAACAGTTGTTGACGCAATTCGGCGCCGAGATTCGCAGCCACGTGATCCAACTCGGCGGCCTGCCGGAAAAACCTCTGGAGCTTTCCTGGGAAGCAATCAGCGCCATTCGCGAAGATGCGCCGCTGCGGTGCGCCGATGAACTGGCGCAGCAAAGCATGATCGAGTTGATCGATCAGAAGCGTCACGAGGGTGATACGTTGGGTGGAATTTTTGAGGTAGTCGCTCGCGGACTTGTTCCCGGGCTTGGCTCGCATACTTCCTGGGACGGCAAACTGGATGGGCGTCTCGCGCAGGCCGTAATGTCCATCCCTGCGGTCAAGGGTGTAGCGATCGGCGCCGGCGTGGAAGCGAGCAGCTTGCCAGGATCTGAGGTTCATGACGAGATTGCCTACAACGCCGAAACTAAAGACTTTATTCGGGCGACGAATCGCGCGGGCGGACTCGAGGGTGGCATCACCAACGGCGAAGAACTGCGCATCCGCGGCCATCTGAAACCGATCTCGACTCTGCGCCGGCCCCTGCGATCCGTTGACATCGACACTAAGCAGGAAGAAGCGGCGGCCTTCGAACGATCTGATATCACCGTCGTGCCGGCAGCCGGAGTGATTGGCGAAGCGATGACCGCGCTGGTGCTGGGCTCGGCCCTGCGCGAGAAATTCGGCGGCGACAGTCTGGGTGAAATGAAACGGAACTTTGAAGGCTACCGGGAACAATTGCGCGGGTACTGATATTTAGGTCGGCGGGTAGCGGTGAGTAAACACCAAACGCGTTCGCCAATTCCAGCCCCAGGCAAGACCCTGGGAAAAAGAGTTAAGTCTGATATAGGAAACACTAAAGGTGTTGGCAAAGGTCAGGAGAGAATTCATTCCGAAGCGTGCTACCAGGCTTTGGCAACCCTTTCACGGTTAATAAACCCGTTACGAATATCGTGCCCCCGGGGTGTTACCCTGGGCTGGAATTAGCGAGCGCCCTGGGCGTTCCGACAGACTAAGAGCGACAGTTGTAAGATGCCAGCCAAGAGCAATTCCAACAACGGACCTAAAGGGCGAGTCTTTCTGATCGACTCGATGTCCCATATCTTCCGCGCGTTTTATGCGCCGATGATGAACCGCACCGCGCCCCTGTCAAACTCGCACGGACAAGTCACGCAGGCCGTATTTATCTTTACCAACATGTTGCGCAAGCTGTTGCTCGATGAAAAACCGGACTACATCGCGGCCATCTTTGAATCCGGCGAGAAGACCTTTCGGCACGAAACCTTTGCCGACTACAAAGCCAATCGCCTGCAGATGCCCGAAGATCTCGCTTCGCAGTTACCGTACATCATCCGCCTCTGCGAAGCTTTTAATATTCCCGTCATCAACGCGCCCGGTTATGAAGCAGATGACGTGATTGGCACGCTGGCGGTGCAGGCTGAGAAGAAAGACGTGCAGGCTGTCATTGTCTCCAACGATAAAGACATGTGCCAGTTGGTCCATGATCCTTTTGTGGTGGCCATGCGCACCAACTCGCAGGTCGCGAAGCGAAAGGAATACGTGCCGCCTATCGAATGGTGCGACGAAGCCTGGGTGGAAAAGAAGTTTGGCGTGACTGCCGATCAGGTTGTCGATCTGCTGGGTCTGATGGGCGACTCGATCGATAACATCCCCGGTGCGCCCGGTATCGGCGCGAAGGGCGCGGTGCAGTTGATCAAGGACTTTGGTTCCATCGAGAACGCCCTCGAGCGTTGGGAAGAAGTAAAGCACAAGACCTATCGCGAATCGCTGCGGGACAACGCGCCGCTGATTCGGCAATCACGGGAACTCGCCCGCATCAAGTCAGATCTCGACGTGGAATTGGACCTGGACCAGCTAAAGGCGCGGCCGCCGGATCGGGCCGCAGCTTATGAGTTGTTTCACGAGCTGGAGTTCCAGGCGCTCACGCGGGAATTTGCCGATGCCGCGCAGGCGGCGCCCGCTGGCCTTAATGAGGCACTCGACTATCGGCTTATCCGGAAAGAGTCAGAACTAAGGGCTTTAGTTCAAACGCTATGGAATGCCGAGCACGTAGGGATCGCCATTGCCGAGCCGGCTGAGAGTGAGGATGAACAACGCTGCCTGCTGCCACAGGAAGGAGCGTTCGGAATTGCGTTTTCAAGCGCGCCTGGCAAAGCAGCCTATGTCGATCTGGAAAAGTTTGCCGAAGGCCGCGAAGTCGCTCTTGTCCTGTTGCGCGAAGTGCTGGCGAACGGCCTACTGGAAAAATCCGTTCACGATTTGAAACGGGCAATCGGTTTGCTCGCGCCGCTTGGCATTACGCTCGAAGGCGTTAAGGACGACACTTTTCTTGCCGCCTATTTGCTCGATCCGAGTCGCAGTAAGTACGACTTGAGTGAGCTGGCGAGGGAATTGACCGGTGTAGAAGCCGGGGGGGCCGCGCCCGCTGGTTGGACAGAGTTGATCTGGCAGACCGCGGCCGCCGCCGATCTTACCGCCCAGGCAGCGCGCGTGCTGCACGAGCGCATCCTCGAAAAGAAGTTGGAAACGATCTACTCGGAAGTAGAATTGCCGCTCGCTCCGTTGCTCTATCAAATGGAGCGCGCCGGATTGAAAGTTGATCGCAAGGTGCTCAACGACTTGTCTAACTTTCTGGGCCAGGAACTTGTCCGTTTGACCGAGCAGATCTATAAGCTGGCGGGTCATGAGTTCAATGTTGGTTCGCCCAAACAAGTGGGTGATGTACTCGCGGATTTGAATATCGGCAGCGGGCGCAAGACTTCGACCGGCCGCATCTCGACCAGCAAAGCGGTATTGGAAGAACTAGCGCAAACCTATGAACTGCCGCGGCTGATTATCGAGTATCGTGAGCTTGATAAATTGAAGAGCGTATACACGGACGCTTTGCCGCATCAGATCGCGGCGGATGGCCGCATCCATTGCCAGCTGAATCAAACGGTGGCGGCCACCGGACGACTGTCGTCAAGCGATCCCAATCTGCAGAACATTCCCATCCGCAGTGAGCTGGGAAGGCGTATTCGCCGCGCGTTTGTGGCCGAAGCAGGCTTTAAGATCATCTCTGCCGATTATTCGCAGCTTGAACTGCGATTGCTGGCGCACATCACCCAGGATCCGGTCATGCTCGAGGCCTTTCAGAATGGCGAGGACATTCATAACCGCACTGCACGACTGGTGTTTCATGCAGAGACCGATGCCGAGCTGAAAGAGGCGCGCCGCTTTGCCAAGATTGTGAACTTTGCGATTGCCTACGCGATTGAACCGTGGGGTTTATCTCAGCGCGTCGGTATTTCTCGCGAAGAAGCAAAAAAAGTCATTCAGGATTATTACAACACCTACAAAGGTGTGCGGCGTTACATGGAAGAGGTACCGTTGCGCGCGCGTGAGCACGGCTATGTTCGATCCATCTACGGCCGCATTCGTCCGCTGCAGGGCATTAATGATCGCAACGCCAATATTCGCAAGGCCGCCGAACGCGAAGCGATCAACATGCCCATTCAGGGCACGGCCAGTGATATCGTAAAAATCGCCATGTTGCATGTCGAGGAAGAATTCAAACGCGAAAAACTAAAAGCCCGCATGCTTATGCAGGTGCATGACGAACTGCTGGTCGAAGCACCGGCTGCGGAGGTCGAGCGTGTTGTGGAGGTACTAAAGCACGAAATGGAAACAGCGGTGAAACTCGACGTACCGCTAATCGCCGACGTCGGCATCGGTGACAACTGGATGGACGCCAAACCGTAACCTTGGACTGTAACCTGGGACCGCAGCCTGGGACCGCACGCATCCTGCGTGCTAACGTGCGTTTGCTGACCTCGCAAAATGAACCACCCGACATTGGTTACAGCACTTGAGTTCGGAACTAACTGATGAGTAGTCGCGAAAAAGACAACCACCCCACCGATCCTGATTTCGATCCGCAGGTGGTCTATCGTCGTTCCGATCAACCTGCCGGCGGGACGGGTGGAATCCAACCTCCGGCCACAGGCGCCAGTGCCGGTCGTGAACTGGCACCTGCCGTCACTCCTCTGATCATCGGCTTCACGCTGCTCCTGATGGTCATCTCGGTACTTGCCTACCTCAGTGTGCGTCGCGTTGACGATGTGGCGGTCCAGGTACTCGATTTGGAACACGTCCATGCGGCGCGGGCAAACCTCCTGCTGCAACTGCGGCTCGCGCTTACGAAGCTGGACAACGAGGCCCGCGCGCAACAGGATGCCCAGGCGGGTAGGGGTATAAAGCCGCCCTTTGATCTGCCTTTGCGCACCGCACGCGAAGCGATGAAGAAACAAGTCCCGCTGCTCGAGCGTCCCCCGCTTTCCCAGGATCCAAAATGGAGTCAATTTCGTACCGACCTCGAATCGTATGTGGCGATCACCGGGGATTCGCGGCGTTACTCGCTGGAAGGCTTCTCGAAATTCCACACCGTTGACGCTGAGCTAAATGACCTGTTTAGCGACTCGACTCAAGAGCAAGCTGAGGTTTTTCATAAAAGCGAAGCCATTCAACAGCAGGCCGTGCGTTCTATTCGGCTTTGGAGCGTGATCGCCCTGCTGGTCGGTTTTGTCGTTGCAACCGGGACCATTTGGGAAGTGCAGCGACGTTTCCAGCAATTGCGTCGCAGCGCAGACGAAGTGCGACGAGAACGAAGCTTCAGTAATCAAATGCTGGAAGGAATGGTGAGCGCGGTGGTAGCCATCGATCAGGATGATCGCATTCGCAGCGCCAATCGCGCCTTTTTCGATATCTTTCCGGGCGCCAGTATCGGGGCATACGTGCGCGAAAAATTCGCGCCGGACGAGGCCATGCAGATGTTGGAAGTGGCAATCGGCTCACGGGTTCAAGAAGCCCCCTATCGGGGCCGTTACCTTTGCCCCACCGATGTTCCGGGAGTGCAAAAGAGTTTTGATGTTTATTCATCGCCGCTGGCCATCGATGGAGTTGGGGGCCAGATAATTACCCTCGTCGATGTCACCGAAGCGGCCGAGGCCGAGCGCGTGATGCGCCGCAATGAATCCCTGGCCGCAGTTGGCCAGGCCACCACCCAGGTGGCGCACGAAATCAAGAACCCACTCGGTACGATTCGATTGGGAGTATCGATGTTGCGCGACAATGTCAGTGAAGACAAAGAGGCCCTGCGGACGATCGATCTGGTTGAGCGCGGCGTAAATCATTTGAACAAACTGGTCTATGACGTGACCGAGTTCTCGAGACAAAAACCGCTTGCGCGTTCCTTAGTCGAGCTTGATGAGTTGATCAACCGCAGTCTTGAGCTGGTGGCTGAACGGATCAAAGAAAAGGCGACGCCGGTAACGAAGTCGTTCAGTAGCCAGACGCTGCGCGGCTCGTGGGATGCCGATCAGTTGGTGCAGGTCTTCGTCAATGTGATTGCCAATGCCGTGGACGCCAGCCCCCAATCCGGTCTCATCACCATTGAAACCGAAATGTTGAATGCAAAAGCCGGCAATACTCACACTGGCTCAGGCGCTGTCGCTCGCGTGATAGTTTCAGATCAGGGAAGTGGCATGGAGCAGGCGACAATGGATCGCATCTTTGAACCATTCTTTTCCACCAAACAGCGCGGCACCGGGTTGGGGTTGGCCATCGTCAAGCAGATTGTCGAACAGCACGATGGGCGGATTTCCGCGGAAAGCGAATCGGGGAAGGGCGCGCGGTTCATCATCGACCTGCCACTCTAATTGCGACCTGAACGCCTCGTCTGGTAAGTCAAGTCTTGAATCGAATATTGTCGGTCTGAGGGTTGCCTCGCTAGAAATTCACTATGGAGAGCGCTCGCGCTGCAGCGTTGATTGTGCGATCAATAATCTCGTCAGTATGTGCGGCGCCCACGAACGCCGCTTCAAACTGTGAGGGTGCGAGATAGACGCCTTCGGCCAGCATGCCGTGAAAGAATCGTCCATACATATCACGATTGCTTCGGTTGGCGGTGGTCCAATCAACAACCCGCTGATCGGTGAAGAACGTTGTGAACATCGAGCCGACGCGGTTAGTTATCGTCTGGACACCCGCGGCAGATGCTGCTTTTGAGATTCCCTCGCAGAGTCGCGCGCTCGATTGTTCGAGGCGCTCGTAAATTGAAAGGTCGCGTAAGCGACGCAGAGTAACCAGACCCGCAGTCATGGCCAGCGGATTACCAGACAAAGTACCAGCTTGATAAATGGGACCGGCCGGCGCGATATGTCGCATCAATTCTTTGCTGCCTCCGTAGGCACCGACCGGCAGACCGCCGCCGATGATCTTGCCCAACGTCGTGATGTCGGGATGGATGTCGTAAAGCTCCTGAGCGCCTCCGCGGGCCACGCGGAATCCGGTCATCACTTCATCAAAGATCAGCAGCGCGCCATTGCGGCGCGATAATTCCCGAACCGACTGCAGATAACCATCATTCGGCGGAACGCAGCCCATGTTGCCGACCACGGGTTCAATAATCACGGCGGCTATGTCCCGATGCCGGGCGAAGATCCGCTCCAGAGCTTCGGCATCATTGAAGGGAGCCGTGATTGTGCTCTCGGCCAGAGCTGCGGGGACGCCCGGACTGTCGGGTAAGCCAAGCGTAGCGACGCCGGAACCAGCTTTGACCAGCAAACTGTCGCCGTGCCCGTGATAACACCCTTCAAACTTTACCAGCTTCGTGCGGCCAGTGACGCCGCGCGCCAGGCGAATAGCGGACATCGTCGCTTCGGTACCGCTGTTGACCATGCGGACCATTTCGATCGAAGGTACGGCAGCAATAATCTCCTCAGCAATTTCTACTTCCAATTCATTAGGCGCGCCGAAGCTTGTGCCGCGTAACAATGCCTCGCTCAGCGCGGCGATCACTTCCGGATCGGCATGGCCCAGGATCATCGGTCCCCAGGAACCGACGTAATCAATATAAGTGCGGCCATCAACGTCGGTCATCGTGGCTCCGCTCGCGCTCCTGATAAAGCGCGGCGTACCACCCACGCCGCGAAAGGCACGAACCGGAGAATTCACGCCGCCGGGCAGCAGTTCAACCGCGCGCGCGAATAGTTCGTCTGAGCGCTCTCCGCCGTCGTGTTGTGATAAAAGCATTACTAGCTCCGGATCTTAGTCAGAATAGAAGTATCTTATTAAGTCGCTTTCCGGTATGTACCGAGAGGACTGCCGAAGAATTGCTCTTAGCGTCCCCCTTTCCAGTTCGCTGTGATTAGGCAGAGTGAGAGTCTGCTTTGAACCGTCCGCCGCAAGACGTCGCAACTTGATGTGACTTCCTCTCTGAGAGATCTGCTCAAAGCCGAACAGGGCCAGTATGCTTACGAGGTCCGCCCCTGAAAGGCGTCTAAGCTTCGGCATGGAAAAGGGTTTCGATTTCGAAACTAGCGAGGATCGATGGTGTTGGCGCCAAATCAAAATCAGCGAGGTCCTCGTCTTCCAGGTGAAGTGCGATCGCCTCCTGAATATTCTCAGCCAGTTCGTCGAGAGTCTCGGCCTGTGTAACAACCGGCAGGTCCAGGCATTCCGCGATGTAATATTTGTCGCCTTTGTGAATATGAACCTGGATAATCCGCTTCATACCGTCTTCCTTCGTAACTGGGCATCCGTTGACGGAGAGATTCTATCACCGACTGATTCCGAATAGTAACTGGATAGAACGCGCGGTCATTGGTGTTGGGCAGAGCTCAAGCTTTAGATTCTTTCAATGCCTTCCTTCGGTTCGACGGTGAGGGTGCGAAAGCTGGCCAGGCGCACCAGTCCGGGAGCGGCGCCTTTGATCCGGGACACGTATTTCTGTTGGGTGTAATTCACGTTGACCTTCGCATCGTTGTTTGCCTGACTGAAGCGGGCGGCGAGTTGCGCTGCTTCGATAATGGTCCTGTGTGGTACATCTTTGCGGGTTGGGTTACGGACGATCACGTGCGAGCCCGGATAATCAGCCGCGTGCAGCCAAAGATCCTGCGGCCTGCCAATGCGAAAAGTGAGTTGGTCGTTATCTTTCGAGGCGCGACCGACCAGGACCTCGTATCCATCCGATGACGAATAACGTCGCATACCGGGAATTCTGTCCGGGCCCCGCTTGGATTTCAGAGCGTCGGGTCTTTTCTTTTCCGGCTTCAGTTCGTCCACAAAACGGGTGAGGGCGTCGTCGTCGCGGTCAGCGATGACTTGCGCCAGGGCTGTCTGTTGTCGCTCCAGGACTGCCAACTTGGCATCTATTTCTTCAAGACGCTTGCCGATTTGCTCGGCGGCCCGCCGGGCTTTGCTGTAGCGCGCAAAGTACTTCGCTGCCTCGGCCTGTAGAGTAGTCTTCTCGTCGATTTCGATTTCAACCATGGGCACATCTGCTGCGTAAAAGTCCTGCAGCTGCACCCTGTTACCACTCCGGCGCGCCTGAGCAATGTTTGCGAGTAGTAGATCACCGATGCGCTTGTGCTGCTCTGCCTGGCCATGCTCCAGCAGATCGTCTTTCAGATGTTTCTGGAGTTTCTGTAAGCGCGAAATTTCCTGACGCAATCGCGCGCGCACAGTCGCAGCTTTGGTGTCGAATAATCGCGCCGATTCGAGACCCAGATAGTGCTGGTCCGCGGCCGCGGACAGCGATGGGAATGCGCCTTTGACAAATGGCGGCTCACTCCTGGTGTCGTCCCTGTGTACTGCCGGAGGGAAGTATTGCTCGCCAACCGTTTGGCCCGGCCCACTCAGGGTTCGTTGGACATGCGTGATCTTTCCCTGGTCGTCCAGGAGAAAGAGGTTTGCGGAGCGCCCGGTCAGCTGGGCCACCAGCACGCGTTGCCGGACTTCGCCAGTATCTTCCTGTCGCACGAGAGTAAATCTCAAGACACGTTCCGCCTCATCCTGGCTGACTGCTGTCAAACTTCCTCCAGTGAGCTTGATGCGCAGTGCCTGACCAAACTCGTCGAGCGGTTGCGACTGCTTTTCCAATTCGCGCACGGGCCGCACGATTAGATAGATCCTTGGTGACGCCGGATCGACGCTTAGAAAAAGATAGCCACTTTCGCTGCGGCGAAAGTCGATTGCGAATGAGTGCGCGGATAGTTGAAAGATTTTGCCCGGAACACAGTTTGTCAGGGCCAGGCTGAGTTCGTCGACGATCTGTTTGAGGGTCTGTTGATTCACGGGCGTTCTGTAAAGAAGACTTGACGTTTGACCAATTCGCGTTGTGGCAGAGGCTTCAGGAAGCTCTGAGCAAGTTACGAAGAGACGTTTCCTAGCCCGCGGCGCGTGCTCAAGCAAACTCAACTCCCGTCGACTTGATCAGGGCTTCCTTCAGTCTGTGATTTCGGCCGCACCATCATAAACTGAAGTCTGGGTTGCTACATTGACATAAGTAAAAAAGACCCTGCTCTGTCAAGCAGAGCAGAGCCTATACCGAATCTCAGCGGGTCTCAATTATGAACGATCAATCTCGAACGACCGCGGTGCGAGTCAGACGATCGTGTGCGGTCTTGCCTTCTCCCCGAGCAAAAGCCATCAACAGCCCGATGCCCAGGGTAGCCAGTGACAACAGGTAGACAAATGCGCGTCCAGCCGATTGATTTCCGGTTGGAATCAGTCCATTCCGCGCATCAACCGCGCGCAACGATAACAGGCGCATCCCAAGGGTGCGTCCGGTCAGCGCGGTCGAAACGGTGGCGTAAAAAAACATCAAGAGGGCGACGATCCCAGACATCAGAGCGATTATTCGCGGCTGATGCCAGTTCCCATCCTGCAATTCGATGAGTGCAGCAAAGGGCAGCGACAAGAAGCCGACGGTGATTACATCCAGAACTGCCGCTACAAAACGAGTTGAGAGTCGAGCGCGATCTTCCACCTGCACTGGACCACCTGCGAGCCCAATCGAATCGAGATATGACAACGCAGGATCGTTCAGATCGTCACCTATCAGCCGCTTTGGTCTTGGCTTTTCGATTGGTTCGGCTTGAACCTCCAACAGCGGCTCGAGGTCGGGTGGCGGAGGTTCGCTCTCTAATTCTGGCGCAACTTCAGACTGCGAGATGATAGGAGCCTGTACGACAACCAAATTGTGGCTGCGCTCAGTATTGATCTCGGGCTCGACATCAGACATCACACCAATTGCCGGCGCAACTTCTGCCGTAAACTCTACTTCCGTTTCGTGGTCGCGGGCGATGGCCACGGCCGTCGCTGTCCGTGAGTAACCGCTGCTGTTTGACGCTGCTACCTGGTGAGCGCGTTCAATACGACGCAGTGCCGCAGCAAGCACCGGGTTAATTTCCGGCGCCTCCGTCTGAGGTAATAATTCCAGTTGCGGAGGAGTTGCCGGCGGTACCTCAACTCCCAGCGCGAAGGCTTCCTCGGTTGCCACTGACAACTCAACAGCGGCCTCGCGCGCCTTTCGTTCCTGCACTTCGCGCACGCGTTCGCTCAATTCTTTACGCCATTGGGGCATGGCGCGGCGCGTAACGCCCGGAAATTCAATGAGTCGCGAAGCCGGTCTGGCTTCCAAAGGGGAATCGGCCATTTCTGAGTCTTCCAAGTCTAAAGGATCTGGCTCGAAGTCCAGGGTGGCGAACGCGTCGGCGTTGGCTGCTAGAGGTTGCGGACACTGTTTCGGACTATGCTCGGTGCCACACGAGGGACATAGCATAAAAGAGGGCCTCCAGTCGGGGACACTAAATCAGCCTTCTCGAGCGACTGGCGTTGCCAACCCAAAGTCCGTACCTTAAGCCAGTCGGGCCGCATACTATCAGGAATTACTTTAACTGGTCAACCAGAAAATGTAGCAGGGGTTGAGGTTGGTAGGGTTGCTTAAACGGCCGCGGCGGCGGGTTCAGAGTGGTGTCCGGCCGGCAAAACCGGTCTCGACGTCGTGCCACCATTCCAGACGGTCACCCTCGCCAAGTTGCCAGCACAATAAAACGACTCGGCCGTCACGAAGTGAAGGAAAATCGATGAGCCCGCGACTGAAATCCTTTAACTGGACTCCCAGTGCTTCGAGTTCGCCGACAAGCGAGGTCATGTCGATGAGATTGGCTGCATATTGCACCCCACTGGCGATGCCGCCGCCGCCCTGCTCAGCAAACTCAGCAGCCAGTTTGGCGTTGCTTTCCTGAGAAATGATCTGCGCGTGGGCACGTTGGATTTTACGCACCAGGTCACGCACTGCCGGAAGCAGGGAATTGGCTTCTTCCACGCTGAATATCTTCATTTGTTCGTTTCCATCCGCTAACGGCAATGTTTTTTCAACCAGTCAGTTATCGTCTGTCACGCGGATGAACTCAGTCGAAGTTTCAAAAACTTCGCCGTCAGCTTCGACGGTTGATTCCAGAACAACACGCATCGCCGTTTCAAATAGTTCGGCTGGATCAATCTGCTGGGCCTCGAGGTGTGAGTGAACATAGGAGCCAGGTGGTTCGTGTAACTCACGTTCGTCATAACGTGACCCATGCGGCACGTCTTTCCGAACTCGCTCTGCGATCTCGCCGAGGTCAATAAAATAGTCCGCCACATCGATCAGCTTTGGCGCCGTATTCGAGCGAAAGCCGGCGACCTCAACACGGCAACCCTTGTAAGCGACCGCATTAACGGCGTAGACGAAATCCTCGTCGCCGGATACGAGAACCGCAGTGTCATATCGGCCTGCCAACGAAAGCATGTCAACGGCGATCTCGACATCAAGATTTGCTTTCCTCGTGCCATCGTAAAAAGTCTTCAACTCTTTCTGGATCACCCGGAACCCATTGCGGCGCATCCACAGCAGAAATCCCTGTTGTCGTTCCGCTCCCACGTCGACGCCGGTGTAAAAGAAAGCTCGCAACAACCGTCCGTCTCCGAGTAAGACTCGCAGGAGTTTGTTGTAATCGATGTCGATGTTGTGAAAGCGGGCCGCGTGAAAAAGATTGTTGCCGTCGATGAATACCGCTACTCTGCCGCGATGGCCCAATTGCCACGAAATATTGTTGGTCGGATCATAATTGTTCATCTAATGGGGCCTCTAATAGTATTTCTTAGTCTCAATTAGCATGCGTCGTCGTCAGGCGTTGGTCAAGTGGAAAGGCGTCTGAATTCGTCAATTTGCCATCAGGGAGAGACGGCGATCACTTCGTCCTGTAGAGCATCGAGATAGATGATCTTAACCGGCGCGTTTGTCAGGCCGATCTCCCAGGCGAGATGGAATTCCAGTGTTGCACCCGGGCTGGACAGCACTAGCGGATAGACCACCAACTGTTGCACGTTAACCTGAGTCGCAGCAGTAACCGTGTAGGTGTGTTGCCCCGCTGCGTCGCTATAGTTGAACGTCCGCCCAACCAGCTTGGCTGGAATTCCGTCAGCTGGTGTGGTCGGCAATGACGTTTTGAGTGCGGCCTGGATGCGGTCGCTCTCCGGAATTGCCGTGCTGGTCAGGCTCAGTACGCGGCGATCCGGCGCGAACCGCACCTCGACCTTGCCATAGTCTCCGCGCAGGGGATAGCTGAATGGTCGCTGCTCGTAGGATGCGGTTTTGCTGCCATCGCCGCCACTGCTTTCGCCGACGAGGGAAAGCTGGGCCGGCTCGGCGCCAATCAACGTTTTCCACTCAGTCAGGAAGCGTCGCACCGACTCTCTCGTTTCTTCGGCACTCATCTGGGCCGAGGTGCCGACCTTGGGCAGATACAGAGGACCGCTGAGATTTTCCGGCAGCCTCTGAATGGTGGCGGTGATTGGTTGCAGTGCCAGCGGCGGTTTGCCTGAGATGCCCTGTTGATTTGTCAATTGTCCCCAGGCGGCTGCGGCAGCCTCGTTGCGTTGCGTCTTTTCCGTCAGCAAGACTGGATATGGTGGCTGGTTGCGTGAAGGTGCGCCGGGGCTGATTGGTTGCACTGCCGCGCACGCGGCCAGGCTCAGCGCCAGACCAAAGAGAAAAATGATTCGCACCCGCATTTGTGGCATTCTACTATCGAAAGAGCTGGACACGTATTGAAAAATCCCCGATGACGAAAGCAGCCAGGGTTGAGATACGTTTACCGCCCACCGCTTTACCGGCCAGGCAATGGATTTTTTCAGCTAAGTTCCCGGGAGGATTTATTGTCGAAAGACGACGAAAAGATCGCGATATCCGCAGACCTGTCCCTGCCGCAAACTGAGCCGCAGGGATTTACTGCCGAGCAAATGGTGCGTTGTGAGGAATGCCTGCGCGCCAATCCACCCACTCGGGTCGAGTGCCTTTATTGCGGCAAAGCGCTGCCCTTGAACGAAACCAGTGCGGCTTTCGCCAGACCTTTGTTACGCCCACTGGAGAAATGGGAAAAAGGCTATAACTGTGTCCTGATCAAATCACCGGTCGAGGAGTTGAGTGACCAATCGATGGCTGAGGCAGCACGATTGCTCCGTCTGGCCGTCGCCGATCTTACCCGCATCATTCAGTCGGCACGACCGATGCCTGTGGCCCGCGCAGCGACGCAGGAAGAAGCAGCGCTTATCGAACGAAATCTCCGGGCCCTCGGCCTGGAGACAATAATCGTGTCGGATGAGGCTCTGGCGTTGGAAGCTTCGCCGCCCCGCCGGTTGCGAACCATAGAAGTGTTGGAAGACAACCTGGTATTACTGCCGACATCAGGCGAAGGAAAGACTATTGCGTGGAGCGATATTAATCTCATACTTTCCGGACGCTTATTCATCAGGCAAGTGGAAACTAAAGAGCGAAAACGGCGGGGGGCCGAAAAGCAGATTCTGGATGCCAGAGAAACGATGAACGATGAAGCCGTGCTTGATATATTTGCGGAGAGCCATGACGGCGGATGGCGGATCCTCGCGAACAACTTCGACTTTTCGTGTCTGGGGGAACGCAAGGCATTGCTCGCAAGCGAAAACTTCACGATCTTAACGAGGTTGATTCGGGAGCGTGCGCCGCAAGCCGAACCTGACGATTCGTACCACGGTCTGCGTCGCACCCTCGAGTTGGTGTGGCCATCAGAGCAACAATCTTCGTCGCTCGGCTGGCGTCGGGACCGAGCCGGCAAATACAGTACTGGTGAAGCGGCGATTACGAGCAATGAGACTCAATTCACGCGTTATTCGCGTCTTTGCCACTTCTTGAAATCTGAACTTAGATCTGAGATTTGAAAATCTGAAATTCTGAAATCACTCTGATGCACAGTCACCACCTGAACAAATAATGAAGCCGCGAAAACTGAACGACAGCCGGAATGAAAGCGAAGAAACGCGACAGTCCGCGACGCCGGCGGACCGCATTCACGGAATTATTCCCGTCGTTGAGGCCTTGCGCGCCGGCCGGCGAACAATAGAGCACATCTCAATTGTCGACGGGGCCCGTCACGAACGACTGCGCGAACTGCTTGACCTCGCCAGGGCCGCGCGGGTTCCGGTTAGAAAAGTACCGCGGATCGACCTGGACCGAGCGATGGGAACAGCAACCCATCAGGGCGTGATGGCAAAGATTGCCGCGGCTCGGTATGCGGACGCGGACGACTTGCTGGATGAATTGGCGGGACGAGTCGGATCCGATGACCCGCCACTCGTGCTGGGCCTTGATGGACTTGAAGATCCGCGGAACTTCGGCGCCGTTCTCAGAACCGCGGAGTGCGCCGGGGTGCACGGCGTATTTACCACGGAACGTCGCGCGGTTGGCCTGACAGAGACGGTGGCCAAAGCAGCGGCGGGCGCACTCGAATACGTTCCGGTGGCCCGAGTCACAAACCTGGCCAGATTGATAGAGCAATTGAAAGAACGTAACATCTGGGTTGTGGGCACAAGCGGCGACGCTTCCCGCGAGTACACCGATTGGGATTGGACGTTACCGGCGGCAATCTTTCTCGGCAGCGAAGGTAGCGGGCTACATCGATTGGTGCGGGAACGCTGTGACACTCTGGTGCGTATTCCATTGGTCGGCCGACTTGAGTCCCTGAATGTTGCTGTCGCGGCGGGAGTGATGCTTTATGAAGCGTTGCGGCAGCGGATGATTAAGCGGAATCGATAGTGAGCTGGAGGATGATTGGCGGGTCCGACGAACTCTAGTTTGTCGTTGACCTGGTCGACAGGCCTCTGCAACGGACGGGCAACGGCGATCGATAAGTCAAGGGCGAGGCAGGAACGGAGGCCACAATGTTTTGTCCCAAGTGCGCAACCCAAAATATTGACGGGGCCAGTTTTTGTCGCGTGTGCGGCGCCAACATCAGCCTGGTCCCCCAGGCCCTCAGCGGTCAGCCTATCGCCGTGGGGGGCGACAGCCGAGCAGCTCGTCGTTCGCGTAAGCGCGACGGCCGAGAACCCACTATAGAACACGCACTCAAAAACGTCTTTGTTGGTATTGCTTTTCTGCTCGCGGCAATTGCGCTTGGATGGACAGGCGAAGGTAGATTCTGGTGGTACTGGTTGTTGATTCCGGCATTCTCGAGCCTGGGAAAAGGCATCGGCGAGTACGTAAAGCTCCGAGAAGCAAAGAAACAACCATTGCCTCCTTCCACTTACACAGCGCCAGCGCTGGCTCCGCCCCCAGCACGAGTCTCGTTACCGGTGCGCAACACCGGTGAGCTTGTGGCCCAACCTCCGAGCGTAACAGAGGGCACCACTCGTCATCTGGGAGCAGAAGCACCAACCAGACATTTGGATTCACAAAGCGATTATCAGAAGTGAATACGGATATTACCAACTGATACGAACGAGTTGATTTTGAGTTGAGGCGATGCGTAGTGCTTACTCGCTCAGGTAAGCGACGCATCGTCTCGTCATATGGGCGATGGAAAAGAAGCAAATCCGCATCTGTGTCCCCGTTTGCGCAGGCACGATTGCCGACCTTCGACGCGAGAGTCTGCGAGCCGCTCAGATGGGCGATATCGTAGAGCTCAGAATTGATTGCCTGGTCGAGGGTGTAACGGTCAAGGATTTGGAGGAGCTGGCAGCGGAGCTTAACCGGCCGGTGATTATGACGTTTCGTTCCAAGGAGCAAGGAGGATTTGGCGCCACAAACTTTTCATCTTTCATGAATTTACTGTTCGAGCGGCAACAAAAAATCGACATCGAGCTCGAAGCGGTGGAGCATCTGTATTACCGTTCGACCGCGCCTCCCACTCGCGCTGAATGGGAGCGGATCATTTGTTCTCATCATGATTTCACAGGCGTTCCGGAGGACCTCGATCAAATTTATGAGCGCATGGTGGTCACGCCCTCAGGCATTTTGAAGATTGCGGTCATGGCCAACGACATCGTCGATTGCGTTCCGATGTTTCAGTTGCTGAAGCGTGCACGAGATTCAGGACGCGAGATAATTGCGATTGCGATGGGCCCGGCAGGCGTGGCAACCCGCATTCTGGGACCGGCATACGGTTCGTATTTGAGCTATGGCGCCCTTGATACCGAAGCTGCTACGGCACCGGGGCAAGTCACCGCGCAAGAACTACGAGAGCTTTATCGTATCGATCTCATCAATCCGCAAACCCAGGTCATGGGCATCGTGGGCTTGCCCGTCAGTCATTCAATCTCACCACAGATCCACAACGCGGCGTTTGCCGGAGCTGATATTGATGCAGTCTATCTTCCGCTCGAAGTGCGCGATGTGACCTCTTTCATGAAACGCATGGTCCATCCGCGATCGCGCGAGATTGATTGGAACCTGCGCGGCCTGAGCATCACGGCGCCGCATAAGACCGCGGTGCTTGATTGCCTCGACTGGATCGATCACTCCGCCAAAGAGATTGGCGCAGTGAATACGATAGTGATCGACGAAGACCTGTTGCGCGGCTACAACACTGATGCGTTATCAGTACTAAAGCCTATAAAGGAACGGGTGGGCGCATTGAGAGGTGCTCGTTGTGCCGTGATTGGGGCCGGCGGAGCGGCCAGTGCCCTCTTATGGAGTCTCAGGAATGAAGGCGCACTTTCAACCGTATTCGCGCGCGATGAAGAGAAGGGACGTGCGCTGGCCGCAAAGTTTGGCTCCCAGTGGGAACGGCTTGAGGACGCGTCATTCAAAGAGTTTGATTTAGTAGTCAACGCAACTCCCCTGGGCACGCGCGGCGCATTTGAAGACGAGACGGCTGCGACTGCGGTCCAGCTTCGCGGTGCGCGTCTCGCTTACGATCTGGTTTACAATCCCAGCGAGACTTTATTTCTGCAGCAAGCGCGTGCTGCAGATTGTGACACGATTGGTGGGTTGGAAATGCTGGTGTTGCAGGCGGCGGAACAGTTCACGCTGTGGACCGGCTTAGAGGCTCCGGTGCAAGCGATGCGCGAGGCGTCTCAATTTCAGATTTGAGATTTCGGAATTCGGATTTGAGAGCTGAGACCGAAATCTGAGATCTGAGATTTGAAATCTGAAGTATCTGAAATCTGAATTCTGCAATCCGAAATCGCATGGGTCGCTACAGTCGTCAAATACTCTTCAGTGGCATCGGCGCTGATGGTCAAAATAGCTTGCGTGACTCGCGCGCGGTAATTATTGGCTGCGGCGCGTTGGGCACCGCACAAGCTGAAGCCCTGGCGCGGGCGGGCGTTGGACGCTTGCGGATCATCGATCGCGATTTTGTCGAAGACTCGAACCTGCAGCGGCAGACCATGTTTACCGAACGTGACGCGGCTGAACGCCTGCCGAAAGCCATCGCGGCCGTCAATCACATCCAGCAGATCAATTCCGAGATTAGTCTAGAGCCCGAGATACTTGACGTTAACTATACTAACATTGAGCGCCTCATCCGGAATTGCGACGTCGTGCTGGACGGCACCGACAACTTTGCCACTCGTTATCTCATCAATGATGCGTGCGTCAAGCATGGTATCAACTGGATTTACGGCGCCGCGGTTGGCTCCTATGGCGTGACGATGACAATTCGCCCGGGCGAAACTGCTTGCCTGCGCTGTATTTTTGAAGAGGCGCCACCGGCCGCAAGCGCGCCCACCTGCGACACTGCCGGCGTGATCATGCCGATCATCAGCATCGTCGCCGCAGTCCAGGTCAGTGAGGCGCTTAAACTTTTGACCGGACAATTCGCCCAACTGCATAACTCGCTGATGCAGTTTGATGTTTGGCGCAACGAGTGGAGAAAGATTAGACCCGGCGGGCCCGTTCCGGATTGTTCTACCTGTGGATTAAGGGATTTTAAGACGCTCGCGGCCACCGGAAATGATTTCGCCGCGGTCCTCTGCGGCCGCAACGCGGTTCAGATATCACCCACCATGCCGACCGCCATAGATTTTCACACGCTGGCCGAGCGCCTGAGTCCTGCCGGCGAAGTCAAATTCAATGACTATCTGCTGCGCTTTCGGGCTGGTGAATATGAGTTGACAGTCTTTCAGGATGCCCGTTCGATCATTCGAGGCACTGATCAAATAACTACGGCGCGCTCGCTTTACGCCCGGTACATAGGAAACTAAGTTTCAAAATATGAATAGCCAAAACCTTTTCAAACGCGGTGTATCAGTCTCTGCTTTCACCGTACTTTTCATTTGCTCCACGTTGATCGTTTTTGCAGGTCAGCCAATCATCTGGGAAACCGGCAGTCGTGCCGAACTTCTTAAGGGCGAGTCACACGGTGTGTCGATAACCGATACCGGCGTCTTGATGTTGGCGCCGCAGTTCAAACAACTTTTCAATACTGAACAGCCCTACATTTGGTCTACAGCGGTTGATGGGCAGGGAAATATTTACCTGGGGACGGGTCACGACGGAAGAATCTTTCGGGTAGCCGCGGACGGACGTGGCGCTCTGCTCTACGATGCTGCGGAACTCGACGTCACCGCGCTGGCCATCGGTCGAGATGGCGTGCTCTACGCAGGTACATCGCCGGATGGGAAGGTCTATCGAATTACTGCCGATGGCCGCGCTGAAGTCTTTTTTGCTCCTCCCGACAAATACATTTGGGCACTGGCATTATGGCCTGATGGTTCTCTGGCCGTCGGCACCGGGGACAATGGCAAGCTTTATCGCGTGCGGGCAGCGGGCGCAAAACCGGAAGCCTCGCTGCTGATCAATACGAATCAGACGCATGTCATGTCCCTGGCTGTGACCGCGCAGGGCGATTTGATCGCGGGTACCGATCCCGGTGGATTGGTGTTGCGAATTTCCCCGGACGGCAAAGCATTTGGTTTGTTTGATGCTCAGTTGCGTGAGATTCACGCCCTGGCTCCCGCCGCTGATGGTTCAATTTATGTGTTGGCTTTGGGTGAAGCCGCCGCAACCACGCGTCCGCAAACCACTGCAAATCCAACGCCATCTTCTGACTCGTCGGTGCCCACGGCCAGTGTGACGATCACTGCGATGGACGAAGTGAGTGGGGCGTTGCAGCAAGCGCAGGCGGCCGGCCGCAGCCGCAGCGATACCGCAAATGCGCGCAGCGCGGTTTTTCGGATTCTGCCTGATGGCGGCACCGACACAATCTGGTCATCCAGTTCAATAACCGCCTTTGCCATTGCCCCCGCTCTCCATCCAGGCAGTGTGTTGATCGGAACCGCGGACAAGGGGCGAATTTACTCCGTCACTAACGACGGTCGCGACACCCTCTTGCTGCAATCCGGCGAAGGACAAATTTCCGGCTTCATTGCACGTGCCGGCGATGTGCTGGCTGCCTCAAGCAATCAGGGTAAGTTGTTTCGCTTTGGCAACGATGTGGTCGGCGAGGGCTCATACGAATCGCCGGTGCGGGATGCGCGTTTGCTCGCCAGCTGGGGCCGTATCTGGTGGCGGGGCGAAGGGAATGTTGAAGTGCAAACTCGCAGCGGCAACGGAGAGCGTCCCGATGCGACCTGGAGCGATTGGAGCCCGGCTTATCGCGATCCCGCCGGCAATCAAATTTCGAGTCCCCGCGCGCGCTTCGTCCAATGGCGTACCACCTTGCGCTCAACCGCGCGGAGCGGCAGCTGGATGGAAGACGTGAGCGTCGCCTACATGCAGCGCAATGTTGCTCCCGAAGTGTTGTCGATTACCACGCTGCCCATCGGTGTGGGCTTGCAGGCAATGCCGCAGGCGCCTGCTGACCCAAACATAGAATCGTCGGGTCTGGATCCGGCGCTGTTCGGAGCGGTGGCGCAAATTCCGCCGCGTCGCCTTTATCAGCGGGGCGCGCGTTCGATTCAATGGCAAGCTGAGGATCGCAATGGGGATACGCTTGAATATTCAGTCTATTACCGAGCCCTAAGCGAGAAGACCTTTCGGTTGTTGAAGGACAAGCTGCGAGATAATTTCCTGACCATAGACGGAGCTACTCTGGCAGATGGACGTTATGTGATTAAGATCGTTGCCTCAGATGCTCCCGATAATCCACCCGGCAAGGCCCTTTCAGGTGAACGTCTCAGTGAACCCCTCGACATCGACAACACGCCGCCCGTGGTTCGAGTCGCAGGGCCACCGCAAATCAACCAGAATATGGTCCGTCTGATCTTTGACGTCGAAGACGCTACTGGTCGAGTCAAGCGTGCGGACGTCAGTGTCGACGGCTCTCCCTGGAGCCCGACTTTTCCCGATGACGGCATTGCGGACAACGCGCGCGAGCGTTACACCATCGATCTACCGTTGGCGGCGTCCGGAGAGCAAACCGTCTCCTTACGGGCGTTCGACAGCAGCGGTAACGTCGGTAGTGTTAGCTTTACAGTCAGGCGCTGAGGTCAAAGAATCATTTCTGCACGATAGCGTGCGATTCGCTACGTAAAGCGTGCGCACATCTATGACGCCCTGCTAGACTAAACGCGCGGCTGGTCCGTCAAAGCTGTTTGCATTGGGCTATTGAGTTCGACTACCGGAATTGTTGTTTTGGCATCCATATTGCACCAATAACGTTGGCGCGTCTCCGTTCTCCCTCCCATGCGCCTTCTTTCAGGCATGAGGAGGCTAAAAACGAAATGGTTAAGTTCAGACAAAAATTATTGACGGCAGCGATGGTTCTCGGCATGTCCGTTAGCGTTTTCGCTCAGAAAGGCAGCGATAACAGCAATAAACGGCCGCCGAAGGATCCCCCGCAAGTTGTCGTCAAGGAGAAGCCGCAGAAACCACCACCGAGTAATCCGAGTGACAAGAAAAAAGAAAGACCCTAATTAAATCGTCCAGCTATGACGATTTCGAAAGCCCGTGCAGGTCCACTTGCGCGGGCTTCTTTTTGTTCCAGCCGTTCCCTGCAAAGTCAATACCGTAGAGCTCCTGCTATACTCGCACCGAGCTTTAGACTAGAATTTTGCCGTCCATGCTCCTGCCGTCTCGTTCCCGAGAGGACAATATCTTTCTATGAGCGCAACCTTGCTTAATCCTGCTGACAAATGCTGTGCTGTAATTTGAAGTGAGATGATCTGCAGATGAATGACACTCTGAATAGCAATGATCTCTTCGAAGAAAGCAGGCTGCAAGATGAAGGCGCAGAGCTTCTGATTGTCGGCATCGGCGCTTCGGCCGGTGGCATTCGGGCCTTGAAACAATTTTTTGCCCAGGTACCCGTCGACAGTGATATGGCTTATGTTGTGATCCTTCACCTCTCACCGGATCATGACAGCCGTCTCGCGGAAGTACTGCAGACGACTGCCGCCATCCCCGTCACGCAGGTTGACGAGCCAGTTCGAGTCGTTCCGAATCATGTTTATGTCATCTCGCCCAATCAAAGCCTGACAATGACTGATGGGCACCTCGCACTCTCCGAAATGACCCGCATCGAAGAGCGTCGGGCACCGGTAGATATTTTCTTTCGCACCCTGGCAGACTCGCATCACTCGCGAGCTGTTTGCGTGGTCCTGTCAGGCACCGGCGCCAACGGTTCAATGGGCATGAAGCGAGTGAAAGAGATGGGCGGCGTGGCGATTGTTCAGGATCCGCGGGAAGCCGAATACAACGATATGCCGAGTAACTCGATTGCCACGGGACTGGTTGACTACGTGCTTCCCGTGGCGCAGATACCCGCGAAGATCCTCGCTTATAAAAGAAGGCTCACGAGCCCTGGGCTGGTTGCCGGGCCACTCGAGTATCCGGCCACGAATGAACAGGCACTCCGCGAAATTTTCACCCAGTTGCGCGTAGGTACCGGGCACGATTTCTCAAACTATAAGCGGGCCACGGTCCTGCGCCGCATTGAGCGGCGCCTGAACCTGCATGAACTTGCTGATCTGTCTTCGTATGCCGGCTATATGCGGGACCATACGGAGGAAGCAAGCGGGTTATTAAAGGACTTGCTGATCAGCGTGACTAACTTCTTTCGCGACTGCGAATCGTTTGAGGCCCTCGAGCGTGGAATCATTCGCAGCCTCTTTGAAGGTAAGACCGCCGCCGACCAATTAAGAATCTGGATTGCCGGCTGCGCCACCGGTGAAGAAGCATATACGATGGCCATGTTGCTCTCTGAAGTAAGTCAAACCCTGAGCGATCCCCCGGCCATTCAGATTTTTGCGACCGACATAGACGAAGAAGCCATAGCCAAAGCACGCGAGGGTTTATACACGCTGAATGATGCGGCTGATGTATCCGCGGAAAGGTTGGGCGAATTTTTTACCATAGAAAAAAATGGTTATCGCGTGCGCCGCGAACTCCGAGAGATGGTGCTCTTCGCGCGTCACAACCTTATTAAAGATCCACCCTTCTCGCATGTCGATCTGGTTTCCTGCCGCAATCTGCTTATTTACCTTAATCGATCTGCACAGGAGCGGGTGATGCAAACGCTGCACTTCGCACTTAATCCCGGTGGTTTTCTATTCCTCGGCAGCTCCGAATCAATTGAAGGTTCCGGCGATCTGTTCATGACGGTCGATAAGGAGGCGCACGTATATCAAAGTCGCGCCGTCGCCGCGCGCCTGCCGCTGCCGAATCCTGAAGTCTCTAGTACACCTTCACACGGCCGGCCGGCGCTCGATCACACCCAGGGTGTTCGGCTGCTTGATCGACTTTCTTATGCCGATTTGCATCAGCGACTGGTCGAAGAATACGGACCCCCCTCGATCGTTGTCACCGAGGAGTATGACATCCTGCACATTTCAGAGAGTGCCGGTCGCTATCTACGGATCCGGGGTGGCGAACCTTCACACAATCTGCTCAAGCTGATCCGGCCGGAACTGGGAATGGAATTAAGGACCGCCCTTTTTCAGGCGGTGCAGAATCGCACCAGTGTTGAAGCGCGTGAGATTCCTGTCTTGATAGGAGAGCAGACGCGCTTTGTTAACCTGCTCGTGCGGCCGGTCTTGCGGACCGAAGACACGGCGCGCGGTTTCATCCTGGTCATGTTTGAGGAGATGGACAAGGACTCGACGGCCAAAGATGCGATCGCCCCACTTGATCGTTCTACCGATCACGTTGACGAAGAGTTGATCAAAATAAAGGCGCAGCTGCGCGTCACCGTCGAGCAATACGAGACCCAGACCGAGGAGTTGAAAGCTTCGAATGAAGAACTCCAGGCCACCAACGAAGAGCTGCTCTCAGCTGCCGAAGAGTTGGAAACGAGCAAAGAAGAGTTGCAATCGGTCAATGAAGAACTGACGACCGTTAATCAGGAATTGAAAATCAAGATCGACGAGTTAAGCCAGACCAACAACGATCTTAAGAACCTGATGAACTCGACGCAGATCGGGACAATATTCCTGGACCACTTGCTGCGCGTAAAACTTTTTACGCAGGATGCTCGCGAGGTGTTTAATCTGATTCCCGCGGACATCGGTCGTCCCCTGCTCGATCTCACCAGCAAACTGGTGTCTGAAAATCTGCAGGCTGACGCTTTGCGGGTACTTGCCGGCAAGGCGTCCGTGGAGCGCGAGGTCGAAACGCGCGAAGGACGCCGGTATTTGATGCGCCTGTTGCCCTATCGCTCGGCTGAAGATCGCATCGACGGCGCGGTCATGACCTTCACCGATTTGACCGACCGTAAAGCTGCCGAAGACCGCTTGCGGATCAGTGAAGAGCATATGCGCCTGCTAGTCGAAAGCGTGACGGATTACGCTATCTTCACTGTTACTCCCGAGGGTGAAATCGCCAGCTGGAACTCCGGAGCGGAGCGTGTCTTCGGTTATACAGAGGCCGAGATGATCGGCCAATCCGCCGACATTCTTTTTACCGCGGAAGACCGCGCCCGCGGCTTGCCACAACAGGAAATGAAGACAGCGGCCGCTGAGGGCCGGGCTGCGAATGAACGCTTTCATCTGCGCAAAGACGGCTCGCGGTTTTACGCGACCGGTGTGATGACACCGTTGCGGGAAGGAGCCGTTAAGGGCTTTGCCAAGATCGCGCGTGACTTGACTCTACAGCAGGAACAGGACGCGATACGGAGCTCGCGCGATCAACTTGAAGTGCGCGTGCGGGAACGCACCGGAGAGTTGGAATCCTCCAATTTTTCACTAAAGGAGGAAGTTCGCGAGCGGGGTGCGGCGGAAGCGCGAGCCAAGGGATTGCTTAGTCTGCTGGTGACCGCGCAGGAAGACGAGCGGCGGCGCGTCGCGCGTGATTTGCACGATCAGCTGGGACAACAACTGACCGCGCTGCGACTGGCGCTGGCCCTGGTGAAAGAAGAGTGCACTAACGATACCATCCTCAGCACGAAGGTTGAACAGGTGCAGGAAATGGCCAGGCGGGTGGACGAGGACGTGGACTTTCTCGCCTGGGAGTTGCGGCCGGCGGCACTGGACGACCTCGGTTTGATAGTCGCCCTCAGCAACTTCCTCCAGGAATGGTCCAACCACTTTAATGTTGCTTCGGAGTTTCACTCCACCGGCTTAATGAACGATCGGCTCCTGCCGGAGATTGAAACCTGCCTGTACCGCATCGCTCAAGAGGTCTTGAATAACGTCAGCAAGCATGCGCAAGCCAGTCGGGTAGATGTGATTCTGGAACGCCGTGACCATCACGCGGTCCTGATCATTGAAGACGACGGTGTCGGGTTTGATACTAAAAAGCCGGGAGCCACGACGGATGATGGACGCGGGTTGGGACTCATTGGGCTGAGCGAGCGCGTCGGACTGGTGGGTGGGACCCTGGATATTGAATCGGCGCCAAACGCCGGCACGACCATCTTTGTGCGCGCCCCGATCTCGTTCGTTGGTGAAGGAGAGTCATGAGCACAGCGAAAGTTCGCATCCTGCTCGCCGAAGATCACGAAACCGTCCGCGCGGGCCTGAAGCTGATCGTCAACTCGCAGCCTGACATGGAGGTGGTGGGCGAAGCAACGGATGGCCGCAGCGCCATTGCGCAAGCTGAGAAACTGCTGCCCGACATCGTGTTGATGGACATTTCCATGCCGCAGTTGAACGGTTTGAAAGCGACCGAGAAACTAAAGGAGTCGCGCCCCGAAATAAAAGTCCTTACGCTCACCCGGCACAAGGACGACGGTTACTTACAACAATTGTTGCGCGCCGGCGCCTCTGGGTATGTACTTAAACAAAGCCCACCGTCCGAATTGCTTCATGCCATACGGGCCATCGTCGCCGGCGGCAAGTACCTTGATCCGGCAGTCGCAGGCAAAGTGATGGGCACCTATTCGGGAAGGCAATCGGCGACAACCAGCGGCAAGCCGCAAGAGAGTCTTAGCGACCGGGAAGAAGAAGTCCTGAGGCTGATCGCCTGGGGCCACAGCAACAAGGAGATTGGCGCGCGTCTTGAAATCAGCGTCAAGACCGTCGAGGTTCATAAAGCCAATTGCATGAAAAAACTTGGCATGCGCAGTCGCATCGACATTGTGCGTTACGCACTGCTACAGGGTTGGCTGCAAGATACGTAAGTAAGAAAGGCAAAAGGTAAAAGTGCAGATCCGGGTTCGCTTTCCGTGCTCGATACTTTACCTTTTACCTTTTTACTTTCCTTACTTTCCCGATTAGGGATACTCCCTATCCATTCTGCTCACTTTCCCAATTGGCTTGTACCTGCATTCGTGCCAGAGTCGAATTGTCACCTATAGAACTCAGGATGCTCGTCGGCGAGACAGGGAACGCGAGCCCCGCCTGCGTTAAGGTGAGTTCAGATTAAGACAGAACAACGGGAAGTGCGGGGTTGGCGATAGAACCACTTTGGCACCAGGCTGGTCTTCAATTCTTGCCGGCCACGCATCGCGTCGCCGGTTTGGCAGAGCTCATGATGTCATGAGCTCGAATGTGGGCTGAACCTCACTTGTTTTAAGGCGACCTTTGGTTAGTTATGAAGGAATTTACAATCACCCCAGCGACTGTTCCCGGCGTCGTCCTCGGCAGACTGCGACCTTCAATTGGTGATCGCATCACAACCACAAACGCACCTGACGATAGGAACAGATTTCACTCCCGCATACCATTCAACGGCCTCTTCACCAACAAACTTCTGGCTCAATTCCCAGGCGCTGATTTTGCTCGCCTGTTGCCCTGCATCGAACCGATATCGTTGTCGGCCGGAGACAATATTACCGCGTTTGGCGAGAGCATCAGGTTTGCTTACTTTCCGGAGACCGCGGTAATCGCGCATCTCTATTTACTTGAAGACGGCAGCATGCCCGCCATCACTCTGATCGGCAACGACGGGATGATTGGGCTGTCGGCGATTTTCGATTCCGCCGCACCTCTGTATGAGACCCAAGTCACCATCGGGGGCACCGCCCTCAAAGTCAACGCGGAAGTATTGAAGCAGGAGTTTGCGCGCGGCACGGGATTGCAGCAGGTGATATTGAACTATGCCGGCGCCCGGATGGCCCAGGTGTCGCAAAAAGCGGTCTGCAATCTGCGCCATAAATTGGATGCGCGCTTGTGCACCTGGCTTTTGATGGTCCAGGACCGGGTGCGCGAAAAGCCATTGCGCCTGACCCACGAAAAGATCGCACACTATCTGGGGACGAGACGCGCCGGCATTTCAAGCGCGTGTAACGCTCTGCGCGAAGACGGGATCATTAATTATCAACGCGGCACAATTCGCATTGTGGAGCGCAACCTGCTTGAAGCCGCCGCCTGCGAGTGCTACCAAACCTTCCGCCAAATATCCCAGACTCCAATTCCAGCCTAGTGGCCCGACCCTAGTGGCCCGACAATGGGCAGCGAATCTTGGAGCTCCAACGCAGCGCGATGTTCTTATCGGCTGACGCAGGACAACCAGGGAATCAACAGCGTGAAGTTTGTCGGACATCCGATGTACAACAGGCTGCCAGCCTGTCGCTGCGTGCGGCGCCTCTGCTGAACGGTCTGCAGGCTGGCAGCCTGCAGTACAAAGTGGAGCAGGTTTTTCGTGAAAGGTAATGACGTACTGTGGAATCTGCGCCTACCCACAGCAGCGACAAAACCCTTTCGCAGTTGCGAAAGTTGTTGTAGGCAGTTTTATTCCCCAGCATAGGAAATCCCGAGCTCGAATTTAGCCAACGCTTTCAACGTACTTCCCGCTCTTTTCGCTCGCTTCGCTGGCTGTAAGACCAGCGACCGACGCTGAGCGATCAGCTGCTGAGGTTGGCACCGGTGCGAGAACAGCTTCAAGAAGAGGCCGCATCTGTGACAACTGCTTGATCCGAATGGCCAGGTCCCAGGCGCGCTCAAACTTTTTCCATCCGGCGCTGTAGAAGAAGTGTTTCGCGCGGTGCTTTGTCGACTTGTGCGCCGACGCTGCCCCAAAAATGTTCCTCCAGCGGTAAAACTCCCGGTACGCCCAGTCGTAACCGCGCTTCAATTTCTCCGGCGACAGACTTGTAGGTCGATAGACGACGTTGCGCGTGTCGTACAAGTCCCAGTTCCGCGTGACGATTCGATCTTGTCCAGCCATGTCCGTGAACAACTGAGTACCGGGGTACGGCGTCAGAATATGGAAGGTGGCCGTGGTGATTCCAACTTCGACGGCCCAATCTACGGTGCGGGCGAAGACGTCGCGGTCGTCTCCATCCAAGCCGAAGACGAAGCTGCCGTTGATCATGATGCCTAGGCTGTCCAGCCGGCGCACTACCTCGCGGTAGCTGCGGCCGAGGTTCTGGCGCTTGCCGGCACCCTCGAGGCTACGGGTGGAAAGCGTTTCGAATCCAATAAACAGACTTCGCAGACCCGCTTCGGCTGCTTCTTCGATCACGTCATCGCGCAGGATCGAATCAACCGTTGCGGCACCCTGAAAGATGCGGCCCATCCCTTTCATGCCGCGGAAGAGATCTCGCGCGAACCGGCTATTCCCCAAAAGATGATCGTCCAGGAAGTAGAGATGCCGGCCGGGAAGGCGGGCTATTTCGGCGAGTGCGTCGTCCACGACCTGCGTGTAGAACGACCGTCCTCCTTCGAAGAAACCATCCTTGTAGCAGAAGGTGCAATGATGAGGACAGCCTCGCGAGACGACAATCGAGTTCGGCACCAGATACCGGTGTCGCTGAATAAGGTCCCGCCGTATGGGCGGTAGCCCTTCCAGCGTACGCACCGACGATTCGTAGCGGGGATGTGGCGCACCGGCTGCCAGGTCTTTCAGAAATTGCGGGAAGGTGTGCTCGCCGGGCCCGATAAAGATCGTGTCTGCGTGCGGCGCCGCTTCATCCGGCAGCGACGTGACGTGCAGGCCACCGAGCAGTACATATGAACCACGCGCACGATAGTGATCAGCGATCTGATAGGCCCGATATGCGTTGGTGATGTAAACCTGGATGATCACCAGGTCAGGTTCGTCGTTGAGGTCAAGCTTCTCGACGTGCTCATCCTGAAGGGAGATCTCGAGGTCGGGATCGAGGTACGCGGCGAGCGTTGCCAGACCCAGCGGCGGAAAGAGCGAGTACTTGATCGGCCGCCAATAGGGACTCGTTGCCTCGGTCAGCGCGGGAAGAATGAACTTCACGCTTCTAAGCGATCGATAGGGCATATTAGTCATTCAGCCGTCTCTGGCCTGCATGATTTCTCAAAGTGAAGTGCAGTGTAAATGACTTTGCGATGCAAAGTCAATCGATAAAAATTCCGGATAGTTTGAGTGGGTTCCGCAATTGCTAAATGGACCACCTGGCAATAGAATCTCCGAGCTCCATTCAGTCTTATCAATCTATAACCCAGTAAGGAGACGATATGAACAGAAGAGTGATCCTATTTACCTTGGTGGCACTGTTTGTCGGTGTGACTGTGGGCCTGGCCGCTAACCCCCATATGGGCACCTGGAAGCTTAACGAAGCAAAGTCGAAGTTCGCTCCGAAGGCGCCGAAGAACCAGACAGTGGTCTACGAGGCCGTGGGCGATAGCGTCAAGGTCATTGTGGATGGCGTTGATGGCGACGGCAAACCGACTCATAACGAATGGACCGGCAAGTTCGACGGCAAATTCTACGACCTGGCAGGTGATCCTACGGCTGACAAGCGATCGTACCGAAAGATAAACAACAATACGTTGGCCCTAACCAATCAGAAAGGTGGCAAGGTAACCTTAACCGGACGAATAACTGTTTCAGCGAACGGCCGAACTCGCACCGTGACCACGTCCGGAACCGATGCGAAAGGAAAGAGGGTCACTAGCACGGCCGTGTACGACAAGCAGTAGAGGTTTCTTCATCGCCAATCCCGCGATCGCGATGTTTTGTGTTGGTTTATACGTTGAGGTCTTGTCCGTTATTAGAACCAAACCCCCATTGCGACACCTTGCCACTGCCAAGCGTCACCTCAGATAACGCCCCCCATCATCCCGTGTCTTTGAGGTTGCAAATCGTGACCTCAAAGACGCTCAGCTGTGGTTGAGTGGGACACGCGTACTTGGTTCCACCTCACTTCAACCCCGGACCGGGTCCCCAGCCCAGCATCGGAGCTGGGCGACTTGCTGGCGACAGTAGGCTGTCAATGGCGAAGATCAATTTGCGGGTTGCTTCAGGATTTCTGCCAGGGCCTGCAATCGGTTTGAGTCTGCGGTACTCTTCGTCATGGCAGCGCTCTTTTCCAACGATGGTGCGAGGCCTTTGAGTTTTGCGAGATCTCCTCCATTCATGTGCGAAGTCTCTGCGCTTTGGATCGCCTCCCGCAGGGCTGCGATTCGATCAGCGGGCAGACCTTGTGATCGCTCCAGCTGATCCACATACGCCTTCGCCACGACCAACTGTCGCGGCCACTCAATTTTTTCCTGGTTCTGCACATTGAACTCAGTTACGCGAACCGCTTTCGCGGCGTCGATTTCGTTCTGGGTCAGGAATTTCGTCGGCGTCAGCTCAAAGATATCCAGGCCGCGGGCTATCTCCGAAGCGTAAATATGACCGTTGTACCAGTAGGCGGACCAGTCGCCGCCGAGCACGAGCATCTTTGGATCAATCGGCCCGCGATCGAAATAGCCGATTTCAACCGGATGCTCTGCGTCGGTGAAGTCCATGATGGAGATGCCGCCCTGGTACCAGGCTTGCACTTCGATGTCGCGGCCGGGAATTGGAATGAGCGACCCGTTGTGCGCTACACAGTTCTCGCTGTCGGTCTGGGCAGCCGGCAACTTGTAGTAGCTCGCAAAGCTCAGCTTGTTATCCTTCAAATGGAAAACCGCATCAGCGCCCCATTTGTTCGGATCGTTTGCCCGGCATCGCGCGCCTAGTCCGCCGCCCCACTCATCGGTGAAAACGATTTTTGTCCCATCGTTTGAAAACGAGGCCGAATGCCAATACGAATAGTTCGGATCGTTAACCGCGTCCAGACGCTTTGGATGCGCGGGATCTTTAATGTCCAGGACTATTCCATTTCCATCGCAGGCGCCTGCCGCCAACCCAAGCGCCGAGTACACGGTGATGTCATGGCACTGATTGCTGTCAAATGGCTTTTCCAGACCGTCCTTGCCATGGGTACCGCCGTTATTCAGGCCATTTAGGGCACCCGTCCTGGGATCGATAAACACACGAGGACTGGATACCACCTGCGCAGTTTGCGGCGCCGCCAGAGGCACTTTAATCACATCAATGCGAAACAGTGCTGTATTAGGATCCTTGTCCGGAGCTTCTCCCGAGCATCCGGCCAACTCTTCGTTTTGACGGACGAAAGAGGTGCCGGATACGTAGATATAGACATTGTTCTTATCATTCGGATCGATGACCAGCGTATGCGTGTGGGAGCCGCGGCAAGTCTGCACCGCGGCCACCTGCTTCGGATTCTTGATGTCGGCAATATCGAAAATTCTCACGCCACGGAAACGATCTTTTTGCGCTGCCGGCGGCTTTCTCTCTGCCGGTGCCTTTCGTTCTGCTCCTGCGGGCGTCGGAGGCTCCGGAGGAAATCCTTGTATGCCGCAATCCAGACGGCCATTCGGTTGCTCTACCGACATAAAGAGCAGGTTTTGGTAAACCGACACGTCCCCCTGTCCACCCGGACACACCATCGAAGTCAACAAGGCGGCCTTTGCCGGATTGGAGATGTCATAAATGTTGACGCCATAAAAGTTTCCCTGAAACAGATAATTGCCCTGGAAGGCAAGGTCTGAGTTTGCAAAAGCGAGTTGAGCGAGAACTAACTTTAACGGCTTTGGCATCTTCGAAGAGTCGCCGATGCCGAGCTTACCCAGGGTCTTTTGCACTTTCGCATTATCAGGATCGTCGGAGCCGAGTTGAAAGGTGTCAGGCTTTTTGAGCAGCATGAGGTGCTTGATGCCCATCGCTGCTTCACCTGCGTCATACATTCCCGGCGCCAGTTTGGCGCGCGGGTCATTGGCATCTGAGCCCGTCATTCCAGCCGGTAGGGGCGGCGGCGCCGCCGGAGCAAAGGGATTCCCTCCGCCGTTCTCGTTGGCCCGTTTGGTTTCCGGCGCCTTCGTGGACTCCTTAGACGGCGATGGCGAAGGCGTTTGCGCCTGGATTTGCGTTGCAAAACATAAGCAGAACAAAAGGGAAGCTAAGAGCAAACGGAAAGCTATAGTGTGTACTCGATTCATCGTTTCTCCTTTTAATATGGCGTATCTAAAGTTCTAAACAATAATCCTGTCCTCGCAGCAGAGCGGCGAAATGTCTATAGAAATCTTGCCGAATAAGACTGCCTCGCTCCAGAGGAGCGAAACGTGCTTTCACCGGATCAAATGTCTCGCTCCTCCGGAGCGAAAGAGGTCTCTTGGAGTCTCCGTTCTATTAACATTAGGTCCCTACGACCGAAGACGACTCCAGCCACAAAAACCCCCGGACTGGTTAGTTGCGAGAACTTTAGAGACATCACACTAGAGGGGTTTTTCCCGCAGCATGGTTTGCATGATCCTGATCTCAGCGCGTTGGCCACTGTCGACATCCGTCGCGAAGTTGAACAGTTCGGCATCCTGCCCCGCACCCGCAGTGTCGAACAAGTCCTTCACCATAATCAAGGCGCCGTTGTGGTGCTGAATCATTCCTGTCAAAAACAGTCGGTCGAACTCCGCGCCCTTTGCTCTTTTGAGAGCCTTCATCTGCACTGGCGTAAGCATGCCAGGCATAAGCATAGGTTGCATAGACATATCCATGCCTGGCATTTCCGGCATCGCCGGCGAAACCGGATCTCCCCGGGCCGTCAGCCACCGTTTCATAAATTTTATTTCTTCTGACTGCGAGTGGCCGATTCGCGCCGCTAACGATCGAAGTTCCTTCGTCGTCGTATGCGACGCGATCAGCGCGGTCATCTCAACCGCTTGCGCGTGATGCATGATCATACCCTGCATGAACTGAACATCTGCCGACGAACCTGGCGGCAGTGTCGCCCTCGTCGATGGCGGCAGTATACTCGTCGGCTGGCCCGGCGCGCCGGGCTGCACCACGATCGACGTCGGCGGCGGACCAGGCTGCTGTGCGCAGACCGGCAGCGAGAACAACCCGGCGAGAGTACTGGCTCCTACCAGCCCGCTTCGCCACGCTCCTCCCCTTTCTGATTGGAACCTGCGCTGGCCCTTAGAATAAAAAGACTTCATCGGCGCGAATGGTTAAGCATTGGGTTTCACTTTATCACAACGCGCCGCTAAGGGCACTTGGGGTCAGGCCTGCGATTCGATCGAAAATTCATGCGACAAAACCGTCCTGCTTGTGAAAAATCGGGATCGCTTTTGACTTCAAAGCGTGTGCGAAATGTGTGGCAATAGAGAACGGGCGACGCCATGATCGCTGGCGTCGCCCGTAGTTGGATATTGGTGCCCGCTAATGGATTCGAACCATTGACCCCTCGCGTGTGAATCGTTTTTGGACCGTTTTCTCGCGATATCTCCCGTTATCAAAAAGTGGCTCAAAGACCGATGTTTATTGGCTAGTAATGAAATCAGCTTTAACTTGACAACGCTGCTATGCTCTCAGAATCACATCCAAAAAGTGTGCGAAAGTGTGTGCAAGTCCGACGAACTTTAGTTTGTCGAAGTCGAACGCCACACCTTCAAGTTTGTTGTGCAACAGGAGGTGTCGAAATGAGAGCACGAGTTGGATCAGTTGTCAGAAGAAAAGGTCGCGGCAGGGGCGCGAAGCCGACGTGGTGGGCGCGCGTCACATACACCGATCCAGTGACGGGAAAGAGACATGATCGTCAGCGACGAGCTGAGAACAAGGTGGACGCGGGCGACTTGGTCCATGACCTTCTCGCGGAAGTCGATGCAACTGGTGGACGGTCGCTCGCGAAGGAGCACATGACGTTTCTCGATCTCGCGACCTACTTCGAAAAGCAATACCTCAAGCCAGCCGAATACGTGGACGGGCGCAAGGTTGCCGGCGTCAGGAGCCTTTCGCGGGCTGTGGCGGCTGTAAAGGTCCTTAAAGAGCACTTCGGCCAGCGGCAGCTTCGCGGCGTTACTCATAGCGATATTCGCGACTTTAGGGCCGAAAGACTTGCGACTAAGACGAAGGCAGGGAAGCAGCGCAGCGTCGCCGCCGTCAATCGCGAGCTCGAGAAATTGCGCAGGCTTTTAAACATCGCGGAGCGCGAGGGCTGGATTCTGCGGAACCCGATGCGTAGCGGAGATCCGTTAATCAGCGTGGCTGACGAACGGAAAAGGGAACGGATCATCACCCGCGATGAAGAACTGCGTTTGCTCACCGCCTGTGATGATCGGTGGCGCAGACACTTGCGGCCAATAGTAATCTGCGCCCTTGATACCGGCATGAGGCGAGGTGAGATTCTGTCGCTCAAATGGAGTGACGTCGATTTCGAAGAACGCGTGTTGACCATCCGCGCTTTCAATACAAAGACCATGAAGCGGCAGGTGTCGTTGACCATACGCCTCGCCCTGGAACTGGAGACGCTCTGGGAATCATCGCCGAAGACCAGAGACGGGCTCGTATTTGGTTTCACCAATAACGTCAAGCGCAGTTTCACATCGGCGCGCACCGCAGCGGGCTTGCCGGATATTCGCTTTCACGATCTCCGCCACACTGCCGCGACGCGCTTGGTCGCCGCCCACCTTCCATTGCCGGAAGTTGGCCGCGTCTTGGGCCACACACAGGCGAACACAACTTATCGCTACGTGAACGCGAACATCGAAACCACAAGGCGGGCTGCAGCGGCCCTCGACGCATTCAACTCGGAAGGCCTGGAACAAATCGCAGTTGCGGAATCAGCAGAAGCGTCCGAGATGGTACTGGACGCAACCGAGGCGGTAAACTGGCGGACGCAGAGCCAGCCGGAGTGGTAAACTGAATTGAATCTGGAGAGTCACTATGGCAACACTGGAACAAATACTAGACGAAGCGAGGAAGCTTCCCATTGACGAGCAGCGCCGGCTCCGCGACGCGTTGGAAGCTCTCACCACTAACGGCGACAAACAGCCTTCCTACCGAACTCACGCGGAAGAACATGCTTGGGTCGAAGCCCACCGTGAAGAATTCCTCGATCAGTGGGTTGCGCTTGATGGAGGCGATCTCATTGCGCACGGTACCGATGCGCGCACTGTGTATGACGAAGCTCGGGCCAGAGGCACGACTGCCCCCTACCTCGTTCACGTTGTCCCAAACGTCGAGGCGTATGTCGGGGGATGGTGAAGCCAAGTGCATCTACTCGAGTTTGAGACCCTCCACACTTATGGAACAGAAAAAAGAAGCATCGAGCTTCCCGTGACGCTCCGGTTTGGTGACCGTACGGTCACATTTCCAGCCCAACTCGACACAGGTGCCACGTTCTGTGTATTTGAACGGGGATATGGCGATACGCTGGGGTTGTCCGTCGAGTCCGGCGAGCGAATTCGTTTACCACGGCGACGGGAAGTTTCGACGCTTACGGTCATATTGTGACGTTGGAAACGTTGCGCTATTCGTTTGATATAACGGTTTACTTTGCGGCGCAGGAGAGTTTCAAGCGGAACGTGTTGGGCAGACGCGGTTGGCTGGACCACGTACGCCTCGGCTTGGTTGATTACCAAGGTGAACTTTATCTAAACCGATACAGCGATTGATTTAGTTTTTGCCTGATTGCCTCTGGGAGTCTCACTCCATCTGCGAATCAGACGGTGACGCAGCTTGGTCTGAAGAGGTCAAACGACGTATACCTGGGATCGATGTCGCAACTGTCGAATAAATTCCATGGGGAGAAGTACCGCTTCGCCATTCAAGGATACAACCTTGATTTCAAGCAACCGCGCGCAATCCATCATTAATTGCAGCAATGGCAGACCCGGGCGGTAAGTCAACCTTATCGGAAAAGATGAAGACCTCGGCACCTTTATACGCCCGAGCCGCGTTATATTGAAGCATGTATTGAAAGGCTCGACGTTCTCGGTAGTGAGCGAGTACATCGGGACATGAATCATAGGAAACTACCCATGGAAGCTTCACTCGAGTCTGAATAACCTTCGAAATCCTCGCATGATCAGTTGCCTTATAGTGATTAGGGTAAAGTCGGTCTGCCTTATGAAAGTATGGCGGATCGCAATAAACAAGGGTCTTGACCGGCAGTCTGGGCAAATAATCTATCAGGAAGCGTTCAGCATCCCAATTCCTGATTTTGATAGATGCTCGCTTTGCAGCGATCGCTTCAATACGGGTTATTAGTTCGTTCCGCGGAAACCTAGCATCTATTTTCCACTTGCCGGTCTGACTTAGGCCGCCTATCACACCTCCTGTGAGTATCCCGGAGCGATTGCATCTGTTGAGATAAAACATGGCGAATCCTAGGTCCAAGCGATCTGCGACATGGCGAACCTTAAAAACCTCTCGTTGTCTTTTCCATTCATCCACAGTCAGCGAAGCTCGTGATATCTTTCGGCAAAAGTTTTCGGTTTCATTCAGTATTGAGTGCCAGAAGGCATGCACTCCGATGCAGGAATCATTGAGGTGAACATGTGATACTCGCTTTCTTAGCAATAACTCGAAAGCGATACCAGCGCCTCCTGCATAAGGCTCAACATAGTGACCACCGAGCAAATTGTTCGCCGTGAGTATTTCATCAAGAAAAGGCCAGAGTCGCTGCTTTCCGCCTGGATAGCGCAATGGTGTCTTGTACGTAGTCATTGGCAATCCAAAGGAAAGATTCAGCCGTTCATCTCTTCCAATAGTGGAAAGACGTTCCAAAAGAGAAGGCTGATGTCGGACGGCGAGATGGAAAAAGATGGGCTGTGAATGAGTTGATTGAAGGATGTTACCGAGAGGATGCCATTAGGTTTTCCGAGTTCAGTCATGGCACCGTGAAGCAGCTTCACCTTTGCCTTATCGGCGCCGTTGTGGGTTCGATGTTTGGTGATGTCGCGGAGAACATCTACAAGTTTTTTGTCTGAGCCATCAGATTTTTGTGCGGAAGGCCCCCCGGACTTCTTGTGGTCGCTGCAATATGCCTTCGCCGACAATTCAAAAATGCTTCTCAACAAGAAGCAAAAAGCATGAGGATACTCTTCGTGCCTGAGGCTCTTGATCTCATTTACGAGCGTCACAATCTTTTCTCGGCCCTTACCCCTCACTTTAAACTCCTTGAGTGCTTTGCGAACGGACTTAGGATCGTTTGAGGCATGGGTTGGAGCTTGAGCTTTCTTTGCCCCGGCTCCGCCTGAGGCTGTCGGCTTGGCTGCGCCGCTACCCGCCTGCGTTTGCGTAGCTTGAGGTTTTGATTGAAGACCGTAGGCCGTCCCCCAGAATGGGGTACCAGCTCTGAGCTCCTTGAAACCGAGATGAGAGATTCCAATATCGTAGAGTATTTGATCCAAGAGCCGTTTGTTCTTTGCCGGATATTGAGCGACCAAGTCTGATACTGATTTGAAGGTAAGGTGTGGTGTAAGTTTTTGAATTGCTTCATCCAGAACCGTAAGGGGATAATCACCCGCCCACCTTTCGGCTTGCTGGGTTGAGCGATTCTTACCCAAGGACAGATACTTCTCCAGGAGATCGAGTCCAAGTTCCGAAGCATTGTTCTGATCTCTGCCATAACGGGCTCTCGCTACTGCAGTCCAATCTGTTCTACCTGCCTTTTCGCCCTTAGCATGAGTCCTCGACACCAGTCTATCTACAAGAGCTGTCTCTGATCTGTTATAAACAGCGCATGGCACGTCGCTATTTTCCTTCTTCCATCCGGCAGAAAGAGCTCGAATTCTCTGCTGAATGTTTTCCGGGACCTCGATGTTTTTCTGCAATCCGAGAATCAATTTTAGCGCGGCAATCCGCCGGTTTCCTTCTTTCACGACGAGCTGCTGACTGTTGTCAAGAACGATGATGTTTTCAGTCGGACTATAACCGTCGTCTAAGAGGCTTTCCATGAGGGCCCAGAATCGATCCGGCTCGATGCCGATCAAAGCATTGATCGCATGCTCCTCATCGGGCTGATGTACTGTACGAAAATTCTTTAGGTCGAGGTGAAGGGACGCGACCGACTCATGTTTGCTATTTGGCATAAGGCATGAAGGATGGGGTTGAGGTTAACAGACTCTTGTTTACGAGTGCCTGCAAATGCTGCCGTATATTACAGGAGAGTGGTTAAATCTAGCAACGAAGGGCGGACTACATTCGAATCGGACAGTCGACCAAACTTTGGGTCTAGGCTGAGTGATTGTGTTCTCAAAAAACGCCTTCGCTACGACAAGTCAATATTCTTCTCGCGGTCCCGCTTAGTGGTGTCTACCGTTCCCTCCAAGTCGGATTCACCAACATGCAGCCCTCTGGCATCGAACACCTCAAGGTGGGAAGCGTGTCCATAGTGAAGATGATCGACATACCAATAGCGCCGAGTTTGAATCTCTAAGTGAACCCTTCGGCCTTGCTGAAACTGTCCAGTCTTTTGAAACCGCGTGACATCTCTGAGCACAGTCTGACCATCAGCAGGTGGGCGATTTGAATTGTAATCGTAGTCAACAGAGCCAAGATCAAGAACTTCCTTTAGCCAGTCAGCTAGTTGAGTTTTGTTTTCAGCGCATACCACACGAGAAGTCACTGAGCCATTCTTTATTACATCGAGCACAAGGCGCGGGCTATATCTCGAATTTGGAAAATTGATTAGCGTTCCCAACAACCCTTGATTTCGTAGCTTCCTCTCGGCTATCTCGGCCATACTAGTCTCTCGCACGTCGAGACCTTCACAAGTGAACGCATCATCATGCGAATGAACCGGATTCTCCCGCCAGTTCGCCGCCTCAATCCTGTTTAGAGTGTCGAAGAGGAGTTGAGTTAAGGACTTCTCGGTAAGTCTATTCATGCTAGCTGTCAATACTTCGTCGCGTACCGCCCTATACGGAAGATGGGGCTCGCGATAGAACGTGTAGTCGACCGTTAGTCCCTGAATGATATTGAGAACCCCGACGAACACTCGAAAGCCTTCTTCCAGTCTTTGCCTATCATAGAACTGTTCATGAAAGGAGCAATCGTTTAGATATATTTCCATCTATACGTTGAAGAGTCGTGCAAGGTCTAAGTTGGCCTGATCAAAAAAACCATCAGGCCAGTGTCTGATGGAGCCATTACCTTCAATGGGAATGCGCGTAATTCTATCCGCAGGAGCGCGGTCAAAAGAGAGAATGCTTATATCATTCGGTTCAAGAATCTTGTCGAGAACAGCCAATCTCAGGCCGTTTAGAATGTGATCACTATGTGACTCTACATATACTTGCACGCCATTAAGACTAACCCGTGAGAGAAATCGACTGATTTGAGATTGAGCATAGGGATGAAGGTGCGCCTCAGGGTTTTCCACGATTAATTTCTCCCCTGGACGGGCGATCAGACCCGAAACGATGATCGGAAGTGCATAGCTATACCCAAAGCCTACGTTGACGGGCTTATAGGTTGTGGAGGACTGCTCCGAATTCATTGTTAGAATCACAATATTCGCTTCTGTCGGGGTAACTTTGACCCTTCCACCGTCAAAGACTTTGTTCAACCAGGCTTCCGATTGATCTATTACAGTGTTCGTCGAGCCAGACGACAAGCGCAGCACCTCGTCTACGAGATCTTCGCGCTTCTTGGAGAGAATATTGGCAGTGTATTCGCCCTTTGCGCCAACGTTGGGAAACTCGGCAAAACTCTGCCTTGGGTAGAAATCTCGTGGCCCTATGCGATCAGCCGACACATAGTGAATCCTAGTGAAATCAACAAGGCCATGTATGAATCCAAAGGGTTCCCCCCAGCTTCGGACTTCCTCAAAGAGCATATTTCTCCACGGCAGGTCCCTTCGACTATCCTCGTAAACCAAGTACCGATCGGTCTTTTGTGGGAACAAGTCCATCTGATACGTGGCGCCACCGAATTCACCTGTAATACTGACCTTCTCGATCTGCGCCACCATCTCATCAAAAGGATTCTCTCGGAGAATGTAAGTAAGCCAGGCTGAACCTGCATCTGAGCGAAACTCAAAGGAGACTTCTATAGGCTCAGTCCTAGATACGGAACTGCTCCTAACGTCGTCGAAACTTCCGAGTTCGACGCAACTCCCGTTGAAAATAATCTGGTCAGTCGTTCGGCTATGTTCGGGAGACTGGCGCATGAGAAGCAATCCTTGAAGCACAGTGGATTTCCCGCGTCCGTTTATCCCTGCAAGCAGATTAATCTTGCTCGTTGGGATACTAACTTCCGAAGTAAAACCCTTGAAATTGGTGTAACGTATTGTGGTGATCATTAGTACGAACCGAGAGTCGTTTCCGCTAGCTCGAACCTCCTCTTAACGCGCCTTGTGTCACCGGTCGAAAACTGAATCGCTTCCAAATAATCCGAGTTCTTAAGCAGCTTTTCGTAATTTTGGAGAATGGAGCTCTTATTTTGCCTTAATTCGCGATCGCTTTGAGTTGTGAAGAAGAAGAACACCGACTCCATCAAGGCAATGTTTATTCGACCGCGTCCTTTCGTTGTGGGTAATCTAAAGTTGTTCTCTCCCCAAAACTCGTACGTTACTGTCATTACCCGTTCAAATTCATTTACCAACTCCGGAAGCCCGTTATCCATAAGATTCATTCGAGTCAGCGCTTCGCCCAGAAATGCATCCATATCATTCTTATAGTCTGTGCGATAGTCGAATATTTTGAAGGCGAGACACCTTAGGACCGCTTCGCGGTCTTTCATTCTTCTGGGTGAAATCCCGTTGTCGATAGCAAGCCTGAAGTACTTCTTCTCCGCCACTTCTTTGAGAAGTCGAGTCGCCGGACCAATGTAGAAGCAGTTTCGAATTTCTTGTCGGGATAGTTGAGTTCCGCCAGTATTAATACGATGGAAAATATCGTAGACCATCGGCAGCGGCACACTGGGCTTTATCACGAAGAGAAAGAACTTCTTGTCTTCAATTTTGGCTTGTAGGCTAGTATCGAGTTGATCGAAACGCAGCCCGTTAAGACCTTTTAGAACTTCGAGATCCGAAAGCGCGAAACTCTTTAGTTTTGTATATTCCTCGAGTGTGGCAGTTCGTTGCAGCCCGTCGACTATAATGAAGCGGCCGTCCTTACGCTTGTTAACGTAAAGGGGCGGCAACGGAATGTTAAGCAAAACGGATTCGATGAACTGAGACTTCTGTTTGGGTTTCCAAACTCGATTTCGTTGGAATTCTGGATCGATGATAAGTCTCTTCTGTTCGATCTTTCTCATCCACTCAAACACCGTTTGAGGCTCCTCAGTGATATCAACCTCTTCAGGCATATCGTACGGATAGATTGAACCGGTTTTTCCATACTCGACGTCATTCTCGTCGTCCAGCTGATCGCGGCGAGCATAAACATACCCCGGAATTGATGAAATTCCGTCGGGAACATTTACTTGTTTTCCAATCTGAAGATTTTCGCAATTGCGATAGTCGGACTCGCTGTCGAAAACGACATACCCGTTTGCGTCAAAGAACGCACCTGGAAACTCAGTCAGCTTGTGATACCAAGTGCCCTCCTCACTATACAGAGCGTGCTTCGCCCCGACTTTCCATTCGTCGTTCAGCCTCTTTCCATTCGCCTTTTCTTCCGATATTGACATGGGTATCGATTGTCTAAAGCATTAAGCCACAACCTCTGTTCAGTTAACAAACAAAGACTTCTATCGTCGACGGCCTACGGTTAAAGTTACCGCACTCTCGAAGGGCCGCAACGATTGCGCTAGTCAATTAACCGATTCCCGAGAAGAACACGATCATGATGCGCAAAAGTCCACAGGGCTTGAATTCTAGCGCGAAACTGCACGGAGTTAACCAAGATTCTGACGGTCATCCGATAATCGAGAATTATGTCCTAGTCAGACATGCGGCGCGCCATCTGGGAGAGCGATGCCACGCCGTATGCACTGGAACATAATTGCGAATATCGTACGGCCGGCGTCTCTTTAGTTATCTCTCCGTATCTACGTTGCGCTCCTATTCTCAGCGTGGCTCATGTCGCTTGCACTTTCGACGCGATCGAAGCAGAGGCAGTAGCCGAAGTGACGAACTCAGTCAAGGATCTCCGCTGACGCTGCGATGGACTGCGCGAATTTTTGAACCCTTCGCTATGTCCTTGAGCGCACTCTTCGCCCCGGCCAAGCCAGTCGACACGAGCGGCGGTGGGCAGCTAGCCATCAAGCCGTTCTTAATCTCAATCGGTAACAGCGAGTCCGGGCAGTCGGGCCTGTTTACGATGAGCTGGAGTGTGCGCGAACGTGACAAAGAATCAAACCGGGGAGGGCAGACAAGATAGAACCCGCATTTCAACTTTATCATTCCGCTAAACCTTGTGTTTTCAGTAGCTTTAGAATCTATCCAAACTATTAAGAAACTTGGGCAACTGGGGGAGTAGCTTAAGCTCATTATCCGTCGTTGGTTGTGGCTTTATTCTTGCTAAGAAATCCGCATCCCGATCAGCGGAGGATTCAATGGCAATACGACCCCAGGGAAGAAAGAGAACACTGTCAAAGAAGGTCTCGTCCTTCAACATGTACATGGACCAGGTCTATCAGGTTCGAGCGATTATGGAATTGACCGCCGCTACGAAGGATGCGCCAGTCATTCGCGTGTTGCTGGACGAGGCTCTCGGTGCACGTCGCAGGAAGGCGTTGGGGATTAGCGATTCAGAAGAGCCACCCGGTCAGGGAACGGCGGACACGCTGCACACGATCCAGACCCTCTTGCTGAGGTTGATTAAGCGGGGGGATTGGTATTTCGGCGGCAAACCGTTGATTTCAAACTAATGCGTGAGGCAGTAATTGAAGCTCGTGTGGGAAGGGAAGTCGCCTTTGAGGAATTAGTCGCCCGGGCCTTCATTGAGAAGGGGCACACCCGGGAATCTATCAACAATTATTTCGATTTGAAGTCGGGCATCGCTCGCGAATATGTTAACGGCCTGGTCGAGACAATCCAGAAGGAAGAGTCCCGCGAATATGACCAACCGAAGGCGTCCAAATGATGGCTCGGGGTTGGTAAAAGCACTACTAAAAGAGACCGGCGCTTCAGCCGGGGTGTGTTGATGGTACACACAGGTCCCCTGTTATGTTTTACATGCAGGTGCGGCTCTAGCGAGCGTCAGTTCGGCTGTCAGGGTGTTGGATTTTACATACACTTTAGGTGTGGTGTTTTACAACAGGGGTGATCAATCTGGTTTCTCAGAGTTCGCAAACCCGAGCCAGGTCCTTCCGGTTTTTCCCGTTCAGTCACATTCAGTACCCGCCTTTCCGATCCGTTTCGAGAGAGCTCCCCGTGGCACGGGTCTTGAGATATAGCCGGATCATGGAAGCAACAAAGAGTTACCCCAATCTACTTTCGGAGAAACAGGCAGCCAAGCGATTAGGCGTTGCCCGCATCACCCTACTCCGTGCCCGTGAAGCCGGCCGAATAAAATTCTTTCGGATCGGGACCCGTGTCCTCTACTGCGCTGAACATCTGACTGAGTTCCTGAACAACTGCGAGCGCAACGGCAGCAGCACTCAAGTGAACGAAAGAAAACGTATAGGACGGCACCGAGAAAAGAGAACGTGAGTTCAGGACGAGTACTGGCCAGCGGCGGAGGTTCAGCCTCGAAACACTCTGGCTTGCGCAAGAAGGAACAAGCATCTCTGCCGTTTGTTAGTACTCATTAACGTTATCTTGGTACGTTGCGTTTGCCTTGACTAATAATCAGTTTAGTCCCTAGAGTTTCATAATAACTACTCTGGCTTGTTCTGTGTTGAGCTACGTTCACGGATGTGTTTCTCTTACCAGCCGAGGTGATCCAATGGAGCGGGCATCATTAGATCGAGCGATGCAGGCTTCCTTTCGTCAGTTGGAGATTCGAACTGAGGAGAGGTTCAGATGTAAGGAGCCTTTGGCAATCGAATTCTCGACACAATTGAAAGAAGCGGTGCCCTCATTTTGCTCGGACGACGCAAACGAGCGGTTACAGGAGTTTGCTAGAGACATCAAAAGCTGGTTAGACGATCGCCGCGAGATTCTTGATCATAAGCTCGGAGAGTCTATTCTCTCGCCGACTCCAAACTGCGCGAATAAGCCACAGCCATATTTCACAGAAGCGGTGTTCGCAACTCTAATTAGATGCGAAGTTGTGGCGACGTATGCCAAGTACCTGAAAATGCTCGACATGGGAGCAATTCTTGGTGGCTCGGTCTCTTACGGAAAGTTTTTCAACGTTCGGCAGTCGCAAACAATAACCGAAATAACTCACCAATCTGACATTGACATATTGCTTGTTGCGGACCTTGAAGAACTAGCAGAACTCATAAAGCTGAGCGGTTTAGATTGGTCCAAGGTGGCTAACATTGCTCTCCAGCATAAAGCAGAAGGAAATAAGGAGTTATTAGATGACCCTCTGGCCCTCGTTCTGGGTCTTCAACCGTTGATCAATTTGGCCCTCACTGTGATGAAAGAGGAAAGACTCGATAAACACGAAACAGTGATCACAAAGAAATTCCGAACAAATCTAAATTTTCAGGTTGGCAAACTCTTTTTCCCGGAAATCCAAGGCTTTCCGTTCCTATTGAGCATTCATATCATTACTCCACGGCTCTATGAGTTGCTCACAAACCCACCGACTATTGAAGAATACGGTGCACGCTACTCACAGAAGACTCCTGAGATCGTTGATCTGCGCGTCGATTCTGACATAAGGGACATTATGGTATATGGCACGATGGAAGGAACTATCGTCCCAGAGTCAGTTTCTAGAATCCATCAGAGAAAGAAGACGTACAAATTTGGATATGAGAATGATGCCAGCGTTCTGTTATGCAAGGTTCCGCCGTATTTTTACTGGCAAGGTCGTTTTGTATCGGGTACATACCAGAACTTAATCATTCCAGCATTTGAGGTGGTCTGTGACAATAAAGCTCGCTCCTTAAAAAAAGGGATCATCTCCTTTCAGCATTTCCTTTCTGAGGAAGCATTACGAGAAAAAGCACAGTTCAGAGACTCCAACCTATCGTTGTCGAAATTGCATCCCCGACATCCAATCTTTCTTAGCACAATTTCAGAATCCCTGGACCGTATTGCAGAGAAGCAGATTACTTCTAATACAAACGAGATCATTAACTCGTACACTATTAAGCAAAGCCTCGGAACAAGGAAGAGCTTTCACGACAAGTACAACGCTGATTTCAGTCTTACTCAAGAAGTTATTAAGGAGATTCAGTACTATTACGGGGATAAGGTTGATCAATTAAACATTCTTGACCTCGGGTGTGGAACCGGCGCTTTTCTCTATGAGCTGTCGCAGAGGCGACATCAAGGAAGCTTGGTTGGCATTGACTTGGTACCGGTTGAAATGAAACCGCCAACGAAGACCCAAATTGATTTTATCGTCGGAGACATAAAGAACCTCACCCAGCTGCTTTATCAACATAGCTATGGTGGGCGTTCATTCAATGTGATACTCGCTATGCATGTTCTCTACCACGTACCAAACGTTTCCGCACTCCTTGAGACAATTACTCAGTGGCTCTCCGCCGACGGGGTTTTTATTACTACAGCCAATTCCAATCATAATCTGCTCCGTTTGGGAAAACTATTTGGAGATGCACTCTTCAAAATTGGATACAACTTTTCTCTCAATCGTCGCTATACCCCGTTTAGCGCGGACAATGCGACACAGACGATGCGCGAGTATTTTAGGTTTGTGAGGCATACTATTACGGAAACCGATATTACTATCACGAATATGGACGATGTCGTTGACTACCTTGAGAGCACTTATGACAACTATGGCATACCTGAAAGTATTGAGGTGCGGGGCAGGCTGACAGATTACATACGAGAAAGCCTAGACGCGACAAGTTCCGCTGATCTTATTGATCGAAGAATTGTTTCCGTAACCTCCGGAAAAAAACCGATCCGATATATCAACCATCGTCCAGAACTCCAAAGTTATTGAAGAGACTCCCGACTTGGTGCTTGCTTTTGCTTTGATCCTGTTGACAGGAAAGATAGAAGCCGACTAATGTGCATCGCTAACCTCAGGCCTCGCCGCTTCCTGACCGACTCCAGCTCTATCCGATTGTGAGCGACGCCTGCGTTTAGTAATAAGTCGCAATAGGAGGCATCGCAGCAAAGTGTCTACTCGGGTACCTTCCGGATTTAATGATCCCATTATCAATGAGAAGCTGTTCTTAGAGGACTTCTATCGCCGCGGTGAACGGTTCCCTGAACCTACATACCTGGGAAATGCCGTTATTGATAATCCTCGAGGGGAAAATCATATAGGTCAATTCGTCGACCTCGATGCTAAGAAGTACGTTACGGCCGATGTGGAGGCCATTACTCGGTACGGCAATCCTAACGATGTACCAACCTTTCGTATGGCCGGTCCTCGGAGATATCTTCACCACCATCCGCACAGGGTCAAGGCGGCGATTGTAACTACAGGAGGAGTCGCGCCGGGCCTGAATAGCGTCATACACAGTATCGTGAAGCAGCACTATCAGCTTTATGATCTTTCGCATAAAGGCAAGATTTTCGGGATTCACGACAGTTTTTTTGGGGCCTGTTCGTTAGCTAGTAATCGGCAGGAATTAGTACCGCGCGAAACCGAAAAGTGGCTTGAGAAAGGGGGTTCGATGCTGGGAATGCGAAGATATCGCGACATGTCGAAAGAGGATCTAGCTAAGACAATATCGAATCAGCTATCACTGAACGATATAAACATTTTGTACGTTATTGGTGGCGACGGCTCGCTCAGCGTGGCACATGAAATCGCGGAAAGATCACCGGCTGTTAGTGTTGTGGGTATACCCAAGACAATGGACAACGACGTCATGTTTGTCTGGGAGACCTTTGGTTTCAAAACCACTGTGGAGAAGGCAACCGACATTATCAATGCTCTTAATTCTGAGGCAGAGTCCTCTCGTCGCGTTTGTCTGATCGAATTGTTTGGAGCGGAATCGGGTTTTGTCGCTGCCAATGCCGCGTTGGCGAGTGGACATGTAGATCTGGTAATGATTCCCGAAGAATTTCAATTTCTCTCCACCTCGGATTGTGAATTGTTGTTGACGAAGTACATTGCGTATATACAAGGAAAGGTAAAGGCATACCAACAAGGGGAACCATCTCACGCAGTAGTCGTGATCGCGGAGGGTGTGGCAAAAATACTTAAGGCAAAGCGAGTTGTGTTAGGAAACGAACAGATCACCGACGATTCCAGTTCTGGATTCTTGGTACAGCTCTGCAAGTATTTGAATAATATTGAGTTGACAGATACTAAGGGCAATCGTATTGGAGTTTTCTTCAATCGGCCACGTCATTATATCCGTGCCAATGCCCCGAATCCTCAAGATAAGATATATTGCGAACAATTAGGTGCTCTTGCAGTCGATAATGCCTTAGCCGGATTTACAGACTTTATGATTTCGCAATGGCTCACCTCTTTTGTTCTCGTTCCTCTGCGTCTAGTAGCAAACCGTCACAGGAGACTGTCTTCAACAAGTGTATTCTGGAAGAGGGTTATCAATAGCGTTGGGCAGCCAAGTTTCTCCTGATTTCCTCTGTTCGGTGTCGAAGTCATCTGTAATAGTTCCGCGAGAATTGATGACGTTTTTGATTTCAATGTGTGTGCGAAAGGGTGTGGCAATAGAGAACGGGCGACGCCATGATCGCTGGCGTCGCCCGTAAGTTATTGAAAAATATGGTGCCCGCTAATGGATTCGAACCATTGACCCCTCGCGTGTGAAGCGAGTGCTCTACCACTGAGCCAAGCGGGCATACCTTTTTGATAACTGGCTTATGATACAGCAACTTGCTTGTTAGGCAATGAGTTAGCGTCAACCCCCGCGACGTTCTCAACGTTCTGGATGTGCCCAACGTTCTCAAAAGAGCGCAAGATCAGCGCAACGTCTTTCATCGCCTGCATAGCAAGTATACTGCCCTGTTCGGTCGAATGTAGGTAGCCGGAAAAGCTCTCCAAGGTCTTATGTCCGCTGTACTTCATGACGGTCCCTGCGTCGTTGTTCGTCTTCTCCATCAGGTCAGTGATGAACGTATGCCGAAGGCTGTGACAGGTGAAGCCGTTAGCCTGACCGTAATTGAGCTTCGCCAGTCTCGCGGCCTTACGGCAGGCTCTCGCTATGGCATTATCGAAGGTAGCGACCCTGGCTCGGGGGAACACGTAATTACTGGTGAGCCCTTCATGGATACGGCGCTGTACGACGTCATAGATGCAATCCCACAAGGGCAGGTCTCGCTGGTTCTCTGTCTTGCTGGCGTTAAGCCGGACGATTCCCTTACTCCAAGAGAATTGATCGAGCTTCATACGTAGGACCTCGTTTAGCCTTCCGCCAGTCATGCGGAGTAGCTGTACCGCGTCCCCGGCATCACGCCATAGGCTCGCCCGCTCTACGCGGCGCGAGGGGGCCAGGGGAGGACTTAGAAGGGTATTGACGAGTCGGGCATACTCCCAGGGCTCAACGACCCGGCGCTCAAACTTTGTCTTGCGTCTAACCGTGAGTGTCGGCCTTAACCAATTGACGAGATCGGGCTTTGCCTTCTGTGCGGCTTTGAGCATTCCTTGTATGCGGCCAATATGGACAGCGGCACTATTCTTACTCAAGGTCGGACGGAAGCAAAGCAACTGATAGAATTCTCGTAGGTCAGTCTCAGTCACTTCTCGCACTAGCCGGTTCGGGCCAAAGCGATCCACAAACTCTTGGACGATTTTGCAGTTCGACTTTACGTTGTGGGCAAACTGATAGTCTTTGTCCTTTGCGCGCACGTCGAGGTTGCGGCGGTAGATGTTGAGGGCGTCCTGTGCAGTAGTGGGTTTGCTGCGAACCTCGCCGCGTACCTCGGCGTCGATATCGCTCATAGCTTGCCGCAGATGTGACTCTGCTTCAGCTCTGGAGATAAAGCCTTTCTTGCGCAGTTGGTGCGTCTGGTATCGACGTTCGTAGCCGTGGAGTTTTTGACCGGATGGGTTGTTGTAGCTGTAGAAGTTTCTCATCGGGACGCTCCTGAACCAGGTGCCATTATTGATGAACTACTGAGTGTGCCGTTCATTAACAAGATATCACACGAGTCAAGGAGTTCGTGTCAATGTTTGCTCGCAGCGATAAGCCTGTTTAGATGCGCTTCTACTTCCTGCAGTATCAGCCGGACTCCCCTTTTCCCAATTTTGATGCGAGTCAGTTTTTCAGTACCAGCCTTGCGTCCTCTAATGGTGGACTCTTTCAAACATAGAATGTTCGCGGCCTCTTTATTTGTGATGAGTGTTCTTGCGTAAGTCTTGTAAGGCACTTCTTTCCCTCCCTTCCAATTCATTTGCGGCAGCAAAGTGTTTGCCTTGCGATGGGCCAGTAATTCTTCTCGGGCCCCAACTTAGACTTACCCGCAAACACCTCTCAGTGGAGACACGTCATCGCTAATTCAGGGGACGCTCGATACTGATCAAGAAACTATCTGCAAGTAACCGACTACTTGTTTGAGAGCGTCCTCTCTTTAGCGGGATGACTCTGCCGTATTTATTTAGCAACACTAGTGCCACGCGTTTCGAAATGTCGCAAAACGCAATTTCACCCACGGCATTCGCTTTGCAGTAGCGCTCGGAAGATTCATTTAGGGAAGTGATCAAAATGGAAAGCAAGGGAATCGTCATCAGGCAAACGATTGATTTTCGGCAGCCGTTGTTTCATAGGGCAAAAGCCGCCGATGAGTCACCCCACTGGCGATGCACAGTGATGTGGTCTGGGTTCGCATTTGAGCAAGGGGTTCAAAAACGAACCCCTCTGGGGTTCAAAAATGAACCCTCTGGGATTCAAAAATGAACCCTCTGGGGTTCAAATACACCCCCCGGTTCAAATACGAACCACCGTCATAGGTGAGAGCTAAGAAATGGCAGCGAGTTCAAAAAGCTCATTTGACTCTGGTCAGTTGGGTGTTTCGCGGTTCGTGCCCCTCAAAACATTACCCCACAGACATATCGAAAGCCGCGATCACCGACTAGAAGAGCTCGACGCAAGACTGATCGGCGAGTCCCAAGTCATGCAGGCTCTTAAGAAATCCATTCTCACTGCTGCGAGCTGCACTTCGACCGTATTGATAACTGGCGAATCCGGCACAGGCAAAGAGCTGATTGCGCGCTCCATCCACGACCTTAGCCCACGTCAGGGCGCACCATTCCTTGCCATCAATTGCGGCGCTCTGACGGAATCACTCCTCGAGTCTGAACTGTTCGGCCATGTCAAAGGAGCGTTCACTGGCGCTAGTGCCTACAAGAAAGGGATGTTTGAATCAGCAGGTGGAGGAACGATCTTTCTAGATGAATTCGCAGAAATGTCATCAGCCATGCAGGTAAGACTATTACGCGTTCTCCAGGAACGTAGAGTTCGGCCCGTTGGTTTGACCGACTCGAAAGAGATTGAATTAGACGCACGGGTCGTAGTGGCGACCAATCGTGACTTGAGGCGAGAGGTAGCAGAAGGCAACTTCCGTCAGGATCTCTATTATCGAGTTAATGTGCTTCCGATCCGCTCGCCAGCCTTGCGTGATCGGATTGAGGATTTGCCGCTTCTCGTCAACATGCTACTCAGGAGACTCTCTAATGGATCGCAGCTAAAATGCCCGCTCCGGTTTGATTCAGAGGCGCTGAAATTGTTGGGCGGTCACAGTTGGCCCGGAAACATACGAGAACTTGAAAACATTATTGAAAGATTGGCACTCACCGTCGGAGAGGGAATAATCTCGGGTCCAGACGTGCGCGATGATCTTGAATTAAACGGCCTTGCTGACTCCAGATCCCATCCAGAGGTGGAATCAGCAGAGCAGGATGCGCACAGAGAGGTGACCATCTCCAGACGTCTCAAATGTTTGAATCGGAACGTAGAATCGGTGGACCAGTATAAACGTCAAGAGCTAGAGCTGTACTTGCGGCACGTTTCCCAAGTGGGCGGCAATCTAGCTGAGGCCGCTCGACAATTAGACATTAAGCGGACCACACTCCACATGCGAATCAAAAGACTCCGAAGAAAAGCTGGCTATTAATTGTAGGTCGTAGGGTAATACTATGGCCCCACTATCTACCTAGCCCAGCAGGAGCTTGACGAATTCCTGAGGGTGGAATTTTGGCTCTGGACGTAAAGTGCCGCTTGCACAAAAAGTTAACTCGGCTGCACAAGAAGTCATCCGGCGTATCGTGCCAGTGCCCGGCGGACGACTCTGTTGACTACCACGGCTGGAAAAGTAAAATCAGCAAGACACTGTTTGCATCCTCGCCGGTGACAATGAGAAAGCGTCGAACGCCTTTCAGCAATCGCCGATATCTAGGCTACGCACGCATCGCTTGGTCGCCAGACAACGACTTATGCCGGGCCGAGCCATACCTTACCTAGCCATGCCGATGCCGACTAGAATTCGATCACACAGCTGCGTTGTTTTTTGGTAGTGCTTTGTTACACGAGAATAAGACACTACCGTGACGTAGAAAGATTTACATTTACTGCCTACGCACTGTAAGATTCTAATATATCCTCCCCAAAGACTTCCCTACTGATCTTAATGGGATTTCTTTGAAACAGAAACAGCATATCCGTTTGCCTCACGCCCAGAAGCTGACAATTGGCACATCCGGACCTTCCGGTCGTTTTGCAGACTTGTCGAGCCCCCACTCGCGCCTGCAAGGACAAGGATCTAATTATGACGTAAAGGCCGAATGATACTCACTACTCAGCTAATGAACTCACGAAAAGGATTCCTCAATGTCAATGCAAGCCTTGGTGATTGATGATGACCTGCTGGTGCGCGAATTGGTAGGAGACGTGCTTAGAGAAGAAGGATGGGAAGTGACCGAAGTCGAGTCTGCGGAGAATGCCTTCGAGATACTACGCGACCGCGAATGGTCAGTTGTTTTCTGCGATGTCGTGCTGGGCGGGACGGATGGCTTCAGCGTCCTGCATAGTTTCCAACAGCAGTCCCCAGGAACGAAAGTAGTCCTGATGACCGGGCACCCCAGTGCTGAAGGCGCGCTGGATGCAACTGCGTTTGGGGCCTATGACTATCTGTTGAAGCCCTTTGATGTCGAAGAGTTGCAAACTCTTTCGCGGGCGTTGAAAGAGCAGTTTGCAAATCGACGATCGCGGTCGACTGGGCAACGAGGCGCTGCCGGATACAAGTCGAGCGTAAAGCTCGTTGGCCGCAGCGAAGTATTCATCGAATTGATGAAACAGGTTGGTCGCGTGGCCGCCACCAACCTTTCTGTGCTGTTAACGGGTGAGTCGGGAACCGGCAAAGAAGTGGTGGCCTCAGCGCTGCACCGGCGCAGCAGTCGCGCTGCTCAACCCTTTGTCGCCGTGCACTGTGGCTCCATACCGGCGGAACTGCTCGAGTCAGAGCTGTTTGGCCACGTGAAAGGAAGTTTCACTTGGGCCGATCGCGGCCGGCTTGGCTTGTGGGAAGGGGCCGAGGGCGGCACTGTGTTTCTTGACGAGATCACCGACACCACGCCAGCGTTTCAGGTAAAGCTGCTGCGCGTCCTACAGGAAAGCGAGATCTGGCGGGTCGGCTCAAACGAGAAGACGCGGGTCGACGTGCGCGTGATCGCCGCCACTGACCGTGATGTTGAGCAGGAAGTAGAGTCAGGGCGATTTCGCAAGGATCTGTTTTACCGCTTGAATGCCGTCTCGATTGTTCTGCCTCCCTTGAGAGATCGCCGCGAAGACATCTTGCCGCTGGCCAAGAGTTTCGCGGAACGAGTCTATTCCTTGAATTCCGTGGTGGGGTTTTCTCCCGAGGCGGTGGCGCTACTGGAAAAGTATTCGTGGCCCGGAAACATACGCGAGCTGGAAAATGTCATAGTGCGCGCGGCGGCGATGTGCGACGGAACCATTCGCGCGCAAGACCTACCCGAGCAGGTCCGCCTTCACAGCGAAACAAAAGCCGCAACGGCCGATTTACAGGGCGAGGGACTCCTCGTCGTCGCAGGAGAATGGCCCTTGCTCGCAGAAGTCGAGGGCCGCTATGTGGCCCTCGTGCTTGGGCATACCAAAGGGAACAAGCAGGCGGCAGCAAGAATACTTGGCACAGATCGGAAAACGCTAGATCGTAAGATCAAGCGGCACCATATTCCTTCCAACAGATAGCTCGTTTCCTCGGGCGCGCTCTGAGCCGGTTGTAACTCAAGTCTCCACCAAAACCGCAAAACGCCAGCGAGGAAGCGATTACCCCGCAGCGAGAAGCCTCTGCTTGAAGTCTTCGGGAGGTAGCGGCTTGTTTATCAGATAGCCTTGCATCTGCTGGCCACTACGCGCGAACGCTTCGTTTTTGTCGACTTCTTAGAGCAACAGCATGACTGGTTTCGGCGGCAATCACGGCTGTACTATGGCTGAGCGCCGAGGGGTGTACCGGATACGTGCGAATTTGCCGGATAACCCTCGTGCTGCTTACAAGGTTCCAGATAAGGATGAAATGATTCAACAAAGATTCACCCTCAATAAGCCCGTAGCGGTCGAAGAGACTCGTCACTACGAGTTAAAAGAAGTCAAAGGGCGCAATCCCGTCGCCGCCATCAAGAATACAGTGGACGAGTATGTGGTAGCTTTTCTTAACAGCGAAGGCGGAAGCATATTGTTTGGGATTAGAAATGAAGACAGACTAGTGGTTGGAGTGAGATTAACTTACGAAGTACGGGATAATCTGAAAAAAGATGTCATCGTGAGGCTGATGCAAATTCAACCACCCATTGCTCCGTCAGCTTACCGAATCGTCTTGCACGAAGTTTACGAAGACGAAAACAGCCTAAATGTCATTTTGGATTTATTTGTGGTTGAAGTCATTGTGCCTCGCGCTTTTACTCAAGAGCTTTTCTTCACCGGCGGAAACGAGGCTTTTGTCAAAACCGACGCCGGCAAAAAAAAACTAACCGGACCCGAACAGTACGATGAGATCAGAAGACGCTTGATCAGTCACGCGGAGCGCCGACTTGCGGGTCAAAAAGGCTTTGCAACCAACGAGCTTGAATTTGCAACGAGAAAGAAATGGAGAGGACTGGAACAGTGTTTAGCTCCCGCTTCTATAGCCAGCGAACAATCAATCATTGGTTACGGAACAGAGTTGGCGATTTGTCTACACGAGACTTTTTGCAAAACAGGTTATGAGCAATTCAATGGCATGTTGCGGTTTGATGAAATGCGAGTTAGTGATCAGCCCTACCGAATCTACAATCTTGTTTGTCACCAGATTGGGTTTTGCGCTGTCGTAAATCAGCGGGAAACCACGACGATGGAGACGGTAGCAACAATCAAGGAAAGCGGTTTGGATGCGAAAGGTCGCAACTGGGAAAAGGCGAGAGAAGCGATGGTGCGAGAGGTTGAAGCCTTTGAAAGAGAGTGGAACATTGCTATTAACTTAGTAGTTTCCGAAAAGTTTCTTCCCGTCGAATTCGTGTATGATCCGGTGACCAAGCGTATAAGTGTTACGACGCTGCGAATACTATCCGGGAATCCCGATGACTATTCAAACAAAGTTACAACTACAAGTGAGGTCTTACATTACATCGCTGCGATGGCGAACGGGCGCATCGGGGTGTTCGATGATTTCTTCGACCCGGCCAAACAGAACTACCCTCTGCTGAAGTTAGTGTTTGCCGCCAGCAAAGCAGAGTTCGACCTGAATAGCCTACGTATCAACGTTGACGATTATGAGGAATGGGATTATTTGAATCCCGCCTTCAATGACAAGCTTCTTACCCGCAAGGATAAATAGTAAAGAGAGAGAGTGGAGGACCCAAAATTGAACGACCGAGGCCAGTGCCTCAGTCACCGATGCTTTTCCTGATTATAAAGAGCTTCTACGACTAGATAGAGATCTACTGTGCGGCGTATTTGATGCGAACATTCATCGTGCCAGAATTGTTTAAGAACGAGCCGGGAACATCATTAATGCTCAGGTACAGCCTTCCCGAAGCTGGGCTACTACCAGAATAACCCTCGCCCACGGTGAACGTAGCTTCACCAACTTTGCCAACCAGAGCGTCGAGATTCGCATTCGCCAATATTGTCCCAGGCCACGTGTTGCCCGTTCCGTTAGGTCCCCAGTAACGAACAGGTTGGCCACCATCAGTCCACTGACCCGACGCAACGATTTCAAGACTGCCAGCCTTTGCCAAGATAATTCCTGTATCGACCCACATCGCCTGCGATGAAATGGAGACGGTCTTCGTTCCAGTCCAATTCGCTAGACGGTTGCTCGCCTTCTTTCCCCACTCACTATCGGCAAACTGTGAAGCGGCCTGCTGAAAGTATGGTTTCGCTTGGGCAGCGTCACCTCCAGACAGTAGACCCTCCGCGACCTCGTACGTCGCACGCGCTGTGTTGGGACCAGACGGAAAAAGCGTCAGGTAACGTTTGGCCGCGTCGTTTCGAGCGGCGTCGTTCTCTTCCGTATCTATGTAGGTCTTGAAGAAGAATTCCTCCTCTTTGTCAATATCGGGATTGAATTCTTTCGCTTTCATCAACGCTGCATGTGCTCTAGCTTTATTTGTCTTCGCCAAATTCCTGCCGATCTCATAACAGCGCTTGCCTGCCTCTTGCTTGAGACCCGGATCAAGGACAAGAGCGGTGTTGAACTCCTGATCGGCGAGAGCAGCTGCGCCGGTGCCCAAATAAGCAGAGCCGAGTAGCAGGTGAGCTTCAGCATTCTTTGGGCTCGCTTGAACCTCCTGCTTCAAAAGAATGACAGCTTGATCAAACATTCCGGCGTCAAGAAACTCCTTCGCCCTTACAACCTCTTTCGATGACGAGCAAGAACACACTGACAGGACAGCAATGAGAAGAATCGAAATGTTACATCGCTTCATGTCGCTACCTCCGAAGGCGTCCCCGATCTTGGATTAAGTGTCACCCCACTGCAAAGAGGAAAGCGCGGATTCTATTCACCACGACAAGAAAACACAACCCTCATAACCTAATGTAAAGGACTCGGCTTCATTGCTCTCCATTCCATTCCAGCCGAGATGCTTTTAATTTCGTATCCCCCTCTCGCTACATTGTCCTCCGACAGCCCGCCCGCACAACTCTACTCTGCGCTTCGAGTGCTTCTCTGCGTTACGCCCTGCGGTGTGCGTTCAAGCACCCAGTCGTTTTCCATCTTTCGCTTACGAGGGGGAAGCACTTGTTTTTAAGGCCAAGACCCCGAACCACAAAAACCACATAAGGAGCGAAAGACAATGGAGCGCAACACACAATCAACCGACATTCCGAAATGGGCAGCGTTATTAGTTGAAGCGGTGAACAAGCCAGGCTTGATCTTGGAGGCCTATTCCGCTTTCCACAACTACAGTCTCGGCAATCAACTTCTCGCGCTAGTTCAGTGCTACCTGCGAGGCATCCAACCCGGCCCGATCAACACCTTTCCGAAATGGCAAGCACTTGGCCGATACGTCAAACGCGGCGAGCGAGCATTAACGCTATGCATGCCGATCACTCGCAAACGCCGAGACGAGGAAGCAGACACCAACGACGAAACAAACGGAGAACACACCTTCACGTCCTTTGTTCATCGTGCGCGCTGGTTCGTCATCAGCCAAACGGAAGGACAAGAACTCGCGGCAACGCCGATCCCGCAATGGGACGCAGAGCAAGCGCTAGTAAATCTCAACATTGAACGGATCGACTTTGATAGCACGGACGGTAACTGTCAGGGGTTCGCTCGAAAAAGACAAATCGCGATCAATCCGGTCGCGCAACTTCCATACAAGACGTTGTTCCATGAAGCCGCCCACGTGACGTTGGGCCATACGGCGGAAGGTGATTTTGCAGACGGAGAAACAACGCCGCGAAGCTTGCGCGAAGTAGAAGCCGAAGCGGTTGCGCTTCTCTGTTGTGAATCGCTGGGCTTGGAGGGAGCCACGTATTGCAGGGGGTACATACAAAATTGGCTCACTCAGGGAACAGGTTCTAACACCGACGCAATTCCAGAGAAAAGCGCACAGAAGATTTTCCGCGCAGCCGACCAAATCATCCGCGCAGGACAGACACAGCCCGAGCAATTGACGGAAACCCAGCAATAAGCCAAGCCGCAAGGCGAAACGGGTCAGGAAAGCGCTCCTACGCTCGCCTGACCCACACACCAAAACTTCATCCGTGACGGGAGAAAGATTGATGCTTAGCCAGAACTCTATACCCACGCCGACTCGACGGACAAGCGATCTTGTCACTGGCAGTCATGAGCTTATCACTGAATTACACGACCGTTTGAGCGCTGGAGAGTCTTTCGACAATCCGAAACTAACCGAACTCGCAGATGAGAACTTTGGCGGTACACGCGCACAAGGTAAGTACACATCGCGAGAAGCTTACGACGCTTTAGAAATCGCGGTCAACAAATATCTCGCCAGCCAGGCGCGAGAGCTAATGCAGATGGACGTAACCGCTGCGCTTGCTTCCGTCTTGCGCCCGTTAACGAAGCGACTAGCGCGACAATGCGACCGCACGTTAGAGCAAACCGAGCTACAACAATTCTCGACACCGCCGACGCTCGCATATCTCGCAGCCCGAATTCTAAACCCACAGAGTAACGACATAGTTTTGGAGCCATCAGCCGGAACGGGAAGCCTTGCGATCTGGCCGCGTTCTATTGGCGCACAAATTATCTGCAATGAGATCAACCCGCGCCGTAACGCGCTACTTACGCATGAGCTAGATTTTGAAACTTACCAGCTTGACGCCGAGATCATTGACGACCTCTTACCCGGCGAGATTCAACCCACAGCTATCTTGATGAATCCGCCGTTCAGCGCAACAGGCGGGAGAGTCGCGAAGCATTCAGCACTCTACGGAGCGCGACACATCGAGAGCGCACTTAGACGATTGCAGAAAGGCGGGCGCTTGGTCGCCATCACGGGCGAAGGAATGCGCTTTCAAGTGAGCGCCTTTAGCGAATGGTGGCAACGCATCGCAAATGCTTACAACGTCCGCGCCAATCTTCACTTGAACGGCAACGAATATGGAAAGTACGGAACGACCTTCGGTGTGCAAATTCTCGTCATTGATAAAACCGGAAAGACTCCCGGCGAAAACTGGAAAGAACAGCTTGAGAACATCGTTTGGAGCGATGCTGCAACCATAGAGGATGCATGGGAAGCATTGAGCGACATTGCCGACCAGCCCGACACAACAACCGATCAGAACGGCGACAGTGAGACAGCCGAAGAAGCAAGTCAAACTCTCTTTGTCTCTTACGCGCCAGCCAAGTTGAAAGGCGGCAGACCGCATCCGGCTATCATCGTTGAGTCATCATCAATGGCCGCAGTCGTGCCGCCAGATATTACCTACAGGCCGCACCTGGCAGCCGAGATCATCAGCGAAGGCCGACTATCCGACATTCAAATAGAGCGAGTTATCTATGCAGGACAACGACACGAGCAGCGACTAGCGGACGGCTCACGAGCGGGCTTCTTTGTCGGCGACGGAACGGGAGTCGGAAAAGGTCGCATTCTTGCGGGCGTAATCGCTGACAACTTCAACCAAGGCCGAGAGCGCGCGTTGTGGCTTTCAGTCAATAACGACTTACTAGAAGCAACGAGGCGCGATCTCACAGACTTAGGACTTGAGAGCATCCCACTTGGCCGCATCAACGACTATCAGGCAGCCGGAGAGATCACTTTACCGCGAGGTGTAATCTTTAGTTCTTATTCTTCCCTTATCGCCGCAGCCAAGACAGGACAGAGACGAATTGATCAGATTCAGAAATGGTTAGGCACTGACGCCGTAGTGATATTTGACGAGGCGCACAAGGCCAAGAATGCGCTTGCAGGTGGACGAGGCGAACCGACGTTGACCGGCCAAGCTGTGATCGACCTACAAGACCCGGAGCGCAATCCCGATTACCGCGTGGTCTATTCATCCGCTACGGGAGCAACAGACGTTCGCAATATGGCCTATATGACACGGCTTGGCCTTTGGGGAGTCGGAACAAGTTTCCCCGGAGGCTTTCAAGAGTTCATGCAGGAAATTGAATCAGGCGGCGTTGGCGCTATGGAAATGGTCAGCCGCGATATGAAAGCGCTTGGCATGTATCTGTCAGGTTCGATCTCGTTCGGCCTTTGTCCCGAGAGCGGCAAAGCCGTTGAGTATCGAGAACGGATTCACCGTCTCACAACAGAGCAAAGAGAAATGTACAACCGCGCCGCCGCAGCTTGGCAGGCAGTGTTGCGTGATATTGACGCAGCTTTAATGGTGACCAATGGCGGATCACGCGCCCGCGCAATCGCACTCAATAAATTCTGGGGAGATCATCAGAGATTCTTTCGCCAAGTAATCTGCGCGTTCAAAGTGCGGAGCGTAATTGCCGAAACCGAAGCCGCGTTGAGCGACGGAAAGTCAATTGTGATCTCGCTAGTGGGAACGGGAGAAGCCAGGACGCGCGAGCAGGTAGCAAGGGCCACAGCCGCAGGCGGTAACCTTGAGGACTTGGATTTTTCGCCCCGCGAAGTCATTGCAGCGATGGTTGATCGCGCCTTTCCAACGACGCTCCATCAGGACGCAACCGATCCCGCTACTGGCAAAACGATACAAGTGCCGGTAAAGGATCAGCAGGGCAATATCGTGCAGAGCAAGCAAGCGCTGAAAATGAAACAGGACTTGATCGATGGATTGTCCGCTTTAGAGCTTCCCCAGAATCCGCTTGACCAACTTGTCAACCACTTCGGAGAGCGTAACGTTGCCGAACTCACCGGCAGAACCCGGCGACTTATCCGCGACGTGCGCAGCGGACAAGTGCAATACAAGAAACGCGCGCCCGAAGGCGTCGCAATGGACCGAACCAACGTTTATGAAATGGAACAGTTTCAGTCTGGCAAGAAGCGCGTTGCCATCATCAGCGATGCGGCCTCTACAGGAATCTCACTTCACGCCTCAAACCGCGCGGAGAACCGCCAGCGCCGCGTACACATCACGCTTGAGCTTGGTTGGAGTGCCGACAAGCAAATGCAGACCTTTGGACGGACGCACCGATCAGATCAGGCAGTACCGCCCGAGTATGTTTTGCTTTCAACTGAGCTTGGCGGAGAGAAGCGCTTTAGCTCAACCATCGCTAGGCGACTTGGCAGTTTGGGAGCCTTAACCAAAGGCGACCGAGGCGCAGCCGACAACGGCGACCTCGCCAAGTACAACTTCGAGACGGAAGAAGGCAAAGCCGCCTTGAGCTTATTGCTACGGCGGATCATGAAAGGCGAGAACGTACCAGGACTCGACAACCCAAGCCAGACTTTGCGTGACATTGGCTTGCTGGTCAGGAACCGTGACGGCATGGAAGATATCCGCAAAGAGGATGAGTACAACGTGCCGCGATTCCTTAACCGTGTACTGGCGCTAGACGTGCAGCAGCAAAACGCACTCTTTGATCATTTCGCTGACTTGTTCGATCAGACCTTACGTTACGCAAAGGCTAATGGAACGTTTGATGAGGGAGTGACGGACATCAAAGGCCTTGCCGTGAGACTGGCAAAGCCGCCGCGCCCGATCCATACAGATCAGATCACGGGAGCGCAAACTACTCACTACACCCTGGAGATTGACTTACCATCGAAGGCCGTTAGCTTTGAGGAAGCCGAGCGGACGCGGCAGCGCAAAGGCGGAGCATTCTTGCGCCACCGGAAAAACGGCCATTTCATCTTAGCTATTGAATCGGGACGCCACACCGACCCGGCAAGCGGAAACAGCTATCGCACCTTTGCGATATGGAAACCAGAGGCAGCGCGCTCGACTTACACTCGCGACAGCGAACTGAGCGAGAAGTATAAAGCGGTGACGCCGGGGAAAGCGCGTGTATGGTGGACAGAAAAGCACGCCACTGTGCCGGCTATTGAAACCATCGAAACTCACATAATAGGCGGAGCCATTATCCCACTTTGGCAGAGACTAAAGACTCACGAGGACACGCGCTTGAGAGTCGTAAGAGTATCCACGGACGACGCGCAGCGAATCGTAGGAATTCAGATCCCGCAGGACAGAGTAGGAGTCGTATTGCGCACAATCGGATCGGAGCGCGACTTGTGGAAGCCCGACGAGATATTTAACGGCATTCTGGACGAAGGCGAAGAAATCACACTCGTGTCGAATCTCAAACTCCGCAGAGGATTGATTCACAGAGAGCCAGCCGTTGAGTTGTACGGCGCCGAACCATACAAGTTTGCCGAACTCCGCGAACTCGGATTGATCAATGAGCAAATAAGCTGGAAGCAACGCTTCTTCATTCCCACGGACAAGACAACGGGCACCGAAATACTCTCAGCTTTGCTTGATCGCTACCCGGTAGTTGTTGCGGAAGAAGAAGCAAACGAGACTGAGGCAAACTTGGCTGAGATAGGGACACAGCGGCAGATGACCCCGACGAAGGTGGTTGACCTTGACCAATGGATCATAGCGGTTGACGAATCCAACGCCGGAAATGAAATGGTCAATGAGATTGACTCGCAACTTGAAGGAGAACTGCTTGCGCTAGAAGTAGCGGCAGCGGCAGAAGAAGTGCCCCCGCACGAGTCGGAAGAGGCGACGATCTCCATTCTAACGCAGCAGAGAGCGCCCATGCCTTGGCTTCGTCACGCTCCCAGTACAACTCAGTTAGCTTTTGAATTCACGTGATATGGATTCTAAACGGACTTGGACGCCGGAAAAATTTCCGAACTCCGTTCCATCAGAACGGAGTTCGGACTATAAGGTGAGCCTCGGAAGCGATGTTTGACCGCGGATCGTTTCTCATATTCAAAAGCAACATGCTCCCTCCAGGACTGGAATCGGAGACTGTGTCATGCCTGACAAACAAGAAAATCATGCGCGTGATCTCTTCCTACGGTATCTGTATTCCTCCCCCAGCCCGTCGTCGTAGACTTGCTGTTCAATTGATTTCAACCAGTTCTTCTTCTTTCGGATCTGGTTGAAAATGAAGAGCGGAGAAAACGTTACCAGTACTAGACCCAGGACGTAACTGCCTCCTGCTGAAACGAGTGAATGGACAGTCACAGCTGGCGAATAATCCCAGAAAAAGGTCAACAGCGCTGAACTCTGATAGAGTTCAGGCGGTGGTCCGCCGATGATCGCCGAGTGCAGCACCTTTACGAAATAGGTCACGAGTAAAAAGAAACTTACGGCCGCTGGAACTATGGAAATCCATCCTGCGGTACTCCACTTTGCTAATTGTCCTTCTTCGAATGCTAAGTTTTTCATTTTATTAATCTCCATTGGCAGGGTGTAAGGGACTGTTCGAGAGTCAATCTGAGGATTGGACTGCGATTGGAAAGCTGCGAATCGCCTCGCACAAAGCGCGAGAGCTTCCGACAACCTTCTGCTCAACACTTCGCAGAAATCCAACTCTGCGAGCAACTGATATCACAGCAACTCGCATGCCATCTCACATTAACTTCTTTACGAATTTTACCGGTCAGGTCCTGAAGCGCAGCGACAAGTTCCCCGCTCCGGCGCGTAGTCCATGAAGCGACAAGAACTATCGCGCGCCAATCACCCTACGCGCCGGACTGACGTTACTCCGGTCTCTATTAGCGTGACTAATTCACTTTGTTCTTGATGATTTTCTGTTCGGTCGTCATACTGCACCCCTTGTGAGCTTTGTGCTCAATTTTATCAGAAGCGTAATAAGTCGTGACTAGTGCAGTTAAGTGACCGACCAAGAGCTAAAATCCAAACTGGCTGCTTACACTCGCGAAAAACTTAATATCGTTGCGAAGAAGTTAACGATCAAAAAATATCGACGTGGCACTAAGCAGGAACTGGTTGAACGCGTCCTAGCCGAGGCGAAGCGGAGCCAGATTACTAAGGCTATGTCAGTTTCACCCTGGGATCGTATTCACCATCATTTATTTGGCTGGTCCTCAGTTATTGGCCTCATTCTTACTGTGCTATCCGTGTTTGGCTACCTTAGTCAGAAGCAGAACCCTGGCAATCAAGTCGCGGATAACGCTCCGACCTCTCGCGTTAGCGCGCTTACCAGTCCATCGCCGACGCCGAATGCGTCGCCGTCTGAAACACCCGTGGTCTCTGCGACATTGCCAACAGACCGACCTGCACATCAGGTCGCCAGCTATATCAGTCACGCGGAGGCATTGTACAATGCCGGAAAATATCAGGAAGCAATTAGTTGGTGCGACAAGGCACTGAGAATAGATCCACAGAATCAACGGGCGTCAATCCTGAAGTCCCGGATCGAAAGAACGACAACTATATTGCGTTCTGACCGTTGAACAAGTCCCCGCACCCCAAGAGGACAGTTATGAGACAACTCCTGAGAAACCTCATTATGTCGGGCGTCTCCTTCTTCTTCATTTGCTTTCTTCTGGCCCCGCTTGCCGTTTTCGCAAACGATTCGGTCCAACAAGAACGTCCTTTGACTTTTAAGCAGATCGAAGAACTCATCAGAGTCCCGACTCCCGATAGGGCTATTGCGTTGGAGATCGACAAGCTAGCTGTCAATTTTGAGGTCGATGATGAAACGATCCGGCAAATGCAAGCGTTGGGTGCCGGACCCTTGACGCTTGCAGCCATACAGAAGCAGAGGAATAAAGGGGGTCGCTTAAGGACCACCATTCTCGTTGCTGACTTTAGGGGCGTAAATAATGAGAATGTCGGGCTCTATGAAATCCTGCTCCAGCAGCTCAGGGATTCGGTTGCTGCGTATCCAGACGTAGAGATTCAGCCATTGGGGAAATCCATCACGGCCGAGCAAGGAAGGGAAGTCGCACTCAGAGAGGGTAGAGAACATCACGCGGCCATCGTGTTGTGGGGCTGGTTCGTCAAATCATCTGTGGAAGGACGAGTGAACGCATATATAGAGTTCTTGCGACCCCCTCATATTGTGAGGCTTACCAGCGGGCGAGAAGAATACAGGGTGGGTCTCAATGAATTCAATGAGTTCACCATACAGTCAAAGCTATCTAAAGCTCTCACCAGTATCTCGCTGGCCGCGACCGCTCTAGCGCGCTTAGATGCTGCGGATTATCAAGGAGCGATTTCGCGGTTGACGGAAGCGCTGAGCATGGGAGCCTCCGAACCGCAACTGATAGGCGCTAGTGATATGTATACCTATCGAGCCTTGGCCTATTTTCTTGAGGCTAACGCTAAGCGTGCCGATACGATTTATAAGTTTTTCGACACCATTGGTAAGGCTATCGCCGACTGTGACCAAGCCATCAAGCTTAACAATAAGAACATCAGCGCTTACCTTCTGCGAGCTTACAGCATGCTAGTAAAGGGCGCGCCCGACGAGGCGTTGTCCGAGGGAAAGAAGCTCCTAGCGATATTTGAGGATCCAATTGATAGAATTTCTGTCTACCTGCTTCTCATTCGAGCCTTAGATCAGCAAGGCGATAACCAAGCGATTGCCAACCATCAACAGGCTGCTGCTTATGACGAAGAACTGTTAAAGCTTACAGAGAAGCCAGCGGTTCCAACGTCGAACACTTATGAGGCACGTGCTCTGGCTCACGACCGTCTCATGAATGAACGGGAAGCACTTGAGAGTCTGAGAAAAGCCCTCGACCTGAAACCCGATGATATTCTGCGCGCAAATCTCCACTTCTTCACAGGGTCAATTTTGCAGCGACGGGGAGAATACACAGAAGCGCTCAAAGAATTTGGTGAGGTCATCCAAATCGACCCGCGACGGACTGATGCTTACACACAGATAGGACACATCCTTTATTGGAAGAAGGAGTATCCCCGGTCTATAGCCAATTACAGTGCGGCCCTCAAGCTTGCGCCTCGAGATAGTATGCAGTACAGCAATCGAGGCCGGGTTTATCAGGATAGCGGCGATCTGGCGAGCGCTCTAAAGGATTACGACAAATCAATCGAGTTAGAGCCCACGAACGACGCCGCGCTCTACAATCGTGCCAGCCTGCACAATGTACAAGGACGAGTCGATGAGGCGCTGGCGGATTTAAAAAGGTGTATTGAGTCCTCTCCTAATCATCATGACGCGATCTATTTGCGCGGCGACCTATACCTTAGCAAGAACGATTACGACGCTTCAATTGTAGACTACACCAGAATCATTGAACTCGACTCTCACGACGCTGAGGCGTTTTTTCGCCGTGGCAGCGCGCATAACCGCAAAAGCTCTATTGAGAAGGCGTTGGATGACTACGACCAAGCGATAATACTGTCTCCCAATTACTCGGCAGCCTACCTTCGACGTGGGATAATTAAGGCCGGTAGAGGTAATCGCAAAGATGCGATTGTCGACTTATCACACGCGGTGGAGTATTCGGATGACATCGAGATACGCAAGGAGGCGCAGCAAGAACTCACGAAGCTCCGTGCGAAACCGTGATAGCAAGCGGCAATTTGGCATGGTTCCGAAAAAATCCTTTTGCGAAGCCAATCAACGGCGGCTGTATGACTGATTGCGTCACCGTCATGCAGCCGGTGAATTCAATCTGGGTAACCTGATTATTGATCCCTAGTGCCGTCCTATGCCCATCGATAGACGCCAGCGGTATGTAGGCAGACCAGCGATTCCTGGCCCTTGTTGCATTGAGATCGCGACCATCTCTTTCTGCGCGGTGGACGTTTTGGAATTAAGTAGACAGGGTTTTTGATCGAGACTAAAATGCTAGCACCATCGCATTTACTCTGGAGGTCCAATATGTCGCGCAACATGCATTTCTTGCCCGAACTAGAGGGTGCCGAAAGGTGCTTTATTCAGGATCTCATTGAAGGAATGTCGACGGAGCAGGCTCAACTGTTCGCTAGTGCCTATCGGGGGAAAAGGAAAGATCCGCACACAGTTTTGCTCACCACGATTGTCGGATTAGTTGCCATCCCCGGATTGCAGCGATTTTGGCTCGGTCAGATCGGAATGGGCTTTCTCTACTTATTCACATTGGGGCTGTTTGTGGTTGGCACAATCGTGGATTTGGCCAATTACAAGAAGCTAGCCTTCACTCACAACCAAAGAGTCGCACAGCAGATAGCGACTAACATAATGTCAGTGAAAGCATCTGGAGGTTCGAAGACCGGAACATCTTCTGAGGAGTATCGCAGAGGCTCCTCTCACCTTAGTCCTCAGGCGTCGATGTAGCCTCAGCTTCTATCAGCCGTAGATCTTCGCGACTGGAAACGCATCATCAAGTTCCAATATGCTTTTTTCATTGTGCGCAGTCCGCGCATCTCGCACTTGTTCTTATAGCTCTAATCAATCGTGACAAATAATACCGGGCAAGCCGGCAATTTTTATCACTCTTGACAGATAATTAGAATGTTCGGCGTTTCGTGTTTTCACGCGACAGCCACAGACCCAGGAGGAAAATCTACAAAATGAAACGCAGAGTGTCGGCGAAACTTTCAATTTGTATTTTGTTTCTGGCAGTTGATTTCTTAACCCCTCTCAGCCCGCTCGTCGGTCAGGCGCAAAATAATTCTACGGGCAATTTGGCAGACACAGTGTGGGATACAGAAAAGTCTCCGAGACAAAACTCTAATAGTGATAACTCGGTAACAACCGTCGTTTATTTCCTCGGTTTCTACAAACAAGGCAAAGCAAAAATTAACGTAATCTATGATAAATCTGCCGGAGCCACTGAAAAATATGAATATGAATATGTTACGAACAATGACGGCAAGACTGAGTATCGGCCGGTTCGCAAACTGTCAAGAAGTTTGCCAAGTGTTAATCACGAAAGTTTGGAGGGCACATATCAAATCAAAGGAACAATAGTCCATCTGGATTTTCCTTCTTTTACCATCAATGCAACTGTTACAGCAACTTCAATAGACGGCGTTCTAAATCATAAAAGATACAATCAAGATGAACCGGTATCATTTACGAAGACGGCAAAACCAAATAATTCATCTGATGCAAATAGTTCGTCAAATTCTGGCGGTTCGTCCGGGGCGAATAAGACACCTTCTGGATCCGCAGTAGACTGCTATGTCTTTGGAATTGACTGCACTCCTTCTCCGTATGCAGGAACCTATGGCGGTGCGTGGTCTGTCTCGGAACAGCATACCGGGAGTTGGACTCTTTCTATCGATACTTTCGGTACGGTGCAAGGTGCAACTCATGACGACATAAGCGGACGGAATGCTGAAATTTCCGGGTTCATAGACGCAAATGGCCGCATAGATGTGTCTTGCAAGTATCCTAATTCGACAACCAAAGTTATGGGAACTCTTACCAGAAAAGGAACCCATCTAACAGGAACCTTGACGCAATACTCCGGCGATAGAATTATCGCAACACTGTCCACCGATTTGTCTAAACGTTAATGGTGCTCAAGAACGAATTTAATAACCCAGTCTCCCGAGGACTGTGGACGTGTGTCGAAGAAAAGGGGACCACTTCTGAAAATGAGGACACGCCGAACAATTCGTTGCAGGTGAGCGCGGGATAGCGCCTCTCTCAACTGGCGTGGTCCGGCGTGGGTGGCTGTAACCGCCCGCGCCACCTGAACTCAAACGTTGGGCGGCTTCGCATTACTGCAATGTAGGTGCTAAACACTCAACTCAACCTGCGGGTTCAGGGTTTGTGTCGAACCTGCACAAAGCTATTTGAGGAGGAAGAAATGAGAATCTTTAAACTAGGCCCCTGCTTGTTCCTAAGCGCGTTGCTTCTAACAATGAGTTTTGATTCCTTACTTGCTCAGAACCTAGATGTGAGTTGGTTGGAGGGAACATGGGAAGGTACGGGAGTGCAAACCAACGAGCAGTCGTGGCCGATTAAACTGACCGTAAGCGGCCATCGCTATCTGATTGAATACCCTTCATTGGGTTGTCGCGGCGAATGGGTATTGTCCCGTAAGGATTCAGAATCAGCTACATTCGTGGAAAGGGTGGATGCGAATTCAACGAAATGCATGGACGCGGGGAATGTGCTGATCGAAAAGCTCAACGGGGAGCAAATCAAGTTCAGCTATTCGCCAAATAACACAGCGACGATCATTGCAACGGCGACTTTGCAAAAGATCACATTTCCTCAAGCCCTATCCGATGCGCCGAAAACACCAAAGCAGTCGACAGCACGCGGATTGGAAGGCACAGTGTGGGAAGGGATACAAGCTGACGAAAGATACTCCCCTGAACTGGATGAGACGGTGGTTCGAAGGTTCTATAACTTCTCATTCCAACGACAAGGTCGACTTAGCTGTGACGTTAGGGTTGAAGCGCTGTCAAGGGTAAAGAGGGAAAGGGTCTTAGACCCTTTGACACAAGAATTCAGGTACGAGCAGAAGCTCATACCGGGACACTTGCTATTTTGGCAGAAGGGCATCATCGGAAAATATGAACTAGATGACGATCACCTTCACATAGACTTTTCCGCCTATGAGATTGACGCAACCGTTGAGGGGAATAACATGAAGGGTGAAATTACCCTTAAGCGAGAATCCGATCAAAAGGCACGGTGGGTAGCTTCCAGACGCAACGCAGAAGAACAATAGTTCAATAACGACTTCGACCCACTACGGACCGCCCAACACGGCGTTGGAGCGGAGCGCTGGGGGGCTTTCACAAGCTGATTGATTGAATCGATGGTTGAATGTAATCGCGCCGTCGGTACAGGTAAAATAGAAAGCTCTAAGGTCAACATGTCTGAAATAAGTGAAATTAAGGGAATCTTCGCGAATGCCAAAATAGCTATTGAATCAAAACCGGCCGTCGCTGTTACACATAGAAAGGCAGGCTAATTTACGCCCCCGACTAATTCAGCTAAGGCCAACAACTCATTCTCACAAATCAATACCGCATCTCCATGCCCCTCTCGATGTCTTGCGCCAACTTAGCTCCCATGCGGCTGACGATCATCGAGATGGCCTGCATCTTAGCCGAATCAACGGCAGCTTTGTGAGTGATCTCAGCAGCACCCATTCGGCCGCTGAATTCAACCTGAGTTGCCTGATTATTGAGCCCTAGCGCCGTTTTATGTCCGGCGATGGAGGTGCCAGCGGCAGCGTACGCAGCCTCTGCCGATTCCTTGCCTTGTTGCATCGAGATCGCGGCCATCCGGTCACCCGTTTGACGGTCAACTTTTTGCGCCTCGGTAAAGTTTTGGTTGGCGTTGGCATTCATCCCAGCGGTACCTTCTATTCGAGCAGCATCGTAACCGCGTTGATGTATGGTGAGCGGCAGTGCGCCATACTTACCCCCTGACGCCGAAGACACGGTTCCGGCGACGCCCTCACGTATGAGATCAATAGGGCCACCGACCAATGGGATACTACCCAAACCTCTGGACCACTCTTGTTTGCGCCCGACTTGCGAATCGGTGTTGGTCTCACGCGCTTGGCGGGCACTGGCTGTATTGTTATCTCTTACGGAGCGGTCAGTACCGATCCGCGACATCTGCTCGTTATAGCCGACAATGCCGCGACTGGCACTGCCGAACGTGGTGTAAGCTTGACTAGCTCCTGCTCGACCGGCAGCCATCGCTGCGCCTGCTGTGGTTTGCGCTATTGAGAGCGCAGAAGCTCTGCCCGCCACGAACCCCGCTTGATTGCGCAGCATTCCCGACTCGCGGTTGGCCCTAGCCTCTGTGGTCTGAGCATCGGATGTGCCTTGAGCCTGAGTATTCTGCGCCGTCTGATTTATCGATGCCGCCGCAGTCGTGCTGTAAGCCTCGACTCCGGTTCCGATAATCATCGCCGCGAATTGCGACATCGCCGCCGAGACGCCTTCATAGATTTGGCCCATCGAGAAGCGATAGGCCAGGTATGGCGAGATCCATAAGCAGCCTCCGGCAATCGTCATCATGAAGGCGGCAATCGCCACCGTATACACCGGCGAGGCGAAGTTGCTCTTGATGGCGTACATCGAAGCGTAGTCCCAGTTGTAGAGCGGTTCCGAATCGCCCAGGGCCATAGCCATGTTGCCGAAGAGATAAGCGAGCGCGCGAATGAAATAACTCACTGCGGGCCATATCAAAGTCA
>JAOAPY010000037.1 GCA_025463135.1 Acidobacteriota bacterium
GATGGTGGAATCCGGTCGCTTACCGCTCCCGGCACCGACCTCATTACTCAACTCGCACCTCTTCGAAGGTAATGAGGTCAGTACCACCACGCGGTAGCGGGTGGGTCTGCTCCCAACAAGATCGCTGCGCACAACCAAATCCTCTCGGCGTTATAGCTGCTCCATCGACAACCCACCCGCTACCGCGAGGTGGTACTGACTTCATAATGCCGAGGGTCACAGATCGCTTACGAGACCCCGTCGCTACCCGCTCCCGGTACTGACCTCATTACTCAACTCGCACCTCTTCGAAGGCAATGAGGTCAGCGCCACCACGTGGGTCGTGAGGTCCGTCGGATCAGCAGTATGAGGTCAGTACCACCACGCGGTAGCGGGTGGGTCTGCTCCCAACAAGATCGCTGGGCACAACCAGATCGTCTCGGCGTTATAGCTGCTCCGTCGTCAACCCACCCGCTACCGCGAGGTGGTACTGACTTCATACTGCCGACGGTCACAGATCGCTCACGAGACCCGGTCGCTATTGCTCCCGGTTCTGTAACAACCTTGACTAAAGGGCGGTCGGGTTTCGCCTAATAATAAACTGCGCCAGTGCTCCTGCTTCTGCTCTTTGCGCTTGGCCCAAAAGTTCTTTTGATGCATGGGCAACTTTTCCTTTGCTTGATCGTATCAAAGGACAGCGAAAGAAACTTCGCAGTAAAAAGTTCTTGACACTTTCGCCGGACCTGACATATACATGTGGACCACGCGTTCAGAAGTGAAGAGCGCGAGTGAGTGAGAAAACTTCAATGACGACGAACATCTTATCGAACTGGTCAACCAGAAAACACGCCGCCGCACGGCTCTATTTTAGCGGCATGCCGGGCGTCGCCTGTACCAGTCTGAGTTCGTCACTCGCCAATATTTTGGGCGGTCGACCCGGACAGGAAGCGACGACCGGATCCATAGATAGCCGTCACAGCAGGCATTAATTCGCGGGAGCGGCCTCCCGCTCCCAAATCTCAAAAATAAAATCGCGAGACTTTGAATGGAGCGGGCAGCTTCCCTGGGAGGCTTAAAGCCCCGCTCCATTCGTTTTTTGACAATCGAAATACCTTTTTGCGAAGTAGCACAGACTTTAGTCGGTGATTCCTTTCCTCAACAAATTGAGCATTGGAACCAAAACGCAGACTAAAGTCTGTGCTACTTCGAAAGATGAAGGCAGGGAGCCTTCCGGATGACAACGCCGTGCTTTGCGAGAGTCCCGAGCGTCGCCATCCTCAGGAGAAGTGTGCCTCGAAGTGTTTCTTCATTGGCCCATCTCTCTGCCTTCATCATTTTTTTTAACACAAAAAAGATCGGATTGCATTCTGATTGGAGATTACCGAGATCTTTCTGATCTGAGATCGAGCATTGCCAATTGCTGATTTCTGATTGGCTCTTGCGCGAGAACCTTCTCCAATTCGCAATCCGAAATTCGCAATTCTTTTCTGCATGCGTGGCTCGAGCAGCAAAGGCATCTGACTGTAAATCAGAAGTCCTCCGGGACTACGTAGGTGCAAGTCCTACCGCATGCACCAGCCGATTGAAGACTTCAGATTGCTGAGTGCGGATTGGTTCTTGCGCCGGAACACTCCCGCAAGCGAGCGAATCCTCCAATTCGCAATTCGCAATCCGCAATCCGAAATTCCTGCGGGGATGTAGGCTAACCGGCAAACCATCGGTCTCCAAAATCGAGATTCTCGGTTCAAATCCGAGCGTCCCTGCCAACTATCTATGGAAGGCCCGACAGCAGAGTGAGTCAAGCAGTCTTGAAAACTGCGGCGGCTTAGACCGTGTAGGGTTCGACTCCCTAGCCTTCCGCCATTTTGGAGATGTCGCCTAATTGGCATGGCAGCACCCCGCTAAGGTGTCGGGAGAAATCCTGTGAGCGTTCGACTCGCTCCATCTCCGCCAGAGCATTGCCGATTCCAATTCCGAATGCCAATTGGAGTCCACAGAAAAAGTCTTGTTGGAAAGCCAAATCGTACTCGGCGATTGGCAATGCCAATCGAAAATGTCCGGGGCCTGTAGCTCAGCGGAATAAGAGCGGATGACTACGAATCATCAGGTCGCTGGTTCAAATCCAGCTAGGCCCACCAATCGAAAGGATGAAGGAAAAAGGATGAGGGATGGAGAAAGCAGGCGATGCGGCTTGCTTTCATCCTTCAGCCTTCATGTTTCATCCTTGGTTTTGCCGGCGTAGCCCAAATGGAATGAGGCGCTAGTCTTAGAAACTAGAGCGTGGGGGTTCAAATCCCTCCGCCGGTACCAGATTGATTTCGGATTTCGGATCGCGGATTTCAGATTCCGCAATCCGAATTTCGCAATCCGAAATCGTCATCCCACAATCAGTAAGCGCGTGTAGCCCAAATGGTAGAGGCGGCTGACTTAAGATCAGCTTTGTGATGAGTTCAAATCTCTCCACGCGCACCAGATGATTTCAGAGAGCGGAGTGGGGACGAACGCGAAATGGAAAGCGGGTTGACCTTCAATCAACTGATTTGCGAGTTCGAGTCTCGTCGTCCCCGCCAACTCAAAAAGATGAAGTAGGAAGGATGAATAAAGCACGACTCTTATCCTTCATCCTTCCACCCGGGAGCGAATGCTGAACGTGACTACATCCTGGAAATGTGTCCGTCACGCTCTATTTCTTGTCGCCCCTTCATCCTTGATTCTGTGGGTCGTAGCTCAATCAGGCAGAGCACCGCACTGTGACTGCGGCCATTGAGGGTTCGACTCCCTTCGACCCACCCAACTTCAACCAGAAAGGAGGACCGTCAATGTTCATAAATAATGACTATCAAGGAGGTAAACCAACATGAAGCAATAACGAACCCGCTGCCGCAATACCTGTAGGCAGCTTAGAAAGGAAAGACGTAATGAGCGAAGAAGTAACCACGCGGTATCATGTGCGACGCCGCGAATTTCTCAACGCAGATCCGGACTTGCCTGCGTTCATCATCGGTATCGTCGAAGATACCCGCACGATTCCCGACGACGATCCCAAACAACGCTGGCATGACGGAACGATAAACCTCGATCTGGCAGACTGCTATCGGCGAGTCTCGTTCTGCTTTTACATGTCCGACGCTGAAGAACGGGCGAACAGCCTGCAGAAGATTTCCCTGATCGCGGAAGTTGTAAACGCTGTGCGCGATGCAATTGCCCTGGAAGTCGAATCGATAAATGCACGGCCGGCCAAAACGGTGCCGGTCCAAACTGAAACCGAGCCTGCGAAAACCAGCGAGTCGCAGGCTCCGGTCTTCACGTCCTACATAACAACGCTGGGGCTGTAGCTTAGTTGGATCAAAGCGCTGCACTGTCGATGCAGAGATCGCGAGTTCAAGTCTCGTCAGCCCCGCCAATAAAACGCGATCAATTGGAAATCGGCGATGGGAACTCGCAAATCACCTGGCGCATCAACTCAGTCCGACAAACTTCAGTTTGTCGTAACTTTACCAAAAAGCTGCCAACCCGCAATCATCGCCACAACCCATGGCTGGCGGCCCCTATGCCACAATCGACAAACTGAAGTTTGTCGGACATTCTCAAGAAAGGAGGAACACAATGCCTTACGAAAAGCTAACCATTGGTGGTGCTCACCGGGAAATTCTTTCCTGGGCCAATCACGGATTCAGCATTGAAGAGCAATCGATGCTGCGCAATGTTTCGCGTTTGCCCTGCTTGTTCAAGCACGTCGCGCTAATGCCCGACGCTCACTTGGGAAAGGGCAGCATGGTCGGTTCGGTCGTGGCCACCAAGGCAGCAGTCATTCCGGCGACCGTGGGCGTGGATATAGGGTGCGGCATGATGGCCGTGAAGACCCCTTTCAAGAGCGGCATCCTCGACGGCAAGCTGAAAGATCTGCGACTGGCGATTGAAGAAGCAATTCCAGTCGGCTTCAGCGCCTACAAGGAGTCGGTTGACGAATCTTCGCGGTGGGACGGCTGGAGCGACTTTTACGAACTGCACAAGGGCGTGCACGATCGCAAGAAGAGAGCGATGACTCAACTGGGCACGCTGGGTGGCGGCAACCACTTCATCGAAGTTTGTCTGGACACGGAAAACTCGGTTTGGTTGATGCTGCATTCCGGCTCGCGCAACATTGGCAAGGAACTTGCCGAACGTCACATCGCAACCGCCAAAGGTTTGTGGCAGTTGTCGGACCTTCCGTCACCTGATCTGGCTTACTTCATCCAGGGCACGCCGGAGTTTGCGGCGTACTGGAAAGACCTGAAGTGGGCGCAGGGCTACGCGATGAAGAACCGTGAAATCATGATGACGCGTCTGTTGCAGGTCTTCAACAAGATGTTCAATCATCGCCTGGCGTTTCGTCCGGAACTGGCGGTCAACTGTCATCACAACTACGTTGCGCTGGAGCGTCACTATGACGAAGAAGTATTCGTGACGCGCAAAGGTGCAATCAATGCTGATAAGGATACATACGGCATCATTCCTGGTTCGATGGGTGCTAAATCATTCATCGTCCAGGGTCGCGGGGCCGCTGAGAGTTTTAACTCCTGCTCTCACGGCGCCGGACGAAAGATGTCACGCGGCGCGGCCAAGCGGGCCTTTAGCAAGGACGATTTGGAGCGTCAGACTTCAGGAGTTGAATGTCGCAAGGACGTAGGCGTGCTGGACGAAATTCCCGGCGCCTACAAGGACATCAAGCAGGTGATGAGAAACCAGAGCGATCTGGTAAAGATCGTCGCCGAGTTGAAGCAAGTGGTCTGCGTTAAGGGATGAAAGCCCACGCATAGACAAAGGACGCGGGGACTGGGTAGGAATTGCGGATTGCGAATTGCGAATTTCGAATTTGAAGAGGCCGCGGCAGATGCCAACATGGGGCCACCATTTATTGCCGCCTTCAGCAAATCCGCAATTCGCAATCCGCAATCCGAAATTCTTATGCATCGTTGGTCCAGACGGTTCAAGACGCGGCGTTGCCTGCGCTGAGACACCGGTTCGATTCCGGTACGATGCTCCAATCAAGAATTGCGAATCAAGAATTGCGAATCAAGAATTGCGGATTGCGAATTTCGGATTGCGAATTCGAAGAGGCCGCGGCAGATGCCAACATGGGGCCACCATTTACTGCCGCCTTCAGCAAATCCGCAATTCGCAATCCGCAATCCGAAATTCTCCCTGCCAGGAGTTCCAACCTCTCGCGGATGTGATGTAGCTGGAAACATGTGAGTCTTCCAAACTCGCTTCGAGAGTTCGAATCTCTCCATCCGCTCCAATCAAATGTCCGACAAACTTCAGTTTGTCGTCGTTCCCCTAAGAAACCTTCTTACGAAAACGTCGACAAGCTTTTAAAGCATGTCGGACATTCAAGACAGGCACGCGTCGCCAAGCGGCTAAGGCGCCGGATTGCAGATCCGGTATTCGTGAGTTCGAGTCTCACCGCGTGCTCCAATCTACCAGCCGCGTAGCGGCGAAATGTTTATAGACCCAAGCCGACAAAAATGCTCTCCAGCTCCGTCAGGAGCGAAATACTCATCCGCCCATGACTAAAGGACATTAAGAAGATGTCTGGGGCGATAAACATTTCGTGCCTACGGCACTGAAGACGCGCATGAACTTTGGTGAGGAACCGAAGACGCGCGCTGCTGACGCGAAAACAGTTTCACCTTCAGGAGCGGTGACTCGCACCTTGCGAGTCGTACCTCACAACCGCTCTTGAATAAATCCACTCGCCACAGATGACCACAGATAAAAACGGATTGGCAAAACAACGCTGGGCCATATTCATCGTCAACTGCCTGCATCGTTCTTATCCGTCCTTATCAGTGTCCATCTGGGGCCAAATCCAACGAAAGGAGGTGCCGGGTGATGACTATCAACGGCCGAGTACTGCTACTCAATCAAACTTACGAACCGCTCGGCACCGTCAGCGTGGCCCGGGCAATCATCATGACGTTCAAGAACAGCGTCTATGTCGAGGAGTGGGACGGCGACCGCGTGCTGCGTTCGGCGCATGATGAATTTCCTGTGCCGTCGGTAATTCGCCGGCGCACTTACATTAATATTCGTCGCCGCCGTGCGGCTGCGGGGATGAAGCGCCTGCGAATTTACATGCGCGACAAGTTCCGTTGCCAGTACTGCGGTGAAAAGAAAGCAGCCACCGCGCTGACCCTGGACCACATCATGCCGCGTTCGCGCGGTGGTGATAATGCTCCAGTTAACATCGTCGCGGCTTGCATCAAGTGCAACACGCGCAAGGGCAATCGCACGCCCGAAGAAGCACGCATGCCTTTGCTGACCTCGCAATCGGCACTGCGTGTGAAGCTCGAACGCGTCGTGCTTTGCCACTATGCCGAGGCCCGCAGCGAGTGGCGCAAGTACCTGTTCATGGATGTGCATGACGATCGGGACATCATGGAGAAGGTGCGGCGGGAAGAACGGGCTTAGACCGTAATTGGCCTTGGCCTTTGGTCTTTGGTTTTTGTCAGCGTTTGGGAGCGACTAGCCTGGGAGGATCTCTCAAACTAAAGAACCACAAACAGTCAAAGACCGAAGGCCAAAGACCAAATCCGGTCGGATAGCTGAGATGGATTAGCGCGGGTTTGAAGAACCCGAAAGGTTGGTTCGATTCCAACTCCGACCGCCAAGAGCAAGAATGAGGGACGAAGCTGAGGAAGAGCGACGCGGGAAGAAGGACACGGAGACGCGGAGACTGGGCGACACGGAGATGTTTGGCGCAGGACAATTCTTTCACCGCGTCTCCGCGTCTCACAATCTCCGCGTCGGTTCTTCATCCTTCATCCTTCATCCTTTGATTATCGCCCGAGTAGCTCAACTGATAGAGCCCTGGTCCTACAAACTAGTTGTTGAAGGTTTGAATCCTTCCTCGGGCACCAGGTGGAAAGGATGAAGGCGGAAAGTGAAGTTAGAAAACCGCGAGACGGAGACACAGAGACGGGGCGAGACGGGGACGGGGCAACACGGGGATGTCTAACGCTACTAGTGTGGTTCTCATGATCAGGTTCAACCGCGAACCGGATCCCCGTGTCGCCGTGTCTCCTCTTCTCCGCATCGGTTCTTCATCCTCCATCCTTCATCCCTGCTTTGGGCCTGTAGCTCAGTGGAATTAGAGCGTCTGTCTTCTAAACAGAATGTCGCAGGTTCGAGTCCTGCCAGGCTCACCAATCTCAGTGCGGAGTAGCTCAAGCTGGAAAGAGCGTTCGTCTCATAAACGAGAGGTTGCGGGTTCGAATCCCGCCTCCGCGACCAATATATTTTCCATCTCTGATTTGACGTTTCTCATTTGTCAGTTGGAAAACTTGATGACGATTTCGTCCGACTTGAGCAGTTGGCGAGTGTTCTGACAATGAAAATGACAAATATCAAATGACAGACGATAAATGCTTTGGGCTGGTGATGTAATTGATAGCATAGAAGTCCTGCAAACTTCTTGTGAGGGTTTGAGTCCCTCCCGGTCCACCAATTTCTAAAGGCGATGTAGCTCAATTGGATAACCAGAGCGTCGGTCTTGTAAACCGAACGATAAGGGTTCGACTCCCTTCATCGCCTCCATTGTGCGGACGCGGAGACACGGGGACACGGGGACAGGGAGACTCGGAGAAAAAGTATGCCCTTGCCCCGTGTCGCCGTGTCTCCCCTTCTCCCCAACAGTTCTTGTGGCGTAGCCAAGCTGGAAAGGCACCGCACTGTTAATGCGGTTACCGAAGGTTCGAATCCTTCCGCCACAGCCAAATCATTTTCGATTGCCAATTGCCGATTGCCGATTGGTCTGCGAGTTCAAGAGAAGCTTTTTGTAGGAGCAAATCGGCAATAGGCAATCGAAAAGTGTATTGACCCGGAGCTCGAGTGACAGAGCGGCGGATTTTTAATCCGTGAGGTGCGGGTTTGAGCCCCGTCGGGTCAACCAAGACAAGAGGGTCTTTGGTCTTTGGTCTTTGGTCTTTGGTCTTTGACTCGTACCCGGAGAGGCCGCTGACCTAACACTCAAATCCAAAGACCAAAAACCAAAGACTTAAGACCGTTTTTCTTCCGCGGTGTAGCTCAATGGCAGAGCCCTCGATCGATAATCGAGCGATGTCGGTTCAATTCCTTCCACCGCGACCAAGATCCGACAAACTTCATTTTGTCGTGCTTTCGATAGGAGACCTTCGGCAAGACTTAGCGACAAACTGAAGTTTGTCGGACACACGGGGCATAGCTCAATCGGTAGAGCAGCCGCCTTATAAGCGGTATTAGCGCCAGATTAGCGCAAGGATCCGGGTTCGAATCCCGGTGCCCCGATCAGACTGGCAGCACGTCGGACTTTGAATCCGAAGATGAAGGTTCGACTCCTTCGCCCGCAGCCAAACTTCTCGCCCTGAATCAAGAGATAAGACTTGAGCACTCTATTCATGGCTTTCCCGCTTTCTTAGCGTGCTTTGCGTCTTTGCGGGAAATTCTTTCTGCCCTTGAAGACCCTCCGCAAGACGCAAGCACGCAAGGGAATCTTGTCACAATATCATTTGCAAAAAGGTACTTCGATTGCCATTCATTCAGGAATTGATCTGTTCGGAGGTATAGAAAAATGGCTAACAAGAAACTATTCCAGTCGCTATTCGGCGGCCTGACACCCGCAACTGACGCTCTTAACGAAGAGCGGGCGCCGGCGTACGCGCTTGCGCCTCGCGCGCAACTCGCGCAATACGCTGCCACCGGTTGCCTGAACACGACTTTCTACGCCGGCGCTGACGAGCAACTGGTGAAGGTACTCGAGCTGTGTGCTGGTCTCGATGCTGAGTTTATCGCGAAGACGGCGGTGTTCTGCCGCGAGCGTGGTTACATGAAGGACATGCCCGCCCTGCTTTGCGCGGTGCTCTCCGTCAAGGACCGCGCCCTCCTTAACACCATCTTTCCTCGTGTGATAGACAACGCAAAGATGCTGCGCACCTTTGTGCAGATCATGCGTTCCGGTGCGGTGGGTCGCAAGTCGCTGGGCACGGCGCCAAAGCGTCTGGTGAGCGAGTGGCTCGACGCTCGCGATCCGGCGGCGCTGTTCAAGGCGAATGTGGGCCAGGATCCATCGCTAGCGGATATTGTGAAGATGGTTCATCCAAAGCCCAGGGACGCGGCGCGCGAAGCTCTGTTTGGCTACTTCGTCGGCCGTAGGCATGCCGTCGAGGCTCTGCCAGAAGTCACGCGGAGTTTCGAGGCATTCAAGCGCGGTGAATCAAAGGAAGTTCCCGATGTACCCTTCCAGATGCTGACCGCGCTGGAGCTGGGTACCGCGGAATGGACCGCCATTGCGCGTCGAGCACCGTGGCAGATGACCCGCATGAACCTCAACACGTTCGCGCGTCATGGAGTGTTCAATCAGCGAGGCCTGCCTGAGCTGGTTGCGGAACGAATTCGGGATCCGCGGCAGGTTGCGAGGGCCCGTGTGTTTCCGTACCAACTACTGGTCGCCTACAAGATGGCCCAGGCGAATGCCGACATCCCGCAGATCGTTTGCAACGCACTGCAGGAAGCAATGGAGATCGCCACTGCTAATGTGCCGGAGTTCAACGGCAAGATTTACGTCTTTCCGGATATCTCTGGTTCGATGCAATCGCCGGTTACGGGCCACCGGCGTGGAGCAACTACGGCGGTCAGCTGCCTCGATGTAGCTACGCTGATCGCGGCAACAGTACTGCGCCGGAACCCTTCGGCGGAAGTTATTCCGTTCGAATCGGACGCGGTCAAGGTTCGTCTGAACCCGCGCGATAGCGTGATGACCAATGCTGCGAAACTGGCGGGTCTGCCCGCCGGCGGCACCAACTGCAGCGCGCCGCTGGCGCTGCTCAATAAAGGTCACGCGCACGGCGATCTGGTGATCTACATCTCGGATAACGAGTCGTGGATCGATGCGCCGCACTATGGCCGCTTTGGCGGGAGCGCGACGCAGACGATGAAGGAATGGGCGAGCTTTAGGCGCCGCAATCCGGAGGCGCGGATGGTCTGTATCGACATTCAGCCTTACAGCACCGTGCAGGCAAACGAGCGCGCCGACATTCTTAACATCGGCGGCTTCTCAGATCAGGTGTTCGATCTGATCGCAGAGTTTGCAGGTGGTCGTATGAACGCTAACCATTGGGTCGGCGTAATTGAGGAGGTGATCCTGTAAAGATGTAAACCGGGAACCGGGAACCGTAACCAGCAAGAGCGCGATTCTTACTTGTCACGGTTTATGTTTCCCGGTTTACGGTTCTTTGGCGAATGCCGGTTGAGAGTACATGGCAAAGCGAAAGGGTTCGACTCCCTGCCTGCCTGATTCATTTCGGGCGGGATCTCTCACCAATCTTGTCGCCATTGAGAGTAGTCGGTTGTCGGTTGTCAGTAGTCAGTTGTCAGTAGTCAGTTGTCAGTTGTCAGTTGTCAGTGCGACTGATTACCGATTACCGATTACCGATTACTGATTACTGATTACCTGATTACTGATTGCTGATTTCTTCTTAGCGACGAATGCGGATGGAACTACATGCCTTTCAAGCACGAGGTCCCGGGTTCGAATCCCGGTGGCTCCAACACCAAAGGGGCCATAGCTCAGTGTTAGAGCGCGTCGTTGTTTCATCAATTACTTGTCGTCGCTGACAACAAAAAGGAGGCAGAAGGCAGGAGCAGTCGGTAGGAAAAACGAGAGGACCCACCCGCTAAACGCACGTGGCACTGACAACCCCTGCCTCCTGCTCCTGCTCCTGCTCCTGCTCCTGCTCCTGCTCCTGCTCCTGCCTCCGGCCTCCGGCCTCCTGCCTACTGTCCGCAGTCCACATTACTCGTCGTCACGACCGGGCTGAAGCGCAGTTGGTATTCGGCAGAGGTTAGAAATGAACACACCATGCCGCGGAAATTGTTCGGCTGACTATTCAAGACTCCGAGCCAGAAATCATAGCCGGCCTGATCCGCGTTGCGTCGGAGATAACCAAAATACTGCATAGACACAAAAGCCGCGTTGTATTCTCGTTGTCGAAAGACCTGATTTTCGGCAACTGTCTTTAACACACTCGCGCGATCTTCTGTGCCGGCCACGAGACCATTAACCAAACTATCCCGCTCAGTCTGCGTAAGCGAGTTGGCTGTCTTCGCGTTGAGCTGATCGACATAGGTCGAGGCCGCCATGCCCGCCGGATAAAGCGTGACAAATGCCGGGCGCGTTACAAAATCCTGGGCCAGGGCCAGCTTGCTTGCGTCGAGATTGCTATTGGCGACCACGCGGCTGCGGTCCGCTACGAACTCGGAAAACACCGGCGCCTTACCGAGCGACGCTTTGTACAGCCGATAGACGTAATAGCCTGTCTCCTGGAACTCTGACTCGACAAAGAAAGCCGCGCTCACGGTTGTGTGGCTGGTGGTTAGACATGCGCGATCCGCGCCGCACGGCGTCAAAGAACCACTCCAATAACTCAGCCCCGCGCTGTCCGCCTCGCGATTGAGAAAATCGAGGTAGTGCTGGCGCACAAAAAATTGTGCGTTGTCGAGCGGATTGGTCGTCGGCACGGTCAGATCATTATCAGTTACAGTCACAGTCGCCGCACCAGGGTTGCCCAGTACTGTGCCCGCACTGGGATTGCTCAACGACACGTTAATGGTTTCGTCGCTTTCGACATACAGATCGTCGACCAGGAAGATACGAAACGTCTTGCTGCTTTCACCGGCGGCAAACGTCATGGTCCTGATCGCTGTCATGTAATCGGTACGCGCTGAGGCGGTGCCGTTCGTGGTTTTGTAATCGACGCTGGCCGCGTTCGCTGTATCGCCCGCACGCGTGACGGTGATCACGACGCTGAGCGCGCCTTCATTGGCGGCGTAGGTCGCACCACTGAACTGGATCGTGGCCGGACTCGAAACAACGGCAAGACAACTGGAGTTAGGGCCAAGATAGTTATTCATCTCGTCCAATGAAAACTGGCAGAAGTCGAACGTCGAGCCGACTATGCTGTTCATAATCGTGTTGGCACAGGCACTGACCGGCGGCGATTGATCGTCCGGGTGCGAAGCGCCGAAGTTGTGACCTATTTCGTGAGCGGTAATCGCATATTTGAAGCTGTCTGAGACCCGCTCAGAAACTCCATAGGAATGCGCCAGGTCGTTGCATACGGTGCCCAGCCAGGCGATGCCGGCGACGTTGCCTTCCATTGGCCGGTTGGTGAACAAGTGCGCCAGGTCGCGTGGCTGGCCGGCCATGTTTGCGTTCCAATAGTTGGTGAACTCGTAAAGCATTTGATCGGCGGCAGCGGCACTATAGGGATCCGCGCTGGTGGCCCAGCTGTGCTGATAGGAAACGTGGATGGTAATCCCCATGCGTTGCTGATAAATACCGTCGACCTGATTAACGATGCTGAGAATCTCAGCGTTCGCGGCGCCCGAACTGCCAAAGAAAGAAACGTAATCATAATCCGCTTCCGTAGCCAGATCGGCCTGACGAAGACTGGTCGCGATTAATCCTTCGCTTGCCTCAGGCGAGAGGTGCGCAAGTTCGGACCTCAGCCTGGCATCGATCGTAGCGCAAGCGCCATGGGCGCCTTCGATCACATCAGAACTTTTGTAAAGGGCGTACTCATTCTTTGCGGACAACTTGTTGAAGTTGCGCATTGGCTCGACGTAATAGAATTCGTCGCTGGTGATGATCACACCTTCAATCTTTTCATCATCGATAGTGAAACGCGCTTCAGCGCCTGGCAATCCGCGCACTGTTCCGCGAAAGGTACGCACGGGACCGTCCATTGCGACGTAGCGCACCGCGCCGCCCTCGACAACTTCTTCGGCACGATAGCTGGACGTGCGCAAATCGTTTGACTGCAATTCCAGGTCAAAATGCTCTGCAGGGGTAGTCAGCGACAAGTGGCCGTCGGCGCGCACCTGACGAGCCGCTTCATGAGAGTCAAGCTGCAGCGACTCATGCCGGCGAACGAGTTTTTCAATCTCCTGGACCGGCACAACGGCCGCCGTGCTCGTTTTGGTCCGGAAGAGACCAAGTATGGCGACCATACCTGAGAGGAAAACGATGACCAGAAAGTACCGTAAAGCTTTTGCAGAAATCATGATAATGGCTCAGTCTTGTTCTTACTTGAAAAGCGAAGGCACTGATGCGAGTTAAGACGCGCGGCTCGCAGACTTCGCGGATCGCTCGAGCGCGGATTAGTTTGCAGGTGCGTGTTGAATCAATGAGGAGAAAAGCCGGGCAAGAAATTCGGCGCGTCAAGATCCGGCGCCAGTTTCAGGATAGGAAAGTAGGGGCAGGTATGTCAACAGGTATTAAAGGGAATTTTCTGCGAGAGCGTTGCACTCTTAACCAGGGGCACGGGTATGGTGCATAGCGGACAGTCATTTTGCCGCTGTCGTCCTTTTCCTCCGCATTCTTTGGCAAATTACTCTTTCGTGGGGTGGCTCAATCCCCGGATCTGCACCGTTGGCGGTCCTCGCAGAATGTGCCGGCAATAGAGTTCCGCCATTTCCTGGTGGTAACTGAGGTCCTTCGTTTGACCAACGCCGGTGGGTTCCTGATTCGCGACCTCGTCGATTTGCTCGCGGCGGACACTTCGCGTCTTGAACTTTTCCGCGCGAGTATTTCTGGGAGTCCCCAACTCGTCGAGGTCAGTCTGGGCAGTCGCCTCTACCGCCTTCCGATTCAAACTCAGCGAATGTGTCGCCGTAGTCAGCGGCACCTGCCGGCCGCCCGCGAAAATTTCGTGACGACCGCGTGGGGGTGTTCATTCGTCTGAACAAGGTCCGACCGCGACAATCGTTCACGCCTCCCTGGTCTGATCAACCACTGCTGAAACCCTGGGAAAAGACTAAACCCACGTTGGGGTATCCGCGCCAGACTGATTCACTCTGCCCGGCGTGCCTGCGATCCCTCCCTAATTGAAAGCTGACGACCGGAATCATAGCTAACCAAGCCAGGCTGGCAGCCTGTTGTACAGGTAAGAACCGTTTCCCTTCAACACTGGCGGTCTTCTGTGATAGAAAAGCCCACGATGTAGTTCCGAAACTCGCGTCGCAACTCGGTTGGGCGCTGTCGACAAACACTGATTCCTTTGCGCCTCGGTGCTCGGTTCAGATCGAGAAACCACTATGCGAATCGTCGCCGTGATTCCCGCACGAATGGGTTCGTCCCGCTTCCCCGGAAAACCTCTGGCGCCACTTCTTGGACGGCCAATGATCGAACACGTGGTGAAGCGCGCCGCGATCTGCGGCCTGCTCGACGCGGTGGTAGTGGCGACTTGCGATGAAGAGATTAGAAAAGGCGTGGCAGGATTCGGAGCCACAGTTGTCATGACGGCAGCGAGTCATGAGCGTGCCGGCGATCGCGTCGCTGAAGCGGCCGAGCACTTTGACGCGGAGATCATCGTCATGATTCAGGGCGACGAGCCGATGATCACGCCCGATATGATCGAAGCTGCCGTGGCTCCCCTCATGCTGGACCCATCGATAGAATGTGTGAATCTCGCGCATCGGATTGTCGATCGCGCCGGCTATATCGATCCCAACACCATCAAAGTCGTGACAAACATTCACGGAGACGCTCTGTACTTTTCGCGTTCGCCTATTCCGGCGATCGACTTTTCAGCCGTCGACCCTCCGGCTGTGTTCAAGCAGGTTTGCGTCATTCCCTTCCGGGCCAACTTCCTCCGTGAGTTTGCGCGCCTCGCGCCGACACCTCTGGAACGCGCAGAGTCGATCGATATGCTGCGCATAGTTGAGCATGGCAGGCGCGTTCGAATCGTCGAGACCCTCGTGAACACTCACTCGGTGGATACGCCGGAGGACCTCCGCCTGGTCGCAGAGCTCATGAGAAAAGATCCTTTGATAGTTTAGTTTGTCAGGTAAGTAGCACAGACTTCAGTCTGTGTCTCAAGGGTGAGTTCTTGGACTTCAGGAGCACTGATCAAGTGTCTATGATGCGTAGCGTCGATATGATCCCGGCGTTGCAACGCCGGGCTAAAGTCACATCGACGCTACGCGTCGAAGACACTTGTTCAGAGCTTCCGTTAGTTTGTTACCCGCGAGGCGCACAAGTGCGCTTTCTAAACGAAGTCGCGACCTGGATCCATCCATGACCTGGCGAGTCCTGATCAGTGCGCCGTATTTCCTGCCGGTCCTCGCAGAGTTTCGCTCGCGCCTGGAGGCCGAAGGCATTGAAATCCTTACGGTGCCGGTGCGCGAGCGGATTTGCGAAAAGGAACTCCTGTCTTTGGTTGGAAATATTGACGGGGCGATCTGCGGCGATGATGAATTCACTGAAGCGGTGTTGCGCGCCGCGCCGCGGCTGAAAGTGATCTCGAAGTGGGGCACCGGAATTGACTCGATCGATGCCGCCGCCGCGACCAAACTTGGCATTCGCATTTGCAACGCGCCGAACGCTTTCACGGATCCGGTGGCCGACACCGTGCTGGGTTATATACTCTGCTTCGCTCGCGGGCTGCCATGGATGGACCAGGATATTCGCCGCGGGTTATGGACCAAGCGAAATGCCGTCTCGCTGAGCAGTTGCACGCTGGGTGTAGTCGGTGTGGGGAATATCGGCAAAGCGGTAATTCGCCGCGCCCGAGCGTTCGGAATGACAGTGCTCGGAACCGACCCAGTGCCGGCGCCGGCCGCTTTCGTCGCGGAGAATGAATTGAGAATGGTACCGCTGCGAACTTTACTGCGGGAGTCAGACTTTGTATCGCTGCACTGCGATCTAAATCCAAGCTCCTTTCATTTGCTGGGCCGCTCTGAACTAGCTTTGCTCAAGCCGGCGGCCTGTCTCATCAACACAGCGCGCGGTCCAATAATCGACGAGCCGGCCCTTATCGAGGCACTGCAGGCGCGCCGGATTGCCGGCGCTGCGCTTTGCCGAGAGAAAACTTTGAACGTTGCCTGCTATGAACGCCGCCGCGCCAATCAAAGACAATTTTCCGGACCTCGCCTCATGCGGCGACCACGCCCACCTCCTTTGCCACGGCATCAAGAGCATTCTGCGCTGCGATGAGGCGAAAGTCGTTGCCGGGATCGCCCATTATGTCGTCGCGCAGCGTCCTGCTTTGCGCCTGTTGTCAAAATTGATCGAAAGAACTTCACATACCTCGTTCCCAACCGCGGTCGCCCTGTATGGCGGCTTGAGAAGTTTTCTTGCAGTGCACCAGGGCCCTCAACGGGGAGGCGCGGTTTGGATCGCGCGTCTCGGTAACGAACGGCAGGTCATCGAAGCAACAATTGCGCAGTCAGGAAAACAAGTCGCGGAGTCGAGTTGGACTGAGCTCAAATTTCATTGGTGGCCCGACCGGCGTGCGCTCGCTCAGTTGATGCGGATCATAAGCAAGACGCGCGCAAAATCGCGGCGGGATAACTACCTTCGCTCGCGGCGTCGTCTTTTCCGCCTCATTGCCCTACTGCGTCGGCGTTATGAGTTTTTTAGAGTGCTGCGAGTCGTGGAACTGATCGCGTTCTACAGCCGGTACGTGAACATCCTTGAGCAAGGTCAGTTCAATCTTGCGGTCACTTCGAACCACAGTAACCCGCACGGCATTGCCTTTAATCTCGCGGCGCGCAAGTGTGGCATACCTGTCGTGCTGATCTCGCACGGTATGCCGGTGCAGCCAGTCGCCCGGCTTTCATTCAATCTGGCCGTGGTCCATTGCGAAGCGGCGCGACGGACCTACATCAATGAAGGCTGCCAAATGGCGCGTGTGCTGGTCCATAGCCGCCGGCGAGACTACGCGCCCATGCCCACTAAACTGCCGGAGCGCCTGACAGTCGGCGTGTTCCTCTGTAAGGATGTGAATGAGAAGCGTTTGCTCACCTTGCTCGAGCGCCTGCTGGAACATCCCCGCGTTTCCCGCATTTTGGTGCGCCCTCATCCGACGAATTTGTGGGAAGGCCTCGAAAGTTGGATTGCGGCAAGGAATGATCCGCGTGTGAGAAGCAGTGCCAATCACTCCGTCGTTCGCGATCTTGATGCTTCGCATATCGTTCTGGCAGGTAACTCCAGCGTGCTGATCGAAGCTGTCAATGCCGGCCGGCCGAGTGCTTACGTAACCGATCTGGACCACGGTGCTCCGGATATTCACGAGTTCGTGGCAAGCGGCCTGATCTATCCGCTCGCGGGCGATGTCGCATTCGAACCCGCGGCCCTGCTTCACTTTTATCAGCGCCCGGATTGGGAAAATAAGCTGCGGCTTTTCGCCAACCTCGATGAAGATGAAACCGTAGTCGCCCAACGTATTGGCGCGGCGCTGCGAGAGCTTATCGAAGCCGGTCAGGAACCTAAAGCGGAAAGCCTGTCGAAAGCAGGTACACTGCGAATGTAGCCAACCAATGTTCGCCTTCATAATGGCCGCTCGACACACTCGCCAATCCCGCCTGCGCGTGGAGCAACGCTGAGTTCGTAAGTCTAATGACGGCTTCATCACCGGGTGAAAGGTTCGCGGCGATACTTTGCATGCACCAGGCGCGGCTCAGGTTCAGGCCATCGAGATGGACCAACTTTCCATCGGTTCGGTCGGACACTGTGACGGGGACAAACAGATTCCGCGGCTCGCCATTTTCCAGTTGCGGCACGAAACCTTTGAACCAATCTCTGAACGCTGCCGGCGATAAAACTCGACGCATCAGATCCGCTTCCACCAATGCGGGTGAAAGAAAATCCTCGCCGCTCGGCTCCCAGGCGGCCGCATAATCAGCGTCTGACAAAAAATAAGTACGGCTCCGCTCTTCGATCAATTCCGTCAATTCCTGATGCTCGGTTGTGCGGGCGTAGTCCAGTGCGAACGATAAGCCAAAGGCGGTGTTCGGATGAACTCCGGTACGAATCGGATAGAGCTGCTTTGGCAGAAAAGTCAGATATCGCTCAACCACTGCATCAACCAACGGCGTAAGATTCTGTGACCATCGCGCCACTTCCGCATCGCTGCTTAAGCTGAGTTCTTCCGCTAATTTCAGCAACCAGGTCCAGCCATACATCCGTTCAAACGAATCGCGGTCTCTTTGTTGAAAGTAGTGTGCTTCTGTCAGCAGGCTTTCCGCCGTGAGGTTCTCATTCAACGCCGCGCGAATCTCAAACGCTTCCGGAAGATTTGCAAAGAGTCGCAACAAGTGAGCGAGCAGCCAGTGGCCGTGGACCGATGAGTGCCAGTCAAAGCAGCCGTAAAAAGCCGGATGCAACGCGCGAGGATTTTTTACCTGACTGGCATCAGCCAGTACATGATCCAGCTTGTTAGGGTATTCCCTCCGAATACAACGCAGGACCAGCCGGGCAAACTGAGAGCCATAATCGGAAAGCTTTGGTGTCATCGACAACGTCAGCCGCTCATTTCCAATGAATCAGTTCAGACCACTTGCGGTCTCAGAGGCCCGAGGGGCAGCTGGCAGTCAGGAAGGGGACCCTGTCCCCCGCTTCAAGTTGGGCCATATTCATGAAGAGGTTGGCTCTAAAGCTGGCCCCACAAATATTTGTTCATCCTCAGCTCGAAAGTACCGCGAGTTGAAGCGGGGACAGGGTCCCCTTCCTGACTGTAGCTTCCCTATCGGGCTATTGACAACGTAGACACCTCTAAAGCCGTGGTCACAATTTAGGGATACTTCAAAACAACCGTATCATGAGCCACATCACGAGCACATGCATTGTCCAGATTGTTAGTGCAAACGGCGCCTGGAACTTTATGACGCCATACTGATCACGCATATCCAACAAAGCCGTTGGGACAATATTAAAGTTAGCGGCCATCGGCGTCATTAACGTACCGGTCGACCCGGCGGTCAACGTAACGATGGCCACCATCGCCGGATCCACTCCGAATGGTTTAATGATCAAGGGCACCAGGACACCAGCCGCAATCACGGGAAAGGCTGCAAACGAATTACCCATCACCATAGTAAACAGCGCCATACCCAAACAGTTGGCGACAATCAGAAGAAAGAGGTTTTGTCCCGGGATGATTTTCTGTATGCCCTGCGCAATCAGATCCCCAATCTTGCTTGCAGTGAAGATCACGCCGAGCGAAGCCAGTAACGCGGGCAGGATATTAACGGCGCCCATCGCGTCATTCAGGCGTCTTCCCTCTTGAAAAGCTTCTCGCCAGGTTCCTCTCGTGAGGGCTATGCCGACGACCACCGCCGCAACCCCGCCATAACCAAGTCCAATCAGCGCGCCGTCATTTGAACTGTATCCCAGCCACCTGAAAACAAGTGCGAAAGCGAAAGTGATGAAAGGAATACAGAGTACCAGCAGAAAAATTCTGTTGCCTATTGAAGTGGCCCGGGATTTGATCTGGCCCGTCTTTGTAACTTCTTCGGAATCATCGCCCCGGCTGACGCGACCGGCCCCATCGATCGCGACCATTGCGAAAACCATCAAGCCTGCGATCCAGGTGGGTAAGATGCTGCCGAGCACAAAGATGATTCCCAGGATACTCCAAAACAGTGCGGTGCCGATTCTGTGTTTGTTACTACGGTCTCTGAAATTCAACGCCGCGAAAATGAAGAGTACGATGCCGGTAAGAATATAAACCGCATTAAGACTGAAGAGTGCTGAAGTAAGGAAAGTCATGAGCTCTTGCCGGGTGACAAACGTTTCTTCTCTCGGAGGTCGAGCAACCAGAATTGGAAAGCGGCGATAATGATTGAGAGCGAGGCAATCGGGATGGCGTACAAGACCAAACTCCAAACGCTGACCTGATAGCCCAGGCCTTTCATCACACCATAGACGAGCAGAATACCGGGCAACACCGGTGAAAGATTCTGCCCGTAGAAATTTCCATAGTTCTCGCTCGCTGCATTCGCAGCCTTGATCTCTTCTACTATCGTTCCCGGTATGACATCGACAGTCCTGGCGCGCGCAGCTGCTTCCGCGGCCCCCAGCGACATTGGAAACGTTAGCGGTCTGACAAAAGCCGGATGACCGTTCAACCTGATGCCCAAAATCCCCATCAGTACCCGCGAGAGCTGATAGATGAAGAGTAAGCGACCGACAGTAGCCGCCCTGATACGACGAACGAAGAGTGCGGCCTGTTCCTGCAATCCATAGCGCTCTGCGAGACCAATCGCCGGCAGCGTGAGAATAAAAAGGGTCATCAAGCGATTTTCAACAAAGGCGCGCCCCAGCATGTTGATGATGCCTTCCTGTCCCGCTCTGGTCAGGTACGGCAATCCCTGGAAAACGCCCTGGCTGGAAAGGAGCGGCAGGCCGGCCAGAAGACCGGTGACGAGGGCGGCAGTTACCACAACCAAAGTCGTGCGCAGTCGTAGCGCCAGGCCAATGATAACGATCGCGATTCCGGCGAGCTTGAATAGTTCCGGAATGTGCAAGTTGAACTCCCTGAGAGTTATCTTGAACTGCCGCCAAACAGTGCAGGCAGCAACCTGCGTAAGTACCAATTTCGAAAGTCCTGGAAAAACCTAAGGAAGCCCTGAATCAGCTGGGAAGAGAAGTCTCGATCAACCCGCGACAGCGGGTGCCGGCATAAAGTCTGGCGATGACTTGATAAGGAGCTTCTTATTCTTTGGAGTGCGAACTCGACGCTGCAGCGACAACAGAATTCTTAGAGCCGGCGACACATTTCCGCACCCCAGGGTGTCGCTACGGCTCGTCGATAGGACAATCCGATCTCCGCGAAGTTCCAGTCCTTGCGCTGCCAGATTGTGCCGTCCGCATATTCGACTCGATTGATGACGACCTTTTCCTGAAATGCAGATCCGGATTTATTCGCCAGCGTACCCACACTGACTACGTCGGAGGGGCCCGAGAGACCGAAGGCCTGCACTTCTTTCGCTTTGTCGGCCTTGATGTTTACCCCACAAAGAAACTGCCGGCGGGTTACATTCGTGGGATTCGCCGAGTCGATGAATTGATACTCCCAGAACAATATCTCCACTACTTTGGTACTCGTGTTCTGAACTTTCACCTGAAAGGAAAAGCCATCGATGGGTTTGTTTTGAGGCCGGCGGGCTTCCTGCACAATCTTTTCAATGGCCGCGCTACGTCCATCGATGGTGTCCTCATTCGGATCCCTTGCTCCTGCCGGCAAATTAATTCTCGCGTTGCGTGGATAGTTTTTGTTCTCGGGAATCATCGCTCGGGCGGGAGTGTTGTCTGCGGGCGCCTCGCTTTCGATTACCTGACGACTCTTCTGGTACTTAAAAGTGAGCACCGTCATCGACGCATTCTGTTGCTGTACCGGGGGACTTTGGGGGAGAAAACCAGGCAGCAGAAACAGCGACAGGATTAATAAAGCTTTCATGCGTGGTCTCCGTGGCTAAAGTAGGCGTGCCAATTGTTTTCCGAAAGTTAAGGGAAAGATAATTAACGAAAGTGCCCCTGTCAATAAAAACGCGCGTGGCATCGGCATCCTGCCGATGTGCGCCGGGGCCGAAGCTGCTATCCCGGGTTGTCTCTAGCGTCGCGCACACGGGCGGGTGTGGCATCGGCATCCTGCCGATGTGCGGCGGGGGCCGAAGTTGCTATCCCGGGTTGCCTCTAGCGTCGCGCACACGGGCGGGACGCCCGTGCCACGTCTTCTGTTAGAATCCAGCCATTCCAAACCATCATGCACTTGCTGAATCATGTACCGTCATTCTCGATGGCAGCCGCGGCAGCGCTGGCTGAAAAATGTTACGGCATTCGCGCCACCGCAACGCCGTTGCCTGGTGAACGCGACCAAAACTTTCTGCTTTCAGTTTCTCCCGCCAAAAAGTATGTGCTCAAGATTGCCAATGCTCTCGAAGAGCGCGCTTTGCTCGAAGCACAAAACCAGGTTATGTCATATCTGGAAACGCGCCTCTCTTTTTGCCCGCGCATTTCCCCCAACCTTTCCGGCGAATCTCTGTCAGAAGTTGAATCGGCAAATGGAAGCGTTAACTTCGTACGCCTTGTGACGTATCTGCCAGGTGTGCCGCTGGCCGAAGTCAAACCACACTCGCCGTCGTTGCTGCAAAGCCTTGGGGAACGACTGGGTCAACTGGATCGAGAACTCGCAGCTTTCGATCATCCGGCACTTCATCGCAACTTTCACTGGGACCTGGCGAACGCTGAACACATCATTCGTGAATACGCGCCGTTGGTCGCAGACGAACCGCTGCGACAAATCGTTTACCGCTGCAGGAAAGATTTCTCACGCCAGGTCAGCCCGTTGTTGTCGCAATTACGCCGCAGCGTGATTCACGGCGATGCCAACGACTATAACGTGCTCGTTCAATCTGGAGATGATAGCTACGCGCGGCATCGGCATCCTGCGGAGGCACACGGGCAGGATGCCCGTGCCACGTCGGTAAGCGGAATCATCGATTTTGGAGACCTGGTCCACAGCTATACAGTTGGCGATCTCGCGGTTGCCATCGCTTACGTGGTTCTGGACAAGGACGATCCGCTCGCCGCCGTGGCGCCGCTCGTCGCCGGCTACGCACGAGAACATTCGCTCAGTGAAATCGAGATCAACGCACTCTATGGTTTGGTACTCATGCGCCTGTGCATGAGTGTTTGCCTGGCGGCTTATCAACATCGGCAACGGCCCGACAATGACTACTTAAGGATTAGTCAGCGTTCAATCATAGACAGTTTGCCCGGGCTCGCGGCGATTGATTGGAGTCAGGCGGCCGCCGCATTCCATGATGCCTGCAATCAAACGGAAAGCAATCAAACAGTTGGGAATGAAAGCGCGGCCACCCTGGCGGCGCGGCGAAAATTGCTCGGACCAAATCTGAGCATCGCCTACCAGGAACCGATCAAGATCGTGCGCGGTTCGATGCAATACCTTTATGACGAAGATGGCCGTCAGTACCTCGACGCTTATAACAACGTAGCGCACGTCGGCCATTGCCGTCCGCGCATTGTCAAAGTCGGACAGGATCAAATGGCACTACTGAACACCAACACGCGTTACCTGCACGACTTGATTCTTCGCTATGCGGAACGACTCGCGGCAACTTTACCTGACTCGTTGAGTGTTTGTTTCTTTGTTAACTCGGGCAGCGAAGCAAACGAGCTGGCACTGCGATTGGCGCGCGCGCACACCGGCGGGCGCGATTTGCTTGTGTTGGACCATGCCTATCACGGGAACACCACGACGCTGATAGAAATTAGCCCCTACAAACATGATGGCCCGGGTGGCGCGGGCGCACCATCATGGGTACACAAGCTCCCGCTTCCAGATCTTTATCGCGGTCTGCACCGTTACGACGATCCGCAGGCCGCGGGAAAATACGCCGAACACGCGGTCGAAGTGATCGCCGAATTGCGCGAGCGAGGCGTGGCCCTGTCAGGATTTATCGCCGAATCTTTGCCCAGCGTCGCCGGACAGATTGTCTTGCCCAGGGGTTATCTGGAGAAAGTGTATCGCGCGGTACGCGAGGCCGGCGGGGTCTGTATTGCGGACGAAGTGCAAACCGGCTACGGTCGAATAGGAACGCACTTCTGGGGATTTGAGAGTTATGCAGTAGTTCCCGACATCGTCGTGCTCGGCAAACCCATCGGCAATGGACATCCCATCGGGGCCGTTATCACCACACCTGAGATTGCTTCATCATTCGCAAATGGCATGGAATTCTTCAGCACCTTTGGCGGCAACACCGTCTCGTGCGCAATCGGACTTGCCGTGCTCGATATTGTGCTGGAAGAGAATCTGCAAGCGCATGCTCTCAGCGTTGGCGAGATGATGCTTCAGGGCCTGCGCGACTTGCTGAGTAAGCATGAGATCATCGGCGACATCCGCGGCTCAGGCTTCTTCCTCGGCGCCGAATTGGTCAGCAACCGGGAAACACTTGTGCCCGCGAGCGCTGAAGCTGACGTCATTGTCAATCAAATGCGCCAAAGAGGAATACTCCTTGGCACCGATGGTCCCTTTCACAGCGTCCTCAAGATCCGTCCTCCGCTTCCCTTTTCCGCGAGCAATTCCGATCGCTTGATTTCCACCCTGGACGACATTCTCTCGAACCTTCAAATTAGGGTGTAGGGGGTGGGGTGTAGAGTGTAGGTGATAGCGGTATGACCCAAGCTAATAAAGGTTTAGGGGGTGGGGTGAAGGGTGGAGTAATCGCGGTATGGCGTGCGGATTAATTTATAGTGCGAGGTACAGCCTCAACACGCTCTTCCTACCCCCTACACCTAACTCCCACACCCTTACGCCGCCGCGCTTTTGCTGGTCAGCATGCGGAGCATCATTTGCACCTGCGGAGGCGTGAACGGCTTGGGCAGAAAAACACTGGCGCCGGCCGCGACGCTCTCATCCCAGACCTTGGGATCCTGTTCGGCGGTGATCATACCCACCGGAATGTGGCGCAGTCGGTCGTCGCCTTTCATATAAAGAATCAGATCCAAACCCTGCATGTGCGGCATCATCATGTCAAAGATTGCCGCGCTGAATTCGGGATCCTCCTGCAGTTTCTTCAGCGCTTGTCGGCCATCCTCTACCGGTACCGCCTGATAGCCCTGGGTTTCCACAATCGCAGTGATCATCCGCAGTGTTAACGCGTCGTCATCGGCCACCAGGACACGGCGACGCTGTTTGGCAGCCGCTGGCGGGATTTCTTTTTCCCCATTCGTTGTCAGATACTCCGCGCCCGGATGACCTCCATGCGCGGCAACAACCTGCGCGAGTAATCGAGTGTCACTATCCGTCAGACCCGTGAAGCGTAACCCAAACCCCATCGGATAGTCTTCGAGAACGAGTTCACCCATCAATGACACCCAGAGTCCGCTGGGAACGTGCACTTTGAAATCAACGGTGTCTCCCAGGGCCCGACCCTGCACCCGGCTGTCAATGAAGCAGCCTTCCATGCTGATTTCGCTCATGCGAGCATCTTCCTTCCCTGCGGAGCCTTCCCAAACAACATTGAGAGACACTGTGACGGCTTCGTGTCGGGGCGCGAGATTTGACATAACTGGTTCTCCTTTTGGCGCGGGCCCTGCAAGAGTTGGTGCGGGCACCGGTGCACAAGTCAGCCCCTGGCCAGCTCCTGCTTCCTCTCGTTCATCTCCGCTTTGACGCGTACCAGGCACTCGGGACAAATGCCGTGACTGAATTTGACGTCAAGGCGATCGGAAATATAAGTGTCGACCTTTTGCCAGTAATTTTGATCGTCACGAACTTTCTTACAATAAGAACAGATCGGCAATAAGCCCTGTAATTGACTAACCTGTGAAAGGGCCTCTTCCAACTCCCTGACCCGTTCAGCCAAGACCCATTGCAGCTCCAGCATCTGCACTCCGACCCCAACTCTGACTCGCAGTTCCTCACGATGAAAAGGCTTGGTCAGGTAATCGTTGGCTCCTGCCTGTATACCTTTGACCACGTCATCCTTGGTGCTCATGGCACTGAGCAGGATGAGATAAGGCGGGATGGCTGGAGATAACTCTCGCACCTTGCGACAAACTTCAATGCCGTCCATGTGCGGCATCATGATGTCCAGGATTGCCAGCGAAGGAGAGTCTGGCTGGCTGAGCTTGGCCCAGGCTATCTGCCCATCTGTCGCAATCGAAACTTCATGGTTCCAAGAGGTGAGGGTCCGTTCCAATATGCGACATGAGACCGGATCGTCTTCAGCAATCAAAATGTTCATTCCGGTGATCCCTTTCGTTCGGCCTGGAGTGCTTTACGGACCGCGGCAAACTCCATTTCTATTCTGGCTAACAATCGAGTGCCCTCGCCATTGGTCTGGACGTTCCCCTCCATCTCTGCGTAAAGAGCCGCTATCTTCCGCGCTCCAATATTAGCGCTGCTGCCTTTCAACAGGTGAGCCAAGCGCCGCACTTCGGTCGCATCGTTGTTGGCCGAGGCCTGCCGCAGGGCCTCGAGGTGCGTTTCAGTTTCCTCGAGAAACAGGTCGATCAGCTCCGTAACAAAATCGGGTTGTCCCGGCTGTTGAATCTCTCGCAGAGCTGCCAGTTGTGACGGATCAATGGCACTGGATCTGGAATTGTCAGCGGGTACTGTGTGCTCGATGGCGATTGAAATATCGCCGGTTGCTTTGGTCCACTGCTCCAATTTTGCCAGCAGTAAGGTGGAACTAACCGGTTTGGTTAAATAGTCGTCCATGCCTGCTGCCAAACACTTTTCCTCGTCGCCCTCGAGGGCGTTGGCAGTCATGGCGATAATCGTGGTGTGTCGATCGGCCCCTTCCCGGCGCCGGACCTCGGCGGTGGCGGCAAATCCATCCATCTCCGGCATCTGACAATCCATCAGGACGATGTCGAAGTCCGCCAGCTCCATGGCCGTGAGTAATTCTCGTCCGTTGATTACAGTCTGGGCACGATAACCAAGATTTTTGAGTTGGCCCAGCGCCACTTTCTGATTCACCAGATTGTCTTCAGCCACGATAATACGAACGTTCGAAATCATCTTGCTCTTGTTCAGCGTCTCGGACTCGCGCAGGGTGTGACGAGTAACCAGAGGCGGCGAATGGGATTCAGTGCGCCCTGTTTGCCCCAGCAACGCTGAAAGGCACTCAAAGAGTTGAGACTGGCGGACTGGCTTTTGAAGATAGGCGGCTATTCCGGCCTCTCGCGCCCGCTCGCCATGCCCACGCTTTCCTGAAGACGGCAAAAGCACCAAAGCCACAGACGCGATTGAGGGATCAGCCTTGATTGCGGCAGCCAATTGAAAGCCGTCCATCCCGGGCATCATCCAGTCCAATATAGCTATAGCGTAGGGTTCACCCTGCGCGACACCAGCGCGTAATAATTCAAGCGCTCTCTCTCCTGATGCGGCTTCGCAGGCCACCATTCCCCAGGACCTGGTCTGATGACAAAGAATGATTCGATTGGTGGCGTTATCGTCAACGATAAGGACCCTGACGCCTGCAAGATTTTCCCCCGCTTCTTTACCTGTCGCGCGCGGCAACTTCTGCTTCTCGAATCTGCCGGTAAACCAGAAAATCGAGCCCGCGCCAGGAGCACTCTCGATGCCGATCTCTCCGCCCATGAGTTCGACCAGTTGTTTCGAGATGGCCAGTCCCAAACCGGTGCCGCCGTACTTGCGCGTGGTTGAGCCATCGGCCTGGGTGAAGGCGCGAAACAATCCGCGCTGAGCTTCGGCGGAAATACCAATGCCGGTGTCCCGTATCTCAAAGCGCAGCCTGACGTGTTCCGGCGTTTCGCTTACTTTGGTCACACTAACCACGACCTCACCCTGGTCCGTGAATTTGACAGCGTTACCGATCAGGTTAGTAAGCACCTGGCGCAATCTGCCCGGATCGCCGCGCAGGTCCGTGGGCACATCCTGATACACGATTGAAGCTACCTCCAGCCCTTTTGCCTGAGCTCTTTCGGCGAGCATTTCCAACGGACCCTCGACCGTTGTCCGCAATTCAAAGTCAACCGCCTCAAACCGCAAAAGGCCGGCCTCGATCTTTGAAAAGTCCAGAATGTCATCAATGATCCTTAGGAGTGACGCGGCGCTGGATTGAATCGTTTCCGTGTACTCCTGCTGCGCCGCGGACAAGTCGGTGTCGAGGAGCAAGCCGGTCATGCCGATGACTCCATTCATGGGCGTGCGGATCTCGTGACTCATGTTGGCGAGGAACTCTGATTTAAGCCGCACTGACTCCAACGCCGCATCGCGTGTTTGCTCCAGCTCGACTTCGATTAGCTTGCGCTCCGTGATGTCCTGCAGGGTGGCACGAATCCCGATATTCTCGCCGCTCGGATCCTTGAGCATCCGATCGTCAAGCTGAACGGACAGAAAGGTCCCATCCTTACGACGAAAGGAGCGTTCGACATTGGTCAGTGGTTTTGTTCCCGCAAGTTTCTCCGCGAAGGTCTTACTGGCAACCTCGGACTCTCCAATGAACTCCCAGACCTGATGTCCAATCATTTCTTCGGAGGAATAACCCAACATCGATAGCTCTGTGGTATTGACACAGGTGATCCGTCCTTCGATATCCAACTCGTGGTAGCCGACCGGAGCATTCTCAAAAAGATCACGGAAACGTCGATCACTTTCCATCAAAGCTTCCTCGGTCTGTCTGCGCTCTGAAATATCCCGGCCCAGGCCTATCAGTCCAATGATCTGGCCGCTCTCGTCGCGCAGGGGAATTTTGGTGGTGAGGAGCCATCGTTTGTGACCCTCACTGGTGACCACGTATTCTTCCCGATTGATCACGGGTTGACCCGTTTGCAACACCACCTGGTCATCCGCCAGGAATTTTTCCGCTAACTCCTTGGGGTGCAGGGCAAAATCATCTTTACCTAAAACGTCCGCTTCTGATTGCAGACCTGAGATGCGCACTTCGGCCAGGTTGGCAATCACTTTACGGCTGGCCATGTCTTTCACGTAGACTGAATCAGGAATGTGATCGATGAGAGTGCGGAGGAAGAGGCGTTCCTGCCGAAGTGAGTTCTCGAGTTGCTTCCGCTCCGTGATGTCGAGATTGAGGCCGATTACGCGCGTGACCTGACCGGCTTGATCCAGGATCACGCCCTCAGCTGCCTGAACATGGCGCAGAGATCCATCCGCTCGGCGAATACGAAATTCCGCCACCTCCTGGCTCTTCCTGGCTATTGCCTGTTGCAGCGCAGTTTCAGCTGCGGGCCAATCCTCCGGCAGCACGGTCGCTTTCCAGAAGTCATAGGTGATCGGCGTTCCCGCGGCAACGCCATAAATCCCAAACATCCTTTCATCCCAGGTGATCGTGTTGCTTTTGATATCCCAATCCCAAATACCGATATTGCCAACCCGGGTTGCAAGCGAAAGACGCTGGGCCGTCGTTAACAGCTCTTCCTCAGCGCGCCTGGTTTCAGTGACGTCCTGCGCGTAACCAAGGACGTAGGGCATGGCCCCCGGTTCCGCAATTTGGGTATTGCGATACATCCAAACACGTTCTTCGCCTTGCCTGGTAACGAAATTCAACAGCCCATTTACGTGAGGCTCAGTGCTAATCCGTCGCAAGTACGTTGGCAAAACCTCCCGCACTGCCGGCTTCACGTATTCGAGTAGGTTACGGCCTATCATTTCGTCAGGCGTATAGCCCAGCGAGGCGGCGGCGGCGGGATTGACCGATAGTAACTTGCCCTCCAGATCGTGAGTGCAAATCAAACCCTGGCCGCTATCAACCAAAGCGCGATATCTCTTCTCGCTAATTGCCAGGTCTTGCGCTGCTTTCCTTTGCGTGGTTACGTCCCGACTGATACCCATAATCCCTATTATGGCTCCGTGTCGATCACGATAAGGCCACCGGGTAGTTAAATAAGTGCTCTCCACTCCGGCTTTGTTGGAGGAATTGCGTTCGATGGTTATCGTTTGACCGCTGGCGAGAATCTGATTGTCCTGTTCGCGGATTCGCTGAGCGGAATCCACTTCAATAAGTTCGTCATTTGTGGCGCCTACGATCTCGGCTACCGTCCTGCCAATCGCATCGGCTCCAGCCTGATTAATCATCAGGTAGCGATGCTCCAGATCTTTTACAAAAATCGCGTCGGTCGTTCCTTCGATCACCGCCTTCTCGCGTCGGGTTACTTCGTCGAGCGAATCAGCCATTTCATGAAAGACCCGATCCAGGTCCGCGATTTCATCATTTCCTGCGAGCGGCGCTGAGAGTTTCCTGCCCAATGCCAGACCGGTCACATTCTCGCGGAGCCTTTGCAGTCGCCCGGTTATGCCTCCACTAAACAAGAGGGTCAAGATGCTTGCCACCAGGATTGCCCCGCTCGCACCGGCAACCAGCAGCCAGGCTAACCTTTGCCACGATGTGTCCAGGATTTTCTGCGCCTCTGCGTCCTGGCGATCTTCTTCCTGTGAGAGCCCATCCACTTGCGCGCGGATCTGCTTCATGAGCTCGGTACCTTTACCGCCTATGATAATTCTCTCCGCCTGTTCCCTGCTACCAATCTTAACCAGGCTAACAACCTGGTTCAGGTAGACTATTCGTTGGGCAGTCAGTTGTTCGATCTCCGTGGCTCTTGTTTCCTGCGGAGGATTGTCGTTAACAAGGGTTCGCAATTGGCTCGTCGTCTCTGCAACGGACACCATCGACTTTGCGTAAGAATTGGCAAACGCTTCATCACCGGTGATTAGGTAGGCGTGTGATGCACTCTCGGATTCAGCCAGGTGTGCCAGCAGAGAATGCGAGGCACCAATCACTTCTTTCCGGTGTAGCGTCCATCGTTGGGCTGACTCACTATGGCGCTTCAGATGGACCACCAGGCCGACAAAACTCAGGAGCAGGATTAGCGGAATAGCAATCATCAGCAGGCCCTTGTAGGCCACCTTCGCGGTTGTCGCCTTATAGACGGCCAGCGAAACCAAGCCGACCACGAGACTTGAAACGAGTGCCTCGAGACCCACAACCCGCCAGGACTGTTTAGGAAACACCGCACCCGCCCCGAGTAACAGCACCGGTAACAGGGTCACGCTGATTCCGGCACTCCACTTTGGCAAGCCCTCCGACCCGCGCTCCGCGTACGTCCAGGCGAAACCCAGCATCACGATTCCGTAGATTAGAAACGCCACTGAAGTGTGCAGTGCCATCGGCGAGCCCAGTTGAAAGGGTAGGACGTAAGTAATCTGGAAGGAATAGCCGATAAGCGAAGTCAGAGCCAGACTAAGCGGAACCGAATTGACTACGCCGAAAATGGCGTAGGCGGTGCGCCGCACGGCAAGAATGACCAGGACGCTGCCGCCGAGAGAAAAACAGATTGCGGTGGTTAGCGCCATCCGGCCCGGGTAAGCCGGGGTCAGCTCCCACGCATCGAAGAATAGCGTATCAATGCCCAGTGAGGTTCCAGTTGCGTATTCCAGAATCACCACTGCTCCCATGAGCGCAGCGAAGCTTCCACCGATCAACACCATCATCCGTCTTCGGATCGAGAGACCCAAACCCGCCGCTCCCAGGGCCAGGAAACACAAGGCGGTGTTGTAATGCATGGGAGTCAACCCTGGAAAAACCTGGACCGCAGTCAGAACGTGCGCCTGCCAGCCCCCAAGCACAATGAGGGCCATCAACCTGACGGCGCCACAGACACCCTGAACCGCCCTGTCCCAAACGGGATTGGTGGAGCTTGGATTTTTCAAGTTAACTTCTTTCCGAACACAACTGGATTGTTCGGCGGATGGGCCAAATACTTTTAGGCGGGGCTAAACCTTAGCTGGCGACGTGTCGAGGTGGGGCTCGTCGAGGCCGTCAGGAATGAAACACTTATCGATCCCGCAGGAGCAGGACAAATAGTCGGAGCCAAATGATAGCGTACTACCCACCAGGAACCAACCTGACCGACATACAGGGTAGTGGGTCAGTTTGATGTCCGATAAGCTTTTAGCTTGTCGTAACGCTGCGACAAACTAAAGTTTGTCGGGCATTTGCCATACAGAACCAGCGGACCGGGGTCCCCGGTCCGCTCTCGGTTCGATAACTTGCTTTTGAAAAAACACCCCACTCACTGACAAAGGTTTACTTCTCAACGGGTCGAACGTAAGATACTGGACATCCCTTCCCTGTTTTGGTCGCCGGAAAAAATATGAATATTTCCTGGAAGCGTTCGGCGGCTTGCCGCGCATTGTCTTTCACAGTGTGCCTGGCATTCCTATGCCTGGGCACCAACACCATCCGCGGCGCACCCGCAGGCGGCAGCGTCAAAGGAATGGTCAGAGCAACCACCGGGGCCGCTGGCACCCTTGCTGTTCCATTGCCCGGCGCGAAAATCACATTATCGAATCGCGATTTACCCACGAAGCCGTTGGAAACGATCACAGATGAGGCGGGCAATTTTGCGTTCGCGGAGCTTCCCGCTGCTACTTACCTGCTAACTGCCGAAGCCGACGGTTTGACCAAAGTCGCGCGCGAGATTCACCTGACTGAAGGGGCGAGCCTCACGGTTGAAATAGACTTGACGGCGTCTGTTTCAGAATCTGTAACCGTACTGGCCGAGGAAGGCTTACTCAGCACGAAGGAAACTTCCACCTCGAACATCGTGCGCGATCAAACGCTGAAGAACGTCCCGCTGCGCGCGGAAAACTATCAAAGCGCATTGCCGCTAACGCCGGGTGTGGTGCGCGGAATAAACGGGGACGACAATATTAAAGGAGCGCCCGCCGGCCAAAACGCCTACACCGTCAACGGAGCTGATGTTACGGATCCGGTTACCGGCAAGCTCGCATTTGATATTCCCATGGAAGCGGCGGCCAGCGTGCAGATTGAAGAGAACCCGTATGCGGCTGAGTTCGGGCGACTCACCGGCGGCGTCACCAATCTGGAAACCAAAGGCGGCGGTAACAAATTCAAGATTGCAGCCGCGCGTGTGTTCCCAGCCTTTCGCTACTTTCTGTCCGGGCCCATTGATTCTTTCAGACCACGCGTCACGGTGAGCGGTCCGCTGGTTCGCGATCGACTTTTCTTTTTGCAGTCCTTTGAGTATCGCTTCACGCGCATTCGAGTACCGAACATTCCCGCGCCGCGCGACAACTCCACCTCCGAAGCCATCAACTCTTTCACACAGTTGGATCTGACTCTGAATAAGAACAATCGCGCTAAAGTTATTGCCTCCTTTTTCCCGCAGAAAGCTCGCTATGTCGGACTCGATACTTTCAATCCGCAAGAGACTACGCCGAACATTAAACAGCGTGGTGTTCTCTTTTCGGCATCTGAACAGTCCATCTTTGGCGACGGCTCGTTTTTGACTTCGTCCCTGAGCGATAAGACTTTTGATATTGACGTCTTTGCCCAGGGAGCCAAACCGATGATTCTGGCGCCTGACGGCAACAGTGGAAATTATTTCGCCGATACGCGTCGCCGCACTCGGCGCCTCCAGTGGCAGGAAACCTATTATGCTCACACTTTCAAAGGCGCCGGGCAGCACTCGCTTAGACTTGGTACGGAGCTGGATCGCACCAACGTTTCCACGCGCTTTCGCGATAACCCGATCTTGATCCAGCGCAGTAATGGCAGCCTCGCCGAACGCATAGACTTTGCAGCGCTGGGGGCGGTCTCTTTCCGCTCGGGCGAGCTCGCGACCTTTGTACAGGATCATTGGATCGCGAATAAGAAGTTGACACTCGATATGGGGTTGCGGTTGGACCACGATGATATTGCCCGGAATGTCAACGTGGCGCCCCGTTTCTCGTTCCTCTTCGTTCCCAGCAAAAACAATCGCACAGTGATTCGCGGCGGTATTGGCCTTTTTTTCGATCGCACTTTGCTTTCGGTCGGCTACTTTGACGCTGTTAACGGGAGCCTGCGTGATGATGAAAAGGAGCCCGGTCAACCTATTTCTTCGTCAATCTTTTCCGACCTGCCGGAGCGGATCGTTACGCGCTTTGCCGCCGACGGTCATTCGATAGTTGGCGGCCCGCGTCGCTTCAGGGACCAGGTCCTGAGTCCGTTGCGAGATCCACGCAGTATTCGTTGGAGCGTGCAAGTCGATCAGGGAGTTACGAAAGACCTGACCATCCGCCTTGGCTTTCTCGATCGTACGACGACTGGCGAACCAATCATCGATCCGCTCGAGACGGGTCCGAATACCGGTATGCTTTTGCTTAGCAGCAGAGGACGGGCGCGTTATCGAGAGTTTCAGGCGCTGGCTGTTTACCGCGACCGTCGGCTTGGTGAATGGAGCGCGTTCTATGTCTGGTCCAGTGCGCGCGGAGACTTGAATTCCGCCAATAATTTTCTCGGCGATCTGCCGGCGTTCGTTATTCGACCCAACCAGTACGGGCCTTTGTCTTTTGACACGCCGCACCGATTCCTGATCTATGGACAGATAAAAACGTTTTTGGATATCAACATTTCACCGTCGCTGGAAATTCGTACCGGCTTTCCCTACTCGGTCGTCAATGAGCAACTCGATTTTGTCGGCGCCCGCAATCAGGGGGCACGGTTTCCCACCTTCATTTCACTCGACGCCCAGATCACCAAAGGCTTCCGCGTGCCTATGTTTCCGAAATACAAGATGCGCGCCGGCGCGGCCATTTTTAATCTCACGAACCATTTCAATCCACGCGATGTCCAGAACAATTTGGGCAGCCGGCAGTTCGGTCAATTCTTCAACGGCCTCGGCACTTCCGTGCGCGGCAAATTTGAAGTCGATTTCTGAAGGATAATGTTCGGTGGTTTTGGAGTGGTCGCTGCGACCTGTCGCAGCGGATTGCAAAAGAGTCCATTCTTTAGATAATGCGGCGACCAGCCCGAGCCAAAGCGGTGACGCGTCACTGCACTCCAAATTAGATGTACTCACATCCCACGGTTGATGGCGCTCAAGGTTTCCGTGGTATATTTATGACGCCGATGGATTCGTAGTTTCCAGCTAAAGAATAATGAAAAAGCGGCCCCTATTAATCCCGTTGCTTGTCGTCGCGCTCTTCTTCAGCGCCTGGAGCAACGTGATTGCGGCCTCTTTTTGTCCTCGCTTTACCCCGAACCGCGCTTGCTCTCTCAAACATTTAACTCCGCAGGCAAGGCCCGTTAAGCCTGAGTCGTCGTGCCATCACGAGATGGCTGAAATGCAAAGCGACGACATGCAGATGGAGACTGAAGCCGGACCTCCGACAGAAACCAGCGCGCAAACCTCACCAGTAGAACCTGCACCGGAATCAGCGAGCGAGCAGGCGGTGTTGGATCTGCCGCTTGAAATGTGCGCCCATTGCCGCAGTCATTCACAGCCGACAACAGTCGCTGCTTCGCTGGTGGCTGTGGATCCTTCGCAGCGACTGCTGCACACAGATTCGCTTCCCACAGAGTTCGCGGATAACTTGACCACCGCTTTTACGGATTCGATCGTCCCCTCAGAGCATAGTCCACCCGGTCCCTCGTCACCACGTCACATCTTAATCAACGTCTTTCGGATTTAGCTTCCGGTAACTATCAATCGCTAATTTCAGCGTCGACGTGTGCCTGTTGTAGCCGCGTCGCGCAGCCTTTGTGTTACGAGAAACCAGTTCGAGGGAAATCATGCAAAAGTCAAGTCTGGGCTTTTTGATTCGCCGGTGGGGCATCAGCTCGCTTATGGTTACTGCTCTAATCCTTACTGCCGCTCATCAAAGTTCTCTGGCAGGTTCTCTGGGCCAGGGCCACGACATGAAGAACATGCCGGGGATGAAGATGCCGCAAGCCAAACCAAAGGCGCGGCGAAAAACAACGCCTAAAACCGCGAGGAGGAGAGCACGAAAGCGGCGATCAGTTAAGAAAAACTCGATGACCAGTATGCCGGGCATGAATGGGCCGGCGACAAACAAGGCGACGCCGGCGGCGAAGCCATCGACCTCGCCTGTGAACACACCTACACCGCATCCAATGCCTATGGACATGCCCGGCATGCAGATGCCAGGCGCGTCACCGGCCCCGACAGCCTCACCCTCATCGCACATGGAGATGCAGATGCCAACGCCGCCCGCATCTCCCGCCCCATCTCCTGCCCCATCTCCTGTCCTTGGGCCGGCGCCAGAGCACGTGAACATGCCTGGAATGCAAACGCCATCGGCTTCGCCCAACCCGCAGACTGCGCCGCCACATAAAATGGAGATGAACATGCCTATGCCGGCGGCCAGCCCGTCGGCTAGTCCGATGAGTCACACCGACGCTATGGAAAGCATGCCCGGTATGGGCCCCATGAACATGGGTCCGTTGCTCGTCATGAATGGCAATGACATGGGTATACGCGTGGGTGCGAGCGATACAAACACCTCATCGATGGGGGCAATGGGATCAGGTACTAGTTGGCAGCCTTCGTCCGCTCCGATGCACATGCATTACAAGGTCGCCGGGGATTGGCTACTCTTGTTTCATTACAACGTGATCGCCGGCATTAACCATCAGGGTGGTCCGCGTGGTACAACCCGCGCCGAGTCCGCGAACTGGTTCATGCCCATGGCTTATCACAAGTTGGGAAAAGGCACTGTTCAGTTGCGTGGCATGCTTAGCTTCGAGCCCTTCACATTTCCGCCGGGCGGCTCGCCACTTCTGTTTCAGACGGGTGAAACATATAAAGGCCGGCCCCTGATTGATAAACAGCACCCGCACGATCTCTTTATGGAATTGTCCGCTCAATACACATTGCCCCTGGGTGAACGCGGAACCTGGTTTACTTACTTTGGATATCCGGGCGAGCCCTCGCTCGGACCGGTGGCTTTCATGCACCGCATGTCCGCGTCAGAGAATCCTTCGGCGACACTCGCGCACCACTTGCAGGATTCAACGCATATTTCATTCGGCGTCTGGACCAACGGTTTCACTTATCGCTGGTTGAAATTGGAAGGCTCGATCTTCAATGGCCGAGAGCCGGATGAGCACCGCTACAACTTTGACACGCACAAGTGGAACTCGCGCTCGGCAAGACTATCGATCATGCCGAACGCCAATTGGACCATGCAGGTCTCCTACGGTTTCCTGCGCAGTCCTGAGGGTCAGGAGCCGGATACGGACGTCCGCCGAGCAACGGCCTCGCTGCAGTACAATAAACCGCTGCAACACGGCAATTGGGCTTCGGCTTTTATTTGGGGACGCAATCACACGAGCAGTCCGACGGAGACGCACAACCTGAACGGTTACACGTTCGAGTCGACGGTCAACTTCCAGGATAAAGACTATCTCTACACACGTCTGGAACTGGTGGATAAGAATGAATTGCTGCGGCCGGCTGATCGCACACTCCTGGGAATCGTTGACGATCATCCGAGTTTCCGCATCGGCGCATATACCTTCGGAGGCGCGCGCGACCTCTGGACCACCGACAAGGCCTCGTTCGCGATTGGCAGCGACCTTACTTTTTATTCAAAGCCCGGGGTGCTCGATCGCATCTATGGAGCCAATCCCGTTTCCTGGAAGTTATTCTTTCGCGTTCGTCCCGGGAAGATGGACATGAGCATGCAGGGGACGCACGGAAACAAGAGCGGAGAAAGTAAAGCACCAAATCCGTAGCAGGCTGACGATCTACACTTGTTGCTTCGGCAAGTCGAATACGAAGATTCATTGTTGTGCGAACTTTAGACACAGCAACCCCAGGTTAATCCGTTCCTCCACTCTCGTCGCCGAGCCAGCCCCCTGAAAAACCCGCGCGGCGCAGCCCTTTGATGATGTGAGGGCAGGTGCGCATTAACCGCCAGAGAAATCCAGACCGGTAGTTCTCAATCATCAGGACTATCGGTCCCTGATCCAGACCATAGTAGCCTTTTGAGATCCATCCTTCGCCGCCGGTGCTGGAGAACGTGGGATTGAAACTGCATTTGAATCCGTACGTGCTGGTCATCTCAGGAAACGTCTCGTCGAAATATTGGATCGACGGCAATACAATCTCGGGCGCGAACGGCAGTGAACCCACTACGGCCCACGGCGCCAGCGTGCCGTCGTCAGGTCCGTGCGGCACACCGCGCGCTTGATAATCATAAAAGCGGTGCAACTTGCCATCGATCTTCTTCGTTGCGGGTCCGGGACCATCGCTCGCGGTGAGACCCCAAATGTATTCACCATAACCCTTGAAGCGTCGCGGATTGCGAATCGCATACTGTTGCTGCACGTAGGTGGCGCGCCGGCTGTTCTCGAAATAATCAATACCACGGTTCCTCATGTACTCGTCCTGAATACCGCGAAAGTCAATCCACATGTGTGAAAGCTGATGGATGAAGAGCGGACTGGCATCGAGAAACTCGTAACCGTAGTGCTCACGCCACTGATAAGTCTCGGTCCAGGCCTGGTAACTTTTGGCGGGCAACGGATGAGTCGGTGAAGCGAGTCCGAGGAGGTAAAGAATCAGCGCCTCGTTGTAGCCCTGCCAGCGATACTTGATGAATCCGCTTTCCGGCCTCCAACCGTGCGTCACTGTGTCTTTCGCATTTTGCGCCCATTGCCAATCGGCCCGGGCGTAAAGGGCGTTTGCGAGTGTGCGAATTTCGCGCTCACCCTTGGTGTCACGTTTGAAATACTCTGCCGCCGTCAAGGCTCCCGCAATCAGGAAAGTCGAATCGATGGTTGATAATTCGGAATCCCAGGTCCGCCGCCCGGTCTTCAGGTCGAGAAAGTGATAATAGAAACCTTTGTATCCGGTGGCATCTGGTTCCTGACCCTGACGACTATTAATAAAGAAACGAAGCGTTGTGAGGGTGCGCTTGACGGCCGCGCTGCGCGAGATGAAGCCATGCTCGACACCAACCGCATACGCAGCCAGGGCAAAGCCGGTGGCAGTGATACTGCACGGCGATCCCTGACGAGTACTGTCAGGCACCAGACCGTTTCGTAGATCCGTCTCCTTCAGAAAATAATCAAAGGTGAGGCGCTGGAGCGTCCTGAGTCTCTTATCAGAAAAGGGGTGTGGTTTCGGCTTCAACGCAGATTTCGCACTGGCTAAGAAGATCAAGAATTACTGAGTCAGAAACCTCACGAAGTCAATTCAAAGTCGGAAGCCCACCACAGCGTAAAGGTAATAGAACACCAGTCACTACGAGAAGCGCAAGCTATGTTAAAAGCGAAGTATTATTCTGTCGAGTATTCGAGTCAGCACGAATGTGGGTCAATCGACAGGTCAGCGACCAATCACTTGCACCGCGACTGCGATGAAAACTATTCCGACAATTGCGGCCACAGAAACTGTCAAACTCGATGAACGACGGTGAGCTTCAGGAAGCAAATCGCTGGTGGCCGTGTAGAGGAAGAACCCGGAAGCGAAACCCAGAAAGATTGCCAGTGCAGTTGGCGGCGGCAGAACTGCCAGGGCCAGCAGACCTCCAACGACGGGCGCGATTGCGTCCATCAACAGAAATACAATATCCCTGCGGCGCACCGGTTCTCCATGAGTGACCAATAGAATAGTATTCAAACCATCACTCATGTCGTGTGCTATGACCGCCAACGCCACCAGCAATCCCGTTCGCCAGTTCACCAATGAAGCCGCGCCAATAGCAGCTCCATCAAGAGTGCTGTGAATGATTAGCCCGATTGAGCCCAGGCGACCTACGTGCTGGTGAACTTCATTGGTGCAGTCGCCTTCAGGGCAGGCGTGCAGGACCAGCAGCCGCTCAACCAAATAAAAGATCAGAAACCCCACCACAACAATGCCGAGAACGAACCGGACGCTCCAGCCCTGCGTTGCCGCTACGGCTAAGGACTCTGGCAGCAGGTCGAAAAAGACGGCGCCCAGCAGGACGCCGGCGCCAAGTCCCATCAACAGATGAATCCGATGCCTTGCGGCAATCGCGATGTACCCACCGATTAACGTTGAGCACATCGCAAGCAGAGTAAACAGGACCGTAGACATTTGATCTCCATTCTCGCATGGATTCCAATTTATTGGAGTCAAGTTTTGAATCGAACTTTCTTTGCGTGCCTTGCTCCTTTGCGGGAAATTCTTTGTCGCCATTGAAGAGCCTCCCGCAATGACGCAAAGCACGCAAAGGAATCTTGTCGGTCTGAGGCGTAGCCTCGCTAGATGTCAACAAAAATAAACCACTGGAGTCTGCCGACGGAGGCCGGCGGCAAGCCGCTTTAGACCAAGGAGCTAACAGGTTAGCGTACTCCAAAATTTGAATCACGACTTCAGGCCCAGAAATTCTCGCATGCTATTCAGTTCTGCCTCGAGTTCACGCTTGAATGCGCGATCGCGCGGTTGCGATCTGATATAGCCAAACTCGGACGTGAGCTTCCCGTCCTTCGCTGAGAGATTGGCCCAGCCAATCACGCGATCGCGCCAAAGAAGCGGCAGCGCGTAATAACCAAGTTTGCGTTTCGACGCCGGCGTGTAGGCTTCAAAGCGATATTCCCAGCCCCAAAGCAATTCGAAACGCGCACGGTCTCGCACCACCGGATCAAAAGGGGCCAGCAGACGTACCCTTTCCCGCGGTACACCTCGCACCACATCCTCTTTCGCCCAATACCAGTCGACGCCCTCAACGCACGCATGCGATAGCCGTTCTTTAGCTCGCTGCAAAGCACTCTTCAAATCGGACTGCCATTGTGGCACCGCATAGCGCAGCCGGCTCACCAGGGATGACAAGCCCGGACTGGGCAGCGGCGCGTAAAGGCAAACAACCACATCGATGAGGGCATCGATTTGCGCATGGCGCTGGGACGTGGCCCGGGCCTTGTGCGCATGATTCAGGGGTCGAACACCTTTGGCTGCATCGATTGGGCCGGGCTCTTGTTGAGGCGCCCTATAGATGCGGATTCCCTTCTCACGTCGCGCCACCCGCAACAGGCCGCGGTAGTGCATGTCGTCCAGCAAATGGGTCGTCGCGTTCGACGAGCCGCCCCAATAGTTCGTCACCGTGCCGTGCGCGAAGTGTTCGTCTACTTCGCGCGGATGCACCTCACCACGCTCGCGCACAAACTCAAGCAGGCGTTGTGTTCGGCTTGATTTCGCTTTTGTTCCACCCTGTCCGTCCGAACGCGGATGCATTAACGCGTGTAAGGATCTCGTCACGAAGCCGTAGATAACAAAGAAGTCCTCTTCGATGTCGAGCGTTGCGTAGCGCCGTTCGAGGTCTCCAGCATGATAATTCTTTACGCGCTGACGCAGAATTAGATCCTGAGCGCGGGCCGGCGCACGAATCGGATCGGCCTGCACAAAGCCCATTTTGTGGAGCGCGCGTTTTAGTGTGGTGGGATTAGGAAAGTTACGCGCAACGGTAAAGCGGCGGAGATCGTCGAGGGTGATCAGCATGAGCAATTATCATTCAAGGCGCAGCAACACTCCAAATCAAGACAGTAGCGGTCTTGCTAAAGTCACTGCCAGCGGCGGGACCCAAAAACTCTTGGAGGGGCCGGCAGGGGCAAGGTACAATCCGTGCCCAATTCAGAACCGGTCAAACTCGAACCGCCAAAGGTTCCCCCATGCCACTACCACTGGTTGCGCCACACGAAGTCACGCAGTTGCTGTTGGATTGGAATGAAGGCAATCCGACCGCCCTGGAAAAGTTGATGCCGCTGGTCTATAGAGAATTGCGGCGCTTGGCCCATCAATACCTGCGGAGGGAGCGTGATGGTCATACGCTGCAAACTACGGACCTGGTCCACGAAGCGTATTTTGGTTTGGTGGACCAACGAAGGGTCCGCTGGCAGAACCGAGCACACTTCTTTGGTATCGCGGCCCAGCTTATGCGGCGCATCCTCGTGGACCATGCACGCGCACATAAGCGGGTAAAGCGAGGGGGTGGGGCGCCGCTGGTCTCGCTGGATCAGGCCGCCGCCGTCTCGCGTCAGTCATCAGTTGACATACTTGCCCTCGACGAGGCGCTGACGAAACTGGCAGAGATCGATCAACGAAAGGCCCGAGTCGTCGAACTGCGATTCTTTGGCGGCTTGGAAGTTGACGAGACGGCGGAGTTCCTGCATGTTTCTCCCATAACCGTAATGCGCGAATGGAAGATGGCTAAGGCCTGGTTGCACCGAGCACTGAGTAATGAGACCGCAGCGTCTGACTGATAGTTCAGAACGTTTGACTCTTCATCAATGTCAGTTGGTGCGAAGGGTGGGAAGTCTCAAACGACCGCGCTGTCTGTACTGTTCTTGTTGTCTTCTTTAGAAACCGGTTGGTTGAGCTTTCTTGATTCGTCGAAGACCTTTTTCAGCAACTCGCGCGCTTGCTTGAATTCATCTTTATCGTACACGTCCGGCTGTATCTCAAGCGCGACATCCATGTCGTCTATTGCCACGTGAAGCCATCCTCGTTGCAGCGGAATTGGCTTGCGACTAACCATCTCAATTCCTCTTTCGTACTCGCGCCGTCCGAGAGATGGCTGGTTGCTGGCGTACAAGGTCAGAGCGAGATTAAACTGATCTGAAATATCGGCGGGATTGTCACGGACGAGCGCGATAAACGATTTTATTGCATCATCATGTTGCCCCAGCCGGTAATGAATCCAGCCAATCAAAGACATTGTATCGACGGTCGGGGCTGTAACCTGTAGGGCTTGCGTCAGAACCGTTTCATACTTCTTACGAGCTTGATCCATTTCCTTTAACAGATACAGACTATTGCCAAGCCCACCCTGCCAGGCTAATTCGTCCGGCTGTAATTGATGAGCCGTGCCGTAGGCTTCATACGCTTCCTGAGCGCGGGCAATTCCCTGGTTCTCCAGCACCCAGCCTTTCAATCCAATGAGATCGCCATTTTCAGGATTAATCTTGATGGCCGCGTCCAAGAGCGGAATCGCAGAATCATATTCCGCAATATTGCAGTGAATAAGTGCGGTGAAGAGGGCCCAATCAACATCGAAGGTCAGTGCGAGCGCCTTTTTCAACGCCGCCAAAGCCTCTTCGGGTTGCTCCTGGACCTGATAAGAGAACCCAAGTTCGGCCCAGGCCCAAGACAGTTTCGGACCCTTGCTTACTGCCTGCTTCAAAGTCTCACTCGCCTCTAACTCCCGACCCAAAGAGCGCAGCGTTTGTCCTCTGGCGCCCAGGGTCCAGGCGTCGTTTGGCGAGATCGCCAGGGCCCGATCCAGGCAACTCAATGCCTCATCATATTTTCCGAGAAAGCGCAGCGTTTCACCTTTGTATTTCAGTGCCAAATCGTAGTTGGGCTTAAGGCGCAAAGACCGCTCGAACGCATCGAGAGCTTCTTCGTTATGGTCTTCCGTATAGAGCGCGGCTCCGAGTTCGGCCCATCCGCGAGGAAGGTCGGGATCCATCTGCACCGCGCGCTTCAGTAACTCCACGGCTTCAGAGGCATGATCCGAAACTCGCAGCACCGCACCTTTACTGACCAGCAGCCAGGGATGATCTGGAGCGAGGGTCAGAGCATGGTCCAAAACTTCCAGGGCCTCGTCGTAGCGCCCCATCACTCTTAGGGTCTCTCCCTTGTATCGTAAGGCTAGAACTGAAGCTGGTTGAGATTCTAAAGCCTTGTCTAACGCCTGCAGCGATTCCGCCAACTGCCCGACTTCCCTCAAGGCCGCGCCCAATTCCGCGAGGGCCTCAACGCGGGCGGGCGCTAGTGCGACGGCCTCCTCAAGAACCCGGACAGCATCATTGTCGCGATCTAGCGCCCTAAGTAAGCGTCCCTTAATCACCATCGCATCGACATAAGACGGCACTATGGCCAAAGCATGATCGACAGCCTTTAAGGCCTCTTCATAGCTTCTGGTAACGTAAAGAGTGTCTCCCAGTTCGGCCCACGCATAGGCCGAGTCGGGTTTCGACTGCACTATGAGCTGCAATAACTGAAGGGCCTCTGCCACACGTCCCAGCAAGCGTAGCGTTTGGGCCTTGCCTATCTGAAGATCGGTCCCATCGGGTGAAAGTGAGAGAGCCTGGTCGAACGCTTTCAGTGCTTCATCATAGTTGCCGAGCTGGAATAAGGTTTTCCCTAAATTCCCGAAAGCCCAGTCGAGCGTGGAATCTACCTGCACGGCTCTTTGCAGCAGTTCCCGTGCCCTCTCGTAATTACGTAAGTTACCCTGTATGGTGCCGTTTAGCGCCAAAGCCGCGGCGTAATTGGGGAACAGCTCGATAGCTTTCTCCAGTGGCTCAAGGGCCTCCTGGTAGCGTCCCAAGTTACTGAGCACGGCGCCTAACCCAAAGAAGAGCCAGGGTTCGGAGGAGTTCAATTTTACGGCGCGCTGTAAACACTCGAGGGCTTCGGCTCCCCGAGACAGAACAGCCAACGCCTGTGCTTTCATCCCCAGCGTCAAGGCATTATCAGGAGCCCGGATCAAAGATTCATCCAGGTACCGCAGGCCTTCTTCGAAGTTGCCCGTTCCGACCAGAATATATCCCTTCATCGCCAGGAGATCCGCATCATCAGGACTAATCTCGAGAGCATGTGAAACTGTCGTCGCGGCTTCATTTAACATCCCGCTCGAAATCATTTGCGTCGCGGCTTTCCGATAACTGTCGACGGCCTCTTCTGATTTGCCCTGGCTTTCCAAGTTTTCGCCCAACACCTGGTAACTTAGCGCATCACTCGGATCCAGATTGATGCTCTCTCTGAATTGCTTCTCAGCAAGCGGCAGGCGACTGGGACTCTCTCCTTGCCGGGTAAGGCTCACGCCGTAGAGACGATAAGCTTCGGCGTTGAGTGAGCCTTTCTCTGCCCCTATCGCAAATGTCTGAATGGCTTCCGGAATCTGCCCGACGTGGTAGAGGGCTACACCGTAATCGCAATAGACTTCGGGTGATGGTTCGCCCTGAATCCATTTCTCGAATTCAGCTACCGCACGCTGGAAACTGGCGCCGGCTTCCTTTTCCAGCTCCAGTCGCTGAAAAGTTTTTCCCTGCATTGAAAGGGCGGTGGCATAAAGAAGGTGAAAGACTTTGACGTCGGAGCCGCTTTCGGTTCCAACAAAAGACTGCTCCAACTTTGTGATTAGCTTCGAAAGATTCGCGAGGAGTTCCTTGAAGTGACCCAAACGATACTCACTGCGAGCCAGCTCCAGTTCGGATCTCATTACCGACAGCGTATCCGTTTCCGGCAGATAGGTCGGCTGGGGCAAAGGAACTTGCGGAAGCCTCCTGGTGCTTTCCGTTACCAGGGATTTTTCGTCACGTGTTTCCGGCATGTCTTTCATTTTTTGGTTTTGGAACTCGAGGTCGCCCTGACGCCTGCCCTGCCCACCGCCGTGGGATTTTCCAGTTCCGCCTTCTTCTTATCCTTGATGAACTTCCACAGCTTGAGTGCCGCCGTGTTGATTCTATCGGATTCTTCGGCGGTATATTGAGCTTGGGCGAGCCCGTCGATGCGACAGGCCCAGGCGGCATTGATCACATCGCGCAGTTCAATCGTATTATTCAGCTCGAGATATTGAACGCTTTGATTGTCGGCTTTGAGTTCCTCCTCTTTCTCTTTGGTCCAGACCAACTGCGTTTCCGGTTCGCTCTTGCCAAGATTCAAGAGTGTTTCTCTGGTTGCATTCCAGGGAATCCCACAATAGATCGAGATCGCCCTTAATTGGTTCGCGCTCAAATATTCGAAGAGATAATCGAGCCAGGTATCCAATGAGGATTGAGCCTCAAGCTTGCCCGTAGGCTTGGCTTGTTGGAGGGCTGAATCCCACTCGTCTCTCAACTGCTCGATTATTTTCGAATCAAAGCTTGCTCCAACCCCGCAATGCTTCTTCATCTTGTCCAGGACCGCCAGGATAACGTGCGCTCTCTGTGCATCCGAAAGGGCCTTGGATCTGAGTACCGATAACTTATCTTTGAGGGCCGACTTCCAGGCTGTATTCAAAGTTTCAATTATCTTTTCATCGAAAGTCGTCCCGATTGCGCTTCCTTTCAAGGTGCTGTCTAAAACAGTTGAGAAGGCGTGACCCAGGATTTCCTCGTCAACGGCATCATATCGCCATTCATATGCCAGTCGAGGATTAAACCGCAACAGGAGCGCGGCACAAGCGTACGCCGGCCCCATCGTACAAGTGGCGAAAGCGTCGGCGAGGCAGACCTGGATCTGTTGCCGAACCTGTTGGTTGTCACCGGCTTGTTCATCGATATAGGCGCCCAGGGTATCGTCAACACTGACAGCTACGAGTCCTAACTCATGTGCCGCAAGGGGCAGGCCCCAGATATTCCATTCCGGGAATCCCATCCTGATTATGCTGGCGAGAGTAACGGCCCCATGACTGGAGGGGATCGTGAGGGCGTCCCACATCTTGGCCTGCAGTAAATTACCGCAACTGCTGATCAATTCATCCGCGATCTGACAAATGCTGTTGTCCCAGCCCTTGTCGCGCAGGGCGAGGCCGCCCAGAAAGTCTACATAATCAGAAAAGATTAATTGGTTTTGCTCACCAATCGCTTCCGTCCAGGCGTTCTCCAGGAGTTGCTGGCCGTTGGCAGGAGCAGCTAGATTCAATTTGCCCCGAGTGCTTTTTAAACTCTTCAGCCACTGATCCGTTTTTCCTTTCAGATCATTTTGCAAAGTGTACTCGAGTGCTCCTCCAACCGGCACGAGCCGGTCCTTGATGTTGCCAAGCAGCTTCTGCGCGTCGTCCATCTGCGACTTGAGCTCGTCAAGTATCGAGAAGACTTTGTTTAGATTTTCCTTAAACTTGGTGGGGGATTCTTCGACCTGTCCTGCGCCGAAAGCCTGCGCAACCGTGGCATAGGTGCTCAAATTTTCGATCATCTTGCCGGCGTGTTCCAACAGAGCGCCAAGACTCTGCGTTTCATGGTCACGAGTTCCTACGGAATCCGCAAGCCGGCGCACCTGTTCCAGATTGGTAATCAAAGACTCTAAACGGATTTTCAGAACAAGATTGCTCATTGCGTTTCCTGAGCGACGCGCCGGATCCCTGGTTTAAGATCCTTCCGGTCGTCGGACCTGAGATCTGCGATCAGTGCCACTTCGTCTCTCCTGTCGCGGTTTGCCTCCCATGATATTTCTGCACATCGCGATCGCTTTGGCGTCGATGCTATGAAGTTGAATGTCGTCTACATTCGACTGGGTAATGCGCCACAACCAGATCGCGTTAAGGACATCCGCAATTCTGTCCCCCGGCTTGACCAGTTGCGCGACGCTTTGGTTACCTTTCAACCCCTCTGCCAATTCCGAAGCACGGGTCCAGGCTTTATATTCCACCGACGAGGCAAGCACCAGGATTGAATACAACTCCGAAAGCCGATTGTCCAGCTGGGAAAGAAGGGCCTGGTCCAGACATCTGACTCGCCCCGCTGCTTTAAGGTTTCGCTCCCAAAGATCGCTGAGATAAGCAGCGATCTTATCGTACTGGTTGTGATTGGCAACGCTCATTGCCTTCAGCATTTCCAGCATTAGGTAAGCGCGCTTGGCATGAGCTGGATGTCTCTTGCCGTCTTTGCAAGCGAAACTATCCACCGGGCTGAATACCGCCACGAGACAGGAGCAAACGTAGGCGGGACCTAAAGCGTACGTGGCAAAAACATCCGAGAATTCCTCACGCCAAAAGGACCGTTCCATTTCCGCTTCCGCGGCCTGCGGGTAAGCAAGGGTCATTTGCTGAAGCTTATCCCGAAAAGGGACACTGCCATCGGGTTTATTTATCTGTGGACCGGCCCAATGACCGAGCTCATGCACGGCCACCGGCAAATTCCAGAGACTGTAATCAGGAAACGTGAGCCGTATAACGCCGGTCGATTCGGTGAAAAAATTTCCCTCAGCCAGGATCGTTGAACGATTCCACTCGATGCCGGCTAGTTTGCTAAGCTCGAAAGATAGCGCATCAGCAATCCGGCACAGCTGATCAATCCTATCGATGTTGCGCAACATCGCGCCACCGAGAAAGTTCAGACATTCCTTAAAGAGTTCGGTGCACTTTCCCTTCTGAACCGTTAGCTTTTGCCAGTATGCACTCAGATCGAAGTCATCGGGCACACTATCGACGTCCTCTTTAGCCAATTGCAGATCGTTGCGCAACTGACTGATTAAGTTGGCAAATCGATACTTGGCCGAGTCGCGCAGGCCTGCGTCGATCTGCTTCGCACCCAGGCTCTCTTGCGCCGATTGCAGTTGTTGAAGCAGAGTCCCAATCTGGGCCAGCAGAATGGAGCGTTCATTCATGGAAGCCTCCGAAACAAGCTAAACAGGCGGTCTCAGGCCATTGGCGATTTCACCCACCCCCCGCACACGTTTTAATAGACGCCCGGAGTCTGAATAGTCCATGCCGACCAAAACCACCGCGGACAAGACGACCCCATAGGCGGCGGCCGCTAATAAAGCGACCTTGACGCCGGCTACCGGGATCACTAGTAACACTGTCGCCGACAAGCTAATGACTTTGACGGCCTTCTTAGCCATGGCCATGTCGTTTTGATATGGCAAGGCCAGTTGAGCTAAGTCGTTCGTGCCTTTATCCACTTTGTCTTTGTCGAGGCCGTCGATTTTTATGATCTCTCCGATACCATCTTTTGTCTTTTGCACCGCGAAAAGATTTGACAGCAGATTGCCTACAAGGCTCCCACCGGTAACGTCCCTCCAAAGTTGGACCACTTCCCTACCTATCTCCCTCAAGGCGTCGGAGCCGACCAGGTCCATCAGAGTCTTTATCACCGATCTTATCTTGTCGATACCCAGTTGAATGAACTGACCAATTAGCCTGGGAGCTTCAGCAAGGGGACCACCCAATCCCTCCAGTGCCGTCAGGAGCTTTGCGGGACTTATCTTCTCCAGCAACTTTTTTATGTCATCAATCACAGCGGTGACAACATCTTCAGCCTCGTCAACTATTAATTTGAGAGCCTTTTCAGCGCCGCTTTCGAAGGAGCTAATCGCGGATTTCTTATCGGGCGAGGTGAGCGCTTCGACGGGCACGTCAGTCTCTGCGAAACCGTAACGAACGGTGCCCGCGCCCGGCAAATCGGAGCCAGTGAGAAAACTCTCCAACGTGGTCGTGGTATCTCCCAGTCTATTAAGCGCGTCGTCCAGCAGATGAGGCTTGGGGTCTTCGTTAGTTTCCCCCAGGTTCTGTCCGGCTGTTATGTACACGTTGGCAACTTCGAGATCGCTGAGCACGTTGGCGAAAAGATTCTCTGCGACCGGTGTGCTCACGGGTTGATCCGTGCTCTCCTCGCTCTCGATTTCACTGAACATGAAGGCTCGATAACTCGTCGTTCCAACATCGTGCTGATCGCTGGCCTCAGCCAGGTGCGTGATGGCGGAATTCTTCTTGTTCAGATTCTCTTTTGTCTTCAACGCTGCTTGCAATTCCCTGCCGGCAAGCAGCACGGATTTGGTGCTTGCCAGGTATTCATTGGTGGAGGCAAGGCGATCGGTAGTCATTGGTGTTTACTCCTTACTAATGAATCGGCTGATCCAGCGAGTGCGCGAGGAACAAGCAGGCTCGTGAGAATTCAGCCCAGGAAAAAAGAGCACAGCATTGATATGCGCATTCAGAAAAAAAGTCAACAATTTCGCTAGTGTTACTTAGTGGCACTGGCGTCCCGCCCGTGATCCACACACAAGATGCGCGTCCCACTGCCACCTGCATCCCTGCGCGGCGATCACGGGCGGGACGCCCGCGCCACTTCTCCAGACACAATCAAACTAACCCAAATCCCTGAACTGCGCTGCCTATTACGTCCGCTGTGCAAATATCCCCGAGAAGTATTGCCGTTGACTATAGAAGACGATAAACCACAGGACTGTCGCGACGATTCCCAACGCCGCACCACTGGGATTCAGGAACCCGTGATACAAAAGGATGTTCACAATTACAGGTCCAAGAAGCACCAGCCCGAGCGGCACGAAACGATTAACCAGCAGTAGCACGCCACCGGCGACTTGTAGCCCAGCTATAACCCAGAAGTAATGAGACAGTGCGAGGGCCATGATAAATTGGCCAGCCAATCCTGAAGGCATGGGGCCCATGTTGAGGAAATTCAAAAAACCATTTAGCCCAAGAACGACGAACATCAGGCCGAGTAGAAGGCGCGCGATCAAGGTTACGATTTTCATTTACTCTCCTTCCGACGTGGTTGTGACAGCATGGAAAAGTCACCATACTCCAAAGGCTGTACAAAAGATATGACGCTGCAGGTAGTGGGTCAGTTTGATGTCCGATGAGCTTTAGCTTGTCGTAACGCTGCGACAAACTAAAGTTTGTGGACATTTGCTGCGAAACTGACCCACTACCGACGCTGCAGTTCAAATACGAACTCCCAGACCGGCACAACCATTTGTCGCCATCGTTGATGCCGGGTCTCTCTGCTATTTGCGGCTACACCCTGAACGTTCGATCTCTTCGACGAGACACTTCGCGAGCAATCCCGCGGCCGTAAATTTGGTCCCGCGCTTTTGCATGTCAGCGAGGAGCTGTTTAGCAACCGCATCAACAAACGTAACGCTGCTTAGATCAACCAGAATCGATTCCGGCGACCTGCTGGAGGCAGTTTCCCTCCAACACTTTTCCAGTTCGCCTACGCAGGCCCCCGCAAGTCTTCCTTCGACTATGAGGCGAGTGGCTTCCGAGTCATTGCAAGTGGTAATTCTGAGCACAGTTGATTCCTTCTCCGTTGACGTGCAGTGCAAGTGCCTTGCCACACCCCACGGACCGGATTAGGGTGGGAATTGCAGTTCATCGCGGAAGATCAAGAGTATGCAGGTGACGGTATCTGGCCATCTGGCGACGCATCGTCACACAGTGATGGAAGGGGTGACATTTGATCCGAGGGTTCCCGACAAGTATCCTTTGAGCCGGATTGAAAGAATCAGTCGGGCAAGAAGTTGTTGTACTCTGCTGTTAAATTGAAAGGCAAGCAAGAAGACGTGAATACCACGACCGCCCAGGTTGCCGTCACCGACGAGCAAACGAAGAAATATTTAACGCTGCTTGAGCTCTCGAAAGCCATAGCCTCGCATCGTGAGCTGTCTCAACTGTTCCACGATCTGGCCTGCCGTCTTCAGAGTCTTTTTGATTTTTCACATCTGGGCGTGCTGCTCTACGATGAAGCTCGCGACCTCTTGCGTTTGCACCTGGTGGAAACCTGCGAGCCAACAGAGTGGCAAGCACCGAAGGAGGTTCCGCTGGAAGGTTCGATCGCGGGCTGGGTCTGGCAAAATCAGGAAGCACTCGTCGTTCGCGATCTCGATTTGGAAGATCGCTTTCCGATTGCGAAGACTTTACTCAATCATCCGGTAAAGGCTGTTTGCAGCCTGCCGATGACTACTGCGCATCAGCGCCTTGGCGTGATGACCTTCTGGAGCGAGAAAGCAGGCGCCTATGATGGACTGGATCTTGAATTCGCAAAACTTGTAGCCGCCCAGATCGCGGTCGCCGTCGAAGCTCAACGTCATCAGCAGCGGTTGGCTCATGAACGGGATCGTTCGCAACTGCTGTTGGAAATAAACAACACACTCGTGTCCAATCTCAATCTGCGAGAGTTGTTGTCGGCGATCTCTAATTGTCTGAACACGGTCATGCCTCACGATGCAGCGGCGCTGGCGCTATACGACGAGTCGTTGAAGCAACTTCGCCTGACAGCCCTGGACTTTCCGGCGCATGAAGAGCCCTGCTCAGCGGGAGAAATCATTCCTCTTGAAGGAACATCAGCCGGTTTGGCCTTTACCAGTCGGGAAACCGTTTTGAGCGACTACCGCAAAACTGAGGAGGCTCGCATTGCGAGGTCCGGCATTAAATCCGGTTGCACAGCGCCGCTTCTTTTTCGCGATCGGGCTCTTGGTATCTTGAGCATCAAGAGCTTGCGCGAAAACGCCTTTTCCCCGGAGGACGCGGAACTATTCGGCCAGGTTGCGAAACAGGTTGCGATTGCCGTGGAGAATGCGCTCGCGTATCGCGAGATCGAAACCCTAAAAAACAAGCTGGAAGAAGAAAAACTTTATCTTGAAGAAGAAATCCGGACGGAATACAACTTCGAAGAAATCATTGGTAACAGCCCGGCGCTCAAGCGTGTCTTGCAGGACGTAGAGACAGTGGCGGCCACTGATTCTACAGTATTGGTATATGGTGAAACAGGCACTGGAAAAGAACTCATTGCCCACGCGATTCACAATTTGAGCCAACGCCGCGAAAGAACTCTGGTCAAGGTAAATTGCGCGGCCATCCCCACCGGTCTGCTCGAGAGCGAGTTCTTTGGTCACGAGAGAGGCGCCTTCACCGGCGCAATTGATCGGCGCATCGGTCGCTTTGAACTTGCAGATCAAGGGACGATATTTCTTGACGAAGTCGAGGACATTCCACTCGAGTTGCAGTCTAAGCTCTTGCGCGTGTTGCAGGAGCAGGAATTCGAACGTTTGGGCAGCTCCCGCACTCTTCGTGTGAATGTCCGGGTCGTCGCTGCTACCAACAGCGATCTTGCCGAGCTGGTAGCTGAAAAGAAGTTTCGCAGTGACCTTTACTATCGGCTCAATGTTTTTCCGGTTAACGTACCGCCCTTGCGCGAGCGGCCCGAAGATATTCCCCTGCTGGTACATTTCTTCGCCAGCAAATTTGCCCAACAGATGAAGAGACCAATCGAAAGCGTTTCGAAGGAAACCATGGCAGCGCTCACGAGTTACCATTGGCCCGGAAACGTTCGTGAGTTGCAGAATTTGGTCGAGCGCGGCGTAATTCTCTCGCGCGGTTCCAGTCTCGAGATACCTCTTGCCGAACTCAAGCATTCAAGCAAAGGGTCAAATCACGTGAACGGTTCGACAGCACTCGAATCAGTCGAACGCGACCACATTCTTCGCATACTCAGCGAATCGAGTTGGGTGATTGGTGGCCCGGCAGGCGCAGCCGTTCGCCTGGGACTGAACCGCACAACCCTCAATCACCGCATGCGCAAGCTCGGCATTACTCGTCCTCAACCACAATAATAGTGACAGCGGTTTGTCACCTGACAGCATACCGTCACGTCTTGTTCACTTATTAGCCACAGAATTTCACAGATAAATACGGATCGGAAAACAAAGGCATCAGGTTTCTGTCATTAAGAATCCGTGCTCATCCGGGGCTAATGCTCTCACAAAACGATTAAGTAAGAGAGATGAAACGCACGGTTACTCGCGCCAGGCGGCGGTGTGGCAAGCGTGTTGCTACTCGCAGGGACATGAACTGTCATGGCGCGGTACTGAAGGCCGATAGAGAGGCGAGGCCTTCAGTCGCAAACACAAGCCTGCATCGGGGGACAGGCTTGTGGGCGGGAGTGGGCGGGCTTGAGGGTGATGTGGGTCTCCCTGGCGCAAGTCCGCCCGCTCTCTTTAACTAAGCAGCAAATGTCTCAGTCAATAATTAATTTTTTCAACAGTCAACAGGAGCAAGAAGAGTCATGAGTAGGCTAGAAGGAAAAGTCGCAGTAATCACCGGAGGCAATAGTGGGATCGGTCTGGCAACCGCACAGCTGTTCGCGGCTGAAGGAGCGCAGGTTTTCATCACCGGTCGCCGTCAGAATGAGCTCGACGCCGCCGTGAAGCTGATTGGAACGAACGCTGTTGGTATTCAGGGTGACGTTTCGAAGCTCGAAGATCTCGATCGCTTGTATGCCCAGGTGAAAGAGCGGCAAGTGCGTATAGATGTGCTGTTCGCCAACGCGGGTGTAGGTGATTTCGTACCGCTCGGCTCAATCACCGAGGAAAGTTTTGACAAGACCTTCGGGATCAATGTGAAGGGATTGGTCTTCACCGTACAAAAGGCGCTGCCGCTCTTTCAGGATGGCGGCTCGATTATTTTGAACGCTTCGGTTGCGGGTTCGAAAGGGATCGAGGCCTTCAGTGTTTACAGCGCGACCAAAGCCGCCGTACGGTCCTTCGCACGCACCTGGACCACTGACCTTAAGGCTCGCAAGATTCGTGTCAATACAATCAGCCCCGGCCCGATCGATACGCCAATTCTGAAGACGACCGGCCTTCCCCAGGAAGAACTTGACCAGCTAAAAACGAAGCTGGCTTCCGGTGTGCCGTTGGGCCGCATGGGCCGTGCTGACGAGATTGCCAAAGCCGCATTGTTCCTGGCGTCGGACGACAGCAGCTTCGTTACTGGTATTGAACTGTTTGTCGACGGTGGCCTGGGCCAAGTCTAAAGTCCAGGTAATAGCGAGGTGATTTCATTATGGCATCGTCAATTTTCGAATCAATAACATTCAGCATATCGCGCGTGCTGGAGGCGATGTTCGATCGCGTCGAGTACTGGCTGGCAAGGCGTGCGGCTCGTCCCGCCGCCGGACGACGAGCAGCGTTGCGGGCAATTGGTCCGCGGGATTCCCGGCCGGACCGTACAGCTGGGGTATTCGGGAGGCAGTTATCGTGAACACACGTGTGCGGATCATAAAGCGTGGTGGTGATGACGTCCGAAAAACTTTGCCGGCAGAGGAGCCGAAAACTCGCCGGCAGACCACCCGTGAACTCGTCAACACTGTTCAGGGCTGGATAACCGAAAGGCTGCAATGAGAACAAGCTGAGGAACGCAGATTCGCTGCGCTTATGAAGTGAAGTTCCCGGCCCGGCCGTCTTTCGAGGAAAGTACTTTCTCGAGTTTCCGATGAAAACAAATGAGGTTTCTATGTTAAGGGGCTACCTGGATATTTTTTTGAAGCGCAAACTATTAGTCTCCACGACCGTTGTCATGGCCCTCGTGATTCTTGCTGTCGCGATCGCTGCGGTGCGCTCGAGCAAGCCGGCGCAAGCGGCGCCGCGACCTCTCGACGTCGAAGTGGTCCAGGTTGAGCAGCGGGACATTCCCATCTACAGCGAATGGATCGGGACGACTGACGGAATGGTAAACGCGGACATCAAGGCGCAGGTGACGGGGTACCTGCTCAGACAGGATTACAAGGAAGGCTCTTTTGTAAAGAAGGGACAGTTGTTGTTTGAGATCGACAGCCGGCCATTTCACGCCGCGGTGGATCAGGCCAATGGACAGGTGGCCCAGTTTCGTGGGCAAATCGAACAGGCCAATTCCCAGGTCACCCAAGCAGAAGCGCAAGTCGCGCAGGCCAACAGTCAGTTACTACAAACGCAAGCACAACTGGCCCAGGCACAGGCTAATCAGGTCAAGACGCAACTTGATGTGAACAAGTACGCGCCGCTGGCGGAACAGAAGGCCGTTACGCAGCAGGACCTCGACAATGCCGTGCAGACTAACGTTGTTGCCAAAGCTCAAGTCGAAGCGGCCAAAGCCGGCGTCGAGACAGCGCGCGCGCAACTGCGTGCGGCCAATGCTCAGGTGGGAACTGCCAGGGCGGAAATCGCAACTGCAAAAGGACAAATTGAAAACGCGCAAGCGGCTGTCAGGACAGCGGAACTGAATTTGGGCTTTACTCGGATCGTCTCGCCTATCGATGGCATTGCCGGTATTGCGCAGGCACAGGTCGGCAACTTGATCAGTACTACGAGCAGTCCACTAACAACGGTTTCGACGGTCGATCCAATCAAGGTCTATTTCACACTCAATGAGCGGGAGTATCTCAACTTCAACAAGCGCAATCTGATCGACGCACAACAGGGCGCAAGCGTGGCACAACTCGAACTGGAATTGATCCTGTCGGACGGAACCAGCTACCCAAATAAAGGGAGCTTCTTCTTTGCGGATCGCCAAGTCGATCCCAAGACCGGAGCGATCCGGCTCGCTGGAGTTTTTCAAAACCCGGGAAATGTTCTGCGGCCCGGGCAGTACGGCCGCGTTCGCGCGGTAACCAGCACCAAAGAGCAGGGATTGCTCGTTCCACAGCGGGCAGTCTCTGAGTTGCAGGGCAGTTACCAGGTAGCCGTCGTGGGCCGCGACAACAAGATCGAGGTCCGCACCGTTAAGGTCGGCGACCGTGATGGCACGATGTGGGTGATCGAAGAAGGATTGAAGCCGGGTGAAACGGTCGTGGCCGAGGGTACGCAGAAAGTCAGGCCAGGCGTCGTGGTCAACCCAAAGCCGTATGCGGGTGTGAAGAATCGCGGCTGAGCCTGTCCGATAAACTTCAGTTTGTCGTTACTCTCGCCAGATTCTCTCCACAGGGAACGACAAACTGAAGAAGTTTGTCGGACATTAGAATAGAAGGAACGATCGATGATTTCGAAACTTTTTATTAACCGGCCGATCGTTGCCATGGTCATCGCCATTGTCACAATCATCGGCGGCCTCGTCGCGATGCGTGGGTTGCCCGTGGCGCAGTTTCCGGAAATCGTGCCACCGCAGATCATTGTCAACACGACGTATACGGGAGCCGACGCGGTGACGATCGAGCAGTCAGTGGCCACGCCGCTGGAGCAGCAGATGAGCGGAGTCGATGACATGCTCTACATGCAATCGACGAATGCGAATGACGGGACAATGACGCTTACCGTCACGTTCGACGTCGATACGAATCCGAACATCGATCAGGTCAACGTACAAAATCGCGTGGCGCAGGCACAGCCAAACCTTCCCACCGACGTTAATCAGTTTGGCTTGAACATGCGCAAGTCAACGGGAATACCTACGCTGGCATTTGCGATCTTTTCGCCGCAGCAGACTCACGACTCGCTCTTCCTTGCGAACTACGCGACCATAAACATTAACGATGCGCTCTATCGCGTTCCAGGAGTGGGTGAGGTGCGCCTGTTCGGCGCCAGCGATTATGCAATGCGCATCTGGGTCAAACCCGATCTGCTCGCCAAGCTTGGGTTGACCGTTCCCGATCTTTCACGCGCAGTGCAGCAACAGAGCGCAGTCAATCCTGCCGGCCAGGTTGGCGCCGAGCCCGCGCCGAAGGGCAAGGAGATGACTTACACGCTGCGCGCGCAGGGACGGCTTCAGACCCCGGAAGAGTTTGGCCAGATCGTAGTGCGTTCAAATCCGGACGGCTCGGTGGTTCGTCTCAAGGACGTAGCGCGAATTGAGCTCGGCGCACAAAACTATCAGCAGGTCGCTCGCTTCGGCGGCCAGCCTGCGGGCATCATCGCTGTGTTTCAGGCGCCCGGCTCGAATGCGCTGGCAGTGGCCGACGGCGTCAAAAAGACTATGGCCGACCTGAAGCAGCAGTTTCCGGCCGATCTCGATTACGCCGTTGGGCTCGATACGACCCGCTCGGTTACCGAAGGCATCAGCGAGATTGTCCAAACCCTGGTGATTGCGATCGTACTGGTCATCCTGGTGGTCTTTCTTTTTTTGCAAAACTGGCGCGCGACGCTGATACCGATGATCGCGGTGCCCGTGTCGCTGATCGGTACGTTCGCCGTCTTTCCACTGCTCGGCTTCTCGATCAATACGCTATCGCTATTTGCTCTCGTGCTGGCAATCGGCCTGGTCGTTGACGACGCGATCGTTGTTGTCGAGGCGGTCGAGCATCACATTGAGGAAGGCATGAGTCCGCGCGACGCGACCTTAAGGGCCATGGAGGAAGTATCGGGGCCTGTCATCAGCATCGCGCTAATCCTGGCTTCAGTCTTTATACCGGTTGCGTTGGTCAGCGGAATTCAAGGGCGCTTAAACAAACAGTTTGCCGTCACGATCGCCGTCTCTGTTGTCATATCGGCCTTTAACGCGCTGACGTTGTCTCCGGCGCTGGCGGCCATGATGCTGCGGCCGCGCAAAGAAGCACGCGGCCCACTGGCCGGATTCTTTGGCGCGTTCAATCGCTGGTTTGCGAAGGCCACGAACGGCTATGTCCGACTAAGCCGTGCCCTAATCCGCAAAGCGGTTATTGCTGTGTTGATTCTGGTCGGCTTTGCGTTGGCGGATGGTCTTTTCGCTAACAGGCTGCCAACCAGCTTTCTTCCCGAAGAGGACTATGGTTTTCTTTTCCTTAACATTCAGCTTCCGCCGGCAGCTTCGCTCGAGCGGACGGATCAGGTCTCGCGCAAAGTCGAGACGATTTTGAAGCAAACGGACGGTGTGCAGTTCGTTACCAGCATTAACGGGTTCAGTCTCTTGAATCGAGTCTCGGCAAGCTACAACGGTTTTTGTTTTATCTCACTGCAGCCCTGGAGCGAGCGCAAAAATTCGGCCGAGGAGATCCTGAAGAGCATCAACGCGAGGCTGGCAGGCGAAGTGCCCGAGGCGATGGCGTTTGCGTTTAGTCCGCCGGCTATTCCCGGTCTCGGAAACTCCGGCGGGTTTTCCTTGTGGGTTCAGGATCGCAGCGGTGGGTCCGTGGATTTTCTCGATCAGAATGTCCAGAAATTCCTCGCGGCCGCCCGCCAACGCCCCGAGTTGGCTGGAGTCGGATCCCAATTCTCCGCGTCTTCGCCGCAGATCTATGCGGACGTCGATCGTGACAAAGTATTGAAGCAAGGCGTGGCCGTCGCCGATGTCTACCAAACCATGCAGGCGTATCTAGGTGGCCTCTTTTTGAATCAGTTCAACCGCTTCGGCAGACAGTTGCGAGTCTTCCTCCAGGCGGAGGGCGAGGAGCGCCTCAGCGCCAGGGACATCGAGCAATACTATGTGCGCAACAACGACGGAAACATGGTGCCGTTGTCGACCCTGGTCACGACGCGCAAAGTCTCAGGGCCCGAGTATACAAACCGCTTCAATGTCTATCGCGCGGCTCAGGTCATCGGCGCCGCCGCGCCGGGATACAGTTCTGGCCAGGCCATGGCTGCTCTCGAAGAAGTAGCGAAGCGGGAGCTGCCGCCTGAGATTAGTTACGATTGGGCTGACCTCTCTTATCAGGAGAAAAAGGCTGCGGGTAATACGACTGCCGTGTTTGGACTCTCCCTGATGTTTGTCTTCCTGATCCTCGCAGCCCTCTACGAAAGCTGGACGCTTCCGTTCTCAGTTTTGCTTACGGTGCCGATCGCGATCTTCGGCGCGTTCCTCGGACTATGGCTCAGAAATTACGATCTCGACGTGTACGCACAGATCGGGTTGATCGTCCTGATTGGTCTGGCAGCAAAGAACGCGATTCTGATCGTCGAGTTCGCCAAGGCTGAACTGGAGAAGGGGCGTGACCTCGTTGACGCTGCACTTGAGGGCGCGCGGCTGCGGCTGCGGCCGATTCTAATGACGTCATTCGCCTTTATTTTCGGATCAGCACCGCTGTGGGTCGCCGCGGGCGCGGGCGCACAGGCGCGGCGCATCCTCGGCACCGTCGTTATCGTGGGCATGCTGGCCGCCACCTCGATCGCGATATTCATTATTCCGGTGACTTTCTATCTGGTGGAAAAATACACGATGAGGTTTGGCAGAAAACATGCGGGCGACATCAGTTCTGCAACGCCCCAGCCGGCAGCGGGAGATTGAGAATGGATTGGTCAAGTGAAATGTTCAACGAGCCTGCGGAGCAGGTCGGTGGATTAACGCCGAAGGCCTTAACAGCTGAGTCATGAGAAGAAAATTAATAATGACGATTCTGGCGCTCAGCCTGTCGGCGAATAGCGCCGTGGCCCAAAAGAAATACCAGCGTCCGCCTGTCAACACGCCCGACACATTTCGCGGAGCCGATTCTGCTTCGCCTGATCAGACTTCGATCGGTGACCTGAAGTGGTTTGAGGTTTTCAAAGATGAAGACCTGCAAAAGCTCGTCAGAACAGCAATGACTCAGAACTACGACCTGCGCGCTGCTTTGGCGCGAATTAATGCAGCGCGCGCCAATCTTGGTCTCGCACGATCCGATCAGTTTCCGCAGTTTGAAGCCAGCTCTGACCTTACAACTACGCGCACATCCAGAAACGGACAGTTAGGCGGCTCCAATCAGGGCGGTCGAACTCGCAGTTTTGGCAGCGCCCTCCTGAATCTCCTTAATTTTGAGATAGACGTTTGGGGTCGATTGCGCCAGCAAACCAAAGCCGCGCGCGCAGAGTTGCAAGCTTCAGAGGAAGACCGGAAGGCGGTGATGACAACTGTTGTGAGTGATGTCTCAACGGGATACTTCAGTCTGCTCGAGCTCGACAGCGAACTTGATATCGACAAGCATACGCTCTCTACTCGCGAGGACTCGCTAAGGCTCATCAAGCTGCGCCAGCAAGGTGGCGTGGCGACAATGTTGGATGTTCGTCAGGCAGAGGAATTGGTTTATCAGGCGTCCGAAACAATTCCGGATACTGAACGAGCAATCGAGCAGACGGAGAACCAGATCAATTTGCTTCTGGGCAATAACCCGGGACCGATTTCGCGCGGCCGGTCTCTGACTCAACAACAGGAACCACCAGCAGTGCCCGCCGGTTTGCCTTCTTCATTGCTCGAGCGTCGTCCGGACATTCGCGCCGCGGAGCAGAACCTTGTGGCTCAGCACGCACTTGTCTATGCGGCCAAGGCCGCTTACTTTCCTCGCATTAGTTTGACCGGCCTGCTGGGTTTTCAAAGCAATCAGCTTTCGAATCTCTTCACTGGTCCCAGCGGCGTGTGGACTTTCGTGCCGCAGATCACGCAGCCGATATTTACCGCCGGCCGGCTTAAATCAAACGTGAAGTTTGCGAAGGCGCAACAGGAATTCGCGTTGGTTCAGTATCAGCAAACGATTCAGACCGCCTTCCGCGAAGTGTCGGATGCACTGGTCCAATACCGTAGAGTGAAAGAGATTCGCACGCAGCAGGAGCTGTTGGTGACCACGCTGCGCGACCGAGCGCGGCTGGCTTATTTGAGGTATCAGGGTGGGGTGGACACCCTGCTCGATGCCCTCGATGCCGATCGCGATCTATTTAATGCGGAGTTGAGCCTGACTCAGACCAGGCGCAACGAGTTACTGTCGCTGGTCCAACTCTACAAAGCGCTGGGCGGCGGCTGGCAATGATCGATCCCTAAGAGGCCACGGTGTCTATTATTTATGGCGGAGAAAAACAGCATGAGTAAGAATTTGAATGACTATGACCGGGATGATCATGGCGAAGAATTGCACCCATATTGATCTGACTGACGCTGCTACACCCCTCAGCGAAGGCTGCGCAGAGTGTCTACGGACTGGGGACGATTGGGTGCATCTGCGTCTTTGCCTTACCTGTGGACATGTTGGTTGTTGCGATGATTCCGCAAACAAACATGCCACGGCGCACTTTCATGCAATGGGTCATCCGGTTATCGAATCGCTCGAGCCGGGCGAGGCTTGGCGCTGGTGCTACGTTGACGAAATTCTCTTTCCATCCGAGGACGGTGTGATGAAGTCGTATCCAGCAGAAAATCATAACGTGGCGCCTGGCTATATTCGATCACCGAATATTTCGAGCGAAGAGAATACGCCTGCGTGGCGTCAGTCTCTGCCATTGGTCGGCGATATAGCCGCGGGGGTCCGCAGTGGAGGAATGTTCAAATCAATTTGCCGGCGTGTGCGCCGGTGCAATAAGAAAAACCTGGAACCGACAATCGAATTGGCCGTGGAAATTGCTCGTGAAGGCAGAGAGGGTCGGCGCATTGGGACGCTCTTTACTTTTGGTGACGCTGATCGAGTGCTGGCGCGCTCGCGTCCGCTGATTCTTGACCCCTTGGCGGGGCACCCCGATCAGTCGCGAGAGATCAGAGACCCAAATCTTCGCGGGACCATAAAGGAACTCGCGCAGCTTGACGGCGCCTTTGTGGTTTCGGATCAAGGCATCGTCGTCTCGGCCTGTCGTTATCTTGACGCGATGGCTTCTGACGTGGTGTTGCCATATGGCATGGCCAGTCGTCATCTGGCGGGGGCTTCGATCTCGCAGGTGACGGACGCAGTGGCGATAGTCGTTTCTGAAAGCTCGATGGTGAGAGTTTTCGATGACGGCAGACTAGTGGCTGAAATCATTCCCGAACTGTGGTTGATGGACCACTACAATGTGCAGCTATCCCAGCCTTACGAGGAAGAGCGCCTGGGTGACCTGGCTGTGATTACAGCCAAACCATGATATTTGGCAGCCCTCTCAATCAGAAGAGGGTTTCATGCCATTGTCGGAGGCTCCGAAATTCTCTTGAGGTTTACGGCTGAGATAAAAAGAATCATCTAGCTTTGCGTCTCTATTGACTCTCGTAATCCCAGATATTCTCTGCCCCGTTTGGTGATTCGGACATGTTGATACAAATCGCCCTTCTTTTCACGAATCCCGCCTATCGTCTGCCCTTCGACCATTTCAATGAGATCTAACGATCGCAACCGTCGTAGTTCGGTATGCAAAAGTTTCTCATCGTAGTCACTATTGATCTGATAAGGTGACGATCTCTCGGCTAACTTCTCAAGCCGCTTCAACTCTGATTGAGTCACAAAATAGCTGAGCAGAAACTGAAGCGATTTGATTTCGTCCTTTTGCTTGCTTTGCTCTTTTTGAACTTCACGAACTTTGAAGTCGATACCCTTGCCAGAGATAGAAAGAGTGTCCAGCGTCCCGATCAAAACTGAGTTGAAAAATAAAAGCGCGGCCAGAATGATGGCGTCGGTTGTGCCAAACTTATTGCCTCCTATCAAACCAAATGGAATTGCCGCCAGATATGCCAGACTAAGGATAGTAATTAAAACAGTGACGATCAGCGCCATCCAGTTCCTTATCACTTCTGGTAGCGCCAACTTTTTCACACCAGACTGAGTCCTGCTTTCTGGTGTGTCGCTATCGACCTCTTCGTTTCGCTTAGTGGCAGTTGTAGAGTTTTTCATGGTTCATCTCGCAAAGAGTTAGACTCCAAAACAAGCATTGAACGATCAGAGGGCCCCCCTGGTCACGCGAATGATGCGGCTTATGCATGTAGCCCTGACATCACCAGCCGCAAGCAGCGATCAAGTCTGCCTTTCCCATACAGTCTGAGGACGTGCTCGACCACCGTCATGCCTTCTTCCAATACCTCCTCGCGACTGGTTGCGGCTGGTTGCGGCTGAAGGCCCAACGCCGAAAAGAAGAACCGCGGTTGCAACGGAAAGGCCAGTCGAGTGGGGGGTATCTTACCTGATCGACCAAAGATCACTACAACTAAAGCTTGATAGCGGACCCCACCTTTTGGATCATCACGCGGGTTGTGACTTCTGTTAGACTCCGTCCCCGCCTGACTTCTGATTTTACGGCCTCAGGGTCTCGGATTCCTGCAACGTTGCGATCTGAACATCGATCGCTGATGCGGCAGCTTTTGAACCCGACTGGACTCCTTATTTCAGCGTAAGAATCTTTAGTATTAGCTATTGCAGAGTGGGCTCGTGTGTTTGCCCACCCGAGGGACTGGTCAATACAAATCAAGCAACGGTTTTCGCATGCGGAGGGTTTGAGTCTATGCGCAGATCAACTCAATTGTGTTTGTTCTTTCTGCTCTTGTCAGCTTCGTCGACCGTTTTTGGCCAGAGCAACTACGCGAGTCTGAGCGGCACGGTTTTCGATCCGCAACAGAATGTGATTCCAGGGGTCACCGTGCAAATCACGTCAGAAAGCACGCGCGCATCACGTCAAATCACCAGCAATGAACAGGGAATATTTCAACTGACGGGGTTGCTGCCCGGAGACTACAAGCTATCTGTGCAGGCCACGGGATTCGCTCTGCTCACCCGGAACGTTACGCTGGAAGTAGGACAGCAGTTGACTCTTGATGTCAGCCTCAAGCTCTCGTCTCTAAGTACCAGCGTGGACGTCAAGACCGACACGGCAATCGTGCTGCGCACTACTGATGCGAGCGTCGGAGAAGTCGTCGAGCCCACTTCTATTCGCAACCTGCCGCTCAACGGTCGCATGCTGATTGATCTGGTGCTCACGGTGCCTGGCGCGCACGAAAGTCACGGGGCGCAGGCTGGTGATATGAGTCCGCTCTACTGGCGACCCGGTCAAAGGTCGGCGGTCAGTATCGGAGGGAATCGCCCGAACGCCAACTACTTCCTGCTCGATGGGGCCACCAATACCGATCCAACGTTCAATACGCTCAACTTTAGTCCTTCACCCGACAGCGTACAGGAATTCAGGGTACAAACCGGAAGCTATACCGCCGAGATGGGGGGAGCCGGCGGCGGCCAGATCAACATCGTCACGCGGACCGGCGCCAACCAGTTCCACGGAACCGGCTACGACTTCCTGCGCAATGGCGCTCTTGACGCCAGGTCATTTAACGAGATGGATACGACCAATCACCTGGTGCAAAACAATTTTGGCGCGTCGCTTGGTGGTCCGATCGTTCGCAACAAGAGCTTTTTCTTCTTTAACTACGAGGCGCTGCGACATACCAAGTCTGACACAATGATTAGTACTGTGCCCACTCTGGACGAGATCAATGGCGACTTCAGCATGAGTGGCGCGACTGTCTACAATCCGTTTAGCTCGCATGCGAATCCGAACTTTGATCCAACAAAACCAATCAGTCCCGGCAATCCTCAAAATATTCGCGATCCTTTTCCCGGCAATGTCATTCCTCAGAATCTGATTGATTCAAAAGCGGCGTCGTTCCTGCGCCAGTACATTCCCCGGCCGAACATGGACATGGGCATGAACGGTTGCGGCATGACGATGATGGGCGTGCCAACGGTAGTTGGCGCCGGCACCGACTGTAATAACTTTCTCGACGTCCGCAATGAACACCATGTAACGGATCAAGCGACGATTCGATTTGACCAGATGCTCAAGCGCGGGGACAGCCTGTTCGCGCGCTATTCCTTCAGTAAGGAAAAGGGCTTCATGCCTCAGAACCTGCCGGGCTTTGGCGCTCTTCATGACAATCTTTCACAACACGGCAGCATCGGGTGGAACCGGATCATCAGTCCGAACGTGGTGAACATGGCGGCGATTACTTTTTCGCGATTATCGATGCACCGCTCATCCGAGAATAGCGAAAGCAACGACATTGTTTCGCAACTTGGGATTCAAGGGGTAGGGTTCGGCGGCAAGGGTGCGTTTGGAGCGCCATGGTTCAATGTGCAGGGCTACTCCGGCATGGGCGACACGTTCCTCGCCACGCCGATGCACGCCTGGGACACCGTGCTCGAGGCGCGCGATTCGTTGAACTGGCAAGTTGGCCGCCACAGCCTGAAGTTCGGCGGCAGCTTCAGGTATTACATCTGGCCCATGTGGGGTTTCTTTCAAAACCGCGGCTACTATCAGTTCACGAATGGGTTCACGACGCGAACGGCAACCAACGACGGCACCGGATCGGCTCTCGCCAGTTTCTTACTGGGATTGCCGGCGGTGAAACAGCGCCAGGCCGGGGTCCCCCAAATGCAGCTCCGCCAGTGGTATGCGGATGGTTTCGTCCAGGACAGTTTCCAGATGAGTCGGAACACCACTGTCCAAATCGGAGTACGTTACGAGTTCATGAGTCCGCTTCGCGACATTCGTTACGCCAACACCAACCTGACCTTCGTCAACGGCACGCCTTTCGTTTTCATCGGCGGCCAGCAGGGTTTTCCAAACGGCTTGACGACCCCGAACAAGCTTAACTTCGCGCCACGCGCCGGCATTTCGCACAGCATTCCCAATCATGGACTTGTGTTCCATGCGGCCTTTGGCATCTTCTTTACGCCCGTGGACATGAATACCTGGTGCAACCAGCGGCATAACGTTCCTTATGTCTTTCCGGAAACGCAGCAGAGCGACAACTTCACTCCGGCGGCCGGCATTGTGGCCAGTCACTTCAATTTCGGCCCGGCGGTTCTCGGTACGACCACCGTCAGCTTCGCCGCCGTTGAACAGAACGCGCCGCCCCAGTACATCCAGCAATGGAGTGGATCAATTGAGAAGAGCCTCGGTCGAGAGATGACGCTGGAACTTGGCTACCTGGGATCGCATGGAGTGCACTTGCAGCGCAGTCACCTGATTAACAACGCAGCGCCGGGTCCGGGCGCAATCGGACCACGCCGCCCCTTCAAGACACTGAGCTTCCTGCCGGGCATGGTCCTGCCAAATAACATTACGATTGCCAACACTACCTTTCCCGTAAGTGGCATCAACCTGCTGGAGAATTCGGCGCAGAGTTGGTACGAGGCGGGCTACGTAAATGTGCGCCGCCGTCTGGCTAAGGGCTGGTCGTTTCTCGCCAATTACACTTATGCAAAGAGTCTCAGCGATGCTCCTGACTTCCGTTCACCCATGTTCGAGTCTGCCGCGCCGCAAAACAACGCGAATCTAAGACTGGAAAAAGCGCCCGCTTGCGATGTGCGCCATCGCTTCGCCGCGAGTTCCGTGTACGACATCCCCGGCTGGAAGAAATCCGGTCTCATCGGCGCGGTAACCAGAAACTGGCGTCTGTCCACCATCTATCAGGCACAGTCGGGCTTTCCCTTTACCATCTCGGTGTTCGGCGATACGGCAAACGCCGGCACGCTTCTCGGTGAAAACCCAATCCGCGCGAATTATACCGGCCAGCCCATCTTCAGTACCGGCACACGTACGGCTGCTGCGTGGTTCAATCCTGCGGCGTTTACTACACCCGCGGCGTTTACATTCGGCAACGTTGGACGAAACTCGGTCTATGGCCCAGGCATGCAGACCCTGGACCTCGCCCTGCAGCGTGAGTTCGCGGTGACCGAGACTGTCAAGGTCCAGATTCGCGCGGAGGCATTCAACGCGCTCAACCACACGAATCTTGGCACACCAAACCGGTTCGTAAACACGCCACAATTTGGCACCATAACGGAAGCGGCCACGCCAGGACGCGAGATTCAACTGGGTCTGCGGATCTCTTTCTGAGCTAGTTGCCCACTTTGGTTTTTGTAACGCCCGGTTCTTTCAATAATCACGATTACTACATCATAATTCCTAAGGTTTTTTACCAACGCATGCTTGAGTGAAGGATCCGGTTGCTACCGCTCCCGGTTTTGTAACGATGGCCAATGGGAAATGCGTCTTACTAAATCAACCTGCACCACTACCCTTCTTGATGTGCGAATCAGTTCGCTCCGATCACCATGATAAGATATGCGCTCGCTGATTTTCGCACCCGATCGGAATCACATTCTCAATATTAATAATCAAAGTTTTGATGTAATGATCATCGGCGCGGGCGCCGCCGGTCTGGCCGCCGCGCGTGATCTCAGCGTCGCGGGCCGCACGGTCATTATGCTGGAGGCGCGCGATCGCATTGGTGGCCGCATCTTCACTCTCAATGATCCTACCGTGCCGATTCCCATTGAACTCGGGGCTGAATTCGTGCACGGCAAACCGCTCGCAGTTTTGCACATTGCGCAAAAAGGTCACTTGCAGCTTTCCGAGGTGAGCGGGCGCCACTGGTATTTTGAGAATGGCAAACTCAGTAAGTCAGACCACTTCTGGGCAAAAATCGAAAGTCTAAATGAAAAGATGCAGTCCGCCGGCGCCGATCAATCTTTCAAAGATTATCTCTCCACACTGCCTGACGACGCAGAAACGCGGCGCGCCCGGGACATGGCAGTTCTATATGTCGAGGGTTTTCATGCAGCCAGGGTCGATCGCATCGGCATTCACGGTTTGATCAAAGCCAACGAAGCCGCCGAATCTATTGAAGGCAACAAGTCATTTCGCTTTTTTGATGGATACAATGCGCTGGTGCATGTCCTGCAAACCGAAGCTGAAGCCCGCGGTACAACGATTCATCTAAATACCGTGGTGAAAGAAATTCGTCGGAGTGGCGAAGGCGTCGAAGCTGTCTGCGTCAGTGGCAATAGAGACAGGAGTAGAGACAGGAATAGAGACAGTTCATTTGCCGCCTCTCGCGTCATCATCACGCTGCCGTTGGGAGTACTGCAAACAAGTCCGGGCCAACCGGCGGCGGTGCGATTTATTCCTGAACTGCCGCCGGAGAAGCAAACTGCCATTAACAATCTTGAAATGGGTCACGTGTTCAGAATTGTTCTTAGCTTTCGCGAACGTTTTTGGGAAACATTGCAGATCCGCGACCAGGATGGCAACCGAGTGAATTTCGCGGATGCGGGATTCATTCACTGTCCCGACCTTCCGTTTCCGACCTGGTGGACTCAATTGCCGAATCGTGCGCCGGTTCTGATCGGCTGGGTTGGCGGACCAAGCGCGGATCGCATCAGTGCGGCCAGTACTTCGAGGCCTGATGTCGCCGACAGGACGGAAAGCCATCGCCTGCAGTCGGCTACCGCTGGTGGCGCGCCACTTGGCTCATTGGTTCTCGATCAGGCGATTGCCTCGCTCGCGCAGGTTTTTGATCTCTCGACTGAATACATACGCGACCAGTTGGCGGTTATTTACTTTCATGACTGGCAGCATGATCCGTTCTCACGCGGCGCCTACGCGTACGTTCCTGTTGGCGGACTCGACGATCAGAGTACCTTGTCGCAACCGGTAGATGGCACTCTGTTCTTTGCCGGCGAAGCGACGAGTGTCGGCCACATCGGCACTGTTCATGGCGCGATCATGAGCGGCCAACGCGCCGCCAGGGAAGTCCTCGCAGCAAGTCGCTGAGACAGCACACTGTTTCAGCGCGAGTCATCAGTCTTTTTCGCTTTAGAGAGTCTGATTGCGAAGTATGTAATCGTGTCCCACGAATTGTGAATGCCAACGAACAACAGAATCAGAGCCGCCAGGGCAACCAGGAAGAGATAGCGCTGTGGCTGCCTGGTGAGTAAACCGGCCCCGATCAGAACCAACACATAAGCGATAGGCGGGAGCACAATATGCCAGAGCCAGTCTTCGAATACCGGCTGGTAACGCGTCTGTCGTCGTGCCCGTCCAATGACTATAACTCCATAAGCAATGCCTGCGATTCCACACGCGCCCAGGGCGAACGCGACACTCGATAGAGAATGCCAGGGAGCACTCAGAATTGCGGATACCAGCAGCACAGCGCAGAAATGAATTACTGTCGGGGTGCCGAAAGCGCTGATTTCTCGCTCCGTGCTTGGCTTTCCCGACTCTGAAATGAGTGCCATCACCACAAACTGCAATCCAGTCAGCGCGGCGCCCGAGGAACCGACGATAACGTAAAAATTTTCCCATTCATGCAGTGCGCTAAGCGCTCGTGCTGCTTCTTCCATAGTTGACCTCAATGAAATAAGGTCGTGAGTCATAATTGTCAATAACGAGGTTCGGATCTTCAAGGTGAATGTTGTGTCGAATCCAGGTCAATCCATGGGGCTGTCGCCCAACGCAGAACCTTGTTTCTCAAACCTGATCAATACCAATCCATGAACCGCTCATAAGCGCCGGCGGCATCAGCCCACTGATGCGATTGAAAGAGCGCATCTGCATCTGACGCTGCCGGTGACTGAGCTCGAGCGATCGTCGCCAAGGCGAAGAGGCAAGCGATCAGCAGCGTGATCGAACCCTGCTTAATGAGTGATGGATTCATATTGTCCGATCAATACTCATTCTTTCGATTGTCTGAAAACGAGCCCCTCGGAGCACCACCTGGCTCACTTCTTTCTTACGTAGGTGGCGTCCCATACAACTGTCCAGGTCTTCCCCTCATCCGCCGACGTCTCTGCCCATTGCCGCACTTTGTCCGCGCCAAGATTGAAGAACGTCATGTGCACCAGGACTTTTTGCCCCGGGGAGTAGATGGCCCCCTCATACTTAAGGGCTCCGTCTTTCAGTTCTCCGTCCATCATCCAGTTGCTGCCGGCGCTGTCCATGTAGGACTGATGCCACTTACGTGTAATTGGATTATAGAAGTTAAAGCTCTTGCCGGTGCCGCCACCGGCGCTGGTCCAGTTTTCCTCTATGATGCAGCCATCCTCCAGCAGCTTAACGCTGTTCATGCCTACCTGTCGGTTGTTCAGGTTCATCACAACCCATTCACCAACCCAAAAATCGAACTGCCGATATTCAAGTGTATTCATACAGACCATCGCAGCTTTTCGGCCTTTCTCAGCAACCGCTGGAAAGCGCGGATCTTCATGGAGGTCGACGAGTTCGGGATCGTTTGCGATGCGACGGGGATTCGGCAGGTTGGCAGTGAGCGCTCTATCGATCCATTCGAAGGCCTCGTCCTTTTGATGGAGCCTTGCATAGGTGCGAGCCAGATCGTACATCGGTTGGGGATTGTGGGCGATTTCGATCGCCTTCTGGAAAGGCTTAACCGCTTCTTCAAATTGGCCTAACGCATACAGCGAAGATCCGAGACGATAGAACGCCCGCGGGTTGGCAGGCTCGGCCCTGGTTATAGCCTCGAAGGCTTTTGCGGATTCAACCCATTTCTGGGCTTGAAAAAGTGTATTCGCCTCATCCATTGCCCCAGACGACTGCTGTTGCGCCTCTAACGATATCGCCGCCAGCAAAATCACCAGCAACAATGAATAGATATGTCTAGCCATTATCAATCTCCTTAGATCGAATCAACATGGTCAGAACCGGCCTGGACCACTTGAAAGGTTCTATTGATGATCGCCACTGCTTCGCGCCTCATGCCTTATACACTAACTCTCCGGGACGCTAGCGGTTTGACGGTTTGGACGACGAACCAATTGCCCACCACAATTAGGACAGATCATCGTTACTTGCCACGCGCAATCGGCGCAGAAGCTGCATTCGTAACTGCAAATATACGCAATGCCATCGAGCGCCAGCAGCTCGTTACATACTTCGCAATTGCTTTTCATTTCCAGCGCCATCGTAAATTCTTATAAAGATCCTTACGCCCCAATTCCGATTTCGTGGAGCTTGTTCTGAAGACGGCAATCACTCTAATGAACACCGGAATAATACCAGCACCCGCCTTTTGGATTTCTCAATCTTTCTCAAGGTCGCAAACTTCGGCCTAATGCGATACGGCCAACATCGCAAAAAAATTGACGTGAAGAACAATCCCTTCCCGTTCAGAAGCGGACTTGTCCACCCTGCGGTTGGGTATACTTGGAACATCAAAGTGAACTGTTGAGTGATTTTCTAAGGCCACTGAATGTGCCAGGAACTAAGTCACGTGAGTCGATTGTTGACGCCGAAGGCGTCAGATCCTGCTTTCCACTCAAGCTCAAACGGCACTTCGCCAAACGAACACTTGATGCGTCATGTATGTTGTTGCCTTTAGAGAGGGCGCTTGTATATCGATGCCTCTCTAAACGGAATGCGAAAAAATCTTGAAACTTTGAAATCGAGGATCGCTGCTTCATTTCGAGTTCTTAGCAGCGGGCTAGTTGACCTGAGCGGCGATTCTCTGTCCCTTACTACGTACGTCCCTGGCAGACTCAACAATCTCTGGCCACCAGGATAATAACTCGCCGAATCGGTAAATCAATTGTTGGCTCTGCGTCAGGGGAGCCTGCGTGTCGCCCTGTCCGTTCAAGTCGAACGGAACTATTGATTCCTTCCTAAGCAGAGCATCCCTCAAATTCTGAGAATAGTTCTCCAGGTCGTCGGCCCAGAAATCGGGTATATATTCGTGAGTTTGCAGGAGTTCTTCCCCCGCATGCAGCACTCTGGAAGTTTGCTCCCAAAATTGAATCCGAATAAATTCCTCGAAATCAGGTGCGGGCATTGCGCCGAAATTCATAAGGTGCTTGCCCATGGCCTGCAACCTTTCTCCGTAAGGAAGGAAATGGAAATCTGTTTCAAAATCTTTGATGCAGTAGCGAAGAATATCTGACATCCCACAGGACGATGATATTGCCACATCAGCGGACGTATACTTCCTGGCGGCTAAAGGTGAGTGCAGAAGGGCCCAGGGGAGATGGCAGAAATAAGCATTGTCAAAACACTTGAGTAACGTGATTGCAAAAATGGCGTCCTGGTTACGCAGGACCGGAAAAAATGGCGGCAAGATATCGCGGTTATCCAGTCCCAGGGCGGTTGTCATAAAAGAAGGGACGCGGCCAACACAAATTCTGCGCACTGCCCGTAACATTTCCCGTGAAGAAAAAGCGCTTTGATATTCCTCCCTGGTGTTGCACAGGCGATCGTGCGTGTCTCCGGAAAGAAGAAACCATCGTGGCGAGCCGATTCCGGAATCGCCAATAATCCCCGGTAAGGTGGCCAGAATCTTCCCGGTCCCGCTGGTCAGATGTTTGAAATACTTTGTGCTCAGCCCGGAATAGTCGATTAGTTGCGGTTCTGTAATTGAACTCACGTCAATCAGATCTCTTCCCAGCCACCGTTCGTGAATTGAAAGCACATCCTCATCCAGAGGGCGAACTGCCTCGAGGGCGGTAGCTTGATCCGGGAAGAACCATCCTTCTATCGGTTCCTCGGAAAAGAACGACAAGCCATCAATTTGATCAGGGACTTCAAACAAACGGCATTCGGTATCGTCATCGGCGCTGAAAAACAGATCGCCGACGGTCTGCAAAAGGAGGGCGTTTCTATTCGCTCCAGTACGAATCGCAAAGCCCGCTGGTCCCAGCAGTGCGAAATCGATGACGTGCTGAGGGACGTTGAATTCGTTGACGAGCAGGTTGGCAAAACTTACTTTTTCATCCAAACCGAGGTAGGAGATTGAAACACGATAGTCGCCGGCTAATGTTCGCAGCATGTCCCTGGTTTGGGTTCTGTCGACTGCCAGGGGCGTGCTGTCGGTAACAACGAAGTCGCATTCCCTGTCATGGCGTTTGATGTTCTCTATGTAACTTATTATTCCGCGTTTCAGACTCTCAGGACGATTATGAGTAACGAAACCTACTGTCGCGATTTTATGAGGTTCATATTCAGTTGGTGATTCCTGATGCAAATCTCGCGCGGAGCTGAGAGGCGTTAATAATCCGGCTGCGGCCAGATCAAACAGAGAGTCGTAGATATGGTCGATCTGTTGTGGGTCCAGTCCTAGTCTGCGAACGCATGATTGCGCATGCGCTTCGAGGGTGTTGAAGGTGTTGCAATATGGAAGGAGAGAGACGATGAATGTCGGAAGAATATTGGCCCCGCGACTTTGTCGAGAGTAAACAAGTGAGTCGTCGTTGCCTACCGGAAAGGAAATTATGTCGCCGCTGCGGTAAAGCTCGTTATTTAAGTCAGCATCTTCGTTTTCATCTTCCAGGAGAACAGGGTCGGGCTTTATCCTGTTCTCTTTTTTCTTGGAGAAAAACATTCAACGACTCCCTGGCTCGTCGTGTATTTCTCGCAGGAAGACGGCCCCCCACGCTTTCCGTTTCGACGTGTGAATCCCGGCAGCTACAGTCATAGCAGCGCGCAACGGCCGATCAGTGTGACGAAGCCTCCGTTTCCTCCGTTACCAACAATGTGACCCGGCGTTAGACTCATAGTAGCAGGAGCAACCTTCCGGTGGATCCTGAAAACGATCGTCGCACTCCTGCAAGCAGCCGTTATGCCTCCAGTCGGCGTAGTCCGTGCAATTGAAGTACTGGGTCTGAATGTCGGTGTCCCTTTGATTGTAACAATTCTGATCCAGCTCTCCCGTCTGCGGATCCGTGCATTGATCTCTAGCGGCCTGCTCCGCAGCGTTCTTGTTGGCTTCACATTGAGTGTCGGCATTCGATTTTTCAGTCTCACAGTCCGAACTACACCAGTACTTGTCCGCGTACCACTGATCCACGGCAAAGTTCATTGCGTTACACTGGTATTCGTTACTGCAGTAATCACAATTCATCCAAACATCCGCTCTAACGACCGGGACCACGATGACAAACCCTATAAGCATCCCCAGGATGCAGAGTCTTGCTATCAAAGCCCTCGGACTGACATTGTTAATCATGAACTCATCTCCTTTCGGTTGGAAGACCACCCCCCGCGCTAATCGATTTAACCAGCCGGAGCAGCCTGCAGTTGTTTTAGGACTACTTCTTCCTCAGCGCTGCTCAACTTCCCGAACCATACCCCGACCACCTCTCCGCCTTTATCGGCGATGATGAGCGTCGGCGTTCCTTTGACGCCTAATTTGTCAAACGCGACTTGTTTGACTTCGTTGACCGAGATTCCCAAAGTCTGCAAGTAGCTCGGCCCTTCGCTAACTTCCCTGGGAAAAAGCGCTACAAGACTCGCGCTCTTCTGAGACAAAAGCACTTCCGATAATTTGCTGTAGAACGGACCACTCTCACGGCAAAAGTGACAGGTCGGACTGAGGACGAGCAAAACTGTGCGTCCATTCTTTTGCCAGTCAACTTCCGGCAGCGAAAGTTTCGTGCCGACCTTTATCGGGTCCTTCGACCGCCCGGCACTCTTACTCGCATTAGGCGGGTTGAGAATGAAGTTCTTGACGATCACATAGCCCAAAAGAAGGCACACGGCGAGGATTGCGATGTTTGTAATTACATGCAATCGCTTGAATGCATTATTCATATGTTTGAGTCCTGCTTTGCAGACCGGCTATGAAGGATTCGCAGAGGGAAAATTAATGGGGGTTATTCGTCACCGACGTGAGAGTTGCGAGGGCTCGCGCGTAAACGTGACGCGGGGAATGGCGAACAATTTACTCCCGCGTGGCACCAGTGTCAATAGATTGATTGTTAGATTTTCGTTGTGTTAGTGCTGCAATTAGCCTCTGGACCTTTAGGCATGATAAGAAAAGCATCGCCTGCAAAATCATTGCTTGAGTTTCACTGAAAAATCTCGATCAAATGCGAGAGGTGTAAGCTCTGTCCCATTCAATTATTTGCAGCGCTTAATTCTTGTTTGGCGTCGGCAGGTTAAGGTAGTGCAGAGGGCGGTCCTTAAGGCAAGACGTATTCTGTCACTCGTTGACATGGCTGCAATTCAAGCTGGGGACTCCCAGGTTTAGCCTCGTCGCGCAGTTTAGCGCGCTCGTTAGGATCCCAGGCAAGCGGCTTAATTACGGAATTTGTGACACTATCAAAAACCGGCCTGCTGATCATCCAATAGCGGCCCGGAGGTAGATTGCCAATACTAAATGAACCGTCACCAGAAACAGGTACTTCAGCATAGTGTAGAGGATCATCTTCGAATTCTCGCTCGGCAGGAACTAGATGGAGAGAAACGCGCTGAGGCGAATCGGCTTTCCGGCTCACAGCCGTGCGCCCCTGTATCCCTGCAGCTCCATACGCCAGGGTTATGAACAGGTTCCCTAAGTTTTCTCCTGGTTTCAGTGAAAAACCAAGGCGCGCAACATCAATGGTTTTGGATGACCCGCTCTGCTGAGATTTCGAAGGACCGGCTGATAAGGTTATGGATTTGACATACCAGGCATCGTTCGGCAAGCGAGCCTCGAGACGATAGATTCCCTCTCCCAGGTTGTGGAAAGCGAACTGTCCTTTTTCATTGGGTGAGCCACTAATTTTATTTGGCAGCATCCGATCGGGCTTGCTTTGACTGGCCTCACTCTTCCTGGCAATCAACATAACGGTTTCCGTTGTAAGTACGTGCCTCATCTTGCATTTGCTGTCTTTCGCCACTGTCACGCTCGGATCAACTTGAATTTGACCAGTTACAGAACCCAGTGGCGCAGGCGAAATCTTCAGGCCAACTATGTCCGCACCTTTCATCGTAACGGCTCGCGTTGCTATGAACCCCTGACCTAATGAAGGATTGTTCACTCGGATGAGCAGTTCATATTCCCCATCAGCCACGCCAGAGAAGGAAAACGCTCGATTGTCGTTGTTCGACGAAGGACTGGGGAATGCAGCCACGGTGTCTGAGCCGGAGTATAAAAGCATGACAGAAATAAGGGCTGGGCTGAGCGCAGCCGGGCCGATGATGTTGCCACTGACTGAATGGCCCGCATCGCCGCGGTACCTGATATCGATACTGCTCGTCTCGCCGCCTGCCTGTACGCTGATCTCTCTGGCCGTAGCTCGCGTTTCCGATGGATAGTAAGTGGGTGAGTCGTTTTTATATGAATCGACTCGCAGATCCCGCCTGCTGCCGCCGGCTTCTACCACGTATATTCCTGCTTTCAAACCATAGATCCGGTAGATACCACGGTCATCGGTCTGGCCCGCGGTTTCCAGATCTCCGTCCGGCGGTAATCCCTCGAGGTCTCGCGTTCGCACAGAGCGCACACTGACACCAACCACGGCGTCTCCTCTGGCATCCAAAACCTTTCCCGTGATGACGCCTCCCTTGACCAGCTTGATGTTTATCGAATCCCCTAAGTAATGTAGATCTGGCTCGATCGCATTCGTTGGTTGTCTGGAAATAAAGTAACCATGAGCGACCGCACCAACAACCGTGTAGATCCCATCGTGCAGATCGTCAAAACGAAATTCTCCGTTGTCGTCAGTGGTCGCTTGATGCGCGGGCCCACTTGCCCCAGCCTGACTCAAGAGGACCTTTACACCTTCCAGGCTCCGTCCGGAATCGATCATCACATGACCGTTTATGGTGCCCGTGTGCTGTGAACTAACCAGCGCGGGCGCAACAGCGGTTGGCTCAGGAGAACCAACTTGCTGCTGAGCCGTTGCCGTGCCCGAAATCACCAAAACGGCCAACGCCGCAGTTGATGCCAGCCAACAATTCTTCACAAAATGAGCCACGGCTATTCCTGAGTTCTATTTGGAGAGATCGAGAACGATGACAGCTTCAGTGTCTTTACCACTGTCGACCCTGACACCCTGCCTGATGATGGCACTCGCGGCCGGCACCGTGCGAACCAGGAGTTGATAATCTCCTGTTGGGATGTTCGTTATTACGAAGCGACCATTGGGATCTGGCTGCGCCTCACCAAAACTGCGGGCCGGGGCATTACTCTTAACGACGCTGACGGCAAGGCGCGTCCCACTTGGTAATGTACCGCCCTGCACTCTGATTTGCCCTCGAATATTTCCCTTTCCATAGGCAATAACCAGTCTTACGCCCGTCGTCTCGCCAGTCATTATCTGAAGAATGTCAAAGGGTTGTTCAATGCCGTTTTGCTCGACCCTTATCAAAGAAAAATTCTTAGGTGGAGGAGAGCTAATCATGAGACCAACCTTACCCTGCTTAACCCCGCTTAGATGGAATGTGGCATCTTGAGCTATGGTTGTTCTCGTGCCACCTGATGTGTTGGTATTATCGAGTGGAACCGCGCGTACTGTGACATTGCTGAGTTGAGACACTACCGATGGATCATCGGTCCCTTCAACCACTGCGACGCCACTGATTGAAGACCCTCTCTGGACCTTAATTTGCAACTCCCGCATATCCTTGTCGGTTATCTCGAACAGCACGTCCTCACTATAGGAATCACTCTTTGAATCGAGAACGGCAAAGCCGATATAGCGTCCTGATTTGACATTCTCAACGCTGAATTCGCCTTTAAGATTGGTTCGGTAGCCGGAGCCAACCCTCGAGACATAGGGCTTAGTCACACTCGAGTACCCAAATTCAACCTCTTGCATTGGACTTCCCGATTCGGCATCAACGATCCGACCCGCAACTGTATGAGCCTTCACCCCGGGACTACGAACGATATCTATATCTGTAACTTCGCTGCTCCCCTGTATATCGATAATCTTTGCCTGAGATTCGTCCGTAACGCTTGGGTAGTAAGTGACCGGATAATAGCTATGCGAGGCGCCTGCATCAGGCGCTCTGGCTTCGGCTCTGAGGGTAACCCCTAAACTCACACGGTATCGGCCGGGAGCCAAGCCATACAACCTATAGATTCCCCGGTCATCGCTCTCGCTAGTCTGGTTCGTCAGTACGACCGGCCGACTCCGGCCATCGCTATCCACCAACTGCAACGAGACCCGCTCACCAATCAAAGGCCGGGACTCAGCATCTGTCACACGTCCAGTAATTACTCCACCCCGCATCAGGACCAAATCTATGTCTTCAAGTCTCTCACCTTCGTGAAGAATGATCGTCTTTCCCTGCGGTCCGGAAATCCCGCTGTCCGCTAAAACATAGGCGCCGCCTGTTGCCGTCAAGACGAAAGTTCCTGCCGGCACTCCCGATAGTCTGAACCTACCGTCCTCACCTGCCGTCGTTTGGATATCTGAATTGGCCCGGTTGGGCGAAACTGTTTTGTCAGCGGGTGATAGAGTGACTTTTATTCCGGCGGACGGCTTACCATCGATCGTTACCTTGCCGGCAATAGTGCCGGTCGAGGGTTGCTGTATCTTCGACTCTCTCGGCAAGTAAGAAAACGCGCTGCATGCTATAGCCATAATTGTTAGCGCTATTTCTGCGAGTCGCCCGTTGTTCATGATCATCTTTCCAGGACAGTGTGTCCGCGAATTTCACGTCATATCAAGTCTGAAAGCAAAATCTCAAACCCTGTCAGGTATCTCTTCCGCACTGAACGGAAAAGAACAATAGTCATCAAGAAGACTTGCCCCCAATGACTAAATGTAGCAACACCAAAGCTGCGCGCTCGATTTACGCGAACTCTAATCCAGGCTATTTGCCATGTCAATAAGTAGCGCTCTGTTGAGTAGTCTTTCCGCCGGTTGAATGCTGCAATTCTCTGCCTCCATATAACCCGTGGGAAAAATGCCACTCGCACTCAAATGGCGGGCCTCAGAAGTATTTGGCACTTCGGTTGCCGTCTGTCCGACTGAGTCAAGTGGATTGCTAAAACAGTCGGGAATTCGCTCAACTTTCTTTTCTCTGATGTACGGGAGCAGTACGAGTTCTTAGGCGGAGAAGACACTCGCTGACAATCGACGTAGCTACGGTCTAACCATGAGACAGATTACCATTACGGCACCGCAAGGGAGCTCAGCCGAAGTGGCTAATATTGCCTTCGCAGTGGGCATCTCCGAAGTATCGATATCAGAAAAGCGCATATTGGATGCCAGCGGATCAGAAACGATCAAGGACTCGATCGAACTGGACCTAGGCACTCCCATGGCAAAGGCGTTCATGGATGAATTCACTAGTGCGCCCTTCTTTGATTTGGATAAATTTTCAATTGCCGTGCGTCAGCCGCGCGCCCTGGTCTGTCGTGAGAAGCTAAGTACGCTCGCACGACCGCTGGTAGAACCGTCCGTAGATCTTTTTGAAGAGCTGTGGCAATTCTCTCAGGTTACGTATGGCTTCGTGGGGCGAATCTTGATCGGCGCGCTGCTGCTGGCTTATGGCCTGGTTGAATTTCGACTGCTTTTCATGATTGCCGGGTTACTGTTCATTCCCTTGTTGCCATTGATGCTGAGCGTGGGTTTTGGACTCTGGACGCGACAATGGCGACTTGCGGCACAAGGACTGTTTTCACTTGTCGTTGCCATGTGCCTTCTAGTCATTGGCGGTCTCATCGTCGCGGTTCTAACCAATCCACCAGTCCAATATTCCGATTTCAATTCACTGGGGACGGGATTTCTGATTTCCTTCGCCGTAGGGATCGCCGCTGGATTGGCGACTGCGGATGATGTGGGTCGGCGCGAGATGATTGGACTCGCCGCCACAGCCCAGATCGCGATCATTCCAGCCTGGTTGGGATTGTGTCTGGTGCTTGGATTTCCGGCCACCGATGCCACACCTCCCCAGCGCCGAGTCATAGCCCTACTGTTAAATATTATCGCTATCGTAATCGCAGCATTGGGCACGTATGCGGCGATTCGAATTAAGGGAGCGGGGCTCAACTGCTTCAAAATGACTTCGAAGAAAGCGAAACGGGAACTCCACCGACGCGCGGCTTTGAGCCCATAACCAATCATCGAAAATTATGAATAGTTCGCGAGACACCATAGATACTGACTCGAAGAAACACGTCGCGGAATATCTTGGACTACTAAGCGACGCCGAGCACGAAATTGCCGTAGCTTTCAAATCTGTCGCTGACCAACATGGAGATGAACCGGGCATCTTTCAGATATTTGTGTCGTGATTTGTGTCGTAAACATCAAGGCGGCGCTTGGTGATTTTCTTACTTAAAAGGTTCATAGGATTTTAGCTATCAGAGTCTCGAGCGTAGCAGGCAGGCTGGGTTCCAAAATCAATATTCCTACTTTGTCTGTAAGATTTCCGCTATTATTTTCATCGGAGAGCTTAGCGGTTTCGACCCCATGGTCGGTCAAAGACTTAAGTCATTGGTCTGTGGGCAGTTGGCAGAGCCCTCGTGGTATTGAGCACTTCACATTCTCTCCCATCCACTACGGTTTGTTAACGTGCAGTGCTGTTTGTTCTGGACACAAATTGGACACAGCCGATTGCGAGTCGAATGAGGCGAGTCTTTGTAAATTATTGAGAATTAACAGGAAAGTTGGTAGCGGGGGGGAGACTCGAACTCCCGACCTTGGGGTTATGAAAGCGCCCCTGGGACTTTGCATTTTGTGACATTGAGTCACACAACTTTAACATTCATTACAACTTGCCGCCGTTACAGAGCAGTTTTACTTTGCACCCCTTGACATGCTTTGACAGTGATTTTCATCGAGTCACGTGACCATAGCGTGACGAAAAACTTAGCACGAAAATCTACAGGGTTGCGGGATGGTACTACGGTTCATTCGGCTAATTCATAAATCCTGCAACCAAACCGAGTCTTTCCGAACTGCGCAATCACAGCGTTGCCGCGCTCCTTCAAAGCGCCGTCGGGTAGTTTGATGTTGGCAATGCAACTTTCAGTGCCAAAAATGCAAAGAAAGGCCTGCCAATTCTTATCTTGTCGACAGCCCGAGAGTTTACGCAGGTCCTCATCTATTTTCGGCTTCGCGCTCTTCGCCCACTTAACTTCTAAAGCAAAGGTGACGCCGTTTTTGCTTGCTACGAAATCGAGCTTCTTCTTGTCCCCTACTCGTGCTTGCTTGATTCCAGGGCAGGCGAACTCGCTTTGGACTTCGTATCCTCTAGCCGTGAGGATTCGTAGTATGGGCTCGTAGAGTATGTACTCGCTAAAAGACGCATTCATCTCGCAGGCCGCCAGATAGCTCACGTAGCCGGAGAGACCTCGCTTGATTCTGTATAGAACATCGCTGGGTTCTGAAAGCGGCTTGTGACTCTTCATTCTTGACTGTCCTGCTTGACCTTGGACTAGCCTGCAAGGTTGGCACTATTGCTCATTCAGCGATCATGATGATACGGCTTGCCTACTTCGTGTGGCTACGCTTTGATTGTGAGGGCTTTGAGGCGTCGAAGATTACGACACTCTCTCGTAATGGCACTGATTTGCGCTTCTCATCTTCCACATGCTTGACGTGCTGACTAGAACTACGGAGGTAGCGTAAGACTCCAACTTCTCGGAGGAACCAACCACTGCGCTGTCCCAGTTCGGCTAGTATGAGATCAACCGGCACTTCAACGCCGGCATAGGCCGATGTTGAAGCAACTAACCAGAGGCTCGCGTTCTCCAGAGCTCGCCGTCGCAGTCCTTTGAAAATCTGTTCCATGTCCTCGAAATACGCCTGCACCATTGTCGGGATGCGAGGATTCCACAGATTTTCAGCGCGCCCTTGAAGGAGTGAAATACAATCGGAGTAAAGAGTGCCAAAATCCTCGCGAATTGGATCTTCCCAGCTTGCCTGAAGATGTGATCTCACAGTTTGTAGGCGGATCTTCATCAGCGATTTGTTCGATCGGACAAAGCCTCCCAGGAATAGTTCGGGCCGATAAACATCAGAGTAATCAAAAGAGTTTAGGTAAGGTGGTGAAGTTATACACAGCCGGAATTTCTCCCGGGATCTGCGCTTGAGTAATGTTCTAGCATCGCCCTGAGTAATTCTTGAGGCGGTGCCCGTAAGCGGTGTCTCTTCTAAATCACTTGCGATCGCTTCGGCTCGCTCTTCAAGTCGTTTACGCAAATCCTCAGGCTTCGACTGTTGGTCTTTCCAGTTCTTGGCATATCTAAGACATTTCCCGTCCCGAGTCGCATTGCAGCAGTCCATGACGGCTCCGAGGAGCGCGAGCTTCAGCAGATTTCGGCACTCGGGATCGGCCCTATAAAGAGCCTGTCGTCCCGCCTCAAAGCTGCGCAGCACGTCGGTCGGGAAAAGCCATCGGTTCCACCGATTGGGTTCTGCAAAGGTTGAATATCCTTCTAGACGTGAGGGTACCGAGCGCTGTGTTGCTTTGAGCAACTTATCGAATTCGCTTTTGAAAGTTGCTGGCTTTGCTGGACTGAGTTTTGTTGCGGACAAGAATCCAAGGAATGGATTAATCTCAGAAGCGCGTACCTTTAACCCGCCAATGGCACCTGTGAGAGGTGCCGTGCCACTTCCGGAGAATGGGTCGAATAAGATTTCCCCTTTTTGAACCCCGTCAATGGCAATCGCCTGATCTACCAACTTAGGTGAGAATCCCTCCTTAACAAAATACCATCGATGACGCGGCAATGCCTCAAGTTCGAGCGCATTTGAGAGACCCTTGTCTCGAAGATGAAAATTAAGGTTCAGCATCAATTGGTCTCATGACTTACTTCGAACAGACGCAGAACGAGGGTCAACTGCCGCACGAATAATCCTGAATTTACTAGGATCTTGTCCGTCAGTAAGTTTGATCGCTATATCCCTTTCGGTCTTACTCTTGTCAGGTGTTTGACAGTCAAAGACAGCTGAATACCCTTTCTGAAACGTACCACCTGCGCAATAGATCACTACCTGTTTGAGGCCCTGGTCAATTACTGACTCGTCAAAATCCGTAAACCACTTCTCACCAGTCTTCAGAGCGTTTTCGATCTCTTTATTAGTCTTCTGTTGTTCGGTTTTCTTGAGAGAAGATCCCATCCACTTAATCTCAACGATGTAGAAGAAACCATTAGTTAGCTGCAGCGACAGATCCAAGCGACCGTCGTTTTCGACGTGCGCCTCACGAACTAAGTCGACCATCCCCCGCATTCTGTACCTTAGGAATGAATAGAGTCTCGCTTCGATCAGGGTTTCGGGATTTGGTTTCAAAACAAACTTATCGGGCAATCTCCAGATTCCCATGGGGGATCGATCATTGAGGTCGTGTTCGGCAAAGAAATAGAGAATCGCGCCATCCTCCCAACTCAGTTTCTGAAAATCCTCTTGTGGTCCTTTATCCAATCCTTCTATGACATCCCCAAGTTCGAAATATAATTTCCCGCTGACAAAAATGGACGCTGTTACTCCGCTTGCTATCACCACGCACTTGTCGAGCGATTCACTGAGCGCCTGGGCGTGGCTGCTGAGCCAAGAACCGCTCACCTTGGTAGCAAGATCCGCCTTTTTGAGAGATACGACCGTACTTTCAGGTTTGCCAAGGTCCATTGGAATAGCCAGTACTGAACTCTGCTCGCTCTCTTTGATCTTCTTTAGTGCAGTCACGAGTGTCCCCGGATCCGCGATCTGCCCTTCTGAAGTAGCTGGTTCTAGGACGAACATATGACCCTTCAACCGATCAGCGTAGTTCATTTGAGCGATTGCCTTCCCGTAACTGCGCAGAATGAAGCGTTCGATTTCGCCACCACTTGGAAATCCCAAACGTTTGACCAAGCGGCTGCTTTCTTCCTGGTCGGCCACGAAGCGAGCAATTTTCGGAAGATCTGTTTCGTCACTCATGTTAAATGAACTACGGTGAGATGTTGGATGCGAGAAGCTCAAGATAGACTCTCACAAATTCGCGCGGTGAAAGGCCACCATTTTCACGTCTGGACAACCTACTAACACCCGCGATAGTTGTAAGGTATTGAAACGTGCGATTGCCGGCGTTCGGCGCTGTTGCCAAGACTGTCCGGTTCTCGGGGCCAACTCCTCGTTCCAGATCTTGTTCCAGAAGATTCACAAACTCGGGCTCCTGATAAACTAATTTGCATATCTTGCTCGCTTGATCTATTCCGATCGATTGTAGTGCCCATACAACGCTGTCAGTAAGGGCACTTATCTCGCTCGGGACAAACCTTTCGAAGTTCTCAGCCCCGAAGGCTGTGATCATGTATTGCGCCTCGATTCGACCGACAGCCTTGTGGAATTTCGTAACCTCAACCAGCCCATTAAAAATGAGGGTATCCAGCTGATAAAAGATATCCTCGGTATACGGGCCGTAGTTGTAGCGCACGAAAGAAAATGTCTCAGACCAAATGTCGTAAAGCGGCTTGAGGTTCTCGACCAGGAAGGCTTGCTTAACTAGAGTCGTGCGATCTATCTCAGCCTGCCCGCACCTGCTGTTGGCCTTCAAAAGCGAGAGTAGTGTGATCGCGCGAGTTTTCATTGTGCTATAGGGTGACGGGCCACTTCTTTTAGAATGTTTTCAAAGCGCTCTTTATTTTCCGATTCTTTCTGTACCGGTCGAGGTCGTCCGAGTTTGAGGAGGTTCAGAATGTGATTCTCACGCTCTGAGGCAGGCTTCGATGACATTAACTCTGGTAGAAATACATCGTTGTTAAGGTTTGTAGTAACCAACAACGTATGCCCCTGCTTTGCAAAGACACGAAGCATGCGAGCCACTCGCCCCATGTACGCTAAATCCACTGCGCCTTCCGGGGTTTCGACCACCACGGTTGCAGTCGCTCCTGTCTGTTGGTGCCACACATCAAGTACAGCCATTCGAAATGCGAGGTCAACAAATGATCGCTGAGCATCTGAAAGGTCCTGGGAAGACGGTCGAATCTCGTTTGAAATGACTGGATAGAATGCAGAGTGTGGCGGTTTTACTTGCGAACCACGTCTCGTTGGCAGTTCTTTTTCCCTCAAGAATTTGATATCGCACGGCTCATCCAAATAAAGCGTCGCGTACTTTTTAAACGCTTTCGCAATAGTTTTCCGCCGTCTTGTGAATAACTGGTCAGCTGAACTTAGCTGCCGTCTCAGAGTGCGTAGAGCCTTGTCTCTTTCTTTGACAGAATCTCGTTGACTTGCGCGAAGTTGTCGTATGGTGACTTTGAGAGAGTTTTCTGTGCTGTCATAAGTGCCACTCTGAAGGAGTCGTACTTCGTCAGCTGTAAATCCTGCAAGTTTATCCAGCAAAGTCGATTCCTCCATTGATAAGTGATCAACGCGGTTCCTCGACTGTATCTGCAAAAATAGAATTCTTTGCAACTCTGTTGCTGCTTTCGACGCTCGCGCGTTTGAGACACTCTCCCGCAGTGATGAAGACGTTTGCACCCGTTGCTGAAGCGCTTTGCTACAAACGATGCAATGACCGGTCTTAGCCTGTTGCCTCGCAACTCGAGTTAGCGATACGAGTCGTTGCTCCAAACCGGGTCGACCGCATGAGGGACACGAACGGTCGTTGGGATGATCATAAAACTGTTCTAGAGCGGATCGCACTGACAAGCTTGTGGGCGATACGGTTACGTCTGCCAGAAGGGCCCGATCAAAATCATCACTCGCTGCTAACTCAAAATTGGCGACGGACTCATTAAAGGTGCTTTGAGCGGTTGTAAGCAATTGGGTCTGTTGGGCCTGCAACTCTCGCTCGGCAGTCAATCGCTCACGAATGGATTCCAGAGCCTGTTCCACTGCTCGGATGTTCGTTCGAAGAAGTTCGATTTCCCCGACGGAATTTACACTCAATTCTTCTTCGAGGTCAGACTGGATGCCGGCTTCTTTGAGATCTTTTTCAAGACGAACTGCTTGCGCGCTAAGATTTCTGGCGGAACTGTCGGCAGACTTAGCTACCTCCCATAGACTATTAAGCTTCTTATATCTCTCATTGTCGGCGAAGATGAGGTTGAGTAGTTCATTCTGGAGGAGATTCTCCCAAGCAACTAAGTACCGACCTTCTCCGAAGAAAAGCAAGTGGGCCTGAACACTAGACAGCGCGCTAAAATCTTTCTCGAGCCCGACGGCGCTGGCGAGCAGTACCGGATACTCGCTTGTCCTCTTTAAGAATTCGCCGTCAATTTCGACTTCCAAAAGAGTGCCGGTTAGTAGGTTTCGTTTTACTCTCCAAGTTTTAGTTTCAACCGTAAACCAAACCTCAACTGTCGGTGGATGGCTTTCTAACTGTGAGCCTTTGCGTTTGGACATTCGCCCACGAAAGAATTCCCTTTCTATTCGCTCGACTCCTTTGAGCCCCTCGACGATCAATTTGCCAAAGACGGCGAATTGAATCGCGTAGATCAGTGTCGTTTTACCTAAGCCAGTCCCGCCAATAATGGCGTTCACGCCGGGGTCAATGTTCCAATCGACGCCCTTCGGGTATAGCTTTTCTGAGTTCGCGACGCGGACGCGGCTTAAAATTGGCAAGTGAGTTATCACGATTTACCTACGCCGGCGTTCATGCCAGCAATAATGAGAGGGCGCGCAGGGACGCTAGAGGACGATTGACCAACAAAAACTCACGGTTGAGAGTCTAGCTTTAAGTTGGCCAAGAGCGTCAGAACGCCAGAAGCTTATTCGCGACCATTTTGAAATGTCAATCTCACAAGGCTCCAGTGCGGCCAAGGTTCTTCATTATTCTAGTCCTCGCCTACCAGTTGATCAGAATATGCCAGATGAAGCATAATCACAACCGTGGACGAGTCCCAGAATACTAAGAGGTTAATATGGATCGGCTCGTCAAGGAGCGACCTTAGTTCGTTTCCCGCGGAGGTCAAGGATCTTTTGGGCTACGCCTTGTATCAAGCCCAGGTCGGACTGAAAGCTCCCTCAGCAAAGCCTCTTCGCGGCTTTGGCGGTGCAGGAGTTTTGGAAATAGTCGAGGACCATCAGACTGATACCTATCGCGCTGTGTACACGGTAAAGTTTTCGGAGCTGGTGTATGTGCTACATGCCTTTCAAAAGAAATCGAAGAAAGGCATCGCCACACCGAAACCAGATATTGATCTCATCAAGAGACGGTTAAGGGTGGCGGAAGAAGATTACAAAATGCGACAGGCAGGGAGAGGGCGTGGCAAATGAAGGCAAAGATCAAAGCAACAAAGATTCGCAAATCAAGGGTGAGCAGTGAGAAGATTGAGCCCAGCAGCGGCAATGTCTTTGCGGATCTTGGTTTTCAAGATGCGGAAGAGCGTCTGTTGAAAACAAAGCTGGCAACTAAGATTGCTCAATTGATCGAAAAGAAGGGCTGGACTCAGGCTCAGACTGCCGAGCGGACAGCGTTGGATCAACCTAAAGTTTCGCGCCTCCTGCGTGGACAACTTTCTGGCTTTTCAGCCGATCGTTTGTTCGCTGTCCTTAACCGTTTGGGTCATAGCGTGGAAGTCCGCATTTCCGCCAAGGAACGGGCCCCGGAGAAGTCTCATACCCGCGTCATGATCGGTTAACCAGATATCCGCTATCGCCTTTCACCTTCGATTCCCAGTAAAAGTGTCAAGCGCCGTCATGCTTTACCGAGCATTGAAGGACGCGGCGAAATTTGCACGAGCATTAATTTGCAAGAACAAGACGAACGGTGAAGCCTTTTGCTTTGTCCTCAAGCCACTCAAAAGCAATCGCCGCGAACGTGTGTCTCCTGCTTTATCCGACGACGGAAATTGCCGCAGGCGAAAAGGCGAGTCTAGGGGGGTGAACTATATAGGATGGAACCGAAGGACACCTAGGCAATGTTCCGATGAGAGTATTGATTCCTTACTACCGAGCCTGTCGGTAAGTGCAGGTTCGCAGGCTTCACTGTGGTGAGGCCCCTGGGGCGCGCGACGTTTCGGGAACCATTTCTCTAATAGTCGCAACAACCTGATCCGTTGCGCTGTCAATAAGTTGAAACAGGTTTCTACTTTCCACTCTCACCGTCCGCATCTCATCTCTTTTAGAGGAAATCGTGACAAGCAACCGATACGAACCGTCGAAGCAAAGACAGCTACCTTTCACCATACAACATGCATTGAACCCTGCCTGATCCGGTTCAACCATTTTTAGGTTCATTTCCTCGTTGACTCTTGAAGCAATGGCAGCTTTCAAAAACAACATCTCGGACTCTAGTTGTGGTGTGTTCGTGCCTATTGAATGAAGTTCAAGAAAACCGCGACCCCGTGATCTTGTTTCGTTGTATATCCACTTGACTCCTTCACCATGGACCGTCTGAATATACTCGCAACGCGACTGGGATTTTATGTAATTGGCACCTAAAGCCCTCCGAATGCTCTGGATTATCTTTTCCGGGTGCGCTGATTGCCGCGCAACGAATGCCTTTATATCGACAACAGCATCGCTTTCGATGAGACGTACCAGTACCGTTAGCTCCAGCGGACTGAGCTTGCTTACCCCTCCGTTCAAAATCCAAGAGCTACCTTCCTTAGATAGTGTGAAGACGGAAAAGGCGTGTTCAAAATAATCGATAAGAGGATTCGACATTTTGGCCCAGCAAAAATACTCGCTTTGAAACTAAATCACAACTAGTTCACGACTTTGCCCGCTAACTCATTTACTCCTTCACAAGTCTTGTTGATGATGGGATTCAAGGCTAACAGCCGAATAATCATCGAACTAAGGAGATAATCATGGACAAGTTAGCAGTAACACCGGATGACGTGACGATGAACGAGCTACAGGATATCGCTGGCGCGATGCAGAGACACGTGCGGAACGAGAGCGAGCAGTCGATGGCGGAAATCAACGTCGCCTTGCAGCGCAGGGGTGCCTTTTTTGGACTTTTTCCAACTGCGATTCAAAAGGCGCATGAGGGATTGACGATCGACAAGATGCGCTCGCTCTTTAACAAGAAGGAACAGTTCTTCGAGCTGTACACGAACGTTCAGTTGGAGATTGCGCGTAAGCGCGGCGATGCATTGGTAGCCGCGGTCGGAACCGACATGCAAACTAAGTTGGCGGGTTTCGTGGCGGTAAAAATCAAGGAGATCCAAGGGACGGTGAACGAGAGCCGAGTCACATTCATGGAGTCGATGCGCCCGCAGTACGAAAATGTTGAGACCTACCGTGATATTCCTGATTTGTACGATCAAGCAATCGGGGCAGTGCGTGAACAAACCACGCTCTATTTTGAGTCAATGTCCAAGTTGCTGAGAGGCTTCAACGACGCAATGGACGCGAAGATGGGAGAGTTCAAGAGCTAAAGCCATGTGGAATCCTTTTATTTGGTTGTCTGGCGCCGACACTACAGTCATCGAACTGTGCCAGAAACAGAAGCGTTACGAGCAAATCAAATTCTCCGGAATTGGTGCGCTCGTTATCGCCCCAGCCGTGGTCGGTTTCTTCTCGATGTCCTACGCGATTTCAACCGTAGTACAGCAACCGTGGGAGTATTACGGCGGCGGGGTAGTCTGGGGATTGATCGTATTGGCGATCGACCGACTACTCGTGTCGACCACGACGAAATCGGACGTGAAGCCGCCCGGCATACTTGCGGTAATAGGCCGCTATGTTCTTGCCCTCTTTTTGGGCGTTGCCGTAGCACATCCGTTTGTACTGCGATGGTTCGACGCCAGTATCCAGCAAAGACTTCTGCAAAATAAGGATATCGCAATTGCCCAACGCCGACTGGATGGTGAGCAGGAAAAGAAGAACTTGAGCGAAACCCCACGTCCGTTCGCAAAACGGATTGAAGAAAAAACCAAGCTGCTCGAGTGCAAGAGAGCGCTATTAACTAATGAGCAAAGCGGGATAGACAGTCGGCTGGACTGCGGAAGTACTGCCGAAAAATCGGGTCCTGAATGCGGGCCTCGGTGTGCAAATATTCAGGGACAGATTACTGATCTTGAACACGAAATTGCGGCTCTTGAAAAACAGGCGGCGGACACTGGCGAAACTACCGAGCGGTCCGAAGCTATCAAAAAGATCGATACTGCAACGAAGCAAGATATCGATCGAATCGACAAGCGATTTGCGACTGATTATCTCGCTCGCGTTGATGCATTGGCCGAGATTCAGAAGGGGGACCCTGAGAAGAAACAACCGGCAAAGCCTCATATCTGGTGGGTCGGCTGGTTCATGATCCTTTTCTTTATGATTGTCGATATTGTTCCGATCACGCTTAAATTAGCAATTCCAATGGGCGAGTACGAGATGATACGAGATACTCAGCTCGTTGAGATTGATCTTAGGCAGTTGGCCGAACGCGCGGCATTTCAAGCTCATGCTTCCACGGTCTATCAAAGCACGGCTCAAGCAAAGCTCAACAACGTAGCCTATATGGACAATATTTCACATGTTACAGAAATGACGAGAGAGTTCATTCGACGGCAAGAACAGGGACGAATTGAATTCAACCGAAGGTTAGAGGATATCCGTAAAAGTGTCGCAGCCCTCAAAGACGATGAGCGGCGTCAGGTCTACATAGACTATATGAATGAGATCAAAAGGATTTTTGACGCATCGTGGACGAAGGCGTTGACCATGTTCCGCGAGTTCATTCAAGGCGTAAAATGACTCCAGATCCAACTTCTAAAATTCTCGAATCGTTGGAGGAGTTCGTCCAAAAGCAAACGGCGGAGCTTGAATCACAAAACGAGCTTCTCCTCGAAAGGGCAAAAAAGGAGTTTGAAGAGCTGCTATCTGAGCAAGCCGCCGGACCCTTAAGCCTAGCGCGCCACGAACAGAAGTCGCTCGTTACTCGAAAACACAGTGTCGAATATGTGTTCTTAACCATCGGAAAATCCGTACTAAAGGCTTGGCGCAAAACCATTTTTTTCGCACGCCGAGCCGCCGATCTTATTTCGCGCAGGTTTAAGAAGAACCACTAACTCCACACATGCATCAGGACTCCCGTCCACTTCGGGGAGATCATCCGATAATCGGGCATTATGTAATCGAGCAACGCGCCCGCCATCAAATCGCGATGTCATGCGCGGCTGCGGGTCTTACATAATGACGATTATCGTACGCCTCGCGTCTATTACTTTCCTCCGGATGTCACACCTCGCCCGTTCCTAATGAGCCTCGCTCGTGACGAGAAACACCGTCCGCTTGAGTGCAATGGCTGCTTCTTCTGATGGAAATAAAGTTTGCGGGCAGGTGATAAAGAAGCAAACTAGGGAGGGCAGACAAGATAGAACGTGATTTCAAACTTTATCAATCCTCTAAGTCTCGTCTTTTCAGTAACTTTAGAATAAGGCAAATCATACGAAGAAACTTGGGCAACTGGGAAAGTTACTCAAGTTCCCAACGCTCTTGAGTTTGTGGCTTTATTTTTGCACTCCGTCAGGCATTTCGATAAGGCGGAGGACATATGGCAATAAGACCACGAGGACGGAAGCGATCGCTGTCGAAGAAGGTGTCATCTTTCAACATGTGGATGGATCAGGTCTACCAGGTTCGGGCGATTATGGAAGCGACCGGAGCGGTGAAGGACGCCCCTGTGATACGCGAGCTGCTGGACGAAGCGCTGGGGGCGCGACGGCGAAAGGCGCTGGGAATCACAGACTCTGAGGAGCCGCCCGGCCAAGGAACCGCTGAAACGCTCCACACGCTACAAACCCTGCTGCTCAGGCTGATTAAGCACGAAGACTTGTTACTTCGTAATCAAAGAGTGGGAACCAAGCTTCTACTCGAAACCTTTGTAGAAGCGCGCACAGGTAGGGCTTTAGCTTGGGAAGAACTTATCGAAAGGCCCTTGATGCAGAAAGGTAGAACGAAACAGGATCTAACCAACTATTTCGACATGAAAACCCGCTATGCAAAGGAACATGCGGTCGAATTATTGGAGAAAATCAAGACGGAAGAAGCCGAGAGTCGTTAACCGGCAAGGCCGAGGGTGTTGGATTTTACATGCACTTTTGGTGTTGTGTTTTACAACAGGGGTGATCGAGCCACCAAACAGAATCCGAATTTTCAAGCCCACGCTCTCCGATTCCGTATCATCCATTCCCATTCCATTCCCTTCTAGCCCATTCCTTCCATTGGTGTGCGTTCTGGCACATTGATTGACATAGAGCTGAAACGTGATGAATTTGCCGCAACAGTCCAGCCTCCCTTTCGGAAAGGCAACCATGAATTTGAAACAGGCGAGGGAGCTACCGATCTATCTAACGCTGAAGGAGGTGGCTCAGCTCCTCAAGGTGAAGCCACGGACCATCTACGCCTGGGTAAGCGACAACCGCATTCCATTCGAGCGCAAAGGCAGTCTCTTGCGATTCAGGCTTGATGCGGTTATGGCCTGGAACGAACCAACGCGATAACGACTGCGAGAATAGATTGTCAAACAAGAAGATCGCGAATCAGCCGGAGGTGTGTGCGTGTTAGAATCCTCTCGCTCCTGTAACGGCGGCAAACCGGAAAGGAGCAGCCGATGTCAGTAAGGAAAAGGGGAGAACACTGGGTTGTTGACATCAGTGAAAAAGGAAGGCACCGAGTCCAACGCGTTCTCAGAGGCGCGCGGACGAAGGCGCAAGCACTAAAGGCCGAGGCCAGAATCAGAACTCAGATCTTTGAAAAGAAATTTGGCCTCGTGGAAAGGCCGGAATGCCGCTTCGACAAGTTTGTTGATAACTCATTCCTGCCGACCAAAAAACTAAAGAAGAGCTACGCTTCGATCGACAGCATTTGTAAACCTCTCAAGAGCTTCTTCGGTAAGCATTTCATTTCCGAAATCGACACCGAGATGATCGAGAGATACCGGCAAATGCGCGTCGAGGAAAAGACCAGGCTGGCTCGGAAACGAAGCCCATTGCGCGTGAATAAAGAGATGCAAGTCCTCTCTTCGATTTTCACGCTGGCTTTGGAAAAGGGGTTAATCGCAGCGAGACCGCGAACGACGATGTTTCGGATCTCGGGCGAAAGGATTCGCTACCTAACGTCAGACGAAGAGACAGCCCTTTTCGAACAGCTTGACGGCTGCGAATGGCTGAAAGGCATCGTCCTAATCGCATTGCACACTGGAATGCGACGCGGCGAAATCTGCGGGCTTCAATGGCTCGATCTCAATTTCGAGCGTGGATTGATTCACGTTCGGAATACCAAGAACGGCAAAGACAGGTTGATCCCGATGAACGCGACTGTCAGAGCCCTGCTTGAGAGCCAGCCGAAAACCAGCAGCTATGTCTTTCCCAGTCCGCGAACGGGCGAGCGGTTAGTCGAGATCAAGTATTCATTCGTGCGAGCTATTAAAGGCGCGAAGATTACGGATCTACGCTTTCATGACCTCCGCCACACTGCGGCGACTCGCATGGGAGACGCCGGAGCGGACGCGTTTACTCTGGCTGCGATCTTCGGTTGGTCAGACATTCGGATGGCTATGCGTTACACCCACGCGATGGAGGACGCAAAGCGCCGGGCAGTCGAAGCAATCGCGCAAAGTCAGTTTCCACGTGACCACAGCGTGACAAATGAAAAACCCGATGCCGATCAGATCGCTGTAAGTGGTTGAGAGGATTGGTAGCGGGGGGCAGGATCGAACTGCCGACCTTGGGGTTATGAATCCCACGCTCTAACCAGCTGAGCTACCCCGCCACGCAAGCCATTATATGGGCCAGGAAAGATTGGTCAAGAAGGGCCACTCTTTGGTTACTCTTTGGTACTCTGCGGTAGTGCCCTGCTCGGAGCACCAGCCACTTTGCATAGCTCTAAGCAGCAACAATATCCGTCCTATACTCCTCTTAGTCATCATAACGTTGACCAAGTTTGAAAAATTCCACCGCGAAGGTTCAGAGGCCGGTTGAGAATCCTACTGCACTGAACCGACCGCACTGAACCGATGGCAGTGACCATTGAGCAGTCGGCGACCTGAAGCCAATTTAGTAGAACTTCAGTGAAGACGATTTGAGTCAATGAAACCGGAGAGTGGAAGGTAACCGTAGGGGCGGACCTGCGTGCCTCGCGGTTCTCATTCAACCAACGATGGACCTGAGTGCCCGCCCTCACGGCCCTCATTCAACCAGGGCGAACATGCAGATCCGCCCCTACGCCCAGCGGTGAAAAGTTCGCTAAGAATGTTGCTAACCATTCATTTTCCACGTCATTCTTAAGATCTGAGACAGAGTTTTTCTTCACGCGTAATCTCAACTGTGGTAGAGTTCGCGCCGCTCACATTCCCGCCTGTTTTTTCAACCAGCTTTGCTCGCGAGTAGAGAGACGTCGCCGCGCGATGTTTTGTTGGGAAAGAAAGAGTCTGTTGATTTTGATTTGCACTCGCGCGAAATGCAGTGGTGGCTGATTGCCGAATGTCCACCACCATTGTTACCGAATGCTCATGCGTACCGGTTTGCCGGATTTGGCACCCATGAGATGTGATCTATTACGACTTCGTCCGGATGCTGTTGCTCGAATGTTCGAAACACCTGGCCGAAACCCCGACGATCTCAATCGAGGATGAAGCGGAGCGCCCTGCAACAAATAAAGAACGTCTGGCTGGAGACTCCTGATCATGATATGGAACCATACTTCCGGCATTTGGATGGCAGCGGGATGGATGATTGCTTTGAATTCTCATTTCACAGAACGCGTGAAGAGTGGGAAGAAGAACGGCAAAGCCGGGAGGTATTTAGCCGCAAGTTCGAGCGGGTTGGAACCTAAGCGAGAGGGGAGAGTGCGTCCGGGTGTTGGCGGAGATTGAAATGTAACAAGCCTGGATGCAAATTACGAAAGTTTTGAATCGAACTCTCTTTGCGTGCTTTGCGTCCTTGCGAGAAATTCTTTGTCGCCCTTGAAAGTCGCAAAGACACAAAGCACGCAAATGGACCTTGTTGGTCTTTTTCACTTTGGACTAATGGCTCCCGCCGCGGGCCAATCGGTGTCGGCTACTCGCTTCAGCGTCATCTCAAAGAAGCGAACGGGTTCTTTTCCTTCCTGAATTCGATCGCCAACCTCGTGCAAGGTTCTGTCCTTGATGACCGCCGTGTAACGAATCGTCATCGTTGGGCCGGCCGGAATTTCCCACACATAACCGTCGGCTGTCGGCTTGATCACGAAGTCACCCACCTGCCCCTGGGCGTGCGAATGCAGCGTGTAAACACGGGTCGCGGGGTTGTAGGAAATCACTCCAAAGGCATTAAAGCCAACCTTGCCGTCCGCTTCATAGCCTTTACCCTCGATCACTTTGATCGAGCCATCCAGGAAAGGTCCAATCCGTTCCGTCTGTGTGATGTCATGCTTCTCGCCGGAAGACAGGATGGTCCATGCCGGACCTCGCCACACACCATCCATGATCGCCAGGGGCGCCATGGCCTCGCGCTGAGCCGCAATTAATGCCTTAGGGTCGGGACGACCCTGCCCGGCCACGGTCAGGAATATTCCGCCCGAAATCATCACCCCTGCAAACATCAACAGTTTTCGTTTGATCATTTAAACCGGCTCCCTGGTTAATCAAAAAAGTCCGTGAAACGACTGGGCCGCTGGCTTCTCATTCAGTATTAGGGCTCGTCTCGTCTTTTAGCTCTTCGCTGTCCGGATCCTCGATCCCGGGAGTTGGCGGAGATATTGGTTTTTCCGTTTCGAGTTTTTCCGAGGGACTTTGTTCCTGCTCGGCATTAGTCGTATCAACTCTTCTTTCATTTTTCGTCATCATAGCTCCTCCTCATGTTCGTATCACAGACTGTGTTACGCCGGTATCGCTTAGAATTCAATCCAAACGCCGGCATCCTGTTGCTTTGCCTTTTGATAAATATAGCCAGCGGCGGCAAGATCCTCAATGGCCAGCCCGAGCGATTTGAAAAGTGTGATCTCGTCGCGCGTGGTCCGTCCGCGAGCGGCGCCGATTAAGACTTCCCCAAGCTCCGCGCGAATGTTATCCGGTCCGATGACTCCTTCCTGAGCGGCGATGAGATAGTCGCCCGCTTCGTGCAACGCCGACTCGCGCCGATCGACGAAAAGTGCTGCCGACCTCATGGTCGCGCTATCAATCTCGCGCGCCCGCGGCGAATAGGTGCCCACGGCGTTGATATGCGTACCCGGCGCCAGCCACTCGCGACGCACGACTGGCTCAAGCGAAGTTGTGGCCGTCACCACAATGTCTGCCCCGACCACGGCTTCACGATTATCCGTGACGACGAGGAGCGGAAAGTCGAACGACTGCTGCATTTCAGACACCAGCTCGTACGCATGAGCTGCATTGCGACTCATAATTCGCGCGCGTTTCAGCCGCCGCACGCAGGAGATTGCGGCAAGATGAGTGCGCGCCTGCACGCCGGCGCCGATTATTGCCAGATCGCCGGCGTCTTCGCGCGCGAGCGCCTGTGTCGCCACAGCGCTCACCGCTGCGGTTCGTATGGCGGTGATCGCTGAGGCGTTCATCATCGCCAGTAGTTCGCCCGTTTCGCCGCTGAACAGCAATACACCGCCCTGGTGCGAATCCTTCCCTTTCGCCGGATTGCCGGGAAAGACGCAAATTGCTTTCAGACCAAAAACCGCGGCCTCGCCTGCTCTGTACGCCGGCATCATCGCGATCACACCGGCGGCCCCGGGCGGATGGATGACTGTGCGCAGCGGCTGATACATCTCGTCACGCGCCAGAGCGCTTAACGCCTGTTCCATAACGGCGATGCACTCGGACAGCGGTAAGAGTTGTTCAACTTCGGCATGGTTCAAGATCAGCATCTTCATAAGTACTACCTGGCGCTTACTGCGACCGTATCGGGTGCGAACTAATAGCGTCCGCACCTTCGGAACTCAAGGCTGCGGCGTCGACAACGTATACGCAGCGAAAGAGGCGAGCCAGTGTTCTCCTGCGTAGTCGCCGCAGGCTACATGCGACAAGGCATCCTGCGCATGAACCTTCGCCGCCTGCGCCATGACTCTGCGCGCCGGGTCGTTTGGTGGCAGCGCGCTCGCTATATGGCGCAAGCACCAGGCCCGGCTCAGATTCAACCCGTCAAGGTGGACCAATTTCGGATCGCTGCGATCGGAAACCGTGGCGGGAACAAGTAGAGAACGAGATGTGTCGTCGTTGAGAGCGTAAAGAGCAGCGTCAGGAGGGGTAAGAGAGCTCGAGCTCGCGTCACCAGTCACCTCGCCTAATTTGGTTTCTCGTAACGCAAGCTGTCAGACCACCCCAGCGGAGTTGGCCGCTGGGGACCCCGGGCTGGCGCCGCGTTGAATGCCATTCCCCGATCGCAAACTAACCAGGACACTACCAGCGCAGGGCAGACTTCGGCTGGTCCTGCTTTTCATCCGGCCGGCATCGTCATAGGTTATCAGGATCCACTTGCGGGCCTATAGATCCAGTCCACTCCCGTGGAGTGACGGTCTATGCGAAGCTTTCATAGTCGTCGAGCACGTCGTTGGATTTCAAAGCAAGTCGGTTTCCGGATGTTGACTCAGTCGGCAAAGGGTCGCACGCAACCGCCGGCTCAGGCAGTAACCAGGCCTTTCTTTATGTTTCGCTGCCAGGCTTCAAAGTTTCTGATACGACGCTTTGCCTGTTTGCGTGTCAGTTGCAAGGCCGTGGCCACATAGCCTATCCGTTCGGTCCGATCGTTTTTCTTGTCGTAACGATCGCCAGGCGCTTGCAGGTAAAGACTGTAAGCTTTTTCCCACTCTGCTTTGACATCCTCAGTCGCTTGTATTCCTCGCAGTTCCGGCATGTTCCCACCTCAATTCGAGAATTTTCTACGTCCAGATTTGTCGTAGAAGGCGTGTGAGGAAAGACTTGGTCTGGGCGAACATCCTCACCGCCAATGAGGAGCCAAATTTACACTTGACGAGGCAAGGCAGTCAATGACTCTCTTGAGAAAGTTCGTCAAGCGCCTTGCCCAGGCGAGCGATGCCGGCAGCAAAGATCTCTGTTTCACAAGTCAGACCGACACGAAAATGATCCGGCATCTCGAAAAATTTTCCCGGTACTACGCTCGTTTCGTATTTCTCTCTCAGCAGGCTGCACAGTTGATCTACTTTCCCGCTTTTGAGTTGTGGAAAAGAAATGGTGCCGAAAGCCGGCGGCGACGCACGCACGTCATCTCGCTCTTCAAGGAAGCGATTGAACGAAGCATGATTGGCGGCCAACAGTTCGCGCGAGCGTTCGCGTATGCGATCGAGGTTCGCGAGCGCAATGCAACTCAAAAGCTCGGCTGCGTGCGCGGGGCTGTTGGCGATAAGATCATTGAGCCGCCAAATTTTCTGTACTAATTCCGGGTCGGCAAGTATCCAACCGCAGCGCAGCCCGCTCAGGCCGTAAACCTTGGTAAGACTGTTGGTAACAATGAACTCCGGTCCAAGATTAAAAGCCGAACGCGGGGTCTTTTCAAACAGCGCGTCAAGATAAATCTCGCCGACCAGCACTCGGGCTTTCGTCTGGCGGGCAATCGCGCCAATCGTTCTAAGCGTTGTCTCATCGGAAAGTGCGCTGCTCGGATTGTGCAGGTTGGTCAGGACGATGAGACGAGTACGCGGCGATATCGCCAGCTCAACATCGCGCGGATCAATTTGAAAATTATTTTCAAAACGGCGCGGGAATCGTTTGACTTCAGCGCCGAGATACTGTGCCGCACTTACCAGGAGTTCGTACGTAGGGTGCTCAATCAAGACCTCATCGCCTGGTTCCAGGGTGGCTGCCAGAGCCAGAAAATTCCCCATCGACGCTCCATTGGCGGCCACGACGCAATCAGTAGAAACCCTACATTTCTCCGCAATAGCCCTTTGCAGCGGCTCATAGCCGTAATAACTCGGCCCGTTGATTTCCAGGTCTTCAATTTTCACTGGCAGCTCGGCCAGTGGGTAGCCAACCAGGCCGCTGTTAGCCAGGTTATAGGTGGCGTGAGAGCGCGTTTTTGCCCACCACATGTATTCAGAACTCATTACCCGAGCCGTGCTCATCCGTTACGCCTCCACCAGCGCCAGAAGAAATAGACCGGAATACCTGCCAGCATGATCCCCAACCCGATTACTGTGTTGCGCGGATATGAGTAAACGGTGCCCGCAACGACCGCCCAACAGATGGCGGTGAAGAAGATGGTCGTGTATGGGTGGCCGGGAACGCGGTAACCAATTACCCTGCGGTCGGCTGATTGACTGGAGACTGCCTGTCTTTCGCGCCGGCGAAACACGAAGAGACAAGTCGCCGTGAGTCCGTAGGCGATGAAATCGACTGAGACTACGTAATCAAGAATCTGTTCGTATCGTCGAGAGAGCGCAATCGCAATCGCCAGCGTGCCCTGCAGGGCGATAGCTATGACAGGAACACGCGAACGAGGACCAACCCAGGCTACCGACTTAAAAAAGAGCTTGTCCTCGGCCATTGCAAAGTAGACTCGCGGAGCAGTCAGCATGCTTTGACTCAAAAAGCCCAGCGTAGAAACTGCGATCCCGACTGCCATTAACCGCGCGCCGCGTTCTCCCAAGGCCACATGCATCACCGACGACGCGGGCGTCGTTGCCTGGGCCAATCCCGCCGCGCCCAAAGCACCGACATAAACGACGTTGGCGGCAAGGTAAAGAACGATGACGCCCAACACGCCAATCAACAGACCGCGCGACAGATCGCGTTCAGGTTTGCGCATCTCAGCCGCGACAAAGCTGGCCGTATGCCAGCCGCCATAAGTAAACAACACCGGACTCATGGCGGCGGCAAAGGCCGCCACCAAACTCAACGACAGCGGATGCTCGAGTGCGGGAGTGAGGGACATGTTTGGCATGCCGACCAGCCAGAGGGCGCATACGATGAGCATGAGAATGGCCAGAATTTTGATCACCATCAATACGTTCTGCACCGCGCTGCCGGCCCTGACGCCAATGCAGTTGATGATCGTGAGCAAGACCAACGTGATCGCGGCGATGAGCTTGCCGGACACTGGTAAATGAGTAATCTCACGAAAGTAACCTGCGAATGTTACCGCCACCGCGGCCATCCCACCTGTTTGGATAACCAGCAACAAAGCCCAGCCATACACAAAACCGACCGCCGGGTGATATGCCTCGCGCAGATACGCATACTGACCACCCACAAGGTAAGGCCGCTGTGCTGCCAGTTCGGCATAAATGAAAGCACCAACCAACGCCACCAAACCGCCGAGCAACCAGCAACCGAGGATCAGTGGCGTGGTGTGCACTCGCCGCGCTACGACGTACGGGTTCATGAATATTCCCGAGCCGATGATGCCGCCCATCACAATCATGGCAGCGTCGAACAGGCCCAGGCGGCGCGCGAGTGGGTTCGCGGGATTATCGGAAGGGATCGCCGGCTCGCCGTTCATAGCGTCGCGCTTCATCTGTTGAATGCGGGATGGAAGATCAGGCCGGCAAGTATACACCGGACCGGAGAAGAGCTGTCGCAAGTAATGCGCGAAGTTCAGGCTTGGGATGACATCTCGAGGAAGACCTTGAATGAAGCCTGGCGGGAGATCTTTAGTCTCTCTCTCATTTCTCACCCGGTTTCAACGGCAACAACATACATGACGCATCAAGTGTTCGTTTGCCGACGTGCCGTTTGAGATTGAGTGGAGAGCGATCTGACGCCTTCGGCGTCAAACAATCGACTCACCTGACTTAGTTCCTGGCACATTCAGTGGCCTTACAAAATCGCTCAACAGTTCGCTTTGATGTTCTAAGTATATTGATGCCGGTTTCAACCGTGTGAGAATGAGATGAAGCCAAAGACTCACGTGTCTTGTGAGCATCTTCTGATCGCTTTGTTCCTCTAAAAGAAAGAACGGGAGCGGAGATTGCTCTCCACTCCCGTGTCTTGTTCTAACGCTTACCGTCCGGTGCTTTTAGTAACCGTTGTAACCGGCGTCATACCCGTTCTGGAAAGCTTCTCGGAAGTAACGTCGATAAAGTTCGCGCTCACCATAACGTGAATCGTAATCTTTTGTAGCCTTCTGATAAGCACTGAACTCACGGAAGTCATGTTGTCTTCGCTTGCTGCGATCCTTGCGACCTTCCTTGATACCCTCGTTGTAGCCCGCATTCAAGGCAGTCTGGCGAAGCTGGAACGATCCACCCCAGTTGGGATAATCATCGTTGCTGCGACGTCGACGTCCGCGGTTATTGTCGCGATTGTTATCGCGATTGCGATCCTGCTGGTCGCGATAATCTCGATCGCGCTGTCGCTGATCCTGCCCGCCATTCCACGGACTCTGCGCCTGGGTTGTCGTGGCTGTTACGCCGACACCTGCCATTACCGATAACCCCAGCATTGCTGCGCCAATTTTCTTTTTTAACTGTCTTGTTTTCATGTGTAAAATTCCCTCCGCCAGATACTTAGCAATAGCCATGCCAACAGGCATAAGGATGGCTTTTACTGAGTTTGCCACTTTTTCTTTGATAAGTGCGGCGAAGGGAACACCGTTTAGTATCCTTGCCATACGGCCTCGGCCCATCCAACCACCCGGGAGTTTTGAACGTCTGACACAAAAAAATCGGCTGGGATTTCTCCCAGCCGATTCATGCGAAGAACGTTCGTCTGTTCTAACTATTCTTCTTCGACAACGTCGGCGTCGCCGGTTGCGGGCACGGTGCTATGTGTAGTTGGGGTGGGAATGTCCACACCGCCCACGATCTCCGGAAATTCATCCAGGTCGCGTTCGCGCACCTGATCCATGGACTCGTCACGCTCGACGTCTACGTTGCGATAGTATTCCATGCCGGTACCGGCGGGAATCAGCCGACCCATGATCACATTCTCTTTCAGGCCGCGCAGGTAATCGATGCGGCCGGAAATTGCCGCCTCAGTAAGCACGCGGGTTGTTTCCTGAAAGGAAGCCGCCGAAATGAACGAGTCTGTCGAGAGTGATGCTTTAGTGATTCCCAACAGCAGCGGCTCTGCCTGCGAAACCTCTCCGCCTTCCCCGCCCACGCGATCGTTTTCATCCTGGAAGCGGAAGCGATCGACTTGTTCCTCGAGCAGGAACTCGGTGTCGCCTACCTCCTTGATCTTCACCCAGCGCAGCATCTGCCGCACAATCACTTCGATGTGCTTATCGTTAATATTCACACCCTGCAGGCGATAGACCTCCTGAATTTCGTTCACCAGGTATTCCTGCAAACGGTTCATACCCAGCACGCGCAGAATGTCGTGCGGGTTCAAAGGACCATCCATCAAAGCCTCGCCGGCTTTCACGCGATCGCCTTCCTGCACGTTGATGTGCGTACCACGCGGGATGTCGTACTCGCGCTCTTCACCGTCGTCGCCGACAATGATCAATTTGCGTTTACCCTTCGCAATTGGACCAAGCTTGACGATGCCGTCGATTTCAGACATGACCGCTGTCTCGCCCGGGCGGCGCGCCTCGAACAATTCCACTACGCGCGGCAAACCGCCCGTGATGTCCTTGGTCTTGGTCGTTTCACGCGGAATCTTCGCGATGATGTCCCCGGGCTCGACTTCCTCGCCGTCGTTCACCATCAGATTAGCGCGCACGGGCATCTGGTAAGTCTTCAAGACCTTGTGACCGCCGCTACGGATTTCCATACGCGGCTGTTTCTTTTCGTCAGGAGAGTCTTTGACGACCATACGCGACTGGCCGGTGACTTCGTCCACTTCCTCGTCGAAGGTGACGCCCTCTTTCAAGTCCTGATACTTAACATGACCCGCAACCTCAGTCAGGATTGCGAAAGTGAAGGGGTCCCAGGTAGCCAGCATCTGATCCTGGATCACGCGGGAGCCGTCTTCGACCTGAATGTGAGCGCCGTACACAATTTGATAGCGCGCGGCTTCACGGCCACGATCGTCGATGATAGTCAACGCTCCGTTGCGATTCATGGCGATGCGTTCGCCCTTGCGGCTCTTGACGGTTTGCAGATCGATGTACTTGATCGTGCCGTCCTGACGCGCCTCGTGCTTGGAAGATTCTTCCAGGCGCGCCGTACCGCCGATGTGGAAGGTACGCATGGTGAGCTGAGTGCCGGGCTCGCCAATCGACTGCGCGGCAATCACGCCCACAGCCTCGCCAATGTCCACGGGCCGGCCGGTCGCCAGGTTACGACCGTAGCACTTGATGCAGCAGCCACGACGCGATTCGCAGGTCAGCACCGAACGAATGCGTACGCGCTGCACGCCTGAGCGCTGAATTTCGGCAGCCAGGTCTTCATCGATTTCGTGATTGGCATCGACGATGACTTCGCCTTCCACGGGATCGATAACCTCTTCGAGCGCGGTGCGGCCGACGATGCGGTCACGCAGTGACTCGATTTCCTCGCCGCCTTCAACGATGGCGCTGGCTGAGATGCCACGCAGCGTGCCGCAATCAGGCTCGCTGATAATCACGTCCTGCGCCACGTCGACCAGCCTGCGGGTCAGGTAACCCGAGTCAGCAGTCTTGAGCGCCGTATCCGCCAATCCCTTGCGGGCGCCGTGCGTCGAGATGAAGTACTGCAGCACGTTCAAGCCTTCACGGAAGTTCGCCTGAATTGGTGTTTCAATAATTTCACCCGAGGGGCGCGCCATCAAACCACGCATGCCCGCGAGCTGGCGAATCTGCTGTGCGCTACCGCGAGCGCCGGAGTCGCTCATGACCAGAATTGGATTCAATTCGCCGGTCGCCTTCTCGCGATCGTCCATGGCCTTGAACATTTCCTTCGCGACCTTATCGGTCACTTCGGACCAGATGGCGATGACTTTGTTGTAGCGTTCGCCGTTCGTGATCACGCCGTCCAGGTATTGCTGCTCGACTGCAATCACGTCCTTGTCCGCTTTGGCCACCAGCGGTTTCTTCGCGTCCGGCGTTACCAGATCGTCAATGCCGATAGAGATGCCCGCCTTGGTCGCGTACAGGAAGCCGAGATTTTTGAGATCGTCAAGCATCTTGACGGTCATTTCATGACCCAGGCGAATATGCGAGTAGTTAACCAGGGACTGCAAACCCTTTTTCTTCAGCGTGCCGTTAATAAAGGGCAAGCCCGGCGGAATCGAGTCATTAAAGATTACGCGACCGACAGTCGTGTTGATGACGCGACGCACGTCCTCTTGCGCAGTGGCGCGCAGGATATCCTGCGGATCGTGTTCCTGCGTCAAGTCGATAAAGTCGCCCTGAATGCGGAGTTTGATCGGTGTCTGCGTAGTTACTTCCTTCGCATCAAGCGCCAGCAGCACTTCTTCGAGCGAAGCAAACACGCGGCCTTCACCCTTAGCGCCCGCTTTGTCGCGCGTCAGGTAGTAGATGCCCAGCACGATGTCCTGCGAAGGCACGGCGATTGGCTGGCCGCTGGCCGGGCTCAGGATGTTATTGCTGGAGAGCATCAGCACTGCCGCTTCGATTTGCGCTTCCGGGCTGAGCGGGATGTGCACCGCCATCTGGTCGCCGTCAAAGTCAGCATTGAAGGCAGTGCAAACCAGCGGGTGAATCTTGATTGCCTTACCCTCAACCAGCACGGGCTCAAAAGCCTGAATGCCGAGACGGTGCAAGGTTGGGGCGCGATTCAACAGCACGGGATGCTCGCGAATCACTTCTTCAAGAATGTCCCATACCACCGGTTCCTGGCGTTCAACCATTTCACGCGCCTGCTTGATGGTGGCCGCGTGACCCTGCTTTTCAAGCTGGTTGTAGATAAATGGCTTGAACAATTCCAGCGCCATCTTCTTGGGCAGGCCGCACTGGTGCAGCTTGAGTTCCGGACCGACAACGATCACCGAACGTCCGGAATAGTCGACGCGTTTGCCCAGCAGGTTTTGGCGGAAGCGGCCCTGCTTGCCTTTGAGCGTGCCGCTCAGAGACTTCAAAGGCCGATTGTTGACGCCGCGCAACACACGACCGCGACGGCCGTTGTCAAACAATGCATCGACTGCTTCCTGCAACATTCGCTTTTCATTGCGCACGATCACTTCGGGCGCCCGCAACTCCATCAGTTTCTTCAGACGGTTATTGCGATTGATTACGCGGCGATAGAGATCGTTCAGATCAGAGGTCGCGAAGCGGCCGCCATCCAGTGGTACCAGCGGTCGCAATTCGGGTGGAATGACGGGAATAACATCCAGGATCATCCATTCGGGACGATTGCCGGACTTCAGGAAGCTGGTCGCTACTTTCAAGCGCTTTGAGTATTTCAGTTTTTTCTGCTGCGAAGTCTCTTCACGCATCTTCTTGCGCAATTCAGTTGCCAGCTCTTCGATCTGCACGGCCGCCAGCAGTTCCTTGATCGCTTCGGCTCCCATTTTGGCGACGAACTGGCCGGGGTTGTCGCGCACCAGCTCGCGATAGCGCTCGTCTGTAAGCAACTCGCGCTCTTTGATTCCGGTCACATCACCGGGATCGATAACAATGTAGGATTCGAAGTAGAGGACCTTTTCCAACTCGCGCAGTGGGATGTCGAGCAAATGACCAATGCGCGAAGGAAGACCCTTGAAGAACCAGACGTGCGAACACGGGCTGGCAAGATCTATGTGCCCCAAACGTTCGCGACGCACCTTGGCCTGGGTAACTTCCACACCGCACTTATCGCAGATCACGCCGCGATGCTTCATGCGCTTGTATTTTCCGCAGAGGCATTCCCAGTCGGCTACCGGACCAAAAATGCGCGCACAGAAAAGCCCGTCGCGTTCGGGTTTGAAGGTGCGGTAATTGATCGTTTCCGGCTTGGTAACCTCACCATGTGACCAATGTCGGATCTTTTCCGGTGATGCCAGAGAGATACGGATCGCCTCGAAATCAGGCGCGAGTTGCTGCTTTTCTTGTTGGAATCGAAACACGTCTTATCTCCATTTCGGATTGCGAATTTTGGATTGCGGATTTGCCCGCAACCCAATTTCACTGATCCATTTGTCCGCTTGAATAACGGTCGGACGCGTGCAAATTCGCAATCCGAAATCCGCAATTCGCAATTCTTCCTATCCTTCTACCGTGCTGGTGATTAAGGCTTCACCAACTCCCTCTTCTTTACCGGTGCCGTTGGTGGCTGTCTTTTTGTCGATGAGTTCGACATCAAGACAGAGCGATTGCAGTTCGCGCACCAACACGTTAAATGATTCAGGCAGACCCGGATCGAAATCGGCTTCACCCTTGACGATCGCTTCATAAATCTTGGATCGGCCGGCGACGTCGTCGGACTTGGCAGTCAGCAATTCCTGCAGGATGTGCGCGGCGCCGTACGCTTCCAGGGCCCAGACTTCCATCTCTCCAAACCGCTGTCCGCCGAATTGCGCTTTGCCACCCAACGGCTGTTGCGTAATCAGGCTATACGGTCCAATCGAACGGGCGTGAATCTTGTCGTCCACCAGGTGCGACAATTTCAACATGTAGATATAGCCCACCGTAACCTTTTGCTCGAATGGATCGCCCGAGAGACCGTCGAAGAGTATGGCCTTGCCGGACTCGTTTACGATTTCCGGCAGTCCCAGTTCGCGAGCCCGGGCGCCGCTTTCACGCAACTTGTCCTTGATCTCGGTCTCAGTTGCGCCATCGAACACCGGAGTAGCGAAATGAAGTCCGAGAACGCGCGCGGCCCAGCCGAGGTGGGTTTCCAGGATTTGACCGACGTTCATGCGCGACGGCACACCCAGCGGGTTCAGTACGATTTCCACCGGCGTTCCATCCGGCAGATAAGGCATATCTTCTTCCGGCAGAATGCGCGCGATCACACCCTTGTTACCGTGGCGGCCGGCCATCTTATCGCCCACGGACAGCTTGCGCTTCATGGCGATAAAGACCTTGACCATCTTGATCACACCGGGCGAGAGCTCGTCACCCTGCCGCAGCTTGGCGATCTTCTCTTCATAAATGTCCGAGAGGATCTTGATCTGGCGTTCGGTGCGATCTTCGTATTCCTTGATCTCCGCGGGTACGTCGACCCGCGACGAAGCCAGTTGCACCTTGCGCAGCACTTTTGATTCGACGCTTTGCAGCATCTCTTTCGTGATCGGCTCGTTCTTGGGAATGACTACTTCGCGGTTAACCGTCAAATCAGCCGACAGCTTACGTCCCTCGAGCAATTCATAAATACGCGCGTCGCGCTGCTCCTGGAGGATGCGAATCTCGTCTTCAAGGTCGCGCCGCAGACGACTCTCTTCTTCCTCTTCGATAGCCAGCGAGCGGGCGTCTTTCTCCTGTCCCTTGCGGGTAAAGACCTGCACGTCGACCACGGTACCGTCGATTCCCGGCGGGCTCACCAGCGAAGCATCTTTCACATCGCCGGCCTTCTCGCCGAAGATTGCGCGCAGCAGTTTTTCTTCCGCCGTCAACTGGGTCTCGCCCTTGGGCGTGACCTTGCCCACCAGGATGGAACCCGGCTTGACCTGGGCGCCGATGCGGATGATGCCGCTATCGTCCAGATCGCGCAGCATGTTCTCGCCGACGTTGGGAATGTCGCGAGTGATCTCTTCGGGCCCGAGCTTGGTGTCGCGAGCTTCGATCTCGAGTTCTTCAATGTGAATCGAGGTGTAGTAATCCTCTTTCACCAGCCGCTCAGAGACCAGAATGGCGTCTTCAAAGTTGTAGCCGCGCCAGGGCATGAACGCGACCAGCACGTTGCGACCAAGGGCCAACTCGCCGCGGTCCGTACAAGGCCCGTCAGCGATAACCTGACCTTTCGCTACGCGCTCGCCTACGTGGACGATGGCCCGCTGGTTGATACAGGTATTCTGATTCGAACGCTTGAACTTGATCAGCGTGTAAATGTCGGCGGTAACCTCGCGCGAGATCGTGCCATCGACATTGTGATCAGCCTTGACGATGATGCGCTCAGAGTCGACGTAGTCGACCACGCCGTCTCGTCGCGCCGCGACCACCGCGCCGGAATCGCGCGCCGTCGTCTTTTCCATGCCCGTGCCGATATAAGGCGCTTCGGCCCGCAGCAAAGGCACAGATTGGCGCTGCATGTTCGATCCCATCAGCGCTCGGTTAGCGTCGTCGTTCTCCAAAAACGGAATCAAGGAAGCGGCCACCGAGACCAGTTGTTTCGGCGACACATCCACGTACTCGATGTCTTTGCGCAGCGCCAGAATAAACTCGCCGGCTTTGCGGGCGGCGTTGCGCTCGTTGACGATATAGCCGGTCTCATCGAGCTCGATGTTGGCCTGACCAACCACGTGCTTATCTTCTTCCCACGCGGTCAGGTAAAACGGCCACGGTTCGAACTCCGCCTTGCGTCCGTCGCCCGTCACGCGCTTGTTCGCCTTGTCCAGCTCTTCATTCGAGATGTGCTGGCCCGGCTTCAACTTGGTATCGCCCCCATTGACGATGCGCACAAATTCCACGACTTTTCCGTCGATGACCTTGCGATAAGGCGCTTCGATGAAGCCGAACTCGTTGATGCGCGCAAAGCACGAGAGACTTGAGATCAGTCCGATGTTTGGACCTTCAGGAGTCTCAATGGGACAGATGCGGCCGTAGTGAGTCGGATGCACGTCGCGCACTTCAAATCCGGCGCGCTCACGCGAAAGACCACCTGGTCCGAGGGCCGACAGGCGGCGTTTGTGCGTAATCTCGGAAAGTGGATTGGTCTGATCCATAAACTGCGAGAGCTGGCTGGAGCCAAAAAACTCGCGCACCGCAGCGGTCACGGGCTTTGCGTTGATCAGATCGCGCGGCATCGTGGTCTGCATCTCCTGATGGATCGACATCTTTTCCTTGATGGCCCGTTCCATGCGCTCGAGACCGATGCGAAACTGGTTTTCCAGCAACTCACCCACGGCTCGCACGCGGCGATTGCCGAGGTGGTCGATGTCATCCGACTGAAATTCAGACGGATTTTTGCGCATCTTCAAAACGTAGGAGACCACTTCGAAGAAATCGTGAGCCGAGAGCAGGGGATCCTCGATTCGATCACGCTCAGGCTTACCCATCTTGATGTTGAACTTCAAACGTCCCACGCGCGAAAAATCAAACTTGCGGGGATCAAAGAACATGGCCTCCAGCAAGCGATAAGCAGTCTGCACCGTCGGAGGATCGCCAGGTCGCATCTTGCGATAGATTTCCAACAGCGCGTCCACCGGTTTGGTGATGACATCTTTCTTGAGTGTCAGCGAGAGAATCGGACCAACATCGTCGCGCTCCGGGAAAAACACCGAGAAGCTTTCGACGCCGGCTTCCATGATTTCAGCAAGCTTGGCCGGCGTGATTTCGTTGTTCGCTTCGAGCAGCACTTCGCCGCTCTCCATGTTTACGATATCGGCGATGGCATAGGCGCCTTCCAATTGCTGGACGTCGATATCGATCTCTTCGATCTTCGCTTTATGGAGTGACTCGAGCGCACCGTGCGTGACTTTCTTACCGGCCCGCACAATGGGCTCGCCGCGGCCCTTGATATCATCATCGACCTTCATGCCGATCAGGTTGGTAGCACCGCCCTCCGGCACGCGAATTTTCAGTTGATTCTGGCCGACCCGGATTTCATCGGTTACATACAACGCGCGCAGCAGGTCCTCGTCCGTGAAGGCGGCGTTCTTCACCACGTCTTCAAGCTGCGAGTCGTTGCGTGCCGATTTGGCTTCCACCTCGCGGTTGAACCAAAGCCCCAGCGCGCGCAGGAAAATCGAAGCGAGGAACTTGCGCTTGCCGACGCGAACGTAAAGCAGGTTTTTCTGATCGTATTCGAATTCCACCCAGGAACCGCGGTAGGGAATAATCTTCGCTACATAAATCGGTCCCTTCTTGAAGAAGACGCCCGGCGAGCGATGCAACTGTGAAACAATGACCCGCTCAGTACCGTTGATGATGAAAGTTCCGTTGTCGGTCATCAAGGGAATTTCGCCAAAGAAAACCTCTTCCTCTTTGATGTCGCGAATCGACAGGGTTTCCGTTTCCGGATCCTTGTCATAGACCGTAAGCCGGATCTTCACTTTCAAGGGAACGCTGTAGCTCATGCCGCGCTCCTGGCATTCCTGCTGATCGTGCTTATGCTTGAGACCTACGGGCTCACCGCAGTTCTCGCACAACTGCGGCCGCACGTTATTAAAGGTGCCGCATTTGTGGCAGAGCGTTTCGCCGGCAGCTAGTGGATTCACCTTGATAGTCGAACCGCACGCCTTACAATTCGCGCGCAGATAATTCAACCCTTCCAGGCGACCGCATTTGCATTGCCAGTTGCCGATTTGATACTCGACAAAATCAAGTGTGGCGGTTCCGCGAAAGTCCGAGATCGGAAACACCGAGCGAAACACGGCCTGCAGCCCGGTGCTTTCACGCTCTTCGGTGAGTAGATCCATTTGCAGGAAGCGATTGTAGGATTCCCTCTGAATCTCGATCAGATTCGGAATCTGGACCGCCGTCTTGATCTTGGAAAAGTCCACGCGTTCCGGCGCCTTGCTCGTGCGTCGGCCTAACCCTGTATTTTCTGTTTTAAGTAGATTTGCAGACATTGAATATTTCCTTGTGGAGTCCTGTTCCTGACCCGCCAATCAGAGACTCGCGCAACGCGCGACTAGTCCCGCAGCACCCAAACACGACAAAGCGCGGTCAAAGCATAAGATGCCCTGACCGCTTCAGAACCAAAAAGCAGCTAATTTCATCCGTCAAATTTTCCGGGAGTAACGCCAGCGCCCTCAATACTCCCTTAAGTTAGCCAGTAAGGACGTGACTGTCAAGTCACGCACAAATAAACATTACGATAGCGCGTGTAACGCAAGCTGTTAGCTTGCCGTGCAAACCAACAGTTGCGTTACCACTGACCCCGACTACTACTTAACTTCGACGGTAGCGCCTGCGTCCGACAGCTTCTGCTTGATGGTCTCGGCCTCGTCCTTGGAAATGCCTTCCTTCACGGCCTTGGGCGCTGCCTCGACCAGGTCTTTGGCTTCCTTCAGACCAAGTGCCGTCACTTCGCGGACGACCTTAATAACGTTAATCTTGTTGGCGCCGATGGCCTGCAAGATGACGTCAAATTCGGTCTTCTCTTCCGCGGGCGCGGCTGCCTCGCCGCCGCCGGCTGCAGGCGCGACGGCCACAGCGGCTGCGGCTGCGGAAACGCCAAACGTCTCTTCCATCGCCTTAACAAGCTGAGAAGCTTCGAGCAACGTCAAATCTTTTACCTGATCGACGATCGATTGAATCTTATCTGTAGACATGCTGATTATTCACTCCTAAAAAATTCCATAACTGGCGACGGGCGGCTTCGCTGCCTCCGTTGCGTTTCCCTGGCTGCGTCACTGGCTGCATCGCCCGCGTCGCCTCCACTTTGGCCGCTTCACTGACACCGAAGCAAACGGCCCTAAAATTTTGCGTTGCGGATTTCAGCTCACAAATCCGAAATTCGCAATCCGAAATCAAAAATTCTTACGCTGCCTGTGCTTCCTTCTGGGCGCGCACCTGATCAAGGACAACCACCAGGTTCCGGGCCACGGCATTGGTAACCGTTGCCAACCGCTGCGCCTGGGCGTTGACCAGAAACATAACTTTGGAAAGCAGCTCTTCCCGCGAGGGCAAACTGGCAATCGCTTCCACGTCGCGCAAAGCAACTACGCGGCCTTCGACGATTCCGGCTTTGAAAGTAAACACATCGGGGTTTGCTTTCGTGAATTTGGCTATCGCCTTGGAAAGGCTGACGGGATCGTCCTTGCTCAGGGCCACCGCCGTCACACCTTTGAACTGGTCCACGGCCGGCTCGAGCGCGGTGCCCACTGCGGCTTTACGGGCCAGCGTGTTCTTTACTACTGAGTAAGAGATCCCTACCTCACGCAATTGATTGCGCAGCTCCTGATCCTTAGGTACGGTCAGCCCCTTAAAACCAACGAGCATCGCCGCGCTGGCATTCTTGAACTGCTCGGTGAGTGATTCCAGGCTTTCTTGTTTTTGCTTTCTCGTCTTCATTACTTAGTCACTCCTCACCCTTTATTTCACGTACCCGGCTTCGTCAATCAAGACGCCCGGACTCATGGTCGAGGCAAGATTAACTTTCTTGACGTACTTACCTTTGGCGGTCGACGGCTTGGCTTTTACCACCGCTTCCAGCAGCGCCCTTGTATTGTCGCGAATCTTGTCGGCATCAAAGGAAACCTTACCCACCGGAACGTGAATCACCCCGGTCTTGTCGACGCGGTACTCAACCTTGCCGGCCTTGGTTTCCTGAACGGCAGTCTTGACGTCAAAGGTGACGGTGCCGGTCTTGGGGTTCGGCATCAGACCACGAGGGCCAAGCACCTTGCCCAGGCCACCTACCAGACGCATCATGTCGGGCGTGGCGATCACGGCATCAAATTCCAGCCAGCCGCCCTTGATCTTATCGACCATATCCTGACCGCCGACCAGGTCAGCGCCAGCCTCTTCGGCTTCTTTGATCTTTTCGCCCTGCGCTATCACCAGCACGGTTTTGGTCTTTCCCAAACCATGCGGGAGAACGATTGTGCCGCGGACCAATTGATCCGCTTTGCGCGGGTCAACTCCGAGCCATACGGTTAATTCAACTGTTTCGTCAAACTTTGCGAAAGCAATCTCTTTTACTTTTGCGACCGCATCTTCCAGGTTGTGCTTGCGCCCGACTTCGATCTTCTCAGCCGCAGTGCGATATTTCTTTCCGTGCTTTTTCATTACTTACCTCTGAGGTGCCGACGGGGAATTTCGGATTTCGGATTGCGAATTTCGGACTTGAGAACCGGCGCAATTCGAAACCTCTGTCTCCCCTCCCTCTGTTGTGGAAAGCGAAAGCCGAACGGATGAAATCCGCAATCCGAAATTCGCAATCCGAAATTCACTCAATCGTAAGCCCCATTTGACGGGCTGTACCTTCAATCGTTCTAATCGCCGACTCGAGACTCTTGGTATTAAGGTCAGGCATCTTCAACTTGGCAATCTCTTCAATCTTTGCCCGCGAGATCTTGCCGACCTTTTCTCGTTTGGGACTACCGGAACCCTTGGGGATTCCCGAAGCCTTCTTTAACAGATCAGCTGCCGGCGGCGTCTTGGTCTCAAACGTGAACGAGCGATCGGCGTAAACCGTGATCACCACGGGCACCTTGAGATCCGGATCCATTTGCGCTGTCTTGGCGTTAAAGGCCTTGCAGAACTCCATAATGTTCACGCCGTGCTGGCCCAGCGCGGGACCAATCGGCGGAGCGGGATTCGCCTTTCCCGCCGGCACTTGCAACTTAACGTATCCAGTAATCTTCTTTGCCATAAGTCGTTTCCAATTGCCCAGGCTAAGGTCCGACAAACTTCAGTTTGTCGTGGCCCGGCTGGGCTAGTTCTCACGCGAATAAGCGACAACCTGAAGTTTGTCGGAAGCTCATTCCTCCTCAGCGAAAGTAACTTTCTCGACGTCCAGGAAATTCAGTTCGACTGGCGTTGAGCGCCCAAAAATCGTCACCGTCACCTTTAACGTCGACTTGTCTTCATTAACTTCTTCTACCTTGCCGGTAAAACTCTGAAACGGTCCGGACTTGATGCGCACCGTTTCTCCGGACGCATATGAAAATTTCGGTTTCGGCTTTTCTGCCGCCTCGGTGACGTTGTGAACAATCTGATCCACTTCCTGTGGCGTCAGCGGTGTCGGATTATGACCACCGACAAAGCCCGTCACCTTGGGAGTCGACTTAATTAGATGAAAAACGTTGTCCGGGATGTGGCCGCGGTCGTCACACTCGATTTGCACCAGCACGTAACCGGGATAGAACATCCGCGAAGACTCGACTCGCTTATTGCCGCGCATTTCCACCACGGTTTCGGTGGGCACCAGCACTTCGGCGACCTCAGCCTGCAGGTCCGTGTCGCGAATGCGAGCTTTCAGGCTATCGCGAACCTTCTTCTCGTGACCGGAGTACGTATGGAGTATGAACCACTGCTGCATTGAAAACTCTCTTTTAGACTCCTAAAATCTTGTTAACCAGCCAGGTGAGGCCCAGGATCATCCGCGCCAAAGCTTGATCGACTGCAAATAGATAAGCAGCAAAGAAGATCACGGCGATCAGAGTGATGATGGTCGTATTCTTAACTTCCTTGGCGCTCGGCCAGGAAACGCGCTTCAGCTCACCTCTTACGTCCCGAATAAATTGGGAAAGACGTCCCAACGGTCCGACGCGAGGCGACGACAGTCCTCGTTCGCGACGAGTGCCGCGGCCTTCGGTCCCTTCGCCAAAGGGCGTTGCTCGTGGCGACGGAAGGACTTCAGGATTGTCTGTTTCTGCCATAACCTCGTAACTCTCTCTCTCTCTCGATCCCACTTAGACAATGCTGGCAGGGGTACCAGGATTCGAACCCGGACTTTCGGTTTTGGAGACCGACGTGCTAACCGTTGACACTATACCCCTTCGTCGGACTGACGCGGGGATGGGGAGACGCGGGGACAGGGAGAAAAGATAATTTCGCCGCGTCTCACAATCTCCGTGTCTCGTCCTCACTTCGTTTCCTTATGTCCAGTGTGCTTGCGGCAACGACTGCAAAACTTCTTGAATTCAAGCCGTTCAGTCGTGGTCTTCTTGTTTTTCGTAGTCGTGTAGTTCCGACTCTTGCAATCACCACACTGGAGAACAATATTATCGCGCGGCATAACCTAACCTCATTCGTAAATACGATCTTGGGTCTTTGGCTTTTGGCTTTTGGTCTTTGATTCCTGGTATGGGGACTTGAACGATTCAAGGCCAAGCGCCAGGCAACCAGCTAGGACCCAAGTCCAAAGACCTAAGTCCAAAGACCTTCCTATTGAATAATATCCGTGATGGTTCCCGCTCCGACCGTGCGGCCGCCTTCGCGAATAGCGAAGCGCAATCCCTTCTCCATCGCGATGGGCGTGATCAATTCGATCTCCATCGCCACGTTGTCACCCGGCATCACCATCTCCACGCCTTCCGGCAGTGTTGCCACTCCCGTCACGTCCGTGGTCCGAAAGTAGAACTGCGGCCGGTATCCCGTAAAGAACGGCGTGTGCCGTCCTCCTTCTTCCTTCGTCAATATATATGACTCCGCCT
>JAOAPY010000044.1 GCA_025463135.1 Acidobacteriota bacterium
GAAATAAAGTGGCCAATGAGCCACTAAAGGGACCAAGCGCAGAAAGAAAATCGCACATCATCGATAAGCAAAACTCTTCATGAAGACGAAATCACTAACAATGCTTACTTTTTCCGCAGCCTGCTAGAGCAGCGTTATCCAGGGTTAGTAATCGATTCTATTGGTAAGCTAGCTGATACGCGTCGATTCCACCGAAATTCCTAACCCTACACCCCACCCCCACTCTTTGGGACAACATCTCGCGAAGTGCTAACGTATATCCAGCGGGCGTTCGCAACGTATCGCCGGCATCAGGCGTCTAACGCGAGGAGTAGACAAGGGGTTTTGCGTAAAAATGTCCGAACTTTTCAGCCGTTTCGAGATTAATCGCGAGTCGCGTGGGTCATCACTTTTGGGCTTGCTCGGGGCTTCGGTGCTGCTCCACCTGGCTCTTGCCGGCACCGTGCTCTACGTTCCCAGCTTGCGGGACGCTCTGAATATCGCCGTCCTTGCCGGCAAGACCGGCTATGTCGATCGCGCTTATAAACGGACCGTCGTCGGCGAAGAAATACAAATGGTTGAGGTTGGGCCGAAGTTCCGTTATCCGGATGGCTATTTTTCGACGGACTTTCCGACCGGCGTCACGGCGCCGACCCCCGATCCGATGGCTCCGAAGATCATCTCGACCTTTACGCCGCCAAAACCTGTAAACACTCCCAGTCCGATTCCCAGCCCCATTCCCAGCCCGGTGCCTTCGCCGGCAGCGCCGGCCCCAGTAGCTGCCGAAAATACCAATAAGGCACCGGCGTCTGACAAACCGAAAGATGGTAAGACAGATGCGGCCGATGAAAAGAAAGACGACGGCGAAGTCCTGGGAATTAACGAGAATGAAATCAACACCCGTCCCTTGAAGGATTGGTTGGGGCGCGCCAATGCCCTCAAAGAAAAGCACCTGCTTGATCTCGACGCAGATCTGGAAATGAGTATCGACGCCAAACTGAATGCCGACTGCAAGCTTGACGATGCAAAGGTGGTGCAGAAATCCGGCGACAATCAGATGGTCGATCTGGCAAAGGATCTGGCAGCGGCCATTAGCGATAGCCGCATGCTGCTCTTTCTAAAGGATCCCGAAAAAGTAAAACAGGAACAAAAATCTCTGCGCTGCGATCCCATGACCCTGCGTTTCAACTTGAAGCTGGACAAAAGCGATTTCAACGCCAGCGTACAGACTGAAGCCGATTCAGCGGATCGCGCCAGCCAGTTGACACGCCTCTACAACTGGGGCCTGGCTGCGGGAGAAATAAAAAAACGCGGGCATGATGAGGAAATGATTTTCAAGAATACAAAAGTGACCGCGGAAGGCAAACAAATTGTGGTGCGCTTCAAGATGCAGCGCCAGACAGCCTCGGATCTGTTGAAAAAACAAATAGAACCCAAACCGGCGAGTTGAGTAAGCTTTGAGCAGAGTCACGATATGAGGTCTTGGAATTTTGTGCTGCAACTCCCAGACTCGAAGGGCCGGCATTCAATAGCCACGTCCGTTAGGGCGTGGTGAGTGGTTCCTTGAGAATGGTAAGCGCCGTAGGTGCGGAATTGTGGGATCGAGCCGATCAAGTGACGGCCCTTCGGGCCTTTGGAGCGAAAGGCCTGTCTTTCCACGCCCTCACGGACGTGGCTATTGAATCCCGGCGCTTCGGGCTCAAACGGTGGCCCTGGTACTGCTTGATAACTGTTCATGAAATTAGCCTGGGCTAACTTGAGACTCTGTTCCATGCAGCTTTTGACGGTTTGCTTAGCCCTTTGCGACTCAATTACAATTAACGCGTCCGGCAAACTTCGCGGGTTAGTAAAAGCCCGAGAGTTTGTCGGACTTTGATCGCTCAATTGAACAAATATTCCAGTTAATAATTGGTAGCCCAATTTCGGTAAAAGATTATGGCCAGTTTCGACAAATTTCTAACTAAAGTTTTTGGTAGCAGCAACCAACGTTATCTGAAGACTGTTCAGCCTATCGTCGCGAAAATCAATGAACTCGAGCCGGCGCTCAAAAAGCTTTCAGACGATGAGTTGCGCGGCCGCACCGCAGCCTTCAAGGAACAGGTCCAAAACGCATTAGCCAACACTACCGACAAGGCAGAACGCAGACGTCTCGAGCAGGAAATTCTGGATGAGATTCTGCCGGAGGCTTTCGCTACCGTGCGCGAGGCCAGCGTCAGGACTACCGGCATGCGTCACTTCGACGTGCAGATGATCGGTGGTTTGGTTTTGCACAAAGGCAAAATTGCCGAGATGCGCACCGGTGAAGGCAAGACCCTGGTGGCCACCCTGCCGGCTTATCTCAACGCTTTGACCGGACGCGGCGTGCATATCGTCACGGTCAACGATTATCTCGCCTCGCGCGACGCCGAATGGATGGGCCAGATTCATCGCTTCCTCGGCCTCGAAGTCGGCTGCATTCAGAACGACATGGACGATTTCGAGCGCCAGGCGTCGTACGGAGCGGACATTACCTACGGCACGAATAACGAGTTCGGCTTTGACTATCTACGCGATAATATGAAGTTCGATCTCACCACCTGCGTGCAGCGCGACTACTACTACGCCATCGTCGACGAGGTCGATTCCATTCTCATTGACGAAGCGCGCACGCCCTTGATCATTTCCGGTCCTTCGGACGAAGCGACGGACAAATACTACAAAGCGGACCAGATCATTCCCCAGTTGAAACGCGGTGAAGAACAGGCTGATGGTAAGAAGACCGGCGAGTATCTGGTCGACGAAAAAGCCCACACCGCGGTCCTGACCGAAGAAGGTGTGGACAAAGCCGAAAAGCTGCTCGGCGTTGGTAACCTCTACGATCCATCGAACATGGAACTGCTGCATTGCGTCGAACAGGCCCTGAAGGCCCACACGCTGTACCGTCTGGATCATCAGTACGTGGTCCAGGACGGTGAAGTAATCATCGTCGATGATTTTACCGGCCGCTTGATGAAAGGCCGGCGCTGGTCCGACGGACTGCACCAGGCGGTTGAGGCCAAAGAAGGCGTCAAGATCGAAAAGGAAAACCAGACGCTCGCGACCATCACCCTGCAAAACTATTTCCGGCTTTACGAAAAACTTTCCGGCATGACCGGTACCGCGGAAACCGAGGCCGCCGAGTTCCACTCGACCTACAAACTCGACGTGGTCGCCGTGCCGACGAACCAACCGATGGTGCGTACGGATTTTTCCGACGTAATCTATCGCACGCTGCCTGAGAAATGGGACGCCGTCGTCGAAGAGATCAAAGAGTGCTATGAAAAGGGCCAACCGGTCCTGGTCGGCACCGTGTCGGTGGAAAATTCAGAGCTGATCGCGCGCCGGTTGGTCCGTGAAGGCGTGCCCCACAACGTTCTCAACGCAAAGTATCACGAACGCGAAGCTGAAATCGTGGCCCAGGCGGGACGCAAAGGTGCGGTGACTATCGCCACCAACATGGCGGGTCGCGGTACTGACATCCTGCTGGGTGGCAACCCTGACTTTATGGCCCGCGAATTCCTGAAAGAGGACGAGATCGATCCGGACGAGGCCAGCGACGACCAGTGGAATGTTGCCTTCTCGCGCGCCAAAAGCATCGTCGAAGAGGAACACAAGGAAGTAGTCGAGATTGGCGGGCTGCATATCCTGGGAACTGAGCGACACGAATCACGCCGCATCGATAACCAGTTAAGAGGACGCGCGGGACGCCAGGGCGATCCTGGTTCATCACGCTTTTTCCTTTCGCTTGAAGACGATTTGATGCGTATCTTCGCCGGCGACAAGGTCAAGGCGCTGATGCAGCGTCTAGGTATGGAAGAAGGCATCGCTATCGAGTCCCGCATGGTGTCAAAGCGCATCGAGTCCGCGCAGAAATCGGTCGAGGGACGTAACTTTGAATCGCGCAAACACCTGCTCGAGTACGACGACGTTATGAACAAGCAGCGCGAGACTATCTATAGTCTGCGCCGCCAGTTGATGGAACAACCCGATCAGCGCGAATACCTGATTGGCGAAACGGGTGTGGCCAGGGATCTGCTCGCCGATATCACTGTGAAGTATCTCAATCCCGACGTGGCGCCCGATGATTGGGACGTCGAAAACTATAGGGTACAGATTCGGACCATTTACGGTTTGGATACCGAAGCTGAGAGGATCGATTTTCGCAGCTCGACCACAGCCGAGATCGAAACCGCGATCTGGTCCAGCCTCGGAAAGCATTACGCTGAGAAGGAAGGGCAGATCGGGCCCGAGGCGATGCGCACCTATGAGCGCATCATCATGCTCAACATCATCGATGCGCAGTGGAAGGACCACCTGCTGTCGTTGGACCACCTGAAGCAGGGCATTGGCCTGGTGGGATACGGCCAGAAGGATCCGCTCGTCGAATACAAGAAACAGAGCTTTGACATGTTCCAGGAGATGCTGGACCGCATCGACACCACGACCATCCGTTCACTCTTTAATCTCCAGGTCGTGGCCGAGCAACCTCCCGAGACACTGCGCCAGCGGCGACCGCCGCGACGTCCCTCTTCGTTGACTTTTACCGGACCCAACCAGGGCGCGGCGCCGGCGGGCGAGGAAGCCGGCAAAACCAAAACCGTCGTGCGCGATCAGCCTAAGGTCGGCCGCAACGAGCCCTGCCCCTGCGGTTCCGGCAAGAAGTACAAGAAGTGCCACGGGGCCACGATGTAGTGTCGTGTCATTCCTTGAAAAAAAGTGCAATGCTAAAACCTGGTTGGTGCTGTTTCTTTCTATGCATCGCTTTGTTCTGCGTCTCCTCGCCTGAAGCTTATCCCTCCGCCCACGTGGTTTTTGGAAGCCAGTATGTGGCGCCCACCGATAGCACCGGCATTGATCTCTTCGAAAAAGGCGACGATGTAAATGCGATCAAGACCTTGCGCGACGTGGTTAAGAAGGATGGCGCAAACGTGCGCGCGTGGCATTATCTGGGTCTGGCACTGGAGCGACAGCGAAGGGTCGGTGAGGCTCGTAAGGCATACGAGCGCGCGGCCAAACTTGGTGACGCATGGGTGGAAGCAGTTTTTCTTAAGATGGAAAAGGGTGATGACACGGTGGTGTTTCGGCAGATTCACGAGCGACTAATATGGGCAGTGGCCAGCGCACAGAAGTACATCTCCCTCGATACTAAACCTTCCAAAACTAAGCGGCAGGAGTGGAGTGACCGATTACAGTCGCTGCGGGATTTTGAGGAACTGTCAGATCCGAAGAGCTTTGCGCCTGGCCAACGACAGGTATTTACAGGCAAAGAGGTTACCTCCAAATTACGAATAACAAACAGGCCGGAGCCCGCCTACACCGAACAAGCCCGGCGGAATCAGGTCACCGGGACCGTCGTTTTGCAGGCTGTCTTTGCCATGGACGGCAGAGTAAAGGCGATTCGTGCTTTAAAGACTTTGCCTGACGGGCTAACGGACATGGCAGTGTACGCAGCCCGACAAATCAGGTTCATACCGGCAACAAAGGACGGTAAGCCGGTCTCGATATACATGCACCTTGAATACAACTTCAATCTGTACTAATTCGTGGGCTGCGGCGTAGTCAAGTAGCTCGAGCGGCTGAGTTCGCTTTCATCAATTTCTTGAGTACCGACATCACATCATCGAATCCGGTCGTGCTTGCTGTCATTACCGGCACTGCCCCCCAACCCGCCCGGCTGGCCGCCGCGCGCGGCATGTTGCCCTTACCACAGTCGGATCTGATCGAAGTGCTGGTGGCGCTTCGCAATAGTGAAGACTCTGAAATTGCCGAAGCTGCCGCCGCTACTCTCACCGCCCAGACCAGCGAAGACTTCTTAATAGCCGCCAAAGCCGACGCCACTCCACCGTCAGTGCTGACTTATCTGGCTACCGCCGATAACATCGATCGCGCGGTGCGCGAAGCCGCCATCCTGAACAACCAAACGCCTGACGCAGCCATCGCCGCCTATGCGCGCATAGCGAAAGATGGTTCGCTGCTGGAATTGATCAGCATCAATCAGCAGCGCATGGTGCGAGCGCCCGCCATCCTCGATGCCATTCTGCAGAATGCGGCGCGCACACCTGACGCTGAACGGCGCGCGCGCGAAACGCGGGAAGAATTTTTTGAGAAGGAACGAGGCGCCCGCCAGATTGCCGATGAATTGCGGGCGCGCGGCAAAGCCGCTGCCGCGGAATTTTTTGAGAGCGTGGATCTAAAGTCTACTCCGGGCACGTTGAGCGCAGAGGATGTTTGGCTGATCGCGGAACACATCGAGGTGTCCGACGCCGAGATCGACGAGTCATGGCTCCCTTCGGAGACGTACGAGGAGTTGATGGCCGAATCCGCGGAACAACATCTGGCCAACGTGCAGCGCATTATTCAACATGAAACGCTTGAGGCCGGCGCCATTTCCAATGAACGAGTGTCGATGATCCGCCGCCTGATGCTCATGACTCCGAAGGATCGCTTGAAGATGGCTATGAAAGGTGATCGGGAAGCACGCGGTATCCTGATCCGGGATTCGAACAAGGTCGTTGCCTGCGCTGTCATTAAGAATCCGCGTATTACCGATCCGGAGATCGAAAACATCGCGTCGATGCGCACCGTCGCCACTGAAGCACTGCGGCTGATCTCCCTAAATCGCGCCTGGGCGCGGCTGTATACGGTAATTCATAACTTGTCACGCAATCCTCGCAGCCCGATCCCGATGGTGATTGGCATACTGCCGCGCATTCGCACCAAAGATCTTTTGAATCTTTCGCAGAACCGCAATGTCTCTGAACAGGTGCGCCGTCACGCGCAGCGTCTGGGGCAGGCGCGCACTGGGGGATAAGGAATCGGAACGCTTTCTTGGATGCCGCGGCCTTGCGCCGTGGTGACTGACGTTCGTGGCTACAAAAGAGTCGCCGAACTGATGAGATGCCACGGGCTTGTCCCATGGAATTTCACGTTTGATACTTTCCCCGATGTGATATTCAGTAGGAATCGTGATCCTCCACGGCACAAGGCCGTGGTGTTGACTTTCAAACAGCTCGTTGGCGAGTAGTATTACGAAGGAGTAACGAAAATGATCGATATTATCGGATGGATCGTCTTCGGCCTGATCGCGGGCCTGCTCGCGCGTTGGTTGATGCCCGGCAAAGATCCCGGCGGCTGCATCATCACCGTGATACTGGGAATTGCAGGCGCTGTCGTGGGCGGTTTCGTAGCGCGAATTCTCGGGCTGGCGACGAACACTGTAACCCTGGGCGATCGAAACTTTCTGGTTCAGCTGGCCTTCGCGGTGTTGGGCGCCATTATTATTCTGGCCCTCTATCGAATGCTGGCCGGCAAGCGCGCCTGATCTCATCAGAAACATTCGCCATGCCGAGCAATCAACATTCACGAGCGATCACTCTTTACGCGGTGTCGGCCTGCGTCGCACTAATCGGCCTGGGGGACTCGCTGTACTTAACGATTGAACACATCACCGGCCAGAGTGTGCGCTGCACTATCACCAGCGGCTGCTCCGAAGTCCTCAGTAGTCCCTACGCCGTGGTGCGCGGAGTCCCTCTCGCGCTGATCGGCGTGGTTGCCTACTTCACAGTCTTTACCCTGGCCACGCTCGCCGCTTTTCAATACAAGGTGGCGGCCAAGCTGCTGACGCCGATCGTCGGTCTCATGTTCTTAACCACGCTTTGGCTTCTCTATCTCCAGGCCTTCGTGATTCATCATTTCTGCCAGTACTGCCTGCTCTCGGCCCTGGTCACAACTACGCTAACGGTGCTCGTCTTCCTTGCCGCCAGGATCAATTCGCATCTTCTTCCTTCGTAAGTCAAACAAATTACAACCGGGAGCAGTAGCGACCGGATCATTTGCTCATCCTCGAGTTCGTCATCCCGTCGCTACCGCTCCCGGTACTGACCTCATCCCTCAACTCGCACCTCATCGAAGGAAATGAGGTCAGCACCACCACGCGGTCGTGAGGTCCGTCGGATCGCCAGTATGAGGTCAGTACCACCACGCGGTAGCGGGTGGGTCTGCTCCCAACAAGATCGCTGGGGACAACCAGATCCTCTCGGCGTTATAGCTGCTCCATCACTTACCCACCCGCTACCGCGAGGTGGT